>CAJJAR010000001.1 GCA_905182105.1 uncultured Paracoccaceae bacterium
ATGATCCCGTCCCTTGGACTTTTCTCACCAACAATCAAAGAACTCCACGAAATGCGGAACCTTTGGAATGTATCACATTCGGTGGATGCCACCAAACTACGCGCAGCTCTCCCATCGATGAAAACCACACCACTTGCTGGTTGTCTTAAAGATGTTTTGGTCTTTTAAAACCAAACCTACCAACGGGTCAGCGCATCTTCGTCTTCGGCCTTGGACGCAACCCAGCTTTCGCCAATGTCAGTGATCTCGCGTTTCCAAAACGGGGCGCGGGATTTGAGGTAGTCCATAAGGTATTCTGCTGCTTCAAACGCATCTTTGCGATGCTTGGATGCAGTGGCCACCATCATGATCATCTCACCAGGAACCAGACGCCCATAGCGGTGAATGACCAGTGCATCACCAAGCGTCCATCGATCAATCGCTGTTTGCGCAATCTCTGTTAAGGCGGCTTCGGTCATGCCGGGGTAATGTTCGATTTCCATCGCTTGCAATGGATCATCAGGGAGGTCGCGCACGATGCCCGTGAAGGTCACGATCGCACCCATTTCTTTGTGCCCTGCTGCGAAGGCTGTCGTTTCGGCGCCAATGTCGAAAGGCTGTTCTTGAACAACAACGCGCATCGCTTAACCGCCCGTCATGGGTGGGAAAAACGCAACCTCGCGCACGCCATCCAGCGGCGCATCAAAGTCAGCCAATTTTTGGTCAACAGCCACCCGAAGGGCTGTCAGGTCAGAGAACGCCAGTTCATAACGTTCTTCGCGCAGGCGTAGCTCAGCCACCAAATCAGCAACTGTTGCTGCAGATGTTTCAACTTGTTCGCGCGGGATACCGATACGTTCACGCACCCACGCAAAGTACAAAATGTCCATCACTTGTCGTCCTTGAGGTAAGGGATCGCTTTGCGGAAATAATCGATGCCGGTGATCGCAGTCAGTGCAGCTGCAATCCACAATAAGATCAGGCCAATTTGGCCAGCCCATTGTGCGCCTTTCAGCTTCCAACCAAGGCCAAGATAATCTTCCTCACTACCCAAAAGCACGGCATTCACCATAGCATCGTCCATGCCCATGATGGACATACCAAAGTAATGCTCGAAAACACCTTGGGAAAATAGAACTGCAATCGCGACCATCTGAAGCGTGGTTTTCCACTTCGCCAGTTTTGTCACTTTCAAGGTGCCTGCTGTATCGCCAAGGAATTCACGCAAACCAGATACGAAAACCTCTCGGAACAAAATCACCGTGGCAGGTAGGACCAACCATCCAGACCAACTTGAGAAGCCGATGATAACCATCAGCGCGATCACAACCATCGCTTTGTCCGCAATCGGGTCTAACATCGCGCCCAGCTTGGTCTCTTGGCGCCAGCTGCGCGCAAGGTAACCATCCAGCCAATCGGTGAAGGCCGCGCTTACAAACAAAACCAGCGCGAACCAATCCGCGTAGGGCCGTGTGAAATATAAGAACATTAAGGCGACCATTGGAGCGGCGGCCAGGCGGATCGCTGTCAGTATGTTAGGTATTGTCCAATTCATAATCTTACGATTAACGACCTTATGGCTTGGATAAAAGAGGAGCATCGACACAATGGTGCCTATTTCTTGTTAATTACGAATATTAGCTTGGCTGAAAGTAGTCGTATAGCTTTTGTGCCATGCCTTTTGAAACGCCCGGAACCACTTCCAAATCCGCTAGGTTGGCGCGGGCCACTGCTTTGGCAGACCCAAAATGGGCCAGCAATGCACGTTTTCGTGCAGCACCTACACCGGGAATGCCATCCAGGGGCGACGCACCAATCGCCTTGCTGCGCTTCGCACGGTGGGTGCCAATCGCAAAACGGTGGACTTCATCCCGCATCCGTTGGACGAAGTATAGAACTGGATCATTGTGACGTAAAGCAAAGGGGCGCTTACCTGTACGGTAAAATTCTTCTTTACCTGCATCGCGGTCTTCACCCTTGGCTACACCAACCATCGCAATGTCGCCCACACCGTATTTCTGCATAATTTCACGCACAGCACTTACCTGCCCCGCACCACCATCGATTAACAGCAGATCAGGCCACATGCCTCTTTCACGATCGGGGTCTTCCTTGAGTAAGCGTTTGAACCGGCGGGTCAAAACCTCTTTCATCATACCAAAGTCGTCGCCGGGTGTGATGTCTTCCCCTTTGATGTTGAACTTGCGGTATTGATTTCTTATGAAGCCTTCTGGCCCCGCGACGATCATGCCACCGACAGCGTTGGTCCCAGAGATGTGGCTGTTATCGTAGACCTCAATTCGCTCAGGCGGCGCTGGCAGATCGAATGCCTCAGCCAGGCCCTTGAGAAGGCGTGCTTGGCTTGCAGTTTCCGCCAACTTACGGGCCAAACTTTCACGTGCGTTGCGCAACGCACCATCAACCAGATCTGCCTTTTCACCACGTTTTGGGACAAGTACTTCGACTTTGCGGCCCAATTTGAACGACAAGGCATCGGCCATCAAATCTACGTTTTCGATTTCGTTGGACAATATAACCTGCTTGGGCGGTTCGCGAGTGTCATAGAACTGGCCCACAAAGGCCTCAAGAACCTCTGCCGCATCCATGTCTGCTCCCACTCTCGGGTAATAATCATGGTTCCCCCAGTTCTGGTTTGCGCGAATGAAAAACACCTGAACACAGGCCTGACCACCATCTAGGTGCAGAGCGATAATGTCTGCCTCAGACACGCCTTTGGGATTGATGCCTTGTGCCGTTTGCACTTGGGTCAATGCTTTGATCCGGTCGCGCAAGGCGGCGGCGCGTTCAAATTCCAACTCTTCGGACGCCGCTGACATCTCAGAGGCAAGGCGCGCTTGGATCGCAGTTGTCTTCCCGTTCAAGAAGTCTTCGGCGTCTTTGACCGTTTGGCGATAGCTGTCAGGGCTGATTTTCCCCACACACGGCGCAGAACAGCGTTTGATCTGAAACTGCAAACACGGGCGCGTTCGGCTGCCAAAGGTCGAGTCCGTACAGTCACGCAACAAAAACATACGCTGCAACTGATTCAGCGTTCTATTCACAGCACTTGCGCTGGCGAAAGGGCCGTAATAGTTCCCCTTCTCCTTCTTGGTGCCTCGGTGCTTTTTCAACTGTGGAAAATCGTGCTTGGCCGTCACCAAGATATTTGGAAAACTCTTATCATCGCGCAGCAGCACGTTGAACTTCGGCTTGAGCTGTTTGATCAGGTTCTGCTCAAGCAATAGCGCTTCGGTTTCGGTACGTGTTGTGAGGAACATCATCGACGTAGTCATCGAAATCATGCGTGCAATACGCCCAGAGTGCCCCGTTGGCCGTGCGTAACTGCTAACGCGTGCGCGCAGATTCCGCGCCTTACCCACGTAGAGCACGCGACTTTCGTGATCCAACATGCGGTAGACACCGGGGGATCCATCAATTGTCTTTAGGTAAGCCTGAATAACCTCATGACCCTGCGGGACAGGAATATCACTCTGTGGTTGTGGTTCTTCGTGATCAGTCGCCATGTGAGTCGCACTCGATTCTTTGTTTAGTTGCACTTTAGCCCAAGTGGGATCAAGCTTTAACTAGTCCACTGTTCTTGTGGATAACTCTGTCTATAACTTTGGTGTATTGGGTAATTTTCGTTATTTTTTGGGCGCTTCACCGAAATGCACAAAAAATAGGCAGTTACATAACCCACTGAAATAAATAGATAAAAAATTTTGATCCGCACAACTCACTGAAAACAAAGGTCTTTTATAAATCAAATCGCAACCTTTCTAAACGCGGTGCAAAACTAATAGCGCTCATCCTTATTCGCCCCCAACAACATCGGGGGTTTCCCAACCTAAGTGTTGTCCCCCATCGGTACAAATTAACTGTCCCGTTACGGCGGGCGCATCTAGGAAATATCCCAAAGCCGCAGTGATATCGGATAGGTTAGCCCCACGTTTTAGAACGGTGGCCCTGCGTTGCTTGGCAAAGTCTTCGTCGCTTTGTCGTATGTTTTGCAACGTTGGTCCCGGTCCAATGGCGTTCACACGGATGTTAGGTGCCAGTGCGCGGGCCGTGGTTTGGGTCAAAGCCCACAGTCCCATCTTTGCCAGAGTGTAGGTCGTGAAATCAGGGGTCAGCTTGCGCACACGTTGATCGACCATATTAACTATTAACCCAACCGCAATCGGCTCACCCTCGACATCAAGCCTTTTAGGCAAGTCCTGCGCCGCCATTGCTTGGGTCAAAATAAATGGGGCGCGCAGGTTGCTACCGATGTTGTGATCCCAAGTATTGCGCGAAGCTGTTTCGATAGTATCATGTTCAAAGGTCGAAGCGTTGTTCACAAGGCACAAGATCGGCCCGTCCAATTGCTCCGCTGCGCGCGAGACTAAAGACTGCGCATCTACTTCAATCAAAAGATCAGCTTGGACTGCAGTTGCATTGCGCCCCATCGCCTTAATTTCGGCGACAACTGCCAATGCAGCATCTTCGGAAGTCGAGTAGTGGACACCAACGTCATGACCACGCGTGGCCAAATACAGCGCCATAGCGCGCCCCAGTCTATGGCCCGCACCAGTGACAAGACTATTGGTCATCGAACCTCTCCTCCCAAACACTTCGGAAACTAGGTTTTGTTTTGCCCACAGCCACAGGGACCTTTGCCAATACGAAACCGCCCACATAATTTGCATTTAGCGTTTGCTAGGCGTTTTCCACCGATCCAGTGCATTTTTCCAAGCATTGCAAGACATGCAATGAAGACAAGGAACAAAGTGACCAGTTTGAAAATCATGTCTTACAATCCAAACTGTGCGTAAGCAGCACGTTCCTCAACAGATGCCATTGCGTCCTGCGCCATATGCGCCCCAAAACGTGACATGAACGAGCGTTTCAAACAATAGTGACGAAACTTGACCTTTTTCCCAAAGCGCTCTTTGAGCATCGGTTTAAGGTGGCCAATACCATCAATCAGGCCCAGTTCGACCGCACGCTTGGCCAACCAAACTTCGCCTGTAAATAGCTTTGCCTCTTGGTCCAACTTAGCACCACGGCGTTCTGTTATATGGTCTATAAAATTGGCGTGAATACCATTCAACAACCCTTTAAGGCGTGCCACATCTTCTGGCTGTTCCTCGCGGAAAGGGTCCAACATCGATTTGGACTCGCCAGCAGTGTAAACGCGCCGTTCCACACCCTGACGGGCCAACAACTCATGCGCACCAAAGCCAGCAGAAATAACTCCAATCGATCCAACAACGGATGACGGATCGGCGTATATTTCGTCGGCCGCCGCAGCCAACCAGTATCCGCCAGACGCAGCAACATCTTCGACAAAGGCAATAACAGGAATGTTCTTTTCTTCAGCCAACCGGCGAATACGCGCACCAATCAATGAGGATTGAACGGGACTGCCACCTGGTGAATTCACCTCAAGAGCAACAGCCGCAGGTTTACCGCGCGCAAAGGCTTTTTCAATAACACCAGCCAACGCTTGGTCATTTAATGCGCCGCGTCCACCACTTGCGATCATGCCCTGAAGTCGGATGATAGCAACAGTTGGTTCAGATTTCAGAAAAGGTATCCAGCGTTTCATATCTATCAATCTAGTTGGTCCCTCGCGTCACACAAGGGCATGTGGATTTAAGTGCGAATGCGCCAGCCCGTTTTAAAGATCCAGTATACGGCCCCAAGGCAAAGCGCGGTAAAGAAACCGATCGCCAAAAGACTGGTTGCGACAGGCACATCTTCTAGCCCAAAGAACGCCCAACGGAAGCCAGAGATCAAGTAAACAACGGGGTTGAACATCGAAATTGTTTGCCAAACCGGCGGCAGCATTGAGATCGAATAGAACGACCCGCCCAAGAAGACCAAGGGCGTAACAATCAACAATGGCACCAATTGCAGCTGTTCAAAATTCTTTGCCCAAATGCCGATGATAAAGCCAAATAGTGAAAAGCTGATACAGGTCAGGACAAGGAACAGAACCATCGCGATGGGGTGTACAATTTGAATATTGACGAAGAAAAACGAGGTAATCAAGATGATAACGCCGATGAACATCGCCTTGGTCGCAGCTGCGCCAACATAACCCAGAACGATCTCTAAAAAGCTGATGGGTGCGGACAGGAGTTCATAAATCGTGCCTATGAATTTTGGGAAATAGATACCAAAAGATGCGTTGGAAATCGACTGTGTCATCACCGTTAGCATTACCAAACCAGGCACAATAAATGCACCATAGCTCACGCCATCGACCTGATCGATCCGGCTGCCGATCGCAGCACCAAAGACCACGAAATACAGTGATGTCGAAATAACAGGTGAAATCAAGCTTTGAAGAAATGTGCGGAAAAACCGCGCCATTTCGAATACGTAAATTGCTTTGATCGCAGTCCAGTTCATGCTGCGTCCTCCTGCACCAAGGTCACGAAAATGTCTTCGAGGCTGCTTTGACGTGTTGAGACATCGCGCAAAAAAAGACCCGCAGCTGCGATGTCATTCAACAACTGCGTGATGCCTGTACGCTCACCTCTGGTGTCGTAGGTATAGATCACCGATGTTTTATCATGCGTCTGCGCCAGTTCATATTTTGCCAGTAATTTGGGGATTGTATCGAGCGGATCGGTCAACTGAACCTCCAACTCTTTTTTACCCATACGCTCCATCAGCTTGTCTTTTTCCTCGACCAACAACAGCTCACCTTTGGCAATGATACCAACGCGATCAGCGATGGCTTCAGCCTCTTCGATGTAGTGTGTTGTCAAGATGATCGTCACGCCATCGGCTTTCAAGTCAGCAACGATGTCCCACATGTCTTTGCGCAGCTCAACGTCAACACCTGCGGTTGGTTCGTCCAAAAACAGGACCCGTGGTTCGTGGGCCAATGCCTTAGCGATCAGGACGCGGCGCTTCATACCACCCGACAATTCTTTGACCGCATTGTCGCGTTTATCCCAAAGAGACAGGCGGCGCAGGATGTGTTCAATCGCTGCCTCATCACGTGATTTACCAAACAAACCACGTGAAAAACGCACTGTGTTGATGACTTTCTCAAACGGCTCAAGCGCGACTTCTTGCGGCACCAAACCAATCAAACTGCGGGCTGCGCGAAAGTCATCCTTGATACAGTTGCCAGCAACCTTAACGTCACCAGACGTTACAGAGGTAATGCCACAAATCGTTGAAATCAATGTGGTTTTACCTGCACCATTAGGACCAAGCAGAGCAATAATCTCACCTTCTTCGATCTCAAGGTTCACGCCTTTTAGTGCCTCAAACCCACCATCATAGGATTTGCGCAGGTCTTTGATTTCTAGAATGTTTGCCATGTCGGCCTCCACAGAATGCTTGTGCACTCAATACGGAGTTCACCAGCCTGATACCACTGAGTAATTGCGCACAAGCCGTGCGCGTTATTCTTTGCCAGCCAGACGACCCAGCCAACCTTTTTTCGCTCCCTCTTCAGGCTTCTCTTCAGTCGCTTCAGGTTCTGCCGGACCTTCAAGATGTTCTTGCAGATTGCCAAAGAACTGATCCGCTATTTTCTTGGAAAATCCATCAATAATACGGCTGCCCAATTGTGCTAATTTACCGCCGACTTTGGCTTCGACATCATAGCTAAGCTCACAACCATCAGCCGTTTCAATCAACGCGACTTTGGCAACACCTTTGGCAAATCCGGCAGCGCCGCCTTTGCCTTGACCCTCGATGCAAAGCGATTGGTTTTCAATCATATCAGAAAGAGTAACCTGTCCTTTGAACGTCGCTTTTACGGGCCCAACTTTTTGCGTCACCGACGCCTCAAAACCATCCGTTGGGTTTCCAGTGACTTCAGTCGCACCGGGTACACATGCCTTAAGAACCTCAGGGTCCAATAGGGCTGCAAATACTTCGGCTGAAGTCGCATTGATCCGGCGCGTGTCGGTCATTTTCATTTGGTCAAATCCCTCGTTCTGGTCAGCTTACCCTAACCACAATAAATCCACATTGCTATTGCTGAAAACGAATTCCATGATAGGCCTAATTCCATGAGCACAGCACCCCAAAACAACGCCACCATTGGAATATTATTTGTCTTATCGGGCGTTTTCTTTATTTCTATCAATGACATGCTGATCAAACAGCTGTCTGGCGGTTATCCCTTACATCAGATGGTTTTCACCCGTTCCATCATTGGAATTATGTTCAGCCTGATCTTTGTACAGATGGAAGGGGGGTGGCAGATTTTGCGTACTAATCAGCCCGGACTACATGTTTTACGGGGGCTTTTGATTGTGACTTCCAATATGACGTTCTTCGTGGCTTTGGCTGCGATCCCTTTGGCCGATGCAACCGCTCTGTTTTTTGCAGCCCCTTTGTTCATTACCCTGTTGTCGATTCCGGTTTTAGGAGAGAAGGTTGGCCCCTTGCGTTTGGGCGCAGTGGTCTTTGGTTTCTTGGGTGTCGTCATCATGCAGCGCCCGTGGGAAGGCGTTGATACATTGGGCACCTCGCGCTTGATTTTATTGCTGCCTGTTGTCGCTGCACTGACCTATGCGTTGAACCAATTACTGACCCGCAAGTTGGGTGTGAAAAGTAAAGCGTCGGCATTGGCCGTGTACATCCAAGGAACATTTGTCGTTGTTTCTATTGGGTTTTATATAGTTGCTGGTGATGGACGTTTTGCTGAAGGGTCTGGAAATCCATCGGTCCAATTCCTGCTACGCGCATGGATATGGCCTGCACAAAGTGACTTTTGGTTGTTCGGATTTTTGGGCTTTGCCTCAGCCGTTATTGGCTATGCTTTGAGCCAAGCGTACCGCATGGCCGATGCCGCGACTGTAGCCCCGTTTGAGTACATAGGATTGCCCTTAGCTGTGTTCTGGGGATGGTTCACTTTCTCAGAACTGCCCGTCTGGGAAGTCTGGATGGGCATCGCGATGATCTTAGCCTCTGGTGTCTTCGTGTACATCCGTGAAGCGCAAAAAAAACGCACTCTTGTTCGGGGCCGAATGAAGGGGCGTTAACGCGCCGTTCGGTGGTCAATTTCCTCTAAACTGAACGGATCACTGCATGAACTGTGCAGTTTGATCCCGCCAAAACCGCTGAATTTCAGGCCATTCTGCCAAACCGTACAGATTGAACGCCAATCTGTACATTTTACGCGCCATGACACCGTTCACAAAGAATTAACAAAGCCGCCGCGTTAACGTTTGCAGGGCAGCATTAACTATCGATTAGGAAATGGTCACAACCACTTTGCCCGTCGCCTTACGTGTACGCAGCAATTCCAACGCCTCATTCGCTTGGTCTAGCGAATAGGTCGCACTGATGTGGGGTTTGATTTTACCAGCGGTGTACCAGTCAATCAGGGTCTCAAAACTGTCAGTCAAAACCTTGGGGTCCACGCGGGTATAACCTCCCCAATAGTACCCAATTACGGTAAGGTTTTTAACTAACAAGATATTGGCAGGGATTTGGGGCACTTCACCCGATGCAAAGCCAAGCGGCAGAATACGCGCTTCAGGGTTACAGGCGCGCATTGCGGCCTTGAATTGATCACCACCGACGGGATCATACACCACGTCTGCGCCACCCAAGGATTTGACGATCTCGCGGATGTCATCGGTTTCTGAGTTGATAAGATGATCCGCACCAGCCGCTTTGCAAATGGCCAGCTTTTCATCGTTGCGGGCTACAGCAATAACTTCGGCCCCCATCAGTTTGCCCAGTTCAACCGCAGTCAGCCCAACACCGCCAGAGGCACCAAGAACCAACAAGCGCTCGCCCGCTTTCAGATGTGCCTTGTAATCAAGGCCAACATGGCTGGTGCCGTAGGCAATAAGGAAAGCAGCCGCATCGACAGTATCCATGTCATCGGGCAGTGGGACACAAACGTTCGCAGGCACAGATGCATATTCCGCCAAACCACCAAAGCCCGAATAGGCTCCAACCTTTTGACCCACTTTTAGCTGCGTCACGCCAGCGCCCAGTGCTTCAACCGTGCCGCACAGTTCCATGCCGATGGTGGCCGGTAACGGAGGTTTTTCTTGATAGGTGCCTTTGATGATCAATAGATCACCAAAGTTCAGACCACAGGTTTGGATGCGCAGCAGGACTTCGCCAGCAGCGGGAGTGGGTTTTTCCACCTCATTCATCTGCAGCGGCTTGCCTAATTCTACAATTTGCATAGCCCGCATGATGAAGTCTCCTGTATCTATCTTAAAATTCGTCGGCCCGGTCTTCGCGACCCATGTGGTCAAGGACCGCATTCACAAAGCTAGCTTCTTTACCATCTGGAAAGAACGCTGACGCTACGTCGACGTATTCTTTGATCGCGACCTTTGGTGGTACAGATGGATCACGCAGCTCACACCCAGCGGCGCGGAACAATGCGCGCAGTGTTGGGTCGATGCGGCCCAGCGGCCATTTGGCAACTAAAGCACGATCTGTTTGTTGATCGATATCAGCCTGATCCTTCACAGCGCCCTCAAGCACTTGAGTGAAATGATCGACATCACCGTCTAGCATTTGGGCACCTTCATAGGTTTCTCCAAAGCGGAAATTCAGAAACTCGACCCGCACCAAATCGATGCTTTGGCTAGAATGTTCCATTTGGAACAGCGCCTGTACCGCATAAAGCCGTGAAGCTGAACGCATTTTGCGTCGCTGGTTACCAGATAGATTCGAGTGATTGCCGCTCATGCTGTTGTTTTTCCGTCCGTATTGCCTGCCATCAGGATATTATCCGAGGCAGGTTTGAATCCGATACCTTTGCTTTGGTTGCCCCACTTACGGCTGAGTGCAATCAGATGCAAGGCGGCAGCGGCTGCACCACCCCCTTTGTTTTGATCCACAGGGTCCGCGCGGACCTCTGCCTGCTTGCGGTTTTCGACCGTTAGGATGCCATTACCGATACAGATGCCCTGTAGTCCTAGCATTTGGATCGCCCGCGAGCTGTCGTTGCAGACAGTTTCGTAATGCGTTGTTTCACCGCGAATGACACAGCCTAATGCCACGTAACCGTCAAAATTGCTGCGCCGATCTGAGATGCCGATGGCTGTTGGAATTTCCAATGCACCTGGCATTTCAACAAGGTCCCATGTGGCCCCTGCCGCTTCGATTTCGGCCTTGGCCCCTGCGATCATATTGTCCGCGATGTCTTTGTAATAGGGCGACACGACGATCAGCACTTTGACCGGTTTTTTAAACGTTGGTCGCGCTAGGATGTGATGTTGTTCTGCGGATGCCATTAGCTGTCTCCCATGATTGGGCGGGTTCCAGTGATTTCTAGTCCGTAGGCGTCGAGTCCCACATAGGTAGTCAATGGACTGTCTGTAAGAAGGATCAGTTGCGTCAGGCCAAGTTTGGCCAGCATTTGTGCGCCAAGTCCTGTGTTTTTCACAACCTTGGGTCCGTCTTCTTCGCTGGCGAATAGTTCTTTGCGTGGCTGGCGGAACAGGCAGATGACGCCGCGCCCTTCATTTGCGATGATTTCCATTGCGCGGGGCAGCTCCCCTACTGATTTGGAACCAAGCCCTAAAATATCGCTGACTTCGTTCATCGCATGTGTGCGCACCAGAACGGGTGCATCTGTTGTGATGTCGCCCTTGGACATAACCACGTGTTCAATCCCGTAAGTTTGGTCAGTGAAGATACGCATGTTCCATTCGCCGCCGTGTTCAGACGTGATGGTGCGTGCATCCGTTTCCACCACCAGATTATCGTGACGACGTCTGTAGGCGATCAGGTCACTGATGGTCCCAATCTTAAGGTTATGATCTTTGGCGTAGTCCACAAGATCCGGCAGACGCGCCATTTCGCCGTCTGGCTTCATGATTTCGCAGATCACAGAAGATGGGTAGTGCCCTGCAAGGCGAGCAACATCGCAGCCCGCTTCGGTATGTCCGGCCCGCACCAGCACACCGCCCTGACGGGCCCGCAGTGGAAAGACGTGGCCCGGCGTGGCGATGTCTGCCTCAGTTTTATCAGGGTCGACGACGGTTGCGACTGTGAGGGCGCGATCCCCTGCTGAGATGCCTGTGGTGACGCCTTCGCGTGCCTCGATAGAAACGGTAAATGCCGTTTCATGGCGCGAAGAGTTGTGCATCGCCATCATAGGCAGCCCCAGCTGTTCGATCCGTTCCGCAGGCAGCGTGACACAGATTAATCCGCGACCATGCGTGGCCATAAAGTTGATCGCATCCGCATCGGCAAAGTTGGAAGGGATCACCAAATCGCCTTCATTCTCGCGATCTTCGTGATCGACCAGAATGAACATGCGACCTGCCTTGGCATCCGCAATTATGTCTTCGATCGGTGAGATCACCGCGGATAGATCGGTTTCAACAGGTCCTGGGGTCTCAAAGCTCATCAGCGCTGCCTTTATCGGGTTCAGATTGTTGATAGCCCAATGGATAGGCCAAGGCCAGTATGGACGCAGCGGCGTTTAAGGATGCTTATCCAGCTTCAGCAAGCCGTGCGACGTAGCGGGCCAGTGTATCGATCTCTAAATTGACCATATCGCCCAAAGCAACATCGCCCCATGTGGTGAAATCTTTGGTGTGGGGAATAAAGTTGATGCCAAACACATTGCCCTCAACCTCGTTCACCGTCAGGGAGGTCCCGTTCAGCGCAACCGATCCTTTGGATGCGATAAAGCGGGCCAGATCATCAGGAGCACGCAATTGCACGCGAGTGCTGTCGCCCTCATCCTTGATGCTGACTACTTTGGCAACGCCGTCCACGTGACCAGATACGATATGCCCACCCAGTTCATCACCAACTTTCAGCGCGCGTTCTAGATTGACCCGTTTGCCCACAGCCCATTTGCCAAGGTTCGTCATGTTCACGGATTCCGCACTGATCTGCACGTCATACCAATCAGGACCCAGATCAACGACCGTCAGGCAAACGCCGTCCGATGCGATTGAGGCACCCATGTCGATGCCTGCTGTGTCATACCCAGTTGTGATCCGTGCACGCAGATCGCCTTGTTGATCAAGCGCTGCGATGATGCCGATATCTGTTACTATGCCTGTGAACATAAGCTGTCTCCGGTTGAGTTAATATCGAGGTAGCGCTGATAGATCAGGCTGGCAAGTCCGACAGTTTGGCCATAACCCTTTTTCGTAACATTGAGCCGCTTTTGCGAACAGTGTCGATCAAGGCGGATAATTGTTTCCAACGGTCATACTTTAGCCTATTTTTTGAGTGAACACGGGCCACCGATGCGTGAAAACCAAAGGAAATTGGGTAGAAGCTACGCCAGAAAATAGGGTCTTCTTGTTTATACAAGGACCACATGAGCCGTTTTCCAACCGCCTTGGTCGTATGTTGCGCAAAGCTGGATCGCAGGTCTGGCGCGTTGGCTTCATCGCTGGTGACCGCGCATTTTGTTTTCATCAAAGCACGTATATCCCTTTTCGCGGCAAATCAGACGATTGGGCCCAGACCTTCATTGATCTGATCGAAGAGAAGGGCGTGACCGATATTGTCCGCAAAGCTGCCATTCATCGCGCCCGGTCCCAAACGTGCATCACGTCAGGGCCAACCGCGCGGGTTTCCCGTAAGTCGAAACGGCGTGCTGCGTTTAAATTACCTAACCCCAATGCGCCAATGCCAGGCAAACCTTCGGCCCCGATGTTTAGGCCGGCGGTAAAGCCGATCAACCGATCGACCAAATCACCTACGATTAAGGATGCCGCGAGCGCGCTACCCCCTTCACAGAAAATGCGCGTTAGGCCGTGCGCACCTAATTGGTTCAACACATCTTCGGGGTCCAGCTGTGAATTTCGCACGCCACAAAGAAGCAACGTGACCCCTAGATCGGTCCATGTTTGGATCAGGCTCGGATCAGCGTCGGGTCCGTGACACAAGATCACGGGAAGATCTTTGGCTGTGCGTGCCAGTTGCCCCATCAATGGCAGATCAAGGCGGCGCGACAGGACGATACGCACAGGTTGGCGTGTCACGCCAAGGTCGCGCACGTTCAAGGAGGGGTCATCTGCGCGTGCGGTTCCCCCACCGACCATAACGCCGTCGTGACGGGCGCGCATCGCGTGGACAACGCGTCGTGCGGAGCTATCGGTGATCCATTGGCTTTCGCCCGCGCCTGTAGCGATGCGACCATCAAAGCTGGAGGCAATTTTGAGCGTGACCATGGGGCGGCCTGTGACTGTGCGGCGCAAGAACCCATCATGATCGTTGAAGGCCTCATCACCCAACAGCCCCGTTTCAACAGTGATGCCAGCGGCGCGCAGCATTTGCGCCCCCAGTCCGTCGACCCGTGGATCACTGTCAGAGATCGCCATGACCACACGGGCAACACCAGCGTCAATCAAAGCTTGGGAACAAGGTGGGGTTTTGCCGTGATGGGCGCAGGGTTCTAGCGTCACAAAGACGTCAGCACCTGCTGCCTCTGCGCCCGCTTGAGCAAGGGCGACAGTTTCGGCGTGGGGGCGGCCAGAAGGTTGTGTCCAGCCGCGCCCAATGATGCGATTGTTTTTGACGATAACACAGCCAACCGCGGGGTTAGGCCAAGTGGCCCCCTGCCCGCGCCGCCCTAAAGATAGGGCGAGCGCCATGCAGCGTGTGTCAGAGCCTAGACTCACTCGTCAGGAGTGACGTCTGGGCGCAGTTCTGCAACGAACTTGTCAAAGTCATCGGCTTCTTGGAAGTTCTTATAGACCGATGCAAAGCGCACAAAGGCAACCGTATCGATGCGGGCCAAGGCCTCCATCACGATTTCACCGATTTGGCCGGAACCAATGTCAGCTTCACCCATGCTTTCCAGCCTACGCACAATTCCAGAAATCATTTGATCAATCCGCTCTGGATCAATTGGGCGTTTCTGCATTGAAATGCGAATAGAGCGTTCCAACTTATCGCGATCGAAATCTTCGCGTTTGCCACTGGTTTTGATGACCACGAGATCACGTAGTTGAACGCGTTCGTAGGTGGTAAAGCGCCCACCGCAAGCGGGGCAAAAGCGTCTGCGGCGAATGGATACGTGATCTTCGGCCGGACGGCTGTCTTTTACTTGTGTGTCGATGTTACCGCAAAATGGGCAGCGCATTGGCCGTTCCCCTATCAATTATTCATGCCTGTTGTAGGGTATGTTCCCTACTTATCCACAGTTATAGGACAACCGCTAGTGTTTGGGTAGTAGCAAAATTCAACCACATCATAGAGGGTTAGCTTTGTGCGAAATGAACCGCCACGTTGCGTGTATGTGGCGCAGTTCGGTGTTCGAACAAGTAAATACCTTGCCATGTGCCCAGCCGCATACGCCCACCTGCCACTGGTATTTGCAACGATACGGGCAATCGCTGATTTAATGTGTGCGGGCATATCGTCTGGCCCCTCATATGTATGCGTGAGCTAGGACATCGATGGATCGGACGTGGGCGGCACCAGCCGACTAAAGAAGGCCTGTAGATCGGTTTGCACTTTTGGATCTGAGTTTTTCTGTACCAGCAAAGAGGCCGAGGTGTGTTGCACCAACAAGGTCAGTAATCCGTTGCCCTGTCCATTGATCCAACGCGCAGGCGCATGAGTGAATTCGTAAAGACCGGCACCGCTGGTCTGAATTTCAAATGTTGTATGCATACTCACACCTTGGGTGTTTGGGTGTTAAATACAAAAACGCCCGCAACCAAAGAGGCGCGGGCGTTTCTATGTCATGGTGGCAGCGTCGTTTACTGGTCCAAGAAGCTACGCAATTTGCGTGAACGGCTTGGGTGCTTCAGCTTACGCAGTGCTTTCGCTTCGATCTGACGAATACGCTCACGGGTAACAGAGAACTGCTGGCCCACTTCTTCAAGCGTGTGATCGGTGTTCATGCCGATGCCAAAACGCATACGAAGAACACGTTCTTCGCGTGGCGTAAGAGATGCCAGAACACGTGTCGTTGTTTCTTTGAGGTTTTCCTGAATGGCGCTGTCGAGTGGCAGAACGGCATTCTTGTCCTCGATGAAATCGCCCAATTGGCTGTCTTCTTCGTCGCCGATTGGTGTTTCCAAGGAAATAGGTTCCTTGGCAATCTTCATTACTTTGCGCACTTTTTCCAAAGGCATCTGCAGCTTGTGCGCCAATTCCTCTGGTGTTGGCTCGCGGCCAATCTCGTGCAACATCTGGCGACCTGTCCGTACCAGTTTGTTGATCGTTTCGATCATGTGTACTGGGATACGAATTGTACGGGCCTGATCCGCGATAGAACGCGTGATCGCCTGACGGATCCACCATGTCGCATAGGTGGAGAATTTATAACCACGGCGATATTCGAACTTATCAACCGCTTTCATCAAACCAATGTTACCTTCTTGGATCAGATCCAAGAACTGTAGGCCACGGTTTGTGTATTTTTTAGCAATGGAAATAACGAGGCGCAGGTTGGCTTCGACCATCTCTTTTTTCGCTTGGCGGGCTTCTTTTTCGCCCTTCTGAACTTGCTGCACGATGCGGCGGAATTCAGGGATATCTAGACCGATGTATTGGCCAACTTGGGCCATGTCAGTGCGCAACTCGACAACTTTGTCCATGGAGCGTTCGATGAACATCTGCCAACCACGACCCGGACGCTGACCCATTTCTTCAAGCCAGTTAGGATCAAGTTCGCGACCACGGTAGGCTTCCACAAATTCTTTGCGGTTAATGCGCGCTTGGTCCGCCAGTTTAACAATTGCAGAGTCGATCTGCATGATGCGACGGTTGATGCCGTAAAGCTGGTCAATCAATGCTTCGATACGGTTGTTGTGCAGGTGAAGTTCATTTACCAATAAAACGATTTCAGAGCGCAGCTTTTGATAGGCTTTTTCGTTTTTCGCAGAGAATGAACCATCTTCGTTCAAAGTCGCGGACAAACGATTGTCCTGCATTTGGCTTAGCTTAACATAGTCGTCAGCAATGATGTCCAAAGCGATCAAAACCTGTGGCTTTAGCGCAGCTTCCATAGCGGCCAAAGACATGTTTGCCTGTTCGTCTTCATCATCGTCGTCGTCGTTCTGGATCGGGTGCCCATCGGAATCAAGTTCTGGTGGAACTTCAACAACTGGTGCAACAGGCACAACAGGTGTTTCTTCTTCACCCATCTGGTCGCCAAAGGTGGCATCAAGATCGATAACGTCGCGCAGCAGAATATCCTCGGATAACAGCTCGTCGCGCCAAATTGTAATCGCTTGGAATGTCAGCGGGCTTTCACAAAGCCCAGCAATCATCGTGTTGCGGCCGGCCTCAATGCGTTTTGCAATCGCGATCTCGCCTTCGCGCGATAGCAATTCAACAGAACCCATTTCACGCAGGTACATCCGAACTGGATCATCGGTACGATCCAGTTTTTCCTGACCCGTGCTGCCAATTGTTAGATCACGTGTGCCTTCAGCAGCAACCAGATCCGTTGGACCTTTTGCTTCTTCTTCTTCGGCGTCTTCGTCTTCAATGATGTTGATGCCCATTTCGGACAACATCGACATCACGTCTTCGATTTGCTCAGAACTTACCTGATCAGGCGGCAAAACAGTATTAAGCTGATCGTAGGTGATATAGCCTTTTTCACGGGCTTCACCGATCATCTTCTTAACGGCAGTTTGGCTCATATCTAGTGAGATATCGCCATCAGCGCCTTCGCGCTTTGCGTCGTCATTATCTTTCGCGGCCATCAAGTGCTCCTGTTCAGGGCTCCGTAAGTGATCCGGAAAACGAATCAGTTATAGAATCATTCACGCCTTCGGGTGATTCGGCCACCCATGTACCGTCTTTTTCCTAACGAATCCCGCCTAAAAGTAACTATGTGTCGTCTTTTGAGTACCGAATCGTTTCCATGAGTGCGTCTAAAGCACTGCGCTCGTCTTTGTCCATCTTGGCCCCATTCGCGCCTAGGTCGAATTCAACCTTACTTTCTTCCGTACTACGCACCGATTCTTGTACCGCTTTGGCGGCTTGAGACAGTCGGTACGTAACATCCTCGTCAGCGACACCCGTCAGATCTTCAGCCGCATCTGCGATTTCGGCATCCAATCCACGTGCTGCATTTAATTTACCCAGCTCTTCAGCAACGGTCAGGCGAACCTTTTCAACATCACCGGGAACGCGGATGCAGGGTATGATTGCGACATGGTTGGCATTCAGCAGGTTTTCAAGGGCGAAGGGCCCCAGTTCGTCATAAATATTTTCACGCAACTCCCCTGCGCTGGCCCCAAGGCTGCGCAAAACAACGCGCCGAATGTCAGCGTGATCACTGCTGCGACAGGTCATGCTTTCTAACCCGCGCTCGAATTCTTCGGCCACTTCTGGCGTGCCAACAAGGGCTGCCAAAACAATCGCTTCGCGCAAGTGTTCTGTGATTTCAGGTGTCAGAGCAGAAGCAAGCGCCGATGATTTAGTCGCGGCCAATGCGTTTTGCGGAGGCTGCCACTTGCCGCCACGGAACCCACCACCCTTAAAGTTGCCGTTGCGGCGCTGTGGTCCTGCACGTTTGGTCGAGAACAAATCCCAACGCAGGTCCTTGATCGCCTGACCATAGTGGCCCCGAATGGAGAAGTCTTTGATCAGCTTAATCTTTTCGCGCAGCGTCTTATCAAGGGCCGCTTTGCGTTCAGGACTGTCAAAAACCATGCCTTCAGTTTCGCGCTGCCACAACAGCTGAACCATTGGAATGGCACCGTCGATTATCTTTTGCAGACCGGGTGCGCCTTGCGCCTTTAGCAGATCGTCAGGATCCAACCCTTCGGGCATCAAGGCAAAGCGCAGCGATTGCCCCGCCTCAAGCAAAGGCAATGACAGATCGATCAGGCGCATTGCGGCGCGCAAGCCTGCCTTGTCCCCATCAAGGGCGATTATCGGCTCTGGTGACACCCGCCACATCATCTGCAGCTGGCTTTCGGTGATCGCTGTACCAAGTGGCGCAACTGCCCCGCCAAAGCCGTGCTCGCCCAGCGCGATAACGTCCATGTAACCCTCAGACACAATCAGCGGCTGGCCTTTGCCAACAGCGGCGCGTGCGGGTCCGTGGTTGTAAAGGCTGCGGCCTTTGTCAAACAATTCGGTTTCGGGTGAGTTTAGGTACTTCGCGTTGTCATTGGGGTCCATCGCCCGTCCGCCAAAAGCGGTGCATCGGCCACGTGCGTCGCGGATCGGGAACATGATGCGGCCACGGAACGTGTCATAGGGCTTGCCGCCCTTCTGGCTGGGCTTACCCAAACCAGCGCCCAGGATCAGATCAGGATCAACCTCTTTGGCGATCAAATGGCCCCACAACCCCTGCCACGTGTCAGGGGCAAAGCCGATTTCCCAGCGCTCTTGTGCCGGTGGCTTTAAACCACGGCCATCCAAATAGGCGCGTGCATCTGCGCCTGCGGCAGTTTGAAGCTGGAGTTTGAAAAACTTAACCGCATGTTCCATAACCTCAGCCAATTGGGTGCGGCGGTCTGATTTTTCCTGCGCTTTGGGGTCTTGAGCTGGCATAGGCATGCCGACTTCGTCCGCCAAAATGCGAACAGCTTCCATAAAACCTACGTTTTCAGTTTCACGGACAAAGGAAATCGCATCGCCTTTGGCTTGACAGCCAAAGCAATAATAAAACCCTTTTTGGTCATCGACGTGGAAACTGGCGGATTTTTCCTGATGAAACGGGCACGGTGCCCACATATCACCCTTGCCCTGATTGGACTTGCGCGTGTCCCACATGACTTTTCGCCCGACCACTTGGGACAGGCTGGCGCGGGTGCGCAAATCATCTAGGAAACCGGGAGGTAAACTCATGGCATGTATATTGGTGCTGGTGTCGTCAGAGTCGAGTCGTCACTCGCGAGAAAGACACGCTTCTTTCCACTGAGCACTCAAATCGATGCCTTTAAGATCACGGCGTTTGAGCTGGTAGATTGGGCCGCCTAGAATGGTAATCGCGTTGTTGTACTGCTCTGGCCAAGCTGGCTCAGTCGCGGCAATCGCTTCGGCCAATTTGCTTTCTCTTACACGATCCATCCGCGCCGTTTGGATCGCACCAACGACGTCTGCCTGATATGCGCAGTCATCTTCTTTGCTGATTTCGTCAGCGGCAAAGGTGGGCGTGGCAAAAGCAACAAGGGTTGCGAGTAATGCAAAACGGGTCATCGGCTATCTCCGGCTGGATCAGGAATCGGGGTATTTCGTGGAATAATACTACCCGCGTGACGCGACACCTTCCATAGCCCTTTGCAAATCATGCAAAAGCGTACCTGCCATAGACCTGAACACCGTGATCAAAAAGGTATTATCCCCAGTGCGGGTGATCGAGCTGGCCATGTGCATCAAATCGCTACGTGCGGTGTGCCCTTTTTTAAAAACGTGACTGCGCAAATCCAATGGCGTGACACGGGCCAATACATCCGCAGCACCCGCGCCTTTCAACTCGACGATCGTCCACCCGTCGCTTTGATCGGTCAGGGCAGCATAGTTGGCTAACCCTTGAACCGCCTCGCATCCCATCAGGATGAATTGTTCACGACCAAACCAAATCGCCCGTGCGCTCGCCTTGCCAGTGCTTCGGTTCGCGGCGGGTACGGCCATTCCATGTGCCGCCTTCAAGGCAGCAGACAGGTCCTTGCCCGTGTCGTTGAAGGGTGAGATAGATGTGATTGGCCCAGCCGCCATTTCTGACAGAGTGACGTTACCAAGTTTAAGTGGCACGAAGCCATTCATCGGTGTTTTTGCAATTAAATCAACCACGGGTACGTTCTCCTTTCGGATCAAAGAAAACTGGGTCACACACTTCGACAATTGTTTCGATTTGGCGCATGTAATCAACCATCCGCAATCTATCCCCCAGCCTTTCAGGCCCACCTCGTACGAACCCCAATGCCATGAAGTGCCCCAAGGTTGGTGAGAATGCGACGGAGGTAAGGTAGCCTTTGTCAAGTTCAGCGGTGGCCTCGTCCCCTTCATTATACAGATGCGCGCCTGCGGTCAGCTGTTTCACTGCCCCCACAGGTTTAAAACCCATAAGACGTTCGCGGCCTTCATCCAGCAATCCATCACGCGCGGCCATGGTTTTACCTATGCAGTCCTTTTTAGCGCTGATCATCCGCCCCATGCCGATATCAAAGGCGGTCACCCGTCCGTGGATTTCCGCGTGGGTGATGAAGCCTTTTTCGATGCGCAACACGTTCAGCGCCTCCACCCCGTAAGGTCCGCCGGCCATTTCTGTGGTCTTGGCAGTCAATGTGCGGAACAGGCTGTCGCCGTATCGTGCAGGCACTGCGATTTCATAGGCATGTTCGCCAGAGTACGAGATGCGGAACAACCGTCCCTTGACCCCTGAAATGCTGACATCGCCACAGGCCATGAACGGCCAAGTTTCGTTATCAAGTGTTTGGTCCAGCAAACCATTCAACAATTCGCGTGACTGTGGCCCTGCGACGGCGAACTGTGCCCATTGTTCGGTCACAGACATCAGACGCACATCCAATTCAGGACGCAGCACTTGGGTTGCAAATTCAAGATGGCGCATCACTGCACCCGCGGCGGCCGTTGTGGTGGTCATCACGAAATGGGTTCCCGACAGACGCGCGGTGGTCCCATCGTCCATCACATAACCGTCTTCACGCAGCATCAAGCCGTAGCGCACACGCCCGACTTTGAGACTTGAGAACATGTTGGTGTAAACGAAATCAAGCAATTCAGCCGCGTCTGGTCCTTGAATATCGATCTTACCCAAGGTTGACACATCACACACGCCAACTGCGTTGCGGACATAGCCCACTTCGCGGTCACACGATTGTCGCCACGTCTTTTCGCCCTTGATCGGGAAATAGCTGGGGCGATACCATAGCCCCGCTTCCATCATCGGTGCGCCGTCTTCAATAGTTGCCATGTGGCTGGTGGTTTTGCGTTCAGGTGCAAACCCTTTGCCCTCTGCCCCTGCCCCAAAGGCTGCCATTGCAATTGGGCTATAAGGTGGGCGGAATGTTGTAGTCCCTGTTTCAGGAATACCGCGCCCTGTGGCATCCGCGAGTAACGCAAGGGCTGTGACGTTTGAGTTTTTACCCTGATCCGTCGCCATCCCTTGGGTGGTATAGCGTTTCATGTGTTCAACAGAACGAAAGTTTTCAACTGCCGCTTGTTTCACATCCTTAACCAAAACATCATTTTGGAAATCGACCCATGCGCGACCTTTGCCAGGGACCGCCCATAATGGTTCCATTTTGTAAGCTGTGTCCTCGGATTGTGGCGCATCTATCTCACCAGGTGTTTTACCCAAAGCGGTAACAGCCTTCGTTGCCGCCTCAAGCCCAGCGCGCAAACAGGCGTGGGTTGAAAAATCGCCATTACAGGCACCCGCCACCGTCATGTTCGGGATTGTGCCCTCTGTCGGCACAAAGCTGGCGATATCTTCACGCCACGTTGGTCTGCCGTTCATGTGACATGTCAGATGCACAGTTGGGTTCCAGCCGCCTGACATCGCCAAGCAATCGGTTGAGATGCTTTGGGTGCCAGTAGAGGTACGCACAGTGATGGTTTCCAATCCCTTGCGCCCCTTGGTGCCGCACACATACGCCCCTTTGATCAAAGTATAGTCGCCCAGCGCTTGCACATTGAAACGGCTGTCGATCACTGCGGCTACATGCACACCAGCGGCCAGCATATCCATCGCAGTGCGGTGCGCATCATCGTTGTTGGCAAAGATAGTGATCGCCTTGCCCGGTGCCACGCCCCAGCGGTTTAGATAACTGCGCACAGCACCTGCAGTCATAATACCTGGGCGGTCGTTGTTTTGAAACGCAATCGGACGCTCAATCGCGCCTGCGGCTAAGATCGATTGTTTGGCCACAATCCGCCAAAAAGTTTCAAGTGGTGCTTTGCCATCACGCACAGAGGTGTGGTGGTTTACCCGTTCTAGCGCCCCAAAGGTCCCTTGATCATAGACGCCTGAAACTGTTGTGCGCGTCATCAGGCGCACGTTGTCCATTTCACGCATTTGCTCAACGATGCCAGCGGCCCAGTCAGCGCCCGTCTGACCATCAACCTCAAAGGTTTCGCTGTTCAGACGACCGCCCATAACGCTGTCTTCATCAGCCAAAATAACGTCAGCGCCAGATTTCGCAGCCTTTAACGCCGCCATCAATCCCGCTGGTCCGGCACCAATCACCAGCACATCACAATGCGCATAGGCGCGTTCATATTTGTCCGACTGTTTTTCACCACTCAACGCGCCTAAGCCCGCGGCACGGCGAATGATCGGTTCATACACACGTTCCCAAAAGGCACGCGGCCACATGAACGTTTTATAATAAAACCCAGCCCCCAAGAATGGAGAGGCCAAATCATTCACAGCCATCACATCATATTCCAACGATGGCCATGCGTTTTGGCTGCGCAGCTCTAACCCCTCGTAAATCTCTTGAACCGTGGCGCGCACATTGGGATCGGTTGCACCATCACGCCCGACAGTCATCAAGGCATTGGGCTCTTCGCTGCCAGCGGTCAAAACGCCACGCGGGCGGTGGTATTTAAACGAACGGGCCATGAGACGAATGTCATTGGCCAACAATGCTGATGCAACAGTATCACCTACAAACCCACGATATTGAATCCCATCAAAGGTAAAAGAGATTGGGGTGCTTTGGTCGATCTGACCCTTTCCAGCAACTCTCATGCCTTTGCCCTCTTCATCTCTTTCGCCAGCTTCGCGCCTGAAACCTCGTGTGTCACAGTGTTGCGGCTGACCACGATCCAAGAGCCACAACCAGATTCATGCTGCCACAAATCGCGGTGTTCGCCAGGCTGGTTGTCACGCAGGTAAACGTAGTCCTGCCACGCATCATCCCCTGCATCAGGTGCAGGGCGGTTCAGGGCAACATCGGCCCCTTGATAATAAAACTCGCGGATATCGCGTTCACCACAAATGGGACAAGAAAGGCGCATCAGTTCACTCCACGATGGGAAACTGTCCCATCAAATATTGGTCCGAAGATATATAGGCAAAATCCAAACATCACTGCCCCCTAGTGCAAATTATGTTGAGAGCCCGAAGCCTCTTCATCCATGATGCCAACGCCAGTGCGGAAGCGATCCAAACGATGTTTTGTCGCAACGGGGTGCGGATTGTCTGTGGCCATCAGATGGGCAAAGACGTGCCCTGAACCTGGCGTGGCCTTGAACCCGCCATAACACCAGCCACAATTCACATAGAGACCGTCGACATGGGTTTTGTCGATAATGGGTGATCCGTCCGCCGACATGTCCATGATCCCGCCCCAACTGCGCAATACCTTGGCCTTGGTGATCGCTGGCATCAAAGTGCACGCGCTTTCGATCACGTGCTCAGCCATGGGTAAGTTGCCCCGTGAGGCATAGCTGGAATACAAATCCAAGCTGCCACCAAAGACCAAACCACCTTTGTCAGATTGGCTGATATAAAAGTGTCCCGCCTCATAGGTGATCACGGTATCGATCATTGGCTTTAGCCCCTCAGTTACGAAGGCCTGCAAAACGTGGCTTTCGATTGGGAGGCGCATACCGGCCATTGCCGCCACTTCGCTAGAGCGACCAGCGGCGGTGATACCGATCTTTTTCGCACGGATGGGGCCACGTGTGGTTTGCACACCTTTGACCACGCAATCCACAACATCGATGCCTGTTACTTCACATTGTTGGATCAGATCGACACCGCGTTGGTCTGCAGCGCGGGCAAAGCCCCAAGCCACCGCATCGTGACGCGCCGTGCCACCACGGGGATGATACAGGCCCCCGTAGATTGGGAAGCGGGCTTGATCAAAATCAAGGTAGGGCAACATTTTTCGCAAAGCAGCGGTGTCGAGCAGTTGCGCATCATCACCTTGGGAGACCATCTGATTGCCACGCCGCGCAGCTGCGTCCCGTGAACCATCCGAGTTAAACAGGTTAATGATCCCACGCTGAGAGTGCATGACGTTATAGTTAAGGTCCTCCTCCAATCCTTCCCATAGTTTTAGGGAGTGACTGTAGAATTCAGAGTTACCGGGTAAACCATAGTTAGCCCGAACGATCGTGGTGTTGCGCCCAACATTACCACCCCCCAAGTACCCTTTTTCCAAAACGGCAACATTGGTAATGCCGTGAACGGATGCAAGGTAATGTGCAGTCGCCAGACCATGTCCACCACCACCGATGATGATCACATCATATTCAGCCTTGGGTTCAGGATTGCGCCAATGGGGCGTCCAACCTTTGTTACCGGTCAGTCCTTCTTTCAGAACACGTAAACCCGAAAAGCGCATGTTTGATCCCCCACATGGCAACCCTGTCGTGGAACCCACGAAATACTAGGACGGTAGGCCAAAAATTACTTGGCACCAGTTCCTAAAAGCACCTCATATTTTCCGTCCCTGATCGTCAATACAAAAAACAAAAACGCCCCCATTGAATTCCAATGGAGGCGCTTGATTTTCTAAAACTGTCCAAAGGTTAGCCTTTTAGACTACAGACCTTTTGCACGGTAGCTGGCCGCAACCTTTTCGATAGAAACCAGATAGGCCGCAGTACGCAGATCTTTTACGTCATCACGTCCATGCCAAACTTCGCGCATAGCCTGATAGGCAATGCGCATCGTGTCATCCAGACCAGAGCGAACCAATTCCAACTCATCCGCACCGCGCAAATAGCGGTCCTTAAAGTTCGGGCTTAGCTCCCAACCGATGCCTGAATCAGAGCTGAGGCGCTCAAGCTCATCCACAACCAATTGGTGGCGCGATTCTTCCTGACGGCGTTGCATGCGACCAAAGCGAATGTGGCTTAGGTTTTTGACCCACTCAAAGTAGGACACCGTAACACCACCAGCGTTTGCATACATATCTGGAATAATGACTGTGCCCTTGTCGCGCAGGATTTCATCTCCGCCCGCAGTGACGGGACCATTCGCAGCCTCAATGATAAGAGGCGCCTTGATACGATCGGCATTGGTAATGTTGATCACACCCTCAAGCGCCGCTGGGATCAAGATGTCACATTCTTCTTCAAGAACTTTTGCACCGTCTTCAATGAAGGACGCATCAGGGTAACCTGCCACGCCACCATGTTTTGAAATCCATTGCTGAACAGCGTCCACGTCAAGACCATCTGCATCAACCAACGCACCATCGCGTTCGATAATGCCAATGATTTTGCATCCATCTTCTTCGCCTAGGAATTTGGTTGCGTGATAGCCCACGTTACCCAAACCTTGAACGACCACGCGTTTGCCTTCCAAGCCACCAGTCAAACCGGCTTTTTGCATGCCCAACTCGTCGCGGAAGAATTCACGCAGTGCGTATTGTACACCACGACCTGTCGCTTCGACACGGCCAGCGATCCCGCCTGCGTTCAATGGCTTACCTGTAACACAGGCTTTGGCATTGATGTCAGTCGTGTTCATGCGGGCGTATTGATCGGCGATCCACGCCATCTCGCGTTCGCCCGTGCCCATGTCGGGTGCAGGCACGTTCTGAGATGGATTGATAAGGTCGCGTTTGATCAACTCATATGCGAAACGGCGCGTGATCAACTCAAGCTCATGTTCATCATATTGACGTGGATCAATGCAAAGACCGCCTTTGGAGCCACCAAACGGTGCTTCAACCAACGAACACTTGTACGTCATCAACGCAGCAAGCGCTTCAACTTCATCCTGATTGACGCCCATCGAGAAACGAATGCCACCTTTAACAGGCTCCATATGCTCAGAGTGGACAGACCGGTAACCGGTGAATGTTTGAATTTTCCCGCGCAGACGTACGCCAAAGCGCACGGTGTAAGTCGCGTTACAAACCCTAATCTTCTCCTCAAGCCCTGGCGGTAAGTCCATCAACGCAACAGCGCGATTAAACATCATGTCTACGCTCTCGCGAAAGCTCATCTCTTGGGGGGCACTCATCTGACGACTCCTTTTGGGTCAGAACGATTCGACTTTGCGTCGATCATTGGCAAAACCTTTTGGTTATAAGGTTAATGAAGGCGAATTATCTCAGGATAACCGAACACGCTTGTGAGAACTGTATTGCACATTTTTTAGGCAATTTAAGAACAATCTTATCAAAGCGGCTAAATATATTCTATCGCGTTAAAAACCCAACTTTTGTCCAGAATTTAGCCGATATCTTTAATTTTACTAAATTAGTTATTATTCTGGAAACAGCCCGATTTCGAAACCAATGATTGTTTCAAGGTCTGCCCATTATGAAGGACGACAAATTCATGATGGTCGTTGAAACCTGGATTTATTATGGTCCTGTTTTTGACATCGGGCTCAATTTCCATGCCGTCGTAAACTTCATCTTCAGTCGCCCACGCTATTCGCCACGGGTTTGTTGGAAGCAGTGCAACTAAATATCGCGATGCGCGATGGTTGCGGCAATGATTTCAGAAACAAATTTGGTTTGATGCCCCGGCGTCATTCCACCGATCCCGATACGGCGTCCGGAACGCCACCAAAGTCCCGGACGCCAGCTGCGTTTGCCGGGGCTTTTGAGTTTTAGAAGAAAACCGTTTGACGGTTTGAACGCGAAAAATCCGCGATCAATGCTTTCGATATCATCAAGCGTGCAGATCAATTCGCCAGAGCTGTCGCGCAGTTCACTTGCCGTAAGCTCAATTACCGTTGCCGTTGCACGGCGCATTTTGTCTGCTATCCAAAGGGAGGCTGATCCAGTGGCAAGCAAGAAGATTTGACCAAGGACTGCAGGTGGCTGTGTGAAACTGACGTAAATCAGCAAGAAACCTAGCAGGGCAAGCGATGTAATTCCAAGAACACGTCGTCCCATTGATGCCGATACGGTTCCGATGACTTCGTCGCTCATTCTGCTCACTCCCAAGGTTCGTGCTGGTCGCACTTGTTCCAGGGACCTACTCTGAATGCATGGGATGCAGCAAGGGTTGGAGACCTTAGCGTTTTGGCACAACCTCGTAGCCGCGCTCTTCTGGTTCATCATCAACCAGTTCTATTGGGAAACCATGTGCTGTAACAGAAAGCCCAGTTGCTTCTTCCAGCCGTTCAATCATGCGATCTGACTGCGCACGTTCGCCGTAGCGTTTTTGCCCATCCGTCATCATTTCGATCATCAGTGGTGACAGCTCGAGCGGGACATCATTGCGGTCTGCGATGGCTTGAAACAAACCAATGTCTTTTTGAATTAAATCCATTGTGAAGTTCACATCACGACTGCCTGACAGGATCAGTTGGCTTTCGGTTTCATGTACAAATGAATTGCCTGAGGAAATCGCGATTGCCTCATAGGTCATCGCCATATCCATACCAGCAGCCTTCATAACAGTCAGCGCCTCGCAAACAGATAGAAGGTTCATTGTGGCCAAATAGTTGGTCATCACCTTTAGGGTCGACGAGTTTCCGATCTCACCAACGTGTAAAATGCGACGCCCCATGTGGGTCAGGATAGGCAGGACTTTATCAAACGTCTCACGGGTACAACCCGCATAGATTGCGATGTTTCCAGTATCTGCACGGTGGCATCCGCCGGACACAGGACAGTCCACCGCCTCACCCCCGGCCTCAATCACCAAAGCACTGAGACGTTTGACTTCTTCAGCGTCGGTGGTGGACATCTCCATCCATACCTTGCCCGCTGTAACGTGAGGCAACATTTCCTCCACCACAGCACTTGAGGCCGCTGGAGTTGGTAAGCAGGTTATGATCGCGTCACAAACCTGCATCATGTTGGTGGCGCTTTGACCGTCTTTGGCCCCTACTGCCACTTTTTCGGCGACGAAATCAGCGTTAAGGTCAAAGACATATGTGTCCATACCATTGCGAATAAGACTGCCAGCCAGCTTACCGCCAACATTACCCAGTCCAATAAAACCAACCTTCATCGCTTTTCCTTTTAACTTAACGCATGCGCTCTTCGGTTTGGGCGTCAAACATCAAGGCACGGCTTGGGTCGAATTCGACATTCACCTCAGCACCTAACTTACTACGCCCATCTCCACCCTCTTTAACAATTAACCAAAGGCTATTAGGCAAGCATAAAAGACATACAAAACAATGCCTAACACTTCGCCGATTCAACCTTCAGATTGGCGTTTGTAGAAATCTAAAAGTGCTAAAAGAGCGCCCCAAACACAACCACGTTTATGTTTTAAACATAATTCTATTACCGACGGCTTATCTACCAAAAACGCCGGATGTATTTAGTTTAAAGCCATCAAACATTTAGTTAGAAAATCATATATGCTGGGCTAATAAAGTCTTCAAAACACCTTGCGCTGATTAGGATTGAACTCGACTGAGGACGCCCACTTATCAAATAAACCAAGAACAAAACGGGCAACATTGTCTGTCGCTGTCATTGCCTTGGCCAAAATGTGGGTTGCTCAAATTGCCATCTCATTAGCCTAACTGGAAAGGCCTTTTATCCTGACATTCATCTTATAACGTAGCTCAAAATCAAGCCTTAAAAGTGATCCAAAAAGTTGCCTCCCAGAGCGATGTGGGCTGATGTCCTAAATATCAAATTAGTAGCGGTAATTACAAAAATAGAACCTCAGCTTTGATTTTAGCGCCCCAAACCGGCTTTGGAGTTAAATTTGTAGACTCAGCGGATCCGCACTTCAGTGACTTTGTCAAACAGGCGCGCAGAATCAGCATCCACCTTGAGGCCTACAATTGTACCCGCTTGTGAACGAAAATTTCCTCGCTCTTCGACTACAATTTTTTCACCAGATGCACCCACTAAATATGCATATGAAACGCCACCAAGACTCTCTGTCATCTCAATACTGTGGGTGTCACCGTTGATATCAATGGCTAAATTCTCAGGCCGCAAACCTAGCTCAACAGGCGTGCCGTCTGCAGGTAAAGTGACATCCATCTTGATGGAATTTTGCAATCCTGGAACTTCAATCATTCCTTCGACAACTTGGCCACTCAAAAAATTCATTGCTGGGCTGCCGATAAAGCCAGCAACAAATTTATTGTCAGGATCGCGATATAGGTCCATTGGAGCGCCAACTTGCTCAATTACGCCTGCCCGCAAAACCACTATTTTATCAGCTAGCGTCATAGCTTCGACCTGATCATGGGTAACGTAAATCATTGTTGCCCCAATTTCTTTATGCAAACGGGCAATTTCGACACGCATTTCCACCCTCAGTTCCGCATCCAAATTTGACAGCGGCTCATCAAACAAAAATACTTCTGGTCCACGCACAATTGCTCGACCGATTGAAACCCTCTGTCGCTGACCTCCAGACAGCGCTGCAGGCTTGCGTTTCAGGTAATCATCTAACTTCAAGATGCGGCTAGCTTCAGTAACTTTTTCTTTAATTATAGCCTTGGGATAGCCGTTCATTCGCAAACCAAACCCCATATTCTCCTGTACAGTCATGTGCGGATAAAGGGCATAGGTTTGAAAAACCATTGCTACACCTCGACGAGCTGGGTCCTCACCAGTAACGTCTCGGTCTCCAATGGTGATGGCACCAGCGGTTGTTTCCTCCAACCCTGCCACCATTCGCAATAGAGTGGATTTGCCACATCCCGAAGGCCCAACGAAGACACAAAACTCACCATCCTTAATATCAAGGTTGATCCCATGGATTACTTGAACATCACCATATTTCTTGGTGATATTTGATAGTTTTACACCTGACACTTAAACGGTTCTCCCATTGTTCAGCTCCAAGTTGGAAACTGCCATAATTCTGCTTCAGTCCCAATTAAATTCGCAGCTTTTAGTAAATTGGGTCTTTGGTTTTCTAAATCTTCAATTTGGTATCGATTTGTGGATGTTGCAATTGATACTGCCCCTAAAACTCGGCTCTGGCGTGTTAAAATAGGGCATGCAATCGAGATAATTCCTTGCTCATGCTCCTCACGGTCATATGCAACACCAACAGTCTTCACTTTCTCAAGCTCCAATACCAACGCAGCGCGGTTTGTCAGCGTGAAGGGGGTACATGCCGCATAAGATTGTTGATCCAAAGCCTTTTTTTGTTCGGCCTCCGGCATAAAGGCCAAAATCGCCTTGCCAACACCCGTACAATAACCGGGGGCAATTTTTCCAGCTTGGGCTAATGTTTCAAAATGATCAGAGACTTTGCACTTATCAACAAAAAGAACATGGCCGTTATCTAACTGCGCCAAGTGCACAGCTTCACCAACTTTTGCTGCCAGATCCTCAATATAGGGCCGCGCTACTGGTGCCAGTGAGCTATGACGCCAAGCCGAATGCGCCAAGCTTACCAAACGTATACCCATCGAGTAGGTTTGGCGTTCAGCGTCAAAAGTTAGCATGCCTTGATTAGTAAGTGTTTGCACAAATCTGTACAATGTCGGCTTAGGAAACGGGCTGTTAGCCAATAACTCGGAAAACCTGACGGGACGCTGAAAGGATGCCACTTGGTCTAAGACCTGCATTGCCTTGCCTACAGTACCATCTGAATTGGGAGCATTATACATTTACGCCATCGGCCTCACTAAGTGACTATAATCTCTGTCTTCAATATCTGGGCAAAGCCGCGACAAGAATTCTACCTATTGAAGATACGAAAATCTTGACAAGCATAGGCGAGTCACGATTAAAATATCAATATATAAAACCGTGTTTCACTATTTGAGACTACTTAAAACGGAAACCCTAGGGAGGATACCATGCGTTACTTATTAAAGGCGACTGTAGCATCGATCGCCACTGCGATAGCACTAGCTGGCCCAGCATCCGCTGAACTGACTGGGAATTTAAAGATCAACCTCGATACATCCAATCCTGCACCACGCGCAACAATGGAAACTTTGATTGCAAAATTCCAAGCTGAAAATCCAGAATTAAACATTACAACTAATGTGATTGATCGCGAGGCGTACAAGACCCAAATACGTAACTTTTTATCGGCAGATGCGCCTGACGTACTGACATGGTATGCTGCCAACCGGATGAAACCTTATGTTGAGGCTGGATTGTTAGAAGATGTATCTGACATGTGGGCCGATGGTACCGATATTGCCAATGAATTAGCTTCTACAAAAGGTGCTCTGACAATTGATGGTAAACAATGGGGTGTTCCTTACACATACTATCAGTGGGGTATCTATTACAGAAAAGATATTTACCAAGAGTTAGGTCTCTCCGAGCCTGCTAATTTTGACGATATGTTGTCTAATTGTGAAGCAATGATTGCGTCTGGACGCAAGTGTTACACCATAGGAAACAAATGGCTTTGGACCGGTGCTGGTTGGTTTGATTACCTTAATTTACGGACAAACGGATTTGACTTCCACATGCAAATGGCTGCTGGTGAAATCGAATGGACAGATTCCCGCGTTCGCGAAACATTTGATAACTGGGGCAAACTTATTCGCATGGGCGCGTTCATCGATGACAATCAAAATAAAGACTGGCAGCAATCATTACCATTTATGATTGATGGTTCTGCTGGGGCCATTTTGATGGGTAATTTCGCTGTTTCACCACTGCGTGAGGGTGGATTGACAGACGATCAATTGGATTTCCATCAATTTCCAGCAATCACTCCAGGAATTGCTATGGCAGAAGATGCTCCAACTGACACGTTCCATATAGCTGCCAATGCCAAAAACAAAGATAATGCTAGAGCTTTCTTAGCGTATATTGTTTCGTCTGAAGCTCAGACCGAAATGAATAACGGTGCCAACTTGGGTCAACTGCCAGTTAACTCAAAGGCATCTGTTGACGATGACAAATTCCTTAATAAAGGCTTTGAAATGCTGTCGTCAAACAGCCAAGGCGGCGTAGCTCAATTCTTCGACCGTGATTTCCCAGCTGAGATGGCGCAAGCTGCCATGGAAGGCTTCCAAGAGTTCATGGTTTACCCAGACAACTTGGATGATATCCTAGAGCGCATCGAAGGTGTTCGCAAAGAAGCTTACTAAAAATACCAATCATTAGAGCTGGTGTTCAGCTCATCATTAATTGGATGCGCAGGGGAACCTGCGCATCCGCTCTCACAGTCACCAAAGACAACCTGATGACGTTTCTCTTTGGTGATTTTTAGACCTTCACTCCCCGCGGAGGCGACCCGATGGCCAACACTTCTCCATGGAATAAGACATTGGCCAAACAAGGCTGGTATAAGAGGAATGAAATCGCGATTACGCCATGGCTATTTTTATTGCCGGCTCTCATCATGTTTGCGATTTACGTAGTCTTTCCAATTCTTCAAAGTTTCCGCATCTCTTTATTTAAATGGGATGGCCTTGGATCGTTAGCCACACATGGCGAATATGTTGGAATGGCAAATTATGAAAAATTGCTTACTCGAGACCGTTCCTTTAATATTTCAATTTGGAACAACCTAAAATGGTTGATTTTTTACCTTGCCTCGATACCAGCTGGATTATTTATTGCATTATTTCTTAATCAAACTGTGCGCGGCATTCGATTATATAAATCGCTCTTTTTTTTCCCATTCGTGATTTCTCAGATCGTCGTTGGTTTAGTTTTTACTTGGTTTTATGATCCACAATTTGGGCTATTCAACGGAATCATTGGTTTTATTGGCTTTGAGCCAATCAATGTTTTGGGCGACCCTTCCTTAGCTACATATGGGGTGATAGCGGCTGGGCTCTGGCCACAGACCGCATATTGTATGATCCTTTATCTTACTGGCCTAAATTCCGTTGACCCTGAACAGATCGAAGCAGCGCGCCTAGACGGTGCCAAAGGTATGCGAATGCTTTGGCACGTCATCTTGCCGCAATTGCGTCCAGCAACATTTATCGCGTTTGTGGTGACCATAATAGGCTCACTGCGGTCATTCGATTTAATCTCAATCATGACAAATGGTGGCCCATTCGGCTCATCACGGGTGCTAAGTTTTTATATGTTTGAAAAATCCCTATCAGAATACGGTTTTAAAATGGGCTACGGTGCTGCGATTGCAGTCATTTTATTTTTAATTATGATGGTATTTATTGGTTATTTTTTGTGGCGGATGTACCAAGATGAAAAAATCACCAATTGATGAAACCCAATCTCTCAGATTTGGAGCTTTAGCGAATGTTCCCAAAACCAATTGAAAAGTCATCACGCGCATGGCAACTTGGCTACCAAGTGCTATTGCCTATCGTGATGTTGCTCTGGCTTGCCCCATTGTTGGCCGTAGCACTTTTCTCGATAAGGCCAGACACAGATTTTTTAGTAGGCAATTACTGGGGCTGGCCTTCATCTTTTGAGATGATAAAAAATTACAGTATGGTATTTAGTTCGGCTATGCCCCGCTACATCATGAATTCATTCCTAATCACCATTCCAACGGTAATCGGCGCGGTGGCACTCAGCTCTATGGCCGGTTTTGCGCTTGGTGTTTACAAATTCCGTGGTAACTTACTTGTCTTTTTCATGTTTATTGCCGGTAATTTCGTACCATTTCAAATATTGATGGTGCCAGTTCGTGATCTGACACTGGACATGGGACTTTATAACACCAAAACTGGCTTAGTACTGTTCCACATCGCATTTCAGACAGGATTTTGTACCCTATTTATGCGTAATTTTATCAAAGCGTTGCCCTATGAGCTAACAGAGGCGGCCCGTGTGGAAGGTATAGCAGAATGGCGGATATTCTGGTACGTAGTATTACCCCTGATGAAACCTGCGATTGCAGCCCTTTCAGTCTTAATTTTTACCTTCATCTGGAATGATTACTTCTGGGCGATTGTGCTCACGCAGGGTGAAAATGCCCAGCCAGTAACTGCTGGGATCACCAGCTTTAATGCACAGTTTCGAGCAATGTATCATCTCATGAGTGCGGGCTCAATCATTGCTGCTCTACCACCTGTTTTGATGTTTTTCTTAATGCAAAAACACTTCATTGCAGGCCTCACTTTGGGCGCCGTGAAATAACAACCACTTCTTTCGGACGATACACATGACAAAGATTACCTTTATCGGTGCCGGCTCTACGATCTTTATGAAGAACATCGTGGGCGACGCATTGTTGACCCCTGCCCTTGCCAACAGTCACTTTGCGCTGATGGACATTGACGCTGGCCGTTTGTCCGAAAGCGAGGCTTTGGCCCGCGCAATGATCAAGACCGTAAGTACAGGCGCAACAGTCACGACCCACTTGGATCGTCGCGAAGCGTTGGACGGTGCGGATTTTGTAGTCACAGCGTTTCAAATCGGAGGCTACGAGCCATGCACGGTCACCGATTTTGACATTCCAAAGAAGTACGGCCTGCGCCAAACCATTGCTGACACTTTGGGCGTTGGCGGCATTATGCGAGGTCTTCGCACGGTTCCAGTGTTGTGGAGCATTGCACAAGACATGATTGACCTGTGTCCAAACGCGACTTTGTTGCAATACGTGAACCCGATGGCGATCAACACGTGGTCCTTGGCCGAACGGTTCCCAGCATTAAAGCAAGTTGGTTTGTGCCATTCTGTTCAGAACACGGTTCAAGAGCTGTCCCATGATTTAGACATCAATCAATCATCGGTCCGCTACAAGGTTGCTGGCGTCAATCACGTCGCGTTCTTCTTGCGCCTTGAACAAGAAGTCGGCGGCGAGATGCGTGATCTATATCCTTTGCTAAACAAGGGTTATGCGTCTGGCGCATTGCCTAAATCACCATTTCTAATGCCACGTTGCGACAACAAAGTGCGCTATGAAGTTATGGATCAACTTGGCTATTTCTGCACCGAAAGTTCAGAGCACTTTGCTGAATACGTTCCGTGGTTTATCAAGGAGGGTCGCGAAGATCTGATCAAAGAATTCTCGATCCCCCTGGATGAATATCCGATGCGCTGTGTTGAACAGGCAGCAGAGTGGAAAGAACAAGCGGCAACAATGATGACCTGTGGCAGTGTCGAGGTTTGCAAAAGCCATGAATTTGCATCCGAACTGATGAGCGCCATAGTCACTGACACACCTTATGTCATGTATGGCAACTTACCCAACCACGGTCAGCTTCCACAGTTGCCGACAGGTGCTGCGGTTGAAACGCCTTGTTTGGTTGATGCCAACGGTATTCAGCCGACAGTGATCAACGACATTCCCCCACAATTGACGGCTCTCATGCGCACCCAGATCAACGTGCAGGAACTCACAGTCCGCGCATTGTTGGACGAGAACCCAGAACACATCTATCACGCTGCAATGATGGACCCGCATACTGCGGCTGAGCTGGATATGCGCCAAATTCGCTCCTTGGTGGATGAATTATTGATCGCCCATGGCGACTGGTTGCCTGACTGGACACGCGGTGCGGTAAGGAAAAAAAGATGACACAGAACGCAACATTTCACGACATTACTGGCAAGTCCGTTTACATAACAGGTGGCGGGTCGGGCATCGGTGCGTCCCTGACTGACGGGTTCTTAGCACAGGGTGCGAATGTCGCGTTCATTGGCAGATCAGACGCCACAGCGTTTGTGGCCGAGATGGAAGCGAAACACGGTCGCGCACCACTGTTTTTGCAAGGCGACATCACAGACACCAAACATTTGCAGGCCACAATGCGCCAAGCAGCTAAGGCCCACGGCGGCTTGGATGTCCTGGTAAACAATGCAGCCAATGATGACCGCCACGTATTGGACGAGGTCACCCCTGAATATTGGGATTGGATGCAGTCGATCAATCTCAAATCCTACTACTTTGCCTGCCAAGAAGCCGCGCGCCTGATGAAGGCATCGGGTGGTTCAATCGTGAATTTCAGCTCGATCAGCTACATCATGGGTGGTGCCGGTTATACGGCTTACACCTCTGCCAACGGTGGGATCACGGCAATGTCACGCAGCTTGGCCCGTGAGTTGGGACCTAAAAAAATTCGTGTGAATGCGCTGGCACCTGGTTGGGTTTTGACACCAAAGCAATTGGACAAGTGGGCCACGCCGGATGCACTGGCAGGACATTTGGCGGCGCAATGCTTGAAGGAACATTTGACCCCTAAAGATATTATTGATGCCGTGCTATTCCTGTCCTCTAACACCAGCCGTATGATGACAGGTCAGTGTATGGTCGTAGACGGCGGCGTGGTTGTAACAGGGTGATATGAAATGAGCGAACAAGTGACACCAGATTGGATTGCCGTTGACTGGGGCACCACACACTTGCGAGTTTGGGCAATGCAAGGTGGCACTCAGCTTGCCCATGCTCAATCAGATGATGGCATGGCCAAACTGGAACGTGACCAGTTTGAAGGTGCCTTATTGAAACTGATCGAAGGGTGGCTTGGAACCAGCACAATGCCCGTCATCGCCTGTGGCATGGTTGGCGCGCGCCAAGGTTGGGTCGAAGCACCCTACACTGCGGTCCCTGCCAAACCCGATCACAGCCAACATGCGCTTCCTGTATGCGATGACCCACGTCTTCATGTGCGCGTCATTCCAGGGCTTAAACAAGCATCTCCAGCCGATGTTATGCGCGGTGAAGAAACACAGATCGCCGGATTTCTGGCCCTTAATTCTGGCTGGGATGGTGTCATTTGCCTTCCAGGCACCCATACCAAATGGGCACATGTCAGCGCCGGTGAGGTCGTCAGTTTTCAGACCTACATGACAGGCGAACAGTTTGAGTTGTTGTCCACCTCATCCGTATTACGCCATTCTGTTGATACTGACGGTTGGGACAAACCCGCCTTTGAGGAAGCATTGGCTGACAGTCTTTCGCGCCCCGAACGGATTTCGGCAAATCTGTTTAATTTACGCGCCTGTGATTTGCTAAATGGGCAATCAAAAGAAGTTGCGCGTGCGCGTCTTTCTGGCCTGTTGATCGGTGCCGAATTGGCTGCTGGCCGTCCGTTCTGGTTGGGCCAACAGGTTGCCGTCGTCGGGGCCAACAACTTATCTCAAATTTACGCCGATGCCTTGGCCGCCCAGGGTGTCCCAGCAACTGTGGCGGATGGTGCCCGTATGGCATTGGCAGGTCTTCAAGCGGCCTACCGCCTTGTAAAGGAAACAGCATGAGCCGCCCACTAATTGCAATTCTTCGCGGGATCAAACCGTCCGAAGCCGTTGACGTGGCCGCGGCCCTTTTAGATGCTGGGATTGACCGGATCGAAGTGCCTACAAATTCACCTGATCCTTTCGAAAGCATCGGCAATATTGTTGATGCCTTTGCTAAGGATGCATTGATCGGTGCAGGTACGATTTTGACAACCGAACAGGTTGATCAAGTTGACGCAGTTGGGGGCAAACTGATTGTGTCACCAAACTGCGATCCAAAGGTCATTGCACACACGAAAGCCAAAGGCATGCAAAGCTGGCCCGGTGTGTTCACACCAACTGAAGCTTTTGCAGCACTTCAAGCGGGCGCAGATGGGTTAAAGTTATTCCCCGGCTCAATGGCCGGTCCATCGGGCCTGAAAGCGATGCGGGCCATCTTGCCAGTTGGGACCGAAGTGTTCGCGGTCGGCGGCGCAGGACCGGACAATTTTGACAAGTGGATTGCAGCGAGTGCTGACGGCTTTGGGCTTGGCTCTGCCATCTACAAACCTGGCATGACGGCAAAAGATGTGGGTGTGGCTGCAAAGGCGATCGTCGCCGCATATGACGTAGCCATCTCGTGAGCCGCATCTTCGATGATCGGGTCTGTGCATTGGGTGAAGGCCCGTTGTGGCACCCAACCCGCCAACAGCTTTTCTGGTTTGATATTGTTGACAAACGCCTGCTGACGCGAACCAATGATGGGCCGCAGGAATGGCAGTTTGACGAACATGTTTCGGCCGCTGGTTGGCTTGACCATGACACGTTACTTATTGCCTCGGAAACTGGGCTTTGGAGGTTTTCCCTAAACGACGGGTCCCGCGAGTTGGTGATTGCGCTGGAAGCTGACAACCCGATCACACGTTCTAATGATGGACGTACCGATCCGTGGGGCGGATTCTGGATTGGAACGATGGGTAAGAACGCCGAAACGGGTGCAGGTGCGATCTATCGTTTGTACAAGGGGGAACTGCGCAAACTGTTTCCATCCATCACAATTTCAAATGCAATTTGCTTCAGCCCTGACCGCCAATTTGCATATTACACAGACACCGTGACACGATTGGTCATGCGCCAGCAGTTAGAGCCGCAAGATGGCTGGCCCACGGGGGAAGCAGAGTTTTACGTTGATCTACGGTCTGAAAACCTAAACCCAGACGGCGCTGTCATAGATGCCGACGGGAATATGTGGCTTGCGCAATGGGGCGCATCACGCATCGCATGTTATTCGAAGGATGGGCAGTTTATAAACGCCATCGAATTCGATGCATTGCAAGCCTCCTGCCCTGCATTTGGCGGTCCAGAATTGCGCACCATTTTCTGCACAACCGCAGCCATTGATTTGTCAGTAGAAACGCGTGCGGAACAACCCTCGAACGGTATGACATTCCTGTCAGAAAGTGTCGGTACGGGCCAATCAGAACATCAGGTGATCCTATGATTTCAACACTCGGCGTATGCTATTATCCTGAACATTGGGGTGAGGCGATGTGGGCACGCGATGCAGCGCGCATGGTGGAAACTGGTATCACTTGGGTTCGTATCGGCGAATTTGCATGGAGCCGTTTAGAAAAGGTGGAGGGCACATTCACGTTTGAATGGCTGGACCGTGCGATTGCTATATTGGCGGATGCTGGGCTGAAGGTTGTGATGTGCACACCCACAACCACGCCCCCGCGTTGGATGATTGAAAAACATCCCGACATGCTGGCTGTTGATGCAAACGGCAATCCGCGCAAATTTGGATCACGTCGTCATTACTGCTTTAGTCATCAAGGCTATATTCAAGATTGCGAGCGGATCACCCGCGTTTTAGCCAATCGTTATGGCGCGGACCCGCGTATTCATGCGTGGCAGATCGATAATGAATATGGCTGCCATGACACCATTATCAGCTACTCAGATGTGGCGCGGGCTGCGTTCCAAGAATGGTTGACCGATCGTTATGGCGATGTTGAGGCACTGAACACTGCATGGGGCAATGTCTTTTGGTCGATGGAATACGATCGTTTTGACCAGATCGATTTGCCCAATCTAACTGTTACTGAACCCAACCCTGCCCATGTCATGGCTTTTCGCCGTTTCAGTTCCGATCAAGTTGTTAAATTCAACCGCGTCCAAGTGAACGTTCTACGCGCAGCAACTGATGTGCCTTTGATCCACAACTACATGGGCCGCATCCTAGACTTTGACCACTTCGAGGTGGGCGAAGATCTGGATATCGCGTCTTGGGACAGCTACCCAATTGGTTTTCTATCGGACCGCTTGGAAGGGGACGACGATCACAAAGCTGCGTTCTTGCAGCAGGGTGATCCTGACATGCAGGCCTTTCACCACGATCTATACCGCGCCGTTGGCAAGGGCCGCTGGTGGGTGATGGAGCAGCAACCCGGCCCAGTGAACTGGGCACCTTATAACCCTGCTCCGCTAGACGGCATGGTTCGTTTGTGGAGTTGGGAAGCAATTGCGCACGGTGCTGAAGTTGTCAGCTACTTCCGTTGGCGTCAGGCTCCCTTTGCCCAAGAGCAGATGCACGCGGGCCTCTTGCGAGCCGATGACACCCCTGCAGCAGGAATGGCAGAAGCCGCACAAGTAGCACAGGAAATCGCTGCGCTTGGACCATTGGTTCAAGTTCAAGCCAGTGTTGCGTTGATCTTTGATTACCCCTCTGACTGGGCGTGGAACACGATGCCGCAAGGCGCTGACTTTGATTACTTCCGTTTGGTATTCTCAGCCTATCGCGCACTGCGCCGTGCAGGACTTTCCATTGATATCATTCCCAGCACACAGCATAATTTTAATGGATATAAACTGGTGTTCGCACCTGGCTTGGCCAACACGGATCAAACGTTGATGAATGGTTTGCATGACTGCGCTGCACTGGCTGTCCTTGGACCACGCACAGGGACAGTTACGGATGAGTTGAGCATCCCAACCCAGGCACAGCCCGTTATCCCGGAACTGGACATAAAAATTGAACTCAGCGAGAGCTTCCCACCAAGTCATGTTCGTTCTGTTGAGGGTGGTGGTTCAGTAGTGCACTGGATGGAACAACTATCATCCTCCTCGCCTGTCTTAATGAAGACCGAAGGAGGGGCAACGGTCCTGACTGGTGATGATCAGATGTGGTATTTGGGTTCTTGGCCAGACGAGACCCTTTGGGATCGTTTGGTTAAGATGGCGACGGCCCAAGCGGGCCTTGAAATCACAGCACTACCCGATGGTCTGCGCTTGCGTGTGGCTGGAGCGGTTCAGTTTGCGTTTAATTACTCGGCGCATTCAATTTCATGGAATGGTCAAATTTTTGAACCCTGTACCGTAACAGCATGGGATTCTAAAAGATCACTCTTGAAGTGATCCCCTGTCATTATTCAAATTTTGACAGAAGGAATTTGGACAAGCCACTCGCCCTCCCCCCCCCTCTGGCTACCCTATTAGAAAAGACCATGTCCGCACACTGCGTTGCGGGCCGCACCAACCTTATCGAATAGCATTGCCTCGCCCCCATCCGCGTTCGCAACGTGGCAAGGCTTCAAGGCAAGCTGCTAAAGCGGTTGCCTTCAAAACCTAATCAATTCGTAGTCGCAAAACGTGAACACACACCAAAACCAAAAAAGGTAAAGGTGCATTATGAAAGACAAAACTATGTATATGAAAAATTTAATAAATGGTGCACCCGAAGGGATTCGAACCCCTGGCCCCCTGATTCGTAGTCAGGTACTCTATCCAGCTGAGCTACGGGTGCACTCGGTGGCGGTTTAGTCTTGCCTGTGAAACTATGCAAGTCCTCGTTTTCGCAATATTGTAAATATTTTAGAAAACGATATCACCCTTAGGTAACTTGATACAAAATGAAGTCCCATCAGAAGATGTGCAGACCAATTCCAGCGATCCGCCGTGGCCCCGGACCAGTTCTTCTGAGATTGCCAGTCCCAAACCAGAGCCCCCTTTTGAAACTCCACCCTGAAATGGCATGAACAGGTGTTCCTGCGCTTTCTTTGGCAGACCCGGCCCGGTATCAGTTACCTCAATCAACCAATTTTCATATGTTTCTGAGGCGGTGACAGAAATTTCAGCCTCATTACCACTCACCATGATCGCTTGGCGCGCGTTACGTACCAGATTGGAGATTACACGGTACAGCTGCTCAGCATCCGCACGGACCATCAAGTTCGGTGGAATGTTTGATACGAATCGAACGTCATGTTCGCCAACGGCCAGTCGTTCACCATCCATCACATCAGCTATGATCATTTCCAAGCGAACCATCGAAAATGTCGGGCTCGGTTCTTCAGCCTTGCCAAAAGCCAGCGTGCTTTCACAGAGATGCACTGCACGAGTAATCGAGTTCACTAATTTTGGAGCAAGGCGCACAACTGTTGGGTCTTCGCTCATCTCGATGCGATCAGTAAACAACTGGGCAGACGTTAAAATGTTCCGCAGGTCGTGGCTAATTTTGCTAACCGCACTACCAAGTTGCGCCAACCTGTCTTTTTGACGCAAAGCGTTGGTCAGCTCCGTTTGCATTGATTTGAGAGATTCTTCGGCTTCGAGCAGTTCTGTTATCCCAGCACTTGGCGAAATGATCCGGCGTCCATCTTCAGGAGCCAAAGCGTAACTTTGCATGTGATCGACTACCCGTTTGATGGGTTTCACCAAAAAGATACGAACCGCGAAAAACAGCAGTGAGGCTGTGATGACAGAGATGACCGCAGACAAAAGCAGGATTCGCAGGCCGTAATCGATCATGGCAGTACGAAGTGGCCCCGCTTCCATTGTAACCTCGATCAGTAATCCTGCCTCACGTAACGGTGCCCCTATGACGCGGATAACTTCATTATTTGGCTGCGTCAGGCGCATAACAGCGTCGCGCATCAAGACCACCGCAGTTCCCTCACGCAAATCAAACGTCCCCGAAATCTCATGCGGCATCGGGGATGACAACATCAACTGTCGCGCCTCGTCGCGCCGAAGCACGATGTTAAACACCCCAGCATTTTGCAGCAGTTCGGCTTCCAACTCAGTTTCAAGCATATCATCGGCCAACAATGCCAATGATGCGATCTGTGCCCTCTCAAGGCGATTAAGAAGATAGTCTTCTCTGAACCGCGCAATTGAGGGCACAAAAATCAAAACCTCAGCCAGCATCACGAAGATGGTGGTCAGGATAAGAAATCGACCTGATAGTGAATTGAGCATCGTACCTCAGATAGCCAAAATCATCATGGGATGAACCGTTGCACGAAACCGACCACCCATTTGACAGCAGCACTGTTAAATAAGCGAGGCGTGAAATAGGCACCCGCTGCGCGTTTGTTGATCTCACCGATTGTTGGGTACGGCGCAACCATTGCAGCGATCTGGCTCATCTTCATGTTGTTGGCCAGTGCCAAAGCCCAAAGATTGATCAGCTCACCCGCTTGGTATCCAACAATAGAAGCGCCAACTGGGCGGCCCTTTACGACCATCAATTTAATGAAACCCTTGGTTTTGCGTTCCGCGATAGCACGATCATTGTGGCTGTAGTAAAAGCGCACAACCTCCAGCTTATCGCCATGTTCTTCCTTGGCTTGAGCTTCGGTCAAGCCAACTTGGGACAATTCAGGGTCTGTATAAGTCGCCCACGGGATATGAGTGGTTTTCGCTTTGGAGGGCAAACCAAATAACATTGAGCGTATGATAACCCCCGCGTGATACCCCGCAACATGCGTAAATTGTAAACCACCGGCGACATCGCCAATCGCATAGACACCGTGGTTCGTTGTGCGCATGCCAGCATCGACGACCAAACCAGTGCGCGTGCGTTCAATGCCAGCCGCTTCGATGTTCAACTTATCAATGTTGGCTTTGCGTCCAACGGCCATCAATAAGTGGGAGCCTTTGAAGACACGGCCATCTTTGACTTCGACCTCGATTGCACCTGCTTTGCCTCTAATTTGGGCAGCCAACGCGTCCTCGGCGATTTCGATCCCCTCGTCGCGCAATGAGTTCAACACCACTTCTGCCAATTCAGGGTCGTCTTTACCCAGTGCTTTTGCACCCTCAATGACAGTCACCTTAGAACCTAAGCGAATGTGCGCCTGCGCCATTTCTATGCCGATTGGACCACCACCGATAATCAACAGATGCTTGGGTTGCTCGCGCAGTTCAAACAATGTCTGATTAGTTTCATAGGGTACATTTTCCAAACCAGGGATCGGTAACACCAAAGGTGATGAACCTGTTGAAATAACCACACGGCGGGCCGTGATAATTGTATCACCAGCCTTAACTTCAGTTGGTGAAATGAACTCGCCATACTCTTCTATTACGTTAACGCCCAGCCCTTCAAACCGCTCGACACTGTCGAGTGGTGCAATTGTTGCAATAACGTCCGCGACATGATCTTTTATGGCCGCATAGTCGACCTTGGGCTTGTGATCCGCCACACCGTACTGAAGGGCATGTGACTGGCTGTAAGCGGCTTTACCACTGGCGATCAGCGCTTTGGATGGGACACACCCAAAGTTGAGACAGTCACCACCCATTGCGTGGCCCTCAAGCAAGGTAACTGACGCACCCATTTGACTTGCGCCCGCAGCAACGGACAAACCACCAGAGCCGCCACCAATAACCAATACATCTGTTTTAATACGTTTCATGATCTATAGCGCCCTTTTGCCAGTAACGGCCTTGATGACGGCAGGAACCAAAGACAGCGCCGCAAAACCCAAAATGGGCAGTAATATATGAGGTTCAAAGATGATGCTGAGGTTCGGCTTTTCACCAACAGCGAACACCTCGCCCAAGCCCGCGCCAATAGATGAAAATACAGCCGTCGCTGGAATAATCCCAAAGAAAGTTGAGATGAAAAAACGGTGCAATGGCACCTGCATAAAGGCTGGAATTAAGTTGGCGATAAAGAATGGAACGACTGGAACCAAACGGATCAGAAACAACATAGTCCATTGATTTTCATCTATACTATCTTTGATCTTTTTAATGGGTCCTGTTGAGGCTTCCAATTTCGCCCCAAGCTTTTCACCAAACCCGTACCTTGCCGCCAGAAAGATGAAGGCAGCCCCAATTGCGGCTCCGTTTACGCTTAACATTGCGCCTAGAACAGTCCCGAACAAAAAACCGCCTGTTAGTGTGGTCAGCGTTGCCCCCGGCAGAGAGAAACCAACGATCAGGACATAAGCGATAAAGAACAAAAACGCAGTCTGGATAAGGTTCGCATCACGGTAAGCAAGCAGTGCCTCGCGATTGTCACGCAACGTATCGAACGTCAGGTAATCGCGCAGGGTAAATGCACCGATGATCGCGATAACTAGAATCACCGCAAGTGGCACATGCCTCTTTAGGTCTAGCTTTGAAACAGAATCAGGTTTGAAATTGTTGAATTTGGCCATAATATGCATCACTCTTGCTCTTTTCATGTCCATTATCAATGGACTGAACAGACACAGGACCGCTACCGTGAAACATAATTCTCACGCGCCCTTGATAATTACTGCCCCTTTTAGGGTGTTTTCTCGCCGTTAATCGGGTAATTAAAACAATGGCTCATTGATATCTATGTATTTGTTGCAAAACCGTCCGATTTCCAACCGCTAGGGTTTGACTTGAGCCTTGCAGCACTTTAGAGGACGAGCTTGAAAATAGACACGCACGGTCCGAATCTTGGCCCTTGCGAACAATATGGAGACGGAGCGATGAAACGCACCTACCAACCTTCTAACCTCGTGCGCAAACGGCGCCACGGTTTCCGCTCGCGCATGGCTACTAAAGCTGGCCGTAAAATCCTGAACGCACGTCGTGCTAAGGGCCGTAAGGAACTGAGCGCGTAATACGCGTCCAGACTGGTTGCTTAAATGACCTCGCCTAAGGCCCCTTTATCTAGCAATATAGCTGATAAGGAACTGCCTTTGGCGGGTATTTTTCGTTTGGGCACCCCACCAAAAATTGAAGTCATCCAGAAGCGCGCTGATTTCCTGCGCGCTTCACGTGCGCCGCGCGTTGCGATGCAAGGATTTGTCCTCCAAATCAACGAACGGGGTGATGAAGATCCAATGCGCATCGGCTATACCTGCTCCAAAAAAGTCGGCAATGCGGTTGCTCGCAATCGCGCCAAACGTCGATTGCGCGAAATTGCGCGCCTCGTGCTGCCAGAGCATGGAGCTTTGGGTACCGATTATGTGCTGATTGGACGACGCGACAAAACCGCTGAGCGTGACTTTCAAGATCTGCTTGCAGACTTGCGCACAGCGCTGTCCAAGGATCACCCAAAAAAGGACCGAACATGAACCCGTTTGTGTTTGTCTTGGCTCTGCCAATTCGATTGTATCGGTTAATTTTTAGCCCTTGGGTCGGCTTCAATTGCCGCTATCAACCGACATGCAGCGCTTATGCGCTGGAAGCTTTAGAAAAACATGGTGCCATCAAAGGCAGCTATCTGATGGTTCACCGTATATGTCGGTGTCATCCGTGGGGCGGCGATGGTTATGATCCTATTCCTGAAGAAAAAGACTGAACAATACCCAAAGGGTGTAACATGCTTGATCAAAACGATGACATTCATCCCCTATTCGCAGGCGCACCGCGCACGACTGAATTCAAAAAGCTACGCAAACGCATTGTCCGTATGACACAAGAGGCGATCAACCAATATGGGATGATCGAGAAAGACGCGCGTTGGCTGGTCTGCTTGTCTGGGGGCAAAGACAGTTACACGCTGTTAGCCGTCTTATATGAATTGAAGTTTCGTGGCCTTTTGCCCGTGGATATTTTGGCTTGCAACCTTGATCAAGGGCAGCCGAATTTCCCTGCAACTGTCTTGCCTGATTTCTTGGAAAAGATGGGTGTACCTTACCGCATTGAGTATAAGGATACCTACTCTATCGTTGTAGACAAAATTCCAGCGGGTCGCACATTCTGTTCGCTATGTTCGCGTCTGCGTCGCGGCAATCTATATCGCGTTGCCCGCGAAGAGGGATGTTCAGCCGTGGTTCTGGGCCATCATCGCGATGACATCCTTGAAACCTTTTTTATGAACCTGTTTCATGGCGGCAAATTGGCAACCATGCCCCCTAAACTGCTAAATGAAGAAGGCGACCTATTTGTATATCGCCCCTTGGCGCATGTTGCAGAGGTCGATTGTGAAAAGTTTGCATCAGCAATGAACTATCCCATTATTCCTTGTGACCTGTGTGGGTCACAGGATGGATTGCAACGACAGCAGGTCAAACAGATTCTGGATGGATGGGAGGCCAACAGTCCTGGCCGCCGTCAAATCATGTTTAATGCACTGGCCAACGCGCGTCCTTCACATTTATTAGACCCCCAAATTTTTGATTTTATGGGGCTCAACCGAGAACCCGATCAAATTGACCTAAACTCAGACAACATTCCAACACTGCGTTAACGCATTGCAAAGAGATCAGACCTAACACTTCTACAAGGTTCGTTTTCTGCGGACACTGCAACAAGGTGTATCATGTCATTCAATCACTCTTGGACTTGGCACAAACTGCGCGAAGATCTGCGCCGCACCATTACAGGCGCGCAGACCTTGGCTTTTTTCCGGCAGGTGTTTTGGCCGCATATTGGGTTGGTGGAGAACCTGCACTGATCGGCGCAGCCGTTTTGATGCCAATTTTGTTTATTGATGTTGGAGGGTTTTCGCAACGGGAATTCAATGTTGCGCTTCTTCAGCGAAGTACAAAAACATTGTTGCAGCGGGATATATTCACAGAATTCGACGAAAGAACTTACGCACAAACATCTGATCGAACGACAGGCTCAGCCTTGTTCCAGATACAAATCAATGACTATCAGTCTTTGGTTGATCGCCACGGCCAAACTGCCGTTGATACAGTGATAAACGTGTTAGCGAGCGGATTATTTTGCAAATGCGTGATCAAGATTAAATCGCGCGCTTGGGGGATTGCAACTTAGCGTTAAGCCTTGAGTCAAGTCGACATATGGATTTAGAGGTCTGCATTCGATTGGCAGGCCGGCTTCAAATCGCTATTGAAGAACCCGTCTCTGTTGATGGGGTTTCACTGTTCGTAACAACTTCCATTGGATTTTGTCTTTGCAGCCGTTCTCCTGGTTCTACAGGAGGTGATTGGATGCAAGCCGCGTCCATTGCACTTATGGAAGCTGAAAAACGTGAGCCATCAACCATTCGTGCCTTTTGAGAAGAGATGCAGCGGGCAACACAAGCCCATTCGACATTACGCGAAGAGGTTCAGAGCACTTTCGAAACGGAACAAATTATTCCATGGTTGCAACCCCAAATATCCACAGACACCGGTAAAGTTACCAGATTTGAGGCTTTGACCCTCCAGCACCACCCAGAACGCGGAATGATTGCCCCAGTCGATTTTTTACCCGCCATTGAGCAAGCAGGTTTATTGGAGCACCTTGCTGAGATCATCATGTATCACGCATTTACTGCGCTCAATGCGTGGGACACTGCAGGTGTTTACGTCCCGCAAGTTGGGTGAATTTCAGCGGATCCGAATTGAACAACCTGCGTTTGATTGAAAAAATCAGCTGGGAACTGGGCCGCTTTAACCTGTCACCAGATCGTCTGGCCGTAGAAGTTTTGGAAAGCGTTATCTCTGGTGCCGCGGATGACCAGATCACTTTAAACATTAACAGTCTTGTCGCACTTGGTTGTCACTTTGACCTAGACGGTTTTGGGACAGGCCACGCATCAATTTCATCGATTAGGCGATTCAAAATTGACCGTCTTAAAATTGACCGATCTTTTGTGATGAAAGCAGACAGGGACCCCGAACAACAACGAATGATCAGCGCGGTATTAACCACGGCAGAACGACTGAACCTCGTAACCCTAGCTGAGGGTGTTGAAACTGTCGGAGAAGACGCACTATTGGCCCAGCTGGGCTGCAACCACGTACAAGAGTTTGGGATTGGGAAACCGATGCCATTCAACGAAACTTTGGATTGGATGCAGGCGCACGAGGACAGACTTCTGGGTCCCCCCAAATCGGAGGGCGCCAAGCCGGGTAACCAAAACAACGCAAATACCTGAAAATTGATTTTGTTTGTCACCGAAGAAAGGCCCAAAATGACCGAATCCACTTGACCTTCTGGTCTGCACTATGTTGAACCCGACACTGAACTCAACGACATTAGGTGGCAGTCCCAAATGGATGATCAGAACAAAAACCTCATTCTGGCAACCGTACTCAGCTTAGCTGTGATTCTAGTATGGACTGTCTTTTTCCCCACTCCAGAGGTTGCGGCCCCATCTGAAACAGCAATTGTTTCTGCAGAAGGTTCCATCGTATCTACGGGCGCTGTCACTGCACTAACGCCAACAGCACAAACAGATACCGCCAATGTGGTTGCTACAGGTGCCGCAGCTCCTGCAGCATTGCTTGAAGCACCCCGCACCGCAATCGAAACACCACGCCTAAGCGGAACAATCTCCTTGCTGGGCGGACGTATCGACGAGTTAAAATTGAGCGACTATAAAGTCACGCAAGATGAAGGTGCAGACACTGTTACGTTGTTCTCACCTGTTGGCAGTGACTCACCATATTACGCACTCTTTGGTTGGGCCGCGAGCACAGGCGTAAAACCTGAGACCGTGCCAAACGCAAATACAAACTGGCAGCTTGTAGATGGTGAAATTCTTGCCCCGGGCAAGCCTATCACTTTGGCATGGGACAACGGCGCAGGCCTTTTGTTCAATCGCATTTATGATGTTGATGCTGATTACATGTTCACAATTACGCAAAACGTAACGAATAACGGCACTATCGCAGCATCTATGGCACCATACGGTGTTCTTGCGCGTCATGGCGAACCGAAAGACCTAAAGAATTTCTTCGTCTTGCACGAAGGTCTGGTCACGATGGCTGATGAGCTGACGGAGACAAATTGGGATGACATGCCTGATTTCGACATTCATCCAAAAGAGGGTGTCCCTGCAGAACGTATAGAGGCTGTCCTAAATGGCTGGATCGGTATGACCGACCACTTCTGGATGACCACCTTGATCCCAGCCCAAGACGTTTCATCGCGCCTGACAGCTAAGTACAATCCATCTTTAGACATCTATCAAACAGAGACTGTGATGAACAAAATCACTGTAGAGCCGGGCGCGTCAGCGTCCAACACGATTCGTTTGTTTGCGGGCGCGAAAGAATGGGAAACTATTCGGGAATACCAAGCCGACGGTGTTACCAAATTCATCGATAGTATCGACTGGGGCTGGTTCTTCTTTTTGACCAAACCAATCTTCTGGTTGCTTCACGAGATCAACAAATTGATCGGTAACATGGGCTGGTCCATCATTGGCCTTACCCTGATTATCAAAGCTGTTTTGTTCCCGCTGGCCTATAAATCTTACGTCTCTATGGCGAAGATGAAAGAGCTTCAGCCAGAAATGGAAAAACTGAAAGCGGCTGCAGGCGATGATCGTCAAAAGATGCAGCAAGGTATGATGGAGCTTTATAAGAAGAACAAAGTGAATCCAGCAGCCGGCTGTTTGCCGATCTTACTTCAAATTCCGATCTTCTTTTCCCTATACAAAGTGATCTTCGTCACAATTGAATTGCGCCACGCCGCATGGTTTGGCCCGTTCCGTGATCTTTCAGCACCCGACCCAACAACCCTGTTGAACCTTTTCGGACTCTTCCCAAATGGTGCACCAGAAGCGGGCAGCGTCATGGCGTTGATCTTTATCGGCATATTGCCAATCATCCTTGGTATCTCAATGTGGTTGCAGCAAAAACTGAACCCAGCTCCAACTGACCCAACACAGCAAATGATATTTGCATGGATGCCATGGGTATTCATGTTCATGTTGGGCAGCTTCGCCAGTGGCTTGGTTGTTTACTGGATAGCAAACAACACGATTACTTTCACACAGCAATACTTGATTATGCGCAGCCAAGGTTACAAACCTGACGTGTTCGGCAACATCAAGGGCAGTCTGAAAAGAAAACCTAAAGAGGACTAAAGCATGTCATCAGTTTCAAGCATCTGGCGTCATCCGATCAAAGCCCTGGGCCGCGAATCGTTAACGTCAGTTGCCTTGAAAACCGGTGAATGCCTGCCTTGGGATCGTGTTTGGGCTTTGGCCCACGAAGCATCCAAAGCGAAGACTGGTGAATGGGCTCGCTGTGGGAACTTTAATCGTGCTGCTGGTGTCCCAGCCTTCATGGCAATCACAGCGGAACTTTATGAAGCAACTCAAAAAATAACGTTGCGCCATCCCGATCGCCCAGAGATTACGTTTCATCCAGATGATGCCCCTGAGGCGCTCGTCGCTTGGAGTGCCCCACTTGTCCCTAGTGGTCGTGCACAACCTAGCCACATCATGCGTCTGGACAAACATGGTTATCCTGACAGCGCCTATCCATCCATCAGCTTGGCCAACACAGCATCCCATAGTCAAGTAGAGCAATACCTTGGTCGTAATTTGTCGATTCACCGCTGGCGTTCCAACATCTGGTTCGATGGTGTCACGCCATGGGCTGAATTTACATGGGTCGGCAAAGATATAGCGATTGGAAATGCGATATTGCGAGTAAAAGAGCCAGCAACGCGTTGTATGTCCACAGCAGCCAATCCAGAGACTGGCCAGCGGGACGCAGATACGTTAGGGGCGTTGGAACACTTCGGCCATCAAGAATTCAGTGTCTTGGCGGAAGTTATCCAAGATGGAACAATCGCCCTAGGCGACAGCGTGCAGGTACTATGATGCAAATGCAATTTAACATCGCCGAAGAGCCAGAGGCCCTAAGCAAAGAAAAAGGTCGTCTGCTGTTCGCGGGCGAGACCGACTTTGTAAAGGGTGTCGTCGCAATGGACGGGATGCCCGATGCCGATCGCATGGAGATTTGCTTTGCAGGCCGTTCCAACGTTGGCAAATCAACTTTGATCAATGCGCTAACCGGTCGCAAAGGTTTGGCGCGTGCGTCAAACACCCCGGGCCGTACGCAAGAGATCAACTATTTTACCGCTGGTGATGAACATTACCTCGTCGATCTTCCAGGTTATGGCTATGCAAATGCGCCTTTGCCAATTGTCGAAAAGTGGCAGCGTTTGCTCAAGCAATACCTGTCTGGTCGTCAAACTTTGCGCCGGGCATTTGTATTAATTGATGCACGCCACGGTGTCAAAAAAGTCGATGAAGAAATCATGTCTTTGCTAGATAGCTCTGCTGTGATTTTCCAAGTTGTTCTAACCAAAGCCGACAAGGTGAAAGAAAAGGAACGCTTTGAGGTCATCAAACAAGTGAAAAGCAAGCTGGCTGCCCACCCTGCTGCCTATCCAGAGCTGGTTATTACCTCTTCGGAAAAAGGTTGGGGCATCGAAACATTGCGCGCTATCATCGCAAACCTCGAATAGTTGATCGAACGGAAACGGGATGAAGACGCAAGACATGGACCGCAATTGGATTGAAACCGCCGAGACGCTCAGCAGGGCCTTGCCATACATGCAACGCTATTCTGGTGCAACGGTCGTTATTAAACTGGGTGGTCACGCGATGGGCAGCGATGAAGCCATGGCGAGTTTCGCACGCGATGTTGTTTTGATGCAGCAAGTGGGCGCAAACCCCGTCATCGTTCATGGTGGTGGTCCAATGATCAACGCCATGCTTGAGCGTCTAAATATTCAATCTGAATTTGTGAACGGCAAACGCGTAACTGATGCAGCAACCATGGAAGTGGTTGAGATGGTTCTAAGTGGTTTGGTCAACAAGCGTATCGTTCAGGCCATTGGGGCCCAAGGTGGTCGCGCTGTTGGTCTATCAGGCAAAGACGCCCAATTGGTCACTTGCACCCAAACAAATCCTGAGTTGGGATTTGTAGGCACCCCCTCTGTGGTGGACGCCTCAATTCTGGAAGACCTGTTTAGCAGCAACATCATTCCCGTCATTGCGCCACTAGGTGCTGGCGAAAATGGTGAAACATTCAACATCAACGGCGATACCGCTGCTGGTGCTATTGCGGGTGCATTAAAGGCAGATCGCCTTCTGCTGTTAACGGATGTTGCTGGCGTTAAAAATGCTGACGGCGAAGTGCTGACTGAAATGACTGCGGCCCAAATTCGTGAGCTGACCGCGGATGGGACGATTGCTGGGGGCATGATTCCTAAGACGGAGACCGCTTTGGACGCCATCAACGAAGGTGTTCGCGCTGTTGTTATCCTTGACGGTCGTGCTCGTAACGCTTGTTTGCTTGAGTTGTTTACTGACCACGGCGCAGGCAGCTTGATCCGCGACTAACGCAACTGTGTCCATGTGCCGCTTGGCACATGGTTCTAAACGCCGTAGTTTGTCTCTAATGGAAAATGTATCTTTTATACGGCTGGGTGTATTTTTAGGTCTGTTTGCATTGCTTGCGTTGATCGAAACCCTCGCCCCCCGCCGTGTGTGCACCCAAACCCTTAAAGCCCGCTGGGTAACAAACTGGGGCTTCACTGTCATCAACACCGTTGCTTTGAATGCGATGGCCGTTGCATTGCCATTACTGGCTGTGGGTGCTGCAATTGATGCACAAAGCCAAGGATGGGGTTTGTTTAACGCGATCAGCTTGCCTATCTGGATTGAAGTGCTTCTTGTGATTTTGATCTTGGATTTTTCAATCTGGTGGCAGCATTTGATCACCCACAAGGTTCCCCTACTTTGGCGGTTGCATCAGGTTCACCATGCGGATGTAGACATTGATGTATCCACCGCCATTCGGTTCCACCCAATCGAGATTGCTTTATCAATGCTTTTGAAAATTGGGTTGGTCTATTTGCTAGGCCCTGCCGCCTTTGCTGTCATCCTGTTTGAGGTAATTTTGAACGGCACAGCCATGTTCAATCATGCCAACATTCGCTTGCCCTTAGCCATTGATGCAATTGTACGACGCGTTTTGGTGACGCCAGACATGCACCGCGTTCATCACTCAACGCACCGCCAAGAACACGACAGTAACTATGGGTTCTCATTATCGATCTGGGACCAGATGTTCGGCACCTACATAGCCCAGCCATCCGCAGGTCACGATAAAATGGACATTGGCCTGCGCTGGCAGGACGAACGCCCCAGCCGTTTTGGATGGTCCCTCAAATTGCCCTTTACCAACAAATGAATGTAGATATCACTGCGCAGCTCAGCCCAAAAGTTAATCCACACGGATTGTTCGTCATGGGACATATTGCTAAGGCTGACCACACATTGGCATTGATCGGTGCTGACAGTGGTTTTTGGGATCACTTCAAAGGTGATGCTGAATATTCAGGCGGGCAACCTGACCCAATTGATCGGTGGTCTAAACGCATCATTAATCAAATCGCTTCCGATCTCCAAGGAACAGCAGTCTTTCCATCAGATGGACCTCCCTATGCCCCGTTCATCGCGTGGGCCACTCAAAGCGGTCGGTTTTGGCAAAGCCCAACAGGGATGCTGGTACATGACACCGCTGGCTTGATGGTTTCAATCCGTGGGGCAATCAAAGTGCCGTTAATCAGCAAACAGCAGCAAGAGGTATCAAACCCCTGTGAGAGCTGCGTAGAACGACCCTGTGCCACGGCCTGCCCCGTCTCCGCCCTATCAGTCGACCATTTCTATGACGTCCCCACTTGCAAAACACATTTGGCGACAGAAGCAGGGCTAGATTGCATGGCCGGTGGTTGTTTGGTACGGCAGATTTGCCCAATCAGCCAGTCGTTCAATCGACCCAAAGCACAAAGTGCGTTTCACATGAAGGCTTTCATGCCCAAATGAAAAACGGCCGCCCGTGGGAGCAGCCGTTTCAATATCTCAAATACGCAAAATGCGCCGGACCTTAGTGACCCAAAATTTGGCTCAGGAATAATTGTGTCCGTGGGCTTTGTGGGTTGTTAAAGAACTCTTCCGGCTCGTTTTGCTCAACGATCTGACCTTCGTCCATAAAGATAACGCGGTTCGCAACCTGACGGGCAAAGCCCATCTCGTGCGTTACGCAAAGCATTGTCATGCCTTCTTCAGCCAGCTCGATCATGGTGTCGAGCACCTCTTTGATCATCTCAGGGTCAAGCGCAGATGTTGGCTCATCAAACAACATGATGCGTGGTTGCATGCAAAGCGAACGGGCAATCGCCACACGCTGCTGTTGGCCACCAGACAGCTGACCTGGGAATTTATTAGCTTGATCAGGAATTTTCACCTTCTCAAGGTAATGCATCGCCAGTTCTTCAGCTTCTTTCTTAGGTGTTTTACGAACCCAGATCGGTGCCAAAGTCAGGTTGTCCAAGATGCTAAGATGCGGGAACAAGTTAAAGTGCTGGAAGCACATGCCCACTTCTGAACGGATCTTGTCGATGTTCTTGAGGTCGGAAGACAGCAATGTGCCATCAACTTCGACTGAACCCTTTTGGTGCTCTTCCAGTGCGTTGATACAGCGGATCAGCGTGGATTTACCTGAGCCAGATGGCCCACAAATTACAATACGCTCACCGCGTTGAACATTTAAGTCGATGTCGCGCAGCACGTGAAATGTACCGTACCACTTGTTCATATTTTGGATGCTAATCGCGACTTCATCGGACACTTGCATTTTTGCTTGTTCAGCCATGTTCTGGCCTCCTTATCAGTGATCTGTCGCAAGACGGCGTTCTAGCCACTGCGAATATTGTGAAATGCCGTAACACACGACAAAGAAAAGAAGCGCTGCGAAGCTAAACAGCTCCCAGTAGACGCCGTTCCAATCCGTTGAGGCCAGGATTGGGCCACGGATCATACCAACCATATCGAACATCGAGATAACCGATACCAATGTGGTGTCTTTGAACAGCCCCACCGCAATGTTCACGATCCCTGGGATCGAAATCTTAAGCGCTTGTGGCAAGATGATCAGGCGTGTCGCTTGGGCGTAATCAAGGCCCAGAGAGTCAGCAGCCTCATATTGACCCTTTGGCAAAGCCGCCAAACCACCGCGGACAACTTCCGCAATATAGGCCGCAGAGAACAAAGTGATCATAATCACAACGCGGATGAACAAATCAACTCCTGAACCTGGAGGGAAGAAGTACCCCAACATCACGCTCGCTACGAACAGCAATGTGATCAACGGAACGCCACGAATGAACTCAATGAAGATCACGCAAACATATTTTATCAGTGGCATGGATGACTGACGACCCAACGCCAAGGCAATGCCCAAAGGCAATGACAAGGACACACAAGTAACACCCAGCATCATATTCAACATGAAACCACCCAAATCGCGGGAGGGCACTGTTTCTAGGTAACCAATGGAAAAGATTGCGCTGTCAGAGCCGATGACCTTGGAAAGAGACCAAATAACGGCTGCGGAAACAACGCCCGCTCCCATTGCCATTGCAAAGCTGGTTTTTTCCAACCGCACAAACACCATATAACCCACGATCAAACCAACAAGTGCTAGAATCGGATTAACGATAGGTCCGCCCCAGATCAGCCAGAATGCGATGAACGGGTATAGCCCTGTAAAGATCAACAACTTGCGCGGCAGATCAAAGAACAAGACCGGTGCAAAAGCAACAAACAGCATCGCGAACGCCAGCGCAGGACGCCAGTACATTTCGGTTGGGTATTTGAACCCAAACAGCAACTGGTTCCACCGCTCAGAAAGAACAGCAAAACAAGCGCCTGTTGTTCCGTCAAGAATTTCACGACATGCGGCCAATGTTGGCGCATCCCAAATTCCGTTTATAACCCATGGCATCGTATTCGAAAGGATCAAAAAGATCGCAACGAATGCCAGAACGGTTAGGATAGAATTCCCAACACCGTCAAACAGGTTGTCTTTAAGCCATTTAACCGGCCCTGCCGCATTAACTGGTGGAGCAGAAGCTGGTACGGATTCCGTACGCACAAAGGCGACAGCATTGGCAGATGTATCTGACATGGCTCAGCGCTCCTTTAGTTTGGTAGAGTTATTATAAAGGTTCGCAACCGCGGAGATGATCAACGAAATTATTAAGTAGAACAACATTAGCAACACGATACATTCAATTGCGCGACCAGTTTGGTTCAAAGTGATCCCGCCCAAGGTTGCGGTAACGTCGGCATAGCCAACCAAAATCGCCAGCGATGAGTTTTTGGTGATGTTCAAGTATTGCGAAATCAACGGAGGAATGATGACGCGCAAAGCTTGTGGTAGAACAACAAGGCTCATGATGCGGTTGGGGCGAATGCCCAATGCGCTGGCAGCCTCGGTTTGTCCTTTAGACACCGCTTGAATACCTGCACGCACGTTTTCCGCGATGAAAGCCCCAGTGTAGATGGACAGGGCAAACCAGATTGCAATCAACGGCGCACCGATCTTGATGCCACCCTTGAAGTTAAAGCCTTTAAGTTCTGGAATTTCAAAGGCCAGGCCAGTGATAATGAAGAACGCTATTAGTGGTAAGAACCAAATCGCTAGGTTTGTCACGAGGGTCGCTGGGCGAACGCCTGTCGCTTCTTGGATGCGTGTGGCACGGCGCGTCACAGTGCGTCCACCGAAAAAAGAACAGATGAGAATTGCGATGGCAACAAGCCAACCAATACCAGCAGATAAGATACCCATCTCACCAAAAATACGTGAGAACTCTGGACCTGGGATGTAGACACCACGATTTGTGAAGGCTGAAATACCCAAGAACATTGCAGCTTCAGCATCTTCACCGCGAAACGCACGTGGTGCCGGCATGACAACTGTCATGATGCCATAAATAATAAGGATCCAGATCAGAACTGGAATGTTACGGAAGATCTCGACGTAGATCGACATCAGCTTGCTAACCAACCAGTTGTTAGACAGACGCAGTACACCCGCAAACACACCAAAGATGGTCGCCATGATACAGGCTAAAAACGCAACAAGTAACGTATTAAGAATACCTACGAACGCAGCTTTTAGATTGGTTGATTGGCTGGTGTATTCGATCAATCGCTGGTTAATGTCATATCCTGCGGGCGCACCCAAGAATGAGAAATCAATGTTCAAACCCAACCTTTGAAGGTTGGTGACCACATTGTTGGCAAGATAGAAAATTGCCAATGCAAGCAGTATAGCTGCGATTGCTTGCAAAGTAAGCGACCGGTAGCGGGTATCATTCAGCAGCATAGATAGCCTGAAGGAACCCTTCGGAGGGTCGGTTATAATTGTCATGAAGTGGTTCCCCGCGTTCCAGCCTGCGCTTAATGCGGCGTCTATGCGCCAAAGGCCGAAGATTGGTCGTATATATTTCAGGTATGAAAAAGTGAAAAGGGCGCAGGAAAATCCCGCGCCCTTTGACTGGATTAGCTTAACGGAATGGTGGGCTGTAAATAAGGCCACCATCTGTCCACTGAGCGTTCAAGCCACGTGCTAGACCGATCGGTGTTGATTCCCCAATGTTAGCTTCGAAAACTTCGCCATAATTGCCAGAAACTGCAATTGCGTCGTTTGCCCAAGTAGCAGACAGACCCAACATTTCGCCCAAAGTACCTTCAGTACCTAACAGACGATTGATCTCTGGGTTGTTTGTACCAGCTGACATCTCCGCAAGATTTGCAGATGTGACACCCAGCTCTTCAGCTGTGATCAAAGCGTTTAAAGTCCAACGAACAATGTCGCCCCACTCGTTGTCGCCGTGACGTACCAATGGGCCGAGTGGCTCTTTGGATACGATTTCTGGCAATAGAACATGGTCTTGTGGATTTTCGAATGTTGCACGCGTTGCAGCCAAACCAGATGCGTCAGTTGTGAACACGTCACATGCGCCTGCAAGGTACTGCTGTTGTGCTTCAGCATTTGTTTCGATTGGCACTGGCTCATAGGAGATGTTGTTGGCGCGGAAGAAGTCGGCCAAGTTCAGCTCAGTAGTTGTACCAGTTTGGATACAGACAGTCGCACCGTCTAGATCTTTAGCAGATGCAACACCCAACTCTTTTGGTGCCATGAAGCCTTGGCCGTCGTAGTAGTTTACGCCAACGAAAGTGAACTTCAGGTCAACATCGCGAGACAATGTCCATGTTGTGTTACGTGCCAACATGTCGATTTCGCCAGAAGCAAGCGCTGTGAAGCGTGTCTTGCCAGTTGTTGGGACGAATTCAACAGCATTGCCATCACCAAGAACAGCCGCGGCTACAGCGCGACATACAGCAACGTCAAAGCCTTTCCATTCGCCGTTCGCATCTGGAGCAGCAAAGCCAACCAGACCAGTAGTCACACCACAGTTCAGCTTGCCACGTGCTTGCACGTCTTCAAGCGTACCAGCAGCTGCTGCGCCAGCCGCAAGGCTTGCTACAGTCATCGCGCCAAATAATACGGATTTATTCATTTTTACCTCTTCCTGATTTTCCACCACATGTTTGGATGGTTGTCGATGCATTTAACATCGTAGATGATCTAGCCGAACAAGTTCAGCCAGTGTTGGACAGTTTGCTCGGAATTTTGCTTTGGCGTCAAGGGTCAGTTGGTCCTAAACGGCCCTAAATTCTCAAGTTTGAACAAAACCGCTATTGGTGTCCTTGCGACAAGCAATCTGTGAAGCGTCAAAAAACCGCTTTGCATGCCAAAACGCGACCTTTTTCACGTCAGACAACGCCTGAGCCTCTTCATCTGGCCCCCACTGTTCTTCCTGCCAAAGCTCATCGAGACGCGACTTATTCCACAACTCATCTACGGGCTCATAACCGTATGCGGTCGCAAAACCAAGAATCAGTGAGCCAGATAAGCTAACAAGATCGTGAAAAGCGGCTAACTCATAGGCGGTCAGTGCATGGGTTCTATCACTTAATAGTTTGAGCGGTTTTTCGTCCTGTGGTAAGTGCATAATCCCTTGGCGCGTCATTAGTGTTGCGTCCAGTTCAGACGCCGCCCAAGCAAGGACAGGATCCCATTTCTCAGACTGACGTTCAACCAACTCGATCGGGTCAGTCGCACGGTAGCATAGCAAATCCGCGTCACCATAGGCTGCCAGCATGTCAGCAACTTCACCGTGCTGGATCATTACCTTATCGATAGACGCATTGGCTGAGCGCGTGAACGGCATCAGGTTCGGGTTCACAACGCCTTCTTGCGCGTCCCATTCTGCAGCAATGGCATCTGCCAATACTTTGGTGGGAACATTCAGCGGTGCTTTGGCTGGTGTCTTCACACCACGGCCATCCAGTTGGACAGCAAAACCACCATCAACTTCGGCTACACCAACATTTGTCCAGAACCGTTTTTGCTTCCAGTCACTCATGCGTCTTCACTCCACATCTCAGTCAAGGCCGTCTCGAGCTGGTCAAACCTATCAACCAACCGCGTCGCGGCCTGTAATTTCTTAGAGGTATGATATCCCCAGTTCACGCCGATCGAACGCATTCCAGCACTGGCAGCCATATCCATATCAAAACTGGTGTCACCGATCATAATCGCATCCGCCGCGTCAACACCCGCCTCTGCCATTGCCGTATGCAACATGGCGGGATGAGGTTTAGATGGATGAAAATCAGCAACCTGTTGGGTCACAAATAGCCCCTCAAGGCCATGGCCCTCGATCAACTTATCCAAACCACGTTTGGATTTACCCGTCGCCACGCCCAACAATACATCAGGCATTGCGTTAAGGTTATGCAAGCAGTCAAGCGCACCCTCATAAAGCGGCGAAGACGCCACTGTCCCAGCAATGCGGCGCTGGGTCATGTAGGCGTCTTTGTAAGCTTGGATCAGCTGGGCATGATCAGCCTGCGTCAAATTCGGCGAAAGTTTCGGCATCAACACATCCAACGAAAGACCGACGAGTCCCAACACGTCAGCACGCGCCGGTTCCGGTTGATCCATCCCTGCGAAGGCTGCGTTCATGCAACTGACAATATCCGTTTGGCTATCCACCAGCGTGCCATCAACATCGAACACAACCAATCGCAAACGATCACTCATTTAAATATTCTCAAACGGATCTTCTGATGCCAGATCATTGGTCCAGCCAAAGGTATCCCAGCTATTTTTCATATGTTCGGGTAATTCAGCCGTCACCTTGATCTCTTTACGTGTTATCGGGTGTTCAAAACGCATGTGACGGGCATGTAGGTGCAACTTTTTAGATATCACACCACCCAACTGGGCACCCCAACCATCACCCATGTTCTCTTGACCAGAGCCGCCGTATTTGCCATCACCGATGATCGGATGCCCAATCTCAGCCATGTGTGCACGCAACTGGTGCGTACGACCTGTCAGGGGTTCCATCGCAACCCATGCAGCACGGGATGCCACACGGTACAGCGTTGCATAAAGCGTGCTGGCACGTTTCGCGCCAACGGTTTTGTCGACATCGCGCGGATGCACGGCAATCATCTTTTCGCCTTCACCGCTTCCGCCACGACCACCAGCTTTTACCAAGCCGTACTTCACTTCGCCAACATAGGGTGTTGGAACACCAGCAACCAAGGCCCAGTAAATCTTGCGGGTTTCACGGTGACGCAATGATGCAGTCAAAGACTGAGCCGCAGTGCGGGTACGCGCCAACAAAAGAACACCAGAGGTGTCCTTATCCAAACGGTGTACCAGACGTGGCTTTTCATCCATGTCAAATTTCAACGCTTCACACATCCCGTCAACGTGACGGGTGTGGCCTGTGCCACCTTGCGTCGCAAGGCCTGCAGGTTTGTTGATCGCCATGACCTGGTCATCTTTATAGATTACACAGGCTTGGATCATCTTGCGGTCTGCATCAGACACGCGGGTCTTGGCCTCTGGGGGCGGTGCCTGATTGTCAGGCAATGGCGGTATGCGCACTGACTGACCAACTTCGACGCGGGTGACAGGCTTTACGCGCCCACCATCCAAACGCAAATCACCCTTGCGGCACATCTTTTGAACCAGCCCCTGCGGAATATGGGGAAAGCGCTTCTTGAACCAGCGATCTAGGCGTTGATCGCCCTCGTCTTCGCCAACGATTACGGTTTGAACACGGCTCATGCCGTACCTCCTTTGATGAGCCAAAGGCCCACAAAACATGCGATCAGGGACAATACCACTGACGCCAATACATATACCCCAGCCATCCCGATCCGCCCGTCTTGCATCAAGCGCAGGGTATCAAGAGAAAAGGCTGAAAAAGTCGTGAAACCACCCAAGACACCTGTCATCAACAGGGGCATCAGGTAGGGAATTTCTTTCTCCGCTAACCCAGCCCACAACAGGCCAATCGCGAATGAACCGATGACATTGGCGGCCAGCGTGCCCATGGGAAAGGCAACTGCCAACCCCACAAGGTATCGCAGGCTTGCGCCCACGGCCCCACCAAGGGCCACAAAGATCATCGTTTTCATCATCAGGGGTCTGTCGCGCTTACCGCGCCACTTGTCAACCTTGCGTCACTGTTCGCGCTTGGCCCGCAACTTTGCGAAATAGTCGACGCGCTTCTTCAACTCGCGCTCGTGGCCACGTTCGACAGGCACATAAAACTCAGGCCTGTGCATCGTGTCAGGGAAGTAGTTCTGCCCTGAAAACCCATCTTCCGCATCATGATCATATGCATAACCCACACCGTATCCCTGATCTTTCATCAAAGATGTAGCACCGTTTAAGATGTGCTTGGGTGGTGGTTCTGAACCCGTTTGTTTGGCGGCGTTGCGCGCTGCTTTATAAGCCACGTAGGTCGCGTTGGATTTAGGGGCCAGTGCCAGATAGGCCACAGCCTGAGCCAAAGCCAGCTCCCCTTCAGGGCTGCCAAGACGCTCATAGATTTCCCAACTCTGCAGGCACACACCTTGGGCCTGCGGGTCGGCTAACCCGATGTCCTCAACAGCCATGCGTGTGATGCGGCGCGCTAAGAAACGTGGATTTTCGCCGCCCTCAAGCATACGCGCGAACCAATAAAGCGCCGCATCAGGATCAGAGCCGCGCACTGACTTATGCAGGGCGCTGATCAAGTTGTAATGTGAGTCACCACTTTTGTCGTATTGCGCAGCGCGGCGCATCAGCCGTGTAGATAATGTGGCCTTGTCAAACTTCGTGTCTGTTTCCCACGCTGCAACCTGTTCGATCAGATTCAACAACGTCCGCCCATCACCATCAGCCATCTCAAGCAGTGCTCCACGCGCAGGTTGATCCAAAGGCAGTTGGCATTCTAACTCTTGCTCTGCCCGTTGGGCCAACAGCTCAAGATCAACGAGATCGAGGCGTTCTAACACCAACACTTGAGACCGCGACAGAACCGCAGCATTCAACTCGAACGATGGGTTTTCCGTCGTTGCACCCACCAACAGGATCGTGCCGTCTTCCATGTGTGGAAGGAACCCGTCTTGCTGTGCTTTGTTAAAGCGGTGGATTTCATCCACGAACAACAGGGTCCCCTGCCCATTTTGGTGGCGAATACGTGCGGCTTCAAATATCTTCTTCAGGTCAGGCACACCGGTAAAGATTGCCGAGATTTGGACAAAATGTAGATCGGTTTCGTTGGCTAACAAACGCGCAATTGTTGTTTTTCCAACACCCGGAGGACCCCAAAAAATGAGGGAGGTTAATGCGCCAGCACCCAGCATGACTGTGAGCGGCGCATCTGCGCCCAACACCTGAGACTGACCAATCACTTCACCCAAAACTTTGGGGCGCAAGCGATCTGCCAAGGGTCGCGGCATGTTTACGACTGGGGGTGCACCAAATAAATCAGCCACTACAAACGGAACCTAAGTTGAACGCGACTGCCACCGCGTATGATATCAAGACGCACACCACGGCCAGAGTTTGTTAGCCCCTTGCGTAGATCGCTAGGGGTTTCAACGACCTTTGAGTTCACGGCTTCAATGATGTCACCACGCCGTAGCCCAACTTGCACAGCGATTGGGCCAGTGTTTACCACAACCACACCAACAATATTTGGCGAAAGCCTTAGTTCCTCACTTACCGCTGGATTGGCCAATGCCAGCTCAAGCCCCGCCAAAATCGCATCGTCACCCAGCACCGTAAAATCGCGTGGCGGATAGTCGGGTGCTGAAATCAACTCAACCGTGACATCAGACGCTTCGCCGTTTCGGGTACGAGTTACCACGGCGGTATTGCCAATGCCCCCCACACTCATTCGAAACAACATCTCACCACCAGAAATTACTGGTTGGCCATCGACAGCTGTTATCACGTCACCAACCTCAAAACCTACAGTACGAAAGGGGCTGGCGGGATGAAGATCTGTAATGATGACCCCCCCTGATCGATCAAGACCAAAGGACGCCGCCATATCGTAATCCAGAACCTGACCAGAGACGCCTGCCCAAGCACGGTGAAACCTGTCACTGCCCGCCTTTGCTTGATTGACGAACTCCGCAACAAGGTCTGACGGGATAGCAAAGCCAATCCCATTGGACCCGCCCGATCTGGTCAAAATAGATGTGTTTATTCCAATCAAGCGGCCAGCCATGTCGACCAAGGCACCACCTGAGTTTCCAGGGTTGATGGGCGCATCTGTCTGGATGAAATAGCCAGTTCCATTCCCGTCAGAGCCACCAGACCGCGCCAATCCAGAGATGATACCGCTGCTGACAGTCTGGCCCACACCAAAGGGATTTCCGATTGCGAGAGTCAGCTCACCGACTTGTACATCGTCGCTGGTGCGCAGTGCGAGGCTGGGCAAGTCGCTCGCATCTTCAAGCTGCAGGATTGCAAGATCGCTTGCCTCGTCCCCCAGCAAAACACGGGCGGAATATTCACGCCTATTATTAAGAACAACGCGGATATCAGTTGCCATACCAACCACATGGTAGTTGGACACGACAATCCCATTAGGCGATAGGATCACGCCAGATCCCAATGAATTTTGCGCCCGTGGTTCAGGTGCGGCACCCTCAAAGAACCGCTGGAAAAATGGGTCGTCCAGAAAACTATTGCCGCGCGCCTCAGTCACGCGTGTCGCATAGATATTCACCACGGCCGGTGCGGCCTGCTTCACCAGCGGCACAAAGCTAAGTTGGATTTCCATTTGTGACTGGGGAACTTTTTGCTCTGCCCACACAGGTGCAGAAAAACCAAGAGAGACGATCAATGCAATAAAATATTTCATGCTAAATTATATGCGCAGGCCCAGCGGGTCATGCAACCCCTGCCACGAAAGCAGAAATGCAAAAAGCCCCCGCTGAAACAACGGGGGCTTTGTAAACAACCAAGAAGGTCGCGAAATTATTATTCCGCGTTTGATTCTTCAGCTACGCGTGCTTTGTCGCCAGCGCCTTTAGCATCGCGATCGCGGTCAACAAATTCGATGATCGCCATCGGTGCCATGTCGCCATAACGGAAACCAGCTTTGAGAACACGAACATAACCACCTTGGCGGTCTTTGTAGCGTGGGCCCAAGATGTCGAACAATTTTGAAACATATTGGTCTTGCTTCAGCTTAGAAGCGGCCTGACGACGGGCATGTAGATCGCCGCGTTTCGCCAATGTGATCATCTTCTCAATGATTGGGCGCAGTTCTTTTGCTTTTGGCAAAGTTGTTTTGATTTGCTCATGTTCAATGAGCGAGCCAGCCATGTTTGAGAACAACGCTTTACGGTGTTCGTGTGTACGGTTCAGGCGGCGGTATCCACGTGCGTGACGCATAGTCTTAATCTCCGAATGTGCTCTCTACGAGCGTTTTTACTTTGTCTGGCCCGCGATGCGTGTCGCTGACTCTCCTTGGGGCAGGTGCCCATCGTATGACGCTAAACCGAGTATAGGTATAACGTCGGTATCGTGTCGGCATTATGTCGGTGCAAACACTTACACAAGACCGGTTTGGTGTGGCGGACACATGGCCCGCCGCACCGGTGTTACTTAAAAGTTGTCTTCAAACTTTTTAGCCAAATCTTCGATGTTGTCCGGTGGCCAGTCCTCGACGTCCATGCCCAGGTGCAGACCCATGCCTGACAACACTTCTTTGATCTCGTTCAAAGATTTGCGGCCAAAGTTTGGAGTGCGCAGCATTTCCGCTTCGGTCTTTTGAATCAAATCGCCGATATAAACGATGTTGTCGTTCTTCAGACAGTTTGCTGAACGAACAGACAATTCCAACTCGTCAACTTTCTTAAGAAGCAACGGGTTGAACTCAAGACCGTCATCTTCGTCCGCGCGGGACGCTGATTCTGGCTCGTCAAAGTTCACAAAGATACCAAGCTGGTCCTGCAGAATACGTGCAGCAAATGCTACAGCGTCATCCGGCGTGATGGAGCCATCTGTTTCGATCTTCATGGTAAGTTTGTCATAATCCAACACTTGACCTTCGCGGGTCGGCTGAACGTCATAAGAAACTTTCTTAACAGGCGAATAGATTGCATCGATCGGAATAAGACCGATTGGTGCGTCTTCTGGCTTGTTTTTGTCGGCAGCAACATAGCCTTTGCCAGTGTTCACAGTCAGTTCCATGAATACATCTGCACCATCGTCTAGGTGGCAGATAACGTGATCACGGTTCAGGATTTCGATACCAGCGGATTCGCTGATGTCGCCTGCTGTTACAACGCCTGGACCTTTTGCAGAGATAGAAAGACGCTTAGGTCCTTCAACTTCCATACGCAGGGCAACCTGCTTAAGGTTCAAAACGATGTCTGTGACATCTTCACGTACGCCAGCAACGCTGGAGAATTCATGAAGAACATTGTCGATTTGTACAGATGTGATTGCTGCGCCCTGAAGCGAGCTCATCAATACGCGACGCAGGGCATTGCCCATTGTCAAACCAAAACCACGTTCCAGCGGCTCAGCAACAACTGTTGCTTGGCGCGCAGGATCGTTACCTGGCTTTACTTCCAATTGTTGTGGCTTGATCAACTCAGCCCAATTTTTGTGGATCATACGTCCCTCCATTCTAGCTTTTGCCTCATGTCCCAAAGACAAAAGCGCCCGAGGTTTCAGAAATGCGGATTGTGGCCGCGTAAATCACGCGGCCGCAACCGTAATAAACAGCTTAAACGCGACGACGCTTTGGTGGGCGGCAGCCGTTGTGAGCCATTGGTGTAACGTCACGGATAGATGTGATGTTGAAACCAGCAGCAGCCAAAGCGCGAAGTGCGCTTTCACGACCAGAGCCTGGGCCTTGCACTTCGACTTCAAGCGTTTTCACGCCGTGGTCTTGAGCTTTCTTAGCCACATCTTCAGCAGCCATCTGCGCCGCGTATGGCGTAGATTTACGTGAGCCTTTGAAGCCCATCGTGCCGGCAGAAGACCATGCAATTGCGTTACCTTGAACGTCTGAGATCAAGATTTTTGTGTTGTTGAAAGAAGAGTTAACATGCACCACACCTGCGGCGATATTTTTGCGCTCTTTTTTCTTCGCGCGAATTTTTTCACGTGCCATTAATCAGAGCTCCCTTATTTTTTCTTACCAGCAATGGCCCTTGCAGGACCTTTGCGAGTACGAGCGTTAGTGTGCGTGCGCTGACCACGAACAGGAAGGTTACGACGGTGACGCAAGCCACGGTAGCAACCAAGGTCCATAAGACGCTTGATGTTCATTGTCGTATCACGGCGCAGGTCACCTTCAACTGTGTAGTTTGCGTCGATATGTTCACGAACTTTTAGAACTTCGTCATCAGACAATTCGTTAACGCGACGAGTCGCGTCAATGCCAACAGCTTCGCAGATTGCTTGAGCTGAAGTTGTACCGATACCGGTGATATATGTTAGGGCGATTGGAACCCGCTTTGCAGTCGGGATATTTACGCCGGCAATACGTGCCACGTGTGCAATTCCTTTTAGTTGCGGGTCCGTAGTTCCGGACCCTTTTTTCACAACAGAAGCCCGTTGGTACGAATACCTGCGGACCTTAGCTGATCAGGTGATCCCGTATTTTAGACACAGTCCGCCATACGGTTTGATTCTCGCTAGAGATACGGCTGATTATTGGCTTTTGTTGTATGCGTCAAGGGCCGTGAGCTAGTTTGATGTCCCCAGTTTATCCGCCAAAAAATTTCCTACGATTTGGTGTAGTTCAGTATGGACCTCACCCCTGTTTCGTGTGCCTTGATCAGAGCAGATGTTTTCTTCACTGCCAATTGAAATCACAACTTTGCCAAGACGACTGCATTCCGAAAAAAAGCGAAGTGGTAGGTGTTTGGCACAACCACCCTCTCGCCTTTGGCAAGCTGCATTGCCACCTTATCCCACTGCAAACCTTCAGGTATTGTTTCTGTTTCGCCCAGTTGCACGATCCTGGTGGCAACGGTGACGGCGCTTAACCCATCAGCTTTCAACGTTTGGGGCAACGCAGGGTCAATCGAGACGACCGCCCCAACCCGCGGATCGAGGCTTGAAGATTCATAGCGGGCTTCATCAATCGTATTCAGATCAAGGCCAGACGCGTTCATCCATCCGCAATCGATCTGGTCAGGAAAGCGATCACAGCAAGCGAGAACCCAACCGCACCAACGCGATCCATGTCGACCATAACACCAAGGGGTAGTCCCACTTGCGCAAAATCCAGCCGCGCCTTCAAATCGTCAGGTCGTTCCCAAATACGAATAGTCGCGGATGGCAGGCTATCGCGTGACGTGGTGCGCGGATGATTGACCGCGAGCACAACAAATCCGCGTGTGGCAAGGTCAATTGCTAGCCATCCGATGCCCTTCGCATTCTCGCCCGATCCGTGTTAAAGAAGAACCACTGGTCTCAGTACAGAATCTGCAGTGGCGTCGCGGTGAGCATGGAAACCATAGAAAAGTGCGTTTTGCCCAATCAGTTCGGGCACCTGATCGCTGGTCGCCAGATACCACATGAAGACTTAAAGCAGCACATTACGGTGCGAACACTCAGCGTGGTTTCGTGAAATCCTGCCAAGCGGTCAGGGGTTGGCCGCTCTGATGTTCCCATCAGCATAGCAGAAACGAAAATTGCAGCGATCAACGCTGCAATTCCCAAAACTATTCTCAAAACCCATTTAATTGTCACGTCCCTTGTTTTGAACAACTTGCGCCGCGACAATGGGTGACCCTAATTAGGTATTCAATACCGCAGCAATATCGCCTTGCACAGCTTCGATATCACCTAAACCGTCAATCCGGTTTAGCATCTCTTTGGCATAGTAATAACCAATGAGCGGTGATGTCTTTTTGTAATATTCCATGAGGCGCGTTTTCAGGCTTTCCTCATTGTCGTCAGCGCGACGTTTGAATTGCCCAGCTTCACCACAGTTGGAACATTTACCATCAGCTGGCTCTGGTTTGGTGTTGTCGTTGTAGACCTCACCACAGTTACCACATGTTGAACGCGCTGCAATGCGTGCAACCAGCGCTGTATCGTCCACTTCCATCTCGATAACCGCATCAAGGCTTTCGCCTTCATTGGTCAACAGTTGGGTCAGTGCATCCGCTTGGGCCAAGGTCCGTGGGAAACCATCAAAGATAAAGCCGTTGGCCTTAACTGTGTTCAGTTGCTCACGGATCAGTCCAATCACGATCTCATCGGTAACCAAAGCACCGCGGGCCATAACGTCGGCAACAATTTTACCCATCTCAGATCCGCTATCTTTGGCAGAGCGCAACATATCACCAGTGCTCAATTGCACCATGCCGCGTGTTTCGACCAGATGACGCGCTTGCGTCCCTTTACCCGCACCTGGCGGTCCAAGCAGGATGATATTCATTTGCGGATCGGGCTCCGTTTTTTGCGTGTTTTACCTTTGCCACGTAGGCTCGATTTTTCAATCAAGCCTTCGTACTGTTGAGCAAGCAGGTGGCTTTGCACTTGTTGAATTGTATCCATAGTCACAGACACAACGATCAAGACCGATGTACCACCGAAGTAGAATGGGATCGCAAATTGGCCACGTAGAATTTCTGGCAGCACACATACAGCTGCAAGATAAGCTGCACCAAGTACAAGGACACGATTCACAACATACTCTAGATATTCAGCCGTCTTCTTACCTGGGCGGATACCAGGAACAAAACCGTTCTGGTTTTTCAGGTTGTCTGCAACATCATCAGGTTTGAACGAGACGTTGAATGTGTAGAAGTAAGCGAAAAACACGATCATCACGATAAAGAACAATAGGTACAACGGTTGACCCGGACCAAAGTTCGCCAACAACCATGACATCACTGGGCTAGTAGAGTTGCCAGAGAATGTGCTGATGGTCACCGGAAGCAACAACAATGAGCTTGCGAAGATCGCAGGAATAACGCCGGCTGGGTTAACCTTGACTGGCAAGTGGCTAGAGCCGCCATCGTATACCTTCATACCAACTTGGCGACGTGGGTATTGGATGTGGATCTTGCGCAATGCGCGCTCCATGAACACAACAAATGCTATCGTACCAATAACCATAACAATCACGCCAATGATAACACCGGGGCTGATTGCACCAGAACGACCAGAAGCAAAGAACTGTGCCAATGCTGCAGGAACTTCAGCGATAATGCCTACGAAGATGATCAAGGAGATACCGTTGCCGATGCCGCGTGCAGTGATTTGCTCACCCAACCACATCAGGAACATTGTACCACCAACCAAAGTGATCATGCAGGAGAAGATAAAGTAGGACTGTGTTATGCCGTCCTGAACGAAGTCGCCACTGAACAAGCCAACAGACAAACCATAAGCCTGCACAGTGGCCAAAGCTACTGTACCGTAACGGGTGTACTGGTTGATCTTCTTCTGACCCTGAGCGCCCTCTTTCTTCATCTGCTCAAGGGCTGGAACCATAGAGGTCATCAGCTGAACGATGATCGAGGCCGAGATGTAGGGCATAATACCTAGGGCAAAGATACCCATACGGCCAAGCGCACCACCGGTGAACATGGAAACCATTCCGCCAATACCTTGGCCGGCGCTTTCCATAAACTGGCGAAGGGCAACACCATCGATCCCGGGAACCGGAATAAATGTGCCCAAACGGTATACGATCAGCAAACCAAGGGTGAACAGGATACGATTTCGCAGGTCTGTTGCTTTACCTAGCGAAGACCAGCTTGTGTTAGCGGCCATATTCTCGACGGCAGATACCATTATTAGGCTCTTTCTTTAACAAAAACCGCCGCCCAGCGGTTTTCCGATGGGCGGCGGTTGGAAAACTCTAAGACTATGTAAGGGGCAAAACTGCTACTCACAAGTGCGAAGGTCTAATTACTCAGCTGCTGCTAGTGTCACTTTAGCTGTGAGGGTCAATTTGCCACCAGCTTTTTCGACAGCTTCAACTGCAGACTTGGACGCGCCGTGCACTTCGATAGTCAACTTGGATGTAACTTCACCCTTAGCAAGAACGCGAATACCGTCCAATACGCGACGAACAGCACCTGATGCGATCAACACATCGTGAGTGATTGCAGCGGATGCGTCGATTTTGCCTGCGTCTACGAATTTCTGGATAAGACCAAGGTTGATAACCGCATATGATTTGCGGTTCGGCTTGTTAAAGCCACGCTTTGGTAGACGTTGATACAAAGGCATTTGACCGCCTTCAAAACCTTTGATCGCTACACCTGAACGTGATTTTTGACCCTTGATACCGCGGCCACCCATTTTACCGGTGCCGGAACCTGGACCACGACCAACGCGCTTGCGTGGCTTCGTGGCACCTGGGTTATCGCGTAGTTCATTTAGTTTAAACATTTTGCTTCTCCTAAGCCGGATGTGCCCCCAGAAGCAAATGGGACAACCACGGCATGATTGGTTTTCGAGTCACCTGAATAATGACCACTTGGGGCGTATAGCCCTCGTACCGAATTGGATCAAGTGGTAGTTGACGTTACGAACACGGTTGCCACGCAGCAAGTTGATGTGGTGTGATTTAACGATGTCACAAACAGTACGACTCCCACCGCGTTTGAAGATCATGATGAGCCATCAATCGGTCCGTCCTATGGTCTTTGCCTTCATCGCTGGCCTTATATTGGTGATACACCACGGACCATGGTGGTCGCTCTTTGTAGCTTTGCTGGGTGTCCCACTACAAATGCTCAATGAATACTCTTTGCATAGGCACATCTTTCATTTGCCACCCCCCACGGAACAATGGAAGTTCGACATCCTTTATCAAGCACATTACGGGCATCATGATTTTCCAACGAACATCCCTCTTTTCTTTGCTCCATCTTGGGTTTCATTATCTATATTGGTGATTAACTACGGCGCTGTTTGGCTCCTGACGCGCATGGTTCTGCCAGAATATTCAATCGTTATTCCAGCCGCACTCGTCCTAGTTGGAGGTGTAGGGACTTTCCTCACCTACGAATGGTTTCATATGACTGCTCATCTTCCGGTTAAAAAGACTTGGGTGGAGCGTCATGTAACCGGATTGCACGCACAACATCACTTTCGTGATTTCAAACGTTGGTTTCATGTCTCACCTGGCGGCAATGTTATTGATCGCTTCATGGGCACCGCAATTGACCGAAGTGAATTAGTGTCAAAGCAACGTATCGAATTCATTAAAACGCTCGGTCTTAAACCAGACGATCCTCGGTTGGTCGCAGCACGCCACAAGTTCGCCGACAAATATCAACTAAGTAAATCTGAATTAGACGCTGCACAGAAATAGAAAACGCCCCGCAGTTTCCTGCGAAGCGTTTCTATTTAAGGCGGAATGAACCCCGTCCTATGCTAACCCGTTAGGCTCAGCCTTTTTCTTCGATGATCTCAACCATGTGTGAGATCGAACGCACCATGCCGCGTACGGAAGGTGTGTCTTCCAATTCACGTGTCTTGTGCATTTTGTTCAAGCCAAGACCAACCAAAGTTGCGCGCTGCTTTGCAGGACGACGGATTGGTGAGCCAGTTTGTTTTACAACGATTGTTTTAGCCATGATGCTGGTCCTTATGCTTCTGCTGTTTCAGCAGTTGCTTCTGCGGCCGGCGCGTCATCACGCTTTGGCAGAATGTCAGCTACTTTTTTGCCACGACGTTGAGCAACCGCGCGAGGCGAAGACTCTTTGCGTAGGCCGTCCATAGTGGCGCGGATCATGTTGTACGGGTTTTGCGAACCGATGGATTTAGAGACAACGTCTTTAACACCCAGCATTTCAAAAACAGCACGCATCGGACCACCAGCAATAATACCAGTACCTTCAGGTGCAGAACGCATAACAACTTTGCCTGCGCCGTGACGACCTTCCATGTCGTGGTGCAATGTGCGGCCTTCGCGCAATTGAACACGGATCATTTGGCGTTTTGCTTGCTCTGTGGCTTTGCGAATGGCTTCAGGAACCTCTTTCGCTTTACCTTTACCAAAGCCGACGCGACCTTTTTGGTCACCAACAACTACAAGTGCGGCGAAGCCAAAGCGCTTGCCACCTTTAACAGTTTTTGAAACGCGGTTAATCGCGACTAGGCGATCTGTAAATTCCGGTGTTTCGTCACGATCGCGGCGTGGGCCACGACGGTTTTCACGTTCTGCCATGAGAACATCCTTTAATGAGTGAGCAAGCGCTCGTTAATTTCGATCCAAGTGAACGACTGTCCCCGGATCATCGAGGCGGCCCCTAACGAAAGGAGCCGCCTTCAAGTCGTTTAGATCTTCAAGCCACCTTCACGAGCGGCGTCAGCAACTGCTTTAACCTTACCGTGAAAGAGGAAACCACCACGGTCAAAGTAAGCAGTTTCAACGCCTGCTTTAAGTGCCCGCTCAGCAATCGCTGTACCGACTTTAGCAGCCGCTTCAACGTTGTTTTTGCCAACAACACCCAATGCTTTCTCGTGTGTGGAAGCTGACGCAAGCGTCACGCCATTCACATCGTCGATCAGCTGGGCGCTGATGTTTTTGTTTGAGCGGTGAACGGAGAGACGCAAGCGTCCCGCGTTTACCCGGCGTAGTTTGTTCCGAACGCGCATGCGGCGCTTCAGAAACAGAGTTCTTTTGCTGTTTGCCATCTGTGCGTTCCTTACTTCTTCTTGCCTTCTTTGCGGAAGACGAATTCACCTTTGTAGCGAATACCTTTGCCTTTGTAAGGCTCCGGTTTACGCCAAGCGCGAATTTCAGCAGCAACTTGACCAACAGCTTGTTCGTCAATGCCTTCAACCACAATTTGGGTTTGCTTTGGAGATGTGACAATCACGCCTTCAGGTGCAACATAATCAACATCGTGAGATAGGCCCAAGTTAAGCTTAAGCGTATTGCCAGTCATGGCAGCACGATAACCAACACCTTGGATCTCTAGTTCTTTTTTGAAGCCGTTAGTAACGCCAATAACCAAGTTTGCAATCCGTGTGCGGCTCATGCCCCACTGTTGGCGTGCGCGCTTGGATTTGCCACGTGGAGTGACAGATACAGCATCGTTTTCGACCGTCAGTGTCACATCATCCGTTGCTGAGAACGAGCGTGTGCCCTTTGGGCCTTTGACTTCGATGGTTTGGCCGGACACAGAGGCTGTTACGCCTGCTGGAAGACCGACTGGTTTTTTACCGATACGAGACATATTGTTCTCCTTAGAATACGGTGCAGAGCACTTCGCCACCAACATTGGCTGCACGTGCTTTTGCGTCCGACATCACACCTTGTGGGGTGGAGACAATCGACACGCCTAGGCCCTGACGGACCACTGGAATGTCATTAACGCCCATGTAAACGCGACGACCAGGTTTTGAAACCCGCTTCAATTCACGAATAACAGGTTCGCCCTCGTAGTATTTCAGGCTGATTTCGATAGCTGGGTGGCCATCTTTGCCTGTCGTTGCTTCATAGCCGCGAATGTAGCCTTCATCAGCCAACACGTCCAATACCCAAGCACGCAGCTTTGAAGCTGGTGTCTCGACTACGGATTTGCCGCGCAATGAAGAGTTACGAATGCGTGTGAGCATATCTGCGATAGGATCGTTCATATCTAATGCCCTTCCTTACCAGCTCGACTTGACCATGCCAGGGATTTGACCGGCAGAGCCGAGGTCCCGTAGCGCGATCCGCGAAATTTTGAGCTTACGGTAGTAAGCGTGTGGACGACCAGTTAGCTGGCAACGGTTGTGCAAGCGTACTTTGGACGAGTTACGCGGCAATTTAGCCAACTTAAGAGTAGCGCGGAAGCGCTCTTCCATAGGTAGGTCTTGATTGCTTACGATTGCTTTCAAGGCTGCACGACGTTCTGCGTACTGCTTTACAAGCTTCTCACGCTTAACTTCGCGTGCGATCATGGATTTTTTAGCCATATCTATTCCCTCCCGCTTACGAGTTGAAAGGCATGTTGAAAGCTTTCAACAATGCTTTTGCTTCGTCATCGGTTTTCGCCGTAGTGGCGATCACAATATCCATACCCCAGTTTTCATCGATTTTATCAAAATCGATTTCTGGAAATACGAGGTGCTCTTTTAGGCCCATGGCATAGTTGCCACGACCGTCAAAGGATTTGCCGGATACGCCGCGAAAATCACGGATACGTGGCATAGCAATTGTGGTCAAACGATCTAGAAATTCGTACATGCGATTACCGCGCAAGGTAACTTTCGCACCCATTGGCATTTCTTCACGTACACGGAAACCCGCGATGGATTTTTTGGCAATCGTGGTCACAGCTTTTTGGCCAGCAATCAATGTCAGGTCACCCTGGGCTGATTTGGCTTTTTTGCTGTCACGTACAGCGGCTGCACCGCAACCAATGTTCAACACGATTTTGTCCAAACGAGGGATCATCATGTCGTTTTTATAGCCAAATTCTTCTTTCATGGCGGCACGAACGGTGCCAACGTAAGAAGCTTTTAGGCGAGGTGTATAATCAGTCACTAGATCACATCCCCTGTTGTCTTGGCGAAACGCACTTTGTTTTCACCGTCCATCTTAAAGCCAACACGTGTTGCTTTACCGTTTACATCAAGCAACGAAAGGTTGCTGAGTGCGATTGGCATAGCTTTAGGAATGCGGCCACCTTGGGATTCTTGAGTTTGGCGCGTTGCGCGGATCGAAATGTTCAGACCCTCTACAACAGCTTTACCCGCTTTTGGATCAATGGAAGAGATTGTACCCTCTTTGCCTTTGTCCTTACCGGTAAGAAGAGCAACCTTGTCACCCTTTTTCAACTTAGCAGCCATATCAAAGCACCTCCGGAGCAAGGGAAATGATTTTCATGAAGTTTTTCGCGCGCAATTCGCGAACAACTGGGCCGAAGATACGCGTACCTACTGGCTCATTATTGTTGTTCAAAATAACAGCGGCGTTACCGTCGAAACGAATGGCTGTGCCATCATCGCGACGAACTTCTTTTGCCGTGCGAACGACGACGGCCTTACGAACGTCACCCTTCTTAACACGGCCACGTGGAATGGCTTCCTTAACCGAGACAACAATAATGTCGCCTACGGATGCGTATTTACGCTTGGAACCACCCAGAACCTTGATGCACTGAACACGGCGTGCGCCGCTGTTGTCAGCCACCTCAAGATTTGTCTGCATCTGGATCATATGGTTTCTCCCGACCTGTAGGGGGCGATGCGTGCCTGATCCCTAGGGTTTCGATTATACTGTTAGTAGTCGCAGCTTATGCTGTGATTACTTCCCAGCGCTTTGTCTTCGAACGTGGCGCGCACTCGATGATGCGTACGGAATCGCCAACTTTGAAGGATTCGTTCTCATCGTGGGCCCGATACTTTTTGGACCGACGAATTGTTTTCTTCAGAACCGGATGTGTAAAGCGACGCTCTACAGCAACCGTTACTGTTTGGGTGTTAGCATCAGAAGTCACTGTGCCGGTCAAAATACGTTTAGGCATTGGTGTGCTCCTTATTCAGACGCCGCAGCAGCGGCTTTTTGGTTCAAGATTGTTTTAACGCGTGCAGCGTTGCGACGTGCAACACGGATTTGCGCCGGGTTCTCAAGAGAGCCAGTTGCAGCTTGGAAGCGCAAGTTGAAGCTTTCTTTCTTCATCTCAGCTAGCTTTTCGCGAAGCTGATCTGGTGTCAGATCGTGTAGTTCTTGGGCGTTCATCGCCTTTTCCTTTCAACATCACCAGCTGGCCCCATTAGGGTGACCATGATTCTGGTGGAGTCCACAGCAGATGGCTGCGTATAGGAGGGTTTGGGGAGTGTGGCAAGTGCCTTTTATTTTATAGGGAAAGCAAAGGATTTACCCAATTTTTATTATCAGTATCAAGTCGGTGCGGGGGACCGCTAGATGTGGTGGACGAGAACGCCAAGTTGGCAGCATCTCCCCCAAACGAGACACATAACCCAATTAGGAGGACTCCACTTTAATATCAGTCACAATGCGTGTCCCAACATAAAGGATCAAATTTGTGGCGAGGGCAAAAAATATGAACGTCACCCAGAACCAAATATCGTGATTTTCATGGCGAAAGACGAAAAACGAAACCAACAACACCAACAGATTATAGCCCAACAGAATGAGAAGGACTTTTGCAGGGCGAAGCAAAAGACTACCAAGCGCCTATATCCCCAAGGTCGAAGAGAAAACCAAAGGTAGGGGCCCCAAATTCCAGTCGACACCCCAGGCCGGAACATCTTACCGGAGCAATACACAATTGTCGCGGCTGACCTGACAGCGAAATACATGTTACCGATCAACAGTATCGAGAGGACGACGAACCTGAGAAAGCGGCTGCGAAATAGTTTCATAGATAAAGCATGACCCAGCGTTGGATACGACACAAATAAAAAGCCCCCGCCGATCACTCGGCAGGGGCTTCTTTATTTCTAAACCATTGCGCCTAGGCACGAGGTTTTACCAGTCTTCACGAACCACGACGCGCGTTTTGATCGGCAACTTCATAGCTGCTAGGCGCAATGCCTCACGTGCGATGACTTCGTCAACGCCGTCGATTTCAAACATCACACGACCAGGCTTAACTTTGGCGGCCCAACGGTCGACAGAGCCTTTACCTTTACCCATACGAACTTCGATAGGTTTGGCTGTGATTGGCACATCTGGAAAAATACGAATCCAGACACGGCCCTGACGTTTCATGTGACGTGTCATCGCGCGGCGAGCCGCTTCGATTTGACGTGCAGTGATACGCTCAGGTTCTGTTGCCTTAAGACCGTAAGTCCCAAAGTTTAGATCGGAACCGCCTTTAGCAAGGCCCTTAATGGAGCCCTTAAACTGCTTGCGGAATTTGGTACGTTTTGGCTGAAGCATCTGTACGCCCCCCTATCAACGACGACCGCCGGCACCGCGAGGTGCTGGGCCGTCTTGGAGTTCTTGTGCTTTACGGTCACGCGCTGCTGGATCGTGTTCCATGATCTCACCTTTGAAGATCCAGGTTTTGATCCCGATGATGCCATAAGCAGTCATCGCTTCAACGTGTGCGTAATCGATGTCGGCACGCAAAGTGTGCAACGGAACGCGACCTTCACGGTACCATTCAGTACGCGCGATTTCTGCGCCGCCCAAACGACCAGCAAGGTTAATACGGATACCTAGAGCACCCATACGCATTGCATTCTGAACCGAACGCTTCATCGCACGACGGAAAGAAACACGGCGTTCCAATTGCTGTGCAATGGATTCACCAACAAGAGCTGCATCCATTTCTGGCTTGCGTACTTCAACGATGTTGAGGTGCAATTCAGAAGCAGTAAAGTTTGCCAGCTTTTTGCGCAGACCTTCAATGTCCGCACCTTTTTTGCCGATGATCACACCAGGACGTGCTGTGTGGATCGTAACGCGGCATTTCTTGTGTGGGCGTTCAATGATCACACGGGCAATACCCGCTTGTTTGCACTCAACTTTGATGAATTCGCGCATTTTAAGGTCTTCAAGAAGCAAGTTCCCAAAATCCTTAGTGTCTGCATACCAGCGGCTATCCCAAGTACGGTTAACCTGAAGGCGCATGCCGATTGGATTTACTTTATTACCCATTAGCTTTGCTCCCCTGATGTTGCTTCAACTTGACGAACCAAGATTGTAACCTCTGCGAAAGGCTTGAGGATCTTGCCGAAACGACCGCGAGCACGTGGACGACCACGTTTCATTGTCATGTTCTTGCCAACCCAAGCTTCTGCAACGATCAACTCGTCTACATCAAGGTTGTGGTTGTTTTCTGCGTTAGCAATTGCTGATTGCAGGCATTTTTTCACATCACCAGAGATACGCTTTTTGGAGAACGTTAGGTCTGTTAGGGCCTTGTCCACTTTTTTGCCACGGATGAGTTGTGCAACCAGGTTCAGCTTTTGAGGGCTGGTGCGCAACATGCGAGTTTTTGCCATTGCTTCGTTATCAGCAACGCGGCGAGGGTTCTTATCCTTGCTCATTTGCGTTTCGCCTTCTTGTCAGCCGCGTGACCGTAATAGGTACGCGTTGGTGAGTACTCACCAAATTTCTGGCCAATCATATCCTCAGTGACGTTCACTGGGATGTGCTTGTGGCCATTATAAACGCCAAAAGTCAGACCAACAAATTGTGGCAGGATTGTAGAACGACGTGACCAGATCTTGATCACTTCGTGGCGACCGCTTTCAGCAGTCGCTTCGGCCTTTTTCAACACATATGCGTCGACAAAAGGACCTTTCCAAACGGAACGAGACATAGATTAACGTCCCTTCTTTTTGGCGTGACGCGAGCGAATGATAAGCTTTTGCGACGCTTTGTTTTTGTTGCGAGTACGTGCACCTTTGGTTGGTTTGCCCCATGGGGAAACCGGGTGACGACCACCTGAGGTCCGACCTTCACCACCACCGTGAGGGTGATCGACCGGGTTCATTACGACACCACGTACAGAAGGACGAATGCCCTTGTGACGCATACGGCCCGCTTTACCGAAGTTTTGGTTTGAGTTGTCTGGGTTAGACACGGCACCAACGGTGGCCATGCATTCCTGACGAACAAGACGCAATTCGCCGGAGCTCAGACGGATCTGAGCGTAACCGCCATCACGGCCTACGAATTGTGCGTATGTACCAGCAGCACGAGCGATTTGACCACCCTTGCCAGGTTTCATTTCGATGTTGTGGATGATCGTGCCGATTGGCATGCCAGAGAAGGGCATTGCATTGCCTGGCTTGATGTCCGCTTTGGCCGCAGAGATGATTTTATCACCAATCGCAAGACGCTGTGGCGCCAATACGTATGCCTGTTCACCGTCGTCGTATTTTACGAGCGCGATAAAGGCTGTGCGGTTAGGGTCATACTCGATGCGTTCGACAGTAGCCGATACATCCATTTTATTACGTCTAAAATCGACGATACGGTAAAGGCGCTTTGCACCCCCACCTTTGCGACGCATCGTGATTCGTCCGGTGTTGTTCCGTCCGCCTTTTTTGGTCAAACCCTCAGTAAGAGTTTTGACCGGGCGGCCTTTCCAAAGCTCCGAACGGTCGATCAGTACCAACCCGCGTTGGCCTGGCGTAGTCGGTTTATACGACTTAAGTGCCATGTTGATGTCTTCCGTTTTGCTTATCGGGTGCAGAGTGCACCGTCATGGTTATAGGGCCCCGAAGGTCCCAGAATTGATGCTCTTTACGAACAACGACGAAGCCCCAGACGAATCTGGGGCTGTGCCGATGGCTTCACCTATAAAAGACAGGGGGTCGGGTCAAGTGGTTTGGGTGAGGAATGTGTCAAGGCACGCAAAGAGGTTGCTGCCTAGCCGATCACCAAACCCCCTAAGTCCGATCCCATCGTCTCAGCAGCCAGTACCATTGGTCTGGGTTCGCCATGATCCGCGCGGACAGGCTGTCGTTGAATGCGCGTGTCATTGTCACTGGATCAGTGTGTGGGATGGGTGCTTCGAACTCTACGTGGAACGCGTTTCCGTCTCCGATGCGGATCCCATATGCAGGGACCAAGGGTACATCGTATTTAAGCGCAAGCTGGGCCGCCGAAAGTGATGTGAGTGCGTCGTGGCCTAGGAAAGGCAGTCCTGTCCCTTCCGCTTGCTTCTCATCCATCAAGATCGAAACGATGCCGCCGCTACGGATATGGCGCACAAGGGCTTTGGTCCCTGCCCGTCCTGTCGCCAAAATGGGTTGCCCACCGGCTTTGATCCCCGCAAGCAGGCGTCGTTCATAATGACGGTTCTTGTGCGGACGATAGACAGCGCCGCTTTCTAAGCCGTTCATCTTAACCACAGCGCGAATAGCTTCCCATTGGCCAAAATGCCCCGAGACGATGATCGCACCTTTGCCTGCAGCACTGGCTTCTTTAACCGCCCCCAAACCTGGACCATTGGTTTCAAACTTGTGGTGCTGAGTGTGAAATTCGGTGAGGTGGTAAATTTCAAACAACGTACGTCCCATTTGGCGACCCATAGATTGGCCCAACTTGGTTCGCGCGCTACGCTTCATGTCTGGGAACACGCGCTTTGCTTCGCGGTCAAATCGGCGGGTGGCTGGCGGAAACCAACGCACGATCAATCCCAATGTCGTCCCCAACCCGCGAGAGCGCAAATCAAATGCACGCCAGCGCAAAACAGTCAGCGCGGACCACAACGGAAAATAGCGGGCGTGGTGTAGCACTGATTTGAGAGGTTTAAAGAACATACCACCGTATGATCGTCTTCTGCGGTGATACCAATCGAAAACGTATAAATTTGTGGAAGTGCATGGTTTTCAGTGTATAATTGGTATTTTTTGGGAGCTTATCTCGACCACTGATTGTATTCGGTGAAGAGTTCGGCACCTCAAAAACAGAAAAACCCCGCCTGCTAGCACAGGCGGGGTTTCCCCAAATTGTTTAACTAGCTTACAGCCCAGTCGAAACGTCGATGGAGTTACCCTCTTCGAGAGTCACATACGCCTTTTTCACGTCTTTCCGACGACCCAGCGCACCGCGGAACCGTTTCACTTTACCTTTAGTGATCGCAGTGTTCACGGCCTTAACCTTTACACCAAAGAGAGCTTCAACAGCCGCTTTGATCATTGGTTTGTTGCTGTCGATTGCCACTTCGAAAACAACGGCGTTTGCTTCAGAAGCACGTGTCGCTTTTTCTGTGATAATCGGTTTACGGATTACGTCGTAATGTTCTGCCTTAGTGCTCATTTCAGTCGAGCCTCCAGTGCTTCGATCCCGGATTTCGTGATGACAAGTGTATCACGCTTTAGGATATCAAATACGTTTGCACCCATTGTCGGTAAGATATCCAAACCTTCAATGTTGCGTGACGCTTTCAGGAAATCTTCGTTCACAGAAGCCCCGTCGATGATCAACGCACGTTTCCAACCAAGGTTTTTAACAGCCTTAGCAAGAGCAGATGTTTTGCCATCAGTGTTTACGTCTTCAATGATTACCAATTCGCCGGCTTTGGCTTTGGCGGACAATGCGTGACATAGACCCAATTTACGGAACTTTTTAGTAAGATCGTGGCCGTGCGAACGCACAACTGGACCTTTGTAAACACCACCACCACGGAAGATCGGAGCAGAACGTGCACCGTGACGAGCGCCGCCGGTACCTTTCTGACGATAGATCTTTTTGGTAGAGTAGTTCACTTCTGAACGTGTCTTAACCTTGTGTGTACCAGCTTGCGCATTGTTGCGCTGCCAGCGAACAACACGGTGCAAAATGTCTGCACGTGGCTCAAGACCAAACAAGGCCTCGTCCAAATCCAGAGTACCAGCAGATGTGCCGTCCAGTTTGATTACGTCAAGTTTCATGCTTCACCACCTTCCGCAGGCGCTTCGACTGGTGCCGCTGCAGCTGCTGATTTCAAAGCGGCCGGGAAAGGCACGCCATCAGGCAATTTCTTTTTCACAGAATCTTTAACTGTAACCCAACCACCTTTGGAGCCAGGAACGGCGCCTTTGATCATGATCAAGCCACGTTCTGCGTCAGTTTTTACAACTTCAAGATTTTGCGTAGTTACACGAGCTGCACCCATGTGACCGGCCATTTTCTTGCCTTTGAAAACTTTACCAGGGTCTTGACACTGACCAGTGGAACCGTGCGAACGGTGAGACACGGAAACACCGTGTGTCGCGCGCAAGCCACCAAAGTTGTGACGCTTCATGGCACCTTGGAAACCTTTACCAATGGATGTGCCTGATACGTCAACTTTTTGCCCGTCAAGGTAATGCTCAGCGGACAGTTCTTCACCGACGCTGATCAAGTTATCTTCGGAAACACGGAATTCGACCAGCTTGCGCTTTGGCTCAACCTTTTGTGCAGCGTAATGGCCGCGCATGGCTTTGCTTACACGTTTCACCTTGGGCGTACCTGCACCAAGCTGAACAGCTGTGTAGCCGTCTTTTTCCATTGTCCGTTGTGTCACAACCTGAAGGCCATCCAATTGAAGAACAGTAACAGGGATCTGTTTACCATCTTCCATGAACAAGCGGGTCATGCCCAATTTCTTTGCGAGAATTCCAGAGCGCATAATCAATACCCTCCTTAAGACTGCAACTTGATCTCGACGTCCACACCAGCGGCAAGGTCGAGCTTCATCAGCGCGTCTACCGTTTGTGGAGTCGGATCAATGATATCCAGCAAGCGCTTGTGCGTGCGGATTTCAAATTGGTCACGGGATTTTTTGTCAACGTGTGGACCACGTAGAACTGTGAATTTTTCAATCTTATTCGGCAGCGGAATTGGGCCGCGAATAGATGCACCGGTACGTTTAGCGGTGTTTACGATTTCCTGTGTCGACGAATCCAACACGCGGTAATCAAACGCCTTCAAACGGATGCGGATATTTTGGCTTTGTGCCATTTGTCATCATCCCTAACTAGGGCTTAGATCGGAGAGGAGGATGTACGCTCACCGCACACCTTCATCGCGTCTTTGTAAAGAACTGTGAAGGGCGCGCAAAAGCACACCCCAACAGAACTTGGCCGCGTTTAGGTCGAGTCGCTGGCGAAAGCAAGTAATTGTTGGGCGAATCCTAAAGAAACCTTAGGCGGCGGGTGGCTTTGCCTTTTGCAGGTAGTCATCCATCGCTGGCTTATAGTGTGTCAGCTCGTCTGATACCGCTGCATACTGATGGATGCGTGCCTCATAGGCGACGATAGTTTCAGGCCAAACAACCGGCAGATCGAATGCCGACTGAAACGCTTTGATCCATGCGAAAGTCACTGCGAACCCACAATCGCACAACCATAGCTTATCCGTTGGTAGGGCTGGATCACTAATCAAAAGCGCCAATGCCTCAAGGTGTTTGGAAATAGCAGCACCACCAGCTTTAACGGCTTCTGCGTCGCGGGTCGCGTAAGCCACTTGGGCGTACAGAGCACGCACTGAAGGCTCCAAACGCGTATCATGGAAACGCCCTTTTTCGCGTGCTTTGGCGCGAAGCTGGACTGTGTCAGGCAGCATTGGGGTCTGAGCGAAGGCTTCATTCAGGTATTCAGCTATAGCCTCGGAATCCGACAACATGAAACCGTCATGGATCATTGCGGGCAAATTGCCTGATGGCACGATCGCCTTGTATTCTGCTGAACCGTAACCACCGGGCGGCGGCAGTTCTTCCCACACGATCGACTTGTGGCGCATCATAACGCGCAGCTTGGCGCAGTAGGTCGCAACGGGAACGGTGTATATAGTCAGCATATCAAACCTACCTGTCAGAAATGAAAAAGGGCCAGCCGAACGAACGACTGGCCCGATAGTAATAAAGTGCGATTATTCAGCCAACAGCTGCCATTTCACGCCCAACTCGTCAAAGAAGCCTTGCTCTTGCTTCAATGTGATCCACGTGTTCACGTAGTTAATCCACACTTGGTCTGCTTGTGGCAACAACATCGCGATTGGTGTTGGTGAACGGCCTTCAGCCACTGGTACGATCATCAGTTGGTCATACTGAGCAACCAATTTGTTTGCTTCGACGTTTGACGTGATGTTTGCGTCTGCACGGCCTGACAGCACTTCTTGGAAGTCACGTGCTGGAGCTTCGACGATGCGGTGTGTTGCATCTGGAAAGTACTGCTTCACTTGTGTTTCTTGTGTTGTGCCCAATGTGGCCGCAACAGAAACGTCTGCTTTGTTCAGGTCGTCCCAGTTGTTGAAACGGTCTGCGTTTTTCTTTAGCGTCAATGGTACTGTTGCCAATGAAAAGTAGCTGTCGGAATAACCAGCAGCTTTTGCGCGTGCTGGTGATACAGATGCAGAACCCGTGATGTGGTATTGACCGGCTGTTACGCCTGCGACCAGTGTTTTCCAGTCTGTTGGTACGAACTCAACTTCAACACCTAAGTCGGCAGCCAAAGCTGTCATAACGTCGATATCATAGCCCTCATATGTGTTTGTCGCGATGTCACGCATGGACATCGGATTCCAGTCACCGGTTGTTCCAACTTTTAGAACACCACCGGACAGAATTTCGCTTAGCGCGGACTGCGCGTTTGCTTGGACTGAGCTAGCGGCCAGAATGACGGCGGTTGCTGCAATTTTAAAAATTTTCATTTGTTTCCCTTTTCAAACGGTGATTGATAGCTAGCTTGCCAGATAGGATTGAAAAGTCCCTGTGCCAAGAAATTATTTTTTGGTGCCAATTCGTTAACGAAACCGTGAACATTGGAAAGTTATCTCGTTTATGACTGATCAACCAAATCTAATCGAGATGCGTGGAGTGTCTAAACACTTTGGCGATTTTCAAGCGTTGAAAGACGTGTCGCTGGATGTGAAGCTGGGCGAACGTGTCGTGATTTGCGGGCCATCTGGGTCTGGAAAATCCACACTGATCCGCTGCATCAACCGCCTTGAGGCCCATGAGGCCGGTGAGATTGTTGTTGATGGGGTGACCCTCACCCAAAGCCAAGATAGTCCTGATAAAATTCGCGGCACCGTTGGGATGGTATTTCAACAGTTCAATCTGTTTCCACATTTGACCGTCCTTGAGAACCTGACGTTGGGACCACGCCGCGTACTTGGCTTGTCAGAGGACGAGGCCAAGGCACGCGCCATGCTGCATCTTGAGCGCGTTCAAATCCCCGATCAGGCAGACAAGCTGCCACGCCAGCTTTCTGGTGGTCAACAACAACGCGTCGCGATTGCCCGCAGCCTGTGTATGGAACCGCGGATTATGTTGTTTGATGAACCCACATCTGCCCTCGATCCCGAAATGATCGCAGAAGTTTTGGACGTAATGACCGAGCTGGCTACCAGCGGAATGACAATGATCGTTGTAACACACGAAATGGGGTTTGCCCGCCGTGTGGCTGATAAGATGGTGTTCATGGACAAAGGCGAGATCGTCGAAGTCGGCACCGCCGAAGATGTCTTTACAGCACCAAAGTCTGATCGCTTTGCAGCATTCATCAAACAAATTTTGAACCACTAGGAGCAGTTGATATGAAACGCGTTATTGTCCTTCTGCCCCTTCTTTTGATCCTATCTGGATGTTCTGGAAACTGGGGGTGGTACGTTGTTGATCCCACGACCACCAATGGTGCCAACAACCTGCACTTTATGGCAACAGGTGCCTACAACACGATCCTGATGTCCCTAACAGCTATCATCATTTCCGTCATCGCCGGCCTGTTGGTCGCCCTGCCCGGTCTGTCAGAAAAGAAAGCATGGCGCGCGTTTAATCGCACCTATGTTGAAATCGTGCGCGCGGTTCCGATCCTTGTTCTGATCCTGTGGGTTTACTACGGCCTGCCCCAGTTGAGTGGCATCACGTTGAACGTTTTCTGGGCTGGCGTCTTTGCTTTGGCCCTGTCCGACAGCGCCTTTCAAGCTGAGATTTTCCGCGCAGGTATTCAATCGATCAGCAAAGGCCAATACGAAGCCGCACAGTCCATTTCGCTGAATTACCGCGATACAATGCGCTATGTGATCCTGCCTCAAGCAATCCGTCGCATCCTGCCAGCATTAGGCAATCAATTGGTTTATATGTTGAAGATGTCATCATTGGTGTCAGTCATCGGGATGCAGGAGTTGACCCGCAAGGCGAACGAGTTGGTCGTATCAGAATACCGCCCGCTTGAGATCTACACGATTCTTGTGCTGGAATACCTTGTGTTGATTTTGATTGTATCTTCTGGCGTTCGGTGGCTTGAGAGACGCATGAACAGCAGCGAGGCCTAAATATGGCGCAGGACGACCTAACAACAGGCCCAATGGTCCTGCATTTTAAGAACCTCGCTATACCTGCCGCTTTAGGCATGTTGTTCGCAACGCTCTACAACGTGGTTGATGTCTACTATGCAGGTCGCCTTTCGACGGAGGCCCAAGCAGGCTTAGCTATTGGTTATCAGGCGTTCTTTATCTTTTTGGCCGTGGGCTTTGGATTGGGATCGGGCCTAAGCGCGCTGGTCAGCAATGCCAAAGGGGCAAAAGATACATCAGGCACACGCAAGCTGGCGGCACAGGGCCTTAGCTTTGGCGTGATTGTCACAGTGATTTTTATGGTCGTTGCCCTGTGGCTTGGCCCTAAATTGATCGAAATCGTGTCTGAACCCGGTGGCTACCGTGATGCAGGCACTGGTTATTTCCATTGGTTGATTGTGGCCCTGCCCGGTTTCATGCTGGCCTACGGTGGCAACGGAATTTTGCAAGCGCATGGCGACTCCCGTTCATTGCAGCGCGCCTTGATGGGGGCGTTCTTTGCCAACGTCATTTTGAACCCGCTGTTGATGTTTGGCATCCCTGGCGTGTGGGACGGCATGGGGTTCAACGGCATCGCCTTGGCCACTGTCATCAGCCAGACAGGTGTGATGACCTTCATCCTGCGCCAAATTTTCAAACTTGATGTTATGCAGGGCGTTTTACTCTCTGAATTCAAACCTGACTTGAAGAGTTTTCGGAGCATCCTTGGGCAAATGTTACCTGCCACAATGGCAATGATGGTAATGTTCTTTTCCAGCTTTGTTGTTCAATATGCCCTTAAGGGTTTTGGCGAACCAGCCATTGCCGCCTACGGCGTAGCCCTGCGAATTGAACAAATCTTGTTGTTGCCTGTTCTGGGTATGACGGGGGCGTTACTGCCCATCGCGGGGCAGAACTTTGGTGCCAAAGAATTCGACCGCATCCGCGAGGCACTTATCTTCTGTTGGAAGCTAGGCTTTGCAATGACCGCCATTGCGGCACCAGTTTTCTGGTTGGGTGGTTCGATGTTGATGTCGATCTTCACCAAAGACCCCGAAGTGATCGCGATCGGAACCAGCTATCTGCATGTGGATGGTTTTTTGTTCCCAATCTACATGATGCTGTTTTCAATCAATTCACTTCTTCAAGCGTTGAAAAAACCAATCTGGACCCTGTGGCTTAGCATTTATCGCCAAGGCTTCGCCGTTGGTTTCTTTATATGGATTTTCATTGGCATCTTGGATTTCAGTGTTTGGGGAGTTTGGTTGGGTATTGCCGCTGCAGTTTGCACAGGATGGATCAGTGCCATCTTGGTTGCCCGAACCATAGCAAAACAAAACATTGGCGGTTTTCTGCGCGCCGACTAAGAACAGCACGTCAAATTGGCAATTTCTGGCCGATTGTATAAACATCACATTGGTTCGTGGTTTGCGGGAACACCCTCAACGCTATGGGGTGCGTAAAGCAATCATAAGAGGTGAGCAGCCCAATGCATATTAACAGACGGACCTTTGCGCTTCGCGTAGCGATGTTGGGGTTATCAGGATGCACAAACGCTGTGGCTTCAGGCCCCGCACGTGCAAAATCCGTAGCCTCTGACTTGCGCCCTGTATCCAACGGTGCCTAAAGCGCATGGGTTTGTAATTTTTATCCACGCGCCAAATCCAAAGGCATTTTCGCATCCACATTGCGCCAGGCCTTTAGAAACACAGGGTACTTACCCGGTGTAGTAAAACGCGACATAAACCAAAACGACTTTAAACGCACCTTCGAAGATTATCTATCCATTGCAGCCTCTAACAAACTTGTGAGCAGGGGCGCACTGCGTTTGCCAGACACCGCGGAACATTAAATACAATTGATCCAAATACGGCGTGGATGCAGAAATTATTGCGGCCATCTGGGGATTGGAAAGCTTCTTTGGCGAACGGCGCGGTGACGTTTCGGTTATCTCAGCCACATCGACTTTGGCCTTTGATGGACGGCGTGGTTCGTTCTTTGAAACGCAATTGATCGCAGCGCTTCAGATCATCCAAAGTGGCGACATTCTGGCCTCTGGAATGACTGGCAGTTGGGCTGGCGCAATGGGTCACACCCAATTTATCCCTACATCGTATCAAGCCATTGCCGTAGATTTCAACGGCGATGGTCGACTTGATATTCGTTCGAATGACCCGACGGATGCGCTGGCCTCAACTGCCGCCTACCTACAGCGCAATGGCTGGACGCGTGGTCTGCGCTGGGGCGCGGAAACAAGCAGCTCAGACGGCAATGTAATCCAACCCCAATCCGGTGGCCCCAAGTTTGCCATGACGGGAAATTTTCGTGCAATCAAACGCTACAACAACTCGGATGCTTACGCGATCGGTGTTGGACATCTTGCAGATCCTATTGGTGGCGGCGGACCTTTGCGCACCAGCTTTCCACCTGACAAAAACGGCCTAACCAAAGACAACAGGATCACTTTGCAAAAACGACTGACCGCCAATGGATTTGATACCGATGGCGCGGATACGTAATTGGTCCAAATTCGGAAAAAGCGATCTGCGCCTATCAGGCAAGTCGCGGTTTGACCTCAACTGGCACGCCCTCACTTGAACTGCTGCATAGCTTGAACTGAAGGCGCATCGTTTCGCGTGATGCGGGCCTTAGCCCCGCACCAACGCCATTGTCGGATCATAGGGCCCCATGGGCGACACTGATGCTTTGATCAGATGCCCAATTACGTCGATTTTGCACGCTGTCCCTACCTGCGCCATGTCCGGATTAACAAAGGCATAGGCCAGGTTTTGCCCAACGCGATAGCCCCATCCACCAGAGGTCACAGTACCAACAACAGAACCCTCAACCATCACCGAAGCCCCGCCATGTGCTGGTGCCACAGTACTATCAAGCGTCAGGGTAACAAGCTGTTTGCGCGGCCCCTCAGCGCGCTGCTCCATCAAGGCTTCTTTGCCAACGAAGTCGGCCTTATCCATCTGTATAAAACGGTCCAAGCCAGTTTCGAATGGATTAAATTCCGTCAGGATATCAGCCTTCCAATGCAGGTAACCTTTTTCAAGGCGCATCGATTCAACAGCCAACGCCCCGAACAGTTTCAACCCATGTGCATTGCCAGCATCACGCAGCGCAAAGTAGGCCGCATAGAGGGAAGCATTTGGAATATGAACTTCATAGGCCAACTCCCCTGAAAAGCTAACGCCCATGACGGTAGCCGGTGAAAATCCGATGAAACATTCACGGACAGATAGCCAAGGAAACCCTTCCTTTGACCAATCTTCGCGACTGACGGCACTTAGAACATCACGTGCCTTTGGACCTGCAAGGACAAGGATGGTCTGGTCATTGGTCAGTGATTTAATTTGCACATTTTCATCAGCGCCCAAATTCTTCAGCAACCAATCCATGTCATGGGATTCGGATGCCGCGGCTGACCCATACCAGATACGATCAGGCCCACGGTCAGAAGCGGGAATATTCGCAATCGTTGCCTCGGATTTCAGCATACCGTGTTCGTTCAACAGATAGGCCAAACCAACCTTGCCCACCTTCTTTGGCAGACGCCCACAAATCATCCGATCAAGGAAGCTTTGTGCATCAGCCCCTGTAATCTCGTAGCGATTAAAACCATTAATTTCGCACAGGCCGACAGCGCTTTGCACCGCCTCTACCTCACCTTTGACCACGTCAAAGCTTTCGTCAAAACGGTAGCTGTGGGTGACTTTGAAATCTGGTGTGGGCTTGATGAACTCAACTCGTTCCCAACCATTCACGACAGTAAACTCAGCACCCTCAGCCGCCAAGACAGGGGTCAGTGGTGTGGTCTTGGCCATGCGACCAGCAGGGCGATGTTCATTTGGGAAGTGGAAACGGAATTCGTTTTGGTAATCTTCGATCGCTTTCAGCGCGGTTAGTTCAACATTTGTGTGCCCCGCAAAGCGACGCGGATCGATACACCACGTGTCATAGCACGCTTCACCATGCACAATCTGTTGTGCCAAAAGCCAACCATGGCCGCCACCTTCACCAAGACCCGCGCGCAGACCAATGATACAGAACGCATTGCGTTTGCCAGGGATTGGGCCGACCAGTGGTGCACCATCAATTGTATAGGTGATGGGGCCGTTTACTATTGTATGTATACCCACTTCAGTCAGCGCAGGCATACGGGCAAAGGCCCCTTCCAACACGTCCGTCACACGGTCTAAATCATCAGGGCAAAGGGCATTGACGAAATGTGGGTCGATCCCATCCATGCCCCATGTTTTGCAGTCCTGTTCATAGAACCCGACCAACAAGCCGTTCTTATCCTGACGGCAGTAATAGTCGCTGATAGGGCATCGCAGCAGCGGCATGCGATGACATGCCTCAGCAATTGCTGGGATGTCTTCGGTGACAAAATACTGGTGCTCCATCGAAATTACGGGGTGGTGCACACCCATCATCACGCCAACTTCGTTCACACGGTAGCCACAGGCGTTCACTACGATTTCGCAGTCGATGTCACCATGTTCCGTGTGGACCGTCCAGCTGTCATCTTTGTGTTGGGTCACCCCCGTCACTGGCGTGTTGCGGTACACTTCCGCCCCCGCCTTGCGGGCGCGGCGCGCAAGTGCCTGACACAGCTGTGCAGGATCAATATCACCATCGCTGCCATCCCAAAGACCACCCAGCAGGTTGTCGGTCGAGATCAGCGGATGACGGCGAGCACATTCGGCTGCATCGATGACTTCAAATTCGACACCCATGCCGCGAGCCATCGAGGCAAAGTGGCGGTAACCCTCCATCTGCTCCTCAGTGTTGGCAAGACGGATGCCTCCGTCCCCGTGATTGTAGTTCACCGGGTATTCGAGATCTGCAGCCAGATCTTTATATAGGTTGATCGAGTGCGCCTTAAGCCCGACCATCGTTTGGTTCATACCAAAATTTGTAACCTGCGCCGCAGAATGCCATGTTGTGCCAGATGTCAGTTCATTGCGCTCAACCAATACAACATCTGTCATGCCCTCTTGGGTCAAATGATACAAGGTTGAGCAGCCAGCAATACCGCCACCAATAACTACAACACGTGTCTGCGTTTTCATTTTAGAATTCCTTTTTCATTTATCTCGGCTAATCTCAAAACCTAACCTTTCGTCAATCGCATATTTTTCATTCCCAATTCATCGAAATTAATATTTCGAATAGGTTAATCCATAAGAAAGCCATTGCGTCATCAATTCAGCTTATTCCTAGTCTATACTGAAGCGCTGCGCACGGATGAGCCAAAGGAATATTATGTGACAAACACCGCCAAAATCCCAACGCTCAGGACGCCAACACCGCTTAGCTCAACGCGCAGCACCGCCAAAGGTCAATCCAGCACCTGCCGGACAAATCGGTGGGCAATACCGCCCCTTAAGTGAAGCTGATTTGAAGGAAATTTATCAAACGGCCCTACGCCTCCTGAGTGATCTAGGAATGGGCGAAGTCCCCGACAGGCTGCGTGACGATTTGGTTGCGGCAGGGGCGATTGCGATTGACAACGGGCGCGTCAGTTTCCCCAACGCACTGGTCGAAGATGCCATTGCGATGTCCACTAAAACCTTTGTGCTGCACGGCCGAGACCCTGATCGTTCAATCGAAGTGGGTGGCGACAAAGGCTACTTTGGAACCGGTGGGGCAGCGGTAAAAACTTTGGATATGGAGACCGGTTTATACCGCCCTTCAATGCTCAAAGGCCTCCATGACTTTACCCGCCTTCAAGACACTCTCGACAACGTTGCCTGGTTCACCCACTGCTGTATCGCAACTGACTTGCCTGATAATTTCGATCTAGATGTGAACACCGCCTACGCACTTCTGCGCAATATGACGAAACCAGTTGCCACTGCGGACACCAGCGCAGAACACGTCGATACAATCGTCAAAATGTTGGATATAGCCGCTGGTGGTGAAGGAGAATTCGCCAAACTTCCTTTCCTAAAAACCCACATCAGCCCAGTTATATCTCCCGTGCGCTGTGGCGAAGACGCCGCCAAAGTATTCTAAGAATGCATTAATATAACATTCCAATGTCGTGCATCACCGCAGCCCAAGCGGGCGCGACAGCCCCTGTAACAATGGCAGGTTTCCTTGCCCAATCGTTGGCCGAAACACTAGCCAGCCTTGTGATGGCAAATGTCATTTCCCCGGGTTTCCCGATGGTGTTTTCCAACCGGCCTTTGGTCATCGATCTACACAGCGGAGCATTTGCAGGTGGTGGTGGCGAAACGACATTACTCAATGCAGCCTCTGCCCAGCTTTCAAATCGGCTGGGGCTGCCTTCGGGTGTGGAGTGTTACATGACGGATGCCAAAGCAATTGATGCGCAATACGGCGTTGAAAAAGAGATGACCAGCGTGGCCGCCGCCCTAGCTGGAGGGAACTTAATTTATGAAAGCTCTGGCATGACAGCCGCCTTGTTGGGCGTCAGTTTTGAGGCGTTTATTTTGGACGATGAAATTCACGCCATGACATACCGCACCATGCGCGGTGTTAAAGTATCTGAGGAAAACCTTGGCTTTGATGCCATATGCGCAGCCATCCTTGGAGATGGTCACTTTCTAGGAGCGGATCATACTTACAAAGCGATGGAACGCGATTACCACTACCCCAAGCTGGCGGGCCGCGAACAGCCCCGCACATGGGCAGAAAACGGTGCGCTGGATGCATGGGACCACGCCAAGACGAAAGCCCGAGGGTATTGGACAGCCATCACCCTGAATACCTTAATGCTGATCAAGATGCCCAAATTAGAGCTGCATTTAAGATCGTCTGATCGTCTGATAGACGACATTGCGAATTGATAATAGTCAAACAACTTTGTAGCACTTGTTCAACGCAGCACGTGGGCGGATGCCCCAGCCCAAAGGACAAGCCCATGACCGATTTCAGCAAAACCCGCGCAATGTTCCACATTCCCGAAGGAATGACTTACCTCAATGGCAACTCATTGGGGCCAATGCCGCGCGGCTGTGAGGCTTCAATCGTGAACTTCCTAAATGACGAATGGAAGACGGAGTTGGTCAAGGGGTGGAACACCAAGGGATGGTTCACACAAACTAATACCATCGGCGACCGCGTGGGCAAATTAATTGGCGCGCCAGAGGGGACAACCGTTTTAGGCGACACATTGTCGATCAAAGTGTTTCAGGCGGTTGCGGCGGGTCTTGCACTGGTTCCGGATCGTCGTGTGATCCTGTCCGACAACGGAAACTTCCCCACTGACCTCTATATGGTCGAAGGGCTGATGAAGCTAAAGAATGATGGTTACGACTTGCGCACACCTGATCCATTGGACGCTATGGCGCAGATCGATGAAACAGTTGCCGTGGTCATGCTGACCGAGGTGGATTACCGCACTGGTTACAAACACGACATGGCACAGATCATCGCCAAGGCACATTCCGTTGGCGCGATCGTTGTTTGGGATTTGGCACACTCAGCAGGTGCCGTACCTGTAGATGTTATTACAGCAGATGCTGATTTTGCGATCGGTTGTACCTATAAATTTCTCAACGGTGGCCCCGGTGCCCCCGCATTCATCTATGTCGCAGAACGCCTTCATAACGATGTTGAGCCAGCCCTAGCAGGATGGCACGGCCACGCCGCCCCATTCGCATTTGATCTGTCATACCGCCCAGCAGAAAATATTGAACGATTGCGTATTGGCACACCCTCCATTGCAGCCTTCAGCCTGCTGTCCGCGGCTCTAGACGTGTGGGACCACGCAGACATGAATGATGTGCGCGCACGCTCAATCGAATTGTCAGAGCTGTTCATCGCAGAGGTTGAAAAGCGTTGCGCAGGCGTGACCCTAGCCAGCCCACGCAATGCGGATCAACGCGGCAGTCATGTTTCGTTTGAATTCGAACATGGTTTTGCATGCATGCAGGCGTTGATCGCACAAAAAGTAATCGGAGACTTCCGCGCGCCCAACATTATGCGCTTTGGCATTGCGCCACTGTTCAATGACGAAAACGATATCCTGCGCGCTGTTTCGAGTCTCGAAGACATTTTGAACAACGAAACGTGGAAAGAAGAGCAGTTTCAGCAGCGTGGTTTGGTCACCTAAGCGACCAAACTATTAGGGTATAACAATTACAGGCCTAACAGTGCGCGCGCTTCGAGTGGTGTTGCCACAGGACGTTCATAGCGCGCGCACACGTCAGCAGCACGCGCGATCAATGCCGCATTCGACGGTGCAAGTGTTTCGCGATTTAGGCGCACATTATCTTCCAAGCCAGCGCGCGTATGGCCACCTGCCGCAATAGCCCACTCGTTCACAGCGATCTGGTTTGGCCCGATCCCTGCAGCGCACCAAGGTGCATCAGGGGCGCGGTCTGCCATCATCTTCACGTAAAAATCAAAGACCGTTTTATCCGCAGGCATCGCGTTTTTCACACCCATCACGAATTGAATGTACAAACGATTATGGATCAAGCCCGCCTGCTCCATTTCAATCGCTTTTAAGATGTGGCTCAAATCAAACGCTTCAATCTCAGGCATAACTTCATACTTCACCATTTCAGATGCCAACCACGACACCAGCTGAGGTGGGTTTTCATAAACCCGTGATGGGAAGTTGTTTGAGCCAACAGACAAGGATGCCATGTCAGGGCGCAAAGACAACATACTGCCACGCTCTTGTCCTGCACCAGAACGGCCACCTGTCGAGAACTGGATAATCACGTCAGGACAATGTTTCTTTAACCCCTCCTGCAGCTCTGCAAATTTGTCAGGGTCACTGCTGGGTGTTTCGTCAGCGTTACGCACGTGGGCATGGATGATGCTGGCCCCTGCTTCAGCGGCGGCATGGCTACTTTCTATTTGTTCAGAAATGCTGGTTGGGACAGCAGGGTTAGCTGCCTTCGTTGGCACCGATCCTGTGATTGCACAGCATAGGATGCAGGGTTTTCCAGCAACTTCAGACATCAAAGAACACCGTTTCGTTTTCACCTTGAAGGTGGATATCCAACTGATATCCGTTTGAACCTTTTTGCGCGATCAACGTCGTGCGACGTGTCGGCTCAATCATAGACAATATTGGATCATCGTCAGCCACGTTTTCTGCGAAGTAAGCCCGCGTGTGCAGTCCTACATTGATCCCGCGCGCAACAATCCACAATGCAAGATGCGGGGACTGCAAAGTGCCGTTTTGATCAATGACGGCACCGGGCATGACGGTCTCGATAACAAACTCACCAGTTTCAGCATCAGATGGCGCACGACCAAACCCTTTGCCGTTTTTGTGGAACGTGCCCGCGCCGTCAGGTTGCCAAATCTCAACCAAACCATCGAGAACAGGATCACCCATCCCATCAATAATGCGACCTCGAACAGTGATAGGATCGCCCGTCAAATCGGCTCGCAAACTTGTGCCCAGTTGGCTTTGATAGCCGCGTTCAAGTCCAGCAAACTCCGGGACGCAACCGATGTGAACATATGGACCCGCAGTTTGGGACGCGCTTTCTGGTAGCTTCGCCATTATGTGCCCTCCAACTGGTTTTCAAACAAAGTCGCACCGCGTCCACGCAACACGATATCAAAGCGGAAGGCCCGAATATCCATCGGCACCGTGGCATCCATATCCAAACGCGCCGTCAAACGATCAATCGCCGCAGCATCAGGGATCGATTGGGCAATCGGGCAAAGCGCAATGTGGGGGTCGCCCTCAAAATACATTTGTGTGATCAAGCGTTGGGAAAAAGCCATGCCAAAGACAGAAAAGTGGATATGCGCGGGCCGCCAATCATTGCCACCATTGGGCCAAGGATAGGCACCTGGCTGAACCGTGCGGAATGAATAGCTGCCATCTTCACTGGTAATCACACGACCACAGCCACCAAAGTTAGGATCAAGTGGAGCAAGGTAGGCATCCTTCTTGTGGCGATAACGTCCACCTGCATTCGCTTGCCACACCTCGATCAAGGCGTTCGGCACAGGCCGACCATCGCCATCACGCAACACACCGTGTACCATAATGCGTGGGCCAATTACTAACCCACCAGCAACCGCGTGGTTGATCAAAAGATCATGATCGTTTGGCCCCAAAACATCATGCCCGAATGTTGGTCCCGTCGCCTCAGTCATCGTTGTCGCGAAAACAATCGGTTTGTGGATTGGACCCCGGCTTAGGCTTGAGCGATAATCAAGCGCAATGCGCGGTGGATGCAGCGAGAAGTCGCGTGGGGCTATATCTGTAAGTTTGCTCATTTCGCAGTTCCTGCTTTGGGCGTTGGTATCTCAACTGGACCGCCTTGTTCTGCCCAAGTTGAAAAACCTTCTTTCAAATGCGCCGCTTCAAACCCCATGTCTTGGAGGGTGGCTGTTGTAATCGCAGAGCGCCAGCCAGATGCGCAATGAAAGACAAAGGTTTTATTTTCACCAAAGATCGGTTTGAAATAGGGGCTATCGGGATCCACCCAAAACTCGATCATGCCGCGCGGGGCGTGAAAGCTGCCTGGAATGAGGCCACGTTGGCGCTCACGAATGTCACGGATATCGACGACGATCACTGACGGGTCATCCAACATTACAATTAAGTCTGGTGTCTCAATTTCTTTGATACGTGCGCGCGCGGAAGCAACCATATCAGCCGATGAAATCTTTAATTTAGGCATTCATTGGTCTTTCAAAGATTGTATTTTCTAAACGATGGCATGGTGCCAATCAAACGGCAAGTTTCTAACTCGCGGCTTGCAGTATTCCCTCAACATCCAGAAATGTCTCAACGTGATCGGCCAAGTCATCCAGCGTCTGTTCAACACCTGAACTGTAACTGCCCAACGCAGTCACACCCAAACGATTTAGAAATGCACAGCGCCACGCATCATTGCTGAACATCCCATGCAGGTAGCTGCCCATGACACGCCCATCACTGGATTGTGCCCCCTCGGGTTGACCGTCAACATGCGCAAAAGGACGCGCGCTATCAGGCCCCGCAGTTCGCCCGATGTGGATCTCATACCCCTCAAACGGCAACTCTGTGTCAGCGTGCACAGCATGAACCGAAGTTAGACGTTTGTCGCCCGTCATCTGCGTGACAACATCCAACAAACCAAGGCCGGCACTGTCCCCTGCAGTCCCTTCGATCCCGTCAGGGTCACTGATCACTTGGCCCAGCATTTGGTAACCGCCACAAATGCCCAACACATGACCACCACGCCGATGGTGCCCAGCCAAATCCACATCCCAGCCTTGCGCGCGAAGGTAGGCAAGATCGCCACGGGTTGACTTACTGCCTGGTACGATAACCAGATCAGCGTCAGCAGGAATGACGTCGCCAGCCTTCAACATCACAAGCGAAACATTTGGTTCTTGGGCCAACGGGTCCATATCATCAAAGTTCGCAACCCGTGACAGGGTCAAACAAACCACTTTGAATGTGCCGTCCTGCGGACCTGACGAAATATCAAGCGCATCTTCGGCAGGTAGACGCCACGCATCCTTGAACCACGGCACAACTCCAAAACCACGCCAACTCGTGTGATCGCTAATCATTTCGTATCCGTCATCAAACAGGCTGGGGTCACCGCGAAACTTGTTAATCATGAAACCAACGACACGGCCATTGTCATCCGAATCCATGACCGCTTGTGTGCCGACAACTTGGGCGATTACGCCACCTCGATCGATGTCTCCACACAAGATCACAGGTACATTCGCCGCTTCAGCAAAGCCCATATTGGCAATATCACCTACCCTTAGGTTGATTTCGGCCGGACTGCCCGCGCCTTCGACAACAACCAGATCGTATTGAGATTTCAGACGCTTAAAACTTTCTAAAACCGAGGCCATAAGTGTTGGTTTTAACTTCGTATATTCACGCGCTTTGACAGTCGCAATGCGCCGACCCTGAACGACAACTTGGGAGCCAACCTCGGACTCTGGCTTTAATAAAACGGGATTCATATCTGTGTGTGGCAAAATCCCGCAAGCCAAAGCCTGCAAGGCCTGTGCGCGTCCAATTTCGCCTCCATCCATCGTCACAGCGGCGTTGTTCGACATGTTCTGCGGCTTGAACGGAGCAACGGATAAACCACGTCTTTTAGCAGCACGACACAGGCCCGCTACAAGCATCGATTTCCCGACATTTGAGCCAGTACCTTGGATCATTATTGACTTCATTTTATTCCCGTTCGTTAGTCATTGGGTCAGCGCTTACCCTTGTATCAGGTTAACGCTTACCCATTTCAACCTGTTTTAAAAAAACAGATTTTCAGGTAAAAAAATGCATTAATATATGTAAACAAACAAAAATATGTTACCTTACTTCTTAATTATTTAAGCAGGAGTGGAAAATGAACATTAACATACCCAACATTTTCACCAACGTCGTCACTGCAGCTTTGCTAGGATCAGCGGCGATTGTCGCCGCATCCTTTTTGATCACTGCACTTTCCTCCGTCAGCGCCTTATATGGTTACGATCACCATTTCCAAGATCCGGCTTGCTTGGTCATCGCTGGCAGCATTGCTGTCGTTACCTCTCTCGTAGCTTCCTTCGCCTGAAGCCCAAACTGACAGCACTCAAACAACATCGAATAATTGGCTAATTTGACATAGCTTACGATGCCGAGGATGCGATGCCAGCAAGGTTGAAATGCGGATATCGCTTGGTGCAATAGTTGTTAGGCTATGTTTTAAAACTCAACGCCCTTTTGTGCCTTGATCCCATCACGGAAAGGATGCTTCACGTTGCCCATTTCCGTGACCATATCCGCGGCTTCGATCAACTCTTCTTTCGCGTTTCGCCCCGTTAAAACAACGTGGGTCATGAATGGCTTTTCAGTCTGCAAGAACTCGACGACTTCATCAATGTCCAAATAGTCATTGCGCAACGCGATATTGATCTCGTCCAGCAGCACGAAATCAATCTTTGGGTCCAGAATCACTTCCTTGGCCTTTACCCATCCCGCACGCGCCGCTGCGATGTCACGTTCACGGTCTTGGGTTTCCCATGTGAAGCCCTCACCAGAGACAATAAATTTGCACTCGTCCGCAAAGCGTTCCGTTAAAAATGTACGCTCACCAGTTGCCCAGTTTCCCTTGATGAACTGGACAACGGCACAGGGCATTTCATGGGCGATGCAGCGCATTATCATGCCGAAACCACTGGATGATTTGCCTTTGCCTGGCCCCGTGTGGACAACGATCAGGCCCTTCTCTTCGGTCTTGGTCTCCATCATGCGATCACGGGCCGATTTGATCTTTTTCATTTTCTCGGTGTGGCGTGTGTTTTCGTCGGTCATGTGGGGCTCCGCAAATGCTTGACAATATGGGGGGACGGGCGCAAACCAATCCTTGCTGGTGCCTGTGTTAAATCAGGTGAAAAGGGAATGCGATACGGGAAATATTTTCCCCGAAACGCAGCCGCCCCCGCGACCGTGACCGGAGAGGTTGCCCAACACCACTGATCGCAAGATCGGGAAGGTCGGACATACCGCGAGAGAAATCTCAGATCCGCAAGCCGGGAGACCTGCCAGCATCGACGTTATGTGAACCGGACGGGGTGTTCCGGGCATGCGGGTCCCCATGCGCGGGGTTTCGGATGGCCCAACTCTTTCCCTCTAAATTTGAGGCCAAAAGAATGACTGATACAAGTATTTTAGAACCTGTTGAATTGCTGGTCTGTACGACTTGCAAGATGGGCCAAGCCATTGAAGACGACGCTTTTCGCCCTGGCAATCTACTGCACAAAGCCATGTTGGAACAAGATTTGCCGGAACACGTGACCGTACGTGCCGTTGAATGTTTCACAAACTGCCAAGGCGGCTGCAACATCATGATGCGCGGCGGAAATCGCTATGCTTATGTTTATGGTAACCTAGACCCAGAAACGCAGGTCGAAATCATCACAGATGGCGTTACCCGCTACTACAATGCCGCTGACGGGTTTGTACCTTGGCGCGAACGCCCTGAACACTTCCGCAAGAACTGCGTTGCCCGAATCCCACCACTTAATTTGCCACAGGATGCTGCCAAATGAGCGATCTCGCCAAACTTCCCGTCACAGTAATCACTGGTTTCTTGGGTGCGGGTAAAACCACCCTCATCCGTCACCTTATTCAAAACCCACAGGGCAAACGGTTGGCAGTGGTCGTCAACGAATTTGGCGATGTCGGTGTCGACGGTGAAATCCTGAAATCCTGCGCGATCCCTGATTGCCCAGCCGAAAACATCATGGAGCTGTCCAACGGTTGCATCTGCTGCACTGTGGCTGACGATTTCATTCCAACGATCGAGGCCTTAATGGCGCTAAAGCCGCGCCCTGATCACATCCTTATCGAGACATCAGGCTTGGCCTTACCAAAGCCGCTGTTGAAAGCCTTCGATTGGCCTGACATCCGTTCCAAAATTACCGTAGATGGTGTAATCGCCTTGGCCGATGCCGAAGCCGTGGCCGATGGCCGCTTCGCGCCAAACGTTGCAGCGGTTGACGCCCAGCGCGAGGCAGACGATTCACTGGATCATGAAACCCCATTGTCCGAAGTGTTCGAGGATCAAATCAGCTGCGCTGACATCATTCTGTTGACTAAGACTGATCTTGCTGGTGCCGATGGCATCGCAAAAGCCCGCTCTGTCATCGAAGCTGAATCGCCTCGTCCAATTCCAATCGTTGAAATCTCTGAAGGTGTTGTTGATCCCCGCGTGATCCTTGGCCTAGCGGCCGCAGCCGAAGACGACATGGACGCACGACCATCACACCACGATGGGCATGATGATCACGAACATGATGATTTTGAATCTATCGTGGTCGACATTCCTGAAATCGCAGATCCTGCAGACTTGGTCGCACGCATTGAAGCCATGGCCAAGGATCAGAACATCCTACGCGTCAAAGGATATGCCGCCGTCAAAGGGAAACCAATGCGTCTGTTGGTGCAAGCCGTTGGTGCCCGCGTGCGTCAGCAATACGACCAACCTTGGGGCACAACAGAGCGCCGCGGCCGTTTGGTTGTAATTGCTGAACATGACCACGTGAACCCTGACGCAATCCGCGCAGCGCTTGTCGACTAAGCTGACATGCACGTCGTCTTTCGCGAAAGCCACGGGTTAGAGGAATCAGAAACCCCATTTGATCTGCAGCAATCGCCTGCGGATCTTGTGGTGTTGTCCTTCTCCGACAGTGACCTTGGTGCCTTCGCGGCAGGCTGGCATCGTGGGGATGGTAAACTGCCAACCCTACGCCTTGCCAATTTGACAGCTCTAAAACATCCGCTGTCCGTTGATACCTATGTTGAACAAACCCTTGAGGGTGCAAAAGGTATCCTGATCCGTTTGATCGGCGGGTACGCCTACTGGTCATATGGCCTGCAACAAGTTGAAGCCCTGTGTCGCGCAAAGGGCATTGCTTTGGCTGTGCTCCCTGCGGATGGCCGAACAGATACACGGCTTGATGAGGTCTCAACTCTTCCTGTCTCAACCCTGCGCCGCCTATCCCACCTGTGTGATCAAGGTGGTGAAGTGGCAGCCCAAGCAGCCCTTGCGCAATTGTCCCTTGCTGCTGGTCTTTATGCTGGTCCAGTGCGCGGTGCAAAAGGCGTACCTAGCGTTGGTGCATGGACACCTGAACACGGCGTAACCTGTCCTGTTGCCGCCTTTGCCCCGGACAGCGAAAAACCCCGTGTCCTCATCAGTTTTTACCGCGCCTATCTCACTTCTGCGGATATGGCCCCCATCACAGCCCTGTTCGAAAGCCTTAGGGCAAAGGGTTGCGATGTCGTCGCGCTGTTTGCACCATCTCTAAAGGCACCAGACGCCGCCACTTGGCTGCGCCGACAAACCCTTGCGCTAAAGCCTGATGCGATTGTCAACGCCACTTCGTTTTCCGGCAAAGGAGCTGACGGCACCTCTCCTTTAGACGCGGCCGGCGTTTCTGTTTTCCAAGTTGCCCTTTCCACATCACGGCGCAAAGCCTGGGATGAAGAAGAACGCGGGCTTTCCCCCACAGACCTCGCCATGCACGTCGTCCTGCCAGAAGTAGACGGCCGCATTTTTTCGGGCGTCACCTCTTTTAAAGAGCCGCGCAAAAAAGACCACAACCTGCAATTTGCCCGTTTTGCCCACCGTGTTGAACCCCCACGGATTGAGGCAATCACGAAACGTGTCATCCGGTGGATTACACTTGGGCAAAACAACAACGCCGATCTGACACCCGCAATCGTCCTCTCCACCTATCCAGGCAAAGACTGGCAAATGGCGCACGCCGTTGGGTTGGATGCTATAGCTTCAACCGATGCTATTCTCGATGACCTAAACGATGCAGGATGGACAACCCAAAGTGCTGCGCCACTTGAAGCCAGCCTAGGGACCGAAACCATCGCATGGCCTCTAGCCGATTATCAGGCCGCGCTGCAAACGTTGCCGCAAACATTGCAAGACGCCCTATCAAACGCATGGGGCAACCCCTCTGACGATCCGGCGTTTCGCGATTGTGCGCTACACTTTTCCGCCACCCGCAGGGGCGCGGCGCTGATCGCGTTGCAGCCAGAACGAGGCGAGCGCGATGTGCGTGTGGACGATTACCACGACCTCGCCCGTGTCCCGCGCCATGGCTATGTCGCGTTTTATCTTTGGTTGCGCTATGCGATCAAAGCCGATGCGCTGATCCACGTCGGTGCCCACGGCACATTAGAATGGCTTCCAGGTAAATCGGTTGCCCTGTCAGATGAATGCTGGCCCGAAGCCTTGATTGCTGATCTGCCCGTTATCTATCCGTTCATCGTTAATGACCCCGGCGAAGCCGCCCAAGCAAAGCGGCGCATTGGCGCTGTCACCTTGGGGCACGTCCCACCGCCGATGAAGGACAGTAAAACCCCTGACCAGTTTTTGCGACTTGAAACCCTGCTGGATGAGTTCTCGAACGCCGACGGATTAGACCCCCGCCGCCGCGACCGCTTGCAGGCTGACATTCGTTCAGAAGCCCAAGCCATCGGCGTTGAGGCTGATCTGGGTCTAGATACGGCCACCTCTACCGCAGAGGCGTTAACCCGCATCGACCGTTTTGTCTGTGACATCAAAGAAAGCCAGTTTGGCGACGGCCTGCATATCTATGGCCGAGCACCCGTTGTCTCAGGCACCTTTGATGCAACGCAATCTGCACAAGGCGAACAAACCGGACTGCTTGATGCGCTTGCTGGCAAACGGATTGACGCAGGACCATCGGGATCGCCCTACCGTGGCCGCACCGATGTGCTGCCAACAGGGCGCAATTTATTCACGACCGATCCGCGATCAATACCCACACGTTCTGCATATACCCAAGGCGTCAAACTGGCCGAAGAACTGGTGCGCCGTCACCTGCAGGAAGAAGGCGATTGGCCCAAAGGATTGATCGTCGACCTGTGGGGGTCCGCCACCATGCGCACCGCTGGCGAAGAATTTGCGATGGCGTTACATCTACTGGGTGTGAAACCCGTTTGGGATGAAGGATCGGAACGGGTTTCTGGAATTGAAATCATACCGATCACTGAACTGGAACGCCCACGCCTAGATGTCACCCTGCGCGTTTCCGGCCTGTTTCGCGATGTGTTCCCAACCCTCTCAGCCCTATTTTCCCAAGCCATCCGCGCCCTGTCCAAACGTGACGAAGCCGCCGACTGGAACCCATATGCTGGCAAAGACGCCGAAGACCGCGTATTTGGCCCGGCCCCTGCCAGCTACGGCCTTGGCATGGGAGCATTGGTGGAAACCTATGACGAGGAAAGCCGCGCTGCTGCAGGCGCTGCATGGCTAAAGGCCAGCTCATATGCGCTGGACGGTCAAAACATCACACTGAACGCAGAGGGCATCAAAGCCCGCGTTGCGGCAGCTGACAGCTTTGTTCATCCACAGGATTTGCCTGAAACTGATCTGTTACTTGCCGTTGATTACGCCACTCATGAGGCGGGCTTTGCGGCTGCAAAGGCCGCCATGGGTGGTGGCGACATCAAGCTGTATCACCTCGACAACACCGTTGCAGGCAAACCCCGTGCACGGACCTTATCCGAGGAAATCGCCCGCGTTGTCCACGCCCGCGCAGCCAATTCCGACTGGATTGTCGGCATGCAACGTCACGGTTTTCGCGGCGCTGCTGAAATTGCAGCAACCTTGGATCACATGGCTGCATTCGCACATCTGGCCCAAGTGGTCCCGGCCCACCTATTCGATCTTTATTATGACGCCACCCTTGGCGAAGACAGCGTTGTTTCATTCCTAGAGGATGCAAACCCCGAAGCCCTTGCAGCCATGCGTGATCGTTTCAACGCGCTACATGACGCTGGCTTATGGAACACGCGGCGCAATTCGATTGCCGCTGAATTGGAACGGTTGCCGTGAGTGGCCCCGAAGTAAAAGGCTGGTGCCCCGGTGCCTTGCGCCCCATGCAATCTGGTGATGGGTTAATCATGCGGGTGCGGCCACGCTTGGGGCAGCTTTCCAATACACAGGCGCTTGGGCTTTGCGACGTATCTGCGACCTTTGGCAACGGTATCATCGATCTCACCAATCGCGCTAACTTGCAACTACGCGGGATCAAACCACACAATCATCAAGCGGTTGTTGATGCATTGCTTGCGCTAGACCTGCTTGATGAAACCCCTGAACTTGAGGCGCGGCGCAACATCATATGTGCAGCTCTGCGATCAACTGATGGCCTGACGGCGCGCCTCGCACTTGAGCTCACAGAACGCCTAGCTGAACTTCCAGAGTTACCAGGTAAATTCGGCTTTGCCATCGATGCCGATGGACCGCCCCAACTTAGCGATGCACCGGCCGATATCCGGATCGAAACAGGCCCCTGTGGGTTGATCATTCGCGCCGATGGTTCCCCCCTTGGCGTGGCTGTCTCTGCAGACACCGCAATTAACGAACTAATAAGCATCGCACGTTGGTTCGCACAAACCCGCGACAACGATATACGGCGCATGGCCGCACATCTTGGGTCAGTGCCTTTGCCCCTTCGTTTCGCGCGCGAAACCTCTCATAAGCCTGCTGCACAACTTGTGCCCGCACAATTGCCCCAAGGGCGCGTTTTTGGTGCACCATTTGGCAGCTTACCCACCAAAGAATTATGCGCATTATTGGCTTCAAACTCAACTTCAACACTGACGCTCACGCATTCACGCATGTTTCTTCTGAGCGGCGAGTTAGACGCCGGAGAAACCAGCTTTATCACCACACCAGACGCACCTGAACTTGGCGTAGATGCCTGCCCCGGTGCACCAGCTTGCACCGCCACCCAACAAAGCACCCGCGCCATTGCACATGCAATCACCCCACATCTTAATGGTCGGTCATTACATGTATCGGGCTGTACCAAAGGTTGTGCGCGACCGCGCAATGCGGATGTCGTGCTTGTAGGGCAGAACGGCGGCTTTGACCTTGTTTTGAACGGGGTTTCGTGGGATGTGCCAGTGCTGCAAGGGATCAAACCAGACTCTGTTATAGACGCCGTGATCAACGAATTAGGACGCCACTGATGCCATACACCTATGAGACCGATGGCGCGACCATCTACAAAGGCAGCTTTGCCACCATCAGGGCAGAAGCCGATTTAGCTCGTTTTGATGACAATCACGAAAGTATCGCAGTACGCATGATCCATGCCGCTGGCATGGTTGATCTAGCACAACATGTGCACTTTTCAGATACCTTCGGCCCAGCAGCCCGCGCCGCATTGCAAAATGGCGCGCCGATCCTGTGCGATGCCTACATGGTGTCCGAGGGTGTTACGCGCAAACGTCTGCCTGCAGACAATGAAGTGATCTGTACCCTGCGTGATCCACGGGTTCCTGACATGGCCAAAGAGATGTCCAATACGCGCTCCGCTGCAGCGCTTGATTTGTGGCGTCCACACCTTGAGGGCGCATTGGTCGCTATTGGCAATGCACCAACCGCACTGTTCCATTTGTTGAACATGTTAGAAGACCCCAACTGTCCACGTCCCGCCGCTATCATCGGGTGCCCTGTTGGTTTCATCGGTGCCGCAGAAAGCAAAGAAGCGTTGCGCGAAGCGAACCCATTGCCATGGGCCATTGTTGAAGGCCGCTTGGGCGGGTCCGCAATCACGGTTGCCGCGATCAATGCTATTGCGAGCCGTGCAGAATGAGCACGGGTACAATATACGGCGTCGGCCTTGGCCCAGGTGATCCTGATTTGTTAAGCGTGAAATCTGACCGCTTGGTGCGCAACGCCAAACATGTTGCGTTTTTCCGCAAGGCAGGACGCAAAGGACAATCCCGACAGATAGCTGAACCAATGCTGCCCGAGGGCGTCATCGAATTCGCGATGGAATACCCAGTCACCACTGAAATTCCGCTGAGTGATCCGCGTTACAACGAAATCCTCTCTGCGTTCTACGAAGATTGCGCGGCACATCTGCGCACCCTCGCCCAATCTGGCGAAGACGTTGTTGTCTTGTGTGAAGGTGATCCGTTTTTCTACGGTTCGTTCATGCACATGTATGAACGCCTGAAAAATGACGTGCCTGTTGATGTGGTTCCTGCGATCACTGGTATGTCGGGCGCGTGGACGGCCACGGGTCATCCAATCACCTGGGGCGATGATGTTTTGACCGTTCTGATGGGCACCCTGCCCGAAGACGAGTTGTCCCGCCGCATGGCAGACACAAACGCATTGGTCGTGATGAAAATTGGCCGCAACATTGAGAAAGTGCGTAGTGCACTGCGCACTGCTGGAAGATTCGATGACGCATGGATTGTAGAGTTCGCAACGATGCCAAACCAAACCGTCAGCAAGCTAAGCGAAGCAGGTGAAAAAGTGACGCCTTACTTCTCAATCATCGTGGTTCACGGTCAGGGTCGCCGTCCATGAGCGGTAGCGTTGTCATAGCTGGTATTGGACCAGGTGATGATTATCTTGTCACACCGCAAGTCACTGACGCCTTGGCCAAAGCGACCGACATTGTTGGCTACTTTCCCTATGTGGATCGCATTGCGCCGCGCGAAGGTCTAACGCGCCACGGCAGTGACAACCGCGTCGAGATTGACCGCTCCCAACATGCACTGGAAATGGCGCTTGAGGGGAAACATGTCGTCGTCGTTTCATCCGGTGACCCCGGTGTGTTTGCAATGGCTGCCGCTGTTTTTGAAGCGCTTGAAAACGGGCCTGAGGATTGGCTGAACATTGATATCAACGTTCTGCCCGGCATCACTGCAATGTTGGCTGCATCTGCACGTGCCGGTGCGCCCCTTGGCCACGATTTCTGCGCCATTAATTTAAGTGATAATCTTAAACCATGGTCCATCATCGAAAAACGGTTGCGCCTAGCGGCCGAAGCTGATTTTGCTATGGCCTTCTATAACCCACGCAGCAAATCACGACCCGAAGGGTTTGAGCGCACACTTGAAATTCTCAAAGATGCCTGTGGTGATGATCGTCCCGTTATCTTCGCCCGTAACGTGTCGCGCCCTGATGAAACGATCAAGATTGTACCACTGTCACAAACCACGCCAGACATGGCAGACATGCGCACGATGGTTTTGGTGGGCTCCAGCCAAACGCGCATTATTGAGCGCGAGATTGGCCCGATTGTTTACACTCCAAGATCGCTTGCCAAATGAGCCAGCCAGTCCAAAACCTCTTGTGCAGTTCCCACTTCTGGGCGCGCGGGGATGTACGGACGGTCGATCATAATGATCGGAATATTCAAGGCGCGGGCCGCGTCAATCTTAGCGCGTGCTCCACTGCCCCCAGCATTTTTAGCAACAACCAATTCGATCTTATGATCCCGCATCAAGGCAATGTCGTTCTCGACGCTAAAGGGCCCTTGATCAACGATAATACTACGGTTTGGCAATGGCACTTCGCCACTTGGGGCATCCACAACGCGCAACAGGTATTGATGCTGCGGGCACGGCGCAAAGGCGTCCAAATGCATGCGGCCAATCGCCAACATCACGTTTTGCACAGTGCCGCTCAGCACGGCAACAGCACTATTAATATCCGCAACATGTCGCCACTGATCGCCCGTTTGCGCAACCCACTTGGGTCGCGTCAATGCCAGCAGTTGCGCATTCGTTTGCGCACACGCGGCAACCGCGTTCATACTCATTTGGGCAGCGAACGGATGGGTCGCATCGACCACATGCGTGATAGCGTTTTCAACAATGTATTTGGCCAATCCCTCAACACCACCAAAACCACCAATGCGCGTAGGCAAAGGTTGGCGTTTGGGGCGTGCAACACGACCCGCGTAGGAAAACGTAGCGTTCATGCCAGCGTCATGCAGAACAAGGGCCAAACCCGTGGCCTCTGTGGTGCCGCCAAGAATAAGCAGGTGATCTGTCATGTCTAATGTCCCTTGGTTGACCATTTTGGGCTTGGGCGAAGATGGACCAAATGCCATGACGCCTGCAAGCCTCAAGGCGCTTCAAAGCGCTGAAATCGTTATGGGGGCCGCACGCCATTTATCATTGCTGCCTGCGATTGATGCTGCGTTGATCACTTGGCCAGTTCCCTTTGCCGATGGTATTGCACAGCTTTTGGAGTTGCGAGGCAAACGCGTTGTCACCTTGGCCTCTGGCGATCCGTTTTGGTTTGGTGCAGGCAGTGTTTTCGCCCGTCATTTACACCAGGATGAATGGACTTCGATCGCAGGACCCGCGACCTTTTCACTGGCTGCAGCTCAGATGGGGTGGACGTTAGAAAACACTCTTTGCCTTGGACTACATGCAACACCATTATCGCGTCTGCGCGCACATCTCTCCACAGGTCAGCGGTGTATCGCGCTTTTGCGCGATGGCGCGGCTGTGCAGGAGCTGAATAGTTACATTTCAAACAACGGTTTTGGCGGCAGTGATTTGACAGTTTTGGAAGCCCTTGGTGGTCCACGCGAGCGCGTCACCGCGTTTGATCAACTCAGTGAGGTAGTTCAGCATCCAGTATGTGTAGCGATTGATATCAAGGGCAGTGGTCCTGCGATCAGCAAAGCATCAGGCAAAGACGATGCGCTATTTGCCAATGATGGGCAGATCACAAAGCGCCCTATTCGTGCCCTCACATTGTCTGCTCTTGCGCCAAAATTTGGTGAACACCTTTGGGACCTTGGTACAGGGTCTGGTTCAATTGCCATTGAATGGTTGCTAAGTCATCCATCTGTCACCGCCACTGCAGTAGAAGCAATCTCTGAACGTGCCGCACGCGCTGCGCGTAATTCTATGACGTTGGGGGTGGAACGTTTAGACGTTATTACCGCCAAATCAATAGACGTGTTAGACGATCTACCCGCACCAGACGTTGTGTTTGTTGGCGGTGGTCTAACCCAAGAGTTGCTAGATGCTCTTTGGAATATCATGCCGGTCGGTTGCCGTTTCGTAACAAATGCCGTGACCCTAGAATCTGAGGTAATTGTTGCGCAAGCGCATGCCGCCAAAGGCGGTGAGTTGATGCGCATCGAAATCGCCAACTCCAAACCTCTTGGTACAAAACGTGGTTGGTCTAGCGCCTATCCCATTGTCCAGTGGAGCGTGACACGATGATCGTTGCAGGGTTTGGGTTTCGCAGCAACGCGACCATCGACAGCTTAACCTCTGCCTTCAGCGAAGCGGGCGTTAACGCGGTAGATGCTATTGCGACGGCCGAAGACAAATCAACAACTGCAGTATTCATTGATTTTGCCGAAACAATTGGTGCACCGATCATTTCAATTGACGCGTCTGCGCTAAACCAAATCGAAACCCATACCCAATCAAAAGCCAGCCAAACCCACCGTGACACGGGTAGCATGGCAGAGGCAGCTGCCCTCGCCGCTTTGAGCAATGACGCAAAGTTGCTGGCACCCCGTTCCATTTCTAATGACCGTATGGCAACCTGTGCCATCGCCCAAGGATCCAAATCATGACTGTACACTTCATTGGCGCAGGCCCCGGTGCCGCTGATCTTTTGACCCTGCGTGGCCGCGACATCATCGCGGCATGCCCTGTCTGCCTATACGCAGGATCACTGGTTCCACAAGAAATTTTGGGCCACTGCCCTGCCGACGCTAAGATCATTAATACCGCAGCGATGGACCTTGATACCATCATCACCACCATAAAAACAGCAACTGAGGCGGGCAAAGACGTGGCGCGTCTGCATTCAGGCGACTTATCTGTATGGTCTGCAATGGGTGAACAAATGCGCCGTCTGCGCGCTGAAAATATTGCGGTAAGCGTAACACCTGGTGTTCCATCCTTTGCCGCCGCTGCTGCAGCACTGGGCACTGAACTGACATTGCCTGGGTTGGCGCAATCAGTTGTGTTGACCCGCACACCTGGCCGCGCGTCCTCAATGCCAGAGGGTGAAAGCCTAAAGAACTTTGCCGCCACTGGCGCGACATTGGCGATCCACCTGTCAATCCAGAACCTTGATACAGTCGTTGCTGACCTTACCCCATCTTATGGTGATGACTGCCCTGTTGCGGTTGTTTACCGCGCCTCATGGCCAGACGAACAAATCATCCGTGCAACCTTATCCACCATCGCCGCAACGGTCACGCCTGAAATTGCACGTACCGCGTTGATCCTTGTTGGCCCGGCTTTAGCGGGCGAAGGGTTCGACGAAAGCTGTCTTTACGCGACAGACTATGACCGCCGTTATCGCCCTCAAACCGCTGACAGCCCTTGGGCCAGCTGGAGTCCTGACGATGAATAATATGCCCAAAGGCCTTCTCATTTCTGCACCTAGTTCTGGTACCGGCAAAACAACTGTCATGTTGGGACTGCTGCGTGCTTTGGCAGAAGACGGTTTGAACGTTCAGCCCTTCAAAAGTGGTCCTGATTATATTGACCCTGCGTTTCACCGCGCAGCGGCTGGCCGGCCCTCTTTCAACTTTGATACATGGGCGATGAACCCGTCACTGTTGGGCGCGATTTCAGCTCAAGCTGAAGGATCGGACATCGTAATCGCTGAGGGGTCCATGGGTCTGTATGATGGCGTTGCGAAACCGGGTGCAACGGGGCACGGAACCAGCGCAGAGACGGCGGCCAAAATGGGCTGGGGCGTGATCCTTGTGATTGATGTAAGTGGTCAAGCACAGTCTGCGGCGGCAACAGCTTTGGGCTTTGCCAAGTACAATCCCGATCTTAATTTTGCAGGTGTGATCCTAAACCGTGTGGCGTCACCGCGCCACGAACGCCTGACCCGTTTAGGCATGGAGAAACACGGTATTAAGGTGTTGGGAAGCTTGCCCCGCCGCGGTGATCTTGCGTTGCCTGAACGCCACCTTGGACTAATCCAAGCAGTGGAACATCCCGACCTTGAAGTGGCGATTTCTGGGTATGCCAACTTCCTGCGTGAGAACGTGGATTTAGAAGCCATCAAAGCCACAGCCACAGGTGGCGATCGATTGCCGGCAGGCAAACTACCTAAACCACCTGCGCAACGCATTGCGTTGGCACAAGACGCGGCATTCTCATTCACCTACCCGCACCTAGTTGCTGGATGGCGGGCGCATGGGGCGGAAATCATTCCGTTCTCACCACTTGCCGATGAAGCACCTGACACAAAGGCCAATCTAGTTTGGTTGCCGGGTGGATACCCAGAATTGCACGCAGGTCCGTTGGCAGCAGCTTCTAACTTTCGCAAAGCGATGATGGAACACGCCAAAACACGTCCTGTGCACGGGGAATGTGGCGGCTACATGGCGTTGGGTAAAGCCTTGGTCGACAAGGAAGGCAACAGTCACGAAATGCTAGGCCTTCTTGGCCTTGTCACCAGCTATGAAAAACGCAAGTTCCACCTTGGCTACCGCAAAGCGCATTTGATTGCACCAATGCCTGGGTTTGCCACGGGTGAAGCATTGCGTGGCCATGAGTTCCATTATTCCACCATTGTAGAGGAACCTGATGCACCTCTGGCCGAAGTCTTGGACGCAGAAGGCAACCCAGTTCCAGAAACCGGCTCCACCAATGGCAACGTCACGGGCACCTTCTTTCACCTGATTGCAGAGGCCAGCTAAATGACCGGTTTTGTAAGCTTCGTCGGCTCTGGGCCCGGCGATCCTGAATTGCTCACTTTGAAAGCGGTGGACCGTTTGAAGACAGCAGATGCTGTTTTGTTTGATGACCTGTCGTCCGGTCCTATTCTGTTACATGCTGGCAAGGGTGCCGATTTGGTCGGCGTTGGGAAACGTGCAGGCCGCGCATCCCCCAAGCAAAGCCATGTCAGTCAATTGTTGGTTGAGTATGCGCAAACAGGCGCTCGTGTTGTCCGTCTCAAAAGTGGCGATGGCGGAATGTTTGGGCGCCTTGAGGAAGAGATTGTAGCGCTGCGTGAAGCGGGCATTCCTTATGAAATCATTCCCGGCATTCCATCAGCCTGTGCCGCTGCGGCCGCCGCCGGCATTCCCCTAACCCGCCGAATGACGGCACGTCGTGTTCAGTTCGTAACTGGGCACGATGTGGACGGCACTTTACCTGATGATGCAAATCTTGTGGCACTTGCCGATCCTATGGCAACAACCGTGGTGTTCATGGGTAAACGGACGTTTCCGGCCTTGCTTAAGAAATTGATCGCGCATGGTTTGCCACATGACACACCCGCCCTTTTGGCCGAAGCGGTCAGCACACCGGAACAGTCGTTAAAGCGCACAACGGTTTCTGAATTGGCAAAGGAACTTCAGGCAGAGTTTTCACCGAACCCAGCCCTGATCCTATACGGTCCTTTGGCGACAGATTACGACGATGGATAACCTGACACTCATCGGTATCGGGACCGGAAATCCTGACCACCTTACATTTGAAGGCGCACGCGCAATCCAAGAGGCGACAACGATTCTGATCCCCCGCAAGGGCGGTGAAAAATCCGACCTTGCTGATCTGCGCCGTCAGATTGTTGAGAAGGTTGTGGTGGGCAATGGCCAACAAATTATCGAATTTGATCTGCCCGTGCGTAAATCAGATGGTGACTATTTGGAAAACGTGGATCTGTGGCATGATGCAATCGCGGATGCGTGGATCAAGGCCGCAGGTAACACTGAACGCGCGGCGTTGTTGATCTGGGGCGACCCATCGCTTTATGACAGTTCGCTGCGTATTGCCTCGCGTCTCAAACCCTACCCAAAGGTACGCGTCGTTGCGGGGATCACAACACTTCAAGTTTTGACTGCAGCCCACGCAATCCCTGTGAATGAAATAGGGGCACCCTTTGTTGTGACCACGGGGCGACAGTTACGCGAGAATGGTTGGCCCAAAGGTGCTGACAGCGCCATTTTTATGCTCGATGGCAACTGCGCATTTCAAACGCTGAATGGTGCAGATTTTGATATCTGGTGGGGCGCGTATCTAGGGATGGAGAATCAAATCATCCGCTCTGGCCCGCTTGATCTTGTCAAAGACGAGATCATTTCGGCCCGTGCGGAAGCGCGCGCCGCACATGGATGGATCATGGATGCATACTTATTGCGCCGTAAACGGCCAGAATAGCCTCCGAGATTAAGTTGTCCCTTGTGCGACTCACAGATGGGGTTGTAGACGTAAAGGGCTTGGTGTTTGTCGGTTTTGTCGATGAACGAAGAGGGAATTGGGTTAGGTTTAAGTCAACCAAATCCCAGGCCGCCCCCGCGACTGTATGCGAAGAGCGGGTTTCGAATTTGCCACTCACCCTATTTGGTGGGGAAGGTCGAAGCCACGTGATGAGACGCAAGCCAGGAGACCTGCCGGGCTGAAACGTAATTAAATCTGTCGGGTGTGACAGTAAGGAGAAGACCAATGAAGACGACTGCAGCAACTATGACCTTAGAAGATCAGGCATCAGCCAGCCGCACAGGTTTGGCGTCTGCATTTTTCGCATTGATTCTTGGCGTAGGCATCATTGCCGTCACTGGCCACGTTCAAGCAGCAGCATTGCACGATGCTGCACACGACGTGCGTCACGCAACTGGCTTCCCCTGCCACTAAAATGTTTGCACGCATTGTAACCAGCGCATTGTTCGCTGGTGCTACAGCTGGGTTGTTGATCGCCCTGTTGCAGTATGCGTTTGTGCAACCTGTTTTATTGCATGCTGAACTTTATGAAACTGGCAACTTGGTGCATTTTGGTGCTGCTCCTATTTCGGCAATTCAAGACGTGAGTGGGTTTGATCCCATGCGCGACCTCCTATCTGTTTTGTTCACCATGCTGACCTACTGCGGTTATGCGATGATCCTTGTGGCGCTTATGGGCGTCGCAGAGGAACGTGGTGCCGACATCACACTGCGCAACGGCATGATCTGGGGCCTTATGGGCTTCATCGCAGCGCACCTTGCACCTGCCTTTTCATTGCCCCCAGAGGTCCCAGGTGTTGCGGCCGCCGATGTGTTGTTGCGCCAGTACTGGTGGTTTGCGACTGTTGCGACAGCTGCAATCGCGATGTGGTTGATCGCCTTCCACTTCACGATGGTTGGCCTTGGCGCTGCGATTGTGCTGCTTCTGCTGCCCCACATCATTGGTGCACCACAACCCGCTGAATTCACAGGCCCCGTTCCAACAGAAATCGGTGCGTTGTTTGCTTCTCGTGCACTGAGTGTCGGATTGGCTGCTTGGGTCATCCTCGGTGCATTCTGTGCATACTTTTGGACCAAAGAAGGCGAAGTGGCTTAACCACCGCTTCCCACTTTCTCAAACAGGAAAAACTACATGGATCGTAGACTTTCAATGCTCCTGATCGGTTTGGTCTTTGGTGGCGGCATCGGGTTCACAATTGCGGCTGGTAATGGTGTTACGTTTGACGGCCATGATCACGCGACTGGACACAATGGCGATGGCCACGATCATTCAGCAGTCAAATCAATCGACCTACCTGCAAGTGATGCAGCCCCAACACTTGCTGTGCAGGTGTTCAAAGATCCAGCGTCTGGCTGGAACCTCCAGATTCAGAAAACTAACTTTACCTTCGCTCCCCAAAACGCCAGCACGGCTGATGTGACAGGCGAGGGCCATGCGCATCTCTATGTGAACGGTGATAAAGTCGCACGAATCTATGCAGATTGGTTCCACATAGATCACTTGCCCGAAGGTGATGTGTTGGTCGAAGTGGCGCTGAACGCAAACAACCACAGCCAACTTAGCGTTGATGGCGTTCCGTTGCGGGTCAATATTCAGGTCATGAACACAACAGATTAATCCATCGTTGGGATACGGGCGCGCAAGCGATTACGTAACTCTCCCAATGAGCGAGCATCTTCAATCCAGCCCTTCTTTAGCTCAAGAAACAACTGACACAGCTTAACGATTTCCGTTTCAGACGCTTTGATATCCAACCCATCAAAAACATAGGTGCCACGCTTTTCGCCCTGAAGCGAGATGTTCACGGCATGGACGCATCCACCAAGGCATGGCGTTGCCTCCACTTCTATATGATCACCGAGCCCAGCAAGCTTGATCGCACTGCGCAATGTTGCACAGTCTTGGCGTGCGGTAACATCACTCTCGCGTTCGCATGTGGCGCAAACCAATAAGCGGTTCACTGGTTTTTGTGTCATAACCCATCCTCTGTCATATTACGTTGAAGGCTAGGGTAATTGAAATATCAGGGCAATTTCAAAACATACATCCATACCCATCACGTAAAGATCGACTTAAGCCCGTGATTGAGCGTACCTCGCACAGCCATATAACGCTGCGTTATCTTCAGTTATCACGTACAGTGGAACCTGGCCAAAACGACCAGAGAAGGTTTCATCTTTGCCAGCTTCGGCAGCGATTGCTTTGGCCGCAGTTTCCGAATTCATAATCGCGCGTGCCACGCTGCCATTAAAATATAGACCGGCAAAAGGCATATATTGGAATGCCATTTCCCCACAGAACAAGCCCAAGGCCTTCGCGAAAAGAGCGACCGTCTGAGCACCCTCTTCATTTGTTAGTGCCGTGATTTGTGCCGGATTCGTTTCCTTGAAACCAAGTGCAACATGCAACGCAGCGAGCCCGTCACCTGAAAACAACGCTTCAACTTTGTGGAAGCTGCTGGCCTTGTCGCCAACCGCGACGCGCAAAACTTCCATAACGCTGCTTGGTAGGCTCGCGTGACCCAACTCGGCTTCAATCACGTGGCCCGCGTGGCACATGCTGACGTTAAACCCTGTGGCGATGCCCGCAACAAGAGCTTGATCGCCATGCGGTTTACCACCACTAATTTGCTTCACAACATGGTCAGGTAACACGTCTAATGCATAGCCAAGCGCAACCAAATCATTCAAAAGATGTGCTCGCTCAAGGCCCAAAGATTGCGCCAATACCTCTGTGTCAAACTCCCAATCGCCGTTAGTCAGCTCACCTTTTCCAGCGGAAACAGGCCCAGCAATCGCGATACAAATTGAACTTGGCTTTGGCCCGACCAAAGCTGCAAAATACTCTTGGGCTGCCTCAACGAAGCAATCAACATCCGCATTTGAGTACCTGATAAAACTCTCTGCTATAATGCCATTAGCGTCAGCCAAAGCAAATCTTGTATTTGTTCCGCCAACGTCAGCTACGAGTGTTAGATCGTTTGTCATTAGGCTTCTTTTTGATGAGGGTGTTTACCGAGAATAATCATGCTCAATAGATCATCATCGGTGACAGAGTCCACATCAACTGTCCCAACCAATTTACCATTTTTCATAACCGAGGCACGATCGCATAGGGTCATCACATCATGGATGTCGTGACTGATTAGGAAAATCCCAATACCCTCGGCTTTTAGTTTTTGAATCAGTTCGGAAACCATCTGAGTTTCATGTGGTCCAAGGGCTGCCGTTGGTTCGTCCATGATCAGGATTTGCGCGTTGAAATATACAGCGCGAGCAATGGCAACTGATTGGCGTTGCCCACCAGAAAGCGCCGAAACTGGGTCGTTAAACTTTTGGAAGTTTGGGTTCAGCCGCGCCATGATTTCGCGTGCTTCTGCTTCCATCGCATCATCATCGACCAAACCAAATGGCGTCACCAATTCACGTCCCAAGAACAGGTTGCTGGCGGTGTCCAAGTTATCGGCCAAAGCCAACGTCTGATAGATTGTTTCGATGTTATAGCTACGTGCATCACGTGGGTTTCTGATCTCAGCTTTTTCGCCGTTGATCAGTATTTCGCCCGAATCCATTGCATAGGCACCCGATAGGATTTTGATCAGCGTAGATTTACCCGCACCATTGTGCCCAAGCAAGCCCACTACTTCGCCAGGATGAAGTTCAACGCTGACGTGGTCCACGGCATGAACGCCGCCAAAAGAGATGCAGATGTCGCGCATTTCGACGAGGGGTGTGTTTGTATTACTCATAACTGTTGTCCTCACTTCGCGCTTTTGCGGTAAAGATTGTCGAGATAGACGGCAAAGACCAAGACAGCGCCGACAACGATTTGTTGGATGGCTGCGTCAAATCCAATCAGCACCATTCCAGTTTGTAACGACTGCATCACCAGGGCTCCCAGAACCGCACCATAAATTGTGCCTATACCACCTGCTAAAGACGTGCCGCCAATAACGGCCGCTGCGATCACATACAGCTCATCCAATGTACCCAGTGCGTTTGTTGCAGACCCCAAACGGGCCGAAGCAACAACCGCGGACAAGCCTGTGAGAAACCCCATCAATGCAAAGATTTTAACAGTCATCCATTTGGTGTTGATACCCGACAGTGTTGCCGCCTCTGGGTTGCCCCCGATTGCGTAGACATAGCGACCAAAGCGTGTTCGCTGCATCAGTATCGTCATGCAAATAACCACAACAACTAAGATCAAAACTGGGATCGCAAAACCGTGGCTGATGAACAAACCTTCTGCTGGAACTTCGATGCCCGTTTCCGCGACATAGCGTTTCACGATGCCCTTGGGCCAAGGGTATGAATTTACCAATAAGACAGAACCGATAACCGCAGCACAGCTGATACCACCAATGAAATAATCAGCCCAAACTGAGCGCATGACAAAACCAAAGCGTGTGCGTTGTTTGCGACTGTTCAAAACCATCACCACAACTGCGATGCAGCCCAATGCACCAACGATCCAGCTACCAACTTCGCCAACGGCACCGTAGGGTCCACCACCCAGCAATTTGAATGTTTGATCGACGGGGGAAATTGTTTCACCACTTGTGATTAGGAAGGCAACGCCGCGCCACACCAGCAAACCACCAAGGGTCACGATAAAGGCAGGGATGGCTCGGTATGCTATTAGCCAACCGTGGATTGCGCCAACAAAGGTACCTGCAATCATGCCAGCAATAACGGCGATGATCCAGATCATTGGATGCCCAACCCCCATTAACGGCGGCAAAACGTAAACTTGGGTCACTCCCATGACGACTGCACAAAAACCCAAGACAGAGCCAACAGACAAGTCAATGTGGCGAGTTACAATTACCAGAACCATACCACAGGCCATAATCCCGATCGAAGATGTTTGAACCGAAAGATTCCAAAGGTTGCGCGGAGTTAGGAACGCACCGAAACCGTTAAATACTGCACCGTAAACATGGAAGCCGATCCAGATCAGTGCAAGTGCACCCAACATCCCAAGCAGTCTTGTGTCGAGTTCAGTCGCCTTTAGAAAGCGAGCCAATGGACCACCTTTATCTTGAGGCGGTAGGCCATGCGGTGGCGCAGTTTTGGTTTCAGTTGTGTTGCTCATGTCGATATCCAATGTACGGTCACGCGCATCTTACACCACAAAAGTGCAGCGACGAAGGGCGGCGTCAGAATGTTAGAGAATTAGGTAATGACACCGGCGACAAATGTGCCGCCAGTGTCGGTAGGATTAGTTACAGCCAGCAACGCCATCCATGGCGCCTGCGCATACTTTGTCCTTAGCGATGTGACCTGCGTCGATCACTGCGCTGATATTGTCTTTTGTGACAGGTGTTGGATCAAGGAAGATTGCGTTCATTTCAACGCCCTTGGAACCACCAGACCACTTAACAGCACCCTCAATGTCTGAAAGTGCAGCACCACCAGCCAAAGCGACCGCAATACGACCGGCTGCTCCACCTAGATCGCCAGCGTTTTTCCAAACTGAAACAGTTTGTGTACCACGTGCAACACGGTTCAACGCCGCGTGGTCGCCATCTTGGCCACCCACTGGAACTGCTAGACCCTGTGCTTCAAGTGCAGCAATTGCACCACCAGCCATACCGTCGTTTTCTGCCAATACAGCGTCAACTTCGTTATTTGCAGATGTCAGGATTTGCTCCATGTTCTTCTGAGCGTTGTCAGGTTTCCAACCATCAGTGAATGCTTCACCAACAATAGTGATTGTGCCAGCAGCAACATCGTCACCGATGACTTCCATCATGCCTTCAAGAAGGAACAATGCGTTAGGATCTCCTTTGTCGCCCTTGATGATCGCGTAGTTGCCAGTTGGCTGAACAGCTTTCACTGACTCTGCGATAATACGGCCAACGCCTTTGTTGTCGAACGTGAGGTAGAACGTGCGATCATCTTCGATCAAACGGTCATAGCCAACAACTGGGATACCTTCAGCTTCTGCTTGATCAACAGCTGGACCGATAGCGTCTTTATCCATTGCTAGAATGATCAACGCATCCGCGCCTTGTGCGATCAATGCTTCAACGTCAGTCAACTGCTTAGAAGCAGATGCTTGTGCATCAGCAGAGATATATTTCGCGCCAGCAGCTTCCAAAGCAGCTTTGATCGCGGCTTCATCAGTTTTCCAGCGCTCTTCCTGAAAGTTTGACCAACTTACGCCGACGATTACATCGTCAGCCAATGCCGCTGTGCCCATGACAACACCGGTCATGACTGCGGCTGCAGTTTTAAATAGTTTCATGTGTTCCTCCCAAAGCGAACAGAACTCTCCGCCGGAATCGCCCGGCGGTAGAGAATGAAGCTATGTAGACCTTTTTAAATTCGAATTGCAAATTAAATTGGACATCTTCGATTAAAAAAGTCATCCTTTATGTCTGGGCCTCATATTCTTATAAGGTTTTTGAAGGAGATCAACCTATGGCTTTTGGACATCAACGTGAACAAGGACGGCATATTTTGCTGCGTGAGATCGAGCGTCGCGGCCCAATTCCACGTATCGATCTTTCTCAAAATACGGGAATCAGCCGCGCAACTGTGACCACTGTAACCGCCGAATTGCTGCGTGATGGCCTGATCGAAGAGATACCTCGTGACACTGAGTCTGCGACTGGCATGAAGCGCGGCCGCCCTCGCGTAGACCTCAAGATCGCAAGCGGTGCCCATTTGGTCGCAGGCATCAAGGTATCAGGTCATTCAATTTCTTTGATGCTGGTTGATTTCGAAGGGACACAAATTGCAGAGCTTGAAGTACCATTCCTTGACGGCCCTACATCTTCTATAGGATTGACGGAACAAATCGCTCATGCCCTGGACGACCTCACCGCACTTGTCGGCAAAGCTGTTCACGATCTTTCAGGGATTGGTGTTGGACTCGCGGGTGTTGTCGATGCTGCCAACGGAACCGTCTATTGGTCACCATCTCTTAAAGAGCGCAACATCAATTTACGTGATAAATTGAACCTAAAACTGGGTGTTCCAACCTTTTTAGACAATGACGCCAACTTGGTCGCGATGGCAGAAAAGACATTTGGCTTGGGCCGCGACCACTCTGACTTCATCGTGGTTACCATCGAAAGTGGTGTAGGTATGGGCCTTGTGATCAATGGTCAGATTTATCGTGGCACGCGTGGATGTGGTGCAGAATTTGGTCACACAAAAGTGCAGCTTGAGGGCGCATTGTGTCGTTGTGGCCAGCGCGGATGCCTTGAGGCATATGTGGCTGATTATGCGTTAGTTCGTGAAGCAGCCAGTATCGGTTTCTTGGATTTAGACCAACCGATTGAGAATCACGTCAGCCGTCTGTTGACCGCCGCCAAAGACGGGGACCCAACAGCTAAAACCATTGTGGATCGTGCGGGTCGTATGTTTGCCCTTGGTCTTGCGAATTTAGTGAACGTATTTGATCCACAGCTAATCATCTTAGCCGGTGAACAAATACAATTTAATCATCTTTACGCCAAAGATGTTATTGAGGACATGCGCAAGTCCATCGTTCAAATTGACAAGCCCCCACCAGACGTGGTGATCCACAAGTGGGACAACTTAATGTGGGCGCGTGGCGCTGCCGCTTACGCATTAGATTTTGTATTAGATATGGCAGCACAGGAAGTGCGCGAAGATGTGGGTTAAAACTACCGCAATTATAATGCTCATCGTTGGCCCCGCTTTTGCGGCTCCGACGTTTGAGGCCCAATCCGTTCCACAACACGCATATACAGGTGGATGGGAACATTATGTTGGCGGCGGCCTAGCCGTATTTGATTGTGACAACGATGATCGCCTTGATCTTGTTGCTGCAGGCGGCGAAAGCCCCCCTGCCCTTTGGCGTAACATCAGTGCCGATGGTGGGATGGTTCGATTTGAGCCCAAACCATTACCCGAGCTAACCGCGACGACAGGCGTATACCCCATTGATATCGACAATGACCGCGCACTGGATCTAGTTGTGCTGCGCGTCGGTCTGGACATGATTTTACGCGGTGACGGCAACTGTACCTTTACTCCAATGGAGCTTGAGGGCGTCACCTTTGAGGATAAATGGAGCACGGCATTTTCTGCAACTTGGGAAAGTACCAACACGCTGCCAACCCTTGCATTTGGGCATTATGTGGATCGAAAGAACCCCGACGGCCCATTTGAGGCCTGTGACACCAACCTGCTGTTACGTCCAAACGGCGAAACCTATTCAGCCAAAACCTTAGCCCCAGGTTATTGCCCACTGTCCATGTTGTTTTCAGACTGGTCACGTGATGGCGTGGCTGAACTGCGGGTTAGCAATGACCGCCATTACTATGTAAATAATGGTTCTGAACAACTGTGGGATATTGCAGAAACGCCCCGCCTTTACGGAGAAGACGACGGATGGATCAACCACAAAGTGTGGGGTATGGGCATCGCCAGCCGCGATATCGACCGCAACGGTTTGATCGATGTATTCCTATCCTCAATGGGGGATCAACGTCTTCAAGAATGGACAGGCAAAGACGCCGAATTCAAAGACGTTTCCTTCAAACGTGGGGCCACAGCACACAAACCTTATACCGGTGGTGATGGGCGTCCGTCGACAGGTTGGCATATCAGCCTTGGCGATGTTCAGAACGATGGCAGGGACGATGTGTTCATCGCAAAAGGCAATGTACAACAGATGCCAGGCATGGCAATTGAAGACCCAAACAATTTGTTAATTCAGAACGAAGATACGACCTTTAGCGAAGCAGGCCTAGAGGCTGGCATCGCTAGCCTACACCGTTCGCGTGGTGCTGCGTTGGCAGACTTTAACGCCGATGGATTACTGGATTTGGCCGTGGTCAATCGTGTTGCACCGCTCGAAGTATATCGCAACACAACCAAAGAGGCCGGAAATTGGCTGTCCATCGAACCCCGCCAACAAGGTGCCAACACCCGCGCGATTGGTGGCTGGATTGAGTTAATGGATGACTACGGCTTGCAGCTACGTGAGATCACTTTGGGGGGTGGCCATGCTGGCGGAATACTTGGCCCACAACACTTTGGTTTGGATCAAGCTGAAGGCGTATCATTCCGTATTGTTTGGCCTGATGGTGCCCATAGCGAATGGGCCAAGGCAAAACCGAACCAACGTTTGCAGGTTATACGTTCAGGCGATGCCTTGGATATCCTTCCTTATTGATCCAGCGGCAGACCACTCGGAACAGACGAGGGAATTCCCAATGCGCCTTTTAGGCTTTGGGGGTCAGTCAATGTATTTAAGAATGCAACAATTTCTGCGACCTCTTTTTCTTTCAAATCGACTGGTTTCAGTGCATTTGCCACAGCGATTTTTGCAACCTCATCAGGATCACGCATAACCGCAAAATCACCCTCGCCCAACTCCACAGGCAAAACAGCCACACTTTCCAGGTAAGCGTTAAGTGATGCAATCGGGTCAAGGTGATGACGCACCACACCTTCCAACGTTCCATAAGCTCCGCTGTGACCATAGGGGCTGGTGTGCGCGACATTGCGCAACGAGGGTGTTCTAAAGGCATATGCATCCGCAGGATCGCCAGTCACACGCATGCGTCCTTCATCCCGCTGATGACGCTCAAATCCAGCAGCTTTGCCCGGCCCGATCTGCGGCATGGCGATCGCATGAAAATCATGATCCGTTTGGAACAGCCCACTATGGCAAGAAGCGCATCCCGCTTCACCATAAAACAGTTGTTTGCCAGCTTCAGCCATTGCTTCAAGCGGCTGGTCAAATCGCAAATGAAGATCAAAAGGGCTGTTCGTAGCCCGCCATTCAAAATCGACAAAAGCCGCAATTACGTCTGAGATATCGGTAAAGTGGATCGGGGCATCCGTCCCAATAATCGGATCAAAACGCGCGCGATATTCTGGAATGTCTTCGATGCGTTTTGCCAAAATGTCCCATGCCCCACCCGGACCTGTCAACACACCTTGACGCACTGCTTTGGACACATCGTTTTCAGAAAAATGTCCTGCCATTTCATCAGCTGACAACACTGGGAACATGGTTTGCGCGGACAGCAGCGTTGCAAAGCCACTTTCCATTTCGCCACCCAAAGGTGTGCGAATACCAGAGGCGCGGGTCTTATCAACCTCAAGACGTCCATCATGAAAGAAGCTAACAAATTCAGCAGCACCCAAGTTGAACAACGCAGGTGCATTGCGCGGAATGCGTTTTTCTGGCAGGTTCGCAGCATCAATTACACGTTCCGTGCCAAGACCAACACCACCATCACCAATACCAAGGGATAGTCCATCGGCAGTGTTAAACCTTGGGTGATGACAGGTCGCACATGAAACTGATTTGTTGCCTGAGAGGATTGGATCAAAAAACAGTAATTGTCCCAACGCAATTTGTGGCGGATTGATCTCAGGAAAATCAACATCAGCAGATGGCAAAGGATTGGCAAAGCCAGTGCTGGTTGTCAGCGCAAGGATTGCGCCAACGCATACACATGATAATTTTGTTGGAGACAAATTCATCTAAAATTCCATTCTTACTGTATCGTTTTCCACGCAGGGAAATTGTTGTGAAATTGATCGTAACGCAATTGGTAAGCTTCCAGCATCGTAGCATTTGGAACAATTGTTTTGTCTACTGGTGGCTTCGTCATTACATCCTCAATGGAAGCACCTGTCACCCCACAGATAGCCAACCTTGCCGCGCCAAGCGCTGCACCGAAGTCACCTTGTTCAGGTAACTCAAGCTTTAAGTTCAGAACAGTCGCCAACATTTCCACCCAATAGGAGGAGCGCGCACCACCTCCAATTGCCAAAATTGTATCAAGCTTAGCACCCGTCAGGCGCAACGCCTCAAGACTATCACGCATCGCAAAGCTCACCCCTTGAAGAACCGCTTGGGTCATCTCGGCGCGGTCGGTGGCAACGTCCAATCCAACAAAACCCGCACGCACTGAGCTGTCGTTATGAGGTGTCCGTTCACCCGAAAGGTAGGGATAGAATTGCACTTTCGTTGGGGCACGCAGGGCATCGCCCAGCTCTGCAGTAAGTGCGGCAGGGCTTTGCCCTGTAATGCGACTAAGCCAATTAAGGCTGTCAGTCGCTGCCAAAACAACACCCATCTGATACCACTGGTCTGGAACTGCATGACAAAACGTATGCACAGCACTGTCTGACATTGGGGAGAAACCATCACGCCCAGCCAGCAAAACACCTGATGTGCCCAATGACACAAATCCTGTTCCTTCAGACATTGCACCGACACCGCATGCAGCAACCGCGTTGTCCCCACCGCCTGCCACGACTTGAACACCGCTTGGCAGACCGTATTCCTCAGCAACGACTTGGCGCAATTCACCAACCACTTGCGAACCCTCAAAGAGCGTTGGCATCTGTGACCGTGATATACCTGTCGCAGCAAGTAAATCATCAGACCAATCACGCGCACCGACATCGAGCCAAGAGGTTCCCGCACTGTCAGACATATCTGCAGAATAGATCCCCGTTAACCAAAAGCTCATGTAATCTTTTGGAAGCAAGACCATTGCTGTTTTGGCGAAAAATTCCGGCTCATGTTTAGCGACCCAACTTACCTTAGGCGCAGTAAAGCCGGGGAAAACGATATTACCGGTAAGGGCACGAAACATTGGCATCGCATCAAGTGCTGCTGCCTCAACATGGCTGCGCGTGTCATTCCATAAAATGCTAGGGCGCAGCACTGTTCCATTCTGATCTAACAACGTTGCACCATGCATATGCCCTGAAATACCAATGCCGCGCACCGCCCCAAATGCCTTGGGATCGGCGTCACGCAAGCCTGCCATCACCGTCTTGCACGCCAGTGTCCAATCGCTAGGGTCTTGCTCAGACCAACCAATATTGGGGTGTGCCACGTCATAGGTTGAATCTGCATCGCCCACCGCACGACCTGCCTCATCAACCAACAGAGCCCGTAACCCCGACGTTCCCAAATCTAATCCGATGAACATATGCTTCCTTCTCCACGATCAAATCAACTTTGACCTACATTTAATTCATAAGTCAAAATAAAAAGAACGCTCCGCCATGTCTAGCGTTTGGCATTGTTTTACGGCACAGTACATCAATCAAACTCCCAACGGAGGCTCCCCACCTCAGTCGCAAGAAACAACCACAGTTATCAATAAAAAAGGTACGCTATGACATTCAATCGCTCCCTCAAAATAGCCCCGTCTATACTAGCCGCTGATTTCGCCAATTTTGGTGCTGAATGCGAAGCGATCGAAGACCAGGGGGCCGATTGGGTCCACGTTGATGTCATGGACGGTCATTTCGTGCCCAACATCACATTTGGGCCAGCGACTTGTGCAGCTATTCGGCCCCACATCAAAGGCGTCATGGATGTCCATTTGATGATCTCGCCCGTCGACAGTTACATTGAAGCCTTTGCTGATTCAGGTGCGGACGTCATCACCGCGCACGTAGAAGCAACACCACACATTCACCGCACGATGCAAGCCATCCGCGGGAGTGGTGCAAAGGCTGGGATCGCCCTTAATCCCGCAACACCAGCTTCTTCGATCGAATACCTATTAGACATGGTCGATTTGGTCTGTGTGATGACGGTCAACCCCGGTTTTGGTGGTCAAAAATTCATTTATTCTCAAGTGGAAAAAGTGCGGCAAATCCGTTCCATGATCGGCGATCGCCCGATCCACATTCAGATCGATGGTGGTGTTGATCCAAAAACCGCTCCTTTGGTTGCCAATGCGGGTGCAGACGTGCTCGTTGCTGGCTCTGCAGTGTTCCGTGGTGGCTCTGTCACTAATCCTGCGCCATACGGGGAAAATATCCGCAATATCCGCGCCACAGCTGTCTCGGCAGAAGTTTGAGTTTAGGGCGGGGTTATCCCGCCCTAACGCTCAGTTCAACAGATCAGAAAATGTAACCAGCAACTTATGCTTTAGAATTTTTCCCGTAGGTGCGGCAGGCAATGCTTCAACCAAGATAAACTGTTTAGGGCGTTTGTATGCCGTCAAACGTTGCGCCACGAAGTCTTGTAATTCCTTAACCAAAATACCTTTCAGGTCGGCCACCTGCACAAAGGCAAGCACCTCCTCGTCGCCGTCTCTGGGCCGCCCAATTACAGCCGCCTGAACGACCAGAGGATGATCGTTCAACGCAGCCTCCACCTCAGGCGGATAGACATTAAAACCACCGTGAATAATCAGCTCTTTGGAACGCCCCAAGATGTGCAGCAAACCCTGTTCGTCGATCTGCCCCAAATCTCCTGTGTGCATCCAGCCATCAACATCCAACACTTTGGCTGTCTCTTCAGGGTTCCTGTAGTACCCTTTCATCACATGTGGCCCGCGCGACAACACCTCCCCCATGTTGGCATTCCCGCCCTCAACGTTGTGATCAATCGCGATTTCAACACCGGGCAGCGCAGGACCAACCGACGTATCAACCGCCCCAATGCCATTGCGCGTCGCAGAGACACCAGCCGTGGTTTCCGTCATGCCATATCCGTTCTGAAGGGCGACGCCGTAAAATGCTTCAGCCTCACGCTTCCATGTCGGATCCAAGGGGGCAGCCCCCGAAGAGACATAGCGCAACGTCTTTGATCCAAGGGCCTTCAAACCTTGTTCTTTTGTATACTGCATCAACAACGCGTGCATTTGTGGAACGCCTGAAAACAAAGTCACTCCGGCGCGCAATGCCGCATACACTTTGGCCACCTCAAATCGCGGGGCAAGCAAAACAGGTGCGCCAGCATAGACAGCAGCAACAACCACTGAACAAAGTCCAAAAACATGCGTTGTTGGCAAAACGCCATAAACAACATCAGCATGCGTCATGTCACGCAAATTGGCCGAAGTTAGCCCGCCAAATCGAACGTTTCCATGGGTTAACATGACACCTTTGGGATCACCCGTAGTGCCCGTCGTATACAGCAAAACAGAAACATCACCCGCCATTTCAGAAGGGCCACCGACCGATGCCACGACATGAATTGAACCATAGCTGCCTGTGAACTCAGCTCCATTCAACCGCACAGCGTGGTGCTCAGCATCAATCGAGACACGGGTCGTCATTATAATAATGGATGGCTCACAGTGCCCGATAACACGCGCAACCTCTGCCTCTGTCTGGCGCGCATTCACAGGAACCACGCAGGCTCCTATTTTCCAAGCGGCGAATAGAACTGCAACGGCTGCAACGCAATTCTCAGACAGTAGTAAAACACGATCGCCTGGCTGCACACCGTTGGCTATGAGAATTTCTGCGACTTCATCACATGCCGCGCCCAACGCACCATAGTTTAGATTGATGCTAGTGCTGTCAGACATAGCTGGTGCATCAGCACGCGTGGCGATTTGATGCGCCAGATAGTCATAGACGCTTTGGGTCATCCGCCATACTCAGGTTTGCGTTTTTCTAGGAAGGCGACGATCCCCTCAGCGGCTTCGTTTTCGCCAACTGCAAACGCCATAGCATCACGTTCCAAATCAAGCTGCACCGCTTCTGAACAATCATAAGCCGTTGCGATCATCGATCGAATGCGACCTTGTGCTTCACGTGGGCCTTCGGCGACCACATCCGCCCACACATGCGCCTCACCTATGACTTGGTCACCATCAACGACCGCGTTTACTGCACCCAACGCCAGCATGCGCTCAGCAACCACAGGGCGGCCAAGAACACACATCTCCATAGCCAAAGGTCGAGGAATCATACGGGCAAGGGACGCAGTTAATCCGCCATCTGGTACCAATCCAGCTTTGACATAGGCGGCGGTGAATTTTGCTCCTGCCTCCATAACAATAAAATCGCAAGCCAAGGCAATAGATGCCCCGGCCCCAGCAGCACCACCTTTAACAGCCGCAATCACAGGGACGGAGCACGCGCGAACAGCACGGATCACATCATGCAACAGCTCCACTTTTTCGCGACGCTCTGGTTCTGGCAAACTACGGCGTTCGATCAACGCGTTCAAATCACCACCTGCGCAAAAGAACCCACCTTGGGAAGTGATTATAATCGCGCGAATGCGACGATCTTTTGCCCTCTCAACCGCATCCAAAATAGTCTGATAAAATTCTGGAGTAAGTGCACCACGCTTGCCAGCATTGCCGTTCCAAACAATCAGGCGGTCCTTTGCGTCTTCAACGTATGCGCTCATTCGTGTTTCTCCATTCACATATCAGAAGGGTACGCTCTCCCCGTCTCAGGATTGTGTGAGCGCCATAAACTTCTCCAAGTGGTAATCCGTATCTCCAAACCGATGGTCTGCCATCGTGATCCGTTTAGCAATATGTGCCAGCTCGTACTCTTGGGTCATCGCGATACCGCCATGCATTTGAATTGACTCCTCAGCTATTAGTCGCCCAGCACGTCCCATGAGATTCTTTGCCGCGTGAATATTGATGTCGCGGGTGCGCTCATCACTTTCGAAATAACCCGCTGCGCGAATAACTGCGGAACGCGCCTGTTCCATTTCAATCAACATGTCGGACATGCGATGCGCTAATGCCTGGAAGGTCGCAATAGGGCGCCCAAATTGCTGTCTGGTCACAAGATACTCCTGTGTCAGTTCAGTTGCCGCAGTCATCTCGCCTAAGGTTTCGGCACATTGCGCAACTGTCGCGATGGCATAAGCCTCTTTCAACAAAGCGAAACCTTTACCTTCTTCGCCGATCAAAGAACCTTGAACATTGTCCAGTGTAACCTCCGCCGCATGGCCGCCAGCGATCAAAGCGTAATCCTGTATATTTAATCCGGCAGCATCCTTTTCAACAAAGTAAAGTGAAATACCGGCTTCGTCATAAACCTTGCCACTGGTGCGGGCTGATACAATTAAAATGTCCGAAGCCAGCGCGTTTACAACCACGGCTTTGCGTCCGTTCAGGATACCATTCACCGAAGCTGTTCGCACATAATTCAAGTCATACCGGCTGGTTGGTTCACCGTGGGCCAAAGCCAACTGAAGGTCCCCACCGATAAGGTCTGCTACACGGTCCAATTCACCAGCCGCAGCCAGAACACGACCTGATAATAGCGCACTGTCCAGAAACGGACTCACGACATTTGCGCGGCCCAACTCTTCAAAAACTAACGCGATATCTGCGCCTGTCCCGCCGAAACCACCCTGTTCTTCGGTAAAAAACGCCCCTATTACTCCCATCTCCGCCATCGCATGCCAAAGGTCAGATGTTACACCAGTCTCAGAGCTAAGAGCCTCATTTCGCGTTTTCGAGTTGCAGGAGTATTTCAAAAACCGCCGAAGCGAGTCCTGAAGCATTTGGTGTTCGTCAGTCAGATCAAAATTCATAGATCAGCCCCCCATCTTTACTTTGGCAATGATCCCACGCTGAATTTCATTTGAGCCGCCAAATATCGAGATTTTTCGATTATTGAAGTACTGTGCGGCAACGGGGCCAGCATCATGTGGATCTGGTAATGGTTCATTGCTGCCCTCCACCGCTTCAGAAACGAATGGCATAGCGTATGGGCCAACCGCCCGCCTCGCTAGATCGTTAATCTCTTGACGGATAATGGTGCCCTTGACCTTCAACATCGATGCCTCAACACCCGGTGCACCACCCGCCGCAGCCTGTGAAACGATCCGCAAATTTGTAGTGTTCATTGCCATCAGATCAATTTCAACTTGCGCGACGCGTGCTGCAAAGAGCGGGTTCTGTATAAGCGGCTTGCCACCCGACATCTCTGCCTTTGCAATACGTTTGACCGCAGCCAATCCGGCTGTAGAAAATCCAACACCCGCAATATTGGTACGCTCATGTGTCAGCAGATACTTGGCATAAGTCCATCCATCGTTTTCTTTACCAACAAGATTTTTAACAGGGACTTTAACATCCGTGAACCAAACCTCGTTTACCTCAGCAGAACCATCCAACAAGATGATTGGTCGCACTTCGATTCCGGGGGTATTCATGTCGATCAGAAGAAACGAAATTCCCGCCTGTTGTTTGACCTTGCTGTCGGTGCGTACAAGGCAGAATATCATATTGGCGTGCTGGCCAAAGGTGGTCCACGTTTTTTGACCATTCACAATGTAATCATCGCCTTCTCGGACAGCTTTGGTTTTCAACGAAGCAAGGTCAGACCCAGCACCCGGTTCAGAGTAACCCTGACACCACCAATCCTCACCCGAAAGTATACGGGGTAACCAATGATCTTTTTGTAGCTGGTTGCCAAATTTTTGCAAGACGGGGGCAAGCATAGAGAGGCCAAATGGCACAACGCGCGGCGCATGCGAGCTGGCGCATTCATCGTCAAAAATATGGCGCTGAACAGCGTTCCATTCTGCACCGCCGTGTTCTTTGGGCCAATTGGGTGCAAGCCACCCTTGAGCGTTCAATATCGCGTGCCATCCTTCCATATCGTTCTTTGTCAAATCACCGCCAAGGCGCACCTTTTCGGATAACTCCTTTGTTAGTTTCTCAGCCAAGAAGGCGCGAACCTCATCGCGAAAAGCTAGATCATCTTTGGAATAGTTCAGGTCCATGGAAGGTCCCCTTTCGCTTGAGCCATTCAGCTCTCTTTGTTCAAACTGTCAAAACTCTTGCTCGTCGCTACTAGTTCCTTAAGTAACGGCGCCACCTCCCAAAAATTAGGATCATTTTTGGCATATGTCGCAATGTCTTCCAGAAGATCAGGCAATCCAACGATATCAGCCCACTTCAGCGGACCGCCCCAATGGCGTGGAAAACCGTATCCAAACAACAACGTCATATCTACATCTAGTGGGCGCCGCGCGATACCTTCACCCACAACCTTCGCGGCCTCATTCACCATTGAAGCCATGTAACGGCGTATAATTTGCTCTGTGGTAAATATACGCTGAACAGTCCCCACAGCTGTTCTATCTGCAGCGATAAGGCCCATCACCTCCGGGTTAGGCACCCGTGCTTTGGCACCTGCAGCATAATCGTAATAACCCGTACCAGTCTTCTGCCCAAAGTTGCCCGCGTCACACATTTTGTCCGCATAGGTACTGACACCTTCAATCCCCGCCTCAATCCGTTTGCGTTTGCGCACAGCCCAACCGATATCCAACCCAGCCAGATCAGCCACGGCAAACGGCCCCATCGCGAATCCAAAGCCTTCAAGCGCAGCGTCAATGTCGTAGGGAGACGCACCTTCCATCACCATTTGATCAGCTGCATCGCGATATGTGGCAAGGATACGGTTGCCGATAAACCCATCGCAAACACCAGCACGCACGTTGATCTTTTTCATGCGTTTGCCTAGTTCAAACCCCGTTGCTACAACGTCGATTGCAGTCTTTTCGGCTACAACCACCTCAAGTAGTTTCATCACATGGGCGGGTGAAAAGAAGTGCAGACCAATCACATCTTGGGGTCGCGAGGTGACCGCCGCAATCTCATCTACATTTAGGTAGGACGTGTTGGAGGCAAGGATCGCACCCTGCTTACAAACTCTGTCCAATTGTGTGAAAACTTTTTTCTTAACGGCCATGTCTTCAAACACCGCTTCTATGACAAGGTCCGCATCTGACAAACCAGCATAGTCGTTCGTAACCGTCAGCGTTTCGTTCAAAATTGTCTCGTGCTGTTCGGCTGTGATCTTGCCACGCTTCAACGCACCAGCAAGATTGCCTGCAATACGCCTATGGGCGGCCTCACAAGCGACAGGTGTCATTTCGATTAATGTCACCTGCAAGCTAGACAACAAAGCAGACGTTGCAATCCCAGCACCCATAGTGCCGCCGCCGATCACACCGATATGATCTAGCGGACGAGGTTTAACACCTTTCAACTCAGGCAAGCTGCCAACAGCGCGTTCAGAAAAGAACGAATGGATCATGCCTTTACTTTGATCAGACTTCAAAAGATCTGTGAAAATTTGACGCTCAGCGGCCAGCCCCTCAGAAAACGGCATTTCAACGCCAGCTTGGACTGCACGAACGCATTGCGCAGGTGAGATTTGTCCACGCCCACTTGCAAGGATCGCGTCATAGGCTGCGTCCCAATCAATGGCTTCAGGAGCCGCGATTTCACTAACGGGACGGCAGGGTGCATCATTGGCCAACAGATCTGTGACATATGCCAAACCGTTCTCCAACGGATCACCATCTTGCACCAAATCGACAACACCCATTTTGGCGGCCTCAGCAACACCAATTTGACGGCCCGTGGTCATAATATCCAGCGCCACATCCACACCTGTCAAACGTGGAAGGCGTTGCGTGCCACCGGCACCTGGTATCAGCCCTAGGTTAACCTCTGGCAGGCCAATGCGCGCTGACGGCACCGCGATACGGTAATGACAGCCCAATGCGACCTCAAGCCCACCACCCAAAGAAACACCATGCATTGATGCGACGACGATCAATGGCGATGCCTCAATCCGATTGATGACATCAGGCAATGCTGGGGCCATCGGCGGCTTGCCAAATTCCGTGATATCCGCACCTGCGATAAAGGCGCGGCCTTCGCCCACAATCATCACCGCGCGCACACCACTGTCTGCCTCAGCCTGTTCCATGCGATCCATGAACCCTTGACGCACTGCTTGACTCAGTGCATTCACCGGTGGGTTTTGAATCGTAAGAACGGCGATATCACCGTGGCGCGAATAGGCAATCTTGTCAGACATTATAGTGGCTCCCGAACAGAAAATATGAATCACAGCAATACCTTAATACTCGGTTGAATGACCCCAACTTGTACAGCTTCAGACTAGTGGCCAAAATCGCTTTGCCGCAAGCGGAACCTCTTACACTCGAACTTTGCGCCGTAGCGTAACAACGAAAAAGGCAGGATGCCGAAACATCCTGCCTTTTCTATTTTCAACATTCAAAGTCGCGCAAGGGCGAGCCCAAGCAACCTTTGCTTTTACGTGCGCCGAGGAGCTTGACCGCCACCCTTACCAGTATCACCGGCAGCACGACGTGCTTTGTTCTTTTTGCTGTTTGGTTTTCCAACAGCAGGTGCACCACCTGGGCCAGTCTTAGGCTTACCACCAAACTTACCCTTAGGCTTACCAGCATATGGTTTGCCGTCTGGCTTACCGCGTGGCTTGTACTCAGCTACGGCACCATCATCACGGGCACGATCCATTGTGGAACGTGGCTTTTCAAAACGCTTGGACGCAGGGTGCGCACCAGCAGGTTTGCCACCCTTGCTTTCTGGTTTTGGCTTACGCGCTTTTGGCGCTGGTGCGTCATCCCATTCAACCGGCTGGCTGGCAGGCTTTGGGGCCACTGCTGGTTTGTAATCGTCTTGTGGCTTTGGCGCATAATTCGCTTTAGACTTGTGATCATAATCCTGCTTTGGTTTTTTGTCATAGCTTGGCTTGTCGCCGCGCGGGGCATCAGATTTTCCGTAGGATTTGCCCGATGGTTTTCCACCTGGCTTGCCGCCGAATGCTGGACGCGGGCTACTTGCTGCAGCTGGTGGTTTTGCCAATTCAGTCAGAACCAAACCACCTTCGACAGTCATCGAACTGCCCAAGGCTGCTTTGAAACCAACGACGCTGCCTTCTTGCATCTCAACAAACGTCTCGTCGTTTTGAATGCGGATGGCACCAATATCATCTTTGGTGATACCACCACCATTGCAAAGGATCGGCAACAAACGACCAACAACGATACCTTGGTTACGGCCAGTGTTCACAGAGAACCACTTGCTTGGACCAAACGGTGCGCGTGCTTTAGGTGGCTTGTTGTCACCCGCTTTTGATAACTCTTCAGGGGCAGATACGCGCGCTGCGTATAGACGCATATAAGCTGCTGCCATTTGTTCAGTGCTGAAATTTTCGACCAGTTTTGCGACCATGTCGGCTTCGTTTTCAGCAACTGGCTCATGCCACATTGGATCAGCCAAAAGACGTTCTTGATCTTTCGCACGAACATCATCAGCAGATGGCGCGCTGATCCAGTTTGCACTGACCTTTGCGCTTTGCAAAATGCGTTCTGCTTTGCGGCGCACCTTAGCGGTGACAATCAACGTGCTGACGCCCTTGCGTCCCGCGCGGCCTGTACGGCCAGAACGGTGCAACATGGTTTCGTGGTTGTTCGGAAGCTCAGCGTGCACAACCAGATCAAGCCCCGGAAGATCGATCCCGCGCGCCGCAACGTCGGTCGCTACGCAAACGCGAGCGCGTCCATCGCGCATTGCTTGCAAGGCGTGAGTACGTTCAGCCTGTGACAACTCACCAGACAGGGCCACAACAGAGAAGCCACGGTTGGATAGACGGGTCGTGACGCGGTTCACCATTGCGCGTGTGTTACAGAACACGATCGCATTTGGCGCGTCATAAAAACGTAGGATATTGATGATGGCGTTTTCGCCGTCATGATTGGCAACAGACATCGCGTTATATTCAATGTCAGCGTGCTGCTTATCTGCGGATTTTGTCTCAAGACGAATTGCATCACGCTGATAGCTTTTGGCCAATGTAGCAATGGCTTTAGGAACGGTCGCCGAGAACATCAATGTACGACGGTCTTCGGGTGACTCACCCAAAATAAATTCAAGGTCTTCACGGAAACCCAGATCAAGCATCTCATCGGCTTCATCCATCACCACGCCACGAAGCTGTGACAGATCAATACTTTTACGCATGATATGGTCGCGTAAACGACCTGGGGTCGCCACGACAATGTGGGCACCGCGGGCAAGCGTGCGACGCTCGTCGCGCATGTCCATACCGCCAACACAAGACGCCATAACAACGCCCGCTTCTGCGTACAGCCACTCTAGCTCGCGCTTCACTTGCAATGCCAATTCGCGGGTCGGGGCAATAACCAAGGCCAAAGGAGATCCAGCGCGATCGAAGGCTTCTGCGTCGCCAAGCAACGTGTCACCAAGCGCAAGGCCAAAACCTACCGTCTTACCGGAACCGGTTTGGGCCGAAACCAACAGATCGGATTCACCAAGTTTGGGATCCATACATGCGGTTTGAACGGGAGTTAGAGTTTCATATCCACGTTTGGATAGAGCATCGGCTAGAGCTTGTTTCACGGGCGTCATCTTTTCTGGTAATTGCGCGGGCAAATTACACCGCAAACCGCGCATCTAGGACGTTTAATCCCTTTTGTATAGGGGTTATATTGTCATAGCTGGTATCACAAAAAGCGGGGGGCTCCTAGAAAAACCCTCATCAAACCACATAAAGCGCGCCAAAAACGGATCAGCGCTTTTTGACGAACTCGGTAAGGATAACAATGCGTTGCCCCTCAACGCGGCCCTCGATGTGACCGGCATTATCTGCAACCAGTGAAATGCGGTGAACGGCGGTGCCGCGCTTGGCGGTGAAGCCACCACCCTTAACCGGTAAATCTTTAATTAAAACAACGGTATCTCCGGCAAAGAGCGGAACGTCGTTGCTGTCTTTGTGGCCCAAATCGGGGGCGACGTTTTCGGCCCATGCGCGGGTTTCGTCGTCCAGATACAGCTGATCGGATAGATCACGGGCCCAGCCCTCGTCAGACAATTTGGTTAATGTCCGCGCTGCCAAAACCTGAACTTCAGGAACTTCTGACCACATAGTTGTTGCTAAACCACGGAAATGGTTGAGATTTGGCGCAGACAGCTGGGTAACACATTCTTCACAAATCTGAACAGATGCACCAAAGGGACCACCTTCAACTGGGGTGTCGATCAGGGCGTCAGTCGCAGCGGCGCAGAGTGGGCAAGTCATGGCAAATCCTTTGGCGGTTCACGGGGTCCATACGCCAAGAATCGGCGTGAGAACAGGATATTAAACGCACGCACGGTGGGTTAAGCACTCATTAAGCGGGAAAAAATAGTATAAAACTGTACAGAACAGCGGACAAACTGTGCAGTTTCACGCCACCAAAAATAGCCGAATTTGACGGGTTTGGGGGCAACTGCACAGAACGGGGAGCAATCTGTACAGTTTGAAACCGACCAGAGCAGGAGCACAGCATGCTACCGCAAATTCGTGCAATTTCTTTTACAAATTTTCGCAACAACGCCGCGCAGTAGATAAATTACGTCTCTACCCATCAGGCGCATCTGTGGATCATGAAGCATAGCGTTCCCATCACCTCTGTCATTTCGATGCGCGACGAGGACGTTTTATCACACATCCACGGATGTAATATGGGGGAGATGATGGCACGGATGGAGGTGAATCAGGACCGGATAAAAGAGGCGATGATTACCTCAAAGGAATACCTGAAATACGAGGTGGTGGGCCAGGAATGGACTTATCCAGTTTTTGGGTTGGGGTGAGGGCCGTCTTGGAAGCTGTCCAGTGGACAGTTTCAGGCCTGAACGGGCGGAGCCCAGGGGAAACAAGATTTGAACGAACCATTCGCTATGGAAACCAGCGGTCGAACCGAGGGTTAGAATCAAAGCGCCCGCCCCGTGGGGGCGGTTCGGGCGCTACCAAACCGAAGGTTTGGTATGGAGAATTATCTTAAAACGCAGTCTGACATTAAAACTTCAAAATCTCAAAAACCGTGTTGGATTAGCATAAGCTCAATTTCTTCGATCGCAGCCGCACTCTTTGGACCACGAACAACACGTTCAATAGATCTTGCCGCATCATGCTCCCGATTTGTGTACTTTACAAAACTCAAAGGAACATAATTTATCGGCAGATCCGATACTCCGTCCCGCACTTGTACCGTTGAAAAGAACTCAGTTCCATCAGGATACTCAGCTGAAGGGATTTTAACCCCTTCGATTTCCACTCGAACGTTATCAGGTGGTGCTGCATGACTTAACCGAATTTCATTTTCATAACTCCAACGGCTGTGCTTGATCGAAGCCATTTTAGCAGCAATTTCGCCGCACAACGCGGCCACTTCCATTTGCTGTAGTGGTGGACTCGAAAACAGAGGTTTATCGAGGAGCTCGCCCAATAGATCAAAAAATTCTTCTGCGGTTTCAGAACCAATATAGTGCACCTGAGAAATCCGCAGCGGCATGTCTTTCAGAGCACGAGGCCTAAACCCAATTGAGACTCCCACTCCATTGTCAGCGTACTCACGCCACATCGAAAGTGTGTCGCCAAGAAAAGTTGTTGAGCAAGAAAAGTGGCGCTTTTACGCCAAATAACGTTCTATTTGACGAGCTATTTGTGATATCAAGAAACTACGCACACCAACGAAGCGTTCACACCCAAGCCTTAACATCACTTCGAAAACGATCTCCGATCCCAAAACCATTTCGCGCGGATCTTTCGTCATTGATAGATCTGAAAGTCACAGCGTTTTAGATTCAATAATTCCTTTGAACCCAAGAATACTTGAGTAATGATATAGAAACTTTTGTGGATCAAAATCCTAATACGCCATTCAGAAATTTCCATTGTATAAAATCAAACAAGCCATACACGACAATAACCCTCTACGCATCCCTCCGCACCCTCTGTGCTTTCACGCATCCTCTAAATAGTCACCTTTAATCCAAATCATCTGTTAGGGTCCCCTGTTATTCAAAAAGGGATTTGAAAATGAAGTATGTAGTTTGGGCAGCAATGGCGATTGTTACGCTGATGATACTTATGGGCAGCGTTACGAAATTGATGGGCAATCCTGCGGCGACAACCCGTTTTGCCACGCGGGGCTTTCCAGCCTTATTCGCCACATTCATCGGCGTTTGTGAAATTGCGGGTGCCTTTGGCATCTGGTTCCGCCGCACCAGCATGTATGCGGCAGGCGGCATCGCGACAATCATGTTCAGTGCTGTTTATTACCACCTGATGCACACACCAGTGGCCAAGGCCATTCCTGCCTTTGTTGTTCTGATCTGCTGTGGTTTGATCGTGAACCGTCGCGACACAAGCATCATTGGCTAAGTGATCCACTAGGGTTCCAAGACAAAATTTAGGCGCGCGATGGGGTGAACCGATTACACGCCTTTTTTGTGGAGTGTGTTGTGTGTGTGGAGTAGCTTCTGTGTGGGACCGAGCATGACTGCGTCATACTCTTGTCCCACCGTCACTTGCTCTCGGCAGCAGATCTGCCAAGAGTAAGTGCTTTTTAAGAATCCATTTTCAACGCTGAGATAAACGCTTCTTGAGGGATATCGACACGACCAAATTGGCGCATCTTCTTCTTACCGGCTTTTTGCTTATCCAGTAGTTTGCGCTTACGTGACGCATCCCCGCCGTAACATTTCGCCGTCACGTCTTTGCGCATCGCAGACAGTGTTTCGCGTGCGATCACTTTGCCACCAATCGCCGCTTGGATTGGGATTTTAAACATGTGGCGCGGGATCAGGTCTTTTAGCTTTTCAACCATCGCACGGCCTCGCGTTTCGGCGCGATCACGGTGCACCATCATGGATAGCGCATCCACAGGTTCGTCGTTCACCAGCACTGACATTTTCACAAGGTTGTCGGTTTGGTAGCCCGTCATTTGGTAATCGAAAGACGCATACCCTTTGGTCACGGATTTCAGGCGGTCGTAGAAGTCGAACACCACCTCGTTGAGCGGCAGGTCATAGACCGTCATCGCCCGTGAACCCGCATAGGTCAGATCGATCTGCACGCCGCGCCGCTCTTGGCACAGTTTCAGGACGTCGCCCAAGTATTCGTCTGGCACAAGGATTGTCGCCTTGATCCGTGGTTCTTCGATGTGATCGACCAGCGTGAGGTCGGGCATGTCTGCAGGATTGTGCAGTTCGATCATTGAACCGTCGCGTTGGAACACGTTGTAGACCACCGATGGGGCCGTCGTGATCAGGTCAATGTCATACTCGCGTTCGATCCGGTCACGGATCACTTCGAGGTGCAATAGTCCAAGGAAGCCACAGCGGAAGCCAAAGCCCAGCGCCGCTGATGTTTCCATCTCGTAGCTGAAGGAGGCGTCGTTGAGGGCAAGCTTTTCAATCGCGTCACGCATATCTTCAAACAGGGCGGTGTCCACGGGGAACAGGCCACAGAACACAACCGGTTGCGCAGGCTTAAAGCCGGGCAACGCTTCGACGGTTTTATTGCTGTGCGTGATTGTATCCCCAACGCGAGTGTCGCGGACCTGTTTGATGGATGCGGTTAGGAAACCTATCTCACCTGGGCCGAGCGAGTCGATCATGTCCATCTGCGGGCGGAACACGCCGATGCGGTCTACGCTGTGGACAGTGTCGTTGGACAGGAATTTGACCTTGTCGCCCTTCTTCAGGCGGCCGTCGATGATACGGACCAAGACGATAACGCCGAGGTAGCTGTCATACCATGAATCCACCAACATCGCTTTGAGGTCTTTGTCCTCGTCGCCAATCGGCGCGGGTAGATCGTGGACGATGGATTCCAATGTCTCGTGGATACCAACACCAGTTTTGGCAGACACTTGGATCGCATTCTTGGCTTCGATGCCAATCACATCTTCGATCTGTTCGGCCACACGGACGCAGTCAGAGGCGGGCAGATCGATCTTGTTTAGGATCGGGACAATCTCATGATCCGCGTCCAAAGCGTGGTACACGTTGGCCAATGTCTGGGCCTCGACACCTTGAGAGGAATCAACCACCAGCAAAGAGCCTTCAACCGCGCGCATAGAGCGGGAGACCTCATAGGCGAAATCGACGTGGCCGGGGGTGTCGATCAGGTTCAAAACGTAATCTTCGCCGTTGTCCGCTTTATAGTCGATGCGGACTGTGTTGGCTTTGATGGTGATGCCACGCTCACGTTCGATGTCCATGGTGTCAAGCATCTGAGCCTGCATGTCACGATCTTTAACGGTACCAGTCTCTTGAATGAGCCGATCTGCGAGGGTCGATTTCCCATGGTCAATGTGCGCGACGATGGAGAAATTGCGGATATGTGAGAGTGGTATCATGTTGTGGGTATTAGCGGGTTTTGAGGGTTGGTCAATGGTTACAGAACATAGTGAGGCAATAAACACTCAAGATGATTTTGAAGACGGTATTCAACGGCTAGGCTGGTTGTCAGCATATTCGCAGCAAGTACTGATATCTCGGTACCTATTGAGGAACTTAGCAACAATTGATGACGACGCCCACGTGCCGTACGAAATTCCATAAGAATATACCCTTGTGTGTTTTCGTGCCGTAGTCACAATGCTTAGTGGCGTGAATAAGGACACCCGCCAATATTCCAGCCCTTATTCCTCTCAAATCAGCTAGAAACACATTTTTTAGCTCTAAACTGAGAAGAACAAATCTATGAAACATTATCTGGAAGCGGCCTCCCTTCAATTAGCTTCTATTTCCCCAATGGCTTTTTAAGGTGTTATGAGAATACTCATCACACGATTGCCGACAAAATTTTCTCATCAAAATAAGGACCATAGGAAAAAGTGTTACCTTATCTACGAAAAACTTGGCAGACGAAAGAATACTCCAGCTTGTGATTCATCCGCTCTGGCGAGGTGTTAAAACAAAAAAGAAAGCAAATGCACTTGGCTTTTTGAACGCTTTGTTGAAGTTGGGTCCAAGGCATTCGATAGCAAGGCGTTTAAGACAGCGCGGTTCGGATTTACTGTGGTTTCAATGCTATCCACTCTTGTCAGTCTTGGACTATTCTTGTTTGGCGTCATCTGAGGGTTGGTGGAGTGAACCCCGCCCTACGGGTTTTGGGTCTCTGCCCGCCCCCCTCATCACCCTTCTGCGACCCATCGTCATGGGTGATTGAAACAAATCCTAACCTACGTCATGTTGTCCCCGAGCAAGGTCTCAGCGTGGGACCACAGTATTGGGCATCAAGATGGGGCAAATCCCACAGTGTCCATTTGGTATGAGGCAAAACATGGTACGTATTTTCACAGCGTTATTCATCATGGCATTTTTGGCGTCTTGTGGTGGGTCCCGTTATTCCAGCAGCAATGCATCTGGTGCGCGTGCCTCTGCCTCATCCGCGACCCTACATGCCTCTGGCCCTATCGCATCCGCCTCATCCACGACCCTATATGCCTCTGGCCCTATCGCATCCGCCTGTCGCGCGGCTGGGCGCAAAGAAGCGTCGCGTGCCCGTTGTGGATGTGTCCAAGCAGTCGCCAATCGCAGCCTGTCCTCAAGCGAACAACAGCGCGGTGTGCCGTTTTTTAACAACCCGCAACGCTCCCAAGATGTGCGTCAGTCTGGCAATGCATCAAACGAGCGGTTCTGGAAAAAATGGAAAACCTTTAGCACGCAAGTGGGTCGTATGTGCACCTAACCCTATTTGGGGATATGCGTTGGGTCGCCCCAGCGTTCTTGCAGTCGTTCAATAATCTGATCACGCGCTTGGCGATAGCTAGCCAGTTTCGCCTCGCGTGTTTCGCCCAGTCCCGTTGGATCTAGGATCGGCCAGTATTCCACATCGATGTGATAGAACCGCGTCAGTTCCAGCGCCCGTCGTTGGCTGGCTGGTGACAGTGCCAGCACAAGATCAAATGAGCTAAGGTCTTCGCCCCACTCTTCCATCTCGTCAAAGCTGCGCGAGCGGTGGCGTGACAGTTCCACATTCAGTTCTTGGCAGACCGCGATAGAGAACCCGTCGATTTCAAGGTCGTTCTTAACCCCGACCGATTGCACGTAGGTGTCTGTTCCATAGAATTGCTTCATGATCCCTTCGGCCATGGGAGAGCGCACTGCGTTATGATCGCAGCAAAACAGAACCGATTGTGGAAGCTGTTCGCTCATTTACGCTCCGAAATGTAGGACGCAGATCAGGGTGAACAGACGGCGCGCCGTGTCGGTGTCGATCTCAGCTTTGCCCTCTAGTCGTTCTTGCAGGACGCGGCTGCCCTCGTTGTGGATACCGCGCCGCGCCATGTCGATGGTTTCGATCTGGCTGGGCGGCATATTCTTCACCGCATCGAAATAGCTTTCGCAAATTTGGAAGTAGTCTTTGACCACTTGGCGGAATGGCCCCAGTGACAGGTGGAACTCTGCCGCCTTCTCTGCCGCTTCGGTTGTGACATCAAACACAAGACGCTTTTCACGAATGGACAGCCCAACGTGGTACGGCCCTGCGGGCATTTCGCGACCATCGCGCGTTGGTAAGACAAAGGTGTTTTGCTCTAACAGGTCGAACATGGCGACTTTGCGCTCTTGCTCAATCTCCGGCGTGGGAGGGGGCAAGTTCGCGTCGTCTAGAGCGATATGGCTGATGCTGGGCATTGGTGTTGGATCCCGTTCAGTTTGTCACATGCTAGACCAGCCCCAAATCAAGGGCAACATCACTGGATGGGTCTAATCGTTCAGTTTGCGCAAACGTGCCGTGACGGAAAGGCCGTGCGCTTCAAGGCTCTCGGATTTCGCGAGGGCTTCGGCACCAGGGCCAATGGCGCGCAGGCTGGCAGGTGTCATCTGCGCCAATGTAGTCCGTTTCACAAAGTCCATGACTGAGAGGCCAGAGGAGAAGCGCGCAGACCGCGCCGTTGGCAGCACGTGGTTTGGTCCGCCGATGTAGTCACCGATGGCTTCGGGAGTCCATTGACCCAAGAAGATCGCACCAGCGTGGGTGATGTCCTTGGACAAGGCGACCGGATCAGCGACGCACAGCTCTAGGTGCTCTGGTGCGATGCGATCCGACAGGGCCGCAGCGGTGGCCAGATCGGGCACGGTGATAATGGCCCCAAAGTCACGCCAGCTGGCACCCGCAATCGCGCGCCGTTCAAGGGTTTCCAGACGTTTATCAACCGCATCTGCCACAGCCTGACCAAAGGCGGCGTCCGTGGTGATCAAAAGCGATTGGGCGCTTTCGTCGTGTTCCGCTTGGGACAATAGATCCAGCGCAATCCAGTCTGGGTCGTTGTCACCATCTGCAATCACCAAAATCTCGGATGGTCCTGCGATCATGTCGATCCCGACCTTGCCAAAGACACGCCGTTTGGCGGCGGCGACGAATGCGTTGCCCGGGCCAGTGATTTTATCTACGGGCGCGATTGTGTTGGTGCCGTAAGCAAGGGCCGCGATGGCTTGGGCGCCACCGATGCGGTAAATCTCATCAACGCCAGCAAGTTTCGCGGCTAATAGAACGGCAGGGTTCAGGATGCCATCGGGGGTTGGCACGGTAATCGCGAGACGCTGAACGCCCGCCACTTTGGCAGGGATCGCGTTCATCAAAACGGAAGACGGATAGCTGGCCAATCCGCCCGGCACATACAGACCAGCGGCAGACACAGGGGTCCAGCGCCAACCAAGGGTCGCGCCCACCTCGTCTGTCCACTTCGCATCTTCGGGCATTTGGCGGCTGTGGTAGGCGGTGATGCGTTCGGCGGCGAGTTCGAGGGCAGCACGTACATCTGGGGCCACTTGGGATGCGGCCTCTTCAACCTCATCGGCAGTGACGCGCATGGTGTCTGGGGTTAGGGCAATGCGATCAAATTTTTCGGTCAATTCCAACACGGCTTCGTCCCCGCGCGCACACACATCTGCGATGATACCCGCAACAATGGCGTCCACGTCAGGGCTGTCTTCGCGCTTGGCGTTCAGCAATGTGGTAAAGGTAGCTTCAAAGTCAGCAGCTTGGGCATCAAGAAATTGGGGCATCAGGTCTCTCCGATTGACTGATGCTCACTTAGCGCGATGGCGGTTGGGTCTCAAGTGGGGTTGGGGAATTGGGGAGATGGCAAAAGTCGGCAACGAGCCCATATCTACTACAGCCAACAAAAGAGAATGCTGACCCCTTGTTGTAGGATGGGCGTCAAAGTATTCACTCGGGATGGATGTTATCTTTTAGCGTGACAGTGTTTGTGCAGGCGACGACGTTTCTACACCGAACCGCAGAACTGTAGAGTTCGATTACCTCCAGCTACTTAGCGAGCTGTGTGGTGGCAAACACGCTCTGAACTATTTGCCTTCTGTTTCAGGCGCTAGGACAAAATGGTCTATAGTTGTTAATGGTCACATTGTTGCGAATGTCTGGCATTCATACGCCTCCGTTCGAGAAATTAAAGTGGAATTGTTGGAACTAGGCAAGACGATCCACGCAGGACGAATATTTTTCAATATGACAGCCAACAGCGGCATTTTTGAGTTCTTGAGGATTGTTGGTCCGAAAGTGAAGACCCACAAAGTCCGCTTAGCAGACAGTCCGTCTCCTACTCAGGATGCTTCGGTGCTTTCTTTGACGGTGCTTTGTAGGGCCGTGTTACGTCTTTCAACGTCATCTCGATTACTTCAACGCTAAGCCGAATTGCTCCGTCGCCTGCCAGTGTTAACACGATGTCCCCTGCCCCGTCGTTTCCTGCCTCAAACGTGGCAGACAGCACGGATAGGATCATGTCTCTTTCAGAGCGATTCACCCCTTGGCTGGCCACAGACATCACGTTGTCCACGACCAATATCGACTGCACACGCTCAGGGGCGGCTTGCCCGCGGGCGCCTTCTTCCCAGCGGAAGCGGTTGAGCAGCAGGCCAAAGCGTCTTTGCTTAGCCTGCCATGTCATTTCAGTAATTGGAAAGATCGCGTCTTGGATCAGGGCCGAAAGAACCTGCAGTTCTTCGGTGTCCTGTGCCCCTAGGTTCAGGGGCTTTTCACGTCCGTCTTCAAACCGTGCATCAGTCATTCAGAAATCCGTTCGATCTGTGCGCCAACGGCTTGCAGCTTCCGCACCACTTTTTCGTAACCACGATCAAGGTGATACACGCGGCTCACTTTAGTTTCGCCTTCAGCCGCAAGGCCTGCAAGGATCAATGAGATGGATGCCCGAAGATCCGTCGCCATCACTGGCGCGCCTTTGAGTTTGTTGACACCCGTGACAGTGGCAGTACCACCAGCAACGTCGATTTTGGCCCCCATGCGCACCAATTCTGGGGCGTGCATAAAGCGGTTTTCAAAGATTTTCTCTTCCAACACAGAGGTGCCGTTGGCGGTGCACAGCACGGCCATCATTTGCGCCTGTAGGTCGGTTGGGAAACCCGGGAACGGTTCGGTTGTGATGTTGATCGCTTTGATCTCATCTGTGCGGCGTTTTACTTTTAGGCCCTTGTCAGTCTCAGTGACTTCGATGCCCACCTCGTCCAGTTTTTCACAGAAAGACGTGAGCAGATCCATACGACCGCCCAAGCACTCGACCTCACCACCACAGAACGCAGGGGCCAACATGTATGTGCCCAGCTCGATCCGGTCGGTCACAACAGGGTGGGTTGCCCCGCCCAAACGATCGACGCCTTGGATGGTGATTGTTGATGTGCCGTCGCCGTCAATCTGTGCGCCCATTTTGCGCAGGCAGTCTGCCAGATCAACGATCTCTGGCTCGCGCGCGGCGTTGTTGATGACCGTGGTGCCTTTGGCCAAGGTCGCGGCCATCATGATGTTTTCGGTTGCGCCAACGGAAGCGAATGGGAAGTCGATGACAGCGCCCTTAAGACGGCCACCTTGTGCCTTGGCGTGCAAGTAACCGTCGCGCAATTCAATATCCGCACCCATCAGGGTCAGGCCATCGGTGTGAATATTCATCGGACGGGCGCCAATTGCGCAGCCGCCGGGCAGTGACACTTCGGCAACGCCTTCGCGCGCTAGAAGCGGTCCAAGCACCAAATTGGAGGCGCGCATTTTGCGAACGATGTCATATTCGGCGCGTGTGTTGATTTCGCCGTGGCATGACATGGCAAGTGTTTTGCCGTCCTGCATCGTGGCCACTTCGGACCCCAATGAACGCAAAAGTTCGGTCATTGTTTTGATGTCAGACAAGCGCGGCGCGTTGGTCAACGTCAGTGGCTCTTCGCTCAGCAATGTTGCTGGCATTAGGGTCAAACAAGCGTTTTTCGCGCCTGCTATGGGGATTTGCCCATTCAGCGGGCCACCGCCTTGTACCAAAATAGAATCCATTACTGCTCGTCCTTCGCCTGTGTTTCATCCGTCGCAGCGCTGCGGGCCCGAGTTTGGGATTTGCGCCGTCCTAAATTCGCCTTCAACGCTGCTTTCAATCGCAGTTCGCGAGCAGAAGGCGTTTTGGGCGCGGATTTTGATGTGTTTTTGTCTGACATGTTGCCTGTCTAGCGTAGGCTTGCGATATGGTCCAGAATAGGCTTGCGCGTTTACGAAATTGGGTCTAACCACGCGGCGATCATGCTGTAGTAGCTCAGTGGTAGAGCGCGTCATTGGTAATGACGAGGTCGGGAGTTCAATCCTCCCCTACAGCACCAGATTGCCCCAATGAATTTGACGTTAGACATATGGCATGATGGCAGCTATTTTCGGTGTTATGAAAACTGCATGCTAAGCTGTTAAGCTAATGGTCCTATGCGGACTTTGTTGCCGTTCGTTGCTAATGTGCAAATGACCGCTTCCGATGATCGTATGACCATTGTAGGTCATTATGTTTACCAAAAACTTCTACCACTGCAAAAAAACAAAGCGAGCGCAGTACTTGGAAGAAATATGGAGGTCTTCCCGTGATCCATCTTATTGACTTGAAGAAATATCCGATCGACTGCCCCGAAAGTGCGGGTTACGCGGAACTTGTTGAAAGCTGTAAGGCACGCCTACTGCAGGAAGGTATGTTCGACCTGCCGGGTTTTTTGCTCGCGGATGTGACTAAAGCCTCTGTGAAGGCCATCCAGCCCGCAATGAAGACGGATTCTTATCGCCACGCGCGCAGTCACAATGTTTATTTCCGCGACAAAGTGGACGGTTTGTCAGCAGGTCACCCGGCGCTGCGAAAAGTTGAAACAGTGAACCACACGCTGTGCGCCGACCAGTTGGGGCAGAACACAGTTGTTCAGCTTTACGACTGGGTACCGTTCGCGGCATTCCTCGCAGCGACAATGGGCAAGCCCAAAATTCATAGGATGGACGATCCGATGGCGCGTGTGAATGTTCAGGCCAGTTATGCGGGTGAGGCGTTGAACTGGCATTTCGATCGATCCGAATTCACGACGACGATCCTATTGCAGGCACCAGAAGAAGGTGGAGAACTTGAGTATCGCAAGGACCTCAGGTCTGCGGATGAACCGAACTATGAAGGCGTCGCTGAGTTATTGCGGGGAACCGATCCCTTTGTGAAACGCTCAAAGTTATCTGAAGGTGCGCTGAATGTATTCCAAGGGGTAAACACCTTGCACCGTGTGGTTCCCGTGAAAGGTGACAAGGAAAGGCTGGTCGCCATTTTCGCATTCTTTGATCGGCCCGGTGTGACCATGACAACGCAAGAACAGGTCGGTTTTTACGGACGGGCGTTCGCGGTTTAGGGAAACAGACGCAAAGGCTGCAGGAAGTTTACAACATAGAAAGCATTAATTTTGTTCTGATACGCTCTGGTATTCTGCCTTCGTAAAAGCGGGCGTTGGTTCAGCTTGCAGCGTTAGGTTAAAGAGGGTTCACAGCCGACCTTCGCCATTTTTGGGCCGCTGGGTTACAACATTCTGCTGTTAGTCCTTTACCCCTTCACACCCAATATCTTCGTGACACCTCACACCTCGAATGCTAGGTAAGGACAAAGCGGGAATGACGCCCAATGTAGCCAAGTGAGACCAGCAGCCGATGTTCAATTTCTATGAGTTCTTTGCTGGGGGCGGTATGGCCCGGGCAGGCCTTGGGACCGATTGGACCTGTTTATTTGCCAACGACTTTGATCTCAAGAAAGGCGCAACCTACCAGCGCAATTGGGGCAAAGGCACGATGGTGGTTGATGATCTGCGCAATATTTCCCCGACGGATTTACCTGAAACCCCCAATTTGATCTGGGGTTCGTTCCCCTGTCAGGACCTGTCCGTTGCGGGCAATGGCGCGGGATTGCAGGGCAATCGCTCCGGCACCTTCTGGCCTTTTATGTCGCTGATTGCTGAGTTGAAAGCGGATGGTCGTGCGCCAGAAATGATCGCATTGGAAAATGTGGTTGGCACGCTGACCTCACATTCTGGTGCTGATTTCACCGCGATTTGTACCGCGTTGAAGGAATTAGGCTATCGCTTTGGCGCGATGGTGGTGGATGCCGCATTGTTCTTGCCCCAATCGCGTGCCCGCCTGTTTGTCGTTGCTGTGCGCGAAGATTTGGCTGTGATGGGATCAGCCGATGGGCCGCAAAAGCCGTGGCACACCACTGCGTTGAAACGTGCGCATGATAGATTGCAAAGCGACCTCGCAGCCTCATGGATTTGGTGGAATATGCCGGAACCTGCAAAACGCGAGATGCGGTTTGCAGATGTGATCGAAGACAAACCAAAGTGTGTCAAATGGCACACCGCCGCTGAAACCCGCGCGTTGCTGTCGATGATGAGTGACGTGAATTTGGCCAAGGTCGAAACCGCCAAGGCGGCAGGTGTTCGCATGGTGGGTGGGTTATACAAACGCACGCGGCTGCATCACGGGATCAAGGTGCAGCGCGCTGAAGTACGCTTTGACGATATTGCTGGCTGTTTGCGCACGCCCAGCGGCGGATCATCACGCCAATTGATTTTGGTGGTTGAGGGCGACAAAATTCGGTCCCGTCTTTTGTCTGCGCGTGAAACAGCGCGCCTGATGGGATTGCCTGACAGTTATGTTTTGCCGAAGGTTTACAACGAGGCCTATCACCTGACGGGCGACGGTGTTGCCGTGCCCGTGGTAAGCTATATCGCCAAACAAATTTTAGAGCCTAATTTGGCTTCCATGCGCAGTGCGCTGGATCAAAGCACTGAAAAAGCTAATTAAGTTACTTGTCCTGCAGTTTGATCAGCGTCTTATGGTAGCGTTGCAACCGATCAAAATGCGCCTCAATCGCGCGCAAAATTTCGGTTGAATTTTTCACGTTCAAGAAGTGATCAACCATCTGCGTATAGTGCGCTGATTGGCGCGGCAAACGTTGCACCGGGTCGCTTTTGTCCGCGATTTCAGCATCTGACATGACCTGAACGATCTGCGCAGGTTCGGGCAGTTCCATCACAGCTTCGAGTCGCGGTGGTACGGTGCCGTTCATCAGGGGCGATACATCGTTAAATTGGTGATACAGCCGATCTTCGAGCGGTGTAATATCGGCGCGATCCTCCACGGGATAGGCCATCACATAGGCAATTTCCCAAACGTCAATCTGGCGGTTGGCGATAATATCCGAGCGCGCAGATGTGAGGTGACGGCGCACACGGCTGCGGATGCCATCCTTGGATTGGCCCACGTACATCGGCGTTTTGTCTAGATCGCACAGGACATACACCCCAATTTCACTGATCAGACTGCCACAGGCTTTATCACGAAAATCGAAATTTGTAGCCATGGTGTGCTTTCATACTGGTTGCGTGATCTATACCTGATCCAACGCAACTGTGCCAACCACCCCATTTTCTTGCGTCAGGGCGACAGACCCAGCAGCATTTGAGAAATCAAATTTTACGGTCCTGTCATGTTTGAAAAGCTAATTGCGTTTTTCTCGAACCCGAGCACGTACGAAAAGCCGATGCCCAAAGCGGATAGGGATAATGTTATTGGCGCATTGATGGTTCAGACGGCCAAGGCGGATCGCGCATATTTTTTTGAAGAAACTGAAACCATCCACCGCGTGCTATCGGAACGTCACAACATCGGTCCAATAGACGCCGCCAAGATGTGCGCCACCTGTGAACGCCTTGAAGAAGTCATGCCAGACACAGTTGAATTGGCCGCAATTTTGCGCGAAGCGGTTGGCACGGACGAGTTGGAAGATGCATTGCGTGCCTTGTGGCGGATCGCATTTGCCTACGGTATCGAACGCGATGAACAAGACGCATTTTTGCACAAGGTTGAGGCCATGTTGGGCGTTACGCCAGAGCGTGCAAAAGCGCTGCATGATGAGGTGATCAGCACCAAACTAGATTTGGTCAAAATTCATTCCTAAAAAAGGGGCGCGTCCCCCTTTTTATTATACCTCGTTTCACATGGTTTGGTCCTATTGACCTGCCCCCCAGACTCCCCCTATACGGAGCGAGTTTGGAAGACTTAATGAGTCGGCCGGACCTTTTGTAGTGTGGCCGCTTCTTCGCGGCGTATAGAGCATCCAAAAGTTTATAAGGAATGTTGACGTTATTCTCTGGCGGGCACCACGGTGGACCCGATGAAGGCACAGAGCTCTGACATCACGCACAATCAGTGGGCAAACCACGTAATTTAGGAGAAGCGTCAGATGAACCTGATCGCACAAATCGAGGCGGAACAAATTGCCGCCCTAGGGAAAGACATCCCTGACTTTAAAGCTGGCGATACCATTCGCGTAGGTTTTAAAGTAACCGAGGGTACACGTACCCGTGTTCAGAACTATGAAGGTGTGTGCATCGCGCGCAACAACGGCAAAGGCATCGCCGGCTCTTTTACTGTTCGTAAGATTTCTTTTGGTGAAGGCGTTGAGCGTGTATTCCCGTTGCACTCCACCAACATCGACGAAATCGCAGTTGTTCGTCGCGGTCGCGTTCGTCGCGCCAAATTGTATTATCTTCGTGATCGTCGCGGTAAATCTGCGCGTATCGTTGAGAATACAAACTACAAGCCACTTAAAGCGTAAGGACTGGGTAGATGAAAACAGATACACATCCCGATTACCACATGATCAACGTCAAAATGACCGACGGTACGATCTTTCAAATGAAATCCACTTGGGGCGCAGAAGGCGACCAATTGGCTTTGGATATCGATCCAACAGTACACCCTGCGTGGACTGGTGGCGGCGGTCGTTTGCTTGATACTGGCGGACGCGTTTCCAAGTTCAAAAACAAATATGCTGGTCTTGGCTTCTAAGCTTTTACCACTTTGTTAGTTTAAGGGCGTTACCTGCGAGGGTAGCGCCCTTTTTCTTTGTCAGCACCAATTTCCGTTTCTCCATGTGCAGCCCAACGGCAACGTCATAAATCGGCTTCTTATCAGAGCACTACGTGCCACTTCCCAATCCATGATCTGCGCCATATACTCTTTTTAAATAGACCCACTACCGATTATCTCGTGGGCGAAGGGGACTAAAAATGGCGCATATAATTGTTGTGGGCAACGAAAAAGGCGGCGCGGGTAAATCCACCGTGTCTATGCACGTGGCAACTGCCCTTTCGCGTATGGGCCATAAGGTTAGCGCGCTAGACCTTGATCTGCGCCAACGCACCTTTGGTCGCTACATTGAGAACCGAGCCGAGTTCCTTGAAGCCTCTGACCTGAACCTACCCAGCCCACAAGTGCATGAGTTGCCAGAGATCGATCCGAAGGCGTTAAAGCCTGGTGAGACCATTTATGGCTACCGTCTGTCTGCCGCGGTTGCGTCCCTTGAAGCTGACAACGATTTTATCTTGATCGATTGCCCAGGATCCCACACCCGTCTTAGCCAAGTTGCCCACTCAATGGCCGACACCTTGGTCACGCCGCTGAACGACAGCTTTGTAGATTTTGATTTGCTGGCGCGCATCGATGCATCGGGCGATAAGATCAAAGGCCCATCCGTTTATTCAGAGATGGTGTGGAATGCCCGTCAACTGCGAGCCCAAGCCAGGCTAAAGCCAATTGACTGGATCGTTGTGCGCAACCGTATCGGTGCGCAGCGCATGACCAACAAAGAAAAGATGGAACGCGCCATCGAGATGTTGGCCAAGCGGATCGGTTTTCGCGTTGGGACAGGCTTTAGCGAGCGCGTCATTTTCCGCGAGTTGTTCCCACGCGGTCTGACATTGCTGGACCTCAAAGACATCGGCGTTAAGCAACTCAACATCTCAAACGTTGCCGCCCGCCAAGAGCTGCGCGATCTGATGAAGTCCCTGAAACTACCTGGCGTCAACGTCGACTTTTGATTTACGAAACTCAGATCATCTTGACGACGTGTTAGTTGAATCTCTGACTGCTGAAAAACGGAAACATCTATTAAGGATTCCCAAATAAGTGATCTGACTGGGTAAGGCTGCCCTCCACAGTTGGCTGAGCGGCCAAACAGACGGCCCCTCACCCACAAACTCCCAAAACCAACCTATAATCTCAGATTCCATTCACGATCCCATACGCTTTGAGCCGCGTCATGGGGTTGACCTAGAGCGTTTGCTTGTCAACACTACCAACATCCTCAGCATGAGGAACATAACAAAGCAGAAAAACCTGCAAAGATCAGTGTAGCAAACGATTGCACAACAAAGCCACGCACAATCTCGTGGCGACAACAGAGAGGAAGAATATGACCTTTTTAACAAGCACCGGTAAGCCGCTACCACAACACGTCGTGGATTCAGCGAAAGCCGCTGGGGACTCCGAAGTAAGCCGCCGCGAATTTCTAGCTATCGCAAGTGCCTTTGGCGCGACTGCTGCAACTGCCTATGGCATGTTGGGCATGTCATCTCCTGCAATGGCTGCTGGCCACAAAATGGGCGGCACGCTGCGTTACCAAACAGAAGTTCGCGGACTAAAAGACCCACGCACATATGACTGGTCCCAAATAGCCAACTTCTCACGTGGTTGGCTTGAGTATCTTGTTCACTACGAGAACGATGGTACCTTTGAGGGCCGTCTTCTAGAAAGCTGGGAAATCTCAGCCGACGCTAAAATCTATACATTGAACGTACGCAAAGGCGTGAAATGGAACGACGGTTCTGACTTTACGGCTGAAGACGTTGCACGCAACATCACCGGCTGGTGTGACAAGAGCCTTGAAGGCAACTCGATGGCCGGTCGTTTCGCGACACTCATCGATGCCGACACTGAGCAAGCCCTTGAAGGTGCGATCGAAGTTGTTGATTCACACACCGTACGTTTGAACCTACCAGCAGCTGACATTTCGTTGATCCCAGGCATGGCCGACTATCCAGCGGCAATTGTTCCAGCGTCATACACAGCTGAAACTGCGCTTAGCAATCCAGTTGGTACTGGCCCTTATCTTCCAGAGTCGTTGGAAGTTGGCGTTAAGGCTGTCTTGGTTCGTAACGAAGATCACGCATGGTGGAACGCTGGCAACGGCGCATACATGGATCGTATCGAATACATCGATTACGGCACTGATCCATCAGCATGGGTTGCGGCAGCGGAAGCTGACGAAATCGACATGACCTATGAGATGAACGGCGAATTCGTTGACATCTTTGATACGCTCGATGGCTGGAGCACCAACGACGTTGTGACGGGTGCAACTGTTGTTGTACGTCCAAACCAATTGGCCGAAGTTGATGGCAAGAAACCGTATGCGGACAAACGCGTTCGTCAGGCGATTGCTATGGCTGTCGACAACGAAATCTTGCTTGAGCTTGGTATTGCTGGTCGAGGCGTAACTGCTGAAAACCACCACGTTGGTCCTGTGCACCCTGAGTACGCAGAACTGCCACCACGCAAGTATGATCCAGTTGCGGCCAAGGCCCTGATGGATGAAGCAGGCATGGGCGACTATGAGCACGAGTTGATTTCGATCGACGACGCGTACCGCAAGGACACAACCGATGCGGTAGCTGCGCAATTGCGTGATGCTGGCATCAAAGTGAAACGGACCATTCTACCAGGCTCTACGTTCTGGAATGACTGGGCGAAATATCCGTTCTCGTGCACCAACTGGAACCACCGTCCATTGGGCGTTCAGGTTTGGGCTTTGGCTTATCGTTCTGATGAGGCATGGAACGAATTTGGTTGGTCCAACGCAGAGTTTGACGGCATCCTTGCCGAAGCGCTTGCAACACCTGATCTAGAAGCACGTCGCGCATTGATGGCCAAAGGCCAGGCGATTGTTCAAGGTGAAGGCGTTACGATCCAGCCGTACTGGCGTTCCCTGTACAACAACACCCGCGAAGGTATTGTTGGTGGTGATATGCACATCTCGTTCGAGTTCCGCCCAGAGCGCGTTGCTTGGACCTAAGATAGGTTTGCGAGACTATGAGGGGCTGCGTTTTCGCGGCCCCTTTTTTGTTGGCTAAAGAGTTGCAACTTTGGCGGCAGGGAAGTGCAGGCGTTCAATTGCTAAGGCGATCATGTCCCCTCGATCTGCGCCGTTTGAAACGGCATCTTCAATCGATTGTGCCAATGCCGCGTTGAGATGTTCCACCAAAGCACCATCATCCATTGCTGTGCGTATTTGTTTCGCAAAGTACGCTTCTTCAAGGATCAAATCTTCGATCAAAGGGTCAATGACTGCACCACCGCCACCGGGATAGCGGTAATGCCCTACTCCACCGATTTTGCCCATCCGCCCCTCGGCCACCATGCGCCTTAGTATGGTTGATCCAGCGCCTGCGCGTCGTTCTAAGACGATATATAGCCCAAGGTGGTCCATCACTTCGCAGGGGCCCGTGGCATAGCCCCATTCACACAGCCCTTCGTCTAATTCCCAAGGGTTTGTGTGGCACATCAACAAGTGATCACAGGCCAGCCAAAACACGTCTTGAAGCGCATCGCCCAAATCATCTGTCGCCACGTTTATGGGCCCGGCTTATCGATAAACCGATGCTTAGCAATCACCGCCAGCACATCGTTGATAGAAGACTGTTTGGGACGGTTAGAGGTGTTCACCTGCGCCAGCGCTTGCTCGTACAATGGCGTGCGCGCCTGAAGAAGTGACTTCAACTGATCCATCGCCGCTGGATTGCCTTCCATCGGGCGCAAGTCGCCTTGTTCGCGTACCCGTTGCATGTGTTCTGCTGGGGTCGCGCTGATCCAGATTGTATGGAAATAGGCGCGCAAATTTGCATAGGTTTCGGTGTCATTCACAAGTCCACCACCAACAGCCATGATGACGCGTGAATGATCTTTGATCACCGAATTCAGCGCCTCGTTTTCCATCGCACGAAATCCGTCTTGACCGTACAGACCATGGATTTCAGACATCGGCATACCGACCTGTTCCTCGATCACATTATTTAGTTCGACATAGGGCAATCGCAGCGCCTTGGCCGTGCTTTTGCCCAGTGTCGATTTACCTGCACCGCGCAAGCCAATCAGACATACGCGTTGCGCACGCTGCGCCGTTTGAATTTGTGGTGCCAGCAGGTTGCGGATTTTACCCTGCACCTCGCTGTGCGCCCCTTGATACAATCGCGCGACGCGTTGTGTGTCTTCAGAAAACGGTGTGCCAAAGACAAGGAAATCTTCAATCCGAAGTTCAAGCGCACTCGCCACACGTTCCAACAATAGAACTGAGATATTGCCCTCACCCGCTTCCAGCTGCGCAAGGTAGCGCGGTGATACGCCGGACAGCTCAGACAATTCACGGCGCGGCATTCCTGCCTTGCTGCGGGCTGCGCGAACGCGTTTTGCCAACCGCATGATCAATTCGGATGGCTCATGGATTGGTGTAACCTTCATGGTGCCACCGCAAAACGGAGAGGCAATTTAACTAAATTCATTTAGTACGTTTCCAAGTGATAGCGGCCATCTTCACGCATTGTGTCGCGCACCTCGGTCCATTCAAGTCCTGCAGAACGCGCAATGTCTGACAGGGCTTCTTCCACCCCGACTTCCATCGCTTTTAGACCACAAACGTAGATATAGCCATTTGGGTCTTTCAGCAGAGCCGCAACGCTATCGGCATCCTCGCGCAATTTGTCTTGGACGTATTGTTTGGGCGTATCGTCCTGACGACTAAAAGCGAACGCCTTTTTCAAAAACGCATCAGGGACTTTTTTGAGTGGACCAAAGTATGGCAGATCACGCGGGGACCGCGCGCCAAACACCAGTGACAGCGCATCGTTGACTGATGGCATCTCGCGTTGGCGGTGCATCGTCATGCCACGAAACGGGGCAGACCCCGTACCTGTGCAAATCATCAAAATATGCGCAGCTGGATCAGAAGGCAGCAGGAATGTTGCGCCAAATGGACCCGTCAGTTGAACACTGTCACCCTTGTTCAAATCACAAACAAAGTTGGAGCAGACGCCCCCTTCATCCCGCTTGACCGTAAGGGACAGATTATTGAAACCCGCGCGTTCGCCATCACGCGGACTAGACACCGAATAAAGACGTGGCAGATGTGGATTGCCATCACTGTCTACGCCCGGTGGGATGATGCCTACGCTTTGCCCTTCCAACACAGGAAATGGGAGGCTGCCCAGATCAAGGATGATGTGACGTACATCGCTGCCGCTGTCGGCGTCTGTCAGGCGATAGTTACCCTGAACCAATGCGGCAGCAGGCTTGCCCAAGTTGTACATGTTGATGGTGGGCTTAGCCGCTGTTGCTGGGGCCTTGGCCTTACCGCCTGCCCCTGCATGGGCTTGGGCAAACAGTTGGGTGATCACGTCGTCTTGGTCGTCGTCCCCATCTGCGGCTGCTACAATGTCTCCTTGGTCTGGCAGTTCTTCCCAACCAAATTGTTCTTCGACGGTGTACGCCGTATTCACCACCCGCCATTCATCAATCGAACCCGTCGGGCAGACCGAAATACAGTCCATGCACATGTTGCAGATGTCTGCGTTGACCACCACGTTATCATCGTTGTGTACGATTGCCTCAATCGGGCAGCTCATTTCGCAGGTGTAACACCTGATGCAAATCTCTGGGTCGATGAGGTGCTGTTTAAACGGCTGGTTCATATGCGATCCTTTGGCGGAGCACTGGGCCCCGCTTTGGTACTTGGCTTAGATGGTGAAGCGTTACGCCATGTGCAATTTGACGTACTCAAAATCACCCGGCTTGTTGTCGATCCCAACCTTTGGTGGTGCGATCCACGTGGCATATTTGCCCGGCTCATAGCACGGCTTCATCAAGGACTGGATGAAGGCACCGTCTTCTTTTGTCGGCAACCATTCGTCCTGACGTTTCGCCCATTCTTCAGCCGAAACAATTGCGCCATCTGGGTCGACTGCGACGGATGAGAACACACCGATCTGACGGTGGAACCCTTCGTGGGGCATTTTGAATTCAAACTGAACGCCCGATTTGGCGATCAGTTTGTTCCAACGCCCAACACCACCCGATGCGTCACGCACATAGTCGTCGCGCAAACGCATGTTGATCGCGGTCAGCGCCGGTACGTCCTCAGTCAGGATTTTACCGTCTTTGATAGAGGTCACAGGATAGGTGTCATTTTGCAGCTTGTGATCATCATCAATGCGCTGTTCCATGTAGCGCCCTTTGATGCCGTAGTTGAAAGCGTTGGCCGCATTCGTCGACACTTCTTGACCAAACAGATCAAGGGAAAGGGTATAGTGCAGGTTCAATTTCTTCTGGATCGTTGGTAGGTCGATGACACCAAGATCACGTATTTTCGCGATGTCATATGGATCAGTGATCCCTGCCTTGTTCATCGCATCCAAGGTTGCTTGGATCGTACGGCCAACACCCGTTTCGCCCACAAACATGTGGTGGGCTTCTTCGGTCAGCATAAAGCGCACGGTGCGCGATAGTGGATCAAAGCCGGACTGTGCCAATGATTCCAGCTGCATTTTCCCGTCACGGTCGGTGAAGTATGTGAACATGAAGAAGGACAACCAATCTGGCGTTTCCTCGTTAAACGCACCCAACATACGCGGGGAGTCATCAGACCCTGATGAACGCACCAACATGTCATCCGCTTCTTCACGGCCATCTTTGCCAAAATACTTTTGCAGCAGATAAACCATCGCCCAAAGGTGACGACCTTCTTCCACGTTAACCTGAAACAGGTTGCGCATGTCGTATAGGGACGGTGCAGTCAGACCAAGGAACCGTTGTTGTTCAACTGATCCCGGTTCAGTATCGCCTTGGATCACGATCAAGCGTTTGAGCATGTTGCGGTATTCGCCCGGCACTTCCTGCCACGCAGGTTCGCCCAAGTGTTCGCCCATCGGAATGGTGCGCCCCTCAACTGCAGGTGCCAACAAGATACCCCACCGATAGTCAGGCATTTTAACGTAGTCGAATTTGGCCCAACCCTTGGGATCAACAGAAACCGCAGTGCGCAAATAAACCATGCTGTCTTGGAAGTTTTGCGGGATCAGATCGTTCCACCAGTTGATGTAACCGGGGTGCCATTTCTCAAGCGCCTTCAGCACTTTCTTATCACTGCTGAGGCCCACATTATTAGGGATTTGGCTGTCGTAACTTACGTTGATCAAGTCCATCTTCATCTCCTATAAGGCCATTTGGTTGAGCATGGCCGAAACATTTCACTGCTCAGGGCGTTGCCCCACGCGATCAAAAATCAAACACGTTCCATATTGTATTTGCCGCGCACACCCGTGCCATAGCGCTGCAATGCACCTTCTTCGCCAACCGCGTTCGGGCGCTGGAAGATCCAGTTTTGCCATGCAGTCAGACGACCAAAGATGCGCGTTTCCATTGTCTCGGGTCCCGCAAAGCGCAGGTTGGCTTCCATGCCCGTCATCGCATCAGGACTAAAGCTGGCGCGTTCTTCCATGAACAGGCGCACTTCGTCTTCCCAATCAATGTCATCATAAGCGTAAGTGACAAGGCCCAGTTCTTCGGCCTCCTCGGCCTCAAGGGCCTCACCAATCCGCGTTTGCGCAGTGTCGACATCCTCAGGCGTGCCAAGGAAGCGGGTTTGCAAACGGGTTAAATCATTGCCCATTGGGTAGCTGCCAAAGTTACCAGCACTTAGCGTCAAACTTGCCATCGGGCGATTGTCGCCATCAAATTCTTCAAGCATCATATAACTCCGATCAACAGACCACAGCAGTTCAGCCAATGGACCCGCAAAACAGCTGCCATGCTCGACAGTGGCGACCAAGCTGCGCGATGTCATGTCGACGCGTTTCAAAACGCGTTTCCAATATTTCAGCACCTCATTGGACAACCAATGATCTGGATTGTTCAGCATCAGGGCCTCATGCGCGATCACCAATTCAGGATCGCCTTGGGTTTGAAACTCCATCAAACCCAAGGTGATCTCGTTCAAACGAAGGTGCAAGATCGCGTCATCCAATTCACGCGCACAGCGCAGCATCCATGACTGATCGCCCATCGACTCAAGTGCAGCCATATCGGCAGGGGCCGCATCTGTTGGCCCTTTGATCAAGATTGTGCAACGACGGCCCGCGCGATCCAACGTCACTTCAACCGTGGAATAGATCACGGCGTCTTCTGAAATTTCGCGGGTCAATGGCGTTAAGTTGATCCCTTTGGCCACAACAGACTTGGCTGAATTTTCTGCCATCTCTTGGGCACGTGCAACAACCGCCTCGTCGAATTTGGAGTTCGGAATAACCTCGTCAACCAAACGCCACGTGAGCGCGCGTTTGCCTTTAACGCCCTCCTCAACAGAGCAGAATACATCGGCCAAATCACGGCGCACTTTGCGTTTGTCCGTAACACGCGTCAGGCCACCTGTTCCTGGAAGAACCGCCAACAATGGCACCTCAGGTAAAGACACCGATGACGCGCTGTCGTCGGTCAACATGATGTGATTGCACGCCAACGCCAGTTCGTAACCGCCACCCGCACAGGCCCCTTTGACTGCACAGATATAGTTCTGCGCACTGTCGGCCAATGCCGCCTCATAGGTGTTGCGTGTCTCGTTGGTGAATTTACAAAAATTCACTTTGTGGCTGTGCGCCGCGCCACCCAGCATCCGAATATTCGCCCCTGCGCAGAACACCTTGTCCTTCGCTGATTGCATCACCACGACTTTGACTTCGGGGTGTTCAAAGCGCATCCGCTGCACCACGTCTGCCAATTCAATATCTACGCCAAGATCATATGAATTCAGTTTCAGCTGATAGCCATCGAACAGACCGCCATCTTCATCAACGTCCATGAACAGATTTGCGACCGCGCCGTCATATTCGACCTTCCAGTGTTTGTATTGGGAGGGATCAGTTTGAAAATTGATAATCTTAGTCATGTCATTCTCCTTCAACGGCGCGCAGCGGTGGCCCATCAATTTGGAATGATAGTACGCAAAAGCATTCAGATCGGGAGATACTTGTGCATAATGATGCGTAATTTGACCAAAAAATGCAATTTAATGCCTATTCGGACTGAATACGCAGCTCATTGGTCCAGCGCGTTACGTCCTCAACTGGAATTCCCAGAATCGAACCGCTGTGAGATCGCAGTAATTCAGCAACGATACCGCACAACCGAAGGGTGGCTTTGGGACGCTTCATTTTGACCTTAAGACGTGCATTGGCCAATTGAATGATCGCCTGGGTCATGTCTCGCTCAGCTGATGGGTCAGGCAGCGACAACCACACCGCTTCAAGAACCTCATGACATTCCCAGAAATAACCCGCGTGCAGATAGGCCAATCCAACCTGCCAAGCCTGCGTGTCTTGAACCGCGACATCAGGCATGACGCTGGATTTGATATGATCAAACCGATCCTCAGGATGGCGCGCATTTTGTCCCGGCACATAGGCGTGGCTGGGGCGAAGGGCGTCAGGCAGACTCAAGCAAAACCTCTGCCTGTTCCAAACGGACCAGAGTTGCGCAGAATTCAACGATCGCCGCTGTTGTTTGGTCGGGTTGCTCAAGATGGGGCGCGTGGCCACATCCGTCAACGATCAGCGTCTCAAGGGGTGAATAGATGCGTTCATCAATCTCTGAAATTTGGGCCATCGTGCCATAGGGATCGTCTGACCCTTGAATGGCCAACACAGGAATACGCCAGTGGTCGATGTTATCTGCGACCGTCCATTTGGCGAAATCAGGATGGGTCCAGCTGTCGTACCAACCATGGAATGTGCCGTCAGGATCGTCATGATATTTTGACAGTTTGGATTTCAAATCACCGTTTTGATACTGCGCCAAAGTCTCTTTGATGGTCGCGACACCTGATGTTTCAACGAAGAAATGTGGGGCCATCAGGACCAAGCCACGCACGCGTTGATCCGAAACACTGCCCGCGTAAATCGCCGCAATCGTTGCGCCATCACTGTGCCCTAACAGGATGGCCTGCGTGACGCCCAGTTCTGTCATCACGTCCCCAAGGACATCTGTTGCCTCATCCGTCATGTAATCAAGCGAACGCGGCAACTTAATCGTTGAAGACCGTCCATAGCCGGCGCGTGAATATGCCACGACGCCAAGGCCTGTTTGATCGGCAAGCTGCTTTAGGAAATCGCGCCACAGTTCAGTGCAGCCCAATCCTTCGTGCAGTAAAACGAGTGTTGGCGCGCCGCTAGGCGCGGGGCCAAAACAAGCGTATTCGAGCGTCGCATCACCGATGTTCAGCCTTTGCGCTGCTGCATTGTTCCATGCTGCGGTCATGCGTCTGGCCCTCTTAATTTGAAACGTTGAATTTTACCGGTTGCAGTCTTTGGCAACTCATCGACGCACTCGATCCAGCGCGGGTATTTCCATTTACCGATCTTATCTTTGACGTGTTCTTTTAACATCTCGGCCAACCCGTCGTCATTCACACCCTCATTCAAGACAACAAAAGCCTTGGGTTTTTCCAGACCTTCGGGATCACGTGCCGCCACCACTGCGGCCTCTAGAATAGCGGGATGTGCAATCAAGGCGGACTCAACCTCAAACGGAGAGACCCAAATGCCAGACACTTTGAACATATCATCGGTGCGACCACAGTAGACATACCGTCCATCTGAGCGTTGTTCATATTTGTCGCCCGTATGTGTCCAAACGCCTGCAAACGTTGCGCGTGTCTTTTCGCGTTGGTTCCAATAGCCGCTGGCCGCAGACGCGCCATTCACTACCAATTCGCCCACTTCGCCGCTTGGCACATCATTGCCCGCATCATCCACAAGTCGCATTTCATAACCCGGTACAGCCGTACCGGAGGTGCCGTAAATAACATCACCGTCCGCGTTGCTGAGAAAGATGTGCAGCATTTCGGTTGAGCCGACACCGTCTAAAATGTCCACGCCAATCATCTGGGCCCAGCGTTGCCCAACATCTTCGGGCAATGCCTCCCCCGCTGAAATGCAGCGGTGCAATGGGGCTTTGGCCACGCCGTTGGCATCCATGTAAGCCAGTATCGCAGCATATAGCGTAGGCACCCCACAAAAGACGGTTGGAGATTGTGTGTTCAGGATATTAACAACAACATCAGGGGTTGGCCGCCCAGAAAACAGCACGACAGTGGCACCGACTGACATTGGGAAACTCATCTCATTGCCCAAGCCATAGGCAAAGAAAAACTTGGCCGCTGAATAGACGACATCGTCCTCTTTGATCTTCAAGACATGCGCACCGTAGGTATCTGCGGTTGCCTGCATACTGGAATGAATGTGGTGGACGCCCTTGGGCAGGCCTGTTGAACCTGATGAGTACAGCCAAAACGCGGTTTCATCGTCACTGGCCTCAACCGCCGCACTTGGTTTCGCACCTGTTGTGAAGGCTTCAAGCGAAGTTGCTCCTGCGGGCGCGTCACCAATCACTACGATCTGACGCAGGTAGGGGTTGTCGGCCAAGACGGGTTTCACCATCGCATATAACGCCTCCGAAATGAACAGGATCGTTGCACGGCTGTCGCGCAAAATCACGTCATAAACTGGAGCAGCCAAAAGAGTGTTAAGCGGGACAGGAACCACGCCTGCTTTGATCGCGCCCCAAAAGATTTGAGGGAATTCGATACAGTCTAAAACTAACATCGCAGCGCGTTCTTCGCGCGCGATCCCCACTTGGCCAAATGCACCAGCAATCTTGTCAGAGGTTGCCGCCAACATTCCATAGCTTAGCGCGCGTCCATTTGGATATTCGCGAAAGGCAACCTTGTCCCCGCGTCCTTCGTGTACGTGGCGATCTACAAAGTAGAGTGCTGCGTTGGCCATTATCCCCTCCCAAGGCAATGTATTGACTGTACCCTGCACCATGCCCTCAATAGCGCAACTTTGACCCTTAGGTTGTGCAGTTTACTGCATCAATTTGTCGCACCTTTAGGGGATCAGGAACAGTGTGATTGCAGGGAAAGCAACCAAAATCGCGACCCGTACAATATCTGACCCAACAAAAAACATGACCGCTTTGTAGGTCTCTGTGATCTTGGTTTCACGGTCCATGGCATTGATGATGAACAGGTTCATTCCAACGGGCGGCGTAATCAGCCCCACCTCAACAACAATCAGAACCAAGATACCAAACCAGATCGCAACGTGTTCTGGGCTAAGGTCGAAATCCATTGCGGAGATGACCGGAAAGAAGATCGGGACCGTCAGCAGGATCATGGACAGACTGTCCATCACACATCCAAAGACCAAGTAGAATGTCAGGATGATGATCAATACAAACCAAGGGCTAAACCCTTGGGCCAAAACATAGTCGGCCATGATTTGCGGCACGCCAGACAGTGCAAGGAAGCCGTTATAAAAACTAGCACCCAACACGATGAAAAAGATCATCGCGGTGGTTTTGCCCGTTTCCATTAGCGCAATTTTGAAGACTGGCCATTTTAGGTTTCCTGACAACATGGCAACAATACCCGTGCCCGCTGCACCAATCGCGGCCCCTTCAGTAGGTGTGAACCAACCTGCGTAAATACCACCTACAACCAGACCAAAGATAGTGAGAACCGGCCAAGTGTTTCCCAGTGCTTTCCAGCGCTCAGCCATCGGCACAGCAGGACGTGTACCCGCAGAGTTTGGATAAAGCCGGACGTAAAGTGAGATGGTCAGGACATACCCAATTGCGGCTAGGATGCCCGGAATGAACGCCGCCAAAAACAGTTTGGCGATGTTTTGTTCAGTAATGATCGCATAAAGCACAAGGATCACTGAGGGCGGAATGAGGATGCCAAGCGTCCCACCAGCAGCCAATGTGGCCGTGGAAAACCCACCTGAATAACCATAGCGGCGCAATTCTGGCAGCGCGACTTTGCCCATCGTGGCAGCCGTGGCCAAAGATGATCCACAGATCGCACCAAAACCAGCACACGCACCAACTGCCGCCATCGCAACACCGCCGCGACGATGCCCAAGAAAGCTTTCAGCCGCTTTGAACAGTGCTGTGGACATGCCAGACAAGGTTGCGAACTGCCCCATCAACAGGAACAGCGGAATGATCGTCAGCGAATAACTGGAAAAGGTCGTATAGGTTTCAGACTTTAGCTTGGCCAACAACGGAACAGGATTGCCGTTCATCGCATAGTACCAACCACCAAAACCACACAACAGCATCGCCAATCCGATGGGTGCGCGCAGAAAGATAAGGAACAACAGAACCACAAAAGACCAAAAGCCCAATTCAAGTCGCGACATGTCCGCAAATGGCAGAAGATCAAGGAAGGCGGTCATGCTGTGACCCTTTATTTTTCAGGAAGAATTGCGCGGCCAGTTGCCGCCTCGCCCACACGCATGATTGCGCAGTAAGCTGCGATAATACAGGCAACAAAAGCAGCGGTTAAACTGGCAGCATAGGACCACCACAGTGGCATCTGTAGAAACAGCGTTGTTTCTCCGTTGCCAATGTAGCGCTGCATGCCCTCATACAAACGCCATGTTATGAAGATGATTGTTACGCTTAGAACCACCTCCCAGAAGGCACGCAAAATGCTCAGCGCTTTGGGAGACATGCCCGATGTGAAAACATCAACAGTCGCGTGTTCGTTATAAAGCTGACAGATCGGAAAGAACGAGAATATGGCAAAGGCCACCCCCGCCTCAAGCAGTTCATAGTTACCATTGATTTCGCCAACACCCAAATCGATGATCCAATGCGAGAGGGATCCAAAACTCGACAACGCAAAGTCTGAATGAAACATTTTGCTTAGTGTGCGACCGATGATGGACAACGTGGTCATTGCGACCAAAACCATCAGGACGAACCCACCAAGAATGGCTGTCACACGGGCCAGCCATATAATGAAACGGTGCATACCATTCCCGCCTTTTAATATTAATAGCAAAAACTGCGGCGCATCAAATGTACGCCGCAGCCAATTTCAAAACCTGATTAGTTCGAGTATTTTTCGATCAGTGCACGGGCCTCATCGATCAAAGCCTGACCGTCGATACCTTTGCTTTCCATATCAGCAACCCAACCCGCGTAGATTGGTTCTGCTGCTGTTCTCCATACATCAATATCAGCGCCGGAAACCGTAACGATATTGTTGCCACGATCCACGGCCAATTGACGGGCTGGGCCATCAGCTGCTTCTTGGGTTGCACCAGCGAATACAGAGAATTCCATGCCTGAATTGTCATCGATTATCTTTTGCAAATCTGCAGGCAAGCTTTCAAAGCGTGGTTTGTTCATCGCCAGAACGAAAGTCAGCGTATAAAGGGACACACCATCAAACTCTGTGTGGTTTGAAACCAATTCTGGAACTTTCAACGAAGCCGTAACTTCCCACGGAATTGTTGTTCCGTCGATAACGCCTTTTGAAAGAGCTTCAGGAACTGCAGGAACTGGCATCCCAACTGGCGTTGCGCTCAGCTCTTCTAGGAAGCTGTTGACCAAACGGGAACCGCCACGAATTTTCAGGCCGTCCATATCACCAGGCGATTTAACTTCTTTGTTTGTGTGCAACATGCCTGGTCCGTGAACCCATGTGCCCAGAATTTTGAGGTCTTTGAACTCACCATCTTTCATGTGTGTTTCAAACATATCCCAAAGCGCGTGGCTTGCAGGGCCCGCACCAGATTCTGTCATCATGAACGGAAGCTCAAAAACTTCAGTTGTTGGATAGCGACCAGGGGTATAACCCACAACGGTCCAGACAATGTCTGCCACGCCATCAATCGCTTGGTCCATCAACTCTGGAGGACGGCCGCCCAATTGCATACCAGGGTAGCGATCAATTTTGATGCGACCACCGGAGTCAGCTTCGACTTTGTCAGCCCAAACATCCAAAATTTGCACAGGAACGTTAGCTTGTGCTGGAAGGAATTGGTGAAGTGACAGTGTCACCTCTTGCGCACTTGCAGGTGCACCGATGCCAATTGCCATTGCAGCAGCACCAGCCATGCCTAGAAATAATTTACGTGTCAGTGTCATATTGTATTCTCCCTTATTCGCCGCACTAATTTAGCTGCGCGACTCAATGATAAGGAAATTGTAAGGTCAGAACGTGGGAAATGTCACCTCTTTGTATTTTATCGCGATAACTGCTTTTTTTGCAGAATACGTTTGACAGTTACAATCAGCACTTGTTTGGCTGCATATAACGGAGCTGCAAAATGGATGGTCAATTTATGAAGCATGTGCTTATTGCAGGGGCTGGGATCGTTGGGGTTTCATCTGCCATCTGGCTCCAACGTGCAGGATGTCGCGTCACTTTAGTAGACCGTACAGGCCCAGCCAGCGGAACCAGTCATGGCAACGCAGGTGTCTTGGCCGCAGGTGCCATTGTCCCCGTAACTGTGCCCGGATTGATGCGTAAAGCACCTTCAATGCTGTTCACGCCCTCGTCGCCCCTGTTTTTACGATGGTCTTATTTGCCCAAACTATTGCCCTTTTTGGCGAAATATATGTCCTATGCGAACGACAAGCACGTGGATCACTATGCCAAATCCATGTCCAGCTTACTGCACGACTCGGTCGATCAACATCACGCATTGGCAAAAGGGACAGGTGCCGAACGTTTCGTAACTGAGGAAGATTATTGTTTTGGCTACCAAACACATGCCGCATTTGAAGCGGATGGATACGGTTGGTCCAAGCGCCAAGATCAGAACGTTCCTTACGAAGTTGTAAACGGAACAGAGTACGCAAAGTATGATTCGCTGTACGACGGACAATTTGAAACTGTCGTTCGGTGCAAATCCCATGGCCGTATTTCGGACCCCGGTGCATACGTCAAAGCGCTGGCTGATCACTTTGTGCAGCAAGGTGGTGAACTGATTATCACCAACATCACTGACGTTCAGATGGACGGCAATCAAATCACTGCCTTGGTCACTGATGACGGTCTGATGTCTGCCGATACCGTACTGCTAGCAATGGGTCCTTGGTCAAAAAAGGTTGCGCACAAATTAGGCATTAAGGTGCCATTTGAATCAGAGCGCGGCTATCACATCGAACTCATGAACCCCTCTAAGATGCCCCGCGCGCCCATGATGGTGGCGTCTGGGAAATTTGTTATCACCCCAATGCAGGGGCGAATTCGCGCGGCAGGCGTCATCGAATTTGGCGGGCTGGATGCACCAGCCAGCCGTACACCACTGGAGTTGTTGCGCACTCAAGTTGCTAATTTATTACCTGAAGTTGAATATGACGACGTCGTTGAATGGATGGGCCACCGCCCAGCACCTGCAGATTCTCTGCCTTTAATCGGGGCCAACGACGCATCAGGAAAAAGCTATAGCGCCTTCGGGCATCAGCATGTTGGCTTGACAGGTGGTCCTAAAACGGGTCGGATCATCGCAGATCTGATCACTCAGAAAAAGCCAAACATAGATTTGGCACCATTTGATCCAACTAAATACGATTCAAAAAACGGCCAATAATGGGCTGTACCAACCAGGGAGATTACCAATGAAAACGATTACAACACTTGCATGCACGGCGGCCATGACGGCTGGTGCAGCGTTTGCAGACGGACACACGCAAAACTGGGACATGCCGATGGCGTATTCCGCGACAAACTTCCACTCAGAGCAAGGTGTGATGTTTGCTGAGCGTGTCAAAGAATACACCAACGGCGCTATTAACATCACAGTGCACCCAGGCGGTTCACTGTTTGGCGGCGGCGACATCAAACGCGCTGTTCAAACCGGTCAGGTCCCAATCGGCGAACGCTTTATGTCGGCACACGCGAACGAGGCACCACTTTTGGGCTGGGATAACCTACCGTTCTTGGCAACCACATATGCAGACAACTCAAAACTATGGGAAGCGGCACGCGACACTGTAAACGCGCAATTGGCCGACCTAAACTTGGTCGCACTCTATACGTGCCCATGGCCGGGTCAGGGTTTCTATTTTAACAAAGAAGTAAATTCCTCTGCTGACACCCAAGGTATCAAGTTCCGTTCATACAACTCTGCCACTGCAACTTTTGCCGAAGAATTGGGCATGATCCCAGTACAGGTTGAAGCTGCTGAATTATCCCAAGCCTTGGCAACTGGCGTTGCCTCTGCGTTCATCTCTTCGGGCTCCACAGGTTATGACCGCAAAGTTTGGGAGCACCTAAGCCACTACTACAAAGTGAACGCATGGTTGCCACGCAACTACGTCATCGTGAACTCACAATCGTGGGACGCCTTGGATGACGCAACACGCGCAGGCATGCAAAAAGCAGCAGACGAAACTGGTGCTGCTTGTGCTGCTAAGTCTGAAGAGCTGGCAGAATTCTACTTCGCTGAGCTTGCGAAAAACGGCATGACTGTTGAAGATGCTGGCCCTAAATTCTTGGCCGAGCTGAAAACAATCGGTGAGAAAATGACCGCTGACTGGTTGGAAACAGCTGGCGCAGACGGACAAGCAATCATCGACGCTTACAACAACTAAGCTTTACGCTGAATTGACCAGCCCCTGCTTTCACATAGGGGCTGGTCTTTCTTATTTAGGGACTGAGAAATATGCGCGATTGGTCACCCGTTTTGGGAATGCCGCTGTGGGTTTGGCTGTTTGTTATGCCCACGCTGTTTGGAGCTGTCTGTATGTTTTATGGCAACCGGATTGAGGGATTCTTGCGTCCGATCTGGCGTTTTCTTGATAAGGTCTATGTGGCTGGTGGTATTCTGGCTGCGTGCTTCATGGTGACAATTCTGGGCTTGATCGTTGCAGGCATGATCGCGCGGTGGATCAGCGTCCCGCTACCCGGCACAACCGAATTTGCAGGCTACGCGATGGCTGCCACGTCTTTCTTTGCGATGGCCCACGCCTTGACCCGCGGCGCACATATCCGCGTTTCGATTATTTTGAACATGAACCGCTTTCTAAATCGCTGGCTCGATGCCTTTGCCGTTCTTGGCGCGGCAATCATTGCGACTTATTTCGCCCGCTACGCGATCAAGACAACCGTTTTTTCCGAAATGCTGAACGACCGCACCCAAGGTCAGGATCAAATCCCTGCGTGGGTTGATGCAGGTTTGCGCATGATTGGCAGCAGCCCTTCAGATTGGGGCACCGTTTGGTCCAAAGCCTCATCTGAGCTGATTTATACACCCGTTTGGATCCCCCAGCTGGCCATGTGTATTGGCACCATTTTGTTGGCTGTCGCCCTTTGGGACACCTTGTACAGGATGCTTGTTACTGGTGTGAACCCAATAGTATCGGAGGCAGTAGAATGACCGAGCTTTATGCGACACTGATCTTCCTGTTCGTTTTATTCACCTTGCTTGGCAGTTCCATCTGGATTGGTCTTGCCTTGATGGGCGTTGCCTTTGTTGGGATGGAGCTGTTCACGACGCGCCCTGCTGGCGATGCGATGATCACTACCATTTGGACCAGCTCTAGCAGCTGGACCCTCACGGCCCTGCCCCTGTTCATTTGGATGGGCGAGATCCTCTATCGAACGCGACTGTCCCAAGACATGTTTCGTGGCCTTGCCCCTTGGATGCGTTGGTTACCCGGTGGCTTGCTGCACACCAACATCGCGGGCTGTACTATTTTTGCGGCGGTGTCTGGTTCATCCGCTGCAACGCTCACAACGGTTGGCAAGATGTCGATCCCAGAGCTGCGCAAACGGGGTTATCCTGAATACATGATCGTTGGCACTCTCGCGGGCGCGGCGACCCTTGGATTGATGATCCCACCGTCATTAACGCTGATCGTTTACGGCGTTTCAATCAACGAGAGCATCATTAAGCTGTTCATGGCTGGTATCTTTCCAGGCTTAGTATTGGCTGCATTGTTCATGTCCTACATCGTTGCATGGCACTACATCCGCCCAGATGAGCGTCCAGAACCTGAACCACCCATGTCCTTTGGAACAATGCTGGCAGAAAGCCGTTTCTTGATACCAGTGCTCTGTTTGGTCTTTGCCGTCATCGGTTCAATGTATTTTGGCTGGGCCACCGCGACTGAAGCAGCGGCTGTCGGCGTCATTGGCGCACTTGTTCTGGCAAATTTTCAACGATCCCTAACGTGGGAAGCCTTCCGCGAAAGCCTGATGGGCGCAACGCGCACCTCAGCCATGATCGCACTGATCTTGATGGGAGCTGCGTTCTTGTCCCTGTCCATGGGGTTCACTGGTTTGCCACGCGCATTGGCTGCATGGATTGATGAGATGAACCTATCGCCGATCACGCTGATCGCTGCACTGACGGTGTTCTATATCATCCTTGGCATGTTCCTTGATGGGATTTCGTCCGTGGTACTGACCATGGCAATCGTCGAGCCGATGATACGCCAAGCAGGCATTGACGTCATCTGGTTTGGTATCTTCATCGTCGTCGTCGTTGAGATGGCACAAGTTACCCCGCCAATCGGGTTCAACCTGTTCGTTTTGCAAGGCATGACCAAACACGAGATTTCATACATTTCCAAAGTGGCACTCCCAATGGTTGGCCTAATGCTTTTGATGGTTGTGATCTTGGTTGTGTTCCCAGAACTAGCGACATGGCTGCCAAACAATCTACGCCAAGGGCCGACATAGGTTAGGCCATGCGCCCCTCTGTCACCGTTCTACAGCTAGATACACATTTCCCGCGCGTTGCAGGGGATGTTGGAGCAGCAGCCACCTATCTGAATGAGGTAGAAATCATTCGCGTCACAGGCACGTCAGTGGCAGGAATTGTAACGGGCGATCCTGCATCGATTGATGTGGCACCTTTTGAGACTGCGCTAAAGGCCGCTAAGGGTGATGTCGTCGTCACATCTTGCGGGTTCCTAAGTTATTGGCAAAGCTACCTAGAGGGCCAAATTCAACGCCCATTTATCAGCTCGTCCTTGACCGCATTGGACCAGTTGTCGGATCACGACATTGACGCACTGTCGATCCTAACCTTTGATGCTGCAAAACTGGGTGTAGCGCATTTGGGAAACAACGCGCGCTTTGTGCCATCGATCATTGGCCTAAATCCAAACGCGCACCTGCGTGCGGTGATTGGTGGTGATAGGGCCAAGTTAGACATTGATCGTGCGGCGCGTGAAACCGTCGAAACTGTTGGGGCTGCAACGACGAACCAACTTGAAATACTGCTGTTGGAATGCACCAATTTACCCCCATACAAAGGCGCGTTGCGTCGCGCCTTTGATATAGAGATTATCGATATACTGACCCAGATTGAGCGCGTAAGGCCCCGCACAATCCAGCCTGATTTTCTTTAGTAAGCAGCCGTTACTAGAATTTCGACCTTCAGGCCTTTGCGCGCCAGTTTCGCTTCACCGCACGCACGTGCAGGGGCATGACCCTCTGGAACCCAAGCGTTCCAAACGCCGTTCATATCTGCAAAATACCCTATGTCGGACAACCAAACGGTCACCTGCAATAGCTGTTTGTTAGAGCTACCAGCTTCGGCCAATAACGCGTCGATTTTATCAAGACATTGTTGCGTCTGATCCTGAATGCTGTCGTCAGATGTGCCCACCTGGCCGGACAAATATACTGTTCCGTTGTGCTTAACGATTTTGCTGGCGCGTTCGCCGGTGTGCATACGTTCAATGGTCATGGCATTTCCCTTTTGTAAGTGTTGCACAACTCATAGATCCTAAGATGGATGCGCACCAGACCTGTGGAGATGAGGTTACGCGGTGCCCTCACCGTCAAGTTCTGCCAACGTCGCCTTGGCCAGCTTGATCGCGTGATTTGCCTTTGGCACACCTGCGTAAACAGCCACGTGCATGAACGCCTGCAAAATATCATCGGGGGACGCACCGGTGTTTTTACAGGCCCGCACATGCATCGGGATTTCTTCAAAATTTCCCGTCGCAGCCAACAACGCCAATGTCAGCATCGAACGTTCACGACGGGTGATTGTATCATCAGCCCACAAAGTGCCCCATGCCCCTTCAGTGATCATGGATTGAAACGGTTGGTCAAAGGGCGTCTTGGCGGCCTCTGCACGATCAACATGTGCGTCGCCCAACACTTCGCGGCGCACAGCCATCCCTTGATCCAAACGGTTCGTCATTATGCTCTCCAAGTTTACCAGCCCGCGATGGGCATTTACAGAACATAGTTTACAGACAACGCCCTGTGCGCAAGTGGATTACTAGAAAACGGTGAAGTCCCCTTATCGGATACCTTGATCGCCTGTGGGTTTGGGTCTGCCGAAACCTTTCACAGAGAGTTCCGCAAAGTTGAAAATGCGACCAGAAAAACCCCTGATCCACGTCGCAAACTGGCAACCCATCCTGTGAAAACTACGCAAAGCTGTAGGTATTGGAGGAGTTTCACAATGAACCAACACCACAGCGCCATCCGCAAAATCGACCCAACACGTGGTGCAACGTTGGGCGATGGTTCCCCCAATGACCAAGACCGGATTGAGATTGGCCCCACCCAACTTGCCATGTGCGAATGGGAGGCTGCGGGTCTGGTCCTACCCAATCTTGCAAATATGCGCAGCTATCGTCATGCGCGATTGATCCAACATATTGTCGATCGGGGCTATGGTGGCCTTTTAATGTTTGACCCGCTGAACATCCGGTACGCAACAGACTCAACCAACATGCAGCTATGGAACACACACAACCCATTCCGCGCTGTATTGCTGTGCGCAGATGGGTACATGGTAATCTGGGATTACAAAAACTCGCCATTCCTCAGCACGTTTAATCCATTGGTTGCAGAACAAAGATCTGGCGCTGATCTGTTTTATTTCGACCGTGGAGACAAGGTAGATGTCGCCGCCGATGTCTTTGCCAATGAGGTGCTAGCGCTGTTGCAAGAACACGCACCCAACCATTCAAAACTGGCTGTCGACAAAATTATGTTGCACGGCTTGAAAGCGCTTCAGGCCCAAGGGCTCGAGATAATGGACGGCGAAGAGGTCACCGAAAAATCGCGGTCCATCAAAGGCCCCGATGAAATCCTAGCAATGCGCTGCGCCTCGCATGCATGTGAAACCAGCGTCAAAGCGATGGAGGACTTCGCCCGTGCCAACGTGGGAGATGGGAAGACGTCTGAAGACGACGTTTGGGCGATCCTGCACGCCGAAAATATCCGACGCGGCGGGGAATGGATAGAGACACGCCTGCTCACGTCAGGCCAGCGCACCAACCCATGGTTCCAAGAATGCGGACCACGGATTACGCAAAACAACGAGATCATCAGCTTTGACACCGACCTCGTTGGATCATACGGAATCTGCGTTGATATCTCGCGCAGTTGGTGGATTGGGGATCAAAAACCACCTGCCGAAATGATCTATGCGATGCAACATTCCCATGAGCACATCATGAACAACATGGAGATGTTAAAGCCAGGTGTCATGATCCCTGAGCTAAGCGCAAATTCGCATCGATTGGATGACAAGTATCAGGCCCAAAAATACGGGTGTCTGATGCACGGTGTTGGACTGTGTGATGAATGGCCCTTGGTCGCCTATCCAGATCAGGCTGTAGCTGGCGCGTTCGACTATCCGCTTGAGGCGGGCATGGTGCTGTGTGTCGAGGCGGCAGTGGGCGAAGTTGGCGGTGCCTTTACCATCAAGCTGGAGGATCAGGTTTTGATCACCGAAGATGGATATGAAAACCTGACCAAGTATCCATTCGACACCGCCTTGATGGGGTTATGATCCTCTATCAACCACACCCACAAGGCCACGAATTTATCTTCTCTCACCTAACGACTGATATGGCGGGGCTGAACAGTACAGAACAGCTTTTAGAACATTACCTACTCGTTTAAAGCGCCCCTGTTGGAACACCCTGCGCTCGTAAAATTCTAGAATAGCTTTACGATATAGCACCTATGGCAACGCTAAAACCGCAAACCTGTCTCCCATATCTATTGAACTATAGCGACCCTCTTTAGCGCGAAACCGTGCGACAAGAATACTGCAATGTTTATTCTCTTCTTAAATATTTCGGAGCGCGAAGCAAAGCCTCACATAAAAAAACCGCACCTCGAAGGGCGCGGTTTCTAAATTCAGGTAAAGCCTAGAGTAGTTAATTAGCTTTTGCCCTTCCATGGGACCAAGATCTTCTCAGCCCAACGCATCAGCAGATCGATCCCAAAACCAATCACACCAATCATGATGATACCCATCACAACGATGTCCGTTTGTTGGAACTTAGCCGCGACCATAATCATCATGCCTGCGCCTTGGGATGCCGCAACCAATTCGGCCGCAACAACGGTACCCCAGCAAACACCCATCGCAACACGTGCACCGGTAAAGATCTCAGGCAGTGAGTTAGGGATGATAACGTGGCGCATGATCTGTGGTTTGCTTGCACCCAACGAGTAGGCAGCGTGCACCTTAGCGATGTTCACACCTGACACACCGGAACGAGCAGCGATTGCCATGATCCAAAGAGCCGCTAGGAACAACAAGATGATCTTACCTGTTTCGCCAATACCAAACCAAATGATGATCAATGGGATTAAAGCAAGTGGCGGCACAGGGCGCATGAATTCAACGATCGGATCGAACCAACCACGGAACCAGTTGCTCAAGCCCATCGCATATCCAAGTGGGATACCGATGATCGCGCCAAAGAGGAAACCAACAACAACGCGGAACAATGAGTAACCCACGTGCTCCCAAAGTGAGAAGTTGCGGTAGCCTTCGTTCGCGATCTCAAGCGTACGGGCCCAAACCTTTTCAGGAGGAGGCAAGTACAACGGTGCCATCTGCCAACCTGTCTTTGCTTTAAAGTTAGGTGTGCCCTTGTCGGTCAACGTCACAGAGCCACCGTCAACCACAACGGTTGTACGCGCGACAACTGGTTCCCCATTAATCGCAACGACCTTGGCACCATCTGCTTTTTTCGCGTCATCATTGCCTTGAACAACAATAACCTTCGTGCCCCACTTGTTCACAATCGCCGTGTCATTTTTGGCGAAACCGTCGCCGGCCTCTACCTCTGGCTTAACCGCGTCTTCGCCTTGTGGACGGACCAAAACGGTAACTGTAGCATCGTCTTGTTCGCCAGCTGCATTTTCGACGGTGTAGTTAAAGGTCGTCGTACCTTCAAACGGACCAGGCATGTGCAAAAAGCTTGGGATCAAAGTAGAGCCCGTAAAGGTTGCCCACATGAAGAAGATAGATAGTACCGAAATGATCGATGCCGCACGGTTAGGGCGCACAGCACTTTCATCTCCAAACGTCACCGTCTTCAAAGATATGTAATCTTTGGTACCACGGCCTTCAGAAACCATGCGAACCACAAAAAACGCTGCAACAAAAATGGCAACGTAAAGAATGAGAGGGATCATTTGCTTTCCTCCGTCCGGCCCATGATTTCTTCTTCCATGTCCCAGATCATTTCGAGGATTTCTTCACGCTTCACAGCAAAATCCGGATGTTTTTTAACTTCACGAAGATCGGCATCAACGCCCATCTCAGCAAACGGCAGACGGTATTCTTTGTGAATACGACCAGGGCGCGGGGCCATAACAATCAGGCGTTCGCCCAACAGCAATGCTTCCTCAACCGAGTGGGTGATCAAGATGATCGTCTTGCCGGTTTCTTTCCACAACTTCAGAACCAGCCCTTGCATCTTTTCCCGCGTCAAAGCGTCCAAAGCACCAAGTGGCTCATCCATCAAAATAACGTCAGGGTCGTTGGCAAGGCAGCGGGCCAAAGCCACACGTTGCTGCATACCACCAGACAGTTCGTAAACTGCCTTTTCCTTGAAATCCTGCAAACCAACAACGTCCAGCAGATGATCAACGATCTCTGCTTTATCCGCCTTTGGCATCCTTTTCATTGAAGGACCAAAGCCTACGTTTTCACGCACAGACATCCACTCAAACAAGGCACCTTGCTGGAAAACCATACCGCGGTCCGCATCCGGCCCACTGATCTGTTTTTCGTTTAATTCCATCTTGCCTTCAGTCGGAGCCAAAAAACCCGCAACAATATTCAGCAATGTTGTTTTACCACAGCCCGAAGGGCCAAGCACGCTCATCAACTCACCTGCTTTGAGGTTGAGCGAGATGTCTTTCAACGCTTGAACAGATCCGCCGTTTGGCAAATCGAACCGCATCGAGAGTTTGTCAATTGATAGTCCAGACATGTTCCCACCTGTCATTAAGGTCGCCGCTCAAATTTCAGCGTTTGCCCTTTGTAGCGGAATAAACCCGCTTCATGTCGAAAAAATGCCCGCGCAGAGTGATCCGCGCGGGCAAGGATTAAGCCTTAAGGCTTACATACCTTTTACAGCCATCAATGGTGCAGTGTTTACTGTACCTGCATAGCTGTCGAGTGCTGCATCGATGTTACCTGAGTCTAGGAACACTGTAGCTACGCCACCCATGAAGTCTTGAGCGCCGCCACCGAGCCAAGCAGCACCAAGCTGTTCGTCTACAGTTGGGAACACAAAGCCAGCCAATGTTTCAGATGTCGCTGTTTCGTCCATACCCGCATCTTTTGCAATGATTGGAAGCATTTTAGCTTGGTTTGCTTCGTCAGCCCACATTGCGTTCGCGTCTGCAGTGACTTTTAGGAACTTAGCGAGCATGTCGCCTTCTTCAGCAACGAATGATGCAGGTGCTGTTGTCGCATCAAATACCAAGATGCCCAGCTCTGATTTCTCAGCGCCAGTCAACAATACGTTGCCGGATTCTTTCATGCGACGAAGCGCACCGCCCCAACCACAAGCCATGTCAACAGCGCCTTGAGATAGTGCAGCTGCACCTTCTGCTGGTGCCATGTCCACAACGTCCATGCCGCCTACGTCAACACCGAAGTGAGACATTTGCTTTAGGAAACCGTAGTGCGCTGCTGTGCCCAAAGGAACCGCAACTTTTTTGCCAGCCAATTCGCTAGCCGACATTTTGTCGATTTCTAGACCTGAAGCAACAACACAGTTGTCGTTGTCAGAGTATGAAACCGCAACGTCAACAATTTGCAAATCTTGGCCACCAGAAACCGCGCCTACGAAAGGAGGAACGCCTTGAGATACAGAGATTTGAACGTCGCCAGACGCCATAGCTGCGGACATCGCAACACCTGAGTCAAAGCTAACCCAGTTAATTTTTGCGCCCATAGCTTCTTCATACATGCCAGTCTCTTTGGCAAACTGGAATGGCATTGGCCACTCAAGGAAGTACGCTACTGTGATTTCAGAGTGACCGCCTGCAGTCGCTGCTTGACCACCAGCGATCATCGCAACACCAGCTACAGCACCCAGCAATTTGGATTTCAAAGTCATTTTATTCTCCCGTTGTGGCACCACATCATGTGATGCTCGTTATTTAACGCAGGTAATCATGCCACCATGCGCAGCCTCGCCCCAGACTTCAACACTGGGATCAGGGCAACGTCGTGATCCCACTCGAAATTCGCCTAAGGATCAACGGTTTTTATTCCAATTTTGAAAATATAATTTGAACTTTTGTGTGCGTCTTGCTGCAAAAAACGACACCTCCCCATTGATAACTTGTAATAATTCCCACTTTGTCGCTTTTGAACTATCGAATCACATCACATTCTGGCCTCATATCGAAAACTCAACTGGCCCTACTGGTTTGGGTGGAATCGCTGTCATCTAGTGAAAACGAGGCCCGACTCTGCCTTGATTTCATGGAATTCGCATAAAACAATGGAGCATCCGCTATGGACGGCACGTTTAACGAAAATGACCTAACCCGCGTTATCGAAGCGGATCGCGCAAATGTTTGGCATCACCTCAGCCAGCATCAGCAATTTATCACCGGTGCTGACCCGAAAATCATCGTCGAAGGCAAAGGCATGCGTGTCTGGGACCAAAAAGGCATCGAACACCTTGATGCGGTTGCTGGTGGCGTTTGGACAGTAAACGTAGGCTACGGCCGTGAAACAATGGGCGACGCAGTGCGCGACGCCATTGTTAAGATGAACTTTTTCGGCGGCACAGTCGGCACGATCCCCGGCGCATTGTTCGCGGAAAAACTGATCTCGAAGATGCCAGGTATGGACCGCGTATATTACGCAAACTCCGGCTCTGAAGCGAACGAGAAAGCCTTTAAACTGGTTCGCCAAATCGCCCACAAAAAATACGGTGGCAAGAAGCACAAGATCCTTTACCGCGACCGCGACTACCACGGTTCAACAATCGCAACCATGTCCGCAGGTGGCCAAGACGAACGCAACGCACAATACGGTCCATTCACTCCGGGCTTCATCCGCGTGCCACACTGTCTTGAGTACCGCAAGCACGAACAAGATGGCGCACCTGTTGAGAACTACGGCGAATGGGCTGCGAATCAAATCGAAGAGATCATTTTGCGCGAAGGTGCCGACACGGTTGGCGCACTTTGCCTAGAACCAGTGACAGCTGGCGGCGGCGTGATCGAAGCACCGGAAGGATACTGGCCACGCGTTGCTGAGATCTGCAAGAAATACGACATCCTGCTTCACATCGACGAAGTTGTTTGTGGCGTTGGCCGTACAGGCACATGGTTCGGCTATCAGCACTACGGCATCCAGCCAGACATGGTGACAATGGCCAAAGGTGTGGCCTCTGGGTACGCCGCGATCTCATGCCTCGTTACAACAAACCAAGTGTTCGACATGTTCATGGACCCAACTGAGGACAACATGAACTACTTCCGCGACATCTCAACTTTTGGTGGCTGTACTGCTGGCCCAGCGGCAGCAATGGAAAACATGCGCATCATCGAAGATGAGGGGCTGTTGCAGAATACAATCGACATGGGCCACTACATGAAGGACCAGTTGAACGCACTAAAAGACAAACACGAAGTCATCGGCGACGTGCGCGGCAAAGGCCTGTTCTTGGGTGTTGAACTGGTCGCAGACCGTACAACACGCGAACCAGCAGCAGAGAAAATGGTCCAAGCGGTTGTTGGCGATTGCATGAAGAACGCAGTCATCATCGGCGCAACAAACCGTTCGCTTCCTGGACGCAACAACACGCTGTGCTACTCACCTGCATTGATCACGACCAAAGACGACATTGATCAAATTGTGGCAGCCACATCCAACGCATTGACCACCGTCTTCGGTTAAGTCGAGTTCACGTTGAATACAAAAGACGGGCCGTCACGGTCCGCCTTTTTTGTGTTTCATCAATGCTGTTACCTGACGCTCGCAGCCCGATAGCGACCCTTAAAAGTCATTGTTTGTCGTTATTTTATTTGACACGTGAAGAAGCCGCGACCTAGCGTCTAGAGCGTCAATGCCCTCTCACTTTAGAATCTATTTATGCTCGAAGAAGCCAAGAACCGCACGCGCGCGCTGCAGCAATCAATGAAGGCACAGGGCATCAAATGTGCCGTGTTCACCGATGAAAGCTCAATGGCTTATCTGGCGGGTTTCTGGGGCTACCTCGGCATCGAATTTGGTCGGCCATCCATGGTTGTAGTTAAGGCACAAGACGAACCGATCGTCATCACACCCTTAATGGAGTCCGAGATGGTCGCAGAGATGACATGGGGCGAAGATGTACGTGTTTGGGAAGACTTTGGCGCACGCACTTGGGGTGCTGTGATGGCAAGCGCGCTGGGTGAAAATCCGTCCGAAGTTTGGGTCGAACGCAACACAATCCCCACAATCGTGCGCAACTATTTGGATGACACCTACGTCGGCGTACCGATCAAAGACATCTCACTCGTGCTAGGTACATTGTGCATGATTAAATCCTCGTTCGAGATTAGTGTGATGAAAGAAGCTGGCCAAATCGCAGGTGCAATGATGGCTGCGGCCCACGGCAGCCTGCGCATCGGTGTCGCTGAGTATGAAAGCGCATTAGCTGTGATTGAAGCCGGATCGCGCAAGGCCGCAACCTTCCTGACAGACAAAGGTTGGGACCGCTTCGTATCCCCCATGATCCACAACCTGCAGATCCTGCAAAGCGGCAAGGACACATCGATGTGTCCATCGCCGCGCCTCGGTCAAGCAATATGAATTGGCAGACCCCGTCTATTTCTGCTTCTGCAACATGGCGCAGTTCAAACAATACAAACTTGGCTTTGATCGCATGTTCCACGTGGGCGAAGTCAAAGACGATGCCGCCCGCGTGCAAGAATCCGCAATCGAAGCACAGCAGGCCGCAATCGCCGCGATCAAACCAGGTGTTCTGGCCCAAGACGTCGCCGCAGCTGCCAACGCAGTTTATGAAGCACGAGGATACGAGACCAGTTACCACACAGGGCGCTCCATCGGCGTGGCCTATCTAGAAGCGCCTGAACTGAAGGCTGGTGACATGACCGTGTTGCAAGCCGGTATGACCTTTGCGGTCGACGGCGGTATCTCAATCGATGGTGTGACGGCAGGGCGCATCGGCGACTCGGTCGTGGTGACGGAGACGGGGTTTGAATACATCACAAACTACCCTCGCGAATTACTGGTCACGGACGCCTAGAAATGGGCGGCATCCTTCGTCTTTGCGTTGGCCAATCCCCTGCGGAACTTTCCACTACAACCGCTAGGCTAGAGTGGCTTAAAAGTGTTTTGTCAGAAGCTGCATTTAAACAAACCGATCTGCTGTTGCTGCCAGAGCTGTTTGCGACAGGCTATAATATCGGCGACCAAATCGCAGCCCGGGCAGAACTCGCAGACGGGCCAACCGCGCTAACGATTGCCACCCTAGCCAAGGCACATAACATCGCCATCCACTACGGTTTTGCTGAAACTGATGGCAACAACACATTCAACGCAGCGCAATGTTTCGGCCCAATGGGATGCGCTTAGGCGGGCACCACAAACTGGCCATCCCCCCAGGATTTGAAGCTGACCATTTCAAACGCAGCGAAGGGTGCAGTCTTTTCATCTATAAAGGTCTGCAGATCGCGATCCTCATTTGCTATGATGCAGAATTCCCTGAAACGGCACGCCATGTTGCCAGTATGGGCGCGGAACTTATCTTGGTGCCCACAGCACTTGGGGCGCAGTGGGATTGGGTCTCTAAAACAATGGTCCCGACGCGGGCCTACGAAAACGGCGTCCTCCTCGCCTACGCCAATAGTGCGGGCATCGAGAATGGTATGGGTTTCTTAGGACAAAGCTTCATCGCCGCGCCTAATGGAAAAGAGCTGGCAAGGGCAGGTGCCTCACCGGAACTGATTTACGCAGAGCTAAAGCGGGAGCAGGTAACAAAAGCACAAAGCCGCTTGCCCTATTTGAACGATCTAAAGATGTTGAAAACTTAGATAAGAGCAGAAGTCAGCTGGTTTCTGTCTTTTAGACAAAACCAATAATCACGCTAATGCCAGCCTCTAAATAAACTGCGGACGCATTGCCTGAAACACCACCGCTGCGGCCACGTTCGCTAAATTCAATGACCGTACCCGTTTGTCCAACATCGGCAGGTTAAAGGTGCGATCTTCCATCCCGTCCAAAATCGACTTTGGCAGGCCCGCAGATTCACAGCCAAACACCAAATACGCATCGCGTTGATATTCGGGTGTGTAAAAGCTGTGCTCCCCGTGCTCTTCAAAAAAATGCAGGTTTTCACGCAGCGGGTTGCGCTGCGTTAGAAAGTCTTCCCAATTGTCGTATTCACTTAGATTGACGTGCTTCCAATAATCAGTGCCTGCGCGGCGCACAGATTTTTCATCCAATGAAAAGCCATAGGGCTTAATAAGGATCAGTTCCAAATTCAACGCCACACAGGTCCGCCCAATCGCCCCCGTGTTGTACGGAATTTCGGGCGTGACCAATACCATTTTCATATGTGGTTCTGACATAGCTGTGGGGCTTTCTTATGCGCGGACACAGGTACGGTCCGCTGTTGGAAACCTGTTAGACGAAACGCGTCGGCAATACCAACGCCCACCATTATAATTTCGCTGTGTTAACCTGATTCTCTAGTTTCTGACCTCAAACGCCGTGAACTGTGCAATTCGGGCCCCATTCTGTACATTTCCCCGCAAAACCTCATTTTGCGACCTCTTTTGGCCCGTCAGACTGTACAATTCATGGCCCAAACTGTGCAATATTCCCGTTATTTCACTGCTCAAGCACCCCGTTGGGGTATCGTTTGCAGGGTTAACACTGCGTCCCTCGACCAATTTTTATGTCAATAATTGCAAAATTGAGACATGCAGTCTCATTAAAAATGATCCAAACAGATGGTAAGTCACGGATATTTGTGACATTTTCATCTATCTATAAGTCCAGTTTGTGCTTCGGTTATATCCAGAGTATACGTGTTTTATGGCCCTACCTGTCGAAACATTTTTCCTTCATCCCGATTATCAGGGAACGCTGCAAAGCCAGATCCAGCAGATGATTGCGCAGGGTATTCTATCAGGCCGTTTTCAGCCCGCTGAAAAGCTACCTTCGACCCGCAAACTTGCCACCCACCTTAGCGTCAGTCGCATCACCGTGACACTTGCATATAATGAATTGTTATCAAACGATTATCTGACCTCTCGTGGTCGATCTGGGTACTACGTTTCACGCAATGCGCCCTCCCCACCCAACTTTAAATCCGTCGACCCGATTGAAGATGCCGTCGATTGGACCCGCGCCATTGGGCAACGCTTTTCCGGGGGCCAAACGCCGCGAAAACCCCAGGAATGGGCCAAATACAAACACCCCTTCACCTACGGCCAGGCGGACCCAACCCTGTTCGACCACGCCAACTGGCGTTTGTGCGCTCTAAAGGCTCTTGGCCAACGCGACTTCACGCCCTTAACCACCGATTATTACGACCAAGATGACCCACAACTGATCGAGTTTATTGCCCGCCACACCCTACCCCGCCGCGGCATCTCTGCCCGTCCGGAACAGATCCTAATTACACTCGGTGCGCAGAACGCCTTGTGGCTGACCACGCAGGTGCTTTTGACCCAGCGCCGCACAGCCGCGTTTGAAGATCCGTGCTATCACGCCTTGCGCGATATTTTGACCCAATCGCGCTGCAATATGGCACCTGTGCGTGTAGACCAAGATGGCCTACCTCCAGACGCTATCCCCCCAGATGCAAACGTTATTTTCACAACGCCAAGCCATCAATGCCCCACAAACGGCACCATGCCGATGAACCGTCGCCGCGCCTTGCTAGAGCGCGCACGCGAGATGGATGCATTGATCGTTGAGGACGATTACGAGTTTGAAATGTCCTTCCTCAAGCCACCATTTCCTGCTCTCAAATCCCTAGATGCGGATGGACGGGTTATCTATGTTGGCAGCTTCTCAAAATCGCTCTTTCCAGGTCTGCGGTTGGGGTATTTGGTTGGGTCTGAGCCCTTCATCAAAGAAGCCCGCGCCTTGCGTGCTTCCGTCCTGCGGCACCCACCCGGTCACATCCAACGCACCGCAGCATATTTCCTATCTTTAGGTCACTACGATGCCTTGGTCCGACGCATGGGCACAGCGTTTCACGAACGGCGTGAAGTGATGCAGCAAGCGATTGAGAACAATGGCCTACAGATCGCGGGTCAGGGGGCCTATGGCGGGTCGTCCTACTGGATGCGCGCACCAGAAAACGTAGACACTTCGGAACTTGAAAAAACCCTGCAATCCCAAGGCGTTTTGATCGACCCAGGCGAATCCTTCTTTGGAGGTGAACAACGCCCCAAACACTTCTACCGCCTCGCGTATTCATCGATCCCTTCAAATCGGATCGCCAAGGGGATTGAACTGGTTGCACAAGCCATCCGCGCATCCGAAGCATCTGGACCTACGCGGAAAGGCGATTTGGCCCTATCTGAGTCGCAAGCAAAACCCTATCATCTGCTCAAAGATTGAATCACCTGTAAACTTACCGCACTCGGAGTCTCCCCCCATGAAAATGACCACAGAAGAAGCTTTTGTAAAAACGCTACAGATGCACGGCATCGACAATGCATTCGGGATCATCGGCTCTGCCATGATGCCAATCTCTGACATCTTCCCTGACGCGGGCATCACTTTCTGGGACTGTGCCCACGAAACATCTGGCGGCATGATGGCTGATGGCTTTACACGCGCCACCGGCAAAATGTCCATGATGATCGCGCAAAACGGCCCAGGTATCACCAACTTTGTAACTGCTGTTAAGACAGCATACTGGAACCACACGCCTGTACTTTTGGTTACGCCACAGGCCGCCAACAAAACAATCGGTCAAGGCGGCTTCCAAGAGATGGAGCAGATGAACCTGTTTGCTGACTGTGTTGCGTACCAAGAAGAAGTACGTGACCCAACCCGCATCGCTGAAACGCTAAATCGCGTGATTATGCAGGCAAAGCGCGCATCCGCACCGGCACAAATCAACGTGCCACGTGACTTCTGGACACAAGTGATCGATATCGATCTTCCAGTCATCGTTGATTTTGAATTGCCACAAGGCGGCGAAGTAGCAGTACAAGACGCAGCTGATCTTCTTTCAACTGCTAAGTTCCCAGTTATCTTAAACGGGGCAGGCGCGATCTTGTCCAAAGGCGGCATCGAAGCCTCTCGCGTTTTAGCTGAAGCACTCGACGCACCAGTATGCGTTGGCTACCAGCACAACGATGCGTTCCCGGGCAACCACCCTCTTTACGCAGGCCCATTGGGCTACAACGGTTCAAAAGCTGGCATGGAATTGATTTCCAAGGCTGATGTTGTTCTTTGCTTGGGTACACGTTTGAACCCGTTCTCAACTCTACCAGGCTATGGCATTGATTACTGGCCGACAGAAGCCAAGATCATTCAGGTTGACCTGAACCCAGATCGCATTGGTTTAACTAAGAAAGTAACTGTTGGTATCGTTGGCGATGCAGCGAAAGTTGCAACTGCAATCTCCTCCAAGCTAGCAGACGGTGCTGGTGATATAGGCCGCGCAGATCGTAAAAACTTGGTTGCGCAAACCAAATCTTCATGGGCTCAAGAGCTTACCTCCATGACAGAAGAGCAAGACGATCCAGGTACGGATTGGAACGTACGTGCACGTGCAGCGAAACCTGACTGGATGGCACCACGCATGGCATGGCGCGCAATTCAGGCAGCATTGCCAGTTGAGGCGATCATCTCGTCTGACATCGGTAACAACTGTGCGATTGGTAACGCGTACCCGTCCTTCAATGAAGCACGTAAATATTTGGCACCGGGCCTGTTCGGTCCATGTGGTTACGGCCTTCCGTCCATCGTTGGCGCGAAAATCGGTCGTCCAGACGTGCCTGTTGTTGGTTTCGCTGGTGACGGCGCATTCGGCATCTCTGTGAACGAATTGACTGCGATTGGCCGCGGTGACTGGCCTGCGATCACACAGATCGTGTTCCGCAACTACCAGTGGGGTGCTGAAAAGCGTAACTCTACACTTTGGTTTGACGACAACTTCGTTGGCACTGAATTGGACGAAGGCGTTTCATACGCTGGCATCGCAAACGCTTGTGGTCTCAAAGGCGTTGTCGCTCGCACACAAGACGAGCTGACAGCGGCCCTTGCCCAAGCGATCAAAGATCAAATGGAAAACGGTATCACCACATTGATCGAAGCGATGATCAACCAAGAACTAGGTGACCCATTCCGTCGTGACGCAATGAAGAACCCTGTCGAAGTTGCAGGCATCAACAAAGACGACATGAAACAGCAAGTGGTCTAACTGATCGCTGTTTCTATCAATAAGGCTAGGAACCCGTCATGAGTGTTTTGGACAGTTTACAAACACGCGCGGCGGCCTCCCCTGCCCGTATCGTACTAAGCGAAGGCCACGATCCTAGGATCGTGGCTGCCGCCGTTTCTGCGGTTGCAGCAGGAATTGCGACGATCGTTCTTGTTGGCCCAACCGACGAGATCACAAAACAATTGTCAAATGCAGGAAGCGCACCAAGCGATGCCATCCGCATTGAAGACCCCGCCACATCGCCTTTGACTGCAGAAGTTGCCCAAACCTATTTTGAGTTACGCCAGCACAAAGGCGTCTCAATGGAAGTCGCCGAAAAGCAGGCCCTCGATCCGCTTGTGTTTGCAGCCATGTTGGTGCGCAACGATCACGCTGACGGAACCGTCGGCGGCGCAGTTGCCACTACATCAGATACTGTGCGCGCAGCACTGCAGGTCATCGGCAAAGCAAAAGCCGCACCATTCGTGTCATCATTCTTTTTGATGGTTTTGCCAGAGGGGCACCCATCGGGGCGCGGCGGCATGATCTATTCTGACTGCGGATTAGTCATTGATCCATCAGCCAAAGAACTCGCGGCAATCGCCCAGCAATCCGCAGCCTCCTGCGTAGCATTGATGAATGAGACACCAAAGGTTGCGATGCTTTCGTTCTCTACCAGAGGCAGCGCCCGCCACCCAAACGTAGATAAAGTGACCCAAGCCGCCGCACTGGTAAAAGAACAAGCACCCGACCTTAACGTCGATGGCGAACTGCAATTTGATGCCGCCTTTGTCCCCTGCGTGGGCGACAGCAAGGCCGCTGGTTCATCTGTCGCAGGGCACGCTAATGTCATGATCTTTCCAAACCTTGATGCTGGAAACATCGGCTACAAAATTACCCAACGCATTGGTGGCGCAACGGCTATCGGGCCAGTCCTTCAAGGTCTCGCCAAACCCGCAAACGACCTTTCCCGTGGCTGTGACGCAACCGACGTGTTGCACATGATCGCAGTTACCACTCTTCAGGCTGCACATGGTTGATCTCTGGTCCAACCTTTTTCTATCCCCCCCTCAAGCAATCGCATTCGTGATAATCTGCTTTGCTGCGGGATTGGTACGAGGTTTTACTGGTTTTGCCTTATCTGCTTTTGGACTTGCGCTTGCTGTCCTTATTATTCCACCGGTTGAGCTGATCCCTGTAATGTGGTGGCTAGAAATGGCAGCTTCCGTTGTAATGTTACGCCACGGATGGGGCGGAGCGGACATGAAGACCGCAGCCACTTTGGTCGTGGGATCAACCTTTGGGCTTATTATTGGCTTAAATATTACGACAAACGTGGATGCTGAACTTTCTCAGCGCGTAGCACTATGCCTACTAATCAGCCTTGCCGTGCTTCAACTTGCAAAAATCCGCATTCCCCACTTGGCCAGCCGACCTGGCACCATTGCAACGGGCGTCCTTGCAGGGATTGCCACAGGGCTTGCGGGCGTTGGTGGCATGGTCGTGGCCCTATACGTTCTCTCCCGCAACGATGAACCCGCGAAAATGCGTGCCACATTGGTTGCCTTCCTCTTTATCAGCTCTGCAACATCAATGCTGACCCACATTTGGTTTGGCACGATGAACACCACATCCACCTTGCGTGGCTTAGTCTTTATTCTACCCTGCGTCATCGGCGTCCTTATCGGACAACGCCTTTTCACGCCCCGCCTTCAGCCCTATTATCGCCCAACCTGTTTGACCTTGCTGATCGGCCTCGGGGCCGTATCGCTGGGCCACAGCGTCCTTTGAAATTCAAGGAGCCGAACATGAACCAGCCAAAGATTGATCTCTCGCCCAAAGTTTCCGATGAGATCCGCAAAACCACCTGCTACATGTGCGCCTGCCGCTGTGGGATCAACGTCCACATGAAGGAAGGCAAAGTTGCCTATATCGAGGGCAACCGCGATCACCCTGTGAACAAGGGTGTGCTGTGCGCAAAAGGGTCTGCTGGCATCATGCAGGTCAACGCACCTTCACGCCTAAACGCTCCAATGAAACGCGTTGGCCCACGTGGCTCTGGTGAGTTCGAAAAAATTAGCTGGGATGAAGCGCTTCAAATCGCGACTGATTGGCTTGAGCCGATCCGCAAAGAGAACCCAGAAAAGCTGGCGTTTTTTACGGGCCGCGACCAATCACAATCCTTCACATCTTACTGGGCACAGCACTTTGGCACGCCAAACTACGCAGCCCACGGCGGCTTCTGTTCCGTTAACATGGCCGCGGCTGGCATCTACACGATGGGCGGCGCATTCTGGGAATTTGGACAACCCGATTGGGACCACACCAAACTCTTCATGCTGTTCGGCGTGGCCGAAGATCACGATTCCAACCCGATCAAAATGGGCATTGGTAAGATCAAAGCACGCGGCGCGCGCGTCATCGGCGTGAACCCTATCCGCACCGGCTATAACGCTGTGGCTGATGATTGGGTCGGCATTACACCGGGCACCGATGGCTTGTTTATCCTCGCGATGATCCATTGCCTGATGAAGGCCGGTAAGATCGATCTGAACTATTTGGCACAATATACCAACGCACCTGTGCTGGTAAACTCAGACGAAAAGTCGCCAGAATTCGGCCTATTGATGCGCGACAAAGATGGCAAAGAACTAGTTATCGACCGCGCCACTGGCAAACTCACTCCGTTCGACCAACCGGGCGTCAAGCCAGATCTATCCGCAACGCACCGCGTAGCGGGCATTACGCACCGCCCAGTATTCCACATGATGGCAGAGCGCTATCTTGAAGACGAATACGCACCAGAAGCTGTGGCCGAACGTTGTGGCATCCCAGCTAAACGCATCCGTGCCATCGCTGCCGAATTGGCCCGCGTCGCTTTTGAAGAAAGCTTTGAGCTAGATCAAGAGTGGACCGACTTCCGCGGGGAACATCACAAAACAATGACGGGCCGCCCAGTGTCCTTCCACGCGATGCGCGGAATTTCGGCACATGCTAACGGTTTCCAAACTTGCCGCGCATTGCATGTGTTGCAAATCCTACTTGGCACCGTCGAAGTGCCGGGTGGCTTCCGCTTCAAACCGCCATATCCGAAACCAGCAACTGCACACCCAAAACCACACGTGGGCGTCACACCAGGCAAACCGCTTGATGGCCCACACCTTGGTTTCGTGCATGGCCCAGACGATCTTGCGCTAAAGGCAGACGGCACGGCAGCGCGCATCGACAAAGCCTTCACATGGGAAAACCCAATGTCCAGCCACGGGCTGATGCACATGGTAATTTCCAACGCGCACGCGGGAGATCCTTACAAGATCGACACGCTGTTCATGTACATGGCCAACATGTCGTGGAACTCTTCCATGAACACGCGCGGCGTGATCGAAATGCTGACGGATAAAAATGAGGAAACAGGTGAATACGTGATCCCACGGATCATCTATTCCGATGCCTACTCCTCTGAAATGGTGGCCTACGCCGATCTTATCTTCCCTGACGCCACATACCTTGAGCGTCACGATTGTATCTCCATGCTCGACCGCCCAATTTGCGAAGCAGACGCAGCCGCCGATGCAATCCGCTGGCCTGTCATCGAACCTGACCGCGACGTGCGCGGCTTCCAATCCGTACTTTGCGAACTGGGTGCAAGACTGAACCTGCCAGGTTTCGTGAATGAAGACGGCAGCCAAAAATACGCAGACTACGGCGACTACATCGTCAACCACATCCGCAAGCCGGGCATTGGCCCGCTTGCAGGTTTCCGTGGCGAAAACGGCGACAAAGCAGGGCGGGGCGACGTAAACCCCAAACAACTCGATCAATACATCGAAAACGGTGGCTTTTTTGTTGAACACATCCAAGCCGGCGCGAACTACTACAAACCGTGGAACAAAGCCTACCAAGATTGGGCAGTTGGCATGGGCCTTTTGGATTCACCGCAACCATACCTATTCAATCTATACGTCGAACCAATGCGCAAATTCCAACTTGCCGCCGAAGGGCACGGGGATCGCCAACCGCCAGATCACCTGCGCGAACGGATCAAAGAAAAGATGGATCCACTGCCAATTTGGTACTCAAATGAGGACGAAAACAAAGGCGACGAATACCCAATCACAGCGCTGACACAGCGCCCAATGGCGATGTACCACTCATGGGGCAGCCAGAACGCATGGCTACGCCAACTTCACGGCCACAACCCGCTGTATGTGCCAACCAAGCTGATGCAAACCAGCGGCCTGAAAGATGGTGATTGGGCCAAAGTGACATCGCCCCACGGAGAGATCACAGTGCCTGTTCTTGAAATGGCAGCCCTGAACGAAAACACGATCTGGACATGGAACGCCATCGGCAAACGCAAAGGCGCGTGGGCCTTGGAAGAAGACGCACCCGAGGTGACCAAAGGGTTCTTACTAAATCACCTGATCCACGAACTGCTGCCACCAAAAGGCGATGGGCTTCGCTGGGCCAACTCCGACCCAATTACAGGTCAAGCAGCTTGGTTCGACCTCAAGGTCAAAATCGAAAAAGCGGACCCACCATCGGAATCACAACCGGTCCTCCCCGCAATCAAATCTCCTGTTGGCAAAGGTCCAAAAGACCTCGCTTGGAAGGTGGGCAAATGACCCACCCTTCATCTTACCAACTAAACTCCGGGGTCTGGGGCAGCGCCTCATTCGATACCAACAACAAGCGGAGCGCCAATAAATGACCACGCTACCAAACCTCACCCAAAAGAAACTGGGCCTCGTCATTGACCTCGACACCTGCGTTGGCTGCCACGCTTGCGTGATCTCGTGCAAAGGCTGGAACACCGAAAACTACGGCGCGCCACTGTCAGATCAAAACGCCTATGGCGCGGACAACTCGGGCACCTTCCTGAATCGTGTCCACAGTTTCGAAGTCCAACCAACAGGCGACGAAGCAGCCGCACAGCTGATCCACTTTCCCAAATCCTGCCTGCACTGCGAAGACGCTCCTTGCGTCACCGTGTGCCCAACAGGCGCCAGCTACAAACGCGAAGAAGACGGCATTGTACTAGTCAATGAACAAGACTGCATCGGTTGCGGTCTTTGCGCATGGGCCTGTCCATACGGCGCACGCGAACTGGATCAAGCCGAAGGCGTGATGAAGAAATGCACACTCTGCGTGGACCGCATCTATAACGAAAACCTCGAAGAAGTGGACCGCGTCCCAACATGTGTACGCACCTGCCCATCAGGCGCGCGTCACTTTGGTGATCTGGGTGACGAAAACTCTGACGTTTCCAAACTGGTCGCTGAACGCGGTGGTATGGACCTGATGCCAGAACAAGGCACCAAGCCTGTGAACAAATACCTGCCACCACGCCCAAAGGATGAGCTGCCAGAATTCGACGTTCTAGCGCCCTTCCTTGAACCAGTAGCGCAAGAGGCCAAAGGCTTCCTTGGCTGGCTCGACAAAACACTGGAGAAACTCTGATGCATCCCGCACCATCCGTCATCATCTTCACCACATTCTCCGGCTTAGGCTTTGGCCTCCTGTTCTGGCTTGGGATCGACCCAACGCCACCAAAAGGTTGGGTCGCTTTCGTCTTCTGGCTGATCGCCTACGCAATGGCTGTGGGCGGCTTGCTGTCCTCGACCTTCCACCTTGGCCGTCCAGAACGCTTCCTTAAAGCGTTCAGCCAATGGCGCTCTAGCTGGCTCAGCCGCGAAGGTATCGCTGCTGTCGCCACGCTGGTTGCTATGGGCCTCTACGGCCTTGGCCTCGTGTTCTTTGGCACCGCTTGGCAACCCCTTGGATGGCTTGGCGCACTTGGCGCACTGGCGACCGTGTTCACCACCTCAATGATCTATACGCAGATGAAGACCATTCCACGTTGGAACATGAACCTGACACCTGCAATGTTCATGTCATACGCGTTGGCTGGCGGTGCATTGCTAAAGGGTAACATCACAATGGCGATCGTCCTTTTGGCCATCGCTGGTGTGGTCCAAGTGCTCACTTGGATCACGGGCGACAAAGCCTTCGAAAACTCAGGCACCACAATGGCCACTGCAACCGGCCTTGGAAACATCGGCAGCGTGCGCGCCTTTGAACCACCGCACACAGGTACCAACTATCTGATGCGCGAATTCATCCACGTGGTAGGGCGCAAGCACAGCCAAAAGCTACGCATCATCGGTGTGGCACTCGGAATCATTATTCCGGTCGTCTTGCTGCTCTTGCCAATCGGTCACTGGATCGCATTGATCGCTGTGGCCAGCCACATCGCAGGTGTCCTTGCCTCGCGCTGGTTGTTCTTTGCAGAAGCAGAACACGTTGTCGGCCTGTACTACGGCAAACGGTAAAAGATCTGTGCGGTGCCTGCCGGGCACCGCACAGCTTCGCTTTACTTCATAAGACCTACAGTTTCTGCGCCACGATAAAGACCCGCGGCACCATCCCGCCTTGAACCAGATTTTCGGTAACCTTAAAGCCAGCGTTCTCGAGCAAGCCAATCAAACTTTCCTCGCTCAGGCTGCGCACAAACGGCGCTTTGCCAATGGTCCGCATCAACGGAATCACCAGCGGCAACAGCCATAGCCCATCTTTCAACAAGCCCGTTTTTGAAATCAATAAACCGCCTGAAGGCAGGGCTTTGTAAATTTCGGCCAACGTGTTTTCCAAATCAGGCAAAAGATGCAAAAGGTTCAGCGCAAGGACCACATCATTGGATCCAGACGTCATCACGCCCGCATCTTGTACTGCAAAGCTTAGGTTCTGGGGCGATTGTTCAGTCAATTTGCCCTTTGCAATTTTAACCATTTTCGATGCGACATCTGTTCCAATATAGCGGTCCACACTGTCAGCCAACTCAAGCGCTGTTGACCCCGTCCCACACCCCAACTCAAGAACGCGGTGATGAGGCTGAAGGATTTCGCGCATCCGATCAAGCGTCTCTTCGTATGCCGGCATGTCACCAATCGCATCTTTTGCGTATTTTGGGGCTGCTTTGTTCCAGAATGCTGCGTTGGTCATGATCGATCCTTTTCATTTCCTAAACCCTAACATTTGTATGATACGCTAAGGAATTGCCAAAAATTGTCTGAGTGGTATGCATAGATGCATGAAACAGATGCCCTCAAACTTCGACTGGAACCAAGCACGCGCCTTTTTGGCCACCGCTGAAACCGGCTCGTTTTCCGCTGCGGCCCGTGCGCTGAACCTGAACTAATCAGCCGCAAAGTCTGCGAAGCCAAAGGGCGCATTTACGCCAGCCAATCTTACCTTGAACGCCACGGCGAGATCAGAACCTTGGAAGACGTAAAATCTGCGCACTTCGTTGGCATTGGCGAAAACGATGAGTTGTTGGATTTCCTCAAAAACTGGGGGCTACCCATTACGCAAACCAATCTGCGGGTTTTGGTCGACAGTGGTCTTGTGGGTTGGCAGATGGCCCGTCAGGGGCTTGGGATTTCGGCCATGACCGACGACATTGCACGCCACTTTCCCGAGATGAAATTGGTCCTGCCCGAAGTGGAGCCCATTCCGGTCCCCTATTGGCTGACCACGCACAAGGAACTTCATTCCTCAAAACGAATCCGGTTGGTATATGATCGAATTGCAGAAATCTTGTCCGCGAACAAATTGCCAGTGCGCGTGGGCTAATCCCAATCGATCCGTCCACCGACCAAATACTGACGTTATACCGACACAATACCGACGTTGGAAAACCAACAAAAAGGCGGGGAATAGCCCCCACCCTTTGTCGTATTAAGTGTTGCTTGGTTTACAGCAAACCAGCGTGCTTTAGTCCCGTATCAAGCAGTGCTTTTGTCTCGTCTGTCAGCTCTGTGAGGGGCAAACGCACCTCGTCGCTGCAAAGTCCTAGGCGCGACATTGCATACTTCGCGCCGACCAATCCTGGCTCTGTAAAGATGGCTTTGTGCAGTGGCATAACCTTGTCTTGGATCTCAAGCGCTGACGCGTAATCACCCGCCAAACATGCTGTTTGCATCTTGGATAAAAGCCCCGGTGCAACGTTCGCTGTGACAGAGATACAGCCAGTGCCGCCTTGGGCGTTAAAGCCGTGTGCGGTGGCGTCTTCGCCGGACAACTGGATAAAGTCGAAACCGCATGCAAGACGCTGATCACAGACCCGTGCCAAATCGCCAGTAGCGTCCTTAACACCCACTATACGTGGGAGTTTGGCCAGTTCAGCCATTGTCGCAGGTGTCATATCGACAACAGAGCGACCCGGGATATTGTAGATGATAATTGGGATGTCAGCGCAGTCATGCAATGCAGTGAAATGCGCGATCAAACCACGTTGTGTAGGCTTGTTGTAATACGGCGTCACGACCAATGCCGCGTCCGCACCAGCTTCGGCTGCGAACTGCACAAGGCGCATCGCCTCAACGGTGTTGTTAGACCCGGCACCAGCCACCACAGGGATGCGGCCAGCAACGGCCTTCACAACTGTCGCGATGACTGTTTCGTGCTCTTCATGGGTTAGGGTTGGGCTTTCACCAGTGGTGCCAACAGGGACGAGCCCGTGGCTTCCTTCTGAAATGTGCCATTCAACCAGTTTTTTCAGTGTATCCAGATCCAGCTCGCCGTTCTGAAACGGCGTGATGAGGGCAGGCATAGAACCTTTAAACATAGTCACGCTCCTTTTTTCATTGATGGCCGGCAAATGGCCTGTGAACCGCCTATGCCCCGATCGTGAGTTGAAGATCAAAACTTAAGCGATATGTTGCAAGGCTCTAGCCTTTGACCGATAGGAAATGCAAGTGAAGTCACGCTTTGCGCTCGCTATGACCCTGATATTTGCGCTTGCGGCCCCAGCTGTGGCCGAACGCCCACGCCCATTGGGCTGGGCAATGGACGCTGTGCGTGCTGGGAATTGGGGAAATGCAGCGAGACTAGTTTCTCGTGATGGTGACGTTGCGGCAGATATTGTGGAGTGGCATCGCCTGCGTGCTGGACTCGGAAATTACGATGATGTGGCTGCGTTTTTGAAACGTCGGCCTGATTGGCCTGGCGAAGCGCATCTGCGCCGGCAATCTGAAAAGGTTGTCATAAATACAGGCCCCACAAACATTGTGTCGTTCTTCATTCAAAACGCGCCACAAACGCCACGAGGTGTATTGGCATACGCTGACGCAAAGCGTTCACTGGGAAAACCGTTTGAGACCGATATCGTCCTTGGGTGGCGCACGATGCGCATGAACCAAACCGACTATGCGCTGTTCCTTTCCTCATACGCGGACCTGTTAAAACCGCATCATAAGGCCCGTCTATCTAACATGCTGTGGGATGGTCAGGCCGCCGACGCCCGTCGCATGCTAGAACTGGTAGATGAAGGGCAGCGGGCCTTAGCGGTTGCCCGTCTTTCGTTACAAAACTTAGATGACAACGTGAACCGCCTGATCAACAAAGTACCCCCAGCTTTGGGCGGTGATGCTGGCCTGCAATATGACCGGTTTGTTTGGCGTGCACGTAAAGGCAACCGCGCTGATGCCAAGGCGTTGCTGCGTGATCAATCAACAAGTGCGGCTGCCTTGGGCCAACCCCAAAAATGGTCCAACCGCCGCCGTTCACTTGCTCGCGATGAAATGCGTGATGGTGACCCAAAGCTGGCCTACCAATTGGCTTCGCGCCACTACCTCAAGGAAGGGTCCGCCTTTGCCGATCTTGAATGGTTGTCTGGTTACATTGCACTGAGAAAATTGAATGACCCTATCACCGCGCTGGGGCATTTCCTGCGCTTTGACAAAGCGATCCTTTCGCCGATTTCAAAGGGCCGCGCAGGATATTGGATTGGGCGCGCTTATGATGCACTCGATGATCCGGCCCAAGCGGATCAAGCGTATACAAACGCTGCACAACACCAAACTTCGTTTTATGGATTGTTGGCCGCAGAACGTGCAGGATTGCCTTTTGACGTTGATTTAGGTGGCGGAAGCGCCATCCCTGATTGGCGCGGTTCAGCCCTTGAGCAAGAGCCATTGTTTCAAGCAGGCCTTCTGCTGCAAGCCTCTGGTGAATTGGACATTTCCGAACGTTTCTGGACCCATCTGGCCGAGCGCCTTGATCGTGATCAGGCAACACAGCTGGGTCAAGCTGCCATTGATGTGGGGCAACCACACTTGGCTGTGATGATAGGAAAGCGTGTAGCACAACGCGCGATCACTTTGACCGAACCTTACTATGCTTTGCATCCTGTGGCGCAACGTGACCTGCCCATGGCTACAGAGATGGTATTGGCCATTGCACGACGCGAAAGCGAATTTGACCCCAAGGTTCAAAGCGGCGTGGGTGCCCGCGGATTGATGCAGATAATGCCAGCCACCGCGCAAGAGGTTGCAGGAAAACTTGGCCGTAGCGATGAACATTCAACCGTACGATTGACCCAAGACCCCGACTACAATTCCGATCTGGGTGCTGCATTTCTATCCATATTGGCGCATCGCTTTAATGGTAACATTGTAATAATGTCAGCCGCCTACAACGCAGGACCCAGCCGTCCAATCCGCTGGACAGAACAATATGGTGACCCGCGCGGCCGTACGGATGTTGTGGATTGGATCGAACATATACCGTTTCGTGAAACGCGCAACTACGTGATGCGCATCACCGAAAGCCTGCCAATTTATCGCGCCCGTTTGGGAAAAACAGCACTGCCAATCGGGTTCACGGAAGAACTGAAGGGATCAACTTTGCTGCCGTTCACGCCAAAAGGTGAATAAACCTGCGCCGACAACAATGGCTGCACCAATACTGACGTTCAACGCGATCATCTCTCCAAAGACCGTCACGCCAATCATCGCACCAAACACAAGATGGAAATAGGCGAATGGCTGAACAGCGCTGACTTCTGCTGTCTCATAACACTTGATCAGCAACCAGTGTCCAAACGCGCCGGTGACACATAATGCTGCCATCCAAATCCAATCAGATGAAATCAGCGACTCCCAAAACCAAATCCCAACACAGGTCATGAAAACGCTGCCGACTGTACCGGTCCAGAAAAAGCTGGTGGCCGTACTGTCAAGGCGCGCAGCGTATCGTGTGAGCAATGCATACAGCGCAAACATGATCGCAGAGATAAGCGGCAAGATCGCCACAACATCAAAGACGCCAATACCTGGCTGAAGGATGATCAAGACCCCAACAAACCCAACTGCAATCGCCGCCCAGCGCCGCCACCCAACTTGCTCGCCCAAGACCGGCCCAGAAAGAGCAGCGACCATCAATGGATAGCAAATAAAGATTGCGAGTGTCTCCACCAACCCCAGATTGGTTAGCGCCAAAATCGCAACGCAGATTTCGGCAGCTAACAGAACAGCACGCCCTATCTGCAATAGCGGTTGTTTGGTATGGGCCGCCGCGCGCAGCCCGCCAGCGCCACGAGACGCAATTGTCATGACAAAAAGTGCAAAGAACCAATAGCGGATCATCACCACCATCAGCACATTGTATTCGCTGGCCAAGTGGCGTGAAATTCCATCTTGCACCGCAAACACAAATGTCGCTGCTACCATCAGCATAATGCCTGCGCGGGGGTTATTCATGATGCTAGAACTCCAAATTTCGCAACAGTCATATGCCGTTTACGCCCATAGCCTTTAATCCGCTGTACGTGGAAACCAGCGTCTGACAATCCCCTGCGTACAAATCCCGCCGCCGTATAAGTGGCCGCGGTCCCGTTTGCAGTCGTATGATCCCCAACCGCCTGCATCAATTCTGGGGTCCACAGTTCGGGGTTCTTGGCAGGCGAAAAGCCATCTAAAAACCATGCGTCCACTTTGCCATGCCATTGGGGCAAGGTTTCGCGTGCATCGCCCATGATTACGTTCAGCGTGATATTTGACGCGTATTGGATAGGTTGCAATTTCGCCCCCCAATGGCGCACCAGAGGGACCGATAACTCTGCCAGTTCTGGGAAAACGGACAACGCACGTTCCATTTCCAGATCTGTCATGGGGAACGCTTCAAAACTAGTGAAGTGCAGATGCCCTTCAGTTCCAGACGCCAGCCAGGCCTGAACCGCAGTTAAGAACCCCAGCCCCGACCCAAAGCCTAGTTCCCCAATATGAAAACCATCGCAAAAGCGCGTGGGCAATTCATTGCCAGTCAAAAAAACATGCCGCGTTTCCTCCAATCCATTATCCAAGCTGAAATAGGGGTCATCAAACTGGTTGGAGACAGGAACGCCGCTGTCGCGCCATTCTAGATCTGCTTGCTGGTCCTGCATTGGCTTGCCCTATATGTATCCCATAAGCGGGACTTCGATTTTGGGCGACTGTGAAGAAAGGCGATCACTTTGACAACGGCTGACATTACCATTCGAGGCGCGGGTATCTTGGGGTTATCCATCGCATGGGCTTGCACCTTGCGCGGTGTAAAGGTGTGTTTGATCGATCCCAATGGGCCTGCCTTTGGCAGCAGTGGCAGTATCGTTGGTGCCCTATCCCCCCACGTCCCCGAAAGGTGGGAACCTAAAAAACAGTTTCAATTGGAAAGCCTTTTAATGGCTCAAGACTTTTGGGACAGGGTGACAGAACACGGCGGCCTTAGAACCGGCTACATGCGCACCGGACGTCTTCAGCCAATCGCTACCGAAAATGTGTTAAAGCTGTCCCAAACGCGATCTGAGGCCGCAAAAACGCTTTGGCAAGGCCATGCGCAGTGGTCCGTCATTCCATCCGATCCAGCGAACCCTTGGGAACCACGCAGTCCCACCAGCATGTTGATCTATGACAACCTAAGCGCCCACATGCATCCACGCATGGCTTGCGCCGCATTGGTTGCCGCGCTTCAGTCCAAAGGTGTCGAGGTGGTGACCGACGCGCCTGACGTTGGCAAAACAATTTGGGCAACTGGTGCGCAAGGGTTGGCAGATCTAAGCGAAGAATATCAGCACGAGGTGGGTGCAGGCGAAAAAGGGCAAGCCGCGTTGCTAAAGTTTGATATGCCCAATGCCCCACAATTATATGCCGATTACCTACATGTGATCCCCCATGAAAACGGTACCGTTGGCGTTGGATCCACATCAGAGCGATATTTTGACAATCCAAAATCAACCGATAGGCAGCTTGAAGATATCATAGACCGCATCCGCATTGCGCTACCCGTTTTGGCAGATGCACCCGTGATTGAACGATGGGCCGGTTTGCGGCCACGTTCGCGCACACGCGCACCAATGCTGGGTGCGTTGCCAGATCGCCCTGATCATTTCGTCGCAAACGGCGGCTTCAAAATTGCCTTTGGGTTGGCACCAAAAATCGCAGAGGTTATGGTCGATCTCGTTTTAGAGGATCGTAACAACATTCCAGATATTTTTGATATTCACGCTTCACTAAAGCCTTAGGCGGTCGCTGTCATACAAAGGCGACCATCAGGCCCGCGCACCCACAACTTGCGGCCCTTCCGGCACAGCGTTGCTGTTTCATAATGCATCAATGGGGACGTGGCGCGGAAGGAGAACTCCTTTAGCTCTCCTAAAGAACTCTGTGCCATAAACATTAGGTGCTGTGCTAAAAGTGGGCCGTGTACAACTAGACCATCATACCCCTCAACATCCTTCGCATAGTCCAAATCATAATGAATACGATGCCCATTGAAGGTAAGCGCGGAATAACGAAACAGCATCGTAGGATCGAAGCTGACTTCAATCTGCTCTTCTTCATCTATATCTGCGGCCACGGCAGCTGGGCGGGGTGCAGATAAATCGGGGTCTTCACGGTAAACCAAATCTTGCCACTCAGTCAGGCACAGCGCATTATCCTGCCAAACCTCATGGCGCAAAGTCACAAATGCCAAGGGGCCCGTACGCCCTTCTTTGTGCAACGCCTTTTCACAACGTGACGTTCGGATCGCGGGAAGGCCCGTCAAGATAGGCGTGTCAAACTTGAGCCGCCCACCGGCCCACATACGTCGCGGCAGCCCCATATCAGGAACAAGCCCGCCCACTTTTGGGTGCCCATCACGGCCCAGCGCTGTTGGCGGTTGGGGATCCCAAAAGTACAGTTGGTGAAAAAATGGCAGCAACGGATCACCAACACCAATTGAGGGCGGTAATCCTAAAGACGTTTGCATCGCGTTTGCGCGTGCACCATCCATAACATCGCTTTGACTTGTTGTTCTGCTTGGATCAAAATTCATTTTAAATTGATAAGGACATTCCACCTATGGAGCAATCCCCACGCGTAGATGCAATCGATCATTTGGTTTTGACCGTCGCCAACATTTCTTCAACCTGCAGGTTTTATCAAAACGTCCTTGGGATGCAGGCAGAAGCATTTACTGTTGCAGATGGTATGCGGCGGTGGGCGCTGAAATTCGGACAACAAAAGATCAATCTGCATGAGGTTGGATCGGAGTTTGACCCGAAGTCCGCCCATCCAACGGCGGGCAGTGCGGATTTATGTTTCTTAACCTCAACACCGCTCAAAGATTGGATTAAACATTTTTCGGTTCACGATATAGCCATCCTGCAAGGACCTATCGCACGTACAGGTGCCACCGGCCCTATTCATTCGATTTACATCCGTGATCCTGATGAAAACTTAATCGAAGTAAGCATTAAAGAACCTAATCTGAAACAAAAAAGGCCCCGAATAATCGGAGCCTTTAAATAACTTTGTATTTGCAGCCTATTAAGCATCAGGCAAAATCACAATTTCAACACGACGGTTTTGTGATTTACCCACTGGGCCAAGGTTGCTTGCCAGAGGTTGGCTTTCACCACGACCAAATGTTTGGATACGCGCAAACGGAATCCCCGCATCCAGCAATACATCTGCCACAGCATTGGCGCGGCGTTCACTAAGCTGTTGGTTATACGCCGCATCACCATCACTGTCAGTATGACCTACAATTTGAATTGTTGAATTCGGGTATGCCTGCAAGTTGCTGGCGACTGTGTTCAAGTCACGCGTCAAATCACTGCGCACTGCAAAACTGTCTTTTGCGAACAAAATGTCCTGCGGCAGTGTCACGATCAAACGATCGCCTGTGTTCTGGATGGAAACGTTGGCGTTGCCCAAATCACGGCGCAAGTCTGCTTCTTGTTGGTCAAGACCATAGCCAACACCAGCACCAACTGCGCCACCAACCAAAGCACCTGCGAGCGCACGATCGCCGCGCTTACCATCTTTGCTAACCAACGCGCCAAGCAACGCACCGCTAGCCGCACCCAAAAGGGCACCTTGTTTTGTGTTACGGTTAGGATCACCTGGATTGTTACCCAAGAGAGATGGATCCGTACAAGCGCCCAACGCAAAGGTACTGCACATCGCTAGGATAATCGGAGTTTTCAAAAGTTTCATTTCATACTGCCTTCAAAGTTGCGGCCCCGTTCGGGCAGGACGTCATTGTGTGGCTAGCATATAGGCCAGAATAAGCACATCAAATAAGGGGAAAGAAATTTCGGCGGCATCTCGCTGATTATGCCTCAGCCCGTGCCGCTTCGTATGCCAGCATCGCCCGTTTCATCGGCAACCCCCAGTGATATCCACCCATAGCGCCAGATTTACGAAGTGCGCGGTGACATGGAATCAACCAACTGACGGGATTACGGCCAATCGCGGTTCCCACCGCACGAACGGCTTTTGGATTTCCAACGGCCTGCGCTATTTCTGAATAAGTTGTAACCTGACCCGATGGCACATTCAGCAATGCTTCCCATACTTTCACTTGAAAAGGCGCACCTATCAAAAGGAGCGGGGTCTGATCTGAGGTTAATCCCGCAGCACAAAAAGCCGTCTGAACCCACGTATCTAACCGATTTGGTGCCTCTATGAAGGAGCCGTCCGGCCAACGACCCCGAAGATCATCAAATGCTATCTGTTCGCCCAATTCCGCCGCAAAACCCAAGCCACAGATCCCTCGATCTGTCCCCATAACAATTGCGCGACCAAAAGCAGTATCGAACCATCCCCAATAGATTGTCAGTCCCGCACCACGTTTGGCATATTCACCCGGACTCATAGCCTCCCACTTTAAAAATAAATCATGCAACCTGCCACTTTCCGAAAGGCCACTGGCATGCGCTGCCTCCACCGTTGAAAATTTATTATGCAGTAGCGTTTTCGCATGACGCAGAGTTAAGTATTGCTGGTAACGTTTAGGCGAAACACCAACCCAACGACTGAATATTCGCTGAAAATGTGCGGGACTCATGCCCATCTGCACTGCCATTTCCTCAAGCGATAAATTGTCTTCAGCGGAATCGATCAACGCAATCGCATGTCGCATGACGTTGTAGTGGTAACCGCTATGTTCTTCGTCATTGTGTATCATGGCCAATACATAACCTGTACACGGCACCCGATCGACCCGTTTTTTGCGCAAAGGTTGCAGCAGCCCAGACAAACAGGCATAGGAACACTATGGCAAAACAGCTCGACTATCATACCATCCGCGAAATATTCACGCGCTTTCAAGATATTGCTCCAGAGCCCGAAGGGGAGTTGGAGCACGTCAACGTTTACACATTGGTTGTCGCCGTTGCCTTGTCTGCTCAAGCAACAGATGTGGGCGTCAACAAAGCCACCAGCGCACTGTTCCAGGTCGCAGATACCCCACAGAAGATGCTGGACCTTGGTATTGAGGGTTTGACAGAATACATCAAAACAATCGGTCTATTTCGCCAAAAGGCGAAAAACGTGATCAAGCTGAGCCAGATCTTAGTCGACGACTACAATGGCGAAGTCCCCAATTCGCGCGCTGCACTACAATCTTTGCCCGGTGTTGGACGCAAGACTGCCAATGTCGTCTTGAACATGTGGTGGCATCAACCGGCCCAAGCCGTAGACACACACATTTTCCGCGTCGGAAACCGCACCGGTATTGCCCCTGGGAAAACCGTCGATACCGTAGAACGCGCAGTTGAAGATAATATCCCCGCTGACTTCCAACTTCACGCCCATCATTGGTTGATCCTACATGGGCGTTATCACTGCAAAGCCCGCAAACCATTGTGCGGAACATGCCTTATCCGCGATCTCTGCCCCTTTGAGGAAAAAAACCTATGACCAACTATCAAGTTGTCGGAATCGGCAACGCTGTTGTTGACGTTATTACACAATCAACCGACGCCTTCTTAAATGAAATGAACATCGACAAAGGCATCATGCAATTGGTCGACCAAGACCGCAGCGAAGCCTTGTTCAGCAAAATTGGCAAAAGTGTTCAGACCTCTGGCGGTTCGGTTGCGAACACTGTTGCGGGTGTTGGTTCTTTAGGTTTGAAAACTGCATTCATCGGGCGCGTTCGTGACGACGCATTGGGTAATTTTTACGCCAAATCCATGATCAACGAAGGCACTGACTTTGTGAACGCCCCAGCAACGGACGAAGATTTGCCAACATCGCGTTGTATGATTTTCGTCACGCCGGACGGTGAGCGTTCTATGAACACCTACCTTGGCATCTCAACCAACCTTGGCCCAAAAGATGTGTCAGAGGATGTAGCGGGCAATGCCGCCATCATGTTCCTTGAGGGCTATCTGTTCGACAAAGACGCGGGCAAAGAAGCGTTTCTACAAGCTTCCCGCCTAACCCGTGCCGCTGGTGGCAAAGCAGGTATCGCGATTTCTGATCCGTTCTGCGTCAACCGACATCGCGCTGATTTCTTGCGCATGATTGGAGATGAACTTGATTTTGTCATGGGCAATGAAGCTGAAGTAAAATCCCTGTTCGAAACTAACGACCTAGAAGAGGCACTTACTAAAACAGCAGCGCTTTGTCCTCTGGTTGTATGCACACGTTCGGGTGACGGCGTGACAATCATTCGCGGCGATGAGCGCGTGGATGTACCTGTAAAAACAGTCGTTCCTGTTGATGCGACTGGCGCAGGCGATCAATTCGCTGCTGGCTTTATCTATGGCATGGCCACGGATCGTGATTTGGAGACTTGTGGACGCATGGGGAACATCTGCGCAGCCGAAGTTATCAGCCATATCGGCCCGCGCCCTGAGCAAGACATCTTGGCGCTGTTCAAAACCGAAGGTTTGGTCGACTGATGCTTACCAATGGGTTTCATGAAGTGCCCACAGGCAAGCTGGCAATGGTTGTCACCCACCTAGAAATGCGTACACGGGCGGATACCCACCCTCTGCTAAACCCTGATGGGATTGAACTTCATCCCATCAATAACATCACCGTTAATGAATATCGCGATCTTTACCGTCGCGTTGGGGAGGACTGGCTTTGGTTCTCACGCCTCAATATGAGCGAAATAGAGTTATCCAAGATCATCCATGACCCCAAAGTCATTTTTTTCACACTGATGAAAAACGGCGTAAAGCACGCGCTGCTTGAACTAGATTTCCGCACCACAGGTGAGTGTGAACTGGCATTCTTTGGCCTAACCAAAGAACTGTTCGGCTCAGGTGCAGGTCGTTATCTGATGAACCACGCGATTGATGTTGCTTGGAACCAAGACATCACAAGGTTTCATGTACACACGTGTACAATTGACAGCCCCGCAGCACTGAACTTCTACATCAGAAGTGGCTTCACTGCGATCAGTCGCCAGGTAGAAGTTGCCGATGACCCGCGCGTAAGCAACGGGTGGGACACCAGCATTGCCCCACACATTCCGATCATTCAGCCTTAATCACATCTGACAAGCATCACAGACAATCAAGCATGCATTATAAATGCTGTTTGAATTCTTCGATGACCTTCACGTAAACATCCTGCTTGAACGGTACGATATTATCTACAAGTTCATCAGTTTTGAGCCAGCGCCACTTGGAGAACTCAGGATGCTCTGTCTGGATGTTCACCTGACTATCAGGGCCGTGGAAGCGCAACAAAAACCACTTTTGCTCTTGGCCACGGTAGCGACCTTTCCATAGCTTCGGCACAAGGTGGTGTGGCAGGTCGTAGGGAATCCAGCCGTCACTCACGGCGACCACAGTCACCAAATCAGGTGTAATCCCCGTTTCTTCCTCAAGTTCACGTAATGCAGCGACTTGTGCATCTTCGCCGTCATCAATGCCGCCTTGGGGCATTTGCCATGCAGCAACATTGTTGTCTTTACGCTGTCCAACGAACACATCACTGGCTTCGTTCAGCACCATCAGACCTACGTTCTGGCGGTAGGGCAGCTTTTCAATCTCTTGAGGCGTCATTGTGATCTCCTTTTGCAACGACTTACCCTGCGTTGCGCTATTTCACAAACACGATGACGCCGCGTAGTGCGTGACATACCCCCAGCCTTTGGGTGATCTACAGTCAAACACCAGACCAACGGGGATCAACATGTCTGATTATCCAAATTTACTTGCACCACTGGACCTTGGGTTCACCACATTAAAAAACCGCGTTTTGATGGGGTCCATGCACACTGGACTTGAAGAGACTAAGGATTGGAACCGCGTCGCAGAATTTTATGCAGAGCGGGCACGCGGCGAAGTTGGTTTGATGGTCACGGGCGGGATCGGCCCAAACCTTGAAGGTTCTGTCTTGCCCGGCGCCGCGATGATGACCACGGATGAAGATGTCAAAAACCATTCTGTCGTGGCTAAACGTGTTCACGACGCTGGCGGGAAGATTGCGATGCAAATCCTACACGCTGGTCGCTATGCCTATGGTCCAATGTGTGTTGCGCCCTCCCCTGTCAAATCCCCGATCTCTCCCTTCCCTCCAGCGGAGTTGGATGAGGATGGTATTCAAAAGCAAATCAACGACATCGTCTCGACGGCACAGCGCGCACAGAAAGCTGGATATGACGGCGTCGAGATCATGGGGTCTGAAGGATATTTCCTAAATCAGTTCCTTGTCACACACACAAACAAGCGCACAGACCACTGGGGCGGATCCTATGAGAATAGAATGCGTTTGCCGGTTGAAGTCGTCAAACGAACGCGTGAAGCCGTAGGTTCAAATTTCATTATTATCTATCGTCTTTCCATGATCGACCTGATCCCAAATGGGTCAACCTTTGACGAAGTCATCCAATTGGCCAAAGCCGTTGAAGAGGCAGGTGCAACCATCATCAACACCGGCATTGGCTGGCACGAAGCCCGCATTCCCACGATTGCGACCTCCGTCCCACGCGCGGCGTTTTCTTGGATAACCAAGAAACTGATGGGTCAGGTAAACATACCAATCATTACATCCAACCGCATTAATACGCCTCAAGTTGGTGAGGAAGTATTGGCAACAGGCTGCGCCGATATGGTTTCTATGGCGCGCCCAATGTTGGCCGATGCACATTTCGTATCCAAAGCGATGAACGGCAAAGCAGATCAAATCGCGCCCTGCATTGCGTGCAATCAGGCCTGTTTGGATCACACATTTGGCGGCAAGATATCATCCTGTTTGGTGAACCCCCGCGCTTGTTATGAAACTGAGTTGACGTTGCCTGATACGGCGATAAAGAAGACAATCGCTATTGTCGGCGCTGGTCCTGCAGGCTTGTCTACTGCCATTGCGGCGACCGAGCGCGGCCACACGGTTACAATTTTCGATAAATCAGACGAAATTGGCGGCCAATTGAATATGGCCAAACAAGTCCCAGGCAAAGAAGAGTTTTGGGGGCTGGTCGATTGGTACCGTACAATGGTCGCCGAGCTAGAGATCGAAACCAAACTAGGTAAAACCGTCGGTTCACAAGACCTCGGTGACTTTGACGAAGTGATTATAGCAACTGGCGTTCTGCCACGTGACACCGACATCCCGGGCCAAGATGGCAACAACGTGGTCAACTACATTGATGTATTGCGCCATAAGGTGGCAGTCGGCAAACGTGTCGCTGTAATCGGTGCCGGAGGCATTGGTTTCGATATCTGCGAATTCTTGGCACATGAAGGTGACAGCCCGACAGAGCATTTGCCGGCTTGGATGAAAGAATGGGGTGTCTCTGATCCCGCAGAGCACCGCGGTGGCTTGGACCCTGAAGGGCCACAGCCAGAACCGCCAGCGCGCGAAATAACGTTGCTACAGCGCAAGACTGAGAAACACGGCAAACGTTTAGGCAAAACCACAGGCTGGATCCATCGTTCAGCACTTAAGATGAAAAACGTGAACTTCGTAGGTGGCGTCAATTACGAACGTATCGATATGGACGGTCTGCATGTGTCTTTTGGTGAGGCACGTGAAAACCCAACATTGATCGAGGTTGATACAATCGTCATGTGTGCGGGCCAAACCCCTGAACGCAGCCTTGCAGACGCATTGATCGCACAAGGAAAAAACTGCCATGTCATTGGCGGCGCTGATGTCGCCGCTGAGTTGGATGCCAAACGTGCGATTGATCAGGGCACGCGATTGGCTGCAAAGATTTAATACGAAACCTCCATAAAAATATGGTTCACATCGCTCTCTAAACAATGTGAACCACTGATCAATCGAAACAGAAACAGACTGTTCCGCTGTTTCCATGCCATGAACGATCCACTCAATTACCTCTTTATTATCCCACCAGTGCCCTGTTCTTGCCCAGATTGGGGTCGATAGATGTTCTCAACAAACGAGCAATAGAACAAATATTGAAGAGATCGTCCCATGGGCCATCTGACAGAAATGGAAGCTTTCGCCACGGTCGTAGACCAAGGCGATTTTACCGATGCTGCCAAGAAAACGGGCATCTCCAAGTCTGCTGTATCCAAACACGTTTCAAGCCTTGAGGCACGTCTTGGTGTACGCCTTTTGAATCGCAGAACACGCCGTGTTTTACCAACTGAAATTGGCCTCACCTATTACAATCGTGCCCGCCGCGTTTTGAATGATGCAGGTGAAGCTGATGCTTTGGTAACGTCTATGCAATCCGCGCCATCAGGGCTTTTGCGCATCTCAGTTGCTACCGACTTTGGTATCAATCATCTATCACCCACGCTGTCTGAGTTCCTTGAAGACTTTCCTGACATCCCGGTGAACATGGTTCTGAACAACCGTTATGTTGAGTTGATTTCAGAAGGCTTTGATATGGCAATTCGTATTGGTGAGCTGGAATACAGCAGCTTGCGTGCTCGTAAATTGACCGAAACAACCCAACGTATGATCGCATCCCCCAGCTATTTCGAGAAATATGGCCATCCGGAAAAGATTGACGATCTCAATGATCACAAACTGCTCCATTATTCCAATCAAAGCAGTAGCAACATGTGGAAACTAACCGCCCCGTCTGGCGAAAAGCGTCAAGTTCGCACCGCTGGTTGGCTGTCCAGCAACGATGGTCAATTTTTTTGAACACCGTAATCTCAGGCCTTGGCATCGCATATTTCCCCAGCTTTCTTTACGCTGATGCGATGCGCCAAGGACTGATTGAGGACGCCATTCCTGATCTTCCAGTAGACACCCAAGGTATCTACGCCGTGTACCCACCCAGCCGTTTTACTCAGCCCAAAGTACGTGCCATCATCGACTTCCTAGCCCACGCCTTTGCCGACAAAGGCCCTGCCGACTTGCAAATTTTTCCAACTTCCCTCAGAAAATAGGCACGTTTTGGGTCCACCAATGGGCTAGCGAAGCGGCAAGATTATAGCCTCGACCCGACGGTTCGCTTTGCGACCCTCGGCATCTAGGTTCGAGCGAAGTGGCCCTAAAAAGCCATTGCCCTCGGCCGAAATACGGGCAGCATCCAACCCGTATTCATCAAGCAATCGTTTACGAACAGACGCCGCGCGACGTTTAGACAATTCAATATTGAAGTCCAAGGCCCCATCGCTGTCCGTGTGCCCCACCAAAACAATCCGAATATCATCCCGGCTTTTATAGAAAGCTACCAACTCATCTAGAACTGGGAAAGGTCCTTGCCCCAAATCTGAAGTTCCAGATGCAAAGATCAGGTCATTCAGCACAACCGACCCTGTGCGCAACAGGTTGCTTTTCAAATCGACGCCTGTCGGCAACCCGATAGGAGTTGAGGTCGGAACAGTACCACTCACCGTAACGGCAACCTTTTGACCACTCTTTGATCCCGCTTGAATAATCTGAACAAATGCCGCCGTCCCCGATGTACTGACAAGCAGGCTTACCACTTCTGAGGGGGATGCACCGTTTGGTTTGGCAGCAGTCAAAAAGCGAAAGGCCCGAATATTCACATACATATCCGGCGCTGGCAGCACCTCTGTACCGAACCGAAAATCAAAGCCACCACAGGTGTTTTGGTCACAGTCCAGAACAACGTCATACCCAGCTTCAATGAGCTGGTCACGCAAGGGGGCAAGAACCTGCAAGGTCGTCACACCAGTAGACCCCACGCGCCATGAGGACCGTTCAACCTTACCCTCAATTAGTTTGGTTTTCATCGTTCCATCTTTAAATGGCCCAATGGGGACGATGTAACTATCGAGGCTGCTGTTCGTTTGTTGCATTTCTTGAGCATTGGCAGGCAAATTCAACCCCAACCCAAGGGCTGGATGAGCAAACAAAATTGCAGCACTCAATATGCTAAACGATAAACGATTCATCTGTGTTGGCTATGGTATTCGTCATTCGGACGCATATCGATGCCACTCGCGATACGATTGGTCATGTTGAAGAACCCTGTAACGGATGCGATATCAAAGATGTCCGCGTCGCTGAAGCCAACCTCACGCAATGCCTCACGATCTGCTTCAGACGTCTTAGCACTGGCGAGGGACAAATTCTCGGCAAATAACAACATCGCAAAAGTTCGGGTGTCCAAATCAGCAGCGCGCCAGTTCATGACCATCAATTCGCCCAACATCGGATCGCCAGATAATTGACGTACGGCAGCACCATGCGCCGTCAAACAATAGAAGCATTTGTTGATAGAACTAACGACAACAGCAATCATTTCACGTTCTAACTTCGTTAACCCGCTGTCAGCCAACATGATGTCGTTGTACATCGCAGTGAAAGTATTGAGCTTAGAAACGTCAAACGCATAAGACTGCAAAACATTCGGCACCATGCCCAATTTTTCCTGACATATATCAAAATATTTCTGTGTCGCCTCAGGCAATGGATCAGCCATTGGGAGGTCTAGGGCATTTGGGTGCTTGATCATGACGTTTCCTTTTGTATCTGGCGGTAATGGTAGTGGCCCTTTGCAGAGAAGCCGAGCGATTTATACAATCCGTTCGCAGCAATATTGGCAGTCGTACATAAAACCGCTAATTCTTGTACACCTTGTTCAGCCGCCCAAAATGCAGCTTGGCGCATCATCCAAACACCAACACCCTGTCTGCGTTGGTGTTCCAAAATCTCAACAGCATGAACCATGCAAATACCATCACTGATTGCAGCAAATGCTGCACCAGCGGGCTGCTCATTCCAACGTGACAAAATTCCCGTCTTATTGATTGCACGTGCCATCACATCCAGCCGCGCAGGACCTATCCCACCTTCGGCCCATATCTCCGCCATAATCGCCAAAGGTTCCCAAACACAAAACGTTGTCACAAGCGGGATCTCAATCTCCGTTAGCGCATTAACCGGTATTGAGTACATCACAACCGGATCAACCACCTTGTAACCATGAGATTCTAGCAACTGATCCAATGCCTCATCGCCGTCACGGATCATGAATAATGGCGTCTGGCCCATATCCTGCATGCCAACCTCAGCCGTACGAATATCCATCTTTTGCACTGAACCCTCAGCAGTCGCAGCCGAAACACGTTTGCCGCCGCCTTTGCCATCACGCAACGTCCACGGTCCCAGCCGCTTGGTTACAGCGGCGGGCCAAGTACCATCACAGATCTCATAGAGCTGTTGTGCAGTAGCACTCATTCGGGAAACGCTATGGCAAGTTTAGACCGCGCCGCTTCCACTTCAACGCTGTCCACACCGCGTATCACAATGTTCGATCCAAACTTACCGTCTTTCTGAAAAGGGTAGCTCCCAATGCTGAGCGCAGGAAATCCCTTAGCCAAATCGCCCAGTGGCCCCGCGATATCACCTTCGCCACGATTGATCGTATATGTGCTACTCAACAGCGGTGCGCCGCCCGTTAGGGTTGGCAGAATCGTCGCCACCATCGCCTGAAACACCCCAGGGACACCCGCCATAACGTGAACGTTTTCCATGGTGAAACCCGGTGCAATCGAAACGGGATTGTCGATCAAAGTCGCCCCATCCGGAATGCGGGCCATGCGCAACCGCGCCTCATTTAGTTCAGTACCTTTGCTGTCGTAATGGGCCTGCAACAACGCACGCGCATCATCGCGTACATCGATCTCCACACCGAATGCAGCTGCGATACAATCCGCAGTGATATCGTCATGCGTAGGACCAATCCCACCAGAAGTCACAACTGTATCATAATCCGCCGACAGTGCCCTTACCGCTGCAACGATGGCATCGGCGTCATCGCTAACCACCCGCACTTCACGCAGGTCTATCCCAGCAGCCGTTAACTCACCCGAAAGGTGATACATATTTGCGTCTCGTGTTCGACCCGAAAGGATTTCATCACCGATGACCAGCATCGCAGCAGTTGGGTTGGGCATATCAGCCTCCTTGAGGGTCCGTTAAGACAAGTATAGTCATGCATACATGCGCTTTCAAACTGATCTTATCCCCGCCCGCCTAATTCGTCGCTACAAACGTTTCCTTGCAGACTGCATTTTGGAAGACGGGCGCGAAATAACGGCCCATTGCGCCAACCCCGGCTCGATGATGGGTTTGGCAGATGAGGGTATGAAAGTGTGGTTGGAACCCAATGATGATCCAAAGCGAAAGCTGAATTTTGGCTGGCGTTTAATCGAACATGAGAATGGGCACTTTACAGGCGTCGACACCTCAGTCCCCAACCGCGCCTTGCGCGAAACGCTTGAACAGCAGCGAATTCCTGAACTTGCAGCCTATGAAACTGTACGCCCAGAAGTAAAATACGGTGAAAAATCACGCATAGACTTTCTGCTGACCCAAGATAGATTACCAGATTGCTATGTCGAAGTGAAATCAGTCACCCTGAGCCGCACCGTAGGGCAAGCAGAGTTTCCAGATAGCGTCACCAAAAGGGGCGCAAAACACTTGCTAGAACTGTCAAATATGGTGGCGCAAGGGCATCGTGCTGTGATGCTTTATTTGGTTCAACGCACAGACTGTACCTCGTTCACATTGGCATCTGACATCGATCAAGTTTACCATGCAGCGTATCTAGCTGCGCGCGACGCGGGGGTTGAAACCCTATGCATTGGTACCAAAATAACCGCACAGGAAATCCTGATCGAGGCACCAATCACAATCCAGATATAGCCCTCTGGTCACCACGCCTTGCACGGGGTAAATACGGTTAAAACCAATCCAATTATGGAGTGTTACCTTTGAACAGCACTGATCGCGGCCGGCAAACCAAAGACGGCATTCGCATTTATGATCCTTCTGACGCTGCTGGCATGATGGCCGCAGGCGCATTGGCATCCAAAATTTTGGACGACATTGCGGAACATGTTTTCCCCGGACAAACCACTGCGGCGATTGATAAGTTGATCAACGATATGGTTGACGCTGCTGGCGCGAAATCTGCAACGATTGGGTATCGTGGTTATCAACATGCGTCCTGCATTTCAGTTAACCACGTGGTTTGCCACGGCATTCCAGGTGACAAAAAACTCAAGGTCGGCGACATCGTAAATATCGACGTAACTGTCATTGTTGACGGTTGGTTTGGCGATACGTCACGGATGTATGTGGCCGGAAAACTTTCCCGCAAGGCAGAACGACTTATCAAAATCACCCATGACTCTCTTATGCTGGGGGTCGAAGCGGTTAAACCTGGCAATACCTTTGGTGACATCGGCCACGCCATTCAGTCCTATGTGGAAAGCCATCGTATGTCGGTTGTGCGCGACTTTTGTGGCCACGGCTTGGGACGCGTATTCCACGCTCCACCAAACGTTGTTCACTACGGGAAACCGGGGACTGGCCCAACACTTGAGCCAGGTATGTTCTTTACGATTGAACCGATGGTGAACCTTGGCCGTCCTGAAACAAAGACACTGGCCGATGACTGGACCGCTGTCACACGCGACAAATCTTTGTCCGCCCAATTTGAACATTCAATCGGTGTGACCGAAGATGGATTCGAAATTTTTACGCTGTCAGCAGCGGGAAAGTTTCACCCAACCTATTAAGAAATTAGGCGTCACCCACCAGTGTACTCTAACAAGGTAACGTGGGTATCGCCGTACTTGCGTTGGTCTTCCATCTCAAAACCAATGAGCGGCATCATCGGTACTGCCTCCTCCCAAACGATCATAGCGCCTTGCGCCAACCACCCGCCAGCGGCAGCAGACCTCAATGCCTTTTGGCCTTTATCGCGACCATAGGGCGGATCAAGGAACACCAAATCGAATGGCGCTTCAGACCATACTGGTAACTTCGTCGCGTCTTGTTTGAATACACGTGTTTCATCAATGGCGCGTAACTTTGCGATGTTTTCAGCAATCAGCTTTTGCCCGACACGACCGTTTTCCACTAATAGAGCGTAATCCGAGCCACGCGACAACGCCTCGAAGGCAAGCGCACCCGTTCCAGCGAACAGGTCCAAGACACGTGCACCGTCAATCACGCCATGATGATTAAGCATGGAGAACAGGCTTTCACGGACACGATCCGATGTTGGACGCAGTTGCGCGCCCGCATCGCCCTTGCCCACAGCCGCGAGCGCAGTACTGCGCCATTTTCCTGCAATTATTCTCATGCTTTGAGTAGCGCCTTCATATTCGTCTCTGGATCAGAGATCACCTCAGGCGATGGTGATTTACCTGCCTCAATAAGACGCTTACCAATCATATACCCACGCGGATCATTCGCAGCATCAACGGCCAATAGGGTCGCGCCTGAATAGTACCAAAATGAAACAGCATCACCGGTGCGGCGGGTCACGACACGATCATAACCCGTGTTCAGGCCAGCAATCTGTAATTTCACGTCATATTGATCCGACCAAAACCACGGTTTAGCAACATAATCTTTTGCAGCGCCCATGATGTTTTCAGCAACTACTTCGGCCTGATCAATCGCGTTTGGTACGCTTTCAAGACGAATACGCGTGTCGCGATATGGAAAAGACGCACAATCACCCGCAGCCCAAATATGCAGATCAGATGTACGGCAATGTGCATCAACTTTGATCCCGTTTTCGATGATCAACTCAGCAGCCGCGGCAAGGCCAGAAGCAGGAGCAATACCAACGCCAACAATTACAAAATCGACGTCTATTTTGGTGCCGTCAGTCAAACGCGCACCTTCGACAGCATTTTCACCCCGCAGACGATCAAGCCCAATACCTTCGCGCAGATCAACACCATGACTGCTGTGCAGTTCGCGAAAGTAGTCACTGGTTTCTGTGGCCGCAACGCGTTGCAAAATACGTTCAGCCATCTCAACCAACGTAACCTGCAAGCCAAGCTTGGAGGCAACAGATGCCGCCTCTAATCCTATATAGCCACCACCAACAATCAGTACTTTGGCACCCTTAACGAAACGCGAAGCCATTGCATCCACATCCGCCAAATCACGGGCGACAAAAACACCATCAAGTGCTCCACCAATACTGGCAGGCAACCGGTTCGGCACCGAACCAGTCGTCAGGACCAAGTCGTCATAGTGCAGCGTTTCATCGCCAATCAAGATGTTTTGTTCACTGGCATTGATCGCATCCACACGTGTAGACATGCGAAGCTCAATATTATTTTCAGAATAAAACGTTTCAGGACGCAGAAACATACGTTCAAGCGCCATATCACCCAACAGGTAAGCCTTTGATAAAGGCGGGCGTTGATAAGGAGGAACCGGTTCTTCGCCAATCAATGTAATTTGACCTTCGAACCCAGAATTACGTAATTTGGCGACACAAGACGAACCAGCCTGCCCGGCCCCCACAACAACTACATGTCCCATTCCAACACTCCCTTGGCGATTTCACTGGCTTCACCTAATACAAAACCTATATCCAAAATTGAAACAGACGCAATTCCCCAGAGAGGTTCAACCAATGGCAATTAAACAAGGCGATACACTCCCAGACGCAATTTTCACCAAAATCGCGGCAGAAGGCCCAGAAATTGTTGATCTGGCTAATAAAACAGCTGGTCGCAAAGTCGTCATTTTTGCGGTACCTGGTGCTTTCACGCCAACATGCAATTCAGCACACGTTCCCAGCTTTATCCGAACCAAAGACCAGTTCGATGCCAAAGGTGTTGACGAGATTATCTGCATCTCAGTCAACGACCCCCATGTGATGAAAACATGGGGTGAAACAACTGGCGCAACTGAAGCTGGAATCACAATGTTGGCCGACGCGCAGAGCCTGTTCACAACAGGTATTGGAATGGAATTCAGCGCACCACCAGTTGGCTTTTTTGCGCGTTCAAAGCGCTATGCTATGCTAGTTAATGATGGCGTGGTAACGATATTACAAGAAGATGCCCCGGGTGCATGCGACGTTTCAGCTGGCGAAGGTCTGCTTGCATCTATGTGATTTCAAAACTCAAAAATACATTTTAATTGCTTTTAAGGCTCCCAATTTGGGGGCCTTTTTATTACCATTGATACTATATGATATTTTATTGTCGTTCAAAGGTCATTATATCTTGTTAAACTTCAACTTCACTACAACATTCTTCAAGTGAGGTTCTGCAATCTTCAATCGCCATTCAAAGGTATTTTTTAGAGAGACGAAGATGATAGTAATATCACATTGAATTGCAGTTGAGATTTTTCACATTAAAGATGAATAACCTGTCTATGACAAAAGCTGATAGCTTTGAGCGAGCCAAAATATCAAAAAAGGATTAGTCAAAATAAATAACTGTCGTAACTGACAGCTCCCATTTTATATTTTAAAATAAAAAATTAGACTAGAAAATCATTCTCAAAAAACAGTTGAAGCTACTATAATCACATTAAGTAGATGAATTCATTTATAAAAAATTGCAGCTCTGAGATGAACCTACAGATCGGCTGGGGGAATCTTGGCACTAAGCACCAAATAGAAACAAGAAAGTTACTCTACGTAACATTAAATTAATATATAGACAAATCGCAGCAACTTGTTAAAATTTAAGCATTAATCCGCTTATGAAGGCTAGTATGTTTCGTATTCGGAATAACTCAAGCGCTATGCTCAATCGGTAGAGCGTTACGAATGAATCCTAGGAGAACAAAATGAAGACGATTTATGGTAGAATAAAACTTATGGGAGCAAGCGCTGCGTTAATTGCAGCACCAAACTTTGCTCAAGCAGCCTCAAATCTAGAGTCAGATGATTTTGTCGGTATTTCCTTTTGGCTAATATCGATGGCCTTAGTTGCCGCAACCGCTTTCTTCTTCATGGAGACCCAGCGCGTTGAGGGAAAATGGAAGACTTCACTGACGGTTTCCGGTCTTGTAACCTTGGTCGCCGCTGTGCATTATTTTTATATGCGGGATGTTTGGATCGAAACTGGATCGACGCCACTAGTGTATCGCTACATTGACTGGTTAATCACTGTACCACTTCTGATGGTAGAATTTTACCTTATTTTACGTGCCATCACAAAAGTATCTGGCGGAGTATTCTGGCGTCTCATGATTGGCACCATGGTGATGCTCGCTGCGGGTTACATGGGCGAAGCAGGTTACATCAGCGCATGGCTTGGGTTTATCGTAGGCATGGTAGGCTGGGCATACATTTTGTATGAGATTTTTCTTGGCGAAGCAGGTCAAGTTGCTGCCAACGAAGCTCCAGAATCTGTCAAGTCAGCATTCTCAACAATGCGTTGGATTGTTACAATCGGTTGGGCAATTTATCCAATAGGTTATTTTATGGGTTACTTTACTGGGGCAGGACCGGAAGAAGCCTCTAGCATGCTTAACATCATATATAACCTTGCAGACGTGGTAAATAAAATTGCGTTTGGTGTAATCATCTGGAACGTAGCCGTTACAGAATCTGACAAAGCCAAAGCATAAAATTAAATGAGGCAGGTCAAGACCTGCCTCATTACTAACTGAACTATACTGGTAGAGAGGTGTCAATTTCTATGTCAAACTCCCAGGAAATAGCCCAAAAAGGCCCAGAATTACCTCTATTGTTTGAAGATGATGTCATTAAAAAAATACATCATCTTATCAACATTCGCTTACCTAATGGAGAGACGACACTGAGCTCCGCAGCCAAATATCACTTTGCGCAACCTGGCAAAATGTTAAGAGGTAAAATGGCAGTGCATTCTGCGGAACTGCTAAAAGTAAATGATACAGCTTCACTATACTGGGCAGCGGCAATTGAAACTCTTCATAACGCATCACTAATTCACGATGACATTTGTGATAATGATCTAATTCGCCGTGATCAGCCTTCTATTTGGTCAAAATATGGAAAAAATGTAGCTTTAACTCTTGGAGATTGGTTAATAGCACTTGCATTTGAATTAGCGGCTGAGGCCAGCCAAAGAGCACAAACACCAACACTTGTGAAAATTTTAGCACAACACATGGCCACAACCACATCAGGAGAGGCCTCTGAATTTTCCTTAAATAAAGTTCCTGACTGGAGCCAATATGTACAAATGGCCTCTGACAAAACGGCGCCGTTGCTCACAGCCCCCTTTGAAGGAGTTGCAGCGATGGCCCTATATGGGGAGGCATCCTCATCAATTAGTGTATACTTTAGAAGCCTTGGTGCGGCATATCAAATAGCTAATGACCTCATGAATTTCCGCGCCTTAGATGGCGCAGTCAGTAAAGGTTCTGATCTTGCCCGACGAGCCCCAAACGCAGTAGTTGTGACCTATCGTGAGACCTTATCTCCAGATAAATTATATTTATTTGATTCATGGTACAGCTCAGGGTCTAACTCAGATTTTAAAAGCTGGCGTTTCGAAATCCTGTCATCCCGCGCAATGTTTATCGCAGCAGAACGCATGCAAGATAATCTTAGCCAATCTTCACATTTAGTTGAAGAGATGCCTTTAGCACTTGCTGGAGCTGTTTTACCTGTTCAAGAACTACTGCAAAAGGTGTGCATGAAGGCAACTTCACTCACAGAAACTTAGGCTGAGGTGCAAAAATGAATGCAAACTCTTCTGAAAATGCGAGCCGTGAGTTGGGGACAATACTCGTTATAGGTGCTGGCTTTGGAGGAATTGCGGCGGCTCTACGAATGCGTGCCAAAGGTTTTCAAGTTACTTTAGTTGACCGCCTCAGTGCGATTGGTGGTCGGGCACAAGTGTATGAACGAGGAGGGTTTCGTCATGATGCTGGCCCCACTGTCATTACAGCACCATTCCTGTTTGACGAATTATTTGAACTATTCAATGAAACTCGGAGTGACCACGTCGAATTTCGTGCTTTAGATCTTTGGTACAGATTTTATTTTCATTGCGGCCGACAGTTTGATTATTGTCGTTCTATGGATGAAACGAATGAGCAAATAAGGAAATTTGAGCCCAAAGATGTTGACGGTTACCAACATCTTTTGACAAAATCTAAAGCTATATATGAAGTCGGATTTGATAAACTAGCCAATCGTCCCTTTCATAAAGTCAAAACAATGTTACTACAAATTCCTCACCTTTTGAGGTTAAAGAGCTATTATTCCGTTACAACCATCGTAAATCAGCACCTGAAACATCCATTACTTAGACAGGCATTCTCAATTCATCCACTATTAGTTGGAGGAAATCCATTTAGTACGACATCAATTTACGCTTTAATACATTATCTCGAACGCAAGTGGGGGGTGTATTTTTGTATGGGTGGCACTGGCAAGTTGGTCCAAGCACTTCACGGATTACTTTTGCGTGCTGGCGTTACCGTAGAGCTCAATGTTGATATAGAGGAAATAACACTGTCAAGGGGCCTTGCTAACGGAGCAATCGCCAAATGTGGTAAAATATTCAAAGCGGATAGAGTCATCTGCAATGGTGATCCTCCTACCGTATACGCACAGATGTTGCCTGCCGATGGACAAAAACGAAGACGATTAGCATCTGAAAAACTCACTCATTATTCCATGGGGCTTTATGTTTTGTTCTTTGGGACAAAACGACAATACCCTGATGTCGCACATCATACAATTTGGATGGGACCTCGGTACAAAGAATTATTAAAAGATATTTTTGAAAAAAAAATCTTATCTGATGATTTTTCATTATATCTACATCGCCCCACAGCCACCGACCCGAGCTTCGCCCCCGATGGGTGCGACAGTTTTTATGTACTATGCCCTGTGCCCAATTTAAGAGGTAAGATTAATTGGAACGAAGAGGGTCCAAAGTTAAAAAATCGCATAATTAAGGCTTTATCAAATACTATATTGCCAGATCTTGAATCTGAAATTACCGAAGCTTTTGCAATGACGCCAGAAGATTTTAAATCAGACTATCGTTCCATGCACGGCGCAGGCTTCTCCTTAGCGCCAATTTTCACCCAATCAGCTTGGTTTCGATATCATAATCGTGATCCTCACATTCCAAACCTCTACTTTTCTGCTGCAGGAGCGCATCCTGGTGCAGGGATGCCAGGAGTTCTGTGCTCCGCGAAGGTAGTGGAGACACTTATTGATGAAGAGTTGGCGGCTTCCAAATAGTGCAAGAGTGGGAAAATCGGCTATGCAAACGAACGAGGAACTAACACCAGAGCTATCTTTAGCCAAAAATGGTAAAAGTTTTGATTGGGCCGGTCGTTTACTCAACAATGAAACTGGACGAGATGCAGCACAACTTTATAGTTTTTGCCGTATTTTAGATGATATGGCAGATGGCGATATCCCCAATGGGCCACAACGCTTACTTGCTGTACGCTTTGGCTTATCAAACAGATCGACATCTGAGGATTTGATCTTGATGGAGTTAACCGATTTTATTGTCAGAAAAAAAATACCATTTGAGATTATCATCGCAATGATCGATGGCCTCCTACAAGATCAAAACATTGTTGATGTAAAAGATGAAGATGAACTTTTACAATATTGTTACAGAGTTGCAGGAACTGTTGGCCTAATGATGAGCCAAATACTCGGCTGCACAAAGAAAAATGCTCTTTTACACGCGATTGATTTAGGCATTGCCATGCAACTGACTAACATTGCACGCGATGTATTAGAAGATGCCCATATGGGCCGGCGATACCTACCTGCGTCTTGGGTGGGTGACATATCACCTGATAAAATTTTATCTGTATCGGGAAGTGGCGCATGTCAGGAACAAGAAAAAATATCCACAGCAGTCAAACAGCTCATAGATTTATCTGAAATTTATTATAAAAGTGGCTTGGTGGGATTGATTTATTTGCGCCCTAGGGACCACTTGGCAATTGCAGTAGCCGCAAAAATTTATCGACAGATTGGAATACAGATAAAAAGTAATGGATATAAATGGTATGAGGGTCGTGAGATAACCACGAAACGGTCAAAGTTTGCCTGCTCAATACGATCCACAAGAAACCTAGCCAGTCGCTTATTTCAAATACCCCAACACCAAAAATCGCTCCATGTAGCACTTGCTGGTTTACCATATGTTGATTAAAAAATTAGACATTAGGGCAAAAACTCCCATCGCAATTATCGGTGATGGATGCTCTGCACTCTCTCTTGCTTCAAAAGCGGCATCGTTACCAAACCATTCAATAAATATATTCTCTTCTCAAAACAATGAAATCAAAAACGATCATGTTTGGGGGTATTGGGACATGCATTGGATGAACGCAGTTGCTCCACTTACCATTAAAACTTGGCATAAATGGATTATTCAAACCTCAAACTCAAAAACAGTAATGCACTCTAGGCATCATCCATATAAGGCTGTGAAACGAAAAAATTGGATGGCTCACTGCAAGGCTATTGCGCAAAAACACGATGTGACATTCCACACCAGTCTAACCAAGATTGACAAATTAAAGTGTGCGCAAATATTTGATAGCCGCCCCCCCAAATTCCGGCCTGGCATGATGGTCCAGCATTTCATTGGATGGGAAGTGCAGGCACCTCCTGGTAGCTTTAACCAAGAAACTGCTATATTAATGGATTTTCGTTGTGACCAATCAAGGGGAGTCCATTTTATATATTGCTTGCCGTTTTCTGATAGCAAAGCACTGATAGAATCTACAGTTTTTTCCACTACAATTGAACCCAACTCGTTTTATGAGGCTGCTATCACAAACTGGTTATCAGATTGTGCTGGAATTCAAAATTTTAAAGTTATCAAAACTGAACAAGGAGCTATTCCGCTTGGCTTTATGGAACGACACGATCTGAAGTTTAATGGAATTGGTAGTAACTGTGGTGCAATACGGCCATCTAGTGGTTATGCGTTTAGCTTCATACAAAAACAAATATCGAACGCGATTCTTCAATCTAGTTCAACAAAAAAAAGACTTATCTTTGTCAATCCTCATAAGAAAATTGACCTTTTAATGGATAGAATTTTTTTATCTGTCTTACGAAACCAACCAAAAATGGCTCCAAAAATATTTGGATGTTTAGCAAATTGCTTAACAGGTGACGAATTTGCAAATTTTCTCAGTGGAGAGGCTGGGATCAAACTTCGACTAAAAATTATTGCCGCAATGCCATTGTGGCCATTCGTTCAAGCGCTTTTTAAATTGGAGGAAATTCCAAAATGATAGAGCTTATGCAGTTACTTGGCATACAGATGAGTTTAGCGAGTATAGTTTCCCTTGCTGCAATTGTATTTTTTGGGCTACCTCACGGCGCTTTTGATGGTGCAGTCGCTCTTTCATTAGGTTTTGGAAAAACACCACTATTGATGCTGGCATTTGTGCTTTTATATCTAGCAATAGCTGTATCAGTGGTATTTTTTTGGTTAAGTTTTCCCGAAATATCCTTAATCTCATTTTTAATTTTTAGCGCATTTCATTTTGGAATGGGTGATAGCCAAGCTTTAGATAAAACAAACCGTGCAAAACAGATTCTTACGCACGGCGGACTAGTCGTCGTTGGAATAAGTGTATTTCATCATGATGAGACGAACGTGATTTTTTCCTATCTTACTGACGGTCAAACTTTTTTAGTATGGCAATTTATTGAAATCTGTAAATTTATCTTATTTCCTGTAATTCTATTATATCTGATCGAATCTTTTCGTCGTCCAGTGCTGAGAATAAGATTCTTTGAGCTTATTCTCTTAGGTGTAATTTTTTATTTCTTACCCCCATTAGTCGGTTTTTCGATTTATTTCTGTGGTATACATTCAATACGTCACATTAATTACACGTGGCTTAAACTGCGCTCAAAAAAATACACAATTCAGACAATCATTTATTTGGCCATCACGTTCACTATCACAAGCTGGCTTTTAGGCGTTTTGTTATTCTGGCAATTACCAACAGCTGATTTTGCCGATGCCGCTCTTTTGAAAACTGTTTTTATTGGGTTAGCAGCCTTAACAGTCCCCCACATGCTATTAGTCGACGGTATTTTTCGTCAATCTGATTGAAACTGGTCATTTTTTAGACATCACTTAAAAAGCGATCATCACAGGTTTAAGGTTTAAGCTTCCCATAGAGCACTAGGAATTCTGAGGCGTTAAGTTGTAAATAGTGAATCCATTTTGCACGCCAGGTTAAGATCCAGATCACTCAGACCATCGACATCATGGGTTGTAAGCGTCACGTTCACGCACGAATAAGCATGCGACCATTCAGGATGGTGGTTCCACTTCTCTGCCCAAATTGCCACACGTGTCATCCAGCCAAACGCATCAATGAAATTTTTAAACTTGAATTCTTTAACCAAAGCATCCCGTTCTGAATGTAGAACCCAACCGTTTGTTATCAGTGGGGCAAGCAATGCATGACGCTCATCAATAGGCAGCTTTTCTATCATTCTTGCTCCTCTGCTATAGCACGCTTAAAGGGACCATATTGAGTCAGAATTTCGATGTCTTCTCCAACGGCTTCACGCTCTGCTTTTAGATACGACCCAATCGCCTTGGAAAACCCTGTATCCCGGACCCAGTGTAAACTATGCGTTTGGGTCGGCAAATACCCACGCGCCAATTTATGCTGACCTTGTGCGCCCGCCTCGACCCGCTTCAAGCCATCCCTGATCGCAATATCGATCGCCTGATAATAGCACAGTTCGAAATGCAGGCAGGCATGGTGTTCAACACAACCCCAATAGCGACCATACAGCGTCTCGCGGCCCACAAAATTCAATGCCCCTGCGATCCATTCTCCATCTCGGCGCGCTAAGACCAGCGCCATATCATCACGTAACGTCTCATGCGCAATCTCGAAAAACTGGCGGGTAAGATATGGCGTACCCCACTTGCGCTCACCAGTATCTTGGTAAAACTCCCAGAAAGCATCCCAGTGTTCAGGCTCTATCTGGTCCCCCCGCAAGGTTACGATGTCGCCACCAAAACCTTGAGCCTGCGCCCGTTCTTTGCGGATGTTCTTGCGCTTACGCGAACTCAGATCAGCTAAGAAACCATCGAAGTCCTTATATCGATTATTCAACCAATGAAATTGTTGGGTGGCCCGTGACATCAATCCCAGCTGCGCACCCAACTCAGCCTCAGCTTCAGTGCAGAAGGTGGCATGAACACTGGACACTTGATTGTCCGCAGCCAATTGAATGGCACCCTGAACCAAAGCGGAAAAACCCGTTTCTGCAAAATCCGGGTGTACCAAAAAGCGACGACCCGTTGCAGGCGTATGCGGCACTGCGATTTGAATCTTCGGGTAGTAGCGACCACCTGCTTGTTCATAGGCTTGGGCCCAATTGTGATCAAATATGTACTCACCCTGTGAATGCGATTTCACATAAAGCGGCGCAACGGCGATCACCTGTTCATCGACGCGCGCAACCAAGTATTGTGGCTGCCAACCTGTACCAGAGCCAACAGATCCGCTGTCTTCTAACGCCCTTAAAAAACGGTAAGTTGTGAAGGGATCATTAGGGCGACCACCATCAGAAACCTCTGGGCAGGCACAGCTGTCCCAAACAAGTTGTCCAATCTCTGCGATCTTAGGAATGACGCTGATTTCAACTTGATGCTGCTTCATCGCGTGCTCCCCCGACTATTGCAGCTTACAAGCTGTAGCTGCCCATACATGTTTCAAGCCCAATATTGCTCGAAAGTTATATTTTCTGCGACCATACGTGCCTGTACTTCTTGTTCGGCAGACTTAACCGTCCAGCACAGTACATTCGCACCACTTGCCTTCAGTTCAGCAACGTGCGCGCGGTCCAGATCAGCCAGCTCATGACTGATAAAACTAGCGCCCACGCGATCATAATCAGGGATATCACGCAAATAATCACAAACGACCTGGCTCAACGGCCAGTCATCAGGCGTGTAGGCACTTGTTACAATACCACGTGCAACGTCGGGCAAAAACTCAGCCAAACATGCAACACTGTTGGGGTTGAAAGACATCACTCCAACAGGCCCGCTATATTTAGAAAGCAGATCAGCGGCCGCTTTTTCAAGTGGGCCAACATTCGTCCCCATCGCGCCATCTTGGTCTTTAAACTCGATCAACAAGGGTGCTTTGCCAGCGACCAAACCCAGAATTTCAGCCAAATCTGGAATACCTTCATTGCCGCCAGCCAATTGAATCGCACCCAATTGATTGGCACTCAGTTGCGCAACTGCCCCGGCTGCGGCCGTAAGGCGATGTAGTCCATAATCGTGGAACACCATAGGAGTCTGATCAGCACTTAGCTGCAAGTCAATCTCAATCCCGTAACCCATTTCGATAGCAGCACGAATAGCGGCACGACTGTTTTCAGGTCGCCCCTCTGACACATCGTGTAGTCCACGGTGTGTCAGAGGTTTTGTTAAAAAGTCTGGGTGCAAACGAGGTATCATTTAATTTGGAATGTGCCTTCGATCTCAACCGCGACGCCCAACGGCAACGATGGTGAGGAAACAGCAGCGCGCGAATGACGGCCAGCATCACCAAATACAGCAACCATCAAATCGGACGCACCATTGATGACTTTGGGCTGATCGGTGAATCTGTCTGTTGAATTCACAAACCCGACCAGCTTCACAACACGCACCAAGCGGCTAAGGTCACCACCACAGGCCGCCTTCAATTGCGCAATTAAGTGCAAACCACACAATTGCGCAGCAGCTGCACCTGCCTCAACGTCCATGTTGTCACCGAGTTTACCCAGAACCAAACCATCAGGACCATTCGAAATCTGACCTGAGATGTAGACCATGTCACCGGCCTGAACGAAGGGCACGTAGTTACCGGCAGGCGCAGTCGCTGCAGGTAAAGTAAGGCCAAGGGAATTTAGACGGTCTTCAAAGTTCATTTCAGCGATCCTTGTCACAAGATTGAATTCCACTGAACGCTACCCTTGTCGAAACAAAACGGAAAGGGAGATTAAGCCTGTGGATAACCTCCAGAACAATTTTGACTGCTTGCTCGGTTTAACCTTTATAAGGTTCCAGCGAACAATCAGCAGCTTTTGCCTGAAGAATCAGAATATTTTACAAAGATCACAAAAATGTAAGAAAAATCGTGTAGTTTAGCTGCCACAGAAGTACTTTTATATTAAGTTCAAGCTATGAAATAGAATTTAAAGTATTACTGAGAGACATATACTTTTTTGTGAGGTTTTTAAGTGTCCTTATCTTCGTCGATTAAGCTTTTTACGAAAAATGTTGTACTACTGTCCTGTACGATTATTGTAGCAGGCTGCGCGGCGAACAGCGGCGGCTCCAGTGACGCCATCTACGATCCAAATGAAGACAGAAATCGCAAGGTTCATGCTTTCAATGTAAGCCTAGACAAAAAATTTGTCCGACCCGTTGCAACAGAGTACTCATCTATTCTGCCGGATGTGGTAGAAGATTCAATCAGTAATTTTGCTAGTAACCTTGGCCAACCAAGCATACTGGTCAACTCAGTTTTGCAAGGTGATTTACACGGTGCAAGCTTGTCAGCAACTCGCTTCCTGACTAACTCAATCCTGGGTGTTGGAGGCCTCTTTAACACAGCAGAAAAACTCAGGCTAAAAGAACACGATACTGACTTTGGTGAAACGTTATACAAATGGGGCGCTGATGAAGGCGAATATGTCGAACTCCCACTTCTAGGGCCCGCAACAGTCCGTTCGACAACCGGGATAATCGTAGATTTATTTACTAACCCACTAAGCTATATGGTGAACAGTCCTGAGAGATATTATGGCACTTTAGCAAGTACCTCTGCGGGCTTATCTACTCGCGGTCGCTACACAAGCACCATTGACTCAATCTTGTATGAAAGTGCCGACAGCTATGCACAAGCCCGCATAATTTATTTGCAAAATCGTCGGTTTAAGCTCGGAGACAAAGGCACAGCCTTTTCAGCTGATGATCCATACTCTGACCCTTACGAGGACCCCTATGCTCAATAACATCACACGTCGGACGTTTGTCGCACTGGCCTCGTCCTCAATAGCAATAGCGGCGACACCATCGTGGGCCTTGACCCAAGATGAAGCTCGTAAGTTGGTCGATAGCCTTGTCGCAAAAATCAATAGCGTCATTGGGTCTGGCAAATCTGAAGCTGCCATGATTAAAGAATTCCAAGGTATTTTCCGTCGCTATGCAGACGTGCCAATCATGGCGCAGTACGCATTGGGTGTAGATGGGCGCCGCGCGTCGGCCAGCCAAAAGCGTGCCTTTGGTAAAGCATTCGAAATCTACATTGCCAGTAAATACGGTAAGCGTTTCCGCGAATTTGTAGGCAGCAAAGTCGAAGTTAAATCGTCTCGTAAAATCAACGCTGGCTACGAAGTAAAGACCAAAGCATCCTTGCGCGGCTCAGCCCCATTTGAAGTCACATTCTTGGTCTCTTCGAAATCAGGCAAAGACCTATTCTTTAATATGTTCATTGAAGGCGTGAATTTGCTTTTGACTGAACGCACAGAGATTGGTGCCTTGCTCGATCGCAATGGCGGCAACTTTGACAAGATGATCGCTGATCTCAAAAAAGCTGGTTGATGCCAAAGCAGTAAAGCGGAATATAAACACCCACCTTACTCCGTATCGACGCTTTAGTTGTTAATTCTATCGGTCATTGCCACCCAACAGATTGAACAAAAGGTTCTCGATAATATTCCTGTTATTAGCATTGCTGACCGGTACCACCTCAGTGGGTTGGGCGACTTGTTGAGGTTGCCTAGGTTCCTGCGTTGGCAAAGGTTTGATTGGCACACCTTCGTGAACACGCTGCATGGTTTCGCGCCAGATGTCGGCGGGTAGCCCGCCCCCTGTCACGCCCTTTAGCTTCGTATTGTCATCGTATCCCATCCAAACACCAGCAACGTAATCGCCTGTGAAACCGATGAACCATGCATCTTTTGCACCCTGTGTCGTTCCTGTCTTACCAGCAATTTCGCGACCGCCAAATTGGGCGCGCTTACCAGTGCCTTGGCGTACAACCTTCTCCATCATCCAAATCAGCTGCCTCGCGGAACTCTCTTGGATGACCCGTTCTTCGATGCCACCACCAATGCCCATCAACGGTTCATCATCACCCAATAGACTAAGCTCAAGCAAACCAAACGGCGTCACAGCAGACCCACCATTCAGGATGCCAGCATACGCACCCGTCATCTCCAACAAAGTGCTTTCAGACGCGCCCAAGGCCAAAGCAGGACCATCAGCTAATTCACTTTTGATCCCGAAATCAGACGCGACACTACGCACTAAATCACGGCCAACGCTTTCTGAAATTTTCACTGCAGGAATATTCAAAGACGCTTCAAGCGCACGTGTCATCGTTACGGGGCCCTCAAATTTCTTGGTATAATTGTTTGGACACCATTCACCTGATCCTGGAATATTCAAACAGTAGGCTGCATCATTGATCAAATCGAGAGGCGAATACCCAAGGTCGAGAGCAGTTGCATAAACGAACGGCTTAAACGCAGACCCCGTCTGACGCATAGCTTGGGTCGCGCGGTTAAACGCTCCCGTCACCTTAGTCGCACGACCGCCAACCATGGCGCGCACAGCACCATCAGCGTCCATCACAACAATTGCAGCCTGCGCCTTCGAACCAACAGACACCTTATTGTCAAACACCCACTGCAAACCTTCTTCAGCCGCTTTTTGCAGACGTTGATCCAGTGTGGTGCGGATAATCACGTCTTCAGTCGTGTTGCGTGTGAAAAATTCGGGTCCCGATGACATAACCCAATCAGCATAGTATCCGCCGACTTGTTGCTTTGCAGCCTTTGACAGAACTGCAGGGTTAGCCTGTGCTACAGCTTCTTCTTCGGGTGATACATATCCCTGTTCACGCATCATCCGCACAACAGTGGCAGCACGATTTTGGGAGCGCTCCAAGTTCTGGGTAGGAGATAAGGCAGATGGTGCGGTCAACAAACCCGCAAGCATAGCTCCCTCAGGAATACTGATACGCGAGGCACTCTTACCAAAGTAACGGTTTGATGCCGCTTCAGCACCATACGCACCACCACCCATGTAGGCGCGATTCAAATAGATTGAAAGAATGTCATCCTTTGAGTACTTAGCTTCCATCGCGAGCGCAAAAATTGCTTCTTGGACTTTGCGACTTAGTGAACCTCGACGACAATCACGAACATAGTCACCTTCGCTTTTCCACTCGTTCGCATCGTAGGGCTTACCAAGGCAAAGCAACTTAGCAACTTGTTGTGTGATGGTTGAACCACCGTGCCCTGAAAGCGGGCCACGACCTTCGCTAAGGTTTATGCGCACCGCACTGGCAACGCCGCGCGGACTGATGCCCAGATGACGGTAAAAGCGTTTATCTTCGGTTGCGACCACAGCATTGCGCAAATGCGGGGAAACAGTATCGGCACGCACCGCGCCACCAAATTGATCACCGCGCCATGCGAATACATCACCCTCACGGTCAAGCAACGTAACAGAGCCACGGGCCCGACCATCCAATAACTCTGAAAGTTTCGGTAATGTTGTGAACACATAACCCACAGACAGCAACAGTATTAACAAAACGACAGCACTTGATCGCCAAATCACATTCCAGATCAGACGGAAAATCCAACGAAAGATCGTAAGGATAAATCCAATAATTCCGCTGCGCACAGGCCGCTTGGCCTTGCGCCGTTTTTGCGGTGCTTTCTTTGACGGCTTAGGTTTTGCCGCTAATTTAGAATAGCGTTTGTCAGCGACCAAGGGACGCCGACCTTTAGAAGTGTTACGCATCACAGCCCTGCCCGGCCTTATTTGTTTTGCCCATCATAGCGAAGCAAGTTTGAATGAACAGGGCCATCATTTCGCCCATTTCGGTTTAGCTTTAGCACAAGAATTAATCAAAATTGCACCATCGCACAAATTTTGAGCGTACATTTTGATATTTTTCCACATTTATACGACCGGTCATTCCCGACTCCAGCAAAAACATCACCTGATAAAACCATCAAATCGCAGGGCAAACCTGTCAGATCAAAAGGGGACATCGAATGAAACTAATCATTGCGACGATCAAACCGTTCAAGCTGGAAGAGGTGCGTGAGGCACTTACGGACGCTGGCATACGCGGCATGATGGTAACAGAAATCAAAGGCTTTGGCTCACAATCTGGTCACACTGAAATCTACCGCGGCGCGGAATACGCGGTGAACTTTGTGCCAAAAATCAAACTCGAGATCGTGGTCAGCGCCGATATGGCCGACGCGATTGTCGAAACAATCATCAAGACAGCACAGACCGGCAAAATCGGCGACGGCAAAGTATTTGTGCTGGACGTAGATCAAGCCGTACGTGTGCGCACCGGTGAAACAAACGACGACGCTCTTTAATCGCGACGAACGGAGAAACGAAAATGAAACTTATGAAATCTTTTGTTGGTGGCGCGGTTCTCGCGGCCTTGCCGACACTCACACTGGCACAGGACGCACCCGTAAATGTCGCGGCTTCGACTGACACGGTGTTCATCCTAAACTCATTGCTCTTCTTGATGGCCGGCTTTTTGGTCTTCTGGATGGCTGCTGGCTTTTCAATGTTGGAAGCGGGCCTTGTGCGCGGCAAAAACGTTGCAATGCAATTGACCAAAAACATGGGCCTCTTCTCACTGGCCGCCATCTTCTACTACCTAATCGGCTACAACCTTATGTACCCACTTGGCACTTGGAGCATCGAAGGTGTTCTATCTGGCGTTTGGGGCGTTGGCGTTCTTGAAGCAGTTGGCGTTACCGCTGATGCAGCAGACGACTACGGCTACGCAGCAACTGGTTCTGACTTTTTCTTCCAGTTAATGTTTTGTGCAGCAACCGCATCCATCGTGTCTGGTGCTTTGGCTGAACGTATAAAACTATGGCCTTTCCTCGTGTTCACTATCATCCTGACATCCATCATCTACCCTCTCCAAGCATCTTGGAAATGGGGCGGTGGTTTCTTGGACGCAATGGGCTTCTTGGACTTTGCTGGCTCAACTGTTGTTCACTCTGTAGGCGGCTGGGCTGCTTTGGTTGGCGCGCTGATCCTTGGCCCACGCATCGGTAAATACAAGAACGGCAAAACAATCCCAATGCCAGGTTCTAACCTGACACTTGCGACACTGGGTACATTCATTCTGTGGATGGGTTGGTTCGGATTTAACGGTGGTTCGCAATTGGCGATGGGTACGATTGGCGATGTAGCAGACATCTCTCGCATCTTCTCAAACACCAATACAGCGGCTGCTGGTGGTTCTTTGGCAGCATTGTTCCTAACACAACTGCTGTACAAAAAGCCTGACCTTACAATGGTTCTGAACGGCGCGTTGGCAGGTCTTGTTGCCATCACTGCTGAACCTTTGACACCTACATTGTTAGAGGCAACACTGATCGGTGCTGTTGGCGGCGTGATCGTAGTCTTCGCTGTACCATTGCTCGACAAACTGAAAATCGACGATGTTGTTGGCGCAATCCCAGTTCACTTGTTCGCTGGTATCTGGGGCACAATCGCAGTTGTCTTCACTAACTCTGACGCATCATTGGGCACACAATTGTACTCAATCATCGTGGTTGGTTTGTTCACAGCTGTCGCATCTGCGGTGGTTTGGTTCATCCTGAAGTACACTGTAGGCATCCGCGTATCGGAAGAAGCTGAGATCATGGGCTTGGATAAATCCGAGCTGGGTATGGAAGCATATCCTGAGTTCTCAAAAGGCTAATTCGCACCGCAAATATAGGCTATAAATTACCGAAACCGGGCACCTTTGGTGTCCGGTTTTTTCGTGTCTAACGCGGCGTTCGCTGCATTAATGGGGGTTGGGAGCGGTGCGGGGCACACAAAAAATCGCGCTCCTTTGTACTATTTAGGTCCCAAACTGTACATTTTCCACCCCCCCCAAACCATGGGTTTTGTGGGTGATTTCACCAAACTGCACAATTCCCCGCCTGAACTGTACAGTTAGGGGTCAACGGGTTCCAAAAATGGTTAATTTCAGATTTCCACCCAACATTTGTGCATCGTTAACGGAATGTGATGTCGGCTGCACCTCGCCAAAAATCGACACAGCCAACCCACCTTCGGCCCAGCACTGATAAAGCCTGTTTTGCTGCGCTGTCGGGTGGCCAATGCCATCACCGAGTGAATCAGACATTGCCGATTTGGCGATGCGGTTTTTCAGAACCACCCCACAGGGCAATTCTAGGGGCTGGAATAAAGCCTCTTTTTGTTTCATCCGAACGGCCTCACCTAAATTGCGTTTCTCCAAACACACCTATCAAATCCGACGCTGCGGCAACACATTGTGGAAATGGGGCGAAAAGCAAACAGCGCCCGATCAATTAAGATCAGGAGCTGCTTTGGTTTTGCATTGGCGGGGTGAACCTCGACCTACGTTTAGATGCCAGCGTCGATAATGGCTTTGGCCAAGATCGGGATGGTTTTTGCATTTAGGCCTGCGATGTTCATGCGGCTGTCGCCAACCATGTAAATGCCTGCATCAACGCGCAGTTTTTCCACCATCTCAGGTGTGGTGCCAAGGCGTGAGAACATGCCGCGGTGCTGTGCAAGGAAGCCAAAACGATCAGAGCCGGACAGGCGCTGAAGCTCAGCAGCCAAGTCGCTGCGCAGACCCAACATTGAAGTGCGGATATCTTCGAGTTCAGTCATCCAATCAGCGCGCATTGCGTCATCGTTCAAGATCATCGTTACGATGCGTGCACCGTGATCTGGCGGAAAGCTAAAGTTCTGACGGTTAAGGAACGCCAAGGTCGCTTGGTTCAAGCCTTTGGCAGATGTGTCTTGGGACACAACCATCAACATGCCTGTACGTTCGCGGTAGATGCCAAAGTTCTTAGAACAGCTGGCTGCGATGATTGTCTCTGGCATTGCAGCGGTCACCGCGCGTGTTGCTGCAGCATCTTCTTCCAAACCGTCACCGAAACCTTGGTATGCGATATCGATCATCGGAGTTGCGCCCGTTGATTTCAGAACCGCAATCACTTCTTCCCACTGCGCCACGTTCAGGTTTGCACCTGTTGGGTTGTGGCAGCAGCCATGAAGCAGAACAACGTCGCCCACTTTGGCTATTTTCAGATCAGCAATCATGCCGTCGAAATCAACGCCGCGTGTTTCGTCATCGAAATAGCGATATGGGATCATGTCCATCTCAAGGTATTTCAGGATGGACAGGTGGTTTGGCCATGTTGGGTTAGACACAAAAACGCGCGCATCTGGGCGTGCCATTTGGATCAATTCAAACGCCTGGCGCACAGCACCTGTTCCGCCTGGTGTTGCCGCTGCAGAAATCGTGTCGCGTGCAACGCTATCGCCCAAAACCAACTTGATCATCGCATCGCCAAACACAGGATCGCCTGCAAGGCCAACATAGGCTTTGCTGTCTTGGTCTTCCCACAGTTTGTGTTCTGCCGTTTTGATCGCACGCATTACAGGCGTCAGACCCGTTGCATCCTTATAGACGCCAACGCCAAGATCAATTTTGGTCTCACGTGGGTCTGCGCGATACTGCGCCATAAGCGCTAGAATTTTATCAGCAGGTTGTGGTTTCAGTGTTTCGAACATCAGGCTTCTCCAGTTGCCACGGGCACGGTGGGAAACATCCCCCACTCGGTCCAAGATCCATCATATAGAGACCACATATCGTGGCCAATACGTTCCAGTGCCAATCCCAATACGGCGGCGGTAACGCCGGACCCGCAGGTGGTGATGATTGGCTTTTTCAGATCAACACCAGCGCTTTCAAAGATTGCACGGGTTTGATCCGGAGTTTTCATTGTTTTGTCATCGTTCAGCAGGTCAGTGAACGGCACGTTGCGTGAATTGGGGATATGCCCCAAGCGCAGCCCTTCACGTGGTTCTGGCTCTTCGCCGCGGAACCGTGCAGCGGCGCGGGCGTCTACGATCTGGGAGGTGCCCAATTTGGAGGCTGAGGACACTTGTGTCACATCACGTACCATTTGGTTTTGGAAACGCACGGTCATGTGGCGGTCACGAATGACAGGGGCCAAGTCTTCGACCTCGCGTCCCTCTGCGATCCACTTTGGTAATCCACCATCAAGCACCGCAATGTTGTTTTGCCCCATAAGGCGGAACAACCACCACACACGTGCAGCAGAAAACAGGCCAGACCCATCATAGACAACAATCTGGTGTCCGTCGCCAACGCCCATCGCGCGCACGCGGGACATGAATTTCTCAATTGGGGGTACCATATGCGGAAGATCGGAGCGGCCATCGCTAACGTCATCGATGTCAAAGAAGCGGGCACCTGAGATGTGAACCGTGTCATATTCTGTGCGACCATCGCGGTCGACACCTGGCAAATAAGTCGACGCATCCAAGATCCGTAAATCCGGATCTTTCATGTGCTCGGCAAGCCAGTCAGTTGAAACTAGTGTTTTGGGATCATCAGCCATCAAATTCTCTTCCCTGCGTGAATGCGTCACTGCCTAACGCTATGGGAAGTATGTGGCAAGTCTGTGTGTCCAGATTGGACTACGAGGCGGTGCCCAACCTGTCCTTAAGTGTAAAGCTTATTTACCGATCATGTTGCGAACAACGCCGACGAGGGCAAGCACTGCGCCACCACCAACACCGCCGCCAACAACCTGACCAATGATCGCGCCGAAGTCCAAGCCAGCAGCGCCGCCAGCGGCCCCCGCCAAATCAGGAGCACCAATTGCGCTAAGGATCGTGCCACCTAGGCCACCACCAACAACGCCAACAATAGAATTGATCAATGTGCCTTGGTTTAAGCTTCCGTGCACTTTACCCGCAGCGTTACCACCAGCGGCACCAAACAAAAGTCCAATAATAAGTTCCATAATATATCCCTCCAGCGTGGGGCTATAATTATTGAATACTCTCAACTCCCCTCAAAGCTAAGTAGCAGTGGGACTTTACGCAGATCACCAAAAGGCAGTCATGGGGAATTTATATCTAAAACAACTCATTTATAGGCGTTTTACTGCAAAAAATGACGCTGAACAGGGTCAGCCGTGATCTTTCATAAGGCGTGCTTTTTGACGGGACCAATCGCGTTTTGCTTCGGTCGCACGCTTGTCGTGGTTCTGCTTACCTTTGGCGACGCCAAGTTTAATCTTCGCGAACCCTTTGTGATTAAAGTACATCACGATTGGCACTAAGGTCATACCTTTGCGCTGGGTCGCATTCCACAAATTCGATAATTCTTTTTTAGACACCAGCAACTTACGACGGCGGCGTACTTCGTGTTTGAAGGTTTTAGCCCCTTCATATGGCGCGATATAAGAGTTCACCAACCACAGCTCGTTGTTTTCAACCGCGGCATAGCTTTCAGCGATATTTGTGCCACCGATGCGCATGGATTTCACTTCGGACCCCTCAAGGATCACACCACACTCGATGTCATCGTCGATTGCATAATCAAAGCGTGCGCGCCGATTCTCAGCGATTACTTTGTAATTAGGATCTGATTTCTTATTCTGTACCATCAAAAGGGATGTAGGGCTTACAGCGCAAGGGTGCAAGAGAAGGCAAGCTATCGAAGCTTGTTCCACTGCGCAGACTGTGGAAATATTGGGTAACATTTTAAAAAATTATAATTTCCTTCATGACCTATTTTTTCAAAGTCCTCGTACTTGCCATTTGTATGGCCGGCTCAACCGCTACAGCTCAAAGCGGCACACGCATCCTTGCTATGGGGGATTCATTTTTTGCCACCAATGGTGTCCAAAACAAAGCTATCCCGAATGTCTTGGCCCAAATCCTCAGAGAACCGGTTCACAATCGCGCTGTTGCCGGTGCTCGGATCATTTACCGGTTGCCCATTTCAGGAAGCCTAGGATTCAAAATAGAGCAACAATACAAACCGAGAACCTGGGATTGGATTGTTATAAATGGTGGCGGTAATGATCTGATGCTGGGCTGTGGGTGCAACAAGTGTGGTGCCCGCATGAACAAAATGATTTCGCATAATGGCACCAAAGGCAAACCCCACGATTGATCGCAAAGCTGCGCAAAACAAGTCAGCATTGGCTGAAAACGCTAACGTCACATATGCCCCCAAACGCATTCGATGCGGTTGGGGTGATTTGTCCTTGGTCGAAGCCACGCTTTATGCCGTTGAATTCGCAGTCAAAGCATTTCCACGTGCAACGCATTTTATATGTTATCAGGCGATTGCATACCGATTAAGTCGGCTGAATACATCCACAGCTTTCTTGATGATAACGACGCAGACTTTATCGAGAGCTTTGATTATTTCGAAAGCGTAGGATCAAGACAGGCATGAAAGAAGAGCGGCTGATCTATCGCCATTTCTTTAACGAGCGCATCCAACAATGGCTTTTCAACACCAGCTTTCGCCTTCAACAGCGTTTTGGCCTGACCCACAAAATTTTCCACGACATTCAAATTCAAATTGGCAGTCAGTGGTGGTGTCTGCGCAGACGTACAGTTGAATGGGTTCTAGATTTCACCCGTCAGCGCAAAGACGTCATGCGGTTTTTCCGAACCACGTGGATTCTGGACGAGACATTCTTCCAAACCATTGTACGCCATGTTGTGCCAGAAAACGAAATTCGCACGCGGACGCTGACGTTCTTGCTGTTCTCAGATTACGGAATGCCCATAACGCTTCATGACGATCAATATGATCTGCTATTGTCTCAAGATTTCATCTTTGCGCGCAAAATCAGCCCAGACGCCGACATCCTGAAACGTCGCCTTGGCCTGTTGCACCCCGCAGAAGGTGTACGGTTTGATATTTCGAACGAAGGCTGGGGACTGTTCAAATTTCTATCGGGACATGGCCGCATTGGTTGACGGTTCTCGACCCGCTTTTGGGAAACCGAAAGTACATTGGGGCGCGAATGCGAACTGCTTATATTGGTGTGCAAAAAATGGCACGTGGCCAAGCGGGTTCTTGAACGCGTCCACCAAGTGACCAATGTGCCCGCCATCGAATATCTGTTCAGCGAAGAAAGTACGCAACTTCCAAACTTAGGCGGCATTCAAAAGACTTTAGGCAAACGCCACCGTCACCGCCGCGCTTTGATGCGGATACTGTTCGATTATTACGAAACCGATCGCTTGGTCGTCTGCATGGACCCTGGTGATTTGGATCTGTTGCAGGACTTTGAAAGCGACCGCTCAAATACGCGCGTGCTGGAAATCCATTGCGAGTTTTCCAAAGAATATATGATTGGCCACGCAATGCGGGTCGGATTAGCAGGGGATCATACGTCAAACGAAACGTTAGCACGTTTATTGCCTACAATTCGCAACGATATGAATTTCGAAAGTGATGCCCTACGCGACACAGGATTTGAAAATCTGCATCGCATGCATAAATCATCCAGTATTGAAGAGAACACCGCTGAGTTGGCGGATTTCTTGTCTATTTCAGAAGACGATGCACGTAAAATTCTCGAAGCAGATTACATCTTCTCCGACTAATGTTTGCCTACTTAGCGCGCCATGAATTCAGCCATTGTTTTAGACGGCCATGGCCGCCCTCAACCGCGTCACCCGCCGCATCCCAGTTGTCTTGAATTTCCTCAAGCGTCGGATCAATGCGCGCCATGCGGAAACGACGCCAGCGTATAAAGATGAAATAGCTGACAGCAGCGAACAACGTCAAAATCAGGATGTTCAGGATCGGCCAGCCCTTGGACGCATCCGGCCCATCAACCACCTCTACAGAAATCGCATTTGGGAAGATCGACAGAAACTCATTACGCCAGCCATAGTGTTTGATCATCGCATACTGCGGTGCCTCAGCCACTGACTTCAGATCGCTGGCTTCGGCCTGCAGGTTCGTTGTGTCGAACTTGAAATACGGCGGCCAGCCCCAACCGGTATCCTCATTGCGGTACACCATCACTTCACCGCTATTGGCCAACTTGGTTTGGATAAAGAAGATGTCGCGGTTCACAGCGCTGCCCACATTGCCCGTATCGGCAGAGGCCCAGAAGATCGAATTCTCACCGAAATCAATCCGCTTCTCATAGGTATCGGTAATCCGCACGATGTCCTTTTGGGGCAGCGTGTAATGAAAGAACGCAGCAACAAACGTCCAGGACGTGATGATCAGGAACCACTTGATATAGGTCATGTCTGTGCTCCCCTTAGGCAAAATTCGTAAGATAAATAATGACGGCAACCAGCACCGTCGGAATGATATAAACGCCCAAGATCAGTTTACGACGCACAGAGCCATCGTATTCTTCCAGGCCCTTCTGAATGTAGTCATCACGATCACCATCCTTTGTGGCATCGTCCATCTGCTCAAGGTTCCACTGCGCCTTCAGCTTACCACGGCGCACAGCGCGGGAATAGAACGACAAACACACATATACGATCATCAGTACGATAAAGCCCATAACCAACAGGCGTGCGAGTGCAAACATCTAACGTCTCCTAACAGCGCTCCAAGGGCCAAAATGTGCGATCAAATCATCCTTCGCTTGATCGGTGTCCATTTCCATACTGGCCTCATGGCCAAACAGTGCAGCACGCGCACCTGCCTTGTCTACTTAGTACTCGCGCTCAAGGAAACGCACAACATAGTCTTTCTTTACCTCAGGCCAGCCTGCATAAATGGTGTAAAACAGTTTCTTGTAGCATATGAACAGCTGGCGAATGTCGGCCATGCACAACTGCGCCAGCAACATATTCACCAATCTGCTGTCACCATGTTCCGCCGCACGCAGCGTATACAAATACGCGGGATGATCGGACGTGATCGTGGGCCACGCGCCCCCATGGTTTTGCCCATGCCACCAACTTGCTCAGGGCGGTATAACTCTATAGCAAAAGATGCGCGTTTTCACGGGCCGATCGGCGCATATCACAGCGGCTGGTTTGGCTAAGGTCGATACCCTGATCGGCAATGGTATCGATCAAAATGAATTCCATCTTTTGACGCAGGATCGCAGTGCCATCGACACCCCGCGCCTTGATGATCGGTTCAACCAGATCGTTGTATTCTAGGAACTTGGCGATGCCACTTGGTTCTGCAATGAATCAATCCACGTTTTGCCCTTTTCGATGTAGCGTTCTAGCGTTTGAGAGTTGGCCAGCTTAACCTGTTTGTCCTGAATCATCGAGTTGTAATCAGAGTTTAGGACGGCCAATTTAGTCTCTAACTTAGTCCGTTTCGCGGCGTCTTGCTCTGACGCGATCTTGTTCTCTACGCTGATGATTTTTGGATCCATCGCCTGAATGTTTGCCTGCAATATGATCAGTTCTTACACCACGGCTTCGCGTTCATCCAGCGTAGATGTCAGGTTGCTTTCAACCTTCACCTTTTGATCCTCCAACATCGCCAACTGCCCTGTGAGCAATTGAACAATCACGTCAGATTTGGAAATTAGGTCCTGTAATTTGTCGTCGATCGAGGCAGAGCGTACACGCTCTTGACCCATGCTGTCTGATTTCGCGCCAGCAAAGATATCGTCAAAAATTTCCCACCCCGTCTTGTTGCGCATCTCGTCAAAGTCTTTGGAGAAGCCAGATGTCACATCATCAAGGCCCATAATCAGCACAGCGATATTTGCGTTCATCACATCCGTGTGCGCGTGCACATCCTCAAGGGATGCGTTTTCGATATCGATCATGGCATCATCGCCGACCTTCAATTTTTCGCTGGCGGTTTTGATCCAGCCCGTCAGTTCAGCGATTTTGGATTGAGCCTCAGCCACTTATGGTTGCGATTCCCGCACCTGCACGTCAAAATTTGCCATTAAATTCTCCAATCATTGAAAAGCTTGCAAACAATGTAGGCAATGTAATGCCCATTTATATTGCCCAACCCTAGATTTCATTCACACTGTTGTAAAATCAATGTGGCATTGAAAGGGCTGTGACTTATTCCGCTGTCAGAACTGACAAAATGTCACCTTCTGGATCAGCCAACGCATCAATCACATCAAAATGGTGCTTGCCCTGCGCCACAACCTGATCGCATTGCCAAGCTTCCGCCAACCACATTGCCTGATCAAGGAAAGCAGGTCGCTCATCGCTGCCAACCCAAACCGTTACTTTGGTTTGAGGGGCTGGTTGCAACATCGGGCTTTCTGCCCGTGCCATACCTGCGTCCATTTGAAAGTCTGCATTGATGTCCGTTTGGCACAGCGGCTCCAAATCACTGAGGGGCGAAATAGGCACCACATGCCGCACCCGATCCATCACAGCATCGGGTAACATTCCCGGTGCCACCATCCGCGCCACCAGATGCCCACCAGCGGAATGCCCCACTAAACTAATCGGCCCATGTGTGCATCCCGCAATATGCTGAACCGCCTGCGCAATTTGTTGGGTGATCATTGCGATCCCAACTTGTGGACACAAATCATATGATGGCATCGCTACCGCCCACCCCCGCGCCAGCGCGCCCTTGGCAAGGAACGACCAACTGTCGCGATTAAACATCCGCCAATAGCCACCATGCACAAAGATCAGCGTTCCCTTAGCGGGCTGATCCGGTTGGAAAAAATCATAGGCCTGACGTGGTGAGGGGCCGTAGGAAACACCCAGTTCGGCGCGTCCCCCTAGCGCCTCTCGAAGTACCTTGGACGCGCCATCCCAGCGTGGTGGGTACAGCGCAGCCCCTTCGATATATGCACCGTTCGCGTATGCGTCACTTAGATCAGTCATAGCACCCTCATCAATTCGTCTGGACAAGTGCCACATTAGTTGCTTTCCCTGTTCACGCAATCTCTGGAGAACATGAAATGCTGGAAACAACAACGAACCTGACGACAATGCTGAGCGATCCTACCCTGCTTGAGACCCGCGCTTATGTAGGTGGCGAGTGGATTGATGGAGATAAAGGTACGTTTGACGTAACCAATCCAGCACGTGGTGACGTGGTTGCCCAAGTTTCTGACCTAAGCCGCGAACAAGTTGGCGTTGCCATTGCCAAAGCAGAAGTCGCACAAAAGGAATGGGCCAAATGGTCCGCGAAGGAACGCAGCGCAGTTATGCGCGAGTGGTTCAATCTGATGATGGAAAATCAAGATGACCTTGGCATTATCCTGACTGCAGAGATGGGTAAGCCATTGGCAGAGGCCAAAGGCGAAATCGCATACGGCGCATCGTTTATTGAGTTTTTTGCCGAAGAAGCAAAACGCATTTACGGCGAAACCATCCCGGGCCACCAGCGCGACAAACGCATTACAGTTTTGAAGCAACCCATTGGTGTTGCTGCATCCATAACACCGTGGAATTTCCCAAATGCAATGATCACGCGCAAGGCTGCCCCAGCACTTGCCGCGGGTTGCGCATTCATTGCGCGCCCTGCCGAGTTAACACCGCTCTCTGCCACCGCGATTGCGGTGCTTGCAGAGCGTGCTGGCATACCTGCCGGTGTGTTCCAAGTGGTCACAACGTCTGATGCGCCAAGCACAGGACAAGAATTCTGCGAAAATCCGATTGTACGCAAATTGACCTTTACAGGGTCTACTGGAGTAGGCCGCATCCTTTTGGCCCAAGCCTCACAACAGGTAATGAAATGTTCAATGGAATTGGGCGGTAACGCACCTTTCATCGTATTTGATGACGCGGATCTAGACGCTGCAGTTGAGGGCGCGATGTTGTGCAAATTCCGCAACGCCGGGCAGACCTGCGTCTGCGCAAATCGCATCTATGTTCAGTCTGGCGTTTACGACGCATTCGCTGCAAAACTGAAAGTCGCGGTTGAGGCCTTGAACGTGGGCGATGGCTTTGACGCGGGCGTCACGACTGGCCCGATGATCACCACAAATGCAGTGTCAAAGGTGCAAGAACACCTTGATGATATTCTTGCCAATGGCGGCGCAATTTTGACCGGTGGTGCAGCCCATGAATACGGCGGCAGCTTCTATCAGCCAACTGTTGTGACTGGCGTTACCCAAGACATGAAGGTCGCCCAAGAAGAAACATTCGGGCCCCTCGCGCCGTTGTTCAAATTCGACGATGTGGATGATGTCATCGCGATGGCCAACGACACGATTTTTGGCCTGGCCGCGTATTTCTACGCTTCTGATCTAAGCCGCGTTTACAAGGTAGCAGAAGAATTAGAATACGGCATTGTTGGTGTGAACACTGGCATCATCTCAACCGAAGTGGCGCCATTTGGTGGGATCAAGCAATCTGGTTTGGGCCGCGAAGGCAGCCATCACGGCATCGAAGAATTCATGGAAATGAAATACATCTGCATGTCAGTGTAACGTATTTTCCAACAGCAAAACGTAAAAAGGCCCGCTGGTTTCAGCGGGCCTTTCGTTTGATCAGTTGACGGTTTTGGCGTCGACCACATCCGTTGCAATCACATTCTGGCTGGCGATTTGAATGCGCCGTGGTTTCAGCGCCTCGGGCACTTCACGCGTCAGGTCAATATGCAACATTACATCGGTGTGGCTGGCCCCCGTGACCCAAACATGATCGGCCAAATGGAACCGCCGTTCAAACGCACGTGTGGCAATACCACGATGGAGGTATTTCTTATCCTTACTTTCGTCAGCTTTTTTGGCCGTAACGATCAGGGAATTTTCCCGCACTTCAACATTCAAATCCGGCTCTGAGAACCCAGCCACCGCAATATATACGATACGCGTCGTCATCCGTTTTTCCGATGTTATAGGATGGGTAACTGTTTTGGGGTGCATCGTTCGTCCGCATGCGATCCATCATATCAGCGATTTGGTCAAAGCCAAATCTGGGGCAATCAATATGCCCAACAAAAGCCACTGTTAGCGATGTCGAGACGACCAACAGCTTGCCAACCACGCGCCTCATTTTGGGTTTCTAATTTCTTTAGATTGGTGCTGTCTGCCTGTGCAAACCTGCGCTTAGACATAGCAAATATGTAATCAAAAATTTCTTCACGGCTTAATAAATTTCGCACCAGTATCGCGGCGCGTCCCATTTACTAGAACTATTTCTCCATCTTTCTGGGCAACCAATTCCGCACGCAATCGTGCAAGTGGTGCACCAAGGGCTGTGCCCAATGAAACCTTTTCACCGTCCACCTCAGCCTTGGCTGAAACTACAGAAACGATATGCGCCTTTCCATCTTTAAAAGTGAAAATGGGTGCGCCTGATGATCCAAAATCAACCAAACAAGACGTTACAAGAATGCCTTCCTGGCGCGCCAAGACAATACAGACCTCTTGAAGTGAGGGGGCTTCAGCGCGGTCTTTTGCATAGCTGACAACGCCAACTTGATCACCTTTACGCGGATGTGCCGCGGTGCCAAACGGTTTTACAGCATTGTTGCGAATGGGCTGGTCCAGCTCAAGTAATGCTAAGTCATAGTGCACCCGCTTGGACGAAACATCACCACTAAATTCATAGTCTGGATGCACAACGGCACGGCGAATATCGCGATAGGCCGACGCGCGACCGTTTCGCCAACCAGCCATAAATTCAACGGTTTTGTGATCAATGCGTTCGTTCGTCGACTTATCAAACAGGCAGTGCGCAGCTGTCAAAACCAGATTCGGGGCAATTAATGCACCCGTACAAAACCCAGTGCCACCAATGTCCAATCGCCCCACCGCTTGCCACGCGCGACCATCATCGCCCGTGTTTAAACGACGCAGCCGTTCATCCTGCGCAAAAGCGGCAGAGGCCACAACCAAGGCCATAATTGATAAAGACATCCAACGACGCACAGCAACGATCCTAATAGTTATCCTGACCGGATATCAGTCAGTTGCGGTAGAATTAGGGCATCTAAACAGATTCAACGTAAGATTGGAACCTGCGGCTCAGCGGCTTCAGAACGATCCAGCGCTGGCGGACGTGGTCCACCAGTCGCCCAATCCAACAGCTCGACTGTGTGCACAATCGGAATGTCACTGGCGGACCCAATTTGCATCATGCAACCGATGTTGCCTGCGGCGATAATATCAGGTTTTTTCGCCTCGATACTGCGTACTTTTCGATCTCTCAATTGCTTCGAAATCTCAGGTTGCATCAAATTGTAGGTCCCTGCAGAGCCACAACACAGGTGTGGGTCGCTTGGTTCAACAACTTTGAACCCTGCTTTCTTCAGCAGATCCTTGGGAAAGGTTTTGATCTGTTGACCATGCTGCAACGAACAGGCTGCGTGATAGGCGATTGTCAGCTCTTGGTCTGCACCAGCTGGCAAATCTAGGTCCATTAGAACTTCGCTCACATCCTTAGCAATTCCTGCCACGCGCGCGGCGTCTGCCGCTAATGGATCATTGCGGAACATGTGACCGTAATCTTTGACCGTAGTGCCACAACCTGATGTGTTGATCACAATCGCGTCCAATCCGTCACCATCCATTTCGGAGGCCCAAGCGCGAATATTCTTGCCCGCAGCCCCATGGCTTTCCGCCGTCTTACCCATGTGGTGGGTTAAGGCCCCACAGCACCCTGCACCCTCAGCCACAACAACTTCACAGCCCAGACGTGTCAGCAACCGTATGGTCGCATCATTGATATCTGTGTTCAGCGCTTTTTGCGCGCAGCCCGTCATCAAAGCGACCCGTTTCTTGCGTGCCACTTTGGGCGCAAAGGTTTGCGGATCGTCATTGCGGCTGACAGGTGGGATAATTTGGGGGGTCATTTCCAGCATCGCACGCAACCGCGCATCTGGCATCAACCGTGCGAAAGGGCGCCCAATTTTCGCACCAAGAAGCGCAATCCGGAACCGCATTGGATAGGGCAAAATACGTGACAGAACCCAACGCAAAAGGCGATCAGACATGGGCCGTTTATATTTTTGTTCGATATAGCCACGCGCATGATCGACAAGGTGCATGTAGTGCACGCCAGACGGACAGGTGGACATACAGGCCAAGCAACTTAGGCAACGATCAATGTGCTTTACTGTCTTTTCGTCAGGCACGCGCTCGTTCTCAAGCATGTCCTTGATCAGGTAAATGCGGCCACGCGGGCTGTCTAATTCATCACCCAATATTTGATAGGTTGGACAAGTAGCGGTACAAAATCCGCAGTGGACGCAATTGCGCAAAATCTGGTTGGACCGCTCAATCGCAGGATCCTTAAGTTGCTCTGGTGTAAACATCGTTTGCATCTGTCGAAATCCTTAAAAAATCATCATCCGGGCTGAAACCAGCCCGAACCACGGAACCGTTGTTGCCAACGCTCCAATTATTGCCGTCCAGCGGCGCATTAGGGGGCGGTTATCAAGTTGGCAAAATCGTTGCACCAAGAAAACAATCACCGCGATCCACGCCACCCAAATGCATCCACTCCCTGCCAAGGTGTAAAAGGCGTTCTGCCAAGGTGCAAAAGGCGTCCTGCCCCCACCCACCTGACAGGTAACGCAAAGAGGCGCTCATTCCTGTCGAGCCAACGACCAAACAAACCAATCCAATGGACCGACGTTTTGATGGAGCCAGCCGCAAAAACAGCAGAAAGGCCAATGGCCCCACGACGAACACCGCCACGAATATGATCACCAAAGGTGTCATTACGCGGTCATCAATCCTGCGTTCAAAATGCCCCGCGGATCAAACTGCTGACGCATTCCTGCGGACAATGCAGCAACGCCTGCAGTTTCCGGTTGAAAACGTGGTTGCCCTGTCCCACGCACCAAGGTGGCATGGCCCGAGATGCCTGACAATTTGGCACGCACATCAGTTCCTTGTTCAGTACGCACCCAGACCAATCCACCTGCCCAATCAAATTGGACCTCCAGCGGATCAATTGCTGCTAAAACGGCTGGACCATCTGAGGGTTTTACCGAAATGCGCCAAACATCCCCGTCTTTGCCATGGAAATTTTTAACATCGCGCACAGTAGCCCATGCAGCATCGACATTTTCTATAACCGTGATCTCGCCGCCAAACTTTGCCAGTGTTTCACGCAATTGCGCAGTGCGATAGCTGACAGAGTCTGTGAACCCCTCAACGCGGATCATCGTCACGCCTGTGTCGTCATTGGGCAAATGCGCAGCTCCGCTGACATCGTACGGAGACCCAAGCGCTGCAGCCATCGCGCCAACCGCATCAATCACGCCCAATCCGTGCACGCATAATGTCGCTTCGGCTTCGGGCATCGGCAGCACCTTTAGGGACACTTCACTTAGAACGCCCAGTGTTCCCCAACTGCCCGACAACAGTTTGACCAAATCATAACCGGTCACGTTCTTCATCACGCGCCCACCATTTTTCACGATGGTACCCTGCCCGTCTACAAACCGAACACCCAAGGTGAAATCACGCGCGGCACCCACTTGGATACGACGAGGGCCGCTGATGTTACCCGCAACAATACCACCGATTGTCGGTTCGCCCTTTAGACCCAGCAGACCGCGGTAATCCATCGGCTCAAACGCCAAACGCTGACGTTCACCTGCCAATGTGGTTTTGATTGCAGACAGCGCCGTTCCCGCCTTAGCCACAACCGTCAATGCGCCCGGTTCATACAGATCAATCCCAGTCAGACCGCCTGTATTCAGCACATCACCATCAACGCCAACACCGCGTGTTCCGCCACCTTTGATCACTAAGGGGCCTTTGGCTTGGGACACGTATTCGGACAGTTCTTGTTCACTTGTCGGGGTCATCATCAATCTTCCATCGATTGTATTGCGAGGGGCGTTTTTATTCAGCAGCAAATTATTCGGCCCGGCGATCGTGTGAGACCGCCAGCGGAAACACCTTGGCCGCGTTCAACAACCAATGCGGATCAAACACGTCTTTGACCGCCAACTGCGCTTCAAGATCGGCAGGAGCATATTGATAAGTCATCAAATCCCGTTTCTCAATTCCAACGCCATGTTCGCCCGTCAAACACCCACCTGCATCTACGCAAAGTTTGAGGATTTCCGCACCCATCTCTTCACACAGTTCCAGATCACCAGGCTTGTTTGCATCGAACAAAATCAATGGGTGCATGTTGCCATCCCCAGCGTGAAAAACATTCCCTACCGGCAGACCAAACTGGTCGGACAATTCACCGATACGGCGCAACACCATTGGCAATTCAGAAACGGGGATCGTCCCGTCCAGACACATATAATCGCTGATCTGACCCATCGCGCCAAAGGCGCTTTTGCGACCCAACCAAATTGCAGCACTTTCTTCGGCTGATTTGCTTTCGCGCACTTCAACTGGATTATGCTGGTTCGCAATTTTTACAATGCGCGCCAACTGGTCGTCGATTTCGGCCTCTGATCCCTCAACCTCAATGATCAACAAAGCCTGACAATCTGGGTATCCCGCTTGGGCAAATTCTTCACAGGTTTTGATGCACAGCGCGTCCATGAATTCGATCGCAACAGGCAGAACGCCTGCCTTAATAATATCTGACACACATGCGCCTGCGACCTCATTGTCGTCGAACCCCACCAATACAGGGCGTGCGCCCTCTGGCTTGTGCAAGATCCGCAATGTCGCTTCAGTCACGACACCAAGCTGTCCTTCAGACCCACAAATCAGGCCAAGCAGATCCAGATTGCCAGCATCCAGATGGGCACCGCCAATTTCGACGATTTCACCCGTCATCAACACCATCGTGACGCCCATCAGATTGTTCGTCGTCACACCGTACTTAAGACAGTGCGCCCCACCTGAGTTCATCGCGATATTGCCCGCAATCGCACAGGCCAATTGGCTGCTGGGATCGGGCGCGTAGAAGAACCCATCTTCTTCAACCGCGCCTGTGACGCTTAGATTGGTACGCCCAGTTTGGACCCGAATATAGCGATCTGGATAATTTGTTTCGATCACGTCATTCATACGCGCCACGCCCAAGATTACGCAATCCGCAGTCGGCAACGCGCCACCAGCGAGCGATGTACCAGAGCCGCGTGGCACAACAGGCACGCCTTCTTCATGGCAAATACGCAAGACGCCAGAGACCTCTTTGGTTGTGGTGGGCAACACTGCCGCCATGGGCGGACAACGATAGGCCGTCAGCGCGTCACATTCATACGCACGCGTTTCCATTTCATCGTGGATCACAGCGTCCATAGGCAAAACACCTTGCAGCCGTTCGACCACACGGGATTTGCGCGCTAGAACCGATTGTGAAGGGACAGGCATTTCCATAGCAGAATCCTTAGCGTGACTAATTTGGTAAAATAATATTACCAATTTATCAGTATGGCAAGTTTCTTCGGCAACAGCTAACGTTAAAACATGACATGGACAGATCGTTTTACACTTTTTTCATCACTTGATTTTGCCGCTCTCGCTTTTGTTATCATCAGCTGGGCCATCGTTGGTTGGGTCATTGAAAACCCACCCACGCACCGACCCTCCGTGTCGATGTTGATGGGGCAGTACCGCCGTGAATGGATGGTCCAGATGACCACCCGGCAGCCGCGTATTTTTGATGCACAGATCATCGGCAGCTTGCGCCAAGGCACCGCGTTCTTTGCCTCCACTTCGATGTTGGCAATTGGGGGCACGCTGGCGATGGTTGGTAATGGGGAGGAGTTGAGCGGCTTTGCCAATGACCTAACCCTTGGCACTGACCCCGCATTTGTTTGGGAAGTAAAGCTGATGACGGTCGCGCTGTTCTTGACCAACGCATTCCTAAAGTTCGTTTGGTCCAACCGCCTGTTCGGCTACACAGCCGTTTTGGTGGCCGCTACCCCAAACGACATCACCGACCCACGCTGTTTACCGCGCTCACGCCAAGCCGCAGAGATCGGGATAACTGCGGCACGAGGTTTTAACCGTGGTTTGCGCAGCTTGTATTTTGCTTTGGCCGCCGCCGCATGGATAATTGGCGCGATCCCACTAATTGCCGCGACCTTTTTCACAATTGGTGTCCTTTATCGCCGCGAATTTGCTTCCGCATCCCGCAAGATATTGATGGACCCACCATCGTAATTAAAAAATTTTAAGGCCTATTTAAGCATCGATATGGTCTCACTTCCAATTACATCATTACTTTCCAGCGCACTTGCCATTTGGCTTTTGTTGCTCAGCTGGGCAGTGATCAAAGGACGCCGTCCCCTTAATCTCTCGTTAGGGGATGGGGTGATGACATGATGCAAAGACGTGTGCGCGCCCAAGGGAACCTTGTGGAATATGCGCCCATTTTTGTGATCATGATCGCATTGGCAAAACTGCAAGGCGGCAACACAATCATCGTTTCAATCTTGGCTGCCGCGTTCTTGGCAGGGCGACTGGCACACGGATATGCTTTTGCCTTTACCAAAAAGAATATGAAATTGCGCAAACTTGGCATGATCGCAACACTGTGCGGGATTGCCGCAACACAGTTTTCAACTTGGTCTTGCTGGCCACCTGAAGACAGCACGACCTGCTCAAACCCTGTGGTAGGGTGAGCCTGCAAGAATAGATGCTGCGCGATACAATTGTTCGCTCAGCATCACACGCACCATCATGTGCGGCCACACCATTGCACCAAATGACAACAAGTGATCGGCATCTGCGCGCAGGGATGGATCAATGCCATCCGCGCCACCAATAACAAACGCAACATCACCGCGCCCTGCATCACGCCAATTGCCCAAACGTTTGGCAAAAGCAGGAGAGGTTTCGACTTTGCCCCGTTCATCAAGACAGCAAATCACACAGCCCTTGGGTAAAGCACGGCGCAGCAATTCAGCTTCTGCGCCCATTCCTGCATTTTTGCGATCTTCAACCTCAACGACTTTAACTGGGCCAAGGCCCAGTGCCCGCCCAGTGCGGTCAAATCGTGTGGTGTAATCTGAAATAAGATCGGCTTCAGGGCCAGCCCGCAGCCGGCCCACAGCGCAAATATGTACACGCATCTAAATGCGCAATCAGATGGACTGTTCTGACTCGATGTCAGCAGGTGACAACTGCCACATTTTTTCCAACTGATAGAACTCACGCACTTCAGGACGGAAAACATGAACGATGATATCGCCCGTATCAACCAAAACCCAGTCGCCTGTGTTCTTGCCTTCGATACGTGAGAAGTGACCGAATTCAGTCTTCAAACGCTCAACCAACTTTTCAGAGATTGCAGAAACTTGACGCGAGGAACGACCCGAGCAAACCACCATGTGGTCGCCAATAGCCGTTTTGCCACGCAGATCGATCTGCACAACTTCTTCAGCTTTGTCATCATCAAGGGATGAAAGGACGGCGGCCAACAGCGTGTCGCTTGTCGCTTTAGAGTAAGCAGATGCCATTAGCGGTGCTCCGTCTTGCGTGGCGCCGGCCACGTCTGGTTGGATTGACAGGACATTGTCCTCCTAGAATCGCGCCATAGACCTACGGCGCTGGGAAATCGTCTCTTACCGACACTTACCCGACAATTCAACAACAGTTCAAGCTTTTGGAAATCATGCCGCAGTGCAACGTTGCGATTAAGGCTCAATCGCCGCCTTCCTCAAGTATCCGCACTTCGCGCTGGGGGAAGGGAATTGAGATATTATTAGCTTTGAACGCATCCCGAAGCGCTAGATAAACCCCACCACGAATGTTTGTGAGGCCACCTGTGGGGTCTTTGATCCAGAACCGCAGGATATAATCCACCGAACTGTCACCAAATCCAACGATGTGGCAAACGGGCCGCTTTGGGTAATCTAGAACACGTTCAACAGTCGTCGCTGCCTCGATCGCCAATTCGCCGTCCTTGTGCGGGTCATCGCTGTAGGCAGTCCCAAAAAAGATATCGAGCCGCACATGATCATTGGAATGTGACCAGTTCACCACTTGGTTTGTAATCAGGTCCTCGTTCGGAATTAGGTATTCCTTACCGTCCCGCGTTACCACGAACGCACAGCGCGCCCAAAATTTTTATCCACCCGAACGTCTCACCCAGTGAAATCAAGTCCTCCGGCTTAATCGATTTATCGAGGAGGATGATCACATCAGATACAAGGTTCGAGATCACCTTTTGCAAACCAAAACCAAGGCCAACACCGATGGCACCTGTCAGGATCGCTAGGCCAGACAGATCGATCCCAACTGTGTTGATCCCGATAAAGAACGCAAACCCGTACAGCGTGATTTGCACAGCCTTAACCGCAAGAACCTGCATGGAAGGGCTGATGTCTTCGTTACGCCGAATTGTTGTTGCTGTCGCCGTGGATCAAATACGCGCCAAGGTCAGAAGAACACCAATCACCACCAATGCAGAAATAATCATCATAATCGAAATGTGAAAATCACCAAACTCAAATGCGAGATCATCCAGGAATGCACCCACGGCTTCGTGGACCTTCAAATAATACAGTGTTACGAAAATTCACAGTCCCCAACACAAAATGATCCGCAGAGGTCGATTACGCAAAAAGCGTTATACGAATGCGAGCAGCAGCCATGCGGTCGCAAGCGTAGCCCCCAACCCCGTGAGATAGGAACGTGACAGCCAAGTGGTGCTTTGCATGACGCCCCAAATGATCCAGCCCAGCGCCGAAAACCAAACCAGCCCAAGACGCTGACGTATCGGTACGATCATGCGCAGTTGCCACGCCTTCCAACCATCACGCGCACGTACCCACGCCTGCAACCAACGGATGCATTCCATATGAGATGGCGATTAAAGCAAGAATAATCAGAATTTGATACAGTCACCACCCCGGCATCATCAAACTTCCAACGAAGCGCATTGCGCCAGAGAGCACGACTTCAAGTTCTTGATAAATTGTCATTTGCAGCAGGTTTTGTGGTCCCATACTCAATCTTGGCATGCACCATCTCGACACGCAATATCCGTAGATTTATGCACGCCCTTGCGAGACATAGGCAAGCCCTGTATCTGACCCCTATGACATGGCTAATAAGCATTGGGCTTTTTAACATATGCGACCGCACCCGATTGGGTGAACGGTTCTTTGGGGCGACCCATACCGTGCTGGCACGACTGTAAACCCGCGCCCACCCAATACGCCTAAAAATTCAAACCAACCAAAGGGAGTGGACCATATGTCCCCCAAAACGCTATATGATAAAATCTGGGATGCACACCTTGCACACGAGGCTGATGACGGCACTTGCTTGCTGTATATCGACCGCCACTTGGTGCACGAAGTAACCAGCCCGCAAGCCTTTGAAGGTCTGCGCATGACGGGTCGCAAAGTTCGTGCGCCTGAAAAAACAATTGCTGTGCCTGATCACAATGTTCCAACAACTTTGGACCGTGCAGACGCGACAACAATGACCGAAGACAGCCGCATCCAAGTGAACGCGCTGGACACGAACGCCAAAGAGTTTGGCATTCACTACTACCCAGTGTCTGACGTTCGCCAAGGCATCGTTCACATCGTTGGCCCGGAGCAGGGCTGGACCCTTCCAGGCATGACTGTTGTTTGTGGCGACAGCCACACAGCGACACACGGTGCATTTGGCTCATTGGCACACGGCATCGGAACGTCCGAAGTTGAACACGTTTTGGCCACGCAAACGTTGATCCAGAAGAAATCCAAGAACATGAAAGTTGAGATCACTGGCAAGCTTGCCCTTGGTGTGACTGCAAAAGACATAACCATGGCTGTGATCGGCAAAACTGGCACCGCTGGCGGTACTGGTTTCGTAATCGAGTATTGTGGTGAAGCGATCCGCGAATTGTCCATGGAAGGCCGCATGACGGTTTGCAACATGGCTATTGAAGGTGGTGCACGCGCTGGCCTAATCGCGCCTGATGAAAAGACATTTGAATACTGCATGGGCCGTCCACACGCGCCTAAGGGCGCGCAGTGGGAAGCTGCTTTGACATGGTGGAAAACACTATTCTCTGACGAAGACGCACATTGGGACGAGATCCTTGTGATCAAAGCCGAAGACATCGCGCCATTGGTCACTTGGGGTACTTCCCCAGAGGATGTTCTGCCAATCACGTCATTGGTTCCCTCTGCTGACAGCTTTACCGGTGGTAAAGTCGAAGCGGCACAACGTGCTTTGGATTACATGGGCCTAAAAGCTGGCCAACCTTTGTCTGAAGTTGAAATCGATACTGTATTTATCGGTTCCTGCACCAACGGCCGTATCGAAGATTTGCGCGCCGCTGCGGAAATTCTCAAAGGTAAGAAAGTCAAAGACGGCATCCGCGCGATGATCGTTCCTGGTTCTGGCCTTGTACGTGCACAAGCTGAAGAAGAAGGTCTTGCTGACATCTTCAAAGACGCTGGTTTCGAATGGCGCCTTGCGGGTTGTTCAATGTGTCTTGCGATGAACCCAGATCAATTGGCACCGGGCGAGCGTTGCGCAGCAACCTCTAACCGTAACTTTGAAGGTCGTCAGGGCCGCGGCGGTCGTACGCACCTTATGTCTCCGGGCATGGCAGCGGCAGCAGCGATCACGGGAAAACTAACCGACGTTCGGGAGATGATGTAATGGAAAAGTTCAACACACTCACTGGCATTGCAGCCCCAATGCCATTGATCAACATCGACACGGATATGATCATCCCAAAGCAATTCTTGAAAACCATCAAGCGTTCAGGCCTAGGCGTGAACCTGTTTGACGAGATGCGTTATGACGACGATCGCAACGAAATTCCAACATTCGTCTTGAACCAAGACGCTTACCGCGATGCACAGATCATCATAGCTGGTCACAACTTTGGGTGTGGCTCATCCCGCGAGCACGCCCCTTGGGCGATTGCTGACTTTGGCATCACATGCGTTATCGCGCCTAGCTTTGCTGACATCTTCCACAGCAACTGCTTTAAGAACGGCATCTTGCCAATCGCTTTGCCACAAGAGCAAATCGACGTTCTAATGAAGGACGCTGAAAAAGGGGCAAACGCCCGCATGACAGTGGATATCGAAGAACAGACTGTCACAACCTCAGACGGCGAAGTGTTCAAGTTTGAAGTCGACGCGTTCAAAAAGCACTGCCTGATGCAGGGCTTGGATGACATCGGCCTTACAATGGAAAAGGCTGCATCAATCGATACTTTCGAAGCTGCCGCACAGACTCAGCGCCCTTGGGTCTAAATATTGGCTGAATTGGTTAACGCCAATTCTCAATTTCAAGTTGCAGCTTGTGGGCGCGACTCTCGCGCCCACAACATATGGCATCACTCGCATAGGTTGGCGCAGCGCCATTATAAATTTATTGGGTGATCAGCGGGTCCAAGACGCTAAACCGCGCGGACATAGCCCCACACAAGATACTGACACTGTCGATTGGTCAGAACCCACACCGGGCAACATGCGCGCTGATTATGTGTTGCCTTCAGTCGAGTGGACGATCACCGACGGTGGTGTTGTCTGGCCCAAGCCAAGCGATCAATTGGTCGACGTCGCCAAGACCGCCAGCCACCATCACCTTGTCTGGGTCGACATCACCCGATAGCCTAACGTCAGTTTTACCGATGTCCCCTTGTACCAGACGGTCGACACCATAGGTCAGACGTTAACTCCAAACAAAAAGGCCAATGCCATGAGCGATTCAACATATACACCACCAGCTGTCTGGATATGGGAGCAAAGTAGCGGTGGCAAATTCGCCAACATCAACCGCCCTATTGCTGGCGCGACCCACGACAAAGAACTGCCGGTAGGCAAGCACCCTTTGCAGCTTCATTCTCTTGCGACACCAAACGGCGTCAAAGTCACCATCATGCTGGAAGAGCTTTTGGCGATGGGCTTTGAAGGCGCAGAATATGACGCCTATCTTGTGAATATTGGCGAAGGTGATCAGTTCAGTTCTGGTTTTGTCGATATTAATCCAAACTCAAAAATTCCTGCGATGATAGACCATTCAGGTGACAAACCTGTGCGCCTATTCGAGAGCGCATCGATCATGCTGTATCTTGCAGACAAATTCGGCGCATTGGTTCCAAGCGATCCTGTCAAACGCGCTGAAACAATGAACTGGTTGTTCTGGCAAATGGGCAGCGCACCATACTTGGGCGGCGGCTTTGGCCACTTCTATGCCTATGCTCCGGAAAAATACGAATACCCAATCAACCGTTACACCATGGAAGCCAAGCGTCAGCTTGATGTTCTGGACCGCCAACTGGCAGAGACCCCGTGGATTGCTGGCGACGAATACACCATCGCCGATATCGCGATCTGGTCATGGTACGGTCAGCTTGTCTTGGGCAACCTATATTCAGCCGCTGAATTCTTGGATGTTACGTCTTACAAAAACGTTATGGCCTGGGCAGAAAAAATCAACGCGCGTCCAGCCGTTCAACGTGGTCGCATGGTAAACCGTCCGTTTGGCGAACCATCTGAGCAACTGCACGAACGTCACGATGCGTCAGATTTTGACACTCAGACTCAAGACAAAATTGGCGATAATTCCTAAAATCAAATAGGGGGTTCACGCCCCCTATTTTCCCCGCCCGACCTGACGACAGATCAAGATCACGGGCAACAACCCCATTGCAACAATGACCAAGCTGGGCACCGCTGCGCCCTCAAGCCGCTCATCGGATGCGAGGCGATACGCTTGTACCGCCAAAGTGTCATAGTTGAACGGTCGCATGATCAAGGTCGCAGGCAGTTCTTTCATCACATCCACAAACACGATCAACAATGCAGTCAACAGGCTGGGTGTGAGGATCGGCAAATGCACGCGGCGCAATGTGCCCCAAGGGGTCTGCCCCAAGGATCGGCTGGCCGCGTCCATGTTGGCGTGAACCAATGCTTGTCCCCCCTCATACGCCCCAAGGGCCGCAGCAGAGAACCGGACAAGATAGGCAATGATCAGCAACCAGATGGAACCCGTCACCAATAGTCCGGTTGAGACATCAAACGTACTGCGCATCCAAGCATCCAACGCGTTGTCAAAGGCAGCAAAGGGTACCAACAGGCCGACGGCAACAACACCGCCTGGCACTGCGTAACCAAGACGCGCAATGTAAGCTGTGGTGCCGGAAAACCGCCCCGGCTGCATGCGTTGGAAGAAACCAACTGTGACAGCCGCACAAACTGTGACAACCGCGGCAATGCCTGCAAGTGTAAGCGAGTTTTGAATGAACGCTAGGTAGCGACTGCTCAGCAGATCTTGTTCTGATCCCAGCCCCATGTTGAACAGAACAACAACGGGCAACACACACCCCAACAGCACCGGAATAGAACACAACGCAAAGGCCGCAAAGGCGTGAATGCCGTGTAGCTGAAGCTGCGTCTTTTCCTGGCCACCGCGTGCGGCATCTGAATATTTCGCCCGCCCCCGCTGGAAACGTTCCAACATCGCAAGCAGCAAAGCAAAACTAAGCAAACAAAGCGCAAGCTGTGCTGCGCCACCACGATCAGCCAAGGTGAACCAGCTTGTGTAAATACCTGTCGCGAATGTCTGAACGCCAAAGTACGCAACCGTTCCAAAGTCAGCGATCGTTTCCATAACAGCCAACAGAACACCACCTGCAATGGCAGGGCGAGCCAAAGGCAAACTCACACGGAAAAACGCAGACCACGCGCTGCTGCCAAGGGCCCTTGCGGCAAAGAATGTTGTTCCACTTTGCTGCAAGAACGAAGCGCGCGCTAGTAAGTAGACATAAGGATATAAAACCAGCACCAGCATGAATGCTGCACCACCAAGGGAACGCACCTCTGGGAACCAATAATCACGGGGTCCCCACCCCATCACATCGCGCAGGGTCGATTGCACGATACCTGGATGATCCAGTATGTAGGTATAAACATAGGCCAAAACATAGGACGGAAATGCGAGCGGCAGAACCAACGCAATTTCAAACAATCGCACGCCGGGAAAGCGGGTCATCGTCACCAACCATGCAGCGCCCACGCCAAGGCAAAGCGTACCCATTGAAACCAGCACAACCAGCAACGCAGTGTTGCCAACGTAACGCGGCAAAACCGAGCCTAATAGCTGTGATACCGTGCCCGTACCACCACTGAACGCCGCGATGGCCACCGCCACCATCGGCAACAGGCAGATCGCCGCAACCAGTACGGCAACAGCGGATAGCCCAAGTGGCGCATGGCGCGCGCGCTTTTTTAATGCGGGGGTGTATGCGGCATGATCAGTCATTAAGGTCTATTACGACTAATTCACTCAGGAAATCCAGTGCGACATATCACTCATAGCTGCGCTGGTCCTCAATCACCAATCCATCACGCGGCAAAGTACCAAGATCGCAGACCACAACCTTGCCCCTCATCTTCATCGTATCGACGACGCTGGCGGCATATGCATCCGCGTCACCGCCATCGCATTCAACCTGAACTGTTAAGATATCTTGCTCACCGTCACGCGATGCAATCACGCGCGCACGGTCCACTTCTTCGTGACGCGCCACAAATGCAGCAACCTGTTCGGGGCGTACAAACATACCCTTTATCTTTGTCGTCTGATCGGCGCGGCCCATCCAGCCTTTGATGCGGTTGTTCGTGCGTCCACATGGCGATTGCCCAGCCAAAACAGCGCTCATGTCACCTGTGGCAAAACGGATCAGTGGGTAATCTGGGTTCAATGAGGTCACAAGAACCTCACCAATTTCACCGAGAAACACAGGTGTGCCGGTGCCGGGAATGACAATCTCAACGATGATTTGTTCATCAAGGATCATGCCCTCCATCGCGGCACTCTCATACGCGATATTTCCAACATCTGCTGTTGCGTACGACTGCAAACAGGCAATTCCACGGTCCGCATATTCTTGACGCAAGGACGCGAACAACGCACCACCACCAACAGCCGCTTTGGTGAAGCCAAGGGTCACACCCATTTGATCGGCTTTGTCCAAAATCACCTTCAGATAATCAGGTGTCCCAGCATAAGCGGTCGTACCCACATCACGGGCCGCCGTCACTTGAAGTTCAGTCTGTCCAGTGCCCGCAGGTAGCACAGTTGCACCAACAGCCCGTGCGCCAGATTCGAAAATCATACCCGCAGGTGTCAGGTGATACCCAAAACAGTTCTGCACAATATCATCTTTGCCAAATCCTGCAGCATGCAGGAAGCGACCCATGCGCCACCAATCGTGGGTAATGCCACCCGGTTCATAAATCGGACCGGGAGATTGAAAGATATGCGCCACGTTAGAGACTGGCATGCCACCAAAGGGCGGCTTTTCAGATTGCCACTTTGCAAGATCAGATTTGCGCAAAACTGGCAGTGCAGCCAATCCTGACAGATCCAACAGCTTGTCAGCATCCGACACCAATGTGCCACCATGACCCGCGATACGCGCCAGTTGGCCGTTCAGCGCGGCCAACTGATCGGCCTCGCGCTGGTCGACGCTGCGTGTTTCTAGGTCATCGTAAAATATGGTCATCAAAATCACATCCAACTGGGGGTTCAAAGGGCGTGGCGTATCAGCTCAACCAACGCTTACGACGGCGGTACGACCGCACATCACGGAACGATTTGCGTCCGTCATCAGACATGCCCAAATAGAATTCCTTCACATCGGGGTTCTCGCGCAATTCAGCGGCAGGACCATCCATAACAACGCGACCAGATTCCAAAATGTAGCCGTAGTGGGCAAAACGCAAAGCGACGTTGGTGTTCTGCTCTGCCAATAAGAACGACACGCCTTCACTTTCGTTGATGGACTTCACGATACCGAAAATCTGTTCCACCAACTGTGGGGCCAGACCCATGGATGGTTCGTCCAAAAGGATCGTTTCAGGGCGGGACATCAAAGCGCGGCCAATCGCACACATTTGTTGCTCACCGCCCGAGGTATAGCCCGCTTGGGATTTGCGTCGTTCGCGCAAACGCGGGAAATAGTTGTACACCATCTCAAGGTCAGCCGCGACCGCGCCCTTGCCATCCTTGCGTGTATAGGCACCCGTCAGAAGATTTTCCTCGATCGTGAGGTGTTCAAAACAGTGACGACCTTCCATCACCTGAACCACACCACGTTTCACCATGTCGGCGGGATCAGTTTCATGAACGTCCTCACCACGATATTTGACGGAGCCTTTGGTCACTTCACCACGCTCTGACGCCAAAAGGTTTGAGATTGCTTTCAGTGTGGTCGTCTTGCCCGCACCGTTGCCACCCAACAATGCCGTAATACCTCCCTTGGGAACCGATAGGCTGACGCCCTTCAGCACAAGGATCACGCTATTATAGATCACTTCGATGTTGTTGACCTCTAGTAGGGTCTCAGTGTCTTGTCCGCTGTCCAACATAAGGTTCACTTCATTGTTGCAAAAATTCTGGGGGAACTGGCGGCACCAAAAGCGCCGCCAGAATAGTTAGCTTACTTACAGCTAGATGCGATGTTGTTTTCTGCCGCATAGGCTGCAGAATCTTCATCGATCAATGGCTGAATGACATCCATGTCAGATGGTGCAAATTCGTTGATCAAAGACCAAGTTTTCGCAGATGCATCCCACTGAGTCATGCCGATCAGGCCCGGACCACCGTGGTTTTCGCAGGATACGCTGAACTCTGGGCCAAAGCCTGGAAGGCCTAGGGCCGTCATTTTAGCTTCAGTGATTTCCAACGCTTCCATACCGTCACGCATCATCGCCGGAGTGATGTCGCCTGTACCGTGGATTTCTTGTGCTGTTTTCGCAGCTTCTGCTGCCAACATAGCCGCATACAAACCGCGGTTATAAAGAACTGTACCGACTTGATCGCCAGCACCAGCCGCATTGCCTGCGTCTACAACGTACTTCTGAATGTCTGCAAAGACCGGAAAGTCATCGCCAACACCGTGGAACGTCAAAGCTTTGTAGCCGTCAGCTGCATCACCTGCAGGAAGAACGTCGTTTTCAGAACCAGACCACCAGATACCGATGAAATCTTCCATTGGGTAACGGATGTTTGCAGCTTCTTGAACCGCAACTTGGTTCATTACGCCCCAACCATACATGATGACATTGTCAGGCTTTTCACGACGAATTTGTAGCCACTGTGATTTCTGCTCTTGGCCAGGGTGGTCAACTGGCAACAATGTCAGTTCAAAACCGTGCTTTTTAGCCAGCTCTTCCAACGTGCGGATAGGCTCTTTGCCGTATGCAGAGTTGTGATACACAAGCGCGATTTTCTTACCCGCAATGTCGCCTTGAGACATCAAATAGTTGATCGCACCAGAAGCACCGTTCCAGTAGTTTGCTGGGTAGTTGAAGACGTTTGAGAAAACATCGCCATTCGCAGCAGACGTACGGCCATAACCCATTGAGTGGATTGGAATACCATCAGCCGTTGCTTTTGGGATCAACTGGTACGTGATACCTGTGGAAAGTGGTTGATACACAAGCGCGCCTTGGCCTTTTGTAGACTCATAGCACTCGACACCTTTTTCGGTGTTATAGCCTGTTTCACACTCAAGCACGTTGGTCATAACGCCGCCGATACCGCCATCACGGGCGTTCAACAGGTTCATATAGTCTGCATAGCCATCAGCAAACGGAATACCGCCCGCAGCATATGGACCCGTGCGATAGCTTAGTGATGGGAACACAAGGTCCGCCATGACTGGACTTGCTGCCATTACGGCAGCGACTGCCATTGTTCCTAGTTTCATTTTCATCGATTTTTCCTCCCTGGATTTTTCGATATATGCTGGCGTTGACCAGCGTTCGTTTAGCAGGGTTTTTCCCGCCATTATTGGTAGCCACCCCACTAGTGTGGGAAGGGCCACAATCTCAATTTCTCTTTGGCGACACGCCAAAGCTGCGCCAGACCATGCGGTTCTGCGATCAAAAAGATCACGATCAACGCGCCAACGATTACCAACTGCAAGTGGGCTACGATATCTGTCGGCCAACCCAACCAGTCCACTCCAACCAATTTCAGAACAACCGGCAAGACCACCAAGAACGCAGCACCGGCGAAGGATCCAAAGATCGATCCAAGGCCGCCAATGATAATCATGAACAAAACCGTGAATGATTTGGTAATGCCAAAGGCCTCACCCACTTCAACCGCGCCCAAGTACACCGCAAAGAACAACGCACCTGAAATACCGATAAAGAACGAGCTAACAGCAAACGCACTTAGCTTTGCCCTCAACGGGTTCACACCGATGATCTCAGCCGCAATGTCCATGTCACGAATGGCCATCCATTTGCGCCCAAAAGCTCCCCGCGTAAGATTGCGGGCAATCACTGCGCTGAAGATAACAAATGCCAAGCAGAACAGATAACTCGCCCACGCTTCGGTATTCGGTCCCGTCACTTCGATCCCAAATACTGTGCGTTCTGGCGCAGATATTTGGCCAGAAGCCGAGTAGTTGTAGAACCACGGCACACGGTTAAACAACCAAACAAGGAAGAACTGCGCGGCCAGTGTTGCCACGGCCAGATAGAACCCTTTGATCCGCAAACTCGGCAGACCAAACATGACGCCAACACCGGCGGTGATAAGACCCGCTATTAAGACATGGATTAACATGCTAACTTCTGGAAAGGCCGTCATCAGCTTGTAACAGGCATATGCCCCCACAGCCATGAAACCACCTGTGCCCAAGGAAACCTGGCCACAATACCCCACCAGAATGTTCAGGCCGATTGCAGCAATCGCATAAATCAAAAAAGGTAGAAAAATTGAATTCACCCAGTAGTCATTGATTGTGAATGGGATCACGAAGATCGCAACAAATAGAACCAGATAGTAACGGTAGCGATCAAACCGAATCGGAAAGGTTTGGCTGTCTTCGGGATAGGATGTGCTGAAATCGCCAGCTTCACGGTAAAACATTAGTGTGCTCCCCAAACCGCGACACGCGATCCGTTTTATTAGTTTTCAACGCGGCGTTAACCAGTAATTTATTTTTCAGCGCTTTGCCACATTCTGCCCTATTTCTGATGCGACACATTCCGTGAGAAAATGGAGTGGAACCCATGTCAACAATATTCAAAAATTTGCGGCTGCTTGAGGCCAAACGCGTCAATGACGCGTTGTCCCAAGCTGAGTTTGAAAAACAGAAGACCGCGATCTTGGACAGTGTTCCAGACGCATTGGAAACTGAGTTCACAGTGGTTGAACGATCCACACCAAGGTCAGATACCTTGTGGGATACGCTACTGTTGTGGTTGGTCGCTGCCGTGTTGTGCGCCACAGCAACGTGGGCCATCACAGGCAACATCGCCATTGCATCAACACTGGGCATAACCGTGCTTGTCACATTCACAATCAAGCTGTTTACAGCGCTGGATTGATCACACACGTTCAATGATTTTCTCCCCAAACAGACCTTGGGGACGGAACACCAAGAAAATCAACGCAAGTACATATGCAAACCAGTTCTCTGTCGCGCCGCCCAACATCGGACCAAATGAGAACTCAAACAATTTCTCGCCCACACCGATGATCAAGCCGCCAACAATCGCACCAGGGATCGACGTGAAACCACCGAGCATCAAAACCGGCAATGCTTTCAGCGCAATCAAAGATAGGGAAAACTGAACGCCAGACTTAGCGCCCCACATGATACCCGCAACCAAGGCGACAAAGCCCGCCAATGACCACACTAAGATCCAGATGAAATTCAACGATACACCAACCGATAGGGCTGCTTGGTGATCATCGGCCACAGCACGCATCGCGCGGCCTTGTTTGGTGTACTGGCTGAAAGCAACCAATGCCAAAACCAGAATCACAGCAATCACAGTCGCGACCATGTCTAACTTGTCGATAAAGAAGCCATAGAAATCCTCATTGCCAAAGCCCAGCCACTGGGTGTTTTCTTCAACCCAAAGACTACCACCTTGCGGCAGGCCAACGGCCATCTTCTTGATCTCAGACCCCCACATCAAATCTCCAACACCCTCCAGGAAGTAGGCCAATCCAATGGTTGCCATGAACAGGATGATTGGTTCTTGGCCAACTAAATGACGGAACACGAAGCGCTGAACGAGGTAGGCAAATCCCACCATCACCGCCAGCGTGAGTAGGATCGCCGCAAAGGCAGGAACATGCCAACCAAAGTGGTGAATGTTAGTGCCAAAGGTTGCGTTGATAAGATGCGAAAAAGGCACCTGACCTTCCATGATTCCAACAAGGGTCAGCGCGGCAAACAGCGCCATGACGCCTTGGGCATAGTTGAAAATGCCGGAGGCTTTGTAGATCAAAACAAATCCCAACGCAACGAGCGCATAAAGGACACCAGCCATCAAACCGTTCAGGACAACTTCAGCCCCATATAGAAGATCAGTAGGCATATCGCGCCCCTCTCATTTTGACATTTAGGAACACGCCCTTGGCGCACCAACGCAATACCGACACGAAACCGACGTTATACCAACGTGGTTTTTGGACTGATTTATTCATCATGAACCACACCCAAATACGCATCAATCACAGCTTGGTTGTTGCGCACCTCATCTGGTGTCCCGTCCCCAATTTTCTTGCCATAGTCCATAACAACAACGCGATCTGACAGGTCCATGACCACGCCCATGTCGTGTTCGATCAGGGCAATCGTGGTGCCGAACTCGTCGTTCATTGATAGGATAAAGCGGCTCATGTCCTCTTTTTCCTCAACGTTCATCCCCGCCATCGGCTCATCCAAAAGCAGCAATGACGGCTCAGCAGCCAAGGCGCGGGCCAACTCTACACGTTTTTTCAGACCATAAGGTAAACGCGCAACCGGCGTCTTACGGATCGCTTGGATTTCCAGAAAATCAATAATTCTTTCAGCAACTTCACGGTTAGCTGTCTCTTCTTTTTCCGCGCGGCCCTTCCACAAAGCTTGGGAAAACATACCCGTTTTCATATGGGTCAATCGACCGGTCATCACGTTGTCCAAAACGCTCATGCCTTCAAACAAGGCGATATTTTGGAACGTCCGCGCGATCCCTTGTTGTGCGACTTGATAGGGGCGCATCTGTGGGCGCTGCACACCCTTGTACAAAACCTGACCATCCTGAGGGACGTAAAACCCAGAGATAACATTCAGCATCGAAGATTTGCCTGCACCATTGGGACCAATGATGGCACGCACTTCGCCTTCGCGAATGTCAAAGGAGATATTCTTGATCGCCTCAACACCCCCAAACCTAAGGGTAATATTCTTCATCTCCATAACCACTGGACCGATCTGGCGACCGTCCGCTGTCATGTATCCATCAGCTTGATCAAGCATTGAAACGTCCCACCTTCATCATACCAAATAAACTCGCACCGCAGGCTCCCACACTCACAACACTCATTCCGCTGCAATCTTTGCGCCAACGGTTTGAACCGCCGCATCACGAATATCCAAAGTCGCAGAAATCGCACCCTTGCGGCCATCTTCATACGTCACTTCTGTGGTGGTCGAGATCGTGTCGGACCCATCGTACATCGCGTTAATAATATCTGAAAACTTTTCCTCGATAATGCGACGACGTACTTTTTGCGTACGTGTTAATTCGCCGTCATCGGCATCCAACTGTTTGTGCAAAACAACAAAACGGTGCACCTGACAGTCAGACAACATCGCGTCCTGCGCAACTGAGGCATTAACCTCTTCAACATGTGACTGGATAGTCGCCAACACCTCTGGGTGACCAGCCAGCTCTTGGTAGGATGCATAGGCAATGTTGTTGCGCTCAGCCCAGTTACCAACAGCCGTCAGATCGATATTCACGAAAGCTGTGCAATATGGTTTGCCATTTCCAAAAACGACCGTTTCAAGAATATTTGGAAAGAACTTCAGTTTATTCTCAACATACTTAGGCGCAAACATATGGCCGTTTCCAGTCTGCCCAACGTCCTTGGCACGGTCAATAATCCGCAAGTGCCCACTACTTTCCTCAATGAATCCAGCGTCACCCGTCGCAACCCAGCCCTCAGCATCCTTTGTGTCTGCTGTGCTTTCTGCGTTCTTGTAGTATTTAACAAAAACGCCAGGGCTACGATAAAAGACTTCACCGTTTTCAGCGATCCTCAACTCCACACCTGGGCACGTTATGCCAACGGTATCAGAACGCACCTCACCATCAGGTTGCGCAGTGATAAACACCGTCGCTTCGGTCTGGCCATATAGCTGTTTTAAGTTGATCCCAAGGGAGCGGTAAAAATCAAAGATCTCCGGCCCAATCGCCTCACCCGCGGTGTAACCCACCCGCACACGGCTAAAGCCAAGTGTGTTTTTCAACGGGCCATAGATTGCAAATTCACCCAACTGGTACTTAATCCGGTCGATCAAGCTCACAGGGTTTCCATCCAAAATGGACGGTCCAACCTTGCGCGCGACGCCCATGAAATAATCGAACAACCGCTTCTTCATCGGGCTCGCGTCTTCCATGCGGATCATCACATTGGTCAGCTGATTTTCGAAAACACGGGGCGGCGCAAAATAATAGGTTGGTCCAATTTCACGTAGATCCGTGTGCATTGTATCGGCACTTTCTGGACAGTTCGTACAGAAACCGCACCACAGCGCTTGACCCACAGAAAAGATAAAATCACCGACCCATGCCATCGGCAGGTATGCCAAAATGTCGTCGGTTTGGCGCAGGTCATCAAATTCAGATGAGGACTTGGCCGTCTCGATCACATTGCGGTTGGACAGGACGACACCTTTTGGCTTGCCCGTGGTGCCAGACGTGTAAAGCATCACACAGGTGCTGTCGTAATTTAGCTTGGCGATGCGCGCCTTCATCTCAGGTTCTAATGCCGCGCGCTTTGAACGACCCGCTTCTTGGACTGCACTATACTGCGTTAAATTTGCGTTATCATATTTTCGAAGGCCCCGGGGATCGAGGTAAATCATCGCTTCAAATTCCGTAAGTTCGCCTTGAATTTCCATGACTTTGTCGACTTGTTCCTGATCACCAGCGATCACAAAACGCGCCCCACAATGGCTCATTGTATATGCCATCTCTTCGGCAGATGCGTCTTGGTACAAAGGCACCGGAACAGCCCCAACCATTTGCGCTGCCATCATCGACCAATACAAATATGGACGATTGCGCCCGATTACTGCGATGAAATCACCTTCAGCCACACCTAGATCAAGCAGACCCAAGGCAAGTGCCTCAATCTCGTCATTGGTCTGTGACCATGTCCAGCTTTGCCAAATTCCAAACTCTTTTTCACGGTACGCAGGAGCTGACCCGAACTGAGTTGCGTTGCGGTGCAAAAGTGCTGGAACGGATGTTAATCCGCCAGCGCCATTAAGCGTATTCGACAATGTATTCTCCTCCCAAACTGGCAACAAAGATTCCCAGCCACGATCACTTAAGCGATTCTATGTCACTCAAAGATGCTTTCTTTATCTTTGAGGTCAACTTTTTCCTGAAGGTTTCTCAAACCTAACGAATTGTAACAATACTCGATCAGTGCTTGAATTCCAGGCAATCACCACTCCACAGTGGGCTCGACATCACGATCAATAGGGAGCCAAACGTGACGCTCAATCGCGCAGCTACAAATGCTATGACGGCTGCTGGCCTAAACTTGATTGGGCAAGCTTTGACCATCTTTGACAGTGAACTGCGGCTGGCGGTCAGCAATGCCCCTTTTAAAGAAATGTTTGACCTCCCAGACAAGTTGGTCGCCCATGGTGCCCCCTTTGAGGATACTATTCGTCATCTCGCTTTGCGTGGTGAGTACGGTGACATCGATGATCTTGAGGCATTTGTTGCTGAGCGGATCGAAGTCGCTCGTGCGTTTGAGCCTCACTATGTTGAGCGCCATCGCTCCAACGGCACGGTCATATCTGTGGAAGGGTCCCCCCTGCCCCAAGGTGGGTGGATCACCGTCTACACCGATATCACTAGCACCAAGAAACAAGAAACCTTACTACGTGCCCGCTCTGAGGAGTTGACTGATCAAGTGCTGGCCCACGCCGAAGAACTGGCCAGTACAAACCGCGCACTTGCCGCGACAGTTTCCACGCTTGGTGAAACGAAACGACACCTTACAGAGGTAGAGGCGCGGACACGCCTGACGACTGAAATGATGCCCGCGCACATCGCACACATTGATGAAACAGGTCATTACACTTACTCCAACCGACAACTCAGCACGATCATCCCAGGGCGTCCCAACAACATCATCGGCATGCATATTTCAGATGCCCTTGGGTTGGGCGTATACGAAAAAATAAAACCCATGCTTCACGGCGCATTCGCAGGTGAAAATACCTTGACTGAGTTCACCGATGCCACCAGCGCGCATCGCATCCGCGCTGCCTTTACGCCTGACACCCGTGGTGGTGCCTATGTCTTGTCCACCGATGTAACGTTGGAAACTCAAACCCGCGTAGCACTACAGCAAACCAGCAAACGTGAACTGGCCGCCCAAATGACATCAGGGTTGGCACATGATTTCTCGAACTTACTGACCATTATTCTTGGGATGCAGTCCAAGTTGGCACGTCTTGATGAACTACCCTCGGCTGCCAAACCCTTAATCGAAGGCACCTTGAATGCAGCAAAGCGCGGCGGTGATCTATTGGGCAGCATCGCTGAGATTACCACTCAACGTGTCCAACGTCCGCGTGTCACAGACTTGCATGCATTGCTACGAGAGATGGAAACATTAGCAGCGCCAACCTTGCCAGAAAACATCGTTTTCACAGTGACTGACCAACTGCCAAACAAAGCCGTTCTGCTGGATCAAGGTGCGATTAAAGACGCGTTGCTTAACCTAATCCTCAACGCCCGTGACGCCTGTGGGTCGAACGGAACTATCAAGCTAAGTGCATCAACGGTTCACAACACGTGGATCGAATTTACGGTATCAGACACAGGTACGGGATTTTCCGAAGATGCCTTGAAGCACGCATGTGACCCATTTTACACAACCAAAGGCAGCGAAGGCACAGGGTTAGGCCTCCCCATGGTATACGACATTACCAAACTCGCTGGCGGTGATCTTAGGCTACAAAACACGCCAGAGGGCGGCGCATCAATCCGTCTGCGCCTGCCGCTGCGCTTTAGCCCAGAGATCACGGGCGGCTTGGCTTTGCTGGTTGAAGACAACGAAGATCTACGCGCGCTTTACCGCGATATGCTGACTGACATGGGGCACAGCGTTATTGAGGCAACATCAGCTGATGAGGCCACCGCGCTCATCGCCAGCCTGCCCGACATCGCGCTGATCCTTTCGGATATCCGTCTAAGTGGCGAAGGTACGGGGTTGGATTTGCTTAAGCGGATTGAAAAGGGAAAAACACCTGTCGTTCTAATGACTTCTTTATCCACAAATGACCCATTGCACCATGAGGCCCAAGCCGCGACAACTGTCCTTGCGAAACCATTCACAACCTACGATCTGGCCAATGTCCTCAAACCGAAGGTGCCACAATGACAGCGCCGTTAGTAACCATCCTTGATGATGAGCCAGCCATTCGCACAATGCTGGCTGATGCGCTGGAAGATGCTGGTTTCCGGACGATGTGTTTTGGACGTGCCCGAGAATTTGAGGCTGCGTTGCAAAAGCACACGCCTGATGTTTGCTTGGTCGACTTATCCTTGCCTGACACTGATGGCCTGACGGTTGTTCACCGTCTTGCATTGGAACAAGGGGCTTCTGTCATCATCATTTCTGGCCGTGCGCAGGTGCAGGATCGGGTTACTGGTCTGGAACTGGGCGCCGATGACTACATCATTAAACCGTTTGATCCCTTGGAAGTAGTTGCGCGCGTTCGCGCCCGATTGCGCGGTGGCAAAGCTGTGACCCAAACCAGCAATACTGCTAAATTCAATGGTTGGACCGCTCATTTTGATGCATACACTTTGATCGACGATGCAGGTGATGCCACCCCTTTTTCACATGCAGAAGGCGAAGTGCTTCGTCTCTTCCTTGATAGCCCAAAGCGTCTAATCACCCGCACCCAAATGCAAGAGTCCTTGGGTGGGGCCGCAAGCGAAAGTTTTGACCGCGCGATGGATGTGCGTATTTCGCGCCTGCGTACTAAATTGCGTGAAGATCCCAAGAACCCTCAGTTGATCAAAACGATCTATGGTGCCGGGTATATTTTTCTTGGGGATGTCAGCTGGAGCTAACCAAAAATTAGGCACACGTCAAAAACCTGCTCAAACAACAATTGGCTCTTCACCTCACTGAAAACACTGATAGAATCACTGGCAATGCTAGACGTCGTTTTATATCGCCCCAGCCGCAAGGCGCGACCACGGTTTTATCGTGTCGAAATCGCTATGGATCTATTTTCCGAAGTGTCGGTGTTGCGCGAATGGGGTGTCAAAGGTGGCGCACCCTGTGAAACGATAACAAGCTTTGGCAATTTACGAGACGCGTCCCACGCCGCCGATGCCTATCGCATCCGCGCCCAAAAACGCGGTTATAAACGCGCTTAAACTTTGGGAAAAAGGCGGGCCGCGGCCCACCTTTTAATTTCCTATTCAGCCGCCATTACATCAGCAGCAGCTTCAACCTTTACAGCCGAGAACTTAAATTCTGGAATCTTCCCAAAGGGATCAACCGCTGGATTTGTCAGAATGTTTGCCGCCGCTTCGACAAAAGCAAATGGTAAGAACACCATGTCCGGTGCCACAGCACGATCCATACGTGCCATGATCACAATCGAACCACGCTTCGTGGTCAGACGGACATGCCCACCCGGTTCTACGCCTAACTTGCGCAAAGTGGATGGGTGCAGCGAACAGTTTGCCTCAGGCTCTAACCCATCCAATACAGTCGCACGACGGGTCATAGAACCTGTGTGCCAGTGCTCTAGCTGACGGCCTGTTGTCAGGATCATTGGGTATTCCGCATCAGGCACATCATCAGGGGCAATCACGCTAGCAGGCGTAAATTTTGCACGCCCATCGGCACGTGGGAAACCATCGCCAAACACAACAGCCTGACCAGGATCAGTCGGGCTAAGTGACGGATAGGTCACAGCCTCAGTTGTCAAACGATCCCACGTGATATTGTCGAGACTGCGCATATTCACTGTCATCTCAGCAAACACTTCACTTGGATGCGTATATGTCCAATCCAAGCCACAACGTTTGGCCAACTCAACTTCGATCCACCAGTCTTCTTTCGCCTCACCCGGAGGTACAACCGCTTGGCGCACCATTTGCACCTGACGGTTCGTGTTGGAAACCGTACCTGATTTTTCATACAGCGCAGAGGCTGGCAAAATTACGTCGGCATAGTTCGCAGTTTCAGTGATAAAGATGTCTTGCACAACCAAGTGATCAAGTTTGGCCAAAGCATCACGCGCATGTTCAACATCTGGATCAGACATCGCTGGGTTCTCACCCAAAATGTACATCGCCTTGATCTTGTCCTCATGGACCGCATCCATGATTTCGGTCACGGTTAGGCCCTTCTCATTTGAGAAATCACCTGACCCCCAAACTTCGGTGAAGGCAGAGCGCACACCATCGTCCGTCACAGACTGGTAGTCTGGTAAGAACATCGGAACCAAGCCGGCGTCAGACGCACCTTGTACGTTGTTCTGACCACGCAGTGGGTGAAGGCCAGAGCCTGGGCGACCAACTTGACCCGTCATCAACGCCAAAGAAATCAAGCAACGCGCATTGTCTGTACCGTGGATGTGTTGACTGACGCCCATACCCCAGAAAATCATCCCTGCCTTAGCACCTGCAAATGTGCGGGCGACTGCGCGTAAAGTTTCAGCGTCGATGCCACAAATTTCAGACATTTTCTCTGGTGTGAAATCCTTAAGGTGGGCTTTTTCAGCTTCCCAATTTTCAGTATATGCCTCGATATATTGTTGGTCGTACAACCCCTCTTCAACGATCACATGCATGATCGCGTTCAACATTGAGACGTCCGCACCGGGGCGAAACTGAAGCATGTGACTGGCAAAGCGCTTAAGCGCCTGACCGCGTGGATCCATCACAATCAACTTGCCGCCACGTTTGGTGAACTGTTTGAAATAGGTCGCAGCTACAGGGTGGTTTTCGATCGGGTTTGCCCCGATTACGATGGCCACATCTGCATTTTCGATTTCGTTGAATGTTGCCGTTACAGCACCCGATCCAACGTTTTCAATCAACGCAGAAACGGATGAGGCGTGGCACAAACGCGTACAGTGGTCGACGTTGTTGTGCTTAAACCCTTCACGAATGAATTTCTGGAACAGATAGGCTTCTTCATTGGTGCACTTGGCAGACCCAAAACCAGCCACTTCGCGCCCGCGCCCCTTCAGGCCATTAGCAGCAAAATCCAGCGCCTCATCCCAAGTTGCCTCACGAAAAACACTGCCCCAATTCCCAGGGTCAACATTCAAACCCTTGGCGGGTGCATCGTCGCGACGGATCAACGGTTTGGTCAGACGGTGATTGTGGTGGATGTAGTCGTAACCAAAGCGACCCTTAACGCACAAACGGCCCTCGTTTGCAGGACCATTGATGCCCTCAACATACTTCACCTTGCCATCTTTGACCTTGATCGAAATCTGGCAACCCACGCCACAAAACGCACAAACGCTTTCTGTTTCGCTATCAAAATCTTTGCTGTCCCCAACGCCGTCACCCGCAGTCACAGCGGCAGGCATCAAAGCGCCTGTTGGACAGGCTTGAACGCATTCGCCACACGCCACACAAGATGAATCACCCATAGGGTCGGCCATATCAAAAGTAGGGTAACTATCATGGCCCCGGCCCGACATACCGATCACATCGTTAACCTGAACCTCACGACACGCGCGCACGCACAAACCACAAGAAATACAAGCATCCAAGTTAACAGACATCGCAACGTGACTGTCATCCAACAACGGAATACGACCCTCTTCCAATTTTGGAAAACGGCTCTCCGACACACTATTCAACTCGGCCATATCCCACAGGTGCGCTGATTTATCATGAGAATCTTCACGGGCTGGTTGGTCTGCAACCAACATTTCAACCACCATCTTGCGCGCATTCTCAGCGCGGGCTGAATTGGTGGTTACCACCATGCCATTCAAAGGCTCACGAATACAAGAAGCGGCCAGCGTACGCTCACCGTCGATCTCAACCATACAGGCGCGGCAATTGCCATCAGGGCGATAACCGGGTGCTGGCTTGTGGCACAGGTGAGGGATAACAAGTCCACGACCATTGGCCACTTCCCAGATTGTCAGGCCGAATTCGGCCTCGACTTCTGTGCCATCTAGTGTGAATTTCACTGTATCGGACATGCTATGCCTCCCCCTATTGTAGTCCTCTCTAACAAACAATGACGTAAATTCGGACACTCAATCGCGACATTCATACTCGAATTTACGCCAAGACATGCGGCGTCACCAACTTCGTCTTACTAAATAAACTCCCCGCGGAGCGTTCCACCCCTTCCAACCCTCGCAGACCTCACTTATCCATTTGGAAACCGCACAAGGAACCTACATGTCCCACATCACCCTCATTCGTCACGGACAAGCAAACTCCACCGCTACAGACGAGGCCAGCTATGACCGCCTCAGCCCCCTTGGACACCAACAGGCAAAGTGGTTGGGTGAACACCTGAGCGAAACAAACCAAGTGCACCAAAACCTGTATACAGGCACTTTGCGCCGTCATGCTGAAACCGCAGATGGTATGGCCACTGGCTTAACGCCGATCCGCGATGAACGGCTTAATGAGCTCGAATATTTCACTCTCGCCACCGCGCTTGAGGCTGAACACGGGCTTGCAATGCCAACTCAACAGTCAGAATTTGTTCATCACTTACCACGCGTCTTTGAAGCTTGGAAAGCGAACCAAATCGAAGGGGCACCAGAACGCTTTAGTGATTTTGAAACACGTGTAAACGATGTGATCAAAGACATTGCCGCACGCCCTGGGCCCTCATTGGTGGTCACATCTGGCGGCCTTATTTCGATGGTTATGCGTCAGCACCTTGATTTGGATATCGTCAAAATGGCCAATCTAGCTCTTGCCATAATGAACAGCTCGATCCATCGCTTGCACCCAGTCGGTGGCACAATGTCACCTGTGATGTTCAATGCAGTTCCGCACCTCGAAGCACCCGAACGTCACCACGCACAAACACACGTTTAAAGGATCAAATCATGCAATTGTTTTATGCTCCAAACACCATCTCGATGTCAGTTGCTATAGCACTGCAAGAGGCAGGCCTCGGGCATGAATTGACCTGCGTGGACTTTACAAAGGCAGAGCAATCCAGCGAAACCTATCTCGCTAAAAACCCAAAAGGTCGAGTGCCAACTTTGATCGTTGGGGACAAGGCACTCACCGAAACAGGTGCATTGCTGGAATATATCGCGGCACTTGTTCCTGAAAAAAAGCTTGCGCCAACTGATCCATCGCAAGCCTTCAAAATGCGCAGCGTTATGTTCTACCTGGCCTCAACAATGCACGTGAACCATGCTCACAAAATGCGTGGCTCGCGTTGGGCGGATTCACAAACCAGCTATGACGACATGACATCAAAAGTACCGCAAACAATGGCTGTTTCTGCAAGCTACATCGAAGAAGAGTGCCTGGAGGGTCAATTCGTTTTGGGCGAAAATTTTTGCATTGCTGACATCTATTTATTTAACGTTTGCACATGGCTTGCTGGCGATGGAGTTGAAGTTAAAAATTACCCGAAACTCATCGCGCATATGACAGCAATGGAAGACCGCGCCTCGGTTAAGAAAATCCGCGAACTCGGAATTCTCACATGACACATTTATGGGTGCGTGCCGAGCAACGCGACAACGAAGAACGCGTGGGCTTAAGCCCTGAAGGTGCCGCCACATTGATCGAAGCAGGCATAAAGGTCACTGTTGAAGAAAGCCAAAGTCGCTGCACGCCCATCCAGGGCTACATCAATGCAGGGTGCAATATCGCGCCCGCGAACACTTGGCCATCTGCTCCGCTTGATGCTATTATCTTTGGCTTAAAAGAACTCCCTGAAGACGGTGCCCCCCTACCACACAAACACATCATGTTTGGTCACGCCTTCAAAGGACAGCCCGCAGGCCAGCGATTGCTGCGCCGTTTCATCGAAGGTGGTGGCACACTGTATGACCTGGAGTATCTTGTTGATAAAACAGGGTACCGTGTTGCAGCGTTCGGCTATTGGGCAGGTTATGCGGGTGCTGCGGTTGCACTCAAATGCTGGGCAGCTCAGCAACGCGGCAAGATGGCGGAGGCCGTCGGAACCTATCCAAACGCCGCTAATTTGGTGGCCGACCTGAAAAACGATCTTATGAATGTGCAGGCAATGCCAAGCGCATTGGTCATAGGTGCATTGGGCCGTGTTGGCGCCGGTGCGTCTAATTTGTGCGCCAAAATGGGGATAACGACAACGAAGTGGGATATTCCTGAAACTGCGAGCGGTGGGCCATTCCCTGAAGTCCTCGAACACGACATCTTTTTTAACTGTATTTTAGCATCTCCTGGGACGCCTGTTTTTGTGCCTAAAACTGCAAAAATGATAACCCGTCAACTCACAGTCATCTGTGACATTGCTTGCGACCCTGACAGCAATTTTTCACCCATCAAGGTGTATGACCGCACAACAAACTGGAACCAACCTGCCCTGCGGGTCCATGACGACCCACCTTTGGATGTGACCGCAATTGACAACTTGCCATCAATGCTCCCGAACGAAAGTTCTCTGGACTATGCAGAACAGTTGCTGCCCTCATTGTTGGGCTTGAATGATTTGTCATCTGGCGTTTGGGGGCGCGCTCAAAGCACCTACCTGAAACACACCGAAAAAATTTAACAGAGGTTAGCTGAAAATTCGGTAGTATATCCAATCAGGCAAGAACTGACTGCCGCGGAACAACAACGAAAATAAATGCGGAAAGCTTTTTTTAAAGGCCGTACCATTCATATGCTCAAACATCTCGCGGGCCGCAGTCTCTGGCTCCATGATAAATGGCATCTTAAAGTCATTCTTAGCAGTTAATTGTGTTTTGATAAAACCTGGGTTGGCAATTTGAACGTTTACACCCGTTTTTCGTAGATCAGCATACATGCACTCGGCAAGCGACATAGTTGCGGCTTTTGATGCTGTGTACCCTATAGATCTAGGCAATCCGCGAAAGCCTGTCAGGCTGGAGGTTATAACGATGTGTCCATCATCTTTTGCCACAAAATTTGGAACGACTTGCCCCAACACGCGCACGTAACCGGTGAAATTGATATCGGCCATAGCAGTTGCCTGATCTGCGTTCCATTCACTGGCACCAAAAGGCCAATAAACCCCAGCTAATAAGACCACCCCGTCAATATCACCGATCGCAGCAGCAGCCGACTTTACACTTTCATCGTCAGCGATGTCCATAACTTGATAGCTGGCTTTTCCAGGCAATCCAGCGACGACCTGGACCAACTTGTCTTCGGAACGCGCTGATATAATCACCTCTGCCCCAGAGCGGCTCATGACTTGTGCAAGTGCGGCACCTAAACCGTCACTGGCACCGACCAGCCAATACCTTTTACCCTGCCACTCGCGCATTACGCGCTATCCTTCATCTCGATACTGACGGGGCGCATCGTCGCTATCAGTTCAGCGACTTGGATACCAAATTTACGGAATTGGGATCGATTGACGATTGAACCATTTGGCGCAAGGTACATCCAATCCACCGTGTTCAAAACGTAGCCACCCGCGCTATCTGGTAAACGTAAGCGATATTTCAATTGAACGGACGAACCAACTTGAAACCCCTCACCTTCGCCAACAACGTCAGGCGCTGTGGCCTTGATTGCACCGTTCTGATCAATTATTAAATCCCAGCAACGGTTCTGAATCGAACCATCGTCATAACGAAATTCTTCGCTCATGACCCCGTGGTTACCTTCCCACGAACAATCAAAAGCACCCACAAATCGACTGCTTACGCGACCAAAAGGACCATAAATCACACCCTCACAAGCAATTGGACCATTCATGTGCTGACGCAAATCAAACATTTCTGGGCCACTCATATAGTCACTTGGTTTTTGCGCGACAAAGCTTGCGTACCGACCACGCAGCAGGTTCAAAGCCAGCACAAGCGCCGCGCCCAGAAGAATATAGAGTAAACTATTCATAGATTATTCCTCATTTACGGCAGTACATGCCAACAAGATCAAAGCAAATATTTTCAAGACACAAGGCACAGCCGCGTACATCAAAGTTAATACGAATAAGGCGTGTTCAGAGTTAGTGGCTGAACCACTTTCAAAGCCTGCAAGCTGCAAGGTTGGCAGCAGCAACACAGCTGCGAATGCCAAGGTAAATTTCGAAACAAATGACCAAAGGCCAAAACCTTCGGTGGCGGCAGGTGAAATCTCTGCCATCCGTTTGGCAAACATCGCAGGCAACAATGTCAGATCAGCACCCAACGCGGCACCGGACGCTACACATACGAAAGCAAATGCAACCCAATCGCCTGCACCTAAAAGTATGGCGAAAGCAAAAGCTACAATCGCCAAGGTCATCGAAACCATCAACGTATTTTTGGTTCCAAATCGTTCCGCCGAATTCCCCCACATTGGAACTGACAAGGCGGCCGAAAGGAAGAACAGCAACAAAAGCGGGCCTTCCATCCCGAATGCCAACAATCGTGTTTCCACGAAGAACAGGAACAACGTGGAACTTACTGCAACGGGAGCAGCGTTGATGAATGCGATGATCAACAATTGGCGTGCAATAGGGTCTTGCAACACTGTTTGAAAACTGGCCGATGTCGAAGCGTTCACAGCGCCCCATTCAGCGCGCATCAAGATCCCTGCAAGTAATGCCAAAACCCCAAATCCAATAGCAAAGCCAACAAAGGGTTCATTCATAAAGTACAAGAATATCAGCGGAGCAATCGCCGCGACACAAACCCCAAACAAGGCACCAGTTTCACGCCACCGCGCCAGTTTCAAATGGCCGTAACGACCAAGGGCAGATGCCTTGACGACCCCTTGCGCATAGAAGTTTATGGTTAGGAACGAAAACGCCGAAAACACCAACGTTAACATCAACGCAAACCACATCAACGGTGGCAACTTTGGCGCAATAGCAAACAGGCCAAGCATCCCAAGTGCCATAATCAAACAAGCGATAGAAACGGCGAGCCCCCGTCGATTCCCTAAGCGCCCAGACCAACGCCCAAACAGCGGATCCTGCACGACATCCAGTAAACGCAGAGCAAACAAAACAGATCCAAGAGCAACCAAAGACACCCCATATTCATCCACAAAATACTTTGGCGCATGTATGTAGATCGGCAAACCGGCAGCTGACAGCATTGCAGCAAAAATAGCATACGCAGGAAGGTTATCGTTCCGCGCCTGAGGCTGTGATGTTGAAATGCTCATCCGCGAGAAATTTCGTTGGCAGGTGCCTTTGGGCAGGAACGAAAACGCGCTTTTTTCCACCACAATTTCAGAGCTTGCCAATGGATCAAGCTTAGCACCCGGCGCGATCCAAACGGGCGACGCAACAACATATTCAAAACAGTGCGATTGGTAAGCGGGGCACGTGTGCCAGTCAGTGTTGCAATCAATCCACCTTCACCTTGGCTATAGTCGATCCAGACACCAATCCGATCATTGCTGATATCAAAGCGAAACTCATACCCACCTTCGACTGGTTGGAACGGTGAGACGTGCATATGCTTGGTAGACTTTAGACGATCCGTCGCAAGAATAGGATGAAGATCAGGATGGTGTAACAAATAGGAATGACGTTCACCAAAGGTATTAGACACCTCGGCAACCACAGCAATCAGTTCATCGTCTATTTCACGGCGGCACAACCAAAAACTGACTGGATTAAACACATGGCCAAGCATTTTTGGCTGAGCTAAAATTTCGATGCGGGCAACCCCAGTGACATCATGTGCAGCAAGAACTTTGCGCACCCATGCGCTTCCTTGGCCATTCTTTGGTAGGCCACCATGATCGATATCGTTTAGTGCAGCAAGCCCACGCCCATTACGTGCGAACAAACGCGGGCAACTGATTGGTGCATCAGCGTCAAGTAAAACGTAGTCGATAGAATAGCGAAAGGCGTTTTTCACTGTACCTTTGCGACTATGGAACGTCACACCGTTGATATGATCAACAGTGCCTGTCACGTGATTAAATTTCTTTCAAACCATTTTGCCTTGATCGCATCAGCAACTGTTACGGCACTTTCAAGGCCGTCTTCATGGAACCCGTGACGCAACCATGCCCCCGTAAACCATGTGTTGTTTACACCATTCATTGCGCGAACTTTTTCCTGCGCCTCAAGTGCTGCCAAATCATATACTGGATGGCGCAGAATAACCTGGTCATAAATCAGCTCTTCTCGGATTGTACGCTTCGTATTCAGGGTCACAAAATGTGGGTCATCCATTGGAATCGGCTGAAGCGAATTCATCCAATAAGTCAGGTCAATTTGATCACCTGACACTTTCTCATCTTCAGTGTACACCCACGATGACCAAGTTTGACGGCGCTTTGGCATAATGCTTTCGTCTGCATGCAACGTGATTTCATTTGGTTGATATTTGATCGCGCCAAGTGCTGCCTGTTCTTCAGTCGTCGGGTCAGCCAACAAGGCCAGAGTATCATCCGAATGCGTACCAAAAATTACTTGGTCAAAGGCTTCCCACTCACCGCCAGCAGCTTTCACCTGAACAACCCCGCCATCACGGCGCACAGCTTGTACAGGCGATTTTAGTCGTATGTCGACGCCACGGCTAACCAGCGCAGCTTCTAGAAGGCGAACATATTCAATCGAACCACCATCAACTGTGTACCATTGGTGCTGACCAGTTGTATTTAAAAGCGCATGGTTCTCAAAAAACTGGATCATCGCATGTGCTGGAAAATCCATGATCTTCTGCGTCGGCGTTGACCAAATTGCGCCAGACAAAGGCAAAAGGTAATAATCTCGAAACCAAACGCCCGTGCCCAGTTTTTCCAAAAATTCTGCAACTGTAATTGATAGGTCTTTCGCCAACTCAAGCGCATTTTTGTTGAACCGTAAAATATCGCGGACCATACCAAGAAATTTGGGGTTCACTGCGTTCATACGCTGCGCAAACAATGCGTCAAGGCTAGCCAACCCATACTCTAGGCGCCCCCCACCAATGGACGCTCCAAAACTCATGTTTGACTTCACAACGGGCACGTTCAAATCAGCAAACAGCTCCGCCATGTGTGGATAATTTGCGTAATTAAAAACGATGAAACCTGTGTCGACAGGCTGATCTCCAAGCTTGCCTGCCATTTTGGTACGTGCGTGCCCACCGAGCCGCGGCTCCGCTTCGTATAGCGTAACCTGTTTGGATTTGCTAAGTTTGTAGGCAGAGCCCATACCTGAAATACCTCCGCCAATAATGGCGATTTTTTGAGGCGTCGAGTTTGGTTGGTCGGATGGCATGAGGATATAGTCCTGATTAATGCGTTTGATAAGTCTACGCGCCACGCTCGAAATCGGATGTTAAAACGCAAAAAAAAGAAATTTGATCCAATTCAGCACTTCAACCGTAAATTTTATATGTTAGCTCGCCCTCAAAATGTGTTACCGACGGAAAGATCGGTTAATTTTCAGACGGCTGCAACCCGTTTGGTTGCAGTGGGTTCGGAACGCGTGAAAAATGTAAATAAACGTAATTTATGGATTTCTCATGTCCACCGCATCCGCGATGACGCTGACAAAGCAGCATTTGCAGAACTCTACGCCCACTTTGCCCCCCGAGTGAAGGGATTTCTAATCAATTCTGGTGCCGATGGCTCCATTGCCGAGGAATGCGCCCAAGAAGTAATGGTGACCCTTTGGCGCAAAGCACACTTGTTCGACCCATCTCGCGCTTCTGTTGCGACTTGGATCTTTACAATCGCCCGAAATCGAAAAATTGACATCCTACGCAAACAACGTCGTCCGGAACCTGAGGACCTCACATGGGGTCCAGAAGAAGAACCGGATCAAACCGATGTTTTAGCGCTGCAGCAAGAAACTGAGATCCTTAGCAAGGCGTTAACAATACTTCCAGCAGCACAAAGAGAACTTATAGAACAGGCGTATTTTGGGGATTTGTCCCACAGCGAAATCGCTAAAAAAACGGGTCTGCCCCTTGGCACGATCAAATCGCGAATTAGGTTGGCCCTCGAGCGTTTACGCCAAACGATGAAATGAACAAAATGATGAGCATAGATATCAAACATCATCTGACGGATGAAATCCTGATGGGCTACTCAGCAGGCACTTTGCCTGAGGCTTTTAATCTTATGGTCGCAACGCATGTTTCGTTGTGTGATGCTTGCCGCGCTCAATTAGCGGCATGCGATGCCGTTGGCGGTGTCTTGTTGGATGAACACGATATCCTCAACACTCAGATGCAGCCCGACAGCTTTGCCGCGACGATTGCGATGATTGAGCAAGGCGTGCCAACAACCAAAGCACCGATCGCCAAAAAGCCATCTATACTTCCAAGCCCGCTGCAGGACTACATTGGTGGTGACCTGAGCGAAATTAAGTGGCGCCCCATCGGCATGGGTGTAAAGCAAGCTATTTTACCAACATCAAAACAAGCAAGCGCACGCCTTTTGATGATCCCAGCCGGTGCAGCTATGCCAGATCACGGTCACCACGGCCTTGAGATGACAATGGTTTTGCAAGGTGCTTTCCAAGACGACGATGGGTATTTTGGCCTTGGTGATGTCGACATCGCTGACAGCGACCTTGAGCACACGCCGATGGCGGACATCCATGAAGATTGTATTTGTCTTGCGGTAAGCGACGCGCCACTGCGCTTTAAGGGTATCCTCCCCCGTATCATGCAGAGCTTTATTCGCATATAAACGACGCACTAGGCTTTATTTTAAATAACTGCCCAATTTCAGTCGGCCATAGTTTTCTTCCAGGTTTAAGCTATGGCTATGATTTTTGCCCTTCCAGACGATGACAACCTATACACCACCCTTTTAGACCGTGACCCCACCTATGATGGTAGCGTGTTTGTTGGCGTAAATTCGATAGGTGTTTTTTTCCGTTTGAGCTGCCCGGCTCGTAAACCAAAGCGCAAGAACTGTACCTTTTACTGCAGTCTATCCGAGTGCATCAACACTAGTTTTGATCCTTGCAAACGGTGCCATCCAATGCACGCAATGGTACCTAACGATCCTGCCGTTCGCGATCTCCTCACACGACTGGACAACGACCCAACGTATCGATGGTCCGAGGACGGGATTAATGCGTTGGGCTATAATCTTTCTACAATAAGGCGTGTCTTTAAACGTACATTCGGCACCACATTTCTAGATCTCGCTCGTGCACGGCGTTTGCAAAGATGGTTGGGATCAAACCCAGTGCATTCTCAGACACAGCATTATTACGTGCTGATTGGTTTCAAACCAAACTTGGCCCAATGATCGTGGTGGCAGATAACACACATCTTCACTTGCTAGAGTTCACGGATCGCAAAGCTTTACCCGCCGAGCTCAGTCGTCTGCAGAAAGCAACTGGTGGGATTGGGCTTGGAACAACCAAACCACTTGAACAAACCAAAGCAGAACTGACTGAATACTTTGAAGGTCAAAGGGCGGCGTTCAACGTCCCTCTGGCACTCCATGGCACTTCGTTTACCAAATTAGCTTGGCATGCGCTGATGGCGCTTCCAGCGGGAGAAATTCAAACCTACGCGGGACTTGCACAAGATATCAACCGCCCCTCAGCTACCCGTGCAGTTGCGCGCGCCAATGGCGCAAACCAAATTTTGATACTCATTCCCTGTAACAGGATTGTTGGTGCCGATGGCAACTTAACCGGATGCGGTGGTGGGCTTTGGCGTAAACGTAAATTGATTGATCTTGAACTGCAGTGCAAATGAGACCCTTCTCAGTGACGTATTAAGGCTCAGGCTTGGCCAAAGGCACCACGTTGTTTTGTTCCTCTGGCGTCAATTCTTCAAAATCAAAATTATCCAAACGCGCCGCACGTTTTCCTGCACGTTCAGCAGCTGTACTAATTCCGTCCAAATCTTTGCGTGCTTGACCAAAGTGGGTATTCAGTTTGTCGACACGTTCAACAACCAACTCAACATCGCGGTGCAAGCTTTTTAGGGTTGAGCGTATAGCACCCGCCTGTTCACGCATACGAGCATCCTTAAGAATTGCACGCATTGTATTCAGCGTGGCCATACAGGTCGTTGGTGAAACAATCCAAACACGGTGATCAAAACCATCACGAACAAGTTCAGGAAAATTTGCGTGGAGCTCTGCATATACCGCTTCGGACGGTAGGAACATCAACGCACCATCTGCAGTCTCGCCCTCGATGATATATTTCTCACTGATATCACGGATGTGCTTTTTCACCGAAACACGCATCGCTTTGCCAGCCTCGTTGACCTCCCAATCAGTCTTGGCCCGACGCAATGCCTCATAGGCTTCAAGGGGGAATTTGCTGTCGATCACAATTGGGCCAGGTGGGTTCGGCAATGCAATCAAACAGTCGGCACGCTTGCCGTTGCTAAGGGTCGCTTGCAGCCGAAAACTGTCCTTTGGCAATGCTTTACCAACAATGTCGTTCAGTTGAATTTCGCCAAAAGCACCACGCGTTTGTTTGTTGCTTAGGATGTCCTGCAACGACAAAACATCCCCAGACAATTTCGCAATATTGTCCTGTGCTTTGTCGATAGAAACGAGACGTTCTTGAAGCTGCGCCAAACTAACCGTGGTTTGTTTCGATGAACCGTTCAACGTTTCTTTCATCCGCTCTTGCATCTCTGCCATCGAGTGCTGGGCACGCATAGCGTTCTCTGCCAAACGGTCCTGCATTTGCTGTTGAACGGCAGCTAATCGAACTTCCATCGTGTTGGTAATCTGGGCCTGTGCATTTACCTGCGTATCGGACACGGTTTGCAAACCGCCTTGCAACGCGGCCTGCCCCATATTCAGCTGCTGAACATGCTGGCCAAGGATGCCCATCTGATTCGCCAGCGGTGCCGCAGCCGCCGCGGAACGCCCTGCCGACCGCACCACGACCATCAACATCACCACGATCAAAATGACCACAGCGACAGCCACCAATCCCAAAATGATCAATGGATCGCTAAAGGCATATTTCTGTCCTGAAATCTCAATCATGTGCGTCCAAACAACCGTTCAATATCTGCCAACTTCAGCTCTACATAGGTAGGGCGTCCGTGGTTGCATTGCCCCGAATGCGGGGTTACTTCCATTTCGCGCAAAAGCGCGTTCATTTCTTCAGCCCGCATCCAACGACCCGAGCGAATAGAACCGTGGCAGGCCACGCAACTAAGGATCGCTTCGACCTTAGCTTGTACCATATTGGAGCTGCCCTGGTCCGCAAGTTCGTCCAAAATATCAAGGATCATAGCACGCGCATTCACCTCACCCAAAATGGCAGGAGTTTCGCGAATAGCAATTGCACCTCCACCAAAGGGCTCAATACCTAAACCAAAACGTGCCAATTCGTCCGCCACTTCAAGCAAACGAGCACAATCGCCGTCCGACAGCTCAACAATTTCTGGGATCAGCAAGGCTTGAGCCGCGACCCCATTCACCGCCATTTGATTTTTTAATTTCTCGTACACCAATCGCTCATGCGCTGCATGCTGATCAACGATAACCATGCCGGTTGCCGTCTGTGCTATAATGTAATTCTCATGAACCTGACCGCGAGCTGTACCCAGTGGAAAATCCTCTGTCGGTGTCTCATTCACCTGCTCTTGCTCAACCACTTGCCCACTATAGGCGTGGGTCATTTCCGCGAAACCCGGCGCTTGTGATTGGTAGGACGTTAAACGTGATCCGATTGAGGGACGGTCCATCTGATAGACACGCGGACCACCAATAGGCTCCTGTGTCATCGCCCCCAAAGTTGCACCAGCAACTGTGGTCGATGCACGATGCCCTGCCTCTGCCAATCCTTGGCGCAATGCCGATACAATTAACCCACGCGCAAGACCAGGATCGCGAAAGCGTACCTCTGATTTTGCAGGATGAACGTTGACGTCCACAAGCTTCGGATCGCAGTCAAGGAACAGGGCAGCCGCTGGATGACGATCGCGGCTCAGAAAGTCAAAGTAGGCTCCACGCAATGCACCAACCAATAGTTTATCCCGTACAGGACGACCGTTTACGAACAGATACTGTTGCACAGCGGAGCCACGCGAATAGGTTGGCAATGCAGCATACCCTGTTAGATGCAATCCTTCGCGCAGTGCGTCAATTTTCAGGGAGTTATCTGCAAACTCACACCCCAAAACAGTCGCCAACCGCCCATGCAACGCATCAAACATATCGCCATTTTCGGCTTCTGCCATGAAGGTGGTGCGTGGACTATCGCCACTCACATCTCGTAACTCAAACCGTACAAAAGGTTCCGCCATCGCAAGGCGCTTAACTATATCATTAATGGCCGTAGTTTCTGCGCGGTCGGTGCGCAAAAACTTCAGTCGTGCTGGAGTTGCATAAAACAAGTCACGCAAAGTTATGACTGTGCCGCCATTCAAAGCAGCAGGGCGCACTGGCCCTAAGTCGCCACCTTCAACATTGATCTCAAAAGCTTCAGAACCTTGAACGCGTGAGGTGATGTTAAGACGGCCAACGGCACCCAGTGACGGCAGTGCCTCTCCACGAAAACCAAAGGTGTGAATATTAAGCAGGTCAGAGCCGTCGATCTTTGACGTAGCATGGCGTGATAAGGCCAACGGCAAATCATGACCTGCAATACCGCAGCCGTCGTCCGTCACGCGGATCAACGTTTTGCCACCATCTGCAATATCAATGGAAATACGCCGTGCGCCCGCATCGATCGCGTTCTCAACCAACTCTTTGACGGCTGACGCTGGTCGTTCAACAACTTCACCCGCAGCAATGCGATTGATTGCTGCGTCATCAAGTTGGCGAATAACCGGCAGGTTTTCGTGGATATTGGGTCTGCTTGTTTCCATACCCCAATACCTAGCACCAAACATGCCGATTCTGCCAGCAGCCAAGTCACCGCATAAGCGGATCTGACCCATCAACTTCGAGAATGGTTAATGGGCCAATATACCGATTAAATCGCGCTCAATCCCGTATCTAAGGCGCCAAGCACACGGTCAACTTCGTCTTTCGTGATCACCAAAGGTGGAGACATCAAAATGTTATTCCCACCCAACCGCACCATGACACCTGCGTCATAAGTGGCTTGATGTATCTTCTTCATCGTTGGCATATCCATTGGTGTCTTGGCCGCAGCATCAGACACGATCTCAACTCCAGTCATCAATCCGTGTCCACCACGCACATCGCCAACGATGTCATACTTCTCCATCAAGGCAACGCATCCATCAAACAATTGGGCACCACGAGCTGCCGCGTTTGTCTTTGTATCCAGACGTATGGTTTCACTGAGGCATGCCGTGACTGCAGCTGCGCCAACAGGGTGTGCTGAATATGTATAGCCATGGAAAATCGCAGCCTCTTCACCACCGTTTTCAAAGACTTCAGCCACAGCATCACTCATCAATGCGGCACCCACTGGAAAATACCCCGATGTGATCCCTTTTGCACAGCACATCATATCTGGTTTCACGCCCCAATGACGACTGCCTGACCACGCACCTGTACGACCAAACCCCGTGATAACCTCATCCGCAATCATCAGGATGCCGTGACGGTCGCAAATTTCGCGCATCAGCGGCATGAAGGTCTCGTTTGGCACGATGACACCCCCGGCACCTTGGATCGGCTCCATGATGAACGCTGCAATGCTGCCCGCACCTTGGAACATGATCTCGTCTTCCATCGCAGCGGCAATGTTCTGCGCCAAAACTGTGGGATCCGTTTCATTGAAAGGATTGCGATAAGTGTATGGGCTGGGCATGTGGAAGCAGCCCGGCAGTAAAGGTTCGTAATTAATACGAAAACGGTTGTTACCGTTTACAGATGCGCCACCAAAGTGGGTCCCGTGATAGCCCTTTTTCAGGCTAAGGAACTTTGTGCGGTTCGGCTCTCCCTTTATCCGGTGATACTGGCGCGCAAGTCGCAAGCACGTCTCAACCGAGTCTGATCCACCAGACGTAAAGAACACGCGTGCCATGCCATCTTCGGCAAAAAACTCACGTACCGCATATGACGCCTCAATAGCAGAAGGATTAGACGTACCAGCAAACGCTGAATAGTACGGCAAGTCATAAAGCTGTTTGGCAATTGCGTCTTTAACAACGTCATTTGAATAACCAAGGTTAACGCACCACAACCCACCAACGGCGTCTACCGCTTCGTGCCCATCGATGTCTTTGATGGTTGAACCTCGAGCAGTCTCAATGATTGTCGGAGCATGCTCGATCGCTTCGCCAGGGTGACCCATCGGGTGCCACATGTGCTTAGCGTTATTGGCGCGAAGGAAGTTGTCGTCTTTCATGATGAACCCTCTGTTGGCTTTCCCAACTAGATGGACACGAAAATAGAAAAAGGGGCAAGCGTTTCAACACGCCTGCCCCCCATCATTTTAGACGTAGTTCGTATTAAACGTCGTCTGGCAAGATCAGGTTCATGGCAATTGCCAAGATCGCTGTTGGTGCCACAGCGCTTGTTAGCAATGTACGCAATACGCCCGGTACGTGCTGTACAGCGGATGGAACAAGGTTCAGACCAAGGCCAACAGCAAGTGACACAGCAATAATAATCATGTTGCGACGGTTCATTTCGACTTCGCTCAGCATATTAAGACCTGCTGCAGCAACCATCCCGAACATCACGATCACACCACCACCCAAAACTGGAAACGGCATAGAGGCTATAACTGCGCCAATTTTTGGCATCAGGCCACAGATGATCAAAACGATACCACCGATTGTCACAACGTGGCGGCTCATGACGCCTGTCATACCAATGATACCTACGTTTTGGCTAAAAGATGTGTTTGGCAAGCCACCAAAGACCGCAGCAACAGCTGTACCCAAACCATCAGCGTAAGTTGCGCCAGAGATTTCTTCGTCGGTTGCTTCACGTCCAGCGCCAGCTTTGGTTGTCGCCGAAACATCGCCAACAGTTTCGATCGCTGAAACGATGGAAACCAACGTCACAGCAAATACTGCCCAAAAACTGAATTCAAAACCGTATGGAAGTGGCTTGATTGATGTGATCCAGCTTGCTTTTGAAACAGCACCGAAGTTCACCATACCCAAAGAGAATGCAAGAGCATAGCCAACAACAAGGCCAACCAAAATTGCTGAATTGCTCAATGCGCCTTTAGTGAAAAACTTTAGGCCTAGTGCAACAGCCACAACACTAAGCGCTACTGACCAGTGCTTCAAAGAACCAAAGCTATCAGCTGCCATTTGGAAATCTGCGGCACCACCGGCTGCATACTTAATCGCAACTGGGATCAGATAAAGGCCGATTGCCAAGATCACCAAACCAGTGATCAACGGCGGGAACATCCAGCGCAAGTTCTTGATTACTGAACCAAGAGCGAAGTGGATGAGGCCACCAATTAGGCAGGCAGTCAGCGCCACGCTCAAACCTTGTGTTGCGGCAATACCAGCCAAAACACCAACGAACGCAAAGCTGGTGCCCTGCATAATTGGAAGACGGGCACCAACTGGGCCAAAGCCAACAGTTTGGAACAATGTCGCGATACCAGCGAACAACATTGCCATTTGAATAAGATAAACTTGTTCGGCGCTACCGAATGCAAGACCTGCTGCACCAGCAACAATAATAGAAGGTGTCACGTTACTCGCGAACATTGCCAATACGTGCTGAAGACCTAATGGCACGGCTTGTGCCAAAGGTGGTGTTTGATTTGGGTCTGAATAGGACCCTGTTGAATCAGTCATTTTCGTACCATCCCTGAGTAAACGCCGTCTTGAATGCGGCTGAATCGAAGTATGGTGGTACATTGTGACTTCGAGCAAGAAAAAACTAACCACCAGAATTGCACTAAAAATCTAATACTCAGAAATTAAACAATTAAAATGAACCTTCAATTTTTATACGATTGTCTTTCGTCCAGTGCCATAAATTACCACACACCATTATCAAACCGTGCTTGCCTTTGTCGTAATCCCATGTAACTTTTGAATGCTGCAACTGCGCAATGAGGTGCCCAATGCACAATCCACTAGCCAAACAAACATCCAACGACACCGCGAACCAAAGCGTCGCACAATTGCCTCAGGTCACTGAGCCAAGGAATCCCGGCATGGAACTCGACCTAGATTGGGTTTCTCGGGTTCAGGCGAACACATCAGCCATTGAACGTCGATGCGTTGCATTGCCAGCCCGCCGCTCTGTCAAAAAAGAGCATCAAGCTGCGTGGTTACTGAAAGCCGTCTGCTGCATTGACCTGACAACTTTGTCTGGCGATGACACCGAAATGCGTGTTGGTCGTTTGTGTGCTAAAGCTCGTCAGCCTGTGAACGCTAGCGTCCTCGCGCAGCTTGAAATGACCGGACTGACGACCGGAGCTGTGTGTGTGTATCACGAGATGATCCCAGCTGCTGTTCGCGCACTTGTCGGAACGAACATTCCAGTCGCAGCTGTTTCAACTGGCTTCCCTGCAGGACTTTCGCCACTTCACCTACGCATCCAAGAAATCAAAGAAAGCGTTGCAGCGGGCGCTAGGGAAATCGACATCGTCATCTCGCGTCGTCACGTGCTGACAGGCGATTGGCAAAAGCTATATGACGAAATGAAAGCCATGCGCAAAGCCTGTGGTGACGCCCATGTTAAGGCGATCCTAGCGACTGGCGAACTGGGTTCTCTACGCAATGTCGCGCGCGCCTCGCTGGTGTGTATGATGGCTGGTGCTGACTTTATTAAAACATCAACCGGTAAGGAAAGCGTCAATGCGACCCTACCTGTGACTCTCGTTATGATCCGCGCCATTCGCGACTATTTTGAACGCACGGGTTATCGCATCGGTTACAAACCAGCGGGCGGCATTTCAAAAGCGAAAGATGCGATTACCTACCTCGCTTTGATTAAGGAAGAATTGGGAGGTCACTGGCTTCAGCCTGACTTATTCCGTTTTGGCGCTTCTTCCTTGTTAGGGGATATTGAACGTCAACTGGAACATCACCTGACCGGCGCATATTCCGCCAGCCATAGAAATCCAATGGGCTAGCCCCCATACCTTGCCTCACACGACATCCGATAGAAAGACCCTAATCATGACAGTCAAAGATATATTCCAGAGCATGGACTACGGCACAGCTCCTGAAAATGCCGCGGAGGCGTTGGCTTGGATTGTCGACCAAGGTGGCAAATTTGGCCATTTCATCGACGGGTCATTGACCGAAGCTGGTAAGGGTTTTGATAGCAAAAACCCTGCGAATGGAAACGTATTGGCGACCATCAGCCAAGCGACACAAGCAGATGTAGATTTTGCTGTTTCAGCCGCACGCAAAGCACAACCGAAATGGGCAGCATTAGGTGGACATGGCCGCGCGCGCATCTTGTATGCCATCGCCCGCCTGTTGCAAAAGCACAGCCGTTTGTTTGCCGTGCTCGAAACATTAGACAACGGCAAACCTATCCGCGAAAGTCGCGACATCGATATTCCTTTGGCACAGCGTCATTTCTATTATCACGCTGGTATGGCCCAATTGATGGATAGTGAATTGCCTGACCGCGAAGCCTTGGGTGTGTGCGGTCAAATTGTTCCATGGAACTTCCCACTGCTCATGATGTCATGGAAAATCGCACCTGCTTTAGCGATGGGTAATACAGTTGTTTTGAAACCCGCTGAATACACATCACTTACAGCTTTGTTGTTTGCGGACGTCTGCAAAGAAGCTGGTGTGCCCGATGGGGTCGTAAACATCGTGACAGGCGATGGCACTGTGGGCGAAATGATTGTCGCCGCTGACGTGGACAAGATTGCTTTCACAGGCTCGACAGCAGTTGGGAAACAGATCCGTAAAGCCACTGCAGGATCGGGCAAGGCACTGACGCTAGAGCTGGGCGGCAAATCGCCCTACATCGTATTTGACGACGCTGATTTAGATTCAGCCGTTGAGGGATTGGTTGACGCCATTTGGTTTAATCAAGGACAGGTATGCTGCGCCGGTTCACGTCTATTGGTTCAAGAACCAATTGCAGAAACCTTCTATGCCAAGCTCAAAGTCCGCATGGACAAACTGCGCATAGGGAGCCCACTGGATAAGTGCATCGATGTCGGTGCTATCGTCGACCAATCTCAACTTGATACAATAACCCGCATGGTGGCTGAAAACACCGCAGGAACCATGCACCAATCAAGTGCTGCATTGCCTGAGGATGGCCTATTCTATCCACCGACGTTGATCACTGATCTTCACCCAGCTGACACGCTGATGCAGGAAGAAATCTTTGGTCCTGTCTTATGCGCCACAACGTTCCGCACTCCTGCGGAAGCTGTCGAGGTCGCCAACAACACGCGCTACGGCTTGGCCGCAACGGTTTGGAGCGAGAACATTAATCTTGCGCTTGACATTGCACCAAAGCTTGCCGCTGGCGTTGTGTGGATCAACGGCACCAACATGTTTGACGCTGCTGCCGGCTTTGGTGGTGTGCGCGAAAGCGGTGTTGGCCGCGAAGGAGGCTGGGAAGGTCTAAGCGCCTACACCAAAGCCAAGGGCCAAACGAAGCCATTGAAACCAATCACAGCCTTTGAAGGTAACAAAGGCACCACCGAGGATTTGGATCGAACAGCAAAACTGTACATCGGCGGCAAACAAGCGCGTCCTGACAGCGGCTATTCTACCGCAGTCTTCGCCAAATCTGGAAAACTGGTTGGCCATGCTTCAAACGCATCCCGCAAAGATGTTAGAAACGCTGTAGAAGCAGCAAACACAGCGAAGGGATGGTCAAAAACCACAGGCCATTTGCGTGCGCAGATTCTGTACTTCATTGCTGAAAACCTAAGCGCACGGGCAGAAGAATTCGCTGATCGCCTAAACGCCTTACAAGGTGGCAACAGTGGTCAAAAAGAGGTCGAGGCGTCCATCAGCCGTCTATTCACCTATGCAGCATGGGCGGACAAATACGACGGCCAAGTGCATGGCGTTCCAATGCGCGGTACAGCACTTGCCATGAAGGAACCCGTAGGCGTCATCGCAGCGCTATGCCCGGACACTGCACCTTTGCTCGGTCTTATATCGCTCATGGCCCCTGCCATCGCGATGGGCAACCGTGTGATCCTGAGTGCATCAGAGGCGTTTTCATTGATCGCCACAGACTTCTTCCAAGTACTCGACACCTCAGACGTGCCAGGTGGTGTCGTTAATATCCTCACCGGCGCGCATGTTGATGTTGCAAAAACGATGGCAGAACACATGGACATCAATGCAGTTTGGTCTTTCTCAGGGTCTGATCTGAGCAAAGACATTGAAGCTGGCAGCGCCACAAACGTCAAACGCACATGGGTGAATAACGGGCAAGCCCGTGATTGGTTGTCATCCGCTGGCGAAGGGAAAGAATTCCTTGTTGCCGCGACAGAGATCAAAAACATCTGGATCCCATACGGCGAATAATTTTTTGCGCCCAGCAGCAATGCCGGGCGCTATTTTTTATTCAGGCAATGGGCCTGTCGCTAAGCCAACTGGCTTACCAACAACCACGAAATGCAATCCATCTGCATCTAACAGCTCAGCTGCAACACGATTGACGTCTTCCAATGTCACCGCCCCGACCTTGTCGTTGCGGATCGCAATGTAATCAATTGGAAAGCCGATCATCTGCATCCCGACCATGATCCGCGCGATGGGTGCATTCCCATCAAACCGCAGTGGATAGGCACCAGTGATATAGGTCTTGGCATTGCGCAGCTCTTCAGCTGTCACACCCTTTTCAGCTGCCTTCGACCACTCGTCACGGATCACTGAAATGGCTTCTGCAATGCGATCATTGGCTGATGCAACTTGCCCCTGATAGGTTGCCGCGTGATCACGCGGCACAAGGAACGTGCTGACCCCATAAGTTAGACCGCGTTTTTCGCGTACTTCGTTCATAAGACGACTCTCAAAGGAACCCCCGCCCAAGACATGATTGAGAATTGTCGCCGCGAAGTAGTCAGTGCTTTCGAGGCCAATCCCTCTGTGCCCGAACAAGGCGACAGATTGCGGCGTATCAAAATCAACAACTGTTATGCCACCCTCTATTGTTACCTCAGCAGCCTTAGGTTGGGGGGCACCGATCTCGGGCAAATCACCCAACAACTCGTCCACCAGAATGCCCAGTGCAGCAGGTGTAATATCTCCAACCGCACCGACATACAGGCGATCTTTTGCAAAGATATCGCTATGCGCATTTAGTAAATCCCCACGGGTCAATGCAGCTACACTTTCGTTGGTTCCGGACAAATCAGTTGCATAAGGATGATCTCCAAACGTCATTCGATTGAACGCAGCGCCCACGATTGCATCAGGATCAGTCGTGTCCGACAACAAACCTGCAAAAACTTGCCCACGCACCCGTTCGATATCAGGTTCGTTAAAGTTTGGATCAACAATAGATGAACGCAAAAGTGCAACTGCATCATCGCGGCTTTCAGACAAAAACCTTGCTGAAACGGACAATGAGTCCAAATTCAGGTTATAGGAAAAACTAGCAGCCAAATCTTCAACGGCACGGGCAAAGCCACGCGAGTCTAAGTCCCCAGCCCCCTCTTCCAACAACCCAGTCATTAGGTTTAGCGCGCCACGTTTCCCTGGACGATCTAGCGACCCACCTCCACGAAACCGCAATTCAAGTGCCATGAAAGGGATCGACGGTTCTTCAACCAACCAAGCGGTAATTCCACCAGGTGAAATGACTTCTTGAATTTTCACTTCTGCCTGTGCGGGTAATACGGTCAGAAAACTAATAACCAGAGCGCTAAAAATTCTCATTGGCCTTGCTCCTGTTCTTTCATCAACCATCCCGTAACTGAGGTCTCTGGAATAATCACCTTTTGGGCCGCCGCCATGATTTCTTCAGGCGTAATAGCTTGCAAAATTTCAGGCCATGCTTGAACGTCTTCTACTGTCAACCCAGTGGTCAAAGCCGAACCATATCGCTGTGCTATCCCATCAACGTTGTCGCGTGCATAAATCTGCTGTGCGCGAAGCTGCTTTTTCAAACGTTCTAGCTGTACAGGATCGACACCCTCCTTCATGAAGCTAGCAACTGCGACGTCCATCGCATCCTCGGCCTCCTGAAGGGTTACACCAGGAGCAGGTACAACAATCATATTGAAGGTCGTGTCATCCAAAGATGTCCCACGATAATAGACCGACGAATACACCGCGACCTGCGTATCGAACTGCAGCTTCTCCGTCAGATATGATGTCGTGCCACCACCCAAGATTTCAGCCAGCAACGTTAATGCTGCTGCTTCTTTTTGTGCACCTTGATCCCGTTCTGGAGCCAAATATGAACGGCTTACATAAGGTTGCGCCACACGTGCATCGCGAAAGATCACGCGACGCTCGGCGGTTTGGGGTGGTTCCTCGGTGCGCAACCGTTCAGGCAGGGCAGGATTGGAAGGAATAACGCCATAATATTTTTCAGCTAATTCGCGCACCCCTTCTGGGGTCACGTCACCAGAAACAACTAGGATAGCGTTGTTTGGGGAATAGTAGATTTCATAGAACAACAGCGCATCATCCAAATCCAGCGTTTCCATTTCGTGCATCCATCCAATGACAGGCACGCCGTAACGATGATTGTGATATTGCACCGCACGCATCTGTTCGGAGAACAAAGCACTGGCGCTATTCTCAGTCCGCTGATTGCGTTCTTCGATAATCACGTCACGCTCTGTCTCGATATTGGCTGGAGTGAGAAGGATGTTGCGCATCCGGTCACTTTCCATACCCATCATCAGCTCAAGACGGTCCGCCGCAATACGCTGATAGTATGCTGTATAGTCGTAACTGGTGAACGCGTTGTCACGGCCACCATTGGCAGAAACTATAGCCGAAAACTCGCCCGCTTCTAATTTATCCGTTGCTTTAAACAACAGGTGCTCAAGAAAGTGTGCAACACCTGATGCCCCTTTAGGTTCATCTGCTGATCCGGCGCGGTACCAAACCATATGTTGAACGACTGGCGCGCGATGATCTTCAACAACGACAACTTGCATTCCGTTGTCTAAAACAAAGGTTGTAACGGGATCTTCAGCAGCCATGGCTGAAAGTGGCGTCGACAGCATAAGCGTGGCCAACAAGGCGCGCATTCGGGTCATCAGTGATCCTTTAGTTGGGTCAAGTCTTGTCCCAAAACATATGCAACACACCCTCGCTTTCAATAGTAATCGCAGGAACGTGAGATTTTGGATCAGTTGAACAGTGGAGCCGTTGGTGTTGCAATACCACTATTGCGATATAGGCGTGCAATCTCATTTGGATCTAAGGCTTGGCCCTTATAAGCTTCGCCGTAGAGATCATCTTTCACGATACGGAACTGGGTAAACCGAATTTTCGACTTGCGAAAAGCAGCATCTTTAGCCGCCAGTTCAGCGCGTACATTCGGTGTCACACCAAAACGGCTTGCGTGCTGAACGATCGCGCCATCACGCGCAGGAATACTCCTATTTAAATCGCCTCGACGGCCGCCCAAAGCCGCAACAGCATCTTCAAGAGGCGTCGCGTCAACAAGGTTACCTTGACCTGGCGTTGGAGCAGGCAAAGCCGCATAACTGACGGGCTCTTGCAAAGGCTTACTTGGGCTTACCAAAAAATCGTCTGGTCCGTCCCCTGGTGCATCAAACTTACGCAGACCATCATTGGCACAGGCTGTCAAAGACACCACCAAAAGTGAAATCACAAAGGGACGCATCTGGCGCATCTGGTTTCTCCCAAACTCAATCAATGATCACCCACAGGTAATCTTAGGTAGCAATATCGCAGGCTTTACCCTGATGTCACGCCCCGTTTTCCTTTGGCCTATTATCTTTGGCAAAGAATACGAGTCCAAGTGCGCCAGCGAAGATAAAAATATCACCAACATTGTAAACAGTCGGATTAGTCCAACCACAGCAAGAGGTGTTCAAAAAGTCTAGAACATAACCATAATATATGCGGTCAAATACATTCCCAAGTGCCCCACCGATCAGCAATCCTGCAGCTATATGCACGATTTTTGGTTGGGCGTTTCGCGCGACCCAAACAACGACTGTTATGCAAATGATTACTGCAACGCCGATGAGCGTCCAGCGTGTCACCTCAGAGTCACTTCCAAATAGGCCAAAGTTTACGCCACGGTTTTCACCGTAGCGTAAGTTTAAAACTGGTGGGAGAACGTCCATGCCTTTGCTGGCTGAGATACCCATCATATGTATCACAACATACTTGCTGACCTGATCGGCCAAGGACGCAAGAAATCCAGCAAGAAACATCAATCGCATCGTAGGCTCCTTAGTGACGGAAGTGGCGCATGCCAGTAAATACCATTGCCAACCCTGCTTCATCAGCAGCAGCGATAACTTCGTCATCGCGCATTGAGCCACCCGGTTGAACAAGAGCGGTTGCACCTGCTTCAGCCGCAGTGATCAGACCATCAGCGAATGGGAAGAACGCGTCAGACGCCACAACAGATCCTTTGGTTAGCGGCGCTGGTAAACCCATGGCTTCAGCCATATCAATGGCTTTTCGCGCGGCAATCCGTGTGCTGTCGACGCGGCTCATTTGCCCAGCGCCAACACCAACTGTTGCACCATCTTTGACGTAGATGATCGCGTTGGATTTAACGTGCTTGGCTACAGTCCATGCAAACATCAAGTCTGACAATTCTTGGTCTGTTGGCGCACGTTTGGTCACAACTTTCAAATCGTCCAGTGTGATGAAGCCGTTGTCTTTGTCTTGGAACAGGTAGCCACCAGCCACTTGGCGAATTATTTGACCGGCAGCCTTGGCATCAGCCAACCCGTCTGTGGTCAATAAACGCAGGTTCTTTTTCTTTGCGAACACTGCACGTGCCGCGTCATCAGCACCGGGGGCAATCACCACCTCAGTGAAAATCGCGCTGATTTCTTCTGCTGTTGGACCATCAAGCGGTTGATTAACCGCAATAATCCCGCCAAACGCGCTGGTGCGATCGCAATCGAATGCGCGTGAATATGCTTGAGCCAATGTATCACCACGTGCAACGCCGCACGGGTTCGCGTGCTTGATGATAGCGACAGCCGGACCTTCGCTTGGATCAAATTCGCTGACCAATTCAAATGCCGCATCTGTGTCATTGATATTATTGTAAGACAGTTCTTTACCTTGGTGCTGCTGCGCAGTCGCAACGCCTGGGCGCAAAGAACCATCGGTATAAAAGGCTGCTGCTTGGTGTGGATTTTCACCATAACGCAATGTTTGCGCCAGTGTTCCGCCAACGGTGCGACGGCGCGGTGTCTCACCAATTTGTGAGGCCATCCATGTGCTCACGGCAGTGTCATATGCAGCGGTACGGGCATACGCTGTCTGAGCCAACCGCTGACGCAATGCGTATGAGGTTTGGCCATCGTTGGCTTCAAGTTCGGCAAGGACGACGTCATAGTCCTCAACATCCACAATCACGTTTACAAAGCCGTGGTTCTTAGCACCCGAACGGATCATCGCAGGACCACCAATATCGATATTCTCGATCATTTCAGCATATTCAGCGCCACGTTTGAGAGTCTCTTCAAATGGGTACAGATTCACAACGACCAAGTCGATTGCACCGATATCGTGTGTGTCCATCGCAGCAACGTGTTCATCATTGTCGCGCAGCGCCAACAAGCCACCATGCACAACAGGATGAAGCGTCTTAACGCGACCATCCATCATTTCCGGAAAACCTGTAACCTCAGAAACATCTTTAACGGTCAAACCTGCATCACGTAGCGTTTTTGCGGTACCGCCTGTGCTGAGCAATTCAACTCCACGCGTGGCTAATGCGGTGCCAAAAGCAACCAATCCGGTTTTATCAGAAACAGAAAGCAGAGCGCAGCGAACAGGGTAGAGATCAGTCATTTGGAATTGGTCCTTTGAAGTCAGTTAGCTAGGTCAGGTTCATCACGGTTCAAGTCTCTGACCCCAATCGCAGTTTCCTGCGCCTTGGACAAAGACCACCGAATGCGCGTGGCATACTCTACTGCGCGGCCAGATAGAACGACCTGTTGCGATGCACGTGGCTTTAATCTGCCAGTTTCCAGGTAAACGCTTGGCTCTAAGGCTAAATTAAATTTTCCATCATGACGAAAAACCCAGATTTCACCGCTTTTCAGCGCCATTGAGACCGCCACACCGCCCAAATCTAGTGTTGCACCGACTTCTGGATGGAGATGAAATCGCACATCAAACGGCACTCCACCAAGGCGTACATCGTCCATGGAACGATCGAACTGACGTTTCTGGGCGTCTTCAATCGCCAGTAACATGTCTTCACCAGCCAGACCGCGGCCATCAAAGGTTAGCTCAAGTGTGCGCGCATGCGTTAGACCATGGATATCACAAAATCCATCATGGCCGCCCTGAAACCGAAGACCATCTGGGGCTTGGCTAACCTCGATCGGCACGTGCTTTGGTGCATCAATCAAAGTTTCCAAACTGCTAGCGCGGTCAGCATCGCCAAGTCGCGCGCTTGAATACCCATCCAAAACCACGGTCGAATGCGATGGCGTTGCACGCCCAGCGCGCCGCCACTCAGCACCAAAAGGCGCACCAGATCCACAGTTCACGACCAGAGGGCGACGACCAGATGTCAATTCGAATGCCAGAGTAGAAGCATGTCCACTGCGCGAAGCGCTTCCACGCGGCGGAACCGCTGCGTCGACAATCACGCTGGTCCGCCCAGCAGACAACCGCGCAAAGCCCATGGATAACCCATCCGGTTGGCTAGTCTTGATACCAGCCGCTGCCAGTGCGTGATCCAACCAACCTTCTTGCCCACGTCCGCCACCGTGAAAACGGGCTAACCCACCATCAGAGTGGCGCAAAGTCCGCAGCGTTGGGGTGATGCGCTCAATCGCACCCAGATGCTCAACTGGCACCTCAAGGCCAGCTTCTTCCAGTGCTATGGCCGACCATGTCAGCAACACATAGACCGCAAGTAACTCTTCAGGATTGCGTGTTGGCAACCCACCCTCACTATCGACCTGAACAGCGCATTCTTTAGCCAAAGCTTTTATTGCAGGTTTGGCCAAGCCCTCCATACCTTGCAAGGAAAGGCCTGCGTAAATCAGCCCTGTAAGCGCCTCAAAGCGCGGTAAACCAGGACTCGCACTATGCCAGCGTTTGGACAAAAAGGTCGCCTGTTGGGCAAGCGATAAATAGAATGCATCGGAGCGATCACTTTCTTGGCCGCGCAAAACAAATTGAGCATGGTTGATCCAGCGAATAAGGCGGCGACCCGTCAGATCAGGTGTCCACCCCGCACCTGAGCCACGCCCAAATTGGTTGATCCACTCCAATAGCCAAGATTGCATGCTTGCTCGTGAAAACGTGTCACCAACAGCGGCCAAATCGTCCATCCATGCGAAACCATGCAAATCGCCCTCGAACGCAGCATTAGGGGCTTTGAGCGCCCAAATTGATGCATTGGGGGCTTCGATCAAATATCCAGCAAACAGAAAATTTCCAGCAACCAATTGGCGGCCTTTTGCAAAACTACCGATGGTTCGAGGTTCTGGCGAAGACACAAATCCTGTTGCGGCCCGTGTGCGGGTCGCAAGTCGTGCATATACACGATTTAGGAAACGCGCTTTGCGCGCGGTGAACCCATTTGGATTTGACATGGTGCTCTGCCTTCTTACGCTCTAGGGGCGTTTGAAAGATTAATACCCTGTTAAGGTCAGAAAGCCACCAATTTTGCCAAAATTAAGACGCTTTGGTCAGCACTGCGATATAGAAGCCATCCATGCCACCCAAATCTGGCCAATAGTCTGGACGCAAACGCAAACCGCCCTCGGTCGTTGTCCAAGACGGATCAACACCTTCAATGCCCAACGCATCACGATTCACACTCATATCTGAATGACGCTTTAGCGCCTCTTCAACTTGAACTTCGCCTTCATCCGGCAAAAGCGAACAGGTACAAAACACCAAACGCCCACCAGATTTTAGCAAAGTCCATGCGTGATCTAGAATACGCGCCTGAAGATCAATCAGCTCACCAAATTCTGAGCCATCTTTTGCATGTGGAAGATCAGGATGCCGGCGGATCGTACCTGTTGCAGAACATGGGGCATCCAGCAAGATCGCATCAAATTCACCCTCAAGGGTAAGGGCATCAGCCACACGAACAACTGCTTTCAATCCAACGCGCGCCAAGTTTTCTTCGACACGCGCCATGCGGGATATAGAAACATCAACGGCCGTAACATTCGCCCCCATTGCCGACAATTGCATCGTCTTGCCACCTGGGGCTGCGCAAAGATCCAGAACATTTTCACCATCCCCTGGCGCAAGGATTCGCGCAGGGATTGCCGCAGCTGCATCCTGAACCCACCAAGCACCTTCGCTATAGCCATCCATTGTCGATACCTGACCAGCATCCGCCAAACGAACAGACCCTGTCGGCAAAACTGATCCACCAACACGAGCGGCCAACGCTGCAGCGTCACCATCACGTGGTGTCAAATCCAAAGGTGCCCCAACAAAATGTGCGATTTCCATAATCGCCATCGCCTCGTTGCCCCAAGCTTGGGACAGTGGGCTGCGCAACCATTTCGGCATACGTGGCGGGCGTAAAGCGTGCCATGCCTCTGGCCCAGTGGCCGCAACCTTGCGCAAAACTGCGTTGGTTAGACCTTTTAGTTTATCGTATCGCTTATGCCCAGAAATCAACTGAACCATCGCATTGACCACGCCGTGTGCAGCTGCGCCTTGGCACAACTCAACGGTCCCAACCCGCAACACATTGCGCACCATAAGCGGTGGATTTTTCTGCAGATGTTTATGAAGCACTCGATCGGCGCGTTCCAAGCCACGCAACGTTTCAGTTGCCAGCCGTTGGGCCCGCGCCCGATCTGCGGGTTCCAATTTATCAAGCGCACCAGCGGCTAGGACTTCGGACATCAATTTGCCCTCACCCAGAACCTGATCCAACACATAAACTGCGCTTCTCCGCGCTTGGACGCCTGTATCGGTGCGCTTGTCTGTCATTGAATTGATCCTTCGCCATTCGCATCGCAATTTCGGTACAGGGCTTGTCCCTGACAAGGCACGGCGTATATCAACGTCATGGCCGCAAAGGAACCCAATCGATGACTGATATCTCAAAGGATTTACCCGAAGCCGCAAATCGTGCGCTAGCAGAGGCCGAAACGCGCCGCAAAGAACAGGGCGAATTCACGCTACCAACTGAATTGGGCGGCCGAAAAGGACCGGAACCAGTTCGTTTTGGAGATTGGGAAAGAAAAGGGATCGCCGTCGATTTCTAGGCGATCACAAAACTAATTCAGTTTAAAGTCGGCTGAATCGCCTTCACCACCATCAGAAGTAAATCGAACTCGCCCTTCGCTGGCACGCACTTCTTGACAGTTATAGCCCAATTCGGATCCACCCCAATAAAGGCTCCGGCAAAAGAACCCATCGCGCCACGTCCAGTCGCCTGTGACAGCCCAGAGTGCGCCTTTGCCCGAAATCCTACCATCTTCTGCAACTTTAATTTTGATCAGAGGGCGTGAAAGGGTTTTACCGGTAATCAAACGTACGAAATCAGATTGGCTGCTAACTATTGCCAATTCAGCCGAAGCAGACCCAGCAAACAAAGCCGCAGCACACCCAAGAACAAGTGATAGTTTTCGCATTACGTTTTTCCCTACGTACGTGTTACTAACATTACGCCGTCTAGCAGGCACCAGATCACTTTGTGGGGCAAGACTTTGGCCAAACTTAAGCTATTGGGGCGAATTCGCGCCTAATTAAAACTAAATCAGTCGTTCAGGCCAAGTACATCCAACATGTCATATTCACCGGGTGTTTGTTTAAAACCCCACAACGCAGCCTTCAACGCACCACGTGCGAACACGGCGCGATCAGTCGCCATGTGACGCAAAACGATACGTTCACCCGCAGCTGCAAACATAACGTCATGTTCACCCACAATGTCGCCACCACGGATCGCGCTAAAACCAATATCGCCACGCTTGCGGGCACCAGTAATCCCATGTCGGCCACTGTCCATTGCATCGGCTAGCACAACACCACGCCCCTCAGCAGCCGCTTCACCCAACATCAATGCAGTGCCTGACGGCGCATCCACTTTGTGGTGGTGGTGCGCTTCGATCACTTCGATATCAAAATCTTCATCCAAGGCAGCCGCGACTTTCTTCGTCAATTGGGTCAGCAAATTCACACCCAAGCTCATGTTACCTGCACGCACGATGACAGCACGGTCAGCGAGTGGCGCAAGCAGTGCGATCTCATCCGCAGTCATGCCTGTGGTACCAATCACATGAACAACGCCAGCATTAGCGGCCATTTCGGCAAACGCGACTGTTGCAGACGGCGCTGTGAAATCGATGACGACCTGTGCGTTGAAAATAGCCGCTTGTGCATCATCCGTTACAACAACGCCTTGTGCAGAACCGCCCATCGCCTCGCCCACGTCACGACCAACCCAGCCATGCCCAGAACGTTCGATTGCCCCAACAAGCGTTGCGCGATCGCTGTCGTTAATCACTTTGATCAGCATTTGGCCCATCCGGCCGGAAGCTCCTGTCACAACAATTCCTGGCAATGTGGTCATTTCGCTTATCCTTATTCACGCATATTCGCTTAAACACCTATCCTGCCACGTGACGCTTGGCAAAGGGCACGAGTCGCCTTACATGCACTTTTATGGCTAAGAACAAATCATCCGAAGGGCGCGGACCATCCCAGCGCCAATTGCGCGTCGGCGAATTAATTCGTCGCGCATTGTCTGAAATCCTTTCACGCGGCGATGTTCATGACATCGAACTCAGCCGCATGTCGATTACTGTGGGCGAAGTACGGGTATCTGCCGATCTAAAGATCGCAACCTGTTACATCCTTCCCTTAGGCGGCGAAGGCAAAGATGGCATTCTAAAGCTATTGGCCAAGAACATGTATGACATCCGGAGAACGATCACCAAAAAGCTAGCGCTCAAACACTCACCAGAGTTGCGCTTTCAGTTGGATGACACCTACGATCAGATGGATGCGACACGTAAAATGTTGGCTCAAGAAAATGTCGCACGCGACATCGCAAAAGTTGACGTTGAAGAGGTGAATACACCTGAATGATTTTGCGGGCCGCGTTGGCATGGATGGTTATGTTTGGAGTGGCACAAGCAGCCACTTGTGAGGATGTGACCTACGCCGACAACGCCTACTCAATCTGCACTGTCGATATGAACACTGAAACCCTGCGCCTATTTTTGAACGATGACGCGGGCGTACCCTATGGTCACTTTGGGATCCTAAACAATGCGCTCCAGGGCTCTGGCAAAACGCTTGGTTTTGCGATGAACGCGGGAATGTATCATGAAGACCGTTCCCCAGTTGGTCACCACATCGAAGATGGCGTGGAAATCATGCGCGTCATCCCCAATGCAGGTCCGGGTAATTTCGGCTTACTACCAAACGGTGTTTTGTGTCTGCAAGATAAGCAGGCCAACGTGATCGAGACATTGCGCTACCTTGTTAAAAAGCCAGCCTGCACATACGCGACCCAATCCGGTCCGATGCTGGTCATTGACGGCGAATTGCACCCGCGTTTTTTAGCCACCGGCACATCGCGTTACATCCGCAATGCTGTCGGAACAACGGCTGATGGGATCACCGCCGTTTTTGCCATTTCAAACGACATCGTCACCTTCCACGAATTTGGCAGCTTCTTTCGCGACCACCTAAAATTACCCCAAGCTTTGTTCATGGATGGTAACGTCAGCAGACTGTACGCACCACAGATAGGGCGCAACGATATAGGCCGCCGCCTTGGGCCAATCATTGGCACAGTCGTTCCTGAGAATTGACAGCACTCCGCACGCGCGATACTCGGCCACTCTGCATTTATGACATTCTCGATAGGACAAACACATGGGCCGTACACGTAAGGGACGCGATATTTCTGGATGGTTGGTTGTAGATAAACCAGCAGGCCTAACCTCAACTGCTGTAGTAAATAAAGTGAAGTGGGCATTCGATGCGAAAAAGGCGGGCCACGCGGGCACCCTTGATCCTGATGCCACTGGTGTTCTAGCTGTTGCTTTGGGTGAGGCCACAAAGACAGTGCCCTACATCACAGATGCCTTGAAGGCTTACACCTTCACAGTCCGTCTTGGTCAGTCGACCAACACTGATGATGCAGATGGCGAGATTCAGAAAACATCTGATGCACGTCCAGAAGACGCACAAATCAAAGACACATTGGGCCAATTTATTGGCGACATCATGCAAGTTCCACCACAGTTCTCAGCGGTAAAGATCGACGGCCAACGCGCCTATAAACTGGCACGTGACGGTGAAAGCCTTGAATTGGCAGCACGCCCTTTATGGGTCGACGAATTGATTATGACGGATCGCCCAGACGCCGATCACGTCACACTTGAAATGACATGTGGCAAAGGCGGATATGTTCGCTCAATCGCACGTGATTTGGGCGAAGCATTGGGTTGTTTCGGACACGTGCGCGAGTTGCGCCGCATCTGGTCTGGTCCTTTCGATGCTGCTGATGGCATCTCTCTTGAGCAGATCAACGAACTGGCAAAGCAGCCAGAGTTAGACACATATTTACGCCCCCTTGAAGAGGGATTACAGGATCTACCGCAGGTCAGCGCCACACCTGAAGGAGCCGTGCGTATGAGCAATGGCAACCCCGGCATGGTGATGGCATCTGATGTCGAATACGGCGATGAGTGCTGGGCATCTTTGGATGGCAAAGCCGTTGCGGTTGGTCGCTATAAGGCTGGCGAACTCCACCCAAGCCGCGTGTTCAATACCTAAGCAGTCATGATCACACGCACCCACACCAAGGGCGATGCGCCCTCAACAGCCGTTTATTCAGACTGCGAACGCTACCGCTATAGTTTGACGCGTGTGTGGGATCATCAGGCTGACAAAGTGCTGTTTGTGATGCTCAACCCATCAACCGCCACTGAGGTGCAAAACGACCCAACAGTTGAGCGCTGTGAACGCCGCGCCCGCACCCTTGGGTTTGGTGGCTTTCGGGTCACCAACATCTTTGCCTGGCGCGATACAGACCCACGCAATATGAAGGCTGCAACTGACCCCATTGGCCCCCACAATGATGCGACTTTGGCTGAGAGCGCAGCATGGGCCGATACCATTATTGCGGCTTGGGGAACGCACGGCGCACATATGGATCGTGGTGCGCTAGTGGCTGTAATACTTGAAAAAACGCAACGGCCATTGTTCCACTTGGGCCTTTCCAAACAGGGACATCCTAAGCATCCATTGTACCTGCCCTACACCCAACAGCCAGAAAGCTGGCAAGACGTTTCACAATCAAAAGTCGCATTAACCAAATAGTTCTGATCCTTTTGTAAGGATCTAAGCAATGTGGTTCTATGGAACTGTTCAAATGGATTGGTTTTAGGATTCGGTATGCTTTGGTTGGCTGATTTAATGGGTATGATGGCAGTGGGCGCTGTGACGTTTATCGAAACTGGCGCAAACGATGATTCCAACAATTTGGAACCAAGCGCTGTTGGCACCCCCGAGGACGATATCCTTTCCGGCACCAACAGTAGTGACAACCTGTTGGGCGGCCAAGGTGACGACCAAATAGGTGGGTATGATGGTCAAGATACTATCGACGGAAGTGAAGTTGATGATGACCTTCAAGGTGCCGATGGGGACGATCAATTGCTGGGTGCAGATGGTGCAGATACCTTGCACCGTGAAGCCGGAAATGACGCTCTCTATGGCGGCGATGACGACGACACATTGTATGGCAACAATTCCAATGACACGATGCATGGCGGCGCTGGAAATGACGCGCTCCAAGGATCGGCTGAAAACGACAACCTATCGAGAGATATCGGGGCCGATGCGCTGCAAGGTGGGTTGGACGATGACACGCTGTCAGGCGGCCTAGGCAACAACAGTCTGTTTGGTGGTTGGGGCAACAATTTGTTGAATGAAGTCAAGAACGATACAGCGATATCTGGCACTCAAGACATTGACCAAGCTGATTTTTTGAACGGCAGTGGTGGTGATGACACCATCCTAGCGGGCCAAGATGATATCGTCACAGCCGGTGCTGTTGACGATACCATAGTGGTGGGTGACTGGATCACTGAGGGGCATGCAGCCCAAATAATCGACTTTAACGCGGACGAGGATAGCATCGTTTTGGTCTGGGAAGATGCGGCCGGTGATGAACCAACCATCGACCTCGCCCCCCATCCAACCGTCGCTGATTTGACGCAAATTCTAATGAACAGCAAAGCTGTTGCAGATGTGGATACAGACAGTGATATTGCGCTGACAGACATAGCGCTAATCGCCAAAAGCCTCGCAAAAACGGGCATCATCGCCAACGTTTAAAGGGTTATCTCAGTTTTCCTTTGCCATAGCTCCAGAAATTTCCTATACGCCGTTGTCTGCTATGGAATCATTCATGGCGACACCTCCATGGGCCTGCACTGGACGACATCCCGGGCTGCGCCATCACATTAACCTTTTAAAGGAGACCCCGATGTCGATTACACCAGAAGAAAAAGCACGCTTGATGAAAGAATTTGCCATCAAAGAAGGCGATACAGGTTCACCTGAAGTTCAAGTTGCAATCCTGTCTTCACGCATCGCGACTTTGACAGAGCACTTTAAAACACACAAAAAAGACAACCACGGCCGCCGTGGTCTGCTTAAGATGGTTGCGACACGTCGTAAGCTGCTAGACTATGCCCGCGCTAAAGACGAAGCACGTTACCAATCTATCATTAGCCGTCTTGGCCTACGCCGCTAAGCGTATCCTCGACGATAATTCTGAAAACGCCCGTTGCTTGCAGCGGGCGTTTTTTGTTGGGCTGCGTTCGCTGGACTTGACCCACCGTGCGGTGGCGTTTCAGATGCGCAATGTACAGAATGTCATCTGGACTGTGCAGTTTGAACTGCACGATTTATGCGGATTTAGAGGATTATCCAGAAACTGTGCAATTCGCATCCAAATTTGTACAGTTTGAGGCGGACACCCGCGTTCATACCTTTTTAACTTCGACCTCCTGTTAACGTTTGAATAAGACGGGTAACTATTGGTTAAGGCCTTAGGGACAAAGGAACATGACAAATGGAAAAGGCAGTTTTCTTCACCAACCAAGATACCTTTGAAGCGTGGTTCAAGAACAACCCAAACGCCACTGACGTCTCAGTTGGATATCTTAGAAAAAGTACGGAGCGCGACAGCATCCCGTAGTCTGAATCTGTCGACGTTGCCCTGTGCATTGGCTGGATCGATGGCATCCAAAAAAGCATCGACAATGAGAGCTATAAGATCCGTTTCACACCGCGCACGAAAGCAAGCGCTCGGATTGCGTTGAACGTTAAGAAGGTCAATGAACTGATCGCCCTTGAAAAGATGACGCCAGCAGGTTTGGAGCTGTTTCACAACCGATCAGATGACAAAGGGTACACCTCTGCGAATCGCAATGTACCACTGTCCGAAGAATTTGAGGAAATCATCAAAGCAAATGGCTCTGCATGGCTGTTTCTGTCAAACCTAGCGTCCTCTTATAAACGGGATTCGATCTGGTGGGTCCTGAGCGCCAAAAAGGAAGAAACGCGGCTAAAGCGTTTGGGGATATTGATCGATTCATCAGAGGTCGGATTAAAAATCCCCAGAATGCGTAAGAAAAACGAGTTGCCCAAAAAAGCCCCTCGTGCGCACACGGTGCGCCTATTTTTAACATGCGCGGTTGCGCGTTATAAACGGTCGATGCGCTTAAGCACTGCGACCATGACGATGCCGTAGACAACGCGACCGACCAAAGCGACCCAAGTGATGCCAGTGAAGTTCAGGAAAAACGGCAACCCTGCGACCAATGTGACGCCACCAATTGCGAAAATCCACAAATCAAAGTCTTAGATTGCTGATGGAATGAGCCAATGTGTTTCACCGATGACGCGCTGCCAAAGTGGTGCAAAGATAAACATCCAACTGATTGGGTAACCAATCAAACCGACCAAGTAGAAGTGAACGAAGTAGGCGGCAAAGTTGCTGTTTGGCAAACCAAGTGTGCCCAAGAGGCTTTTGGCTAAGCCGTGCGGTGAAAGGTTGGCAAAGCCCAAACCAGGGCTGATCACTTGGCCCCAAAGGTCAAAAGCGTTGGTGACGAAAAAGCCAGCAACAAAAAAAAGGCCTAGGGTGTAGGCGTTCATTTTTGGCAATGAGCGTGTGGTTGTGTCAGTCATTTGAAAATCCTTCATTTCTGCTGCTTAGGAAATGCGATTATTTCCCAACTCATAGCCAGAGTTTTTGATAGGATCACGCGAAAGTCAGGCAACCACCTTTTCTGAAACACATCAGGCTGGGCGTTGAGCAAGCAAAAGGAGGGCACCAAATACAATCATCCCAATACCCGAAGCCCTTTGAATCCATTGTAAATTTAGCGTCGCAGAGCGTGCTGCCAAACGACCCAATAATGCATAGATTAGGATCGCCACTGCTTCGAGCAGGAGAAAGATTAAACCAATGATTGTGTAACTTTGTGCATATGCTTCACTGACAACAAACTGTGGAAAGAACGCAGCAAAGACCAAAATAGCTTTGGGGTTTCCAAGAGCCACAAAGCCTTCGTGCCAAAATGCCTGCCCTAAAGTGAGGGCTTGTCTCTCAACCATGTTACCGTCTGCTTGGGATGACGACCTTAGAATTTTGACACCCAGATAGATTAGATAAGCCGCCCCAACGAGTTTGATCGCGGTAAAGACCACGCCAGAGGCGGAAAGGATAAGCCCCATTCCCAAGGCGCTAACAACGATCATAGGTATAAAGGCGATCAAGCGACCCAAGCTGGCAATCACGGCAAAGCAAACACCACGCTGTGCGCCGTTGGTCAGTGCCATCAGGTTGTTCGGCCCGAACGCTAAATTGATAGCGAAACAGGCGGGAATAAAAACCAAATAATCAATCAAGGAGATTTAGCCGTGCTTGAGTTTGTGCGCTGTAGCAAAGGACACCAGACGCTTGTTGGTGCTGTCCCACAGATCAAGGCTTGCGCACTTGAAGCTTTCGCGCAGGTTCATACGGCTGCTGGAATTTGCTAGCTCTTCATGATCGCGCAATACTTCGGTCAATCGGTAGAACGGGATGCGGCTATACAAGTGGTGTACGTGGTGGATACCGATGTTCGCAGAGAACCACTGCAAGATTGGAGGCAGGTCATAGTGTGACGAGCCGTGAAGCGCGGCTTCGTGAACTTGCCAGTCATGGTTTTCTTCCCAATGTGTCGTTTCAAACTGGTGCTGCACATAAAACAACCAAACACCTGTTGTTGCAGCGATCAAAGTTGTTGGAAGGAACACGAGGAACAGGGCCTGCCAGCCACCAAACTTCACAATAATCGTGAGTAGGATTGCGATAGCCAGATTGGTGCCCATTGCACTTATCCAGTCTTTCTTTTGGCTGAAGTCAGACCATGGAATACGGTTGGTCAAAAAGAATAAATAGGTTGGACCAATGCCAAACATTACGATTGGGTGGCGATATGCCCGGTACAATAAGCGGCCCCAGCGGCTGCGCTGGTGATACTCTTCGACCGTCAATGTCATCACGTCACCGATGCCGCGTTGATCCAAATCACCTGCGTGGCTATGGTGAATCGAATGGGTGCGGCGCCATACGTCGTATGGTGTCAGTGTTAGGATGCCGAGTGCGCGACCGGTCCAGTCGCTGACGGTGCGGTTGTCAAAAAAAGATCCGTGTCCACAGTCATGCTGAATACAGAACAACCGCAGCAAGAAACAGCCGTTGATAGCGGAAATACCTAAAGCGGCGATGTAGCTGTAATTTGCGATCCAACAGGCCAAAACCCACAAAATGATGAACGGGACAACACTGACCCCCAACTCGAAGCTGCTGCGCAAGCTATTGGGTTCACGGTATTTCTTTAAAACCTGGACCCAATTGCGGGCGGCCATATTTGAAGAATTATCAGTTTTATCGGTCATATTCTGCTCGTGATTTTTTTATGGTTGTCCAACCGCAATACTGCATGCAGCGAAATTAGCAAACCAACATTATAGTTTCGTTAATCTGTCGCAGACAATTTTGCCCAAAACCCCTTCAAAATAGCCCTTTGATCCAATTCTCTTTCCAAGAGCAGTTTTCTACTGTATGGCCGCCATATCTGAAATCTGTCGCTCGGACTCCGGCGGTTGAATTACAAGATACAGGAGTCAGGGGCAATTCGGCCCCTATGCAAAGGCCAATGGGCCAACAAGGAAACTTAGATGTTTAACTTAACAAAAAAATCTATGCAGTGGGGCGAAGAGACGCTTACACTGGAAACCGGCAAAGTCGCGCGTCAAGCCGACGGTTCTGTCATCGCCACATTGGGCGAGACATCCGTTATGGCCAACGTCACTTATGCACGTAAGCAAAAGCCAGGTCAGGACTTCTTCCCTCTGACTGTGCACTACCAAGAGAAATACTATGCTGCTGGTAAAGTACCAGGCGGCTTCTTCAAGCGTGAGGCACGCCCCACCGAGAAAGAAACGCTGACTGCTCGTTTGATCGACCGTCCGATTCGCCCACTGTTCGTCCCTGGCTTCAAAAACGAAGTTTTGGTCATGTGTACTGTTCTATCCCACGACTTGGTTAACGACCCAGACATGGTTGCGATGATCGCTGCCTCAGCTGCATTGACTATTTCTGGCGCACCATTCCGCGGTCCTATCGCTGCTTGTCGCGTTGGTTTTGAGGATGGCGAATACATCCTGAACCCAGAAGTTGACGACATGCAGGACCTTCGCCTGAAGCCTGAGCAACGCTTGGACCTTGTTGTTGCCGGTACTAAAGACGCGGTGATGATGGTTGAATCAGAAGCTTATGAACTTTCCGAAGCTGAAATGCTGGGCGCTGTTAAATTTGCACACGAATCCATCCAACCAGTGATCGACTTGATCGTTGAATTGGCTGAAGGTGCTGCGAAAGAACCGTTCGACTTCCAAGCACCTGATTACTCTGAGCTGTCCGCAGCCGTTACTAAAGCTGGCGAAAAAGACATGCGCGCTGCATTCGCAATTGGTGACAAGCAAGAGCGTACATCTGCTGTTTCAGCAGCACGCGCTGTGATCATGGATGCGTTGACTGAAGAGCAACAAGCCGATGTGAACCTTGGTTCCGCAATGAAGGGCCTAGAAGCTGGCATCCTTCGTGGTGACGTTGTTAAAACTGGTAAGCGTATCGACGGTCGTGCGACTGACGAAATTCGCGACATCGTTTGTGAAACGGGCATGTTGCCACGTACACACGGTTCAGCATTGTTCACACGCGGTGAAACACAAGGTTTGGTCGTAACAACTTTGGGTACCGGAGACGACGAGCAGTTCATCGACGCACTGCACGGCAACTTCAAATCCAACTTCTTGCTACACTATAACTTCCCTCCATATTCAGTTGGTGAAGTTGGTCGTGTGTCTGGCCCAGGCCGTCGTGAAATCGGTCATGGTAAATTGGCATGGCGCGCATTGCAGGCTGTTCTTCCTGCTGCAACTGATTTCCCATACACTGTTCGCGTTGTATCCGAGATCACAGAATCCAACGGCTCGTCTTCAATGGCTTCTGTCTGCGGTGGCTCCTTGTCCATGATGGACGCGGGTGTTCCGTTGAAGTCTGCGGTTGCTGGTGTTGCTATGGGTCTGATCATGGAAGACAGCGGCGAATACGCCATCTTGTCTGACATCTTGGGTGACGAAGATCACTTGGGCGACATGGACTTTAAAGTAGCTGGTACAGAAAACGGTATTACGTCTTTGCAAATGGACATCAAGATCGCCGGCATTACGCCAGAGATCATGGAAAAAGCACTCGAGCAGGCACGTACTGGCCGTTTGCACATCCTTGGTGAAATGAACAAATCACTTACTGGCGCGGCTGAATTCTCCGAGCACGCACCACGTATCGAAACCATGCAGATCCCAACGGACAAAATCCGTGAAGTGATCGGTTCCGGTGGTAAAGTGATCCGTGAAATCGTCGAAGTGTCTGGCGCAAAAGTCGACATCAACGACGAAGGCATCATCAAGATCGCATCTCCAAATGGCGAAGCGATTAAGAAAGCCTACGAAATGATCTGGTCAATCGTAGCTGAGCCAGAAGAAGGCATGGTTTACACCGGTACGGTCGTTAAGATCGTAGACTTTGGTGCATTCGTGAACTTCTTTGGCAAGCGCGATGGTTTGGTCCACGTTTCCCAAATCGAAAACCGCCGTTTGAACCATCCTTCAGACGTCCTCAAAGAGGGCCAAGAAGTTAAGGTTAAATTGTTGGGCTTTGACGACCGTGGCAAGGTACGCCTTTCCATGAAAGTTGTTGACCAAACAACTGGCGAAGAAATTGTTGAAGAAAAGAAAGAAGCAGCTGAGGAGTAAATCCGAAGCCAGTCTTTCTAAGACAATAGAAATAGAAAAGCCCCAGTGGAAACACTGGGGCTTTTTGCTTGTCTAACAATTGCTATTGGATCTAAGTGCCACAGCCCAAATGGGCCATGACATTTGCAGCCTTAGCTAGGTGCTTTTGTTTTGCGCAGGTATGGAAGGATCATTTCGAACTCACCAAATTTTGCCAGCGCATCTTCGTTGCTGACGGTTGGTGGAATGATCACATCTTCGCCCGGCACCCAGTTTGCTGGTGTTGCCACCCCTTTGGCAGACATTTGCAAACCGTCTAGTGCGCGCAGAACTTCGGCAAAGTTGCGGCCCACAGTCATTGGGTAAGTCATGGACAGCTTCAGCTGTTTGTCTGGGCCAATGATAAACACGGAACGTACTGTCGCGCTGTGCGCCGGTGTGCGTCCGTCTGGCATGTATGCCTCAGCAGGTAGCATGTCGAAGGCTTTGGAAACTTCCAGCCCTGTGTCTGCAATAATTGGGAAGCCCGCTTTTGCACCCGCAACTTTTTCAATGTCGGCTTTCCACTTTTTGTGGTCCTCGACGCCATCGACTGAAACACCAATCACTTTGGTGCCGCGTGCAGCCCATTCATCGGCCAGCTGTGCAACCGCGCCAAATTCAGTTGTGCAGACAGGAGTGAAGTCCTTTGGGTGTGAGAACAAGATCGCCCAAGAATTGCCAATCCAGTCGTGCAATTGGATCGTGCCGTGGTCTGTTTCCACAGTCATATTCGGGATCGTGTCGTTAATACGTAGGCTCATGGTGGTACTCCTTATTTGGTCCAGCGTCGGGGTCCATGATAGCCTGTGCAATGTATGGATACACCCCCGTCCTTGATACTGATTTAATGTGGTGACACAGTGTTTTCAATTGGAGGCCCAAAGTTAGGGCCGCTGCATGTTATCGGGAGAAATGTCATGCTGGAGAAACGCGATTTTTTTATCAACGGTGAGTGGGTCAAAAGCCAAGGCGGCACGGACCATCTCGTCATCGATCCATCCACAGAAGAACCAACAGCCGTTATCACGCTAGGTTCTGAGGCAGACACCAACGCCGCCGTTGCTGCGGCGAAGGCTGCGTTACCAGCATGGATGGCCACTCCAGTTGAGGAACGTATCGCCTATGTTTCCAAGCTGATCGAAGTTTACGAATCCCGCGCTGAGGATTTGGCCGTGGCGATGAGCGCCGAAATGGGTGCCCCTATTTCGATGTCTCGTACCAGCCAAGTTGGCGCAGGGTCTTACCACCTCAAGAACTTTATCCGCGCGGCCAAGGGTTTTGAATTCAGCCGCCCGTTGGGATCCCACGCGCCCAACGATCGGATCATCTATGAACCCGTCGGTGTGGCTGCGTTGATCACCCCGTGGAACTGGCCGATGAACCAAGTGACCCTAAAAGTTGGCGCGGCCGCCATCGCGGGTTGCACGATGGTGCTTAAGCCATCCGAGGAAAGCCCAATCAACGCGATGGTCTTTGCCGAGATGATGGAAGAGGCTGGTTTCCCTGCAGGTGTGTTCAACATGCTGAACGGTGACGGTGTTGGTGTTGGCTCAACCCTATCCGGTCACAAGGATGTGGACATGGTCAGCTTCACCGGTTCGACCCGTGCCGGCACGTTGATTTCCAAGAACGCCGCAGACACGCTGAAACGTGTGCATCTTGAGCTGGGTGGCAAGGGTGCCAACCTGATCTTTGACGATGCAGACGAAAAGGCCGTGAAGCGTGGCGTGATGCATATGATGCAGAACACAGGTCAGTCCTGTAATGCTCCTAGCCGTATGTTGGTCCAGAAGGGCATCTACGATCAAGTTGTGGCTGAAGCTGCAGCAATCGCTGACAAGATCACTGTAGGCCCTGCATCAGAGGAAGGTCGCCACATTGGTCCTGTCGTGAACGAGGTCCAGTGGAACAAAATCCAAGCGATGATCGAGGTTGGTATCGCCGAGGGTGCCAAGCTGGTTGCTGGTGGTCCGGGGCGTCCTGAGGGGCTGAACCGTGGATTCTATGTGAAACCAACGGTCTTTGCCGATGTGAATAATCAGATGGCGATTGCGCAACAGGAAATCTTTGGCCCTGTGCTGGCGATCATCCCGTTTGAGACAGAGGAAGAAGCTGTCGAGATCGCAAACGACACGCCATACGGTTTGACCAACTACGTCCAAACCCAAGACATGGCGCGCGCCAATCGTCTGGCCACGCAACTGCGGTCTGGCATGGTCGAAATGAACGGCACATCCCGCGCAGCAGGTTCCCCGTTTGGCGGCATGAAGCAATCTGGCAACGGACGTGAAGGTGGTGTTTGGGGGTTGGAAGACTTCCTAGAGGTGAAGGCCGTTTCTGGTTGGACGCCCGAGTAAGCACTGCGCTAAAGGAATTAAGACGAAAGGGCTGCCACTTTTGGTGGCCCTTTTTGTATTTGTAGATCAATTTTTATCGAAGCAATTAAACCTTCACCTTTGGGCAACCAAGCTGGGCCTAAACTGACCTAAGAACTGCGCGCAAAAGATACCCCCAAAGATACCATTGCGTCAGAGCAGGAGTGCAAGACAGTTAACGTAGAACGGACTTAGTAGAAATTGTAATTTCTGGATGTGATCCAACTTGGATCAGACCGTTGAGGGAACTGTTCAATGGCAATCGTAACCAAAGAAGTCATATTTTTAGGCAACTTTTCCGATGTGGACTCAAACGAAAGCAGCATGCCCGTTGAGAACACTGGCATCTATCAACAGACATTTGGAAGCGCTGCTAACCCGCTCAACGATTCGCGGGAAACCATAAATTTTGATGATCGAAACAATAATGGCTCAATCGACACCAATAATATGTCGACAACAGACACAACACAAACTGATCGTGGCCCCTCTCAGCTCGACTCTTTGGCCGTTGTGAATATCACTGTCACCTACCAAGATAATACCACGGCCTCCTACGACAGTGTCGTGATGTTCCAGACTGCAAACGGGGATTTGTTTTTAGCAAACTCCAATTTCAACGGTACCGATATCCGCGGGCCCGCCCAAAAAGAAATTCAATCAGCCACCATAGATACGATAACATCAACGAACTACAATGGGCTTTGGCACAACGCGTTCCAATCCTTTGCGTGTTTTGTTGAAGGCACCAATTTGGAAACGCCCACGGGCCTTCGTGCAATCAATGACATGCAAATTGGGGATCTGATAGAAACGTTAGACCATGGCCCACGACCCATACGTTGGATCGGACAATCGACCGTACTTCAGATGGGTAAAATGGCGCCAGTTTGTATAGCAAAGGGTGCGTTGGGCTGTGGATTGCCGCGCACTGAACTGCGCGTGTCACAACAGCACCGCATGATGGTCCGCTCAAAGATCGCGCAAAACATGATTGGTTCTCAGGAGGCCTTGATCGCTGCAAAATTCCTATTGCCGATCCCCGGTGTCAAACTGCAATCAGATGTGAAACCGATCACATATGTGCATTTGCTTTTTGATCAACATGAGATTGTGAAGGCAGAGGGCGCTCCTTCAGAAAGCCTATTCCCAGGCCCAGACGCATTTGAAATGTTGGGGCCAAAAAATAGCAACGAAATTAAAGGCATTCTACTGAAATCGTGAAGCTGGTGCGACTGCGACACACCTGCCCGTCCCTTTTTAGAGGGACACAAAAGACGTCGTGCCGTTGCCCGGCATCTTAAGAATGCAAAGCCAATTCTAACTTCGAGTCCGTATTTGAAGAACGAACACATCTATGCTGGTCTTTAATAGTTCCTGTCCGACAGCTCCATTTATCTTCCAACCCAAAAATCTAGAACATGACGTCTGCCGGTGCCGACGGAAACCTGCACCAAGACAATATATAGTTTAAAACCGGCTCAACTTGTTTGCAGCACGTGTTATGTGAAACAGCTTTGAAACTTCCTTGCACTGCCCCTAGCACGGTTACTGACCACTCCGACGTTTGCGGGTTGGAAGACTTCCTAGAGGTGAAGGCCGTTTCTGGACGGACGCCAGAATAAGATCTGAAAATTTCTTATTGTGAGCAGAAGGCAGTGGAATTTGGTTACCTTCAATCCCCCCTAAAACGGTGCCTTCGCCCGTACCCGCAACGACTGCCCATTTTCAGGATGCTTCACACGCAACTCTTCGGCGTGCAGCATCATGCGTGGGAACGCCTGGCTTTGTTCATGTCCATAAAACGGGTCGCCTAAAATCGGGTGGCCCAATGCCAACATGTGCAAACGCAATTGATGTGTTCGGCCCGTTTTCGGTATCAATCTGATCCGCGATGTCTCGCCCTGATCCTTAAGCAACCGCCAATCGGTGACAGAGGGTTTGCCGGTTTCGTGACAGACCATTTGCAAGGGGCGGTTTGGCCAATCAACGATCAATGGCAAATCGACGGTGCCTGCCTTTTCCTTGGGCACACCCCAAACACCGGCGACATACATCTTCTTGGTTTGACGTTCTTGGAACTCCATCGACAACGTGCGCTGTGCATGTGGGTTCAGCCCAAAGATCATCACGCCTGACGTGTCGCGATCCAAACGGTGCACCAACAACGCATGTGGAAACACCTGCTGCACCCGCGTGATCAGGCAATCCGCCAAATGCTCGCCCCGTCCGGGGACGGACAGCAAGCCAGCGGGCTTATCAACGGCAATGACATCTGCATCGTCGTGCAAAATGACAAGCGGATCGTGCGGGGGGGTATAGGGTGTTTGCATGCCCTCAGTTCACAGATGTGCGTTTGGTTTTCAACCCTCTCGACGCATCTTGCGAAACATAGAGACCGAATAGATCACCAATGCGGCCCAGATCATCGGAAAGGCGATCATACGGGCACGCCCGAATTCCTCACCGAAGGCAAAGACAGCAACAAGGAAGATCAACGTCGGTGCGATGTATTGCATGATGGCGATGGTGGTCAGCTGCAGCCCCTTTGCCCCGTTGGCATACAGCAGTAGCGGCACAGCCGTAACGATACCGCAGCCCATCAACATCAACGTGTCGCGCGTTGGGCTAAGTTCAAAATGGTTCTGCCCCTGCACGCCCAACCACGTCACATAGGTCAGTGCGGGTACCAGTAGGATCAACACCTCTAGCAAGAACCCTTGGTTTGGGCCAATGGGCAGTTGCTTTTTCGCAAGGGCATACAGCCCCCATGAGACGGTCAGCCCCAAAGACACCCATGGCACCGATCCATTTGAAACCGCCAAAACGACAACAGCACCTGCGGCCAAAGCGATGGCGACAAGCTGTGCGCGGGTTAACGCTTCACGCAGGACAATCGCGCCAAGTGCGACACTAAACAGCGGGTTTATGTAATACCCAAGGGCCGCATCAAGGGTCCGGTCAGCGGCAATCGCCCAGACATAAATCCCCCAATTGATAGAGATCAGCGCGGCGGTGACGCAGGCCATTCCCAACATCTTTGGATCCATGATGGCGCTGCGCACATCCTTGGTCCGTACCAAAAGAATTAGAAGGATGCCTGCGATGGGCACCGACCAGATCACGCGGTGCGCAACCACTTCGGCGGATGGCAGGTGCGACAACAGCTTGAGATAGATCGGTAGAAAACCCCACAAGAAATACGCCGCAAAGGCAAAGCTGAAGCCAGATAGAGTGTCACCACTTGCAGGTGTAGATGGCTTTGACATGAGGATGCTCCGTTCGCTGGGTTGGCTATGGGTAACAGCCCTACTCCTGCTGTCCATAACTATAAATTACAGAGCAATTCTGTCGGCCATGATGGGGTCGCGGAAACCCGCCGAAACAAAAGGTATGGATTCCCCCACTTGAGTAATACCCAATATAAAACTGACTACTTATTAATATTTTTTGAACAATCACTTTGGATTCTTAAAATGGCACTCTCAAACCCTGCATCGATTAGAAGTTTTCCTAGCATCGTTTTGGATGCGTCTATTACTGACACATTAAACGCTGAATGTGGGAAGCCTATCTAATTTGGTCCTGACAGTTACAAACTAGGCGCAACGTCCCACAAAGCCCAACCAGGTCCTTCTGTCTGGAATGGCGAAACCATCACAATTCCAGAAACTGGCGTATATATCTTCATCTTTTCAGGATCTTGCGAGACTGACGGCGAGATGAAAGGCGCTCAAATTCACCTAAACTTGCGCCAAGTGTCAGAGAGTGTGATTGCAATCGGAAGCACTTCTATCGGTGAAGAAAACTGTGAAAATCTATCTATCGTCGCGTATCAAGATTCGAAAAGGGCGATGAGATTTGGTTGCCAGCAACACGCGAAGACGGACAAAATGTCCGCATCAAATCCGCTAAATGGATGTTTCATCACTCACTGCCTTTGTGATGCTCATCAGAATGATTCGGTGCACAAACTGCCGTTAAAGCTGTTTACGCCTCAAACCTTAGACCTTCACGCGCTCTGATTTGGGATCATAGAACGGTTTCAACTTTGCCTCGGCTTTAACCCGCGTGCCCATCACATCGATTTCAAATGATGAAGCCAGCAGCTCTGCCACGCTTTCGCCTTTGCATGGCACATAGCCCATACCGATGGCCGCACCCACGTGGTGTCCGTATCCGCCCGAAGACAAATAGCCAACGTTTTCGCCGTTCCGCAGGATCGGTTCGTTGTGGTATAGCAACGGCTCTGCGTCGGTCAGTTTGAACTGGACCAAACGTTGCTCCAGCCCGGTTTCGCGTTTTGCCAACACCGCGTCACGACCAATAAAGTTAGGCTTGTCGGTTTTAACAGCAAAGCCAAGGCCCGCTTCAAGAACGTGATCCTCTGACGTGATATCATGCCCAAAGTGACGGAAGCCTTTTTCTATCCGGCATGTGTCCATCATATGCATCCCGCACAGTTTTAGCCCCATGTCTTGGCCCGCCTCATGCAGCGTTTCAAACATATGGCCCGCCATGTCGGACGGCATATAGATCTCCCAACCCAACTCGCCCACATAAGTCACGCGGTGCACACGGGCGAGGCCCATGCCCAGCTCGATTTCTTGGGCGGTGCCGAATGGGTTCACCGCATTGCTAAAGTCATTGGGCGAAACGGCTTGCAGCAGTTTGCGCGCGTTTGGCCCCATAACGGCCAAGACGCCTTCGCCAGCTGTCACGTCTGTAATGACCACGTTGAAATCACCCTGATTGCGGCGCATCCATGTTTGATCGGCAAGACGCGTCGCGGCGGGTGTCACGACAAGATAACAGTTCTCTTCGATCCGCGTGACGGTCACATCCGCTTCGATCCCCGCCTTGGAGTTCAGGAATTGCGTGTAGACAATTTTTCCAACGGGCACATCGTAATCACCGCCACCGATGTAGTTCATAAAGACCATTGCATCACGGCCCTCGACACGCAATTTACCAAAGGATGTCATGTCATACATGCCTACGTTATTGCGCACTGCGTTGTGTTCGGCAGCCACGTTGTCAAAGAAGTTTTGGCGCTTCCATGAGTATTCGTATTCAGGTTTCTGACCTTCATTGGCGAACCAGTTGGCGCGTTCCCAACCTGCGATTTCGCCCATGACGGCACCCTGATCCAACAGATGCTGGTGGAACGGCGTGCGGCGCACACCGCGCGCTGTTGCCTTTTGGCGAAACGGAAAGTGATCGGCATAAAGCAGACCAAGCGTCTCTTTTGAGCGTGCCTCAAGATAGCGTTTATTGCCTTGGAACGGCTGCATACGGCTGATGTCTACATCGCCCAGATCGAATGGTTTTTCACCTGTATCCATCCATGCCGCCAGGGCCATACCTGCGCCGCCAGCGGATTGAATACCGATCGAGTTAAAGCCCGCCGCGACCCAGAAATTGTCCATCTCTGGCGCAAGGCCAAGGTGATAGGCATCATCTGGGGTAAAGGATTCAGGACCGTTAAAGAAGGTGTGGATACCCGCCTCTGCCAACAGTGGCATCCGTTCGATCGCCTTCTCTAGAATTGGCTCAAAGTGATCGAAATCTTCTTGCAACTGGTCAAATTCAAAGTCGTCGGGAATACCGTCCACAGCCCATGGTTTGGATTCTGGTTCAAACGCACCCAACAGGAATTTGCCCGCGTCCTCTTTGTAATAGGCGTGCTCATCAGGGACGCGCAGCACTGGCAATTGCGTCAGACCCTCAATTGCCTCGGTCACGATGTAAAAGTGTTCACAAGCTTGCAACGGAACGTTCACGCCAGCCATGCGTCCAACTTCGTGCCCCCACATGCCGCCACAGTTCACAACCATGTCCGTTTCGATGTGGCCTGAATTGCCGTTTTCATCCGTCCAATCAATGCCCGTGACGCGGCTGCCATTTTTGGCCATGCCAGTCACTTTAACACGTTCCTTGATCAGCCCACCGCGCTGACGCGCGCCTTTTGCCAATGCAAATGCGATGTTGGCTGGATCGCCCTGACCGTCGAGCGGCAAATAGACAGCACCCACAACACCCTCAAGGTTAAGATGCGGGTACATTTCTTGGACGCGCTCGTTTGAGATTTCTTCAACCTCAACACCAAAGGCGCGGGCCATGGCCGCTTGGCGATAGATTTCTTCGCGACGTTCTTCGGTCAAGGCAACGGTAATGGACCCCACCCGTTTGAAACCAGTGGCCACACCTGTTTCTTCTTCCAGCCCGCCGTACAATTCTTGGGAATATTTCGCCAGTTTGGTCATGTTCGCCGTTGCACGTAATTGCGCGATCAGACCCGCAGCGTGCCACGTCGTGCCAGATGTCAGTTGTTTGCGTTCCAAAAGAACCACATCTTCCCAACCCAATTTGGTGAGGTGATAGGCAACGGAACAGCCGATAACACCGCCCCCGATAATGACAACGCGTGCTTTGTTTGGAAGTGCAGACATGGGTTCAAGCCTTATGAATCGAAGTTGATTTCACTTTGGCACGAAATGGCGTAAACTAGACCTTCAAAAACGTCATTACTGACGCTTTCGATTCATCAGACCCGTTGGCCCGATACTTTTTTCGTCTTCCGGATTGCGGTGGGTGTGATCCCAAAAAAGCTGCGGTAGAGGCTGGAAAATCCGTTAGAGAACCCACAGGCCATGCCAACCTCACGCACTGATAGCGTGGTGTTCAGCAGCAGGTTATTTGCCCAGTTTAGGCGCAGTTCACGGTAGTATGTGTTGGGCGTGGTGTTCAGTTTGCTATGGAAACGACGTTCTAATGAGCGCGATGAAATGCCCACGCGTGTAACCAATTCGGCAATCGGCATGGGGTCTTCCATATGTGATTGCATCAATTCGATACACTGATCCAGCTCTCTATCGCCTGTCATACTTAGGCGTTTACCGCCAAAGGGCTGAAGAGTTTTGAAGTCACGGATTTTCTCATGTAACAAGATATCTGCCACAGTCATAACACCCGCCGCAGACATGTGATTGCCCACCAATCTCAGCGTCAAATCGACGGTCGCACCCATTCCTGCACAGGTCACAACGCGCCCATCATCCACGGCCAAGGCATAGGTGCCCTCCCCACCCGGATCACCGCGTTCCTGCAAGACTGCGCGGTTTTCCCAATGGGTCGTGTGGTCCCCAGATCCGTTTGGGTGTTCAGAAATGTACCGACTCGCCGCCTCGGACAGCAAAATCACCTTGGCCTTGCGATAGCTGTACGCCGAGATGGTTGTGCCCAAAGACAGTTCCGGGTGATCAGAGTTTGTGTTGCCAATGACGAAAACATAGTCGGCCGTTGGGCGATCTGTCAGGGGTTCACTCAGCGTCCCCAAACCCGCACGACAAGACACATACCCGCCTTTGACAGAGCGATAGGTCCAATCAAACAATGTGGTTGGATTGATCCGGTTCGCCATGCGCAGCACTTCGACCACGCCTGACAATTCCACCAGAACAAACCCCTCTGCCAGAATGATATCGACCCTCCACGGCTCTCCCGATGCACGGGTGCCAAAATGTGAAGGATCGATATCAATCATGACTTAGGTCGCTTTCAAACGTCGGGACAGTTCTGCGATGTGCGCAGGTCCAACTTCGCAGCAACCACCGATAATGGTCGCGCCGTTTGCAGCCCAACCATCAGCGAAATCGGCATAGGCGTTTGGACCAAGATCGCGGCGCGCGCTGAGCATATCAACGGTTGCGCCAACTTTGTTAAAGTCCGCAGCGATACCTGTGAAACCATTCGCATAAGCGCCGACAACGCGACCACTTTTGGCAAGGATTGGCACGGCTGTGTCGACCGCTTCGGGCTTAGAGCAGTTGATGAAAACAGCCGCAGGATTGAACTCTTCCAACAATGGCATAACATCAGAAAGCAATTCGCCAGACCGCAAACGTGTGCCGTCGTCATCGCGCACAGACAAGGCAACCCAAACAGGTTTGCCCGTCACACCAGCGCCCATCAGGCCGCCGCGTGCTTGATCCACAGAAGACATCGTTTCAAGCAAATGCACGTCGACGTATTGCGCGTGAATTTGTGCCAGCTTGGCGTAGGCTTCAGCCGCTTGTTCTGCGGGTGGGGCTTTGTCGGGCTGATAAGAGAACCCTTGCGGACCCAAGCCGCCAGCAACCATGCCTGACCCGTGCGCTTCACGCGCATCAGCCGCCAGTTGGCAGGCAAGACGCGCCAGCTCTTCTAGGCGATCCAACATGCCATGTGGCTCTAGGCGGTCGGGCAGAACAGAATAGCTGTTTGTGGTGGCGATATCAGCGCCAGCTGCGAAATATTCGTCGTGCACTTGGCGTACCACTTCAGGCGCATCAAGCAAGGCTTGGACCGACCAAAGCGACGTCGCTTTACCTGCGCGTGCCACAAGTTCTTGGCCCATTCCGCCATCTAAAATCATCATCTGCGTTATCCCTTTTCACTGCGGGTTTTGATCACGCTGAGGACGGCGTGATGGAAATCTTGCAAGAACACTTCCCCCCAAATGGCAAGATATGTGTTCACTGGCGTCCTGATTGAATAGTTTGTTTCCAAGGTCAATAAGGTAACGCCGTTTGGCAGTGATGTAAGGTGGTATGACCCCGATTGCATGTTCACAATACCACCTTGGGGGGCAATGTGGGATCAAACGCGACCAAGGTCTCTGGCGCGTTAAAGACAAAATCCCACGCCATTGATGTATTCGATTCTACTGCTGTCAGGTGTTCTTCGAACACGACCCCACCCGTCCAACCCAGCTTGCGCACGTCACCCACCAGAACCGCATCAATGGGACGCGGCGTGCCAAGGATATTGTGGGAGAATGTCCAAACGCGCTCCTCTGGCTGGATCTCACTAATCTCGATGGTGTTGGTCCAAACCACATCTTGGGTTGCTTCAACCGCAATCTGGGTCATGACCCGCATTTGCGCCTGCGGGAACTCAAACTGACCAAACAACGGCACGGCAAAAACCGGCAGCAACAACAACGACACGTTCAAGGTGTTGCTTGTTGCATCAACCAACGCCTTGCGCAAAACGGCACGCATAACCCATTGCCCGCACCACCCCAATGCCATGAAAATTGGTAGCAGGACAGCAATGCAAATAAGCGTTTCAAGCTGTATCAACAGTAAGACGGCACAGAGTAAAACCACCGGCAACGCAAGCAACCGAAACGTCTGGCGGGGTGATTTTGTAAGCAGCGGATCAAACAACAGCTGCGTCGCTGCGCCGTATAAAATTGGGAACACCGTCACAAGAACGGTTTTGACGGTGTCCAAAGAAAAGACGCCAGACAAGAAATGCAATCCATAGTAGATCGCACAATAGCCAAAGGCAAAGCACACGCGCACAGCGGCGCTTTGCCTTTGAAGCCATTTTATCATGCGCGGATGCGATCGTTTTCTGGATCCCATAATGGTTGGTCAGCGTGTACAACAGCCTTGCAACGGGCACCAAAGATTTCGACCTCAAGCTCTGTTCCAGGGACTGCCAGTTCCGCCTTAACAACGCCCAGCGCGATGGATCTATTCACACGGAATCCCCAGTCGCCAGATGTCGTTTCACCAACCACTTCATCACCATTCCAGATCGTCGACATGTAAGGTGCATCGGCGAACGGTGCGTCTACAGTCATGGTCACAAACATCTTCTTCACGCCCGCTTCTTTCTCAGCCAGCAAAGCAGCTTTGCCGATAAAGTTTTGCGGTTTGTCAAAGCGGATAAAGCGTTCCATGCCGCCCTCTAGCAATGTGTAATCTGTGGACAGATCACCCTTCCAAGTGCGGTACCCTTTTTCGATCCGCATTGAGTTCAACGCATACATGCCGAATGGTTTGGCACCTGCATCGCGGATCACTTCATAGGCGACTTTGCTGTCCTCAAAGGACGTGTGCACTTCCCAACCCAATTCACCACAGAACGAGATACGCATCAGTTTACACGGCACGCCAGCGATGGTCGCGTCTTGCAACGTGAGCCAACCTTTTGTCAGGTCCGCACCTTCAACGATGCCAGACAACAGATCGCGTGACTGTGCGCCTGTGACCAATGCTGTTGACCACTCTTTGGTGATGTCTGTCATTGTAAGCGAGCCATCGGTTGGCAAGCGTGATTGCAAGAACTCAAGGTCATGCCACTGTGCCACGGCTGCTGTCATGATCCAGAAGTCGTCTTCGCCCCAACGGATGATTGTCACCTCTGTCACGATGCGTCCACGGCTGTCTGTGAAATAACCAAGGTTCATGCGGCCCGCTTTTGGCAAGGCCCCTGCGATTTGACCACGTAGCCATTCGGCAGCACCCGCGCCAGAAAGCGTGTACCGCGAGAAGCCCGGCATATCGAGGACACCTGTTGCGTTTGTGCAGGCCTCGACTTCCTCCTCAACCCGTTTGACCCACGGCCCTTCGCGCGACCATGTTTCGGTTGCGGCCTCGGATGTGTCATCGCCATCGTGGGCGAACCAGTTGGCACGTTCCCAACCGTTGTAGGCCCCCATCTGTGCGCCCGATGCCAACAGCTTGGCGTGGTTTGGCGATAGCTTTTTGTCGCGCCCTGCCGGCCATTCGTGGTGTGGGAAGTGCATGGCGTATTCGTGGCCATAAGTTTCCAACGCCTTGGACAGGCAGTAGTCGTGATCGGCGTAATCTGTGTAACGACGTGGATCGATCGCCCACATGTCCAATTCAGTTTCGCCGTGCATGATCCATTCGGCCACAACCTTACCAGCGCCACCACCTTGGGCGATGCCGAAAGTGAATGAATGTGCCTCGAATGCATTGGGAACACCCGGCATAGGACCAACCATTGGCAGACCATCCGGTGCATAGGGAATGGGACCGTTGATGTTACGGCCGATACCAGCGGTACCAAGGACTGGCAAACGTTCCATCGCGTCCTCGATGTAGAATTCCAGACGGTCCAGATCATCGGGGTACAGTTGGAAGCTGAAGTCTTCTGGCATTGGATCCTGAGGGGTGACCCAGTGCGCCTTACAATTCCGTTCATATGGACCAAGGTTCAGGCCATTTTTATCCTGACGAAGGTAGTATGAAATATCGACGTCACGGATCATGGGCATCTTGTGGCCCTTTTCTTTGGTCCACGCTTCAAGCTCTGCGATTGGCTCTGTCAGGAAATACTGGTGGGACATAACAACCATTGGAACCGTGCGTCCGCCCCAAGGTTTGAACATCTCACCAATGCGCTGTGCATAATAGCCGCCACAGTTCACAACCTTTTCGCAGCGAATGTCGCCTTTTTCGGTTTTCACGATCCATTCATCGCCATCGCGCTCGATGCCAACAACGGAACAGAAACGTTCGATACGGCCACCTGCGTCACGGGCACCCTTGGCCAGTGCTTGGGTCAACTGTGCCGGATCAATATCACCATCCAACGGATCCCAAAGACCACCCGCCAGATCATGGGTTTCCATGAACGGGTTCAGCTCTTTCAATTCCGCGGGTGTGCAAATGTCCATTTGTAGACCCTGATAACGGCCCATACCTGCAACGCGTTCGAATTCTTGCATCCGCTCTTTTGAGTGGGCCAAGCGGATCGCGCCAGTCACGTGGTAGTTCATCGGATATCCAACATCTTCACCCAACGAACGATACATCGCAGCCGAATACCGCTGCATGTTCATCACGGCCCAAGACCCCGCAAAGTTAGGAACATTGCCTGCCGCGTGCCACGTGGAACCGGCGGTCAGCTCGTTCTTTTCAACCAGCACACAATCTTTGTAGCCAGCTTTAGCTAGGTGATAGAGTGTCGATGTACCGACTACACCGCCACCGATGACAACCACACGGGCCGTTGTTGGAAATTCGCTCATGTCTATTGCTCCCTTTGCGGCAAGTTGTCCGCGATTTTATAGTAGTCACCTTTGTCCGCGACAAAGATGTGTTTTTGAAGTTCGAACCCTGTAGGCCCATCGATTACTCCCAAAGAAAAACTCATGCCCTCCTCGGCATGCGCTTTCCAAAATAAGAAACATCCACACCTCGGGCAGAACCCCCGCTTGGACGTTTCAGAGGCGGCGAACCAACGCACGTCGCCTGTAATTTCAAAGCTCTCAATGTCGCCATACCCAGAGGCCCAGTGGTGGCCTGATTGTTTGCGACACTGCGTGCAGTGACAGGCTGATACGCTTTGACCGCCATCTTTGACGGTAAAGGTCACGCCTTTGCAGTTGCAGCTTCCTGTCAGCATCAACCTCTCCCCGGTGCGCTGGCCGTGCCCAAGAGCAGGCCATAGATGACAAAGCACGCACCCATCGCGCGGCGCAGCCAAACGTTAAACACAACACCCATCGCCGCGCGTCCTAAGCCGACACCGATAGCCGTGAAACCCATGTAGGACAGTGCCGTCAGTGTGAGTGCGGTTGGCATGATCAGCCCCATTTGGTCCCAGATAGGTACATCCGGTTGAACAATCTGTGAAAAGGCCGCCAGATAGCCACCAACAGACTTGGGATTGATCACCGCAATCGCCAATGCGTTGCTGTAGATGGACCCCGCGCCTTTGGGCAATTCAGGTGCAGGATTGCGCGCATTGATCCAGCCGCGCACCCCGATAAAAATCAAGAAGCCTGCGCCAATCAGTTTGGCCACATTGAACGCCACAGGCGAGGCGGCAATCAGTGCAGTGACCCCCATCGCCGATAGAATTAGAAACAGCGTTGCTTGGGTCAGGATTGCTGCGACGCCAACAAGTCCGCGACGGAACCCAACGTTCATACCGTTGTTGATGCAGTTCACGGCATTTGGCCCTGGCGTGATCACGAAGACCCCCCAAAACACAGCGAATATGATCCAGCTTTCAAACGACATCTAATACACCGGAGGGGCGATAACCCAAACCGCAACGGCGGGGGTATCATAGGGGTTCATCCAGCGGTGCGGTTCGCCTTTGATGCGAAAGCTGTCACCTGGATTGATCTTGAAAACTTGGCCCGCAATCTCAAGGTCCAATTTACCTGAGATAAGGTATCCCACCTCTTGGGTCGGACGTGTCACAGGTTCAGCGATTTCGCTAAAGGGTTCAAAGGTAGAATGCACCATTTCGAAATCGTCCGTCAGGTCGGGTGACAACAGTTCTTCGACCAAGCCAGCGGTATGCGATCCCATTGGACGGCGTGAACCATGGCGCACAACGTAACCCGCCTCGTGCGCGGGGGCAGCCGCGTGCCGGAATAACATTGAAATCGGAACACCCAATAGCGCTGCGATTTCGCGCAGGTCACTGATGGACGGATTGGACAGATCGCGTTCAACCTGACTTAACCAACCCACAGAACGCCCCAAGCTTTCGGCCATGTCCGACAGCGTAAGCCCCCGCGATTTACGCAAGGCCCTAAGGTCAGCACCTAAGGTTTCAGGTTTACTAAGGTCGGTTTGCAGCATGAAAGGCCCGTGAAATTATACAACTTAATTTCACGGTGATGTCGAGTCGCGTGAAAAATCAAGCGTTTTCTTCACAAGAGCCTAATTTAAGGTGCAATTGCCAACCTAAACGTGTCCGCCAATATGGCTGTCAGCGCATCAGCATCTGTTTGGGTGAATGCATCAGGTTGATCGCTATCAAGGTCAAACACCCCCAATAACACCCCATTTCCATTCACCACGGGCAAAACCAACTCAGACCGCGTTGAACCGGCGCAAGCGATATGACCAGGGAACGCATCAACGTCTGCCACCAGCTGAACCTCAAGGCTGCGTGCGGCTGCTCCACAAACACCGCGTGAAAAAGGAATCACCAGACAACCGTGCCCGCCCTGATAAGGACCAATTTTCATCAACTCGGGTTCGGTCACACGATAGAACCCCGTCCAATCAAAACGGTCGTCACTGTTGTGCACTTCGCAGGCAACCGTCGCCATCAGCGCAACGGTGTCTGTTTCGCCCTCAGCCAAAGACGCGATGGATTGGCTGAGGGACTTGTAATCAACTTGCATGGCCTAACTTTCAAATGGATCAGGTTAAGGGCGTTCAATCGCAATGGCAGTACCCTCGCCACCACCAATGCAAATTGCTGCGATACCGCGTTTAAGGCCACGTTTTTCCAGCGCGTTTAGCAAGGTCACGATGATCCGCGCACCAGATGCACCAATAGGATGGCCCAGCGCACAAGCGCCGCCATTTACGTTGACGATGTCATGGCTGATCCCCATCTCGTGCATGAAGGCAAGGGGGACAACGGCGAAGGCCTCGTTCACTTCCCAAAGGTCCACGTCATCCTTGGACCAGCCAATTTGCTCAAGCAGTTTTTGCGCCGCTGGTACTGGGGCCGTGGTGAACAGGCCGGGAGCCTGAGCGTGGCTGGCATGCCCCTTAATGTGGGCGCGAATGGTCATGCACTTGGCTTGTGCGACGTCTTGCGAGGCCAGAACCAATGCTGCCGCCCCATCAGAAATGGAAGATGAGTTGGCAGCCGTTACAGTGCCCCCCTCACGAAACGCTGGTTTCAACTGTGGGATTTTGTCAGGGCGTGCTTTGGCGGGTTGTTCATCAGTATTGATGGTCACCATACCTTTACGGCTTCTCATCTCAACCGGTGCGATCTCTTGATCGAAAGCGTCAGTGCTTTGCGCCTCAATCGCGCGTGATAAAGACGCCAACGCATAGTCATCTTGGATCTCGCGGGTAAATTGGAAAGCTTCGGCGCAATCCTCTGCAAAGCTGCCCATCAGGCGGCCTTTATCATAGGCGTCCTCTAAACCATCAAGGAACATGTGGTCGATAACGCTGCCATGCCCAAGTCGCGCACCACCGCGCATTTTCTCAAGCAAGTAGGGCGCGTTTGTCATGCTTTCCATGCCGCCCGCGATCATCACGTCCGTGTTGCCCAGCGCAATCTGATCATAGGCGATCATCGCAGCCTTCATACCAGACCCGCACATCTTGTTAAGTGTGGTGGCAGGAACCTCTTCGCCCAAACCACCCTCAAATCCAGCTTGTCGCGCAGGTGCTTGGCCCTGCCCCGCTGGCAAAACACAGCCCATCAGAACCTCATCCACGGTATCAGTTTGCGCCCCAGCAAGGGCCGCTTTGATAGCAGCGCCACCCAATTGCGCGGCTGTCATTGGTTCAAAGTCACCTTGGAACCCACCCATTGGTGTGCGCGCAGCACCTGCAATAACGACATTTTTCATAATAAGTGCTCCAATATTCTTTGTCTTCGTCACCAGTTGGTAAGACTTAAGACTTAGTTGTGTCAGCGTTCATAGCGATCATAGGTGTATAGAATGGAATTATCGACCAAAACTGAAAACCCTATTCTAATTGTATCCGCGAATGATGACCGCATTGATGCAGCTGTTGCAATTGAATTCAAGGATGCGATGCGAACGGAAACTCTAGATGAAACCAAAATTGTAGTCCTTGATTTAAGTGCTGTAAACTTTATCGACCAAGCGGCCTGGGTGCCATTGTCGCCTCAATGAAACATAAGGGGCAGGATCGAACATTGGCGTTGGCAGGGCTAACACCAACTGTTGATAAAGTGTTTTGTCTGACCCGAATGGACACCGTTTTCAGTCTGTTCGCGACTTTGGACGGTGCACTAGACGAACTATGCAATCCGCCCACTTGATACTTAGGAGATTGTTCTGATGTCCTCACAGCCTGCAACCCTTTGCGTGAGGTTCAGTGTGATTAGCGGTGTGTTTGCAGCGCGCAAGGCATTGAGCAAACTGTTAGACGGCTTGGCCCCTTTGAATTTGGCGTCCGACGATACTGACAGAATCAAGATGGTATTGGCCGAGGTGCTCAACAATATTGTCGAACACGCTTACCCCAACCCACAAACTCCTGGGCCAATTGGCGTGCAATGCACATTGGTAGACAATGGGTTGTACATTGCACTGACAGATACTGGCCTACCAATGCCAAACGACGAACCGCCTATCGGCAACGCACCCAAAACGGATGTCCAGTTTGTCGACTTACCTGAAGGTGGATTTGGATGGTTTCTGATTAAGATGTTTGCGCAAGACATTACCTACAAGCGATCAGGCGACATCAACACCTTGTCATTCCACCTACCAATTCGCCTGAAAATAAGTGCTTAACCGCGCAAGATGAGAAAAATGCACCTTTCACTAAAAGGGTCACAACCAAAACACAATTGTGCCCTGAATCAACTTCATAGGGTTACTTTTAGCTGCATAAAGCTTCCCTCGGCGTTGCGCATTGATGGCCCCCAACCAGTTAGCAACGCCGGGGCACTACCCCCCTTTATCGCTGCTAGTGGACTTCCTCCGCCCCGTCGCTAGGTTGCTAATCAAATGATTGGCAAAGGTTATAATATGCGTGATTTCCAACTCCCCGGACGATCCCCTGTTTTTGCAAGCAATGGAATGTGTGCCACGTCGCACCCCCTTGCCGCACAAGAAGCAATTAACATCCTAAAGGCGGGCGGCAACGCGATGGACGCCGCAATCGCAGGCGCCGTCTTATTGGGCATCTGCGAACCACAGATGACTGGGATCGGCGGCGATTGTTTCGTCCTATATTCTCCAGGAGGCAGCAATGAAGTTCATGCCATCAACGGATCAGGTCGCGCGCCAGCTGCATTGGACAGCGCAACCTTGCGCAATGAGGGCCAAGCAACTGTCCCTCTGAAAAGTGCCCATGCCGTAACTGTTCCAACCGCAATCGATGCATTTTGCAATCTCTCTGAACAGGTGGGCAAACTGGGCCTTGATCGCATTTTGGCACCAGCAATTCACTATGCAGATGCCGGCGTTCCAGTGGCACCGCGCGTGGCCTTTGACTGGGCCAATGACGCGGGAACTTTGCAGGGCTCTGCACGCGAAAAGTATTTGTTTGATGGCAAAACCCCAACAGTTGGGCAAATTTTCCGCTCACCTGGTCAAGCAGAGGTGTTGCGCCGTGTCGCAAAAGAGGGCCGCAATGCGTTTTACACAGGCGAAATCGCAGAGGACATGGTATCTTGCCTTACCGCAGCAAGTGGCGTCCACACGGCAGCAGATTTCGCAAATGCTGCGAGTGATGAAACAACGCCTATCGGTGGCACTTACAAAGACATCGAAGTGGTTGAGCACCCACCAAACGGCCAAGGTGCAACCGCGTTGTTGATGTTGAATATCTTGTCACAATTTGACATTGCATCAATGGACCCCTTCGGTTCCCAGCGCGCCCACATCGAGGCCGAAGCGGCCAAGCTGGCCTATGACGCACGCAATCGGTTCTTGGCCGATCCAGAACACACCACGCGCGTCGACCACATGCTGTCTGCAGAAACAGCATCCAATTTGGCAGCGTTGATCGATTCAAAACGCGCGATGCAAGCTGCCGCACCGCTAACCGAATCCGTTCATAAGGATACTATTTATATTACAGTGGTAGATCGCGATGGCATGGCGGTTTCATTGATCTATTCCATCTTTCACGGCTTCGGATCAGGCATCGCGTCTGAGAAGTTCGGCATACTTATGCAGAACCGTGGTGCTGGTTTTACCTTGGAACAAGGTCACGCGAATGAATTGAAGGGCGGTAAACGTCCGATGCACACAATCATTCCCGGAATGATCCGCCAGAACGGCAAACCGATCATGCCGTTTGGTGTGATGGGGGGTGCGTATCAACCCAATGGCCACGCACGCTTTGCCAGCAATCTAACCGATTTCGGGATGGACCCCCAAAACGCAATCGACGCGCCACGTGCCTTTAGCGATGCAGGTAATATGAAGGTCGAACGCGGATATTCAGATGCTGTGCGCCAAGAGCTAAGTGACCTAGGCCACAACGTCAGCATTCCAGACACAGCGATCGGCGGAGGCCAAGCTATTTTAATCCGCGAAGATGGCGTGCTTGAGGGGGCCAGTGATGCGCGTAAAGATGGCTGTGCATTAGGGTACTAAACGAACGGTGGGCCAATGGCCCGCCGAACACCTTAGTTCATTTGAAAATGCAGCGGATATGTACCGTCTTGGAACGGGCCAAACAAATCTGGAATATCAGGATGATCCACTGGTTCGCCAGAATAGTCAGCCAAAAGGTTCTGTTCGGACACGTAAGCCACATAATAGCTTTGGTCATTTTCAGCCAAAAGGTGATAGTATGGCTGTTCTTTGATCGGGCGGCTTTCCTCAGGAATAGCCTCGTACCAATCATCCGTATTTGCGAATTGAGGATCGACGTCAAATATGACACCCCGAAAGGGATGCTTCTTGTGCCGGACAACTTGTCCCAAATGATATTTTGCACGAATTCTTAGCATTCTATTGCAGCCTCTATCGCTCGTTAGTAGACGTTGCAAGGGACCTTTGTCCAATTTTTGAAGCCTTTTTTAGGAAACAGTCTGTGGCCCTTATCTTAACAGTCCTCGAGATCGTCGCTCCAGTTTTTCTTTTGGCATCCGTTGGCTTTACTTGGGTCAAGTTGGGCTTTGAATATCGCATTCAATTTGTAACCCAATTGGCGATGACCCTTTCAGTGCCCTGCCTGATTTTTGTGTCCCTAATGCAGGCAGAAATGGACCCAAGCGCGTTAACCACACTGACGTTTGCATCCTTCGCAGCCTATGTTGGCGTCACGCTGGTGGTATGGCTGTGCTGCAAGATTGGTCGCCTGAACACGCGCACCTACATGGCCCCACTCATTTTTGGAAATACCGGAAATTTAGGCCTACCCCTCGCGCTGTTTGCATTTGGTGAAGCCGGATTAAGCAACGCAATTGTAGTTTTCGCCGTTATGGCGATTTTGTCCTTCACCTTCGGTATCTGGCTGGTTTCTGGTGAAGGTGCTTTGGGAAAAGTGTTACGTGAACCGTTGGTTGCCGCCACTCTATTGGGCGCATTGTTCCTATGGCAAGGATGGGAAACACCCCTATTCCTGACCAACACACTGTCCTTGATCGGTCAAATTGCGATTCCAATCATGTTGATCACATTAGGCGTTGCGGTTGCCCGTCTTAGCCCTCGCGGACTGGGCAAAGCAGCGTTCCTATCACTGATAAAATTGATCATTTGCACAGCCATTGCCTGGATCGTTGCAGACTATTTCGCCCTAAGCCACATCGCCTTCGGTGTGTTGATCATTCAAATCGCAACACCTGTCGCAGTGACCTCATATTTACTGGCTGAAAAATACGGTGCCGATTCTGATGCGGTTGCCGGATTGGTTGTGACATCTACATTGATGGCAGTCGGCGCTTTGCCACTAATCTTGGCAGTGCTGTTATAGAAACGTGATTTACCAAATTGGAAAAATCAGGTAGAATAACAAAAAAAAGAAGATAAAAAACGGCAGGCATATGAAAAAATCTATTGGCGTGATGATATTAGTTCTAGCGGTTACTTCGTGCGGCGGCATAGGTGGCGGTGGCAGATATTCGAACGCACCAAGTAATTTGGACAACGCATGTTCCATTGTCCAAGAACGCCCACAGTATCTACGCGCGTTCCGTGCGGCTGAACGCAAATGGAACGTCCCCGTGCACGTTTTGATGGCTGTGATTTATCAAGAGAGCAAATTCAAAAGCAACGCGCGACCACCCTTCCGTTATGCGGCTGGTGTTGTGCCTGTGGGGCGCCAATCAAGTGCTCTTGGGTATTCCCAAGCTTTGGATGCGACATGGAAAGAATACCAAGTCGCCACAGGAAGCCGTTCGGCCCGCAGAACGAATATCAAAGATGCTGCTGATTTTATGGGCTGGTACATGAACGTTACGAAAAAACGTAACGGCGTTTCCCTAAGCGATGCGCGCAACCAATACTTTGCCTACCACGAGGGTCATACCGGTTTTTCTCGTGGGACGTACACAAACAAAGCTTGGTTGGCCCGCATCGCGGGTGAAGTTTCATCACGCGCTAACACGTACAGAAGTCAGCTCGCCAACTGCGGAAGCCGCTGGCGTGCCTAAACTCTTATTGCGGATCAATTTCGAACAGTCCGTTCACAAGTGTACCACCTTTAATCAGCTCACCTAAAACAACGGTCGAACGGCCGCCATTGGCGTCGTTCACCACCCATTGGCGCAGCTCAACTGGGTTGCTCGTGAACTTCAGTTCAATGCTACCGTATTCAGGGTTCTTTGAATCTTGAGCCCGCACAATTGTGGCTGTGCCATCGTAGTCGTGGCCAACAACCATTTTCGCCTGACCAAGGTCGACATTGCGCGCCAAGATCAATGAAAGCGGCGTGCGTCTTAGCGCATAGGATTCAGGTGGCTGGTTCGATTTCTTATCGTAAATCTTAATGGATCCATTGCTCGCCAACACCAATGCATCGTCATATTCAAACCGCATGCGGCCTGGTCGCTTGATGAAAATTTTACCTACAGAAATTGTACCATCATCGTTAATCTGTGTGAAATCACCGGATGCCGTTTTTAAGTCGTTTAAGAAATTCGAGATTTCATTCAACGACAACTTATCTGCGCTGGCAACAGTTGCGAGGCTCATGAATGTAGCCGCAATAAATGATTTAAAAACATATGACATGTTTTGGGATCCTGCTTATTCTTGTTATGAAGCAAGATATAAGCAGTCTGGCCATGTTATGCGATATCAAAGGCGATAAATCGCGCAATCGCATCAATTTCCGACACTAGAAGTCGCCCAATAAAAGTTCGGAATCGCTTGTTACATCGCCCGATCCCAGCGGGTGACAGGTTGTTCCGCTACAAAAATAATATCCTTTGAGCGCAACTGAAAATCAGCGGCATAAACCAAATCAATCGCATTGATCGTATCGAGGTGCCACGCCATAATCCCCCTAAATTCTTCATCTTTGGTTGGCCCACGCAGAACATAGATCTGCGATACATCCCCCGTTCAAGGCGCAATACCACCGACATCAAACAGCGCGTCAGCTAGCACCGCTTGCTCCGCGAACAGAAGCGCGAAATGCGATTGCACGCCAACCACTCCCGTCAAATAAACGTAGTCAGGCTTGTGCGCCCCTAGGCTTTGCGCTTTGAGGAAATTTTCGCGTTGGTTACTTTGTCAATCCCTTAGCAGCGTGACTTCTACCTGCAACGCTTCAAGCGATCCTTGCCGTGACCGCTGCCGTCTTTCGATCAAAAGTAGTTGCTGTTAAAAGTATTTTTGGGCCGCCTCAATGCCTGAACCAAGATCAACAAAAATGGCATCTCCGTCCAGCAACCGCACTTTCACCTGACCCGATTTGGAATAAAGATGAGACACGGTATCTAATATAACTGGCCATCGCGGTAAATCCGAACAGACTTATCCTCTTCCTTGCCACCGTCAACGCCACCCGCTGTAGCCAGCGCTTCGCCTAAATAAATTGGGGCCAGTTTTAACGCCACCACGTTTGGCTTTTGGATTACTCCACCAATAGAAACTTTCTGCGAATTGAACTCTGCTATTTTAAGACTGAATGTAGGTTCAATTTGGTTTTAACCAATTTTCGAAACAACGACGCTTCAGCCTCGTTGAGCAGCATTTGCTTTGCACTGCCCGCCTCCAACTACTTTGCCATCATCGTTTGCATTGCACTGACACTCGCAGGCCTCTGCACGCTGTGTTGGTTCCTGCGCTCAGCGTTACTACGTCTTGAACTTTCATACTCAACACTCTTTGGGGCACTATTGCCAATCACGGTCGGCGCATCAATGTGGGCGCTGCTTTGGGGTTTGAACTTGGAATTACTTCCCGCAATTGTTGTTGGAACAACATTCTATCTAGCGTTTTTGGTGCCTTTAAATTTTGGCAGCCGTCGGCTTTTAAGGCTATGAATCGCGCAGCCATTATCACAGGCCATTTCCCGTTTCAAAAACGATGGGGGAGCATTTTATGAGTGTCTCATCATCTCCAAAAAATGGGGTGGCACGTGACACATGTGACTGTGGGTTGCAGTTGGTTGTCAGCAATCAAACGGGACCCTCGCCTTGCTGCACGTGGGTACAAACCCAAGCTTGGCGCTCAAGTGCACTCACCAACGCTTACAACTATATTCGGCCTATCCCCACTTCATCCATTGAGGACTGGATTTACTCTAGTGGATCAACCATTTGTGCGGCTAAAGTCACTGTTCATTAATTATTGGACACCAAGATTACGAGGTTCTTTGCGGGAAGCAAACCTTGTCATTTGTGAAAGCGGTGCACCTGTTTTACTTGCGCCCTTATTGACCAAATACGCCCCAACAGCTTCGCGTATTTATCAAGTGAATGACGATATGCGTTTACTCAATGCACCAGCCTATTTGGTACGTGCAGAACAGGAAATGTAGCTGTAATTCTCCCGCATAAGCAGCGCAAATCTGTCTCTAATTATCCGTTTTAAACACGAAAATGCTACGGTAGATCTAATGGGCGTACCACATGATCAACTTAGAAAATCGCGCATTTCGCCATATGAAAACTATCAATTTCAAAAGATTGCAGTTTACGCGGGAACGACACAACTGGATCAGGCCACACTCATTTCAATCGCTCAAAGCCGCCCAAAATGGCAGATCCATGTGCTTGGGCGCATCAGAAAAATTTCACCTCATGCACCAGGGAACCTGATTTTTTACAGCGAGATCCCATTCAACGAAGTCTTAGATTTCGTCGCCCATGCAGACATCGGATTAGCACCCTATATTGATAGGCTAGGCATTCAATATCGAACGACCAATAGCAATCGTATGCTTTTGTATCGCTATCATGGACTGGCCATTCTTGGGCCTGATCGCTTGTGCGATCCCAACCATAGGACGCAGCGATCCAAACGCTTTAGATCGCTGTGAAGCTATGACAAAACAACCAGAGGAAATTCAAGACTGGCCTGAACTGGCGCTTGCCTTATCTCAAAACGGCGAAACAGAACCACCGACCAATGCTTCATATGAACCAAAGATGTCTTTGTGATTGCGGATATGAACCAAACCAGTGCCTCAACCGCAGAGCCCCAATACTGGGGCTGTATACCCACACCAGCCCCCAACATTAGATCAGGCCCTTTAGGCCTGTTTCAGTCGTTCCTTTGTCCAACACACGCGACACCCGCACCGGATAAATCACCCCGGCGGTTAGCGCTGGCAATGTGATTGCATCACCATTCTTCAAGACGACAGACACGTCTCCACCGCTTTCTAGAACGATGGCGCGTGTAACATTTGGAAGATCAACAACATCGTCAGACACGATATCAAACACACCACAAATTGGGCTGCTAAGACCCGGTGTGAAATCGCCAAATGTATCTAAAATGGTCATAAATTCTTCCACCATGAATGTTCACGACAACATCATTCAAGGAAGTTTATGCATTGATAAGGCACCGTTCGATACCCAATCACTAGGTCATTTCGGCCACCAAATTTATATTTGGTGGCCGAATAATTAGTCCTTAAACGTGTTCAGGGATCAAGATTTCGCGTTTACCAACATGGTTCGCAGCAGACACAAGGCCCTGATCTTCCATCTGTTCAACAAGCCTTGCTGCCTTGTTGTACCCAATCGCCAGTTTGCGTTGGATATAGCTGGTGGAACACTTGCGATCCTTTGCAACGATGGCAACAGCGGTGTCATACAACGCGTCCTCACCGTCAGTATTCCCACCCAAACCAAGGACAGCATCAATGCTGTTTTCTTTGTCTTCATCCGGCCCTTCGACAACACCGTTGATATAGTCTGGAGCGCCAAACGCTTTCAGGTGGTTCACAATTTCTTCGACTTCTTCATCGCTCACAAACGGGCCGTGGCAACGCGTAATTTTTGCACCGCCAGCCATGTACAACATGTCACCCATACCCAACAGCTGCTCTGCACCCATTTCACCAAGGATTGTACGGCTGTCGATTTTTGAGGTCACTTGGAACGAAATCCGTGTTGGGAAGTTCGCCTTAATCGTACCTGTAATAACATCCACAGACGGACGCTGTGTCGCCATAATCAAGTGAATGCCAGAAGCACGTGCCATCTGTGCAAGACGCTGGATACAGGCTTCGATCTCTTTACCAGCAACCATCATAAGGTCGGCCATCTCATCTACAATCACGACAATATAGGGCAACGCCTCTGGTGTTGTCTCTTCTGTCTCGAATATCGGCTCACCGGTATCTTTGTCAAAACCAGTTTGAACGGTACGGCTAAACAGCTCACTTTTGGCCAATGCTTCACGCACACGACCGTTATAACCTTCGATGTTACGAACGCCCATTTTTGACATCTTGCGATAGCGCTCTTCCATCTCGCCGACAGTCCACTTTAGAGCCACAACAGCTTTTTTAGGGTCTGTTACAACCGGGGACAGCAGATGTGGGATGCCGTCATAAACCGACAATTCCAACATCTTTGGATCAATCATGATCATGCGGCATTCCTGCGGCGTCAGTTTGTAAAGCAATGACAAGATCATCGTGTTGATCGCAACTGATTTACCGGAACCCGTGGTACCAGCGATAAGAAGGTGAGGCATCTTAGCAAGGTTCGCTACCATGCTGTCGCCACCAATGTCTTTTCCCAAAGCAAGTGGCAGGCGCATGTTGCTATCACCGAAATCGCGACTCGACAAAATTTCGCGCAGCACAACTTTTTCACGGTGCTCGTTCGGCAGCTCAATACCAATAACAGAGCGGCCAGGAACAGTTGAAACACGTGCAGACAAGGCTGCCATTGAACGGGCAATATCGTCAGCCAAACCGATGACTCGGCTGGCTTTTAAACCCGGTGCAGGCTCAAGTTCATACATGGTAACAACAGGACCAGGGCGCACAGAAACGATTTCACCTTTGACGCCATAATCGTCCAGCACGTTTTCAAGCATACGTGCGTTTTCTTCCAATGCCTCGTCACTCAAATGTTGATGTTGAACATCTTCTGCACTCTCCAACAAGTTAAGTGGCGGCAATTCGAATGCTGGGCGTTTGTCTTCAAACGATAAACTAGGCTGCGCTTCGGCTTTCGCACGCGCGCTTGGTTGAACAGATTTACGAATAGGTTGCTGTACAACTTTGCGTGGCTCCACCACTGGGATCGACATTGGTTGCGGCGCGGCTTGTGGTGTTGGCGTTGGTGTCTGGATCGCAGCTTGCGTTGGTGCTGCGGTTTCAATTCTTGGTGCTACTGGAACCGGAGCAACAGGCACAGGTGCGACCAAAGGCGGCTCAGCACGTAGCGAAGAGATCACCGCATCTGGAGAGATCATTGGTGGCTCTGGTGGTAATTCAAATTGATCAACAAAGATATTTTGCTCTGGCGTTGGCTGAGTGTTCAAAACCAACGGATCAGGTCCACGACCGAGGCCCATGGTCAACGGCGCAATAGACTTGATCTGAATAGATGGGTTTGAGCGAACGCGAGATTGAATAACGCCAGCAATCTTCGCCTTGATACGATCATCGTCAGGCGCATCGACATAATTGTCGTAATTGAACGTCTCAATCAATTCAGATTCAGGCATTTCCTGAACAACAGGTTCTGCACGTTTGATAAGTGATGGCATGCGCGCAAGCAGGCCCGTTTTTACCACAGGCTCAGGATATGCAGCAGGTTCGTGATACATCGGTTCAGGTGTTTGTGCAGCATAGGGATCGGCGTAGGCACTTGCAGATGGTACAGCGGCAACAGCAGCTTGATAAGCAGCAGCTTCATCCGCTTCAACACGGTGGCGCTCCTTACGATCAGCATTGCGTGCCTGCAAATCACGTGCAGCAAGAACAGCAGAATTCGCGCCTTTGCCCAACAACGTCATGACGCCAGCATAAAGCATGATCAGACCGACCAATAAAAAACGACCCGTGCGCATCAATTCAGGTTTAGTAAAGCCCAAAACAAATGCACCAAGCGCAAGGATACCAACGCCCAATATCAAAGACATGAGTTTAATTGCAAAGAAAGATCCTAACGGAAGTACCGTCAGGATTGCGCCCATAACAGTATCACCGAACAATCCGCCCAGACCAAAGCTGTGCGTTTGCAACCATACTTGGCCTGGCTCTAGAGTTGCGCCATAAATAGAGACTAACGCGACTGCAATCGGTGCAAAAATCAAACGCCCAACGGCACGCTCTTGGCCAAAGTGCATTGCGAAACGTGCACCCCATGCCAACAAAACTGCAGCAATCGCCCATGCGCCCAACCCGACGATCATAAACAATGGCGCGGCAATAGATGCACCAGAACGGCCCAACCAATTCTGAACCTGCGCGTCAGTAGAAACCATCCAGTTTGGATCATCCGGCGTATAGCTAAAAATCATCGCCGCAGCCATCAAGCCAACGATAATCAACGCAATGCCGATCAGCTCTTTGCCGCGTTTTTCGATGGCTTCGGCCATGTTGCTGTCTAGCAATGGATCGCGCCCGCGTGTCTGATATGCCATGTTACTACCTCGCCTAATTTTTATTGTGGATAAAGACAGTCACGGATCGCTTGAATCCCTCGTGTCATTTCCACTTTTGGAGCCACTATAGCGACCCGAATATATCCTGTACCGGGGTTAACCCCGTCAACGTCTTGCGCCAAATACGCACCAGGCAGCACACGCACGCCTGTCTTTTTCCATAACTTCAATGCAGCCACTTCGCCGTCTTCAACTGGCAGCCACAAAAAGAATCCAGCCTCTGGGCTGACGTATCCCGGCACGTCACCAAGGATGCTATCCACAATCGCAAACTTTTCTTGATACAGCGCACGGTTTTCAACCACATGCGCTTCGTCGTTCCAAACCGCCGCCGCTGCCATCTGCAAAGGCAGTGGCAATGGTGTACCGGCGTAAGTGCGCAATTGACGAATCTCATCCATCGTCTTTGGACCACCGGTCACAAAGCCAGAGCGCAAACCAGGTAGGTTTGAACGTTTGGACAGCGAGTGGAACGCAACTACACGTTCAGGATCGGTGCCCATCTCTGCTGCCACTTCCAATGCGCCAACAGGTGGCGTGTCTCTATAAATCTCGGAATAACATTCATCCGCGAAAATACGGAAATCGTGTTTTTCTGCCAATGTCATCAATTCCGTCCAATACGCCCAATCCGCAACTGCACCCTGTGGGTTGGCTGGGGAACAGATATAAACGGCAACCGTACGATCCAAAATCTCAACAGGTTGGCTTGTGTAATCTGGTAGGTAATTGGTTTCAGCCGTGGCATCCACAAAAATTGGATCTGCACCCGATGAAATGCTGGCAAGCATATAAACTTGATAAAACGGATTTGGCATCAACACGACAGGACGCTGACCGTTTTTGGTTTCTGGGCACAGCGCCATAGGTGCGTTGTACAAACCCTCGCGCGTGCCATTCACAGGCATCACATTTGTCTCAGGGTCCAGGGTTAAACCGTAACGACGTTGCGCCCAGTTACAGAATGCTTGGCGCAATTCAATTGCACCTTCATTTGGTGGATAACGATTAAACCCAGCGGCATATTCAGAAATCACGTCTGTGACCCACGCTGGAAACGCGTGCTTGGGTTCGCCAATCGTCATGTGGACTACATCGCCGCCCGCATCATGTACGTCTAACAACGCACGCAAACGGGGGAACGCATAAGCCGGAAGGTTCGAAAACCGCTCGGGAAACTTCATCAAAACTGCCTCAGGATCGGGATCACTATTGCCCCGTTTCTTCCAAACTACCCAACCGAACGGCTTTCGTCCAGAAAAACAAAGACCTAGGCAGCGTTATGTGGCTTTTGAGTCATCCCTATTTTGAAATCAGGATAATGCCGCCTCTGCTGCTGCCCCAATTCGAAGCAATTTTACTTCTGTATCAGGCGCACAAAGGAACATAATTCCGCAACTTGGTACACCTGTTGGAAGGGTCAAACCACACAATCCTAGCAGATTTCCAACGCGTGTATTGCGCAGGGAAAGCAGATTTTCGGTGACGTAATAGTCTTCTTCAGCGTTCAAACGATCCAAATTCGGGGGCATAATTGCTGATGTTGGTGCAAGTACAGCGTCATACCCTGCAGTTGCAACATCATATGTATCCCGTACTTCCTCCAGTTTATTCACCGCAGCCACATAATCTGCAGCGCTATGTTCTGCACCCAAACGGAACCGCTTTAGGATTTCTGGGTACATTACATCTGGGTTCTCTTCGATAACATCTTTCCACTGGCCATAGGCCTGCGAGGTCATCAAAATCGTAGATAGGTTCAAGGATTCTTGAACCGCTGGCACGTCGAGATACTCAATCACCGCACCGACGGCTTGCATGCGCTGAACAGCGCTTTCAAACGCTGCCTTTGGTGCATCACGCAAATCATCCATCATGATGGTGCGCACAATCGCAAACTTGCGGCCCTTTAATGTAGCGCCGCGTAAATCAGGGGCCTTACTGCCGTCCATCAATGCAAACAGCTCTGCTGCATCCTCAACGGATCGGGTCAAAGGGCCAACCGTGTCAAACTTCACGGACAACGGAACGACGCCCTTTAATGACAACCGTCCCGCAGTGGTTTTCAATCCAACCAGATCATTCCACGCGGCAGGAATACGAACAGAACCACCTGTGTCAGACCCTATTCCAGCAGCCGCAATATTAAACGCAACCGAAGCGCCAGCACCCGATGAGGACCCGCCGGGAACAGCGTCCAGATCATTCACACAAGGAGGCGTTTCGGTCGAGGGGTTATAGCCCAATCCGGAAAATGCTAATTCGCTCATGTGGGTTTTACCCAAACAAACCATTCCCATAGCGGTGGCATTCGCTAATACGACGGCATCCACGTCTGGGACGCGACCACTTAACAATTTCGACCCCGCTTCGGTCCCAACACCTGCCGTATCAAACAAGTCTTTCCAACTGATCGGAACACCGTCTAACAGGGACAAACGATGCCCTGACTTTGCCCGACCAGCGGCGGCTGTCGCCTCTGACAATGCACGTGCTGAAGTAACCCGCGCATAAATCTGGTTCGCAAATTGATGACCGTTGATCGCATCCAAATAGGTTTGGGTCAAAGCAACAGGATCAATCTCCCCTGCCCCAATACCACGTCCCAAATCGCACGCCGTCATTGTTAACCAGTCATTCATATTGCCGCTCCTGCAAACCATTTAATCGAAGGGTAGCGACGCAACCACGCATGGACAATCCCCGTAAGCTCCCCATATCTATAACTATGAAATTTGACACAGACATAACCATCGTAGGTGGCGGGCTGAATGGCCCCATCTTGGCCATCGCCCTTGCACGCGCAGGGATCACCACAACCGTGATTGACGCGCTGACCACCAAAGTGCGCAAGAATGCTGCCTTTGACGGGCGTTCCTACGCCGTCGCGCTGACCTCACAACGTCTGTTGAAGAACATCGGCCTTTGGGAACCGCTCAGCGACGACGCCCAACCAATGTTAGAGATCAAAGTCACCGATGGACGCGCGGGCGAAGGCCCATCCCCCTTCTTCATGCACTTCGATCATGCAGAGATTGAGGACGGTCCAATGGGCTACATGGTCCAAGATCGGCACCTGCGCCGCACCTTGTTGGAAGCAATGGCCACAAATCCATTGATCAAGCACCTTGAGGGGCAAACCGTCACCAACCAGGTCGTTGAGGGCGCTGGCGTCACTGTCACTCTTGAGAGCGAGAAAGCATTGATCTCCCGCAGTCTAATCGGCTGCGATGGCCGTGGCAGCGGGACTGCAAAACGCGCTGGAATCAAACGCATCGGTTGGGAATATGGCCAAACCGCATTGGTCTGCGCCATTGAACATGAAAAACCACACGGCGGCATCGCACATCAGTTTTTCATGCCTACGGGTCCACTTGCGATCCTACCCCTGACTGGCAATCGCAGTTCCATCGTCTGGAGCGAAAGTGACGCGAATGCCACTGCCTTTAACGCACTCAATAACGAAGATTACCTAACCATGCTGCGCCCGCGGTTTGGCGATTTCTTGGGTGAAATTTCACTCACTGGTACGCGCTATTCCTACCCACTTTCGCTTTCGATGACGGAACAACTGGTAACAGATCGCACAGCCATTGTGGGTGATGCAGCCCACGGTCTGCACCCGGTTGCAGGCCAAGGATTGAACGCAGGGATGCGCGACATCGCGGCATTGGTTCAGATAATCACAGAGGCGCAAAACCGTGGTGAAGACTACGGCAGCCTTGCAGTTCTAAAGCGGTACGAAGAATGGCGCAGGTTCGACAACACCGCGCTTGCGTTGGCAACAGATACATTCAACAAACTGTTTTCAAACAACAATCCATTTCTGCGTTTGGGTCGTGATCTAGGGATGGGTTTGATCAATAAAATGCCAAGTCTGCGTCGTGGGTTTATGCGCGAAGCAGCTGGACTAAGCGGCGATCTACCTGATCTGATGCGTTAGTTAGTTTAACTTTCGCGCTTCATCCACCAGCATCACAGGAATGCCGTTTCGGATAGGGTACGCCAGGTTTGCAGCTTTTGAAATCAATTCCTGCGCATCAGCATCGTAGCGCAACGTTGTTTGCGTACGTGGGCAAATCAGCGCGTCTAACATGCTACGCTCGGCCTTCGTTTCAGTGCTCACTGCATCATATCTCCGTCTAGACCACCGCGCAGGGTGTATTCAATTAGGGTCACAAGTGTCTCTCGACGCGTACTTAGACATGGTGCCTCAAGCAAAGCTTGTTTTTCTTCTGCGTCAAAGTCCATCATCATCGAAAGCGAATTGATCAACAACTCGTCTTCGGCGTCATCCAAGGTGTCCCAATCTGCAGAGAGGCCTTTGGCCTCAAAGAATTTGTTCAGCTTCTTTAGGAACGCAGGGCGATCAAAAACCAGATCGTCTTCCACGTCGCCAAGATCGCGCTCAAACCCTGCCCAGCTGACTTCACAGCGGCGATAAGGCGTAAACCCTTCCACCTCGTTGAGTACACGAAAGCGCGAAACACCCCCAAGCGTGACCATATAGCTGCCGCCCTCAGTCTCTGAGAACTGCGTAATGCGCCCAACGCAACCTATCGAGTGAAGACCAATATCATCACGGCCTTCAACCTCGTTTGGCTGAACCATTCCAATCAGTCGATCATCCGTTTTAAGGGCATCATCAAACATTTGAAGGTAACGCGGCTCAAACAGGTTCAACGGCAAACGTGCACGCGGCAAAAGCAGCGCACCCGCTAGAGGGAACACAGGGATAATATTGGGGAGATCAAAAGGTTTTATCATAACACCTCACCTAGCCCGACAACCTGATCAGGCAAATATCAATGTGCTTAACTTGCGGCGCCCATTCAAAACGATCGGGTCATTTGCCTTCAGTGCATCAAACACTGTGAACAACTGGGTCTTGGCCGCACCCTCGTTCCAATCACGATCACGACGGAACAATTCCAACAATTGCGTAACCGCGCCCTCAGCATCGTCATTGGCATGTAACGCTAGCGCCAGGTCAAAGCGTGCTTGGTAATTATTCTCATCTGCCTCAACAGCAGCAGTTAGCTCACCTACAGGGCCAGCATCCGCAGCTTGGCGTGCAAGTCCCAATTGGGCTGAAGCCGATTCAAGCTCTGAGCTGGAAGAAATCTCTGCAGGGGCACCATTCAGCACAGCTTCGGCTTGATCCAGATCACCCAACGCAATGTGGGACCGCACCAATCCGCCATAAGCACCAGCATGGTTTGGGTCTTCGCCCAAGATCGCACTAAACGTTTGCGCCGCATCATCTGCTTGGCCTTCAGTCAACATATCTTCGGCCACTTCAACCGCATCGTTCAAGGTATCGGCAGGCGTTTCGCCACCACCTGCTTTGACAACGCGCGCCACGAACTCATTTATTTCAGACTGTGGTACCGCACCTTGAAAACCATCAACCGGCTTGCCTTCAAAAAACGCATAAACCGTTGGTAGAGATTGAATCTGCAACTGACCGGTCAACGCCTGACATTCGTCAGCGTTTACTTTGACCATCTTAACAGCACCGTTGACGGCGCGCACTGCATCTTCCAGCATCGGACCAAGGGTCTTGCACGGACCACACCAAGGTGCCCAAAAATCGACGATCACAGGGACCGTATTCGACATCTCGATAACATCCGCCATAAATGTGGCTTCGGTTACATCCTTGATCAGATCAGCATCCGCTGCTGGCGATGCTGCCATTCCCAAATCAATCATCGTAAATTCCTTCCCCTATGGGGCTAGTCGTTAGGCTTGAACCTTATATGGGTTGGACCAGCCTAGATTCAAAGATCAAATGTTGCAAAAACTGGCGCGTGGTCACTGGGTTTTTCCCATCCACGCACATCGCGCAACACACGGCTGGAATGCGCAGAGGCGGAAATGTCGGACGTGGCCCACACGTGATCCAGACGACGGCCCTTATCAGCCGCATCCCAATCCTTAGCGCGGTAAGACCACCAGCTATACAGCAACCCTTCTGGAATATCCTGACGGGTCACATCGATCCAATCACCCGCAACCATCACATCATTAAAGTGGTCGACCTCAACCTGCGTGTGGCTAACGATCTTTAGCATCTTTTTGTGATCCCAAACATCATGAGGCAGCGGTGCAATGTTCAAATCACCCACAAGGATAGACTTCTTAGGTTTGTTCGCCTTGAACCAATCGCGCATCTCAGTCAGGTAATCCAACTTTTGACCAAACTTTTCGTTCACTTCGCGATCAGGCTTGTCACCCCCTGCAGGGACGTAAAAGTTATGGATCGTCACACCGTTTTCAAGACGTCCAGCAATGTGACGCGCATGACCGAGTGAAGCGAAATCCTCAGCAGCCACTTCCTCAATCGGCATCTTGGACAAGATCATAACGCCGTTATAGCCCTTCTGACCACGAGCAACGAAATAGGGATATCCAGCCTCTGCAAAGCCCTCCATCGGGATCAAATCCACAGGGCTTTTGCATTCTTGAAGGCACAGCACATCTGGCCCCTGCTCTTGCAAAAGCTTCAGCACAATCGGCTTGCGCAGGCGGACTGAATTGATGTTCCAAGTGGCTAGGGTAAATGACATATCGCGTCCCTTCAGGCTTTAATTGTGGGCAACTTACGCCGCCCACGACCCGAACGCCATAATCAATTAGATGCCGTTGGGGGCAATAAGCACTTTACCACTGCGTCCACCAGCCCATGAGTAACGGGCCGCCTCTGCGATTTCATCCAAGGCAAAGACCTTGTCGATAGGGGCATGTAGTTCGCCCTTCGCAACCGCCGCCGTCAACGCAGCATAAACACCTATACGTTCCTCTTTCGTGGCTTTTTCGAACCACAAAACCAACCAGAACCCACGCACGATGATATCGTTAAAAATCAACGCGCCAGCCCCAAGAGCAGAGGGCTGATTGGACATTCCACCATAGTTGACCAAGGTACCGCCACGTTCCAGCGTATCCGCCAAACGCCCGGCTGTATCACCCGCCACCGCATCAACAGCCAGCTTCATCTTGGCACCAGTTGCCACCTTTACGTCTCTCGCTAAATCAGGGCTATCGACGATCACAACATCTGCACCGACAGCTTTCAAATCAGCCACAGCGCTTTCGCGGCGTACTACACTCACCACATTTGCGCCGCGCGCTTTGGCCAGTTGAACAAGGTAAAAACCAACAGCAGAGTTTGCAGCAGATTGGATCATCCAATCGCCTGCTTTCAGATCAACGAACTCAGTCAGCAAAAGTTGCGCCGTCGCCGGGTTGACCATCAGCATGCACAACTGATCCAAATCGCCTTCCGGCATTGGGATCAAATGACGAATGTCAGCCACGATTTCCGTAACCCACGTGCCAACACCAGCAGGCAACAGCACCAACTGACCCACGGCGATACCTGCACCATTCACCTCAACAACGCGGCCCAATCCTTCATTCCCTGCAGTGGCAGGCAGCGGTGGAAGCACACCGTAGTTTCCAGAAACTTGGATCAAATCGCTTGGATTGATCGGCGCACGCAACACATCAACGCGCGCCTGTCCGTCCGTCAGGACGGCTTGCGGTTCTTCCACCACTTTGAGAACTTCAACTGGGTTGCCAAACTCTTTATAGATCGCTTTTTTCATCACGCTGTCCTTAGATTATTTGAGCCAACAATGCCAACAGACATCACAGGATACCATCCGAAACCTGACGTCATCTGCCCCAAGCATCAACGCAAAAAGACCAGACACAAAGGTCCGGCCCGTTTTGGGAGGTGCACGTTTTAACCCGAACGTGCGGCGGGAACTGTTTAGGACATCAAGCGATAGCCACCAGATTCCGTAACCAACAACCGAACATTAGAGGGATCAGGTTCGATCTTTTGACGTAGGCGGTAAATATGTGTCTCAAGCGTGTGAGTCGTAACGCCAGCATTGTAGCCCCAAACTTCATGCAACAAAATATCGCGCGGAACCACACCATCAGTTGAGCGGTATAGAAACTTCAGGATGTTTGTTTCTTTCTCGGTCAGACGAATTTTACGTTCGTCTTCGGTGATCAACATCTTCATCGCGGGCTTAAACGTATATGGGCCAAGCGTGAAATTCGCATATTCTGATTGTTCGTGCTGGCGCAATTGCGCACGCATACGTGCCAATAAAACAGGGAATTTGAACGGCTTGGTCACGTAATCATTCGCACCAGCATCCAGACCCAAAATTGTATCTAAATCGCCATCATGCCCAGTTAGCATCAGCACAGGGCATTTGACGCCCTGTTTGCGCATCAAACGGCACAATTCATGGCCATCTGTATCAGGTAATCCAACGTCCAGAACGATCAAGTCGTACAGTTCGCTTTTGACCTTTTCCATAGCATCACTGCCATTGCCCGCTTCAAAGACATCGAAATCTTCGGTCATCAATAACTGTTCTCCCAACGCTTCACGTAGGTCCTCATCATCATCAACAAGTAGAATTCTTTTCATTTGTGCCATCGATACTTTTCCTTGTGTTGCATCTTAGATGGGCTTTCTCAGCCCAGACAGCAAGATTTTCCGCATTAGTCTCACGCCCTCGTGTGTGAACACGGGCAATTGTTTCAATTCGGATTACTTTGACATAGATATGCCCTGTGACACGAGAGAAAGTTTGTAACATGGCGTTCGCCCCAACCATCATCGAGCGGTTAGCCCGCGCCCGCGCAGACCTGCGTATGGGCGTGCCTGTCGTGCTGTCTGGTGAAACTTCCGTTCTGGTTATGGCGACTGAAACGTTAAGCGCCGCACGCATGAGCGACCTAAAGGCTTTGGGCGGTGAACCTGTTTTAGCCATTACTTCGCGCCGCGCTGAAACCTTAAAGGCGCGCGCCTATGACGGTGATTTGGCGCGAATTTTGTTGCCACAGGATGCCACGCTCGCTTTGGTACAATCAATCGCTGATCCAGCGGATGACCTGAACGCCCCGATGAAGGGTCCGTTTACGTCTGCCCGCACAGGTGACGCCGCGCCTCATCGCGCTGCCCTAGCGATCATAAAATCCGCCCGCTTGCTGCCCAGTGCAGTTGTCCTAACGCTGGATCACGCTGCGCAATTCGCTGCAACACACGGCCTAACAATTGTCCCATTAGACCTTGCTCGGCAACATCTTGGGGCCACCAGCCCACTGCATCCAGTGGTCCAGGCCCGCCTGCCGATGGACGTGTCAGAAGCAGGTCGTCTTCATATCTACCGTCCAGAAGATGGTGGCGAAGAACATTACGCCATTGAAATTGGTCGCCCCGATCGCAGCGAACCTGTTCTGGCACGTCTTCACTCCGCCTGCTTCACTGGTGATCTAATGGGCAGCCTCAAGTGTGACTGCGGGCCACAGCTGCGCGGCGCACTGGCCCAAATGGGAGCGGAAGGTGTAGGCATTCTGCTTTACCTCAACCAAGAGGGACGCGGCATTGGCTTAGCCAACAAGATGCGTGCCTACTCCCTACAGGATCAGGGTTTTGACACGGTCGAGGCCAATCACCGTCTGGGTTTTGAAGACGACGAACGCGATTTCCGCCTTGGCGCAGATATCCTCAAATCGATGGGATTCAGCTCGGTCAGACTCCTGACTAACAATCCCAATAAAGTTGACATGATGAATGCCAGCGGTGTCACCGTATATGAACGGGTCCCACTGAAGGTAGGTGAAAACGCCCATAACACTGCTTATCTGGCAACCAAGGCTGCAAAATCTGGGCATCTCTTGTGACCCCAAGCGACCTTGTTCTGACCCGTTATGGGGTCCGCTATTTGGGGCGTACATATCCCTGCACCATCGGTAAGGGTAGCATCAAATCAGACAAACGCGAAGGTGACGGCGCAACGCCGCGCGGCATTCACCGGATCGTTGGAATGCTATACCGCCCTGATCGGATCCCAAAACCAAACCACTGGGCGAAATCCATAGGGCCTAATGATCTGTGGTCTGATGAAGCCAATGATGTGCATTACAATCATCATGTAAAACGCCCCTATGCGTACAGCCACGAAAAGCTGCGTAGGTCTGATCCACTATATGATCTGGTTATCTTAACAAATTGGAACTGGCCCCATGCCAAAGCCGGCAAAGGGTCGGCAATCTTTATCCACCAATACAGACGGCCCGGATATCCAACAGAAGGGTGCATCGCGTTTCGACGTGACCACCTGCACGCAATTGCACGCAGCATCACGCCCGACACACGGCTGATCGTCAGGTAGCAATGCCTAGTTGGGCACACGGTCCCCAAAAATAGCAGAGCCAACGCGGATATGTGTCGCACCAAAGGAAATCGCACGCTCAAAATCACTGCTCATACCCATGGATAGACCGCTTAGCCCATTGCGCTTGGCCATCTTAGACAGCAGCGCAAAATGTAGGCTTGCCTCTTCCTCGACAGGGGGAATGCACATCAGCCCCTTCACAGGCAGATCAAGACTGACACACTCGGCAACAAACGCATCTACCTCGCGCGGCATCACGCCTGCTTTCTGCGGTTCTTCACCTGTGTTCACCTGAATGAACATATCAGGGCAATGCCCCATCTCTTGGGCCAATCGGGCAAATGTAGTCGCCAGCTTTGGGCGATCCAGTGTGTGGATGCTTTGAAACAACTCAAACACTTGGCGCACTTTGTTAGATTGCAGCGGACCAATCAAATGAAGATCAACGCCAGCATAGGTCTCGCGAAAGTCAGGCCACTTGCCGCCAGCTTCCTGCACCTTGTTTTCGCCAAAACAGCGATGGCCCTCCTGCAAAACAGAAGCGACACGCTCGTTCGGTTGGACCTTGCTGACAGCAATCAACTGCACAGAACCCGCATCGCGGTCTGCAGCCACTTCAGCGTTTGCAATACGTTCAGAAATATCAGCCAATGCCATCAGAAACTCCAAATTTAACAATTGTGATTGTATAAAATGCTTCGCCACATTTAGACCACCCAGAATCGTGGTCAAATGGATGATAAAGCAATGACACCAGATTTAACGCAGAGCGGATGGATATCGATACACTCTAGAATCGGGAAGCACGCCAAACATTAAACTTAGCCACCTCACAAAAGAAAAAGAGCGCACCCCTAAGGATGCGCTCTCTCCAATCAGTACTAATCTTTAGATTAGAATGACATTTTTGAACCGATGAAGAATGCACCAGATTCGTTAGTCGCTGCATTGATAGACATGCCGCCACCTAGGTCGTAAGACACTGTGACGTCAGATTCTGTTTTTGTACCTTCGCCATCTTCAGCAAATACTGCTGCGATTGACAAACCGTTTGCTGCGTAACCTAGACCAAGCTCCCACTCGTCATCATCGTCGTCAGCAATTGCTAGGTGAGCAGTTACACCAGCGTTTGAGTAAGCAACTTTAACAATCATTTCTGATTCAGCTACAGTAGCAACTGTTTGACCATTTGTGTCAAAGTTTACAGACGCAGTTAGCATGTCGTTGACTGCATATGCTACTGTGGTGTCAGATTCACCGCCGTCATCTGTTGCGATAGACACGGAAACACCATTTGCTGCGTAGCCAACTTTAGCTGAGAAATCTTGGCCGTCTGTAGTTACGCCATCTTCGATGTTAGCTGTTACTGATACAGTCAAAGCACCAAATGTACCGTCGTATTGTACGTCGTGTGCGAAAGCATCGTTGTGCAAGTTGTCAAGACCGTTTTGGTCGAATGTCAACTTGCCGAAGTCGCCGGACACATAGATGTTGCCCAAGTTAGTAGCGCCCAACGCGTCAGCACCCTGTAGTGCTGAAGTAGCTGGGTTCGTTGCTAGATCGCCTACGTCCAAGTCAACGTCGTCGCCAGAACGGAATGTCAAAGACGCACCGAATGTTAGGCCGCCGTCTGTTTCGCCAGACATCGCAGCAGTTACGCTTACGTTATTGTACATGAACATTTCAGCGCCAGCGTCGCCGTTGTTAAGAACACCAAATTTAGCAGCACCAGAAAGTGATACGTCTGCAGCAGCGAAGCCCGCTGTAGCAACCAAAGCTGTTGTAGCGATAAGAAGATTTTTCATGAGTTTTCCCTCGGGTTGAAAAAAATTAGGCCCGAACCAGAGAATCTGGAATGGGTATGGTCTTTGTTTCACCTTTTCAGGGCCAGCTTTGCAAGGCCTCCAAACGTTGCCCCACGAATGTGCTTCTGAATGATGCAGCTTTGCCACACCCTGTTTTGCCAGAGCAACCAATCGGCTGGCGCACTATATACTATAGTATACTCATCAACTGACATTGATCTTGCCCAGCACCCAGCCCTTCGCTAGATTACCACTGAACCAATGCGAGTGCAGGCAATGAACACAGTAAAATCCATTAAGATCGCGACAGCTCTGGTTGCTGCTTTGGCAGTAAGTGGCTGTGGAGGTAAGAAATTTGGCCTTGGCAATATTTCAGTTGGCAAACCAGCCCAGACAAATACGGTCGTGGAGGAAAAGCGCTCAACCATTTGGGACGCATTTCGCAAACAAAACAACGACAACAAAGTTGCGGTAAACAAATATATCTGGGCGGCTGCGATTGAAGTGCTCGACTTCTTACCGATCCAAACTGTTGACCCATTCACTGGGGTAATCGTGACAGGTTACGGCACGCCGCCGAATGGTGGCCGTTCTTACCGCGCGACAATCCTGATCGATGATCCCGCACTCGATGCACGTTCATTGAATGTCGCCTTGCAAACTAGTGGTGCCGCCGCGCCTGCAGCAACCACACGCGCGGTTGAAGACGCAATTCTATCTCGCGCGCGTCAGCTGCGAATCCAAGACGGCCGCTTCTAAGCGCACCAATACCCGAAACGATTTTCACGCCGGGCCAATCGCTCGGCGTTTTCACATTCTACAGGACACGACATACACATGGCCGCATATACCCCTTCCAAGATCGAAGCACGCTGGCAAGCAGCATGGGACAAAGAGGGCGTCTTTACCGCCGTCCGCGATGAAACCAAACCAAAGTACTATGTACTAGAGATGTTTCCATATCCATCTGGACGCATCCACATGGGTCACGTGCGCAACTACACCATGGGCGACGTAATCGCGCGGTATAAGATCAGCACCGGTCACAACGTCTTGCACCCAATGGGCTGGGATGCATTCGGTATGCCTGCGGAAAACGCTGCGATGGCAATTGGTGGCCATCCTAAAACATGGACCTACGACAATATCGCCGACATGCGTGGCCAGATGAAGCCACTGGGCCTGTCCATCGACTGGTCCCGCGAATTCGCAACCTGCGATCCAGAATACTATGGCCAGCAACAGGCCTTGTTCCTTGATTTCCTTGCGGCTGGCCTGATCCACCGCAAGAACGCCTCCGTCAACTGGGACCCAGAAGACATGACCGTCCTGGCCAACGAACAGGTTATCGACGGCAAAGGCTGGCGTTCGGGCGCGGAAGTCGAAAAGCGCGACCTGACACAATGGTTCTTTAAAATATCCGACTATGCGGACGAATTGAATGCAGCCCTTCAGGGCCTAGACAACTGGCCTGCCAAAGTGCGCTTGATGCAGGAAAACTGGATCGGTGAATCCCGTGGCTTGCAGTTTGCATTCTCCACAACGGCGAATGCGCCCAAAGGTCACGACCGTATCGAAGTCTATACAACCCGCCCCGACACATTGAACGGCGCGTCTTTTGTTGGCATTTCTCCTGATCACCCCTTGGCCAAAGCACTTGAAGCAGACAATGCAGAGCTTGCCGCCTTCTGCGCTGAGTGCCGCAAAGGTGGCACAACGGCTGCCGAAGTTGAAACCGCTGAAAAGATGGGTTTCAACACTGGTATCACTGTGCGCCACCCATTCAATACAGATCACCACCTGCCCGTCTACATCGCAAACTTTATCCTGATGGATTACGGAACGGGCGCAATCTTTGGCTGTCCTGCGCACGACGTGCGTGATTTCGAATTCGCAACGAAATACGAACTGCCAATCATTTCGACCTTCCTTCCAACAGAAGATGCAGACCCCAAAGTAACCGAAGCCTACGTGCCAATGAAAACCGAAAAGGTGTTCTACAACGGCGGTTTCGCAGGCGAACAGTGGCAGACCGGCGAACAAGCCATCGCAGCCGCCATCGATTTCTGCGAAGCCAAAGGCATCGGCCAAGGCGTCACAAAATATCGCCTGCGCGATTGGGGCCTGTCCCGTCAACGCTATTGGGGTTGCCCAATCCCAGTTGTGCACTGCGACGATTGCGGCGTTGTACCAGAGAAAAAAGAAAACCTGCCAATCGAACTCCCGTTCGACGTTAGCTTTGACATCCCGGGTAATCCGCTGGACCGCCACCCAACATGGCGCAACACAGCCTGCCCATCCTGCGGCAAGGCAGCACTGCGCGAAACAGACACGATGGACACCTTCGTGGACAGCTCATGGTATTTCGCACGCTTCACATCACCACACGCAGACACGCCGACGGTCAAAGAAGACGCAGAATACTGGATGAACGTCGATCAATACATCGGTGGGATCGAGCACGCGATCCTTCACCTACTTTACTCACGATTCTTTGCACGGGCAATGCAGATCACTGGTCATCTATCTAAAGGTGCGATTGAACCATTCAACGCGCTGTTCACGCAAGGCATGGTAACGCACGAGATCTACGAGACCAAAGACGAACGTGGTCGCCCAGTCTATCACCTGCCCGAGGATGTGACTGACGGCAAATTGACGGATGGGACTGAGGTTCAAATCACGCCTTCTGCTAAGATGTCCAAATCCAAAAAGAACGTGGTCGATCCACTGGGCATCATCGCCAATTATGGCGCAGACACCGCCCGTTGGTTTGTTCTGTCTGATTCCCCGCCTGAACGGGATGTAGAATGGACAGCGTCTGGCGCAGAAGCTGCTTACAAACACCTGAACCGTGTGCACAATATATCCACCCGCATCGCAGAAATGGACAAAGACGCCCAAGGAACGGGCGACGACGACCTTCTACGCGCCATGCACAAAGCGATTCATGATGTCACCGTGGGTGTTGAATCCTTTGGTTTCAACGCAGCGATCGCCAAACTCTATGGCTTCACAGCTGTGATGCAGAAAACCAAAGCCAGCTACGTCGCGCAACACGAAGCGATCAAAGTATTGGCGCAATTGATGGCACCGATGACTCCGCACTTGGCTGAAGATATCTGGGCCACTCAAGGTGGCACAGGTTTGGCAACAACTGCTCCATGGCCAAAAGTGGATGAGAAAATGATGGTGGATGACAGTGTCACACTGCCAATCCAAATCAATGGCAAGCGGCGCGGCGAAATTACAGTTCTCGCCAACATGCCAAAAGACGAGGTTGAAAAACTGGCGTTGGCAACGCAAGCTGTTCAAAAGGCCCTTGATGGCGGCACACCAAAGAAAGTCATTGTTGTCCCGGGGCGGATTGTAAATGTTGTTGTTTAGATCCCTTTTGATACTGCCATTCTTGGCGCTGATGGCCTGCGGATTCACACCCGTTTATGGCCCAAATGGTAGTGCAAATGTCCTACTTAACAGCGTTTTGGTCCAAGAACCCAAAAATCGCGAAGGCTACTTACTAACTAAGAAAATTGAAAAACACTTGGGCCGTGCCACTGATCCACGGTTTAACCTTGGAGTCACGGTAACTACGTCTGAGACAGCCTTAAACGTTGACTCAACTGGTAACATCAACCGCTACAATGTGCTGGGCCTCGTTGAATACACCCTACGTGACACCCAAACTGGACAAATTGCAGCATCCGGCCGTGTTAACAGTTTCACGGGATACTCAGCATCGGGCACCACAGTCAGCGCCCAAGCGGCCAAAGAGGACGCCCAAGAACGCCTGATGATCATCTTGGCTGATCTGCTGATTAGCAATCTTATCGCCACCTCTGATCTGCCTTCATGAAACTGACAGGCGCACAGGCCAACGGCTATTTCTCCAAACCGGACCCCAGCAAAGCTGGCCTATTGATTTATGGCACGGACGCTATGCGCGTCGCCTTAAAACGTCAGGATGTTATTGCAGCCCTTGTTGGTCCCCACGGCGAAGAAGAAATGCGCCTGACCCGCATTCCTGCAAGTGAATTGCGCAAAGACAAAGCCCTATTACTAGACGCCGTCAAAGCCATCGGTTTTTTTCCCGGCCCGCGCGTCGCCTTTGTGGAAGACGCCAATAGTTTCGTGGATGACACGATTATCGATGCGTTGAACCAGTGGCAGGAAGGCGATACACAAATCATTGTAACTGCGGGAAACCTCAAGAAAACGTCCAAAACACTAAAGGCATTTGAAGGCCATAAGAATGCTTTCGCTGCCGCAATCTTTGACAACCCTCCAACGCGCCAAGAGATTGAAACCGCACTACGCGAAGCTGGATTACCCCTGCCAACGGGCACTGTGATGGATGTTCTGAACGACCTTGCACAATCCCTGTCGCCGGGTGATTTCCGCCAGACTGTCGATAAGATCACCCTATATAAGCTTAGCGATTCAGCGCCCCTTTCTGAGGAAGACATCGCAGCCTGCGCACCTTCCTCAACCGAAGCGGATATCGATGACATCCTGATGATTGTTGCCGATGCGCGTGCCGATCAGATCGGCCCCGTTTTGCGCAAGCTTCAAGCTCAAGGCGTCAATGCAGTGTCATTGTGCATCGGTGCGATGCGCCATTTCCGATCCCTACACCGCGTGGCATGTGACACAACAGGGCGTCCAAATGTTTGGGGTCCAAACAAAGATCGCATCATCGGCCAAGCGCGCCGTTGGGGCCCTGCTAAATTAGAAACCGCCCTAACCGTCCTGACCGACACCGATCTAAAATTGCGCAGCGCAGGCCAAAACGCGCCCGCCGTTGCATTGGTCGAGCGCGCGTTTATTCGTCTTGCGATGCTGGGCAGCCGGTAATCCGCACCTACGTTTTACCGACACGATACCGACGTTACTTTTCGGGTTCAGTAACACCCAAAAAGCGGATCGCAGAGATGCCCGCCCAGCGACCTGTTGCCAGACAACCATTCAACAAATAGCCACCCGTTGGTGCCGCCCAATCCAGCATCTCACCAGCGCAAAATACACCCGGCAATTCGCGGATCATCAGGCTCTCATCTAATGCTTCCCACGCCACGCCACCGCTGGTCGAAATCGCTTCGTCCATTGGGTTCAGACCTGTTACAGGCACTGGAAGTGCTTTAATCAGTTGAGCCAACTTTCCAGCCTCTTCAGGCAATGGACGGCCCAGTTCCTGAAGCAATGCAATCTTGACCGGTGACATCCGCAACGCCTTGCGTAGGTGGTTCGAAAGGCTGGTTTTACCACGTGGTTTAAACAGCCGATGCGCAACATCTTCCAGTTTCACATCTGGCAACAGATCCATAGTCAGATCAGCACCTGCACCCACTGCCTCAGAAAGTGAATAGACGCCTCCACCCTCGATACCGCGGGTCGAAACAACTGCCTCACCGCGTGATGTCTCACCATTGACCGTCCAAGCAACAGTCTTGATCGGAGTACCAAAATGTTTGGCCATATGCTCTGACCAGTCAACACGCAATCCAACGTTCACCGCGCCAAAAGGGACGACCGGAATATCCCTATCTGCCAACAACTTATTCCATAAACCGTCAGACCCCAACTTGGCCCAGCTGGCACCGCCCAGTGCCAAAACGGTCACGTCTGTCTGCACCGTTTGGGGGCCCTCTGGTGTATCAAACTCTAACCCGCCACCGTTAAAATCTTTGAATTTCCACCGCGCTAAACGGGTGACACCCAGCTCGTCCAAACGCGCAAACCATGCACGTAATAACGGTGATGCTTTCATCGCTTCAGGGAACACACGACGCGAAGATCCGATGAAAATCGGTTGGTCCAAACTACGAACCCAACCCTTCACTTTAGAAGAATCAAACATGGAAACCATTGGGCGCATTTCTTCAGAGTGAGCTCCATAGTTTTCCAACAAAGCTTCAAGGCCTTCATCTTTTGTGATGTTCAAGCCAGATTTTCCAGCCATCAAGAACTTGCGCCCTAACGATGGTTTCGCATCATACACAGTGACTGAAACGCCAGCTTTGGCCAACATTTCGGCAGCCATCAATCCGGCAGGCCCTCCGCCAATAACGGCTGCAGTTTTTGTCATAGTTTTAGGCCTTTCATATCGCCTTTAATCTCAACAACGCGGTGCGGATAAGGTATCTCAATGCCTGCGCCTTTAAGTGCATTCCAAATGGCAAATAGCACTTTTGATTTGTATTTATGTTGTCCGTCATCGATTCCATTCACCCAGAATTCAAGCGAGAAATCTATACCACTGTCGCCAAAACCCATCAGCTCAGAATCCGGTGGAAACGGCTTGTCCAACACCTCAGGCAGCTTCGCTACAGCCGCTGCAACGATAGCAGGCACAAGATTGATATCGGTGTCGTAACTCACCGAAAACGGCACTTCATATCGGTTAGAAGATCCACTGTCAGAGTAATTCACAACCCGTGTGGTGATGAAATCCTCATTGGGAATAACGATCCAACGGCCATCATAGGTTTCCAAGATTGCAGCCCGTGCAGTCATGCGCACAATCACCCCAGCTTCACCACCATCCATCTCGACATAGTCGCCAACAATGGCTTGACCTTCGACAAGAAGGATCACACCAGAGATAAAATTGGACGCGATCTTTTGCAGACCAAAACCTAGACCAACACCAATTGCACCACCCAAAACAGCCAGTGCGCTAAGGTTGATGCCCATAATGTTCATAAGCAATAAGAATGCGAAGCCGAAAATCATAAACTCAACCGTCTTGCTTGCCAATTGGGCAAAGACGGGCGCATTTCTTCTTGTTTGTGGATGAAGGACGCTGACTGCTGGTTAAACCACCCTCCCAACCAGAACAGCAAAGAGCCAGCAATCAAGCCACGTACCAATGCCATGACAGAGAACTTGATGTTACCGACCGCTACTTCAGTCGCGGTTAGCTGTGCTTGTGCCAAATCCAGAAGGCCCAGCGCATAGAGCCCCGCAATCGGGATGAATACGAATTTGCCAATTGTTTTGAGGAACGGATCGGTAATGATCGATTGAACCAACACCCGCACAGCAAGGAACAAGAAGACGCGTTTTCCAAATGCAATCACCGCACCACCGTCGAACAAGGATCGTACAATCCCCTCCCCAATGCCTGTGAATACATATGCCAATAACGGCAAGAGTAATGGTAGGAACTGCATGATGAAACGGCGCGGTTGCGCGAATATGTTTGTGCTTTTGCCAGGATTTAAAAGGTTTTCCAAAAACGGGCTAAGGCGACGCGTGACCAAGACAGCGGCCAAATACGCAAAAACCAGTAAACCAAACTGTGACCATGCCGCTGGGCTAAGCAACCAGCTTGCCACAAGTTCCCAACCTTGGATCAAATACCCGGCAGCCGTTTGTACGATTTCTAGCTGCGTTTCCAAATCTATTCCGAACATGGTTTCACCTTTACCAATTTAAAGCCGTCAATGCAGTGCCTGAAGCTTTGGCGCAAGGGTTAGCGGCACATCGCCTTTATTCCTTGGGCAATTTGAGGGCTTGCGTTGAGAACATCCAGACAAAGTTCGTTGGCGTGAACCATCAACTCTTCAGATGCAACCAACCGTTCAACCAGTCCAAAATTAAGCGCCTCAGCTGCGGTTATCTTTTGACCACCCATCAAAATTAGTTTGGTTCGTGCGGGCCCAATTAATGCAGCCATGCGTTTGGGATCAGAGGGTTGCGGCAAGAAGCCCAACTTCATCACAGGATAAAAGAACTTAGCGGTTGGAACCGCAATTCGAATATCACATGCCAACACCATCCCCATCGCGCCACCCGCAAGGGTTCCGTTCAATGCCGCAATGGTTAGGCATGGCAAGGTCGCGATAGCGCCCGACAAACGTTCCCAAACGTCAGACACTGCCAAACCAGCGCAAGCTTGATCCAGATCAGCACCTGCACTGAAAACTTTGCCAACTCCAGTGATGATAAGCGCCTGCGCCGCACCTGCGCTTTCAGCAATCAACGCCAACTCAGTTAACATCTCGAGCGTCAGAGAATTCGCCTTTTCGGGGCGATTGATCGTGACGGTCCAAATCCCTCCAGATTTATCTAGGTCGATCAAATTAGGCCAACCCGTTTGCGCAAACCTTCATCCCGCAGCGACAGCTCTTGGCCGCAGTATTGATCAGCATCTGAACCACACATCCACAACAACGTACGCGCCGGCCAATCGGCTGGAATGTGTACGTCCCAATCCAACTGACTGATTGGGTTAATCCCAGACGCTTTAATCTCAACTTGCATTTGGGTCGCGACGGTTCCCGGAGATAGGCCAATCGCACGGATGCCATCAGCACCATTTTCTTTGTGAACGCATTCCGTCAACATTTTTGCCGCAGCCTTAGAGGCACAATAGTGGCTCCACGCCTCAACTGGGCCGTGGGCTGCACCTGAGCTAATCGTAAGAATGCTACCGCCACCCGAGGCGATCATCATCGGCAAGACGGCCCGCATGCCATTGAACACGCCCTTCAGGTTGATATCGATGACGGTGCCCCATTCATCTGGGTCTGCACTCGCGAGGTGGGAAATCGGTTCGATTACACCCGCGTTGTTGATCAAGATATCGACACTACCAAAGGTTTCTTTGGCCTTTGCGATTGCATCCTCAACCGAAGCATAGCTCGCTACGTCACAGGTTAGTGCTATGGCTTGCTTGCCAATTTCAGTTGCGAGTTTTTCGATCGCATCCGAACTACGCGCAATCAGCGCAACATTTGCACCTGCAGCAGCAAAGACACGTGCAGCTTCTGCACCGATTCCACGGCTTGCACCTGTAATTACAACGGTTTTTCCTGCTAAGTTCATTTTAGAAACCCTTTAAAATTCAAAGACGGTGCTTATTTATTAATCAACAGAAGGTTGAGCGTCTAGCGTCCTGCACCCTTGACCCCAACGCTGAGCTATTAAACCATGGACGACCTAACCGTTTCTCCGAAAGATCAGGAATTTAATTGATGTCTACGTTTTTAAAAGTTTATTGCACTTCAGCCCTTAGCCTATTGCTTGGCACAACTGCCGGCTTTGCTGATGTCACAAACGCCGACGTTTGGGAGAACTGGCAAGGCTATATGACCTCAATGGGTTATGAAGTCACTGCAAATGAATCTGTGTCCGGTAACATTCTGACAATCACAGACATTAAAATGGCTATGGATTTCGCTATCAGTGACGACAACATGGTGGCCGCACTACCTGAAATTCAATTCACGGAACAAAGTGACGGAAGCGTTCGCGTAACTATTCCTAAAAAGACAATTATCGACCTTGATATGACCTTAGAAACCGGAGAAGCGGTCAGCGCATCTATCGGATATAACCAAGACAGTTTGGATATGATCGTGACCGGCGATCCCGACAACTTCAACTATGCCTATTCCGCCAAAGTGCTGGACATGACGTTGGACCATCTAACTGTTGATGAGGAGGTAATCGGAGCTGACCTTGCTAAAGTACAGGTCAGCCTGATGGACGTGAACGGTAACTCTACAATCTCATCGTCAGAATTACGGGCATACTCACAGGCCGCTAACATAGGCGCAATTAAGTATAACGCTGCATTCTCTGATCCCGAGTCGGGTGGCAAACTCAAGATTGAGGGAGCCATAAATGATCTAGTTTCTGACAGCACAGGCACAATTCCAAACACTGGCATAAATGCACAAGACGTCGTCACAATGCTGGATGCAGGTTTTGCTGTAAAAGGTGCTTTAACCTACCAAGCTGGCAACATGGACATCGCATTTGATGGGCCTGATGGCGCAGGCACTGCAACCACGTCTTCCACTGGTGGTGAGGTTGCGTTTGCAATGGGCTCCAATGGCATGAGCTATAACGTTGGTCAAAAAAATCTGGCTGTAAATGCGTTAGTATCTGATGTTCCATTGCCAATAACATTCATCATGGCCGAGTCTAAATTCAACCTCGCGATGCCACTTCGCAAATCTGACGAAGAACAGGATTTCGCATTTGGATTCACAATGGGTGATTTTACAGTTTCGGATATGCTCTGGGGCATGTTTGACCCATCCTCCCGATTGCCACACAACCCAGCAACTTTAGCGGTTGATCTGTCCGGCAAAGCAAAAGTCCTATTTGATTTCTTCGATCCCGATCAGGCAGCAGCATTGGAAAGTAGTGGTGCTGCACCTGGTGAACTGAATGCCCTATCGCTGAATTCACTAATCGTTGATGCTGTTGGGGCCCGCTTAACAGCTGCGGGTGACTTCACATTCGACAACACTGACTTGGTTAGCTTTGATGGCATGCCGCGCCCGACGGGTGGAATAGATCTGAAACTGGTTGGTGGTAATGGCCTGCTGGATAACTTGGTCAACATGGGCATACTCCCAGAGCAACAAGCGATGGGTGCTCGTATGATGATGGGCCTATTCGCCCGTGCTGGAACAGAACCGGACACCGTCACCTCCAAGGTTGAGATTAACGACGCGGGTCATATCTTGGCCAACGGTCAACGCATCCAATAAACTAACTCTATTTGGGAAAAGGGCCGTGCACCTTGCGCGGCCCTTTTTCTGTCCCACCCTTGCGCCAAGTCCGCAGCAAGGGTACCTCAGGACCAACTTCCAAGGGAGACGCCAAATGCCGCAGCCCCTCGATGCGCTGACACAATCACTTTTATCTGCTGCCAAACGTGCAGGGGCTGACGCCGCTGATGCAATGGCAGTTCAAGGCACATCAGTCTCGATTGACGTACGTGCGGGTGCATTGGAACATGCTGAACGCTCTGAAGGAATCGATATTGGCCTTCGCGTTTTTGTGGGCCAAAAAGTTGCCAATGTTTCCGCATCCGACACGTCAGCACGCACCATTGATGAAATGGCGCAGCGCGCTGTTGCGATGGCACAAGAGGCACCTGATGATCCCTATGCAGGCCTTGCTGATCCATCCCAACTGATCGCAGACTGGGATATTGACGCGCTTGAGTTACACGATGCCACGCCAGAACCAGCTCCAGAGACTTTGCAGCAAGTTGCTGCAGAAGCAGAGGCCGCTGCAATGGACGTTCATGGTATCACTCAAGTTCAATCTGCCAGCGCAGCTTACGGCGCACGTCAGGTCCATCTGGCTGCAAGCAATGGGTTTTCTGGCGGATATGCACGAACAGACCGCGCCCTAAGCTGTGTTGCAATTGCTGGAACAGGTACTGGGATGGAACGTGATTACGCTGGCGACAGCCGCATCTTTCAGGCCGACCTGCGCAATGCTGCCGAAATTGGGCGTGAAGCTGCTGAACGCGCCCTTGCCCGCATGGACGCGCGCAAACCACCAACTGGATCGTTCCCCGTATTGTTCGACGAGCGCGTTTCATCAACTTTGATCGGCCATCTTCTCGCAGCAGTAAATGGCGCCTCCGTTGGCCGTGGCGCATCATGGTTGCGCGACTCCTTAGGTGAACAAGTTTTACCCGCACACCTATCCGTTCTGGAGGATCCACATCGCCCACGTACAGGTGCATCCCGACCATTCGACGCTGAAGGTCTGCCAACCGCTAAGCGTGCTATTGTCGAAGACGGCATTCTAACGGGTTGGACGCTGGATTTGGCCAATGCGCGCAAACTTGGCATGACCTCCACTGGTAACGCCGCACGTGGTACCGCATCCGGCCCCTCACCCAGCATTTGGAACACCGCTTTAACGCAAGGTGCAGCATCCAAGGACGACCTTATTCGTGATATGGGAACCGGCCTTTTGGTCACCTCAATGATCGGTTCAACCATCAACCCGAACACTGGTGATTATTCACGCGGTGCCGCAGGGTTGTGGGTGGAAAACGGCGAAGTTCAATACGCGGTGAACGAATGCACAATCGCTGGAAATCTGCGTCAGATATTGATAGGTATTGTGCCTGCAAATGATGCCCGCACACACCTAAGTCGTGTCGTCCCATCATTGTTGGTTGAGGGAATGACCCTTGCCGGCGAATGACCTAAAACTGCTGATCGATGCCGCCTTAATAGCTGGGCGCATTGCCACCAGCTATTCTGGCAAGACCGCTAAGAAGTGGGACAAACCCGATGGGGCAGGCCCTGTGACCGAAGCTGACTTAGCTGTAAATGATATGCTGTCCGCAACACTTCGCCCAGCCCGTCCAGACTATGGCTGGCTATCTGAAGAAACTGATGACACAATTGAACGTCTTTCCCAAAACAAGGTATTCATCCTTGATCCGATCGACGGGACGCGCAGCTATGCGGAAGGTGCCAACACATGGGCGCACTCATTTGCTGTGGCCGATCATGGTATAATAACGGCCGCTGTCGTATATCTGCCGATGCTTAACAAGATGTACACTGCCGCCTTAGGTAAAGGTGCCCAACTTAATGGCGAATCCATTCAGGTTTCAGATCAAGCGGAACTAACCGGTTCATCCATTCTATCCACCAAAGTAAATGTTGAACCGCGTTTTTGGCCAAACGGTGTGCCTGATTTCAATCGGAATCATCGCCCCTCGCTTGCCTACCGCTTAGCGCTTGTTGCTGAAGGCAAGTTCGACGCCATGTTCACTTTCCGTCCAAGTTGGGAATGGGACATTGCTGCAGGTGCGCTAATCGTAAGCGAAGCTGGTGGTAAAATCACTGATCAGACAGGTAACCCATTAGTCTTCAACCAGCCTGACTCGCTATTAAACGGCGTTGTCGCAGGTGGTGCGGATGTCCACGCACAGGCACTTACCGCACTGCAATATAGGTAAAAGGGAATTGGAGTTTCACCATGCCTAAATCCCTTGAATTGTCAGCCTACCGTGCTCTTGTGCGGCGCAACCTTCCAACGAAATACACGCCCACCCAAGATCGCCCCGTTGGCGAAGTCCTGTGGTTGAATGCACCAGAAATTGGGAACGCACTGGCGATACTTAATCTTGCAAAATGGCTATGTGCTCATCGCGATGGTTTGAGCATTTTGATAACTACGAAAGACACGATCAAGTCCCCAAAACCAGAAATCATAATCGATGTGGCACCCAGTGAACACCCCCATGATGTTTCGGCATTCCTCGAACACTGGCATCCAACAGTCAGCCTATGGCTTTGGGGCGCATTGCAACCGAATTTGATAATAGCAACTTATGTAAAAGGCATACAGCTTATCATGGCTGATGCCGATCAAACTGGTTTTGAAAACCGCCGCGATCGCTGGTTGCCAGAAGTTGCACGTGACGTGATGGTTTGTTTTGACAGTGTTCTTGTTCGTTCAAAAGCATCTCAAGCTCGCCTCGCAAAGTTAGTACGCAGCGGTACGCCTTTAGAGCTTAGCGGCCCAATTATGGCTGGTAACGTATCTCTGCCCTTTGCACAAAGTGATTTCGATGACTTCTCAGCCATATTGGGGGGAAGACCCATTTGGTTTGCTGCTGCTGTTCAACCAAATGAAGTCCAAACTGTACTCGCAGCGCACCGACACGCCCTTCGCCTCTCACATCGTCTGTTGTTGGTTTTGAACCCTGCCAGCGAAGAGCACGCTTCGGCCTGTGAGGAACAAATGAAAGAAGATGGTCTGCGCAATTCGCGTTGGGACGACGGCGAAATGCCAAATGACAATTGCCAGGTCCTACTTGCGAGCGCACAGGACGAACTGGGACTTTGGTACCGACTTGCACCACTCTCATTCCTTGGAAGTTCTCTAGCATCTGGCCAGCATGGGCTTGACCCACTGCAGGCCACAGGTTTGGGAACTGCTATACTATACGGTCCAAATGTTCGCAATCACATGCCCAGCTACACACGACTTGCAGCTGCGGGCGCTGCGCGTATTGTCAATGACACTGCCGCGCTAGGTGTGGCTGTCGCTCAGCTAATTTCGCCTGATCACGCTGCCTCTATGGCGATGTCAGGGTGGGATGTTGTATCACAGGGCGCGGATGTGACTGACCGAATTACTGAACTGGTTACAACGGCCCTTGATGCTGTCGAAGAAGGAACCAATTGATGCGCGCACCAAAATTCTGGGACCAATCATCAAGTTGGCAGGCTATAATACTTGCACCCTTAGGGCATCTTTACGCTGCAGCGACCGCGCGACGGCTGGCCAATGGATCGCCCTTAAAGCTAAAGACCCCGGTTGTTTGCATCGGTAACATCAACGCTGGTGGTACAGGTAAAACCCCAACCGTTATTGCGGTGACCGAACTTTTGCGTGATCTGTACCACACGCCTCATATCGTGAGCCGTGGCTATGGCGGCACGTTGGAGGGTCCTGTTCGTGTGGACCCTGCCATTCACACTGCTGATCAGGTGGGTGATGAACCTTTGCTACTAGCCGCTTTCGCTGAAGTTTGGGTTTCAAAGGATCGCGCATTGGGTGGCAAAGCCGCGCAAGACGCAGGTGCCACCGTCATCGTTCTTGACGATGGGCACCAAAACCCTGCACTTCATAAGGATCTATCTATTGTGGTCGTTGATGCCCAGCATGGGTTTGGGAATGGTCAATGCTTGCCCGCAGGTCCACTTCGCGAACCCTTAACTGAAGGATTGTCGCGCGCAGATTTATTGCTGTCCATTGGACTGCCATCGACGCAGGAAACCTTTGCAACTTCACTACAAAATCTTCAAGTACCACATATTTCAGCAGCTTTAGAGCCGCTGATGACTGGGATGGACTGGGCTGATACCCGGGCGTTTGCCTTTGCCGGAATTGGGCATCCAGAAAAGTTCTTTGCGACCTTGCGCGGATTAGGAGCGGAAGTGGTTCACACAGAACCATTGGATGATCATCAAAAACTGTCCACCAATTTACTTGCCCGTTTCGAAGCAGATGCACGTGTAAAAGGCGCGCAGTTAGTGACCACGGAAAAGGACGCCGTACGTTTACCACCAGCATTTCGCATGAAGGTCATTACCTTGCCCGTTCGTTTGAAATTTGAAGATGATTGTGCGCTGCAATTAGCACTGAAGAGACTGCCGTTAGCTAAATAGCCAGCGCGCTAGAATTAGAAAATGGCTGGCAAGTCAAACGACGCGCCAGCCATTGTATTGAAAAACTCACTCTAGATCAGCGTCGATAATTTCTGACATCTCAGCAAAGCTCATGTTCGTGTGCTTCTTACCATTGATGATAAAGCTTGGGGTGCTGTCGATGTTATCTGCGCCCGCTTTTTCTTGGTACCAAGCGATCAGGGTTTTCGCTTTATCATTGTCATTCAAGCAGACTTCAAGCGTCTCTCCATCAATACCAGCCAGACGACCAAGCTTGCGCAATTCGTCGATAATTGCCGCTGGCTCACCCGCACGTGTCCACGAAGATTGGGACTGGAACATCAAGTCAGTTAGACCGAAGAATTTCTCAGGACCCGCACAACGCGCGATCATCGAAGCCCACAAACCGTAACGATCAAAATAGACTTCACGAAAGACAAAGTTGATCTTGTCTGTATCGATGTAGTTTTTCTTTAGGTCCTTAAATGTACCAGTATGAAAGGATGCACAATGCGGGCATGTGTATGATGCATATTCAATCACAGTAACTTTGGCATCTGGGTTACCAATCATCATGTCAGGAATAGTTGATGTATCGACTTCAGCATCACCATCAGAATTGTCTGCAACTTCAGTTGCGACAGCTTCTGCCGGTGCTGTCAATTCCGCAGATTGAGCTGCGGTGCTTGAGGGTTCGTGTACAAAAATAAAGTACGCGCCAACGCCGACAAGTGCGGCAACAATCATTGGAAGAATGCGTTTCATATCGTAATCCTTAGGTCTGGGTGTTTTTTTGTTTCATTACATTTGTGCCAAGTCGCTCAAGGGCTGCTCTCAGCCCCTCATCCCCGACGGCTTGGGTTGTCTCTGCTGCTCGCTTCACAATTCCTGCATCGGGAACCATTTCACTTACTGATTTGGGGCGATGAGTAAAATCAACCTGACCCTCTGCAAAACCAGTGGTCGCAGTTTGCGTGATCCGCACGCGAGCAATGGCGTTGTAGCCATACACAGAATTTACTTTGGCGCGAATTTGTTCCTTTTGCATTTCCAACATAGGTGCTTGGGCACCCGTTGTTAACAATGTTAGTGTCGCACCCATTCCGCCACGCGCGTAGCTAACCTCCACAGGTCTCGCGATTGAGGAAATATCAGGTCCAGCAATCTCTACCCAATTGGTCAGCAAACGGCTTTGCGCAAAACCACGGCTTTCGCTTGCCGTGCGGATTCGGTTGCCCAACAACGTTGCTGTGCGTTTGAACCCTTTTGTGCTGGTGCGTCGCTGAACCAAAGCTATGTTCCTCACTATCGAAACCTATAATAGCGGATCACCCCGCCCAGACCAGCGAAACAAGACAATGCGGAGTATAAAGATTGCGTGACCTCAGCTCAAATTTGCTTGAATGGTACGATGTACACGCACGCCCAATGCCTTGGCGTACGCCACCTGCCGAAAAAAAGGCTGGCGTGCAGCCTGACCCTTACCGGATTTGGTTATCAGAGGTGATGTTACAACAAACAACAGTCGCAGCCGTCAAAAATTACTTTAACAGATTCATAACCCGATGGCCTACAGTAGTGAGCCTTGCTGCCGCTGACGATGGCGACGTGATGGGAGAGTGGGCTGGCTTGGGCTATTATGCCCGTGCACGAAATCTACTGAAATGCGCTCGCGTCATCACCGATGAACATTCGGGGATCTTTCCTGACGATCACGCAACTCTCCTAACGCTTCCAGGTATCGGTCCATATACCGCAGCCGCGATTTCCTCGATCGCCTTCGATTTACGTCATGTTGTTGTAGACGGGAATGTAGAACGCGTAATGTCGCGCCTATACGATATTCACGCACCTTTGCCTGCCTCAAAATTGGAGCTAACAGCCAAGGCCGAACACCTAACACCTAACCAACGCACAGGTGACTACGCCCAGGCGGTTATGGATTTGGGCGCAACAATTTGCACCCCCAAGTCACCCGCGTGCGGCATTTGTCCCTGGCATGAACCATGTAAAGCACGCAAAGCTGGAACCGCACCAGACTTACCCAAAAAGACCCCTAAAAAGCCAAAACCAATACGCCACGGAACCGTCTATTTAGGCCGCAGGTCGGATGGTGCTTGGTTGCTTGAACGCAGGCCTAACAAGGGTTTGCTAGGGGGTATGCTAGGCTGGCCTGGGTCTGATTGGATTGATGTCACAACACCACGACCGATAGGTACACCACCAACGCCTGCCGACTGGAAGACCGAAGAAGGCGAAGTGCGTCATACATTTACCCACTTTCATCTGTTACTAACAGTCATGTCAGCGACAATAGAGAGTAATGAACAACTCTTATTCTTAGGACACAACGATTTTCGCCCTTCCGACTTACCGACAGTAATGCGCAAGGCATTTGACCTTATTCAAAAATAAAGCATCCGTAGTCGCGCCAAAATACGTCGAACCATCCAAAAGCCCTCCCTTTTTGGTTGTCATTGGGGCTAATCCCTTTTGCGTGGATTGGTGCACTTTGCGGCGGATGGACTGTTTTTCTGCTGCCGCTTTTAACGTGATACCTTTTCTCAGCGATCGACGTCGCCTTGGGTCTAGACGTGAAGAACATAGATTTGGATGCAACGAAAGATGATTTGTATTGGTATCGCTTAATCACAATGATTTGGGCTCATGTGCAATTCATCACTGTTTTTGCACTAATCGCCTATGTCACTGGTGCAGCGCATCTTGCCGCATGGGAAAAGGTCAGTTTGTTTTTTGGCGTTGGCGTTGGCGTTATCACGGGCACCATTGGGATCAATTACAGCCACGAACTCATGCACCCCCAAAAAACTTGAGCGCCACATGGTGGATTTTTTATTATGCATGGTCATGTATTCTCATTTCCGCTCTGAGCACATGTTGGTTCATCACCGTTACGTCGCAACACCGCGTGATCCTGTTACTGCGCGGATGGGCGAACATTTTTATCGCTACTTTCCTCGTGTCTTGCGCAATTCCTTTATTTCGGCGCTTGGTGCAGAAGCAGCAATGATTGCACGCAAAGATTTGCCTGCGACCGACCGCGGGAACCCCTTCTGGAAATATGCAGCGCTCCAAGATGGCTTCTTGTTTCTTGCCTTAGTTCTGGGTGGATGGGCCAGTGTTGGACTGTTCCTCCTTCAAGCAGGTATTGCCATTTGGCAGCTAGAGTTGGTCAATTTCATTGAACACTACGGCCTGACCCGCAAACACATGGGTGAAGGCAAGTATGAGCATGTACAACCACGCCATTCGTGGAACGCAGCACACAAAGCATCCAATTGGCTGTTGATAAATTTGCAGCGTCATTCAGACCACCACTACAAACCTGATCGCCGCTTTCCAGTGTTGCAGACCTACACAGAAGCTGACGCGCCTCAATTGCCATGTGGTTATCCCATAATGACGATGGCCGCGATGTACCCGCCAATGTTCCGCCGGATCATGAACCCACGCGTACGCAAATGGCGTGAGATGTATTATCCTGAGATCACAGATTGGTCTGCTTATAACACAGCAAAAAGCCCTATGCCGCGCTAAGCAATTTTACCAGTTCACATAAAAAAACCCCGCCACAAGGGCGGGGTAAAGGTGAGTGCCATTATATGCGGCCTTGGGTAAAGGCCACCGGCACCAGCGGTGTTCGTAAAACTGTGGTGTGGGTGTCAGATCAGTCGTGCATCTCAGCGCGAACTTGTTGACGCAACAGATCGATAGGAACTTTTTTCCCATCTTTCTTAAAGCACCAGTAAGTCCATCCATTGCAGCTTGGCGCGCCTTCAAGATGGGCACCCACTTGGTGGATTGATCCTTTGATATCATCACCAATCAGGGTGCCGTCTGCACGTACTTTGGCTTTGTGACGCTTGTTCATCGAATAAAGTTCTTCGCCTGGACGCAGCATACCACGTTCAACCAACTGGCCAAACGGAACACGTGGTTCTGCACGTTTAGAAGCGCTGACCTGCAATGCTTCACGGTCAAATCTGCGTGCATTCGCGATGCGTTTCGTCGCAACCTTACGGTATGCTTCTTCACGCTCGATCCCGATGAAATCACGGCCCAGCATCTTAGCAACCGCACCTGTGGTACCTGTGCCAAAGAACGGATCAAGGATCACATCACCTGGGTTGGTTGAACCAACCAAGATTCGGTGAAGCAAACTTTCCGGCTTTTGTGTCGGATGTGCTTTATCGCCAGCTTCGTCTTTCAAGCGTTCGTGACCTGTGCAAATCGGAAGAACCCAATCGCTGCGCATTTGAATGCCTTCATTCAGGGCTTTCAAAGCATCGTAGTTAAAAGTGTATTTACTAGCCTCGCTCTTACCGGCCCAGATCATTGTCTCGTGAGCGTTGGTAAAACGTTTACCACGGAAATTAGGCATTGGGTTTGACTTGCGCCAAACAACGTCATTCAAAATCCAGAAACCTTCGTTCTGCAACGACGCTCCAACACGGAAAATATTGTGGTAGCTACCAATGACCCAAATCGCACCATTTGGTTTCAGAAGGCGACGTGCGGCCTTAAGCCATGCAGTCGTAAAGTCATCATAAGCACGAAAGCTGCTGAATTGGTCCCAGTGATCATCAACCGCATCAACTTTGGAATTATCGGGACGATGCAAGTCACCTTTGAGCTGCAAATTATAAGGCGGATCTGCAAAAATCAGATCAATAGATTCAGCGGGCAGACTGTTCATCACATCGATGCAATCGCCAGCAATAATTTCGTTCAATGGAAGCGGCACAGCCGTCTTCACAGGTGCCACCGCACTCTTAACTTTGGTCATATTTTTCTGCCTCTGCTCGGCTCATTATTGAGCTCGTTTGTTGTCTCCAATCTGAGTCAAAGGTGATTCGAGGTCAATTTATTTATTGAACCAATTGGTTACTATTTTTTCTTGATACAACATATTGTGTACCGGTTTGAACGAACATCTATGGTGTGAGGTTACTCCCAAACTCCGTAGCGCCTCCATGTGCTTTTTTGATCCATAACCCATGTTGGTTTCCCATCCATAACCGGGGTGCTGTTGCGCTAAATCCACTAGGACACAATCTCGACAAACTTTGGCCACAATTGAGGCCGCGGAAATCGAAATCGATCGACTGTCACCTTTGACCAAAGTCGTTGCAGGAAGCCGCAACCCACGCGGGATCATGTTGCCATCAATCAAAACATGCTCAGGTAAAACCTGTAGACCAGCAATTGCGCGCTCCATCGCTAAATGCGATGCCCGCAGGATGTTGATCTCGTCAATTTCAGCAACAGACGCATGTGCAATCGAAACATCAGCGCAATCCAATAACTGCCGGTACAAATCCAAACGCTTCTTCGCAGTCAGCTTTTTTGAATCGTTCAGGCCTTCAGGAATACATTTGGGGTCCAATACGACAGCTGCTGCAGTCACTGGTCCAGCAAGTGGGCCACGCCCAACTTCATCCACCCCAGCAACCCGACACCCTAATTCAGTCTCAAACATGAAATCTGGCAACAGCTCCCCCCTCTTCATCTTACAAAATAAACTCTCGCCGAAGGCTCAAATTCCAAAAGGAATTTTAAACTTCATATTGCAGCAAAGCTCCACTCTTTTGCCAGAGACCACGAAAAAGGGGAAGGTGCCCGAACACCCTCTCCACATCAGCAACAACAATGTTGTGCTAGATTAACCCTACCTTTAGCGGCCGGCTAACTTATAACCCTGCTTGCGCAAGCAACGGGCACCAAAACCAAAGCGTAACCCACGATCTGTTCTTACGCGACGTTCGCAATGTTGTGGCAAACGATGAGTGAAACCATAGTTGCGCTCAAGGCAACGTTGGCCAAAGATTCGTGCAGTTCCACGACGGGTCTCAAAGCTGCGCAAACATTTGCTTGGCAACAGGTGTTGTAAAACACGGCGCGGCAAGGCGCGCGTCTGGACATGTTTTTTCTTTTTCTGAAACTGCTTTTTTTGCACCTTCTTCTGAGGCTGCGAATAAACCTGAACTTTAGCTTTATTATCCTTGTTGGAATCATGAATTACGGCACCAACTATTGCGATGCCAAGTAGCGCAGCCAGTGCACGACCAACGTCCTCTTGATTCGCTCGTGCAGGCGCTGCTGCAAAACCAGTGAATAAAATTGAAGTGGCAACAACAGTTGCTATAAATTTGCGGTGCATGCGAGCGATCCTTTCTATAGATACAATATTGCCGCTGAAGGTATGCGGCGGTGATGCAACCAATTTGGACTCGACCCATTCAGACAGGCAATAACACCGCAATGTTATTGAATATCGGATGCCAACAACCTGCATTGTTATTGAATATCAAAGCCGACTTGCTCATGATCTGAAACATGAAACATACACTCGTATCACTTTGCACAGCAGCAAGCTTGCTTTTTGCAGCTCCTGCCTTTGCCGAAAGCTGCTACGCCGATTATAAGGCAAAGCAAGATAACCCTTTGCGCCTGCATTATGGCGTCATCGAGATCGATGGCCCTTGCGATGCAGAATCCGCAAAATCCGAAGCAGCGTCACTCCTCCAAGCAGAGGGCTGGACCTTACTCTCTTTACTCTCCACATTCGGGGCAAATGGCCTCGCAGAAAGGAAACAGAGTGCAGGACCCTATTACCTCCGCTTCTGAAGCGCGCAATACCGGTACTAGACTGGTTGGTTTCGGGCTTGCAGCGATTGTAATCATTTTGATGCTTGCAGCGATTTTGCTTTTTTACAATTTGCCTGATGCCAATGCTTTCAACCAACGCGTTGAAGACATATTTAGATCCAACGATGGTCTAACCGAACAATCAGAGATTAAACTACTAGAAATACTTGCCCAATCCGGCACGGCTTTTTCCGATGTCTTATCCAGCTATCGTAGCATCATCTTTGTGCTGCTAATCTTCGCAACAGCACTGCTGATCGCGTCACTCGTTTTCCTGGTCATGCTGGTTATCCTGAACCGTCGGATGGCACAAATTGAACGGGCCGGTATCGAAGTGAACTCACTGCTTATCAGTCGCGAAGAAAATACTATTCATCTAAACGACATGGGATTCAAACTGACAGACGCTGCGATGGAGACAATGTCTTTATTAGCTGAGGCTCGCATGGATGACGATGTGCTCTCGGGGTCAGAAATTGAGGGTATGATTTCAGGTCGCCCCGCATCCGACTGCGAAGAGGCCGCTGGTGCCACAAGAATCAAGCGTTTGCGCGATACACTAGGTAATCAGATAGTCAGCGAACTTCTGGTCAAAAACATCGCCCGCCGAGGTTACATGCTTGCAGTGAGCAAGGACGTCATAAAAGTCCGCTAAATCGCTGGTCAAACCAAACTTCACAGGCTTAGGGTGTCTTAAATCAAGTCTGTGAAGGACACCAACCATGCCAGCACCTAAAAACACGTTCAAACACGCCCTCGCAAATGGTGAGACACTAATTGGGTGTTGGCTTAGCCTTGCCAATAGTTATTCAACTGAAGCAATGGGATCGACGGGTTTTGACTGGCTATTGATTGACGCAGAACATGCGCCCAATGATCTTCGCTCGCTACGCGATCAACTGATATCGCTGGATGCTAGCCCAACATCACCCGTCATACGGGTTCCAATTGGCGAAACATGGATTATCAAACAGGTTCTAGACCTTGGGGCGCAAACACTTTTGGTTCCAATGGTAGAAAGTGCAGAACAAGCTCGCGAACTTGTCCGCGCATGCCGCTATCCTCCTGAAGGAGTTCGTGGAGTCGGCTATGTCACCGCACGTGCAGCTGGTTTCGGAACCATCCCCGACTACGGCAAAACCGCAGATGCCGAAATCTGTCTTTTGATCCAAGTTGAAAACCGTGCAGGGCTTGAAGCTTTGGATGAGATCCTTGAAGTTGATGGTATCGATGGTGTGTTTATCGGACCCGCAGACCTGTCTGCAGATCTTGGACACATGAGCGATATGATGCACCCTGAGATGCAATCAGTTATCATGTCCTCTTTGGAAAAAATTGCAGCAAGCGGCAAAGCGCCTGGAATTCTAAGTCTAGATGATGGGATGACCCAAAAGTCGCTGACAGCTGGTGCGAAGTTTGTAGCAGTTGGCGTCGACATCGTAACGCTAACCAATCACTCACGCGCCCTTTCAACCAAGTGGAAATCTAACCTTTAAAATTCGGCGCACTGAGCTGTCTCTATTTCCCAAACAGCCCATACGCACTTAGAAAGACCTAAACCATGTATCTTGGATTGTTTCTATTGGCTCTGGCCTATGTCCTTAGCCAATTCTTTCGCGCCTTCTTGGCTGTCATCAGTGTACCACTGGAAACTGAGCTTGGGATTGGTGCAGAAGCACTGGCCACGGCAAGTGGGCTTTGGTTCATCAGCTTTGCCGCAATGCAAATTCCTGTGGGCTGGTCCCTAGATACATTAGGCCCAAAACGAACGGCCTCAGTTTTGCTTCTTGTTGGTGGTACTGGTGGGTCCTTGCTATTCGCGGTCGCGACTTCTGCGTTTCATCTCAATATCGCGATGATGCTGATCGGCGCAGGCTGTGCCCCTGTACTGATGGCAGCTTATTATATCTTTGCACGTGAATTTCCACCACTCCAGTTCGCGACGCTTGCAGCATCAATGATTGGAGTAGGCACCATCGGTAACCTACTCGCCTCATACCCAATGGCATTCGCTGAAACGATGATTGGCTGGAGAGCAACCATGGTGTGCCTTGCCGTCCTTTGCGCAATCATTGCGGTTGGCGTTCAAGTTACCGTTAAAGACCCCGAAAAAGCCGTGAGCGAAACCAAAGGATCATTATTAGATGTATTGCGCATCCCAGCCCTATGGCTGATCGCACCGATAGCAATCGTGGGCTATGTACCCGCAGCTGCAATTCGCGGTGCATGGATGGGACCATACCTGAATGAGGTTCATGGGCTGTCGAGCAGCGAAATCGGGACTGCGGCATTGATAATGGGCATCGCAATGATCGGCGGCGTCTTTCTATATGGTCCGCTTGATCGTTGGTTCGGGACACGAAAGTGGGTTGTATTTGGCGGCAATATCCTCACCCTGTGCTTCTTGCTTGGGCTCTATGCCTTTGGTGCATCTTCATACATCGTGACAATTATTATGCTGTGCGGCGTTGGTTTCTTTGGCGCAACTTTCCCAGTTGTTATTGCCCACGGCAAAGGGTTCTTTCCTGCACACCTAACGGGACGCGGCGTGACCTTGTTGAACATGTTCAGCATTGGTGGCGTGGGTCTTGCCCAAATGGTCGCACGACCATTGCACGATTCATATCAAGGCACCGATGCAGCCGCACCATTTGCCGCCGTATTCCTATTGTTTGCGGTGATGTTGATCACAGGTCTATCGCTCTACCTGTTCTCACAAGACAACACTGACTAGGATAAATCGACCCCTCGTTACTGCAATGCACCTCGCCCCCTTCCCCCCAAGCAGATTCGGGTGTAGGGGGCGCGGACCATCATCACACATATTGGAGATCAAAAGATGGGTTATCGCCTTGTCGTAGTGGGGGCCACAGGAAATGTGGGCCGCGAAATGCTAAACATTCTGGACGAACGCCAGTTCCCAGTTGATGAACTTGCCGTGCTTGCGTCACGCAATTCATTGGGAACGGAAGTTTCGTTTGGTGATAAGACACTTAAGACGAAGGACCTAGATGCTTTTGATTTCACGGGCTGGGACATCGCATTGTTTGCAATCGGATCCGACGCGACAAAAAAATACGCGCCGATTGCAGCTGCATCTGGTTGTATCGTCATCGATAATTCTTCACTTTACCGCTACGATCCGGACGTGCCATTGGTTGTGCCAGAAGTGAACCCCGAAGCCGTTCTAGACTATCACAAGAAGAACATCATCGCGAACCCCAACTGTTCGACCGCACAGATGGTTGTAGCGCTAAAACCTTTGCATGACCGTGCAAAAATCAAACGCGTTGTTGTATCCACTTACCAGTCCGTTTCTGGTTCTGGCAAAGGCGGCATTGATGAACTTTGGGATCAAACAAAGTCGATATACAACCCAGTAGATGACAAACCAGCGCGTCAGTTCACAAAACAAATCGCATTCAACGTGATCCCGCACATCGACGTCTTCATGGAAGACGGGACCACTAAAGAAGAGTGGAAGATGGTTGTGGAAACCAAAAAGATCATCGACAAAAGCATCAAAGTCACAGCGACCTGTGTGCGTGTGCCTGTGTTCGTTGGCCACTCTGAAGCGATCAACATCGAATTTGAAGAGTTCCTTGACGAAGACGAAGCACGCGACATCTTGCGCGAAGCACCAGGCGTCATGGTGATCGATAAACGTGAAGACGGTGGCTATGTCACACCCATTGAATGCGTTGGCGATTACGCAACATTCATCAGCCGCATCCGTCAGGACAGCACAATCGACAATGGCATAAACCTATGGTGCGTCTCGGACAACTTGCGCAAAGGTGCTGCATTGAACGCCGTTCAGATTGCAGAGACGTTGGGTACGCGTGTTTTGAAAAAAGGCTAACTTCCACCGAAAAATGCTAATTTGAAGGGGTACCTCGAGGTGCCCCTTTTCTTTTGGTCGCCTTTTCGCTTGGGTATAACAGCACAGATTGTGCGCCCATTGATGAACAAAGGTTTTTACCATTATGCGTTTCGATATATTTTTATTGGCCCTATCGCCGTCTTTCGTTTTCGCAGACACAATCGTGGCACGCATCGCCCCAACAGATGTCACCGTCTTTACACAAGGGGCCAAAGTGACGCTCAGGGGTCAGATTGACCTACCCGCTGGAATTCATGAGATCGTCATTCCAGACATGTGACCCAACAATGGCGGAACGGACACTCCAACGGTAACACTTTCTGGAGCAACATTGATCTCTGAGAAGTGGCAAAACAACAACTAAGTAGCACAGCTTGAACCTGAGACCGAAGAGTTCGCCGTCGCACAAGCAGCCGTAGAAACCGCACAAGATGCTGTTACAACATTGAAGGATGAAATTTCCAAAAAACAGTTGGCAATCACCGCCGCCAATGCCCAACTTGAATTCTTAAAATTATTGTCCGATAGCGATACTTTGCCAGATGGTATCGACACCTTGCGTGATCTGTTGCGAATGATTTCCGACGAAACCCTAAATTCCAATGTTGCAATTTAAAACGCTAAAAATGCAGTTCGCAACCTAAGAAAAACCTGCCCAACCTGCAGAACAGCGTAGCAATGGCACAACGCGTGCTCAGCACGCTATTGCCGCCAACAGATAGATTCGCGCAACTTACATTAACCGTCTCAGTCCCTGCCGCCACGAATAGCGATATTTCGATCAAATACCTTGTACGTGATGCAGCATGGCGCCCTGTTTGTGATATGCGCCTCACTACCGGAGATGATCCCAAGCTGGTCATAGAACGTGGTGCCTTGCTGCTTCAACAATCTGGTGAGCGATGGAATGACGTCAACCTGAATCTTTCTACTGTCGGGTTAAAAGAACGCTCAGAACCTTCGCGTATCTTCCCACAGCCTATGCGCATTTCAGATCCAGATTTGATGGTGAAACGCCAATTGAAGTCACGAGTTCAGCCTTCATACGCAGAAGCCGATATGGCCCTCGAAGCGCCTCCTATAATAGAAGAAGCCTCTGGTGGTTTTGTAGATCTTTCAGGGATAGCCGCACAATATAATTTTGAGTACGGCATGTCCCTAAACAGCAGTGGCGATTTCACCCGTGTCACATTGGGTGCGTTAGATTTTGATGCAGAAATCGAAGCCCACGCCGTGCCAATTAACAATCCAACCACTTATCGCATGGTGACATTTACCAACTCTAGCGGCGAAAGCATTTTACCAGCCGAAGCCAGCTTATATGTCGATGGTCGATTGATTGCTGATTCATACGTGAACCAAATCGTGCCCGGAGCAGAAACAGAATTGGGGTTTGGCTCAATCCGCGGCTTGCGCCTGACGCGCACCACATTGGATCGAAACGAAGGCGACCGCGGAATTATCACATGTTCCAACGAAAACACAGAAACTGTGCGCATTAATGTGGATAATTTAACTGGCGAAGATTGGAATGTCACCTTGTTAGATCGCGTACCTTACGCAGAACAAGAGGACCTAATCATCGATTGGTCACAGCACCTCGTCCAAACACAACCGATTATGAAGATATGCGCGGCGTGTTGCATTGGAATTTGGAAATCAAGTCAGGCACCAAACAATCGGTGAACCTAAAGACAAAAATCACTTTTCCTGAAGGAATGGTCCTTCGTTAAGGCAGTCTTTAGCCCCACGTTTTGCGTGGGGCTGATTGCTTAAACGGCTTGAAATTCTTTGGCCTCAGGATTGTAGGATTCCAATCCACCTTCGCCAATATCTGTCCAAAGGCCATGCATCGACAAAACGCCTTGATCGACGCGATCTTTGATGAAAGGAAAAGTCATTAGGTTTTCTAAAGACGTTACAACAGAGTGTTTTTCCAACTGGCGAGCTTGCTCCTCTGGATCAATCTCATCCGCAACAAGATCATACTTAGGGCGCAAAATATCCATCCAACGACCCACAAAACTTGCTTTCTCTTCCAGCTCGGGCGCGTTGCCTTTGCACATGTCGATACAACCCTGAACACCACCGCAATTTGAATGCCCAAGAACAATCAAATGGGCCACATTCAGCGCCGTTACAGCATATTCGACTGCAGCACTGGTGCCGTGATAATCGCCATCTGGCTTAAAAGGTGGGACCAAATTTGCGATATTGCGGTGGATAAAGAACTCTCCCTGATCAGCACCAAAAATAGACGTCACGTGAACGCGGCTGTCACAACATGAAATTACCATCGCACGAGGACGCTGTCCCTCGGACGCAAGCCGACGATACCACGCTTGGTTCTCTGAATAGGCCGTGGCTTTCCAACCGTGGTAGCGTTGCAGCAGATATGACGGCAATGGTTTCGCTTGATCCATGTTTCTTTTCCCAACTTCGAAAGAACTTTCACTGTAATTAGCCTGTATTCGCAACGAATTCGAGGAAAAAGTAGTCCCTCATAACCATTTGTGAAGGGTCTGAGCGCATCAGTGAATTAGCCGTGGGGGCTAGATCAAAGGTGAGTGGAATGAAGCACGTAACTTAGATGAAACCAAAAGAGGTGGCCAACGTTGATTATGACCGATTGAACGAGTTGTATACGCAATTGGGGCAATCAAACGCAGAAGACATTGTTTGCCGCGCGATGGAAGAGTTGGCACTACGCTTAACTCATTGCGACAAACTTTACCGCGACAAGGCATTGGGTGATCTGCACAAATCGGCCAAGTCATTAGTTGCGATTGCAGACCAAATTGGCATGCCTGCGGTGTCTTCAGTTGCGGGACATGTCACTATATGCATTGATTGCGAGAACACCATCGCACTTGCTGCAAGGGTGGCGAGACTCTTACGAATTGGTGAAGAATCTTTAGCTGTTATTTGGGACTTGCAAGACATCACCATCTGAACCTACTTGCAGCGGATATTACAGGCGTTAGGCTGGTTTCAAAATTGACCTTTGAAAGGTGACCAATGTCTGTTCAATTCGCTGCTGCAACAACCAATTCAATTCCAATTCATGCAATCGACCAGGACGATCTTGAGAACTGGACAGCAAAACAAACGCCAATGACGCAGACATGGGTCGCTTCAAATGCATTTAGCGGTGGTTTGCATCAAGCCTTGGTTGTTCCATCACCAGATGGCAGTCCGTTGATGGCTCTTGCAGGTTACGGCAATGCCAAAGCACGCAAACGCAGTCGCTTTCATTTGGCTGGTGCCGCAGGAAAGCTGCCTGAGGGCGCATACCATATCGCGTCCGGTATCTCTGAGGCTGAGTTGCCTCAAGAAGCATTGGGGTGGTTGTTGAATTCTTATCGGTTCGATCGCTACAAATCCGCCTCAGTAATGAAAGCACAGCTGATTGCCCCTGCGGGTGTGGATACCGATGAGATAATAGCATTGGCACAAAGCGAAGCTTTGACACGCGATCTGATCAACACCCCTGCATCTGACATGGGACCACCGCAGCTGGAAAAAGCTGCACGTACATTGGCCCAAGAATTCGGTGCGGCGATTGAAGTAACGGTTGGCGAAGACCTTTTGACTAGAAACTTCCCGATGATCCATACCGTTGGTCGCGCAGCCGATCGTGCGCCCCGATTAATCGATATGCGATGGGGTGATGATGGACCAACGCTAACCTTGGTTGGAAAGGGCGTCTGTTTCGACACTGGAGGACTAAATATCAAACCCGGAGGATCAATGGGCTTGATGAAGAAAGACATGGGCGGGTCTGCCGCGGTACTGGGTCTGGCACGCATGATCATGGCCACAGAACAAACGATCCAATTGCGCGTACTTATTCCCGTAGTTGAAAACTCCATCTCTGCAAATGCCTTCCGTCCCCAAGACATTCTCATTTCACGCAAAGGTTTAAGTGTTGAAATCAACAACACCGATGCTGAGGGGCGGTTAGTCTTGGCTGATGCTTTGGCGCTTGCTGATGAGGAAAAGCCAGATCTTATAATCTCAATGGCTACGCTCACTGGCGCGGCCCGCGTTGCGGTTGGCCCCGATCTCGCACCATACTTTACAGATGATCCAAAACTGGCGAGCGCTCTTGAAGCCGCAGCAGAAACTCATGCCGACCCTGTTTGGCGCTTACCATTCCATGAACCTTATGAAGCAATGATTGAACCTGGCATTGCTGACCTCGACAATGCACCAAAGGGAGGGTTTGCCGGATGCATAACCGCAGCGCTTTTCCTACGCCGTTTTGTGACCGAAACACCTCGTTACATGCATTTTGACATCTACGGCTGGCAGCCCAACGCTGCGCCAGCACGTGCAAAAGGCGGCGTTGGGCAGGCAACTCGTGCATTGTTTGAAATGCTCAAAACTGCACTTTGACGATGATTGATCCACGTTCCACGCCAGACCCAAATATTATTTCCGAACGAACCCCAGCGAGGGTTTCTGTGCCCGTTTCTGATCTGAATAGGCAAGCTGGACACAAACGCGATAGGCAAGTGTTGCTTGGCGAGAGGGTCACCATCTTAGGGAATGCCGATGGGCATTCCTACGTTGTTACAGACAAAGATAACTACGTAGGTTTTATAGACAGTAGTCACTTATGCGCCGATCATCCTACAACGCACCGTATTAGCGCGTTGGCAAGCCATACTTACGGCGAAGCCAATATGAAATCAGCTGATCGCATCTCTTTAAGCCATGGTTCTTTGGTAAGGGTTACAAAAGAGACCGAGAAGTTTGCAAAGACAGAATACGGCTATATTCCAAAACAACATCTATGCAAAGTCGAAGACAGAGATACGGCATATGTTGAAACCGCTAAGCTATTTTTGGCCGCCCCCTATCTATGGGGCGGCAACTCTAACACCGGCATTGATTGTTCTGGCTTGGTACAAGCCGCACTTACGGCAAGTGGCATCCCCTGCCCTGGGGACAGTGATCAGCAAGAAAAACAATTAGGGAAAACCTTATCACCCTATTCTCGCATCGAATCCGGGGACTTTCTATTTTGGGAAGGCCACATTGCACTTGCAGTAGATACCGACACCCTAATCCATGCCAATGCATTTCATATGGCATGCGTTTACGAACCAATTGATACTGCGATCAAACGGATCAAAGACCAAGGAGACGGTGAAATCACCGCACACAAACGGCTATTTTCAGTCAACTGAACGGATCAGTTTACGCTCTAAAACGCGCAGAACTGTCTTCAGATCTTGGCCACGGCGCAGAATCTGACCATCCATCCCGATGACTGCGAACATCCCTTGTTTGTCGCGAAGCTTTGGCCTTTTCTCAATCCGGTACATAGGGTTCTCAGCGGTACGCCGAAAGATCGAAAACACGGCAACTTCACGCAATGAAGAAATACCATAGTCCCGCCACTCACCCGCAGCCACCATCCGCCCATACAAGGATAGGATCGGAGCAAGCTCGGTACGGTGAAACGAAACCTGCGGAGGAGGAATTTCTCGCAGATGCGGAGAGGAGTTCGGTGTAACCATAGACTACAATTGCGCCATTTCGCGTTCAAATCAAGGGAATCGTAGCGTTCAATTATCCACACTTGAATGTGTTACAGATTCCGCGCAAGCTATCCCAAACGGAAACATGACCTGCAGGAGCAGACATTGACCCCACAAGACCGCGCCAAGAAATGTGCAGATCTGATGTACGCACAAGATGCCACCACCCAAGGGTTAAAGATGGCCATTGAACATGTGGATGTTGGTACCGCGACCATGTCGATGGATGTCCAACCACATATGCTAAACGGTCACGGTATTTGTCATGGCGGATATATCTTCACACTTGCCGACAGTGCCTTTGCTTTTGCCTGTAACACTTACAACCAACTTACAGTCGCTCAGCAAAACCAAATAACCTATGTCCAAGCAGGAAAACTTGGTGAACGCCTAATTGCCACTGCAAATGAAACATCAAAAACGGGTCGTTCAAGCACATACGATGTTGTTGTTACGGGCGAAGCAGGCCGCACGGTTGCGCTATTTCACGGCCTTTCCCGCACAATAAAGGGGCACCATTTCCCCGAACCCGCAGATAGCAACGGAGATATTTGATGAAAGACCTAACACCTACCAAATCGTCACTTGATCCCATTGAAATCGCCAGCCGTGACGAGATCGAGGCACTTCAACTCGAGCGCTTAAAATGGTCGCTGCGCCATGCCTATGAAAACGTGCCATTTTACAAAACATCATTCGATGATGCGGGCGTGCATCCTGACAATCTAAAATCGCTAAGTGATCTTACAAAATTTCCGTTCACCGTAAAACAGGATCTACGCGCCAATTACCCTTTTGGAATGTTTGCTGTGCCACGCGAACAAGTTGCACGCATCCACGCCTCATCGGGCACAACAGGCCAACCTACCGTTGTTGGCTACACACAAAATGACCTTGATGTTTGGGGCTCAGTCGTTGCACGTTCATTGCGTGCGTCAGGCCTAAAATCTGGTGATATGCTCCATAACGCATATGGTTATGGATTGTTTACTGGCGGCTTGGGCATCCACTTAGGCGCTGACGCACTTGGCCTCAGCACTGTTCCAATTTCAGGTGGTATGACTCCACGCCAAGTGCGCTTGATAAATGATTTCAAGCCAAACGGAATAACAGTCACTCCGTCCTACGCCCTTTCTATTTTAGATGAATTCGCAGCCCAAGGTTTGGATCCACGCGATTGCTCTTTGGATGTTGGCATCTTTGGTGCCGAACCATGGACCAACGCGATGCGCCACGAGATCGAACAGGCCTTTGATATGCACGCAGTCGACATCTATGGGTTGAGCGAAATAATGGGCCCTGGCGTCGCCAACGAATGCGTCGAAACCAAAGACGGCTTACACATTTGGGAAGATCACTTTTATCCTGAGATTATTAATCCTGAGACAGGTGAGCTTGTCGAAGACGGTGAGCAGGGTGAGCTAGTTTTCACCTCATTGACCAAAGAAGCATTCCCAATCATCCGTTACCGGACACGCGACTTAACCCGGTTGCTCGCAGGAACTGCACGCAGCATGCGCCGAATGGAGAAAGTGACTGGCCGTTCCGATGATATGATCATCCTGCGAGGTGTGAATGTCTTCCCAACTCAAATTGAAGAAGCCTTGATGTCGATTCCTGGCCTTGCCCCTCACTTTCAGATCGAACTCATTAAACCCGATCGGATGGACCAAATGCGTGTAGTCACTGAAGCTGCGGATACAAACATGGGACAAGAAGATCGCGAGAATGCAGGTCGCGCATTGGCATCCACAATCAAGCAGTCAATTGGGATCAGCGTTAAGATTAACGTTTTAGATGCCGGTGGTGTCGCACGCTCAGAGGGCAAAGCCGTTCGGATTTTGGATAACCGTCCAAAAACCTAAATTTTCAAAATAAGGTGACCAATATTGTCAGCAGGCACCTAGACAGCGCAACCTGGATGCATGCTAGGATCTTTCTCTTCTCAGTCGATCGCTATAGTGCCAGAGTCTTGATTGCCGCGGCATTCCTACCGGTAGCCGGCAATGTATACATGTTGGCACAGCACTATCGTGTCGCACCACAAAGGGCATCAGCCGCAATTCTACTTTCAACAGCCATTAGTCTTGTAACGGTTAGCTTAGTGATTGGTTGGGTAATCGACCTATAACAGGAATCATCCATTTATCCGCTCTCCTAAGAGACCTGCACTTTACCAAACCGTCCCCAACCGCTAGCGATGTTAGCAACAGCCACAAGGAGAGAATGATGAAAACCGTATCAGAGAATACATGCTTTGGTGGCACGCAAGGGATTTACAATCATACTTCAAAATCATGCGCATGCGACATGACATTTGCAGTATTCCTGCCTGCCGAAGCGAAAGATGGGCCCGTTCCAGTACTTTGGTATCTTTCAGGTCTGACCTGTACTCACGAAAACGCAATGTCCAAAGCTGGCGCGCAGGTTTGGGCAGCAGAACATGGAATCGCATTGATCTTCCCTGACACTTCCCCTCGAGGCGAAAGTGTGGCGGATGACGAAAACTATGACCTAGGACAAGGCGCAGGTTTCTACGTCAACGCAACTCAAGACCCTTGGAAACCAAACTTTCAAATGTGGGACTACATCACCGAAGAATTACCCACACTGATCGCAGAAAATTTCAACATCGACATGGACCGTCAATCGATCACCGGTCACTCGATGGGTGGGCACGGCGCATTGACTATGGCGATGAGTTTGCCGGGCCGCTATCGCTCAGTTTCAGCCTTTGCACCAATCTGCAGCCCAACCACCACTGATTGGGGACGCAAGCAACTGACCGCATATCTTGGCACAGACGAAACCACATGGGCCGCACATGATGCGAGCCTCATGATGGAAAAAATCGGCTTTAATGGACCCGTCCTGATCGACACAGGCACTTCGGATCAGTTCATTGATCTGCTGAAACCCGAAGCGCTTTCCGCTGCAATCGCCAAACGCCGCCAAGAAGCGACAGTGCGCCTACAACCTGGCTACGACCACAGCTACTTCTTTGTTTCAACGTTCATGGAAGACCACGTCACCTTCCATGCTGACGCCTTATATACGGATTAAACCATGAGCCATTATGACCTTATCATCATCGGCTCTGGCCCATCTGGCCGTTCTGCCGCAATCCAAGCTGGCAAACTAAAACATCGCGTTTTAGTGATCGATCGCAAAGACCGCGTTGGCGGTGTTTCAGTACACACTGGCACCATCCCATCCAAGACCCTGCGCGAAACGGTATTGAACCTCTCAGGGTGGCGCGAGCGCAGCTTTTACGGCCGCTCGTACCGCGTAAAGCAAGAGATCAAAGCGGAAGATCTAAAGGGGCGCTTGCACATGACCCTCGACCACGAAGTCGATGTTCTAGAGCACCAGTTCAATCGTAACCACGTTGAGACATTACACGGCGCAGCTCACTTCATTGATGCGAACACAATCGAGGTAGAGACCGAAGCCGGTGAAAGCACAACGCTGACTGCCAACAAGTTCTTAATCTCAACAGGCACAAAGACATACCGCCCAGATTACATACCGTTCAACGGTACGACCATTCTGGACAGCGATGAATTCCTAGATATGGCACAAATCCCACGTAGCCTGATTGTTGTTGGAGCAGGCGTCATCGGTGTTGAATATGCATCTATGTTTGCTGCCCTCGACATTAGCGTAACGCTCATTGAGCCACGTGATACCTTCCTAGACTTCATCGATAAAGCGATTATCCAAGACTTCACACATCAGATCAAAGAGAACGGTGTAGATTTACGCCTTGGCTCTGCAATCGAAAAAGTTGAGGACGCAGGCGACCACGTAGAAGTTACGCTAGAAAATGGCCGTCACATTCGTGGCGAAATGCTGCTGTTTGCTGCGGGCCGTATGGGTGCGACTGACAAATTGAAACCAGAGGCTGCTGGCTTGGAAACCGACCACCGCGGCCGTATCGAAGTCGACCGCAAGACCTATCAAACCTCGGTTCCTCATATCTATGCCGCTGGTGACGTCATCGGCCACCCATCGCTTGCCTCTACCTCAGGCCAGCAAGGACGCGTTGCTGCTTGTCATGCGCTGGACACTCCGACGTTGGGCGAAAGCGCTTGGTTCCCTTATGGGATTTATTCTGTTCCAGAAATATCCACCTGCGGCATGTCCGAAGAAGAGATGCAAGAACGCGAGATCCCCTACGAGATTGGCGAAGCGCGCTTTCGCGAAACATCACGTGGGCACATCATGGGTCTTGAGCACGGGATGCTGAAGATGCTGGTTTCCCTCAAAACACGTCGTGTACTGGGCGTGCAAATCGTTGGCGAAGGTGCAACTGAGCTGATCCACATCGCTCAGGCTGTTTTGAACCTCAAAGGGACTGTAGACTACTTCGTTCAGAACACCTTCAACTATCCAACTTTGGCAGAGGCCTATAAGATTGCTGGTCTCGATGCATTTAATCGAATGCCAATTCCGGACGAGTTCAAAACACCAAAGAAGAAATCCAAAAAATGAGTCTCTACATTGATGCGGATGCTTGCCCTGTGAAGGCCGAAGCCGAAAGAGTGGCAACGCGTCACGCATGTAAGATGTTGGTAGTTTCAAACGGTGGCTTACGCCCATCAGCCAATCCATTGGTCGAAACAGTCATTGTGGCCGATGGCCCAGACATTGCGGATATGTGGATCGCTGATCGTTGTGGGCCAGGCGATGTTGTTGTCACAGGCGACATTCCATTGGCCGCAAAATGTGTTGAGGCTGGAGCCCGTGTGCTTAAGCACAACGGTGAGGCATTGACCCAAGCCAACATTGGCAACATCCTTGCGACACGTGACCTAATGGCAGACCTACGTGCAGCAGATCCATTTCGCCAAGGTGGCGGCAAGGCATTTTCAAAGACAGACCGATCCCGATTTTTAGAAGCACTTGAACGCGAACTGCGCGCTGCTGCGAAATAACAATAGGAAGACCTCCATGACAATCAAAGCCGTCGTTTTTGACATTGGGAATGTATTCATTGGCTGGCAGCCCGAACAATTTTTTGACCGCGTTATTGGTGAAGAACGCCGTCGCAGTTTTTTTGCCGCTGTTGATTTGCACGGAATGAACGACCAGATTGATGCTGGGGCACCGTTTAAAGAGACGCTGGAACACACAGCGAAAGACAACCCAGACTGGGCTGATGAATTGCAAATCTGGCATGACCGTTGGATTGAAATGGCGGCCCCTTTGATCCCACATTCAGAACGTCTAATGTATGCTTTGCAGGCCAAAGGCATTCCAGTTTTCTCTTTAACGAACTTTGGCATTCAGACTTACGATCTGGCGGCAAAGACATACCCGTTCATGCGCAAATTTGACCATGATTTTATCTCTGGTCATATGGGTGTCATCAAACCAGCCGCATTGATTTACCAAATGCTCGAAGATGGTTCTGGTTTGTCTGGTGACGAATTGATCTTTGCGGATGATCGCACCGACAACATCGTCGTCGCCGGTGCACGCGGTTGGAAAACGCATTTGTTTGAACACCCTCAGGGTTGGGCAGATCGCCTTGTGGCTGAAGGGCTATTGACCGAAGCCGAAGCAAAATGACCTCTGTTCCGTTTATACCATTTGCAGAGGGAGAAGCGCTCCTTGGTTGGATTGGTTTAACCGATGCGTTGGCTGCAGGGCACAACCTACCCAAAGCAGAAATTGGAGACACATTCTTGTATCGTGGCTCAGATACTTTACTAAGCCGCTCGGCTTGGATCGATGGACTGGGCATCGCCGTTAAGACCGCAACGATTTTTCCAAACAATCCGTCTGCATCTAAACCGGTAGTCAACGGCGGCGTGAATTTGTACTCCGATACCGACGGTACTTTGGAAGCCATCATTGATTTTCATCTCGCAACCAAATGGAAAACAGCTGGCGACAGCATAACCGCAGCACGCCGCCTCGCACGTCCTGACAGTCGTAACATTTTGATTGTAGGCGCAGGCACGGTAGGCCGCTCACTGCATGACGCATACAGCGCAGCCTTTCCAAACGCCCAGTTCACAGTCTGGAATCGCACAACAAAAAACGCTGAGTTGATGGCAGCCGAACGCCCCACACTTTCTGTTGCCACCGATTTGGAGCAGGCAGTCCGCAACGCAGACATCGTAACCTCCGCCACCATGTCGACCAAACCATTAATCAAAGGCGAGTGGTTGCAAGCAGGCCAACACATCGACCTTATCGGCGCATACCGTCCAGACATGCGCGAAGTAGACGATGCAGCACTACAGCGCTCACGCATTTTTGTAGACAGCCTAGACACAACTGTCGGGCACATCGGTGAAATCAAAATACCAACTGAATCTGGTGTAATTTCAACTGACGATATTGTTGCTGACTACTACAATATCAAAAATTTCACTCGCCAATCAGACAACGAAATTACGCTATTCAAAAATGGTGGCGGTGCGCATCTCGATCTTATGACCAGCCGATATATTTTGGATCGTTGGCGAACCAAAATATGATGTGGTTCTTCCTGATTTCCGGTGCGCTAATCGCTATCCCATTGATGATCGAGCTGACTCGTGCACCAATGTCTTCAGCAGAACGAGGCACTGCCACAGGACAATTCGCGCAACTTTCTCAAGGGGTCACACATTACGAATGGTTCGGGCCAAAGCGTGGTCCAATTGTGGTGTGCATCCACGGATTGACCACTCCCTCTGTTGTATGGGGCAGCCTATCAAAGGGATTGGCACTGATGGGATGTCGCGTTCTGACATACGATCTTTACGGCCGCGGTTATTCAGACAGGCCACGTGGCAAGCAAAACGAAGCCTTCTTTATCCAACAGTTAAACAACCTGCTCCATCATGAGGACATCACCGGTACATTTTCGATAATTGGCTATTCCATGGGTGGTGCCATTGCTTCAATTTTTGCCGCAACACATCCCAGCCGCATTGGTCAATTGATCCTTTTAGCCCCAGCCGAAATCAAGATTAATTCTGGTAAGCTTGCCAAGCTTGTCGCAAAGACACCTATACTTGGTGATTGGCTCATGCTCGCGTTTTATCCAAGACAATTGCGCAAAGGCATTAGTGCGGAGCGCAAGCTTGCCACCCACATACCTAGAATTGCAGATCAACAAGAACGCGAGTTGCGCAACAGGGGTTTTATGCCCGCAGTCTTGTCCAGTTTGCGTGGCATACTCAGCAAGTTGCTACATAAAGAACACCGTGCGATGCATCATGCAGGCCTCCCTGTTCTTGCCATATGGGGTCGCAATGATGCTGTCATTCCAATAGGCGCGGCTGACGCGCTCGCTGAATGGTCACCATCCACAGTTCAAATGATCGTGGATGATGCCGGTCATGGCTTACCCTATACCCACGCCAATCAGACCTTAGAAATCATACGCAAAGCAATGGCCGCGCAAACCTAAGCTAGTGCAACAAGTGGACGTTCGCGAATAGGCAGGTGCACAATCGCACTGAAGGCCCCGACGCCAACACCAATCCACCAAACCGCGGTATAGTCTCCGTACATATCGTAAAGCTGACCACCCAACCAAACACCAAGGAAACTGCCCAACTGGTGGCTGAAGAACACGATGCCGTACAGCGTTCCCATATAGCGAACACCATAGATATGAGCGACCAAACCGGACGTCAGCGGAACAGTCGCCAACCACAGCGAACCCATCGCAACTGAAAAAATGACAACAGACAGCGAAGTAATCGGAAGCAGGATAAACAGTCCTGCAATGATCGTTCGACCCAAATAGACACCCGCCAAAAGATGCTTTTTAGAATACCGATTTCCAGCCCACCCAGCAGCCAAAGTACCAAAAATATTGGCCGCACCAATCAGTGAAATAGCAATTGCGCCCAATGCAGATGTCGTCGTGACACCCATGCTATGCAGCACACCACCCACCATGATCGGACCGCACATTTCAGTCACAAATGCTGGGAAGTGTGCAGTGATGAAACCCAACTGATAGCCGCAAGAAAAGAACCCCAAAAATATCAACGTGTATGATGGATCTTTGAACGCTTTGACCAAAATGTGACCAAGGCTTTCTTCTAGCTCTGTCTTGCTCACCATCACCGGTGCACGCATAAACGGCAACGCCAATATTAAGGAAATGATAGCAGCAGCAAAAACCATAAAGACCGATTGCCATGTCATCAGTGTAATCAAATACTCGGCTAGCGGGGCACCAAACACCTGCCCAACACTGCCAGCTGCCGTGGCGATGGCCAACGACATCGACCTGTTCTCGTTCGTAGAAGCACGACCAACAATTGCCAAGATTACGCCAAAACCAGTACCCGCGATCCCAAACCCAACCAGCCACGCATAGGCCTGATGCTCACCCGGTGTCACACCGCTCGCGGACATTACCATGCCCAAGGCATAAACAAGCGCTCCAATAATGATAGCTTTGCGATCACCAATCTTTTCCGCAATCGCTCCAAATATCGGTTGCCCAATACCCCACGCCAAATTTTGAATCGCAATCGCCAAGGAAAACTCGCTGCGCAGCCAATTAAACTCTTCAGCGATTGGAATTTGGAAAACACCAAAGGACGCACGTACTGCGAAACTGACCATGATGATCAAACAGCCCACCAATAAGACGGGGTTCATTATGGATGTATGTTTTTGCATCTGCGACTTTCGCTTTTTATTGCCACGTTACGCCTAATGCCCCACAGGTCAATTCAGCATTTATTATGAACCCATTACCAACAGTGATCTTTCATTAAAGCCGTACGCAAGGTATGCCGATCACATGACCACTTTAACCCAAATTTATGCAGATCTGATTGCTGAGGGGACCCTAAGTCCCGATCCAGCACAAGAAGCCGTGCTGCCAGAATTTGAACGTATCCGTGCGGAGGTATCTCAACCTATTAAAACCGGTTGGTTCCGCAAAGCACCCGAACCACCAATGGGTCTGTACCTTTGGGGCGGGGTTGGGCGCGGTAAATCAATGCTGATGGATTTGTTTGCTCAAAACCTTGGTGATGTGCCAGTTCGGCGCGTCCACTTTCACGCCTTCATGCAAGAAATTCAGGCCGCAATGCATGCCGCCCGCGCCACTGGTGTCGACGACCCAATTGCCCCTGTCGCCGCAGAAGTTATTGCACAGGTAAAGGTCCTAGCATTCGATGAAATGCAGATCACAGATATCACCGATGCTATGATCGTTGGCCGTCTGTTTGAGGCACTATTCGATGCTGGGGTCGTCATCATCACCACATCTAATCTTTTGCCCGATGATCTATACAAACACGGACTAAACCGCGAAGCATTCCTACCCTTCATTGATCTGATAAAAAACAAAATGAACCTTTGGGAATTGGTCAGCCCAACAGATTACCGACAAGATCGTCTTTCAGGGTCCCAAGTCTCTTTCACACCGTCCAATGCGCAGGCCCGCGCCGCAATGGACAGTATGTGGAGTGATCTGACTGGTGGCCCATCTGAGGCACTGACACTGCGCGTCAAGGGCCGTGATGTCATCTTGCCACAGTTTCGCAATGGTATCGCCCGTACGGGCTTTTTCGAGCTCTGCGGCAAACCTTTGGGACCAGCGGACTACTTGGCCGTTGCAGAAGCCGTCAAAGTTCTTTTGATCGATGATATCCCATGTCTGTCGCGCGATAACTTCAACGAAGCCAAACGCTTTGTCACACTCATCGATGCCCTTTATGAGGCACGCGTCCGTCTGATCTACTCAGCCGCTGCATCACCTGAAATGTTGTATCTAGAAGGTGAGGGCACGTTTGAATTTGAACGAACGGCATCTCGGTTGCGCGAAATGCAAAGCGACGGATGGGGTAAACAGCCTGACAGCTAAGTTAATTGTTGAACTGAAGAACTAGCTCTTGAAGCAGCGCATCGGTAGTGAAACGACCTGATGGCATCGTCAAAGCGACCAGCGCTCTAAAGTCACCACGCGTCACCGCGGTATTCAGCAGTGCATCGATATATGTATCGGACTGACCTTCAGCCAACGCCTGTACCAAAAGGCCATGCAAGCGATCACCAGCAGAGGCGTTATAACCAAAACTGGCCAAAACTTCGCGCGACAACGGACGAATATCGCGAGTAGCGCCGTTCAAACGAAAGGGTTGGCGTAAGAGCTTGCTCACATCTTCGGCACGTTCAATACCACCAATAGACAACAAAGATGTCTCAGAAAGCGTGACTACCGCCTCAGAATTAGAGTAATTGGCTGATGGTACATTGGCCAAATCTGCCGTTTTTGTCAATTCAGTCGGCTCGTTTTCAGCCAATTGGTTGGGCGCTACATTAGGTTGGACAAGAATTAGGCCAATTGTAACGATTAGGAACGCAGCGATGATCATCATCAGCTTCATATTTGAAGAATACCCTTGTTGTTCAGAACCAAAAGACTCGCCAAACAAGGACGCATTGTCTGTGCCCCGTTTCATATCGCTTCACCCAAGAACCGTATATGTAGATTGATCCACCTACTTTATAGTGCATTTATCTACATATATGCGAATCGGACCTCGTGGTCCAACATACTGATAAATCTGTTGGTGGGTGGGGAAGGCTAGCCGTTCTCGCGCAATATCGCGCCAGCAAGGTACAGCGACCCACAAATCAAGATACGCGCATCAGATTGATTTTCTAAAATCGCCTGAACCGCGGACATAACGCTGTCTGCCTCGTCCGCGTCCATGCCAACATCTGTCGCTGCTTGTGCAGTCACAGGAGCGGGCAAAGTATTCACTTCGTCAGGAATCGAAATAGCAGTCAGACTGGCTGTATGAGGAACTAATGGCTCCAAATAGCCGCTAATATCTTTAGTATTCAGCATCCCACAAATAAGATGGGTTGGGCGTTTTGGCAATCGCGTCAACGTTTCTGCCAAAGTTCCAGCACATGCAGCGTTGTGACCACCATCCAGCCAGAATTCTGCATCAGGTGCCGCATCAATCAATGGACCATGGGACAACTTTTGCATGCGTGCAGCCCACGTCACATTTGTAGGAACCGCTTTGCATGCATCTGCCCCAAAACCAAAGTGGCGCAACGCAGTGATAGCTGTCCCAGCATTCTGAAATTGATGTGCACCCATCAATGCAGGGGGCGGCAAATCCAATAGACCCGTTTCATCCTGATAAATCAAACGACCGCGTTCTTCCCATGCATCCCAATGTTGGCCTTGAACAAGCATTGGCGCACCCAAGCGTTCGGCGCGGGCCTCGATAACTTCCATCGCGTCGTCAGGTTGGCGGGTTATGATAGCAGGCACGCCACGCTTCAAAATACCGGCTTTTTCACCCGCAATCTCAGCAACCGTATTACCCAAAAACTGCGGATGATCGAACGACACTGGGGTGATGATTGTAAGGGCAGGTTTGGCAAAAACATTGGTCGCATCGACGCGCCCCCCCAAGCCAACCTCAAGCAAGGTGTAGTCCGCAGGCGTGCGTGCGAACGCAAGGATTGCCGCGCAGGTAGTAATCTCAAAATACGTGATCGTTTCATCGTTATTAGCCACGTAACACTCGTCCAGAATATCCGTCAGCGCATCTTCAGTGATCAATAAACCTGCAACACGGATACGTTCGTGAAACCGCGCAAGGTGCGGGGACGTATAGGCATGAACGCGTTGCCCCGCGCCCTCCAGTCCGGCGCGGATCATCGCTTGGGTCGATCCTTTACCATTGGTTCCGGCGATATGAATCACAGGTGGCAGATCGTCTTGAGGGTTCCCCAAAGCCTCAAGCAAACGCCAAACACGATCCAAAGTCAGATCAATTATCTTTGGGTGCAAAGCCATCATACGCGCAAGAATTGCGTCAGATGTTGTTCCACTCATTTTTTGGCGTCAGCTGTTTCTGGTTCTGGTGCAGGCAAATCACCTTTGATCTCTGGGCTCATACCCATCAGCATCCGAACAATCGTGATCAATTCACCACGCATCTCAGTGCGGGGTGTCACGCGATCCAACATACCGTGATCCAACAGATATTCCGCACGTTGGAATCCCTCTGGCAATTTTTCACGGATTGTTTGCTCGATCACACGTGGACCAGCAAAGCAGATCAACGCATTTGGCTCAGCAATATGCACATCACCCAACATTGCGTAACTAGCAGTAACGCCACCTGTTGTTGGGTGCGTAAGGACGACGATATAAGGAAGCCCTGCTTCCTTGAGCATCTGGATCGCTATAGTGGAACGTGGCATTTGCATTAGGGACAAAATACCTTCCTGCATCCGCGCACCGCCTGCCGCTGAAAACAAAATCAACGGGCATTTAGCTTTAACTGCAGCTTCAGCAGCCGCGATAATCGCGTTGCCAACGTACATGCCCATAGAACCACCCATAAAGGAGAAGTCCTGCCCGGCAGCAACAATAGGTGTACGCCCGATTTCACCAGCAGCGACAAGCATCGCGTCTTTTTCACCAGTACCCTTTTGGGCCGCTTTCATGCGGTCAGGGTACTTTTTCTGGTCGCGGAAAGTCAGCGGATCATCAATCGGTGTTGGCACATCTATTTCAACAAAAATGCCGCCATCAAACAAAGAAATAAACCTATCTCTCGGCGTAATCGCCATGTGATGACCACAGCTGGTGCAGACGTTCAGGTTATCCGAAACTTCACGGTGAAACAGCATCGTGCCGCACTCTTTGCACTTAGTCCAAAGGTTATCAGGCGTTTCGCGACGTGAGAAAATTGAGTTAATCCGCGGCCGGACGTAGTTGGAAATCCAGTTCATACCTTTGGTCCCTTTGGGGTCTGTTATCTTTCAGATAATCTGACAGCGCGCTAAATGCAATCAACGCCTTATTATAAGTCGCGCAACCAGCCACATTACGAAGGTTGTGGCAAAATCCACAGGCAGCCAAGCGCGCATCATTTCGACATCCGTCATATCAAAAGGCAGTACATAAAGTGCCGCGGCACCAAATTCACCCGGGACTGCGACAATCAACAGAGCTGTGATATTGTTTACAAAATGCACAGCAATTACTGGACCCAAATTTCCTGCGCGCGCCGTGAGATCAGCCATCGCAACCCCAAAGAAGGTTGCCCATGCAACAACGATCCAGGCATTTTCACCTGCGCTTTGAGGGTCAAAGTGCGCCAAGCCAAACAGAACAGATGGCAGCGCCATCCAAATCCAAGGCGACGCAAACCGCGCACCCAATTGTTGCTGTAAATACCCGCGAAAAAGTATTTCTTCGGCACTGGTTTGGATTAGGATACTGAACAACGCGACAGGCAAAACCAGCAACCACGGCAGAAATAGCCGATTTGCAATTAAAGGTTCTCCAAATCCCCAAGGCGGCAAAATACCAAGCACAATTAAAAGAATGCAAATACCAAGAGATACCAACACGAAATGGCCCGATGCTCTTCGAAGAGGCCCAAACACAATATCAGGACGACAACCGTGCACAAAAAAAACGGTGGTAAAGACACCAGCCGTAACAGCACCAAAGCTGAACAAAAGGGAAAGGATATTGGCGACATCTATGTCAACATTTAGAAGGGACAACCCTTCGAAAATGAACGGATAGATCAACGAGCCCGCGCCAACAAAGACACCAATGATTAAGATTTGACCTAAGAAAAGTCGCCAAATTTGGGATTTTTCCGCCGCTGGCGCAACAAAAGCCCTGTGTGCAGTGTAGTCGAACGTCCACATGGCCAATCATCCTTAGCGTTAGTCTTAAAATTTAGTCGAGCCAAACAAGGAGGGTCAACAGTTGATCTGACGCTTGCAGCGAAGCTGCCCCTTGAGTATGCCAGTGCAAACATCTTTTTAGGGGAGAGAACCTATGTCTGCAGGTAAATTCGACAAATCCAAACTGCCAAGCCGTCACGTTACTGAAGGACCAGCGCGCGCGCCGCACCGTTCTTACTATTACGCGATGAATATGACCGAAGAAGAAATTCACCAGCCTTTGGTCGGCGTAGCAACCTGCTGGAACGAAGCGGCACCTTGCAACATCTCCCTAAACCGTCAGGCGCAGTCTGTTAAAGTTGGCGTTTCTGGAGCCCAAGGCACGCCACGCGAATTCACCACAATCACCGTGACAGACGGAATCGCGATGGGCCACGAGGGCATGCGCTCTTCTTTGGCATCACGCGAAGCGATTGCTGATACCGTTGAACTTACAATGCGCGGCCATTGCTACGATGCTTTGGTTGGCCTTGCCGGTTGTGATAAGTCACTACCGGGTATGATGATGGCGATGCTGCGTTTGAACGTTCCGTCCGTCTTCTTGTATGGTGGTTCCATCCTTCCAGGCAAAGCGCCTAAAGGTGCCGACGTTCCTGCAGAATTCGCAGACCGTGACCTAACTGTGCAAGACATGTTCGAAGCGGTTGGTAACTTCCAAAATGGCACAATGACCGAAGCCGCGCTTGAAGTACTTGAGCGCGTAGCATGCCCATCTGCTGGCGCATGTGGCGGTCAGTTCACAGCCAACACGATGGCCTGTGTGTCTGAAGCTATCGGCCTTGCATTGCCAAACTCATCTGGCGCGCCTGCACCGTACACTTCTCGCGATGAGTATGCCCAAGCATCTGGCGCTGCGGTCATGAACTTGATTGAAAAGAACATCCGCGCACGTGACATCGTCACACGCAAAGCACTCGAAAACGCGGCGCGTATTGTGGCCTGTACTGGCGGATCAACCAACGCTGGATTGCACTTGCCAGCAATGGCGCACGAAGCTGGCATCGACTTCTTCCTTGATGACGTCTGCGAAATCTTCCGCGACACACCTTACTTCGTCGATCTGAAGCCTGGCGGACAGTACGTTGCAAAAGACATGTACGAAGCTGGCGGCGTGCCCGTTGTAATGAATGAGTTGCGCAAAGCAGGCCTAATTCACGAAGATTGCATGACAGTCACTGGTAATTCCATGGGTGAAGAGCTGGACAAAATCACGCGCAAAGCCGACGGCAAAGTCATCTACTCAGTCGAAACACCACTAACCAAAACTGGCGGCGTTGTTGGCCTTAAAGGCAACCTAGCCCCTGAAGGCGCGATTGTTAAAGTGGCGGGTATGGAAGCGCAGCATCAGTTGTTCACTGGCCCTGCACGCGTATTCGAATGTGAGCAAGACGCATTTGCAGCAGTTCAAAATCGCACATATGAAGAGGGCGATGTCTTCGTTATTCGTAATGAAGGCCCAGCTGGTGGCCCTGGCATGCGCGAAATGTTGGCGACAACTGCAGCACTGTCCGGTCAAGGCATGGGCAAGAAAGTCGCGCTTATCACTGACGGTCGTTTCAGTGGTGCGACACGCGGTTTCTGCGTTGGCCACGTTGGCCCAGAAGCTGCGCACGGTGGTCCGATTGCATTGCTTAAAGACGGTGATGTCATCACACTGAACGCGATTGAAGGTACACTCAATGTTGCGTTGACCGACGACGAGCTTGCCCAACGAAAAGCAAACTGGAAGGGTCCACGCGACACCATCTACGGCGCAGGTGCTCTTTGGAAATACGCACAGTTAGTGGGTGGCGCATATAAAGGCGCAGTCACTCACCCTGGCGCTAAGGATGAGCGTCATGAATACTGGGATCTGTAAAAAGACCTTTCTTGGACTGACAACGTGTGTAGCGTTGTCAGCCTGCGCAGAAGGGCAGTCGTTTAACCTTTTTGAAAAGGCGAAAAACGTGCTGCCAGAAACGCCACCTATGGTTCCATTGCTCAAAGCACAGATGGCCTCAGGTGCCATCACCCTTGTGCCACCATCAGGGTATTGCATCGAACCATCCAGTCTGACGCAAAAATTCGCTGCCATGGCTCGGTGTGATTTGTTGGAAGCCGAAAATGGTGCACTAGATGCGCCCATCGGTTTGCTAACATTTAGCGTCGCAAAGAGCAGAACCAACGCTATTAGCTTGAGCGACATACTGAGCGCGAGCAACACAACCATGATCGAAACGATGACCGGAAGCGGACCGAAAGTTGTACGCGTGACAACTGAAACTCCACCACTTGGCCTTCCCAAAACGCATCTACGCACTGCTACCAAAATCAACGGTCACGATCTAAGCCTAGCGCTGTTTTCACCCGTTGAAAGTGAGGCACAAGGTGAGCGTGGCGTATCTATGTTACAAAACATGATCAAGACATCGCTCGACGCAACGGTAGCGCAAGACGTTGTAGTCAAAACCACATTGGTCGACGCTGAACCTGACAAAGGACTTCATGCTACACTTGCAAGTTTTTTTAACTGATCCTTCCACCCCCCGGCTGTTTCCAAAACAGAAACAGGGCAATAGTGAGATCAGGAACGAAAACCCTATCTCGATACTTGACAGTTTGATGCACCGCAGATTCATGCGCCAATGGGCACGCGCAGCGCGTCTGGCAGGTACTTCAAAACTAAGTAGGCTGCGCCACGTTCGCACAACTGCGCGTTTATTGCGGTCTCACTTGGATCGCTTGATCCACAAAGCCGACGAGCGATTGGCTCTGCCCATCATTGGCTCCAACAACTTTTCACGCCCACACAATGCCTACTGGGCATGGCGTCCCAAATTATGGCGAGGCCCTTTACAGCCACCAGGCATGTCATCTGTCCAAACGAAATCGATACTTGGAAATGAAGCTACCCTATTTCACGATTGCCAATTTTCAGAGCTCACACTGCGCCAACTTCGCAACCAACGCGAAGAAGCCCTAGCGCCCTATGGCGTGCGAATGGACGTATTTAAATTAGATGGCTCGTTCTTGTCTTTGGGTATCGATAGACGGGCTTAAACGGAGCCATTTGCTACGTATGAGTTCTATCATCGAGATGGAAAAGCCACTTGAAATCTTTGCCCGCCTGAAAATCAAACATGGCCCAAACACAGAACAGATTGTGCGTGAATTGTCACTACATGAAGCCGATATTGTCGTTGAATTTGACTTGGCCTATTTTAACCTAAAAGAAAAGTGGGTTGAAAGAGCATGAAGCGATTTGATCTTTGAAGGTCCAGAAATGAACGAAGCCACTTTGCGCGAACTAACGTTCACGCGCCGTCCACACGCAGCGATGTAGGAAAAAATATGAGTACTTTAACCCTAATGCCTACAAAGATGCGTCGTGGCGTATGGGAGGGTGTCAGTACAAATACTCACCCAGAAAAGCCACAACTTAGCGTCACTCACTTGAACAAAGAAGTTCCTGTGTTTGAGCTGACTGAGAACAAAAAAGAGGACCTGTGGCTCTTGCAGGTTCCAATTCCAGAAGAAGCAATTGCCGATGGCGTACAGACTTTTGCAATCAGCGACAAAATAGACGGTGCGCGGATCAGTCATTTCACACTGATCGCTGGTGAGCATTGGGTGATGAGATGCGTGTTGAGGTCGAGTTGCTGCGTGCTGAACTAGATATGCTAAGACGTGCATTCCGCCATCACTGCGTGGAAACGTCTTAACACTCACAACCCCTTAGATGACAGCTAGGATGGTCAGCGATGCAGCGCCCAGCCATCCGTTGGTGCAACATTTCAAATTCCAAAAAACGAAAAAAACCACTCACATATTTTTATGCGGGTGGTTCAATTTTATCCAGTGTATGGATCAGTCTTTTGGTGCCAAAGCACTCAGACCCTTCAGGATATCGATGGCATAAGCCAACTGATAATCGTCTTCACGCAACTCAGCTGATGCTTCAGCTTTTTCACGATCAGCTTCAATCTGGCGGATTTCATCTTCTGACAAACTGTCATTATTCAAGCTGCCGCGCAAATCAGCCTCAGTGCGACCACCGCGGTTTGTCTCTTCCACCTCATCACTATCTGGCTTACGGCGTGGCTGTTCAACAATGATGTCAGGGGAAACGCCCAACGCTTGAATCGAACGACCTGACGGCGTGTAGTACCGCGCAGTCGTCAAACGCATCGCACCTTCGCCGCGCAATGGCATGATGGTCTGTACAGACCCCTTACCAAAGCTCTTTGTCCCAATGACAATCGCACGACGGTGGTCTTGCAACGCACCTGCGACAATTTCAGATGCTGACGCAGAACCGCCATTGATTAGAACCACAATCGGTTTGCCCTCAGCCAGATCACCCGGCACCGCATTGAAACGATCGCCTTCTTCTGGATCGCGGCCACGAGTTGACACGATTTCGCCCTCTTCCAAGAAAGCATCAGACACGCGGATCGCTTGGGTCAACAAACCGCCTGGATTATTACGTAGATCGATTACAAAACCATTCACGTTATCCATGCCGCCAAGAGCAGCAACTTCTTCTGCCAACTTTTCAGTCAGGTTCGGAGTAGTTTTGTCGTTAAAGGTTGTGACCCGCAAAACAACTGTGTCGCCTTCGGTTTTGGCGCGCACGGCTTGCAACTCAATCGTGTCGCGGATGATGGATACATCAAACGGTTCACCTTCGCCTTCGCGCACAACCGTGATGATAATCTCAGCGCCAACCGGACCACGCATCTTCCCGACGGCATCATCAAGGGTCAGGCCCAATACGGACTCGCCATCAACGTGTGTGATAAAATCACCCGCCAAAATCCCTGCTTCATCTGCAGGCGTGCCATCCATCGGGGATACGACTTTTACAAAGCCCTCTTCCTGCGTCACTTCGATACCTAAGCCACCAAATTCACCACGCGTTTGCACACGCATCGCGGAGGCATCATCAGGAGAAAGATAGCTAGAGTGTGGATCAAGCGAGGTGAGCATTCCATCAATGGCTGCCTCGATCAGATCGCTTGTATCCACCTCTTCAACATACTGGGACCGAATCCGTTCAAAGATGTCCCCAAACAGATCAAGCTGCTCGTACACGTTGTCTTGTTTTTCGGCTTCTTGGGCAAGAAGTGGTCCAGCAATCTGCGTTGTCGCGATTATCCCTGCCACTGTGCCGCCCAATGCTGCCATAACGAACTTTTTCACGTCTTATCCATCCTTATCGGTGCGGAACCATGATACGGGGTCCTGCGGAACATTTTGTTGTCTTACTTCTATATAGAGCGTTTCTGAACGTCCATTGCCAGCCCCATCACCAACAGTTGAGAGTGCCGTGTTAGAATCTTTATTGCCTGCACTGGTATTTTGCCCCCCCATCAGCCCCAAAGGCGTACCTTCGCTGATGACCTGCCCCATTCTGCCATATGTAATATCCAAACCAGCAAAGACAAATAAGGTGTCTGTTTGTGGCTCTAGGATCATGACGTTTCCGTAATCCAGCAACGGCCCGACATACCGGATCGTTGCGGCGGTTGGTGCATTAACCAAAGCTCCCGGGCGCGTGGCCAAAATAATGCCCGGACGTTTAATGCCCGCCGCATCCGCTTCATTCATTCCACGCAACATCAACCCTTTCACAGGTAGTTGCAAATCACCAATACGATCATCAAGCGATGGCAAATCAACCTCAGTCTCGTTCTCAGTGACCTGAGACAGCCCACTGGCGAAACCATCCAAGGTCTCCGAGGACGATATCAAGATAGCAGTGCGCACAGGGTCTTCGGTAAAGCGGCGCGGAAGTTCAGTGCGTTCAGCAATTGCAGTACTCAGCGAAACACGTGCCCTTTGAACCTCCGAAAGCCCAAGCTGAAGCTGATCTGCGGCCTGTTGCTGAAGAAGGCGCAGGGTTTGCACTTCTTCAACTTCCTGACGCAATTGTGCTGCCCGCGCATTTAATATTGGGGTCATTTCAGACAACAACATCCCAGCACGCGCCGTACCTATTGGCCCCTGTGGATGTAAAAAGATCGTAGGTGACGGCCCAGCGCCCAGTGATTGCAAAACGCCAATGAATGCAGCGGTTTCACTATCGCGCGCCTCGAGTTTGCGGCTTAGTTGTTCTTCACGCACCGCTGCGCGACGAAGCCCATCACGTGTAGCGGTAAGGCCAGACTCATATGCAAGGATCGTTCCAGTCAGTGCCTTAACGCGGTCTCTGGCACTGTCTGCTTTATCCAGTTTGATCGACGCCTCGACCAGCTCATGCAACGCCACACGTGCATCAGCACCAGCGTCTTGGGCAAAGCCAACATGCGGGATCAAGAGCGCAAGAATGATCGTTGAAGTTTTCATCCGATTAGATTTTTACCAGTCATCTCAGGCGGCGTTTCGATACCCATCAAATACAGAAGCGTGGGTGCCAAATCCGCAAGGCGACCTCCACTAAGCTTTGCACCCTCAGGCCCACCAACCAATGCGACAGGTACAGGGTTAACAGTATGCGCAGTGTGGGGACCACCTGTTTCTGGATCAATCATCGTTTCACAATTACCGTGATCCGCCGTGACAATCATCGTACCGCCCACTTGCTCAAGCGCTTCAATGACCTTGGCCAAACCAGCGTCCACCGCTTCGCATGCTGCAATCCCTGCATCGATATCGCCAGTGTGCCCAACCATATCAGGGTTCGCATAGTTGGTGACGATCAAATCATAACCCTTATGAATCGCTGCAACGAATTGCTCTGTCACCTCAGGGCAGGACATCTCTGGCTGCAGGTCATATGTCGCAATCTTAGGCGACATTGGCATGAAACGATCTTCGTTCTCTGCAGGTGTCTCAACACCACCATTTAGGAAAAACGTGACATGTGGATACTTCTCTGTTTCCGCCAAACGAAACTGTGTTTTACCTTTGGACGCAACCCATGCACCTAATGTGTTCACGATGTCTGCTTTGGGATAAACAGTGTCTAAATAAGCATTATGCGCCTCTGAATAAGATGCCATACCCAACAGGCCAGCCCACTTTGGACGGGACCCAGTGTCAAAGGCATCAAAGTCAGATTGACCAATCGCAGCCATAATTTCACGGGCACGGTCTGCGCGGAAGTTCAAACAGAACAACCCGTCGCCATCTTTGGCGCCCGCATAATTACCTAAAACAGTGGCAGGAATAAATTCATCCGTTTCGCCGCGTGCATAGCTCTCAGAAATCGCAGCCTTCGCATCCACTGCTTTTAGGCCTTTACCGTGAACGATAGAATCAAAACCTGTCTGCACACGCTCCCAACGATTGTCGCGATCCATCGCAAAATAGCGGCCCATCAGCGTGGCGATCTCAACACCCTCTGGCAACCCAGCCAACAGCGCATCCAAATAACCGTCAACAGATTGCGGTGCCACATCGCGTCCATCGCCAAGGGCATGGATCACAACGGGCAAACCCGCATCACGACAAGCTTTGGCCGCAGCGATCATATGCACAACATGGCCATGAACACCGCCATCAGACAGCAAACCCATCAGGTGTGCCGTGCCCTCCGTCGCCTTGATATCCGCAATAAACTTACCCAGTACCGCATTGGTGAAAAAGCTACCGTCTTCGATCGCCAAATCAATCTGGCCCAGATCCATTGCAACAACACGGCCCGCACCGATATTCGTATGACCCACTTCAGAATTGCCCATCTGTCCTTTAGGCAATCCAACATCCGGACCATAAGTGATCAACGTATCATTGGGACAAGTCGCCATGATGCGATCCATTGTAGGAGTGCTCGCCAAAGCAGGTGCGTTTCCAACCGTATTGGCGCGCAAACCCCATCCATCAAGAATACAAAGAACGACAGGTTTGGCAGGTTGCATAGCGAATTAGCCTCTTAAGTGTTTTGCGGTCTTTTACTCTTTCTCGACCTCAGGGTGAAGCCGTTAGAATTCACTGGCTTAATGTTGCTTAAACCCCGCGCAAAAGGGGGTAATTTACCTACAAAACCTGTCCCTGCAGTTGAACACGTAATCCGCTTGCAAAAAAGGCACCTATTGCTCCATAACCAATGCACCAGATTTGCCAGCCCTAGGACATGTATCAATGCAAGCACCCGAAATCCAAATCGTTGAAAAATTCCGTATTGCCTGCGATGGCGGAGAAGGCGCATTGGGCCATCCACGTGTTTGGCTGCAAATTCCTACGGATCTTGGCTGGGTAGAATGCCCATATTGCGACTGCAAATACATCCAAACAGAATTTGAAGGCAAAGTCTGATCATTTTAGGCTTATAAATCATTCGCGTTCAGACCATTATCCACACAAGACGCCATCTTTTGCGCCTCTTTTTCCTGAACGAAAAGGTATTTTTGAAGGTTGTAGCCAGCCCAAAACCGCAAACGTTTCTGTTTGTCTGTCCGGCCTGATCCCGTCGCCGTTCCTAATTTAGAGTCGAAATATGAATAAGTAGCCGTTCCAGTCGTTGCATCCTCACTACTGAACTTGGCTCGGCCCCAACCAAGTACATTGCGCCACCACCAATCCTCGCATGTTATAACAGAACTTGATTTTGCGAATATTGGCCCATTGCGGCGACCTAAACTATGCCCACTATAAAACTCGCCTGTTTTCTCCGAGTAGCCAAAAATGGGACACAGAAACTTTCATCAAAAAAGCATACAAATCTATCCTCTTCCAACGGTTGATACTCGACATCTCCAAAGGCAGGCTAAAGCCCCAGAAAGATAGTAAGATAAACCAAAAAATTACGTGCCAACGGAAAAACCTCATCTGGATAACCTAAAACCAATCCAGGCGAGAATTTGAGTTAGCGTAAAGCGATGATTGCGGTGAAGAGCTGAATACGAGATATATGTATAAATAATTAATCGGGCGGGACGATCCATGAGCGACACAAAATTCGGTAAGGGCTGCCATCTTCATTTGATTGATGGTTCGGCTTTCATTTTTCGCGCCTACCACGCCCTCCCCCCTTTAACTCGCAATTCCGATGGCATGCCTATCGGTGCCGTTGCAGGCTTCTGCAACATGTTGCACCGCTATATTGAAGGCAACACTGGTACAGATGCCCCAACACACGTCGCCGTTATTTTCGACAAAGGCAGCCACACTTTCCGGAACGATATGTATGACCAATACAAAGCCAACCGCGAGGCGATGCCAGAAGACCTGCGCCCGCAGATGCCCCTGACCCGCACCGCGACCAAGGCGTTTAATATTGCATGCAAAGAGATCGAGGGTTTCGAGGCCGATGATATCATCGCCACTCTTTCCGTTCAGGCCCGTGAAGCAGGCGGTCGTTGCACTATCATCAGTTCTGACAAAGACATGATGCAGCTGGTCGGTGACGGCGTCGAAATGTTTGATGCGATGAAGAATAAGCGCATTGATCGCGACGGCGTGCACGAGAAATTTGGCGTCTATCCCGAACGCGTGGTCGATGTGCAGGCCCTTGCTGGCGACAGCGTGGACAACGTGCCCGGTGCCCCCGGTATCGGCATTAAAACCGCGGCCTTGTTGATCAATGAATACGGCGATTTGGACGCATTGCTGGAACGTGCTGGCGAAATCAAACAGCCCAAGCGTCGTCAGACCTTAATCGATAATGTTGACCAAATTCGACTATCTCGTGATCTGGTAAAACTCGATGACGCGATGGACTTGGAGTTCACAATTGAGGACCTAGAAGTCCGCGATCCAAACCCAGAAGTCTTGTTGCCGTTTTTGGCCGAGATGGAGTTCCGCACCCTTACCAAACGCGCTGCTGCACAGTTTGGAACCAAGGCACCTGAAATCAAAGATACTGCTCCAACAGTCTCTGATGTCCCTGTGTCAGAGACCGTTCGGTTCGATCATTCGAAATACGAACAGGTCGAAAACGCCGCGCAACTGCAGACATGGATCGATCGCATTTACGCTCGCGGTCATGTTGCTGTAGACACCGAAACCACGGGTCTGGATGAGATGGTTGTCGACCTTGTTGGCATCTCTCTTTGCGTTGAGGCAGGCCAAGCATGCTACATTCCCCTGGCCCATAAAGTGGCTGGCGGTGACGATTTGTTCTCTGATGATGCATTGGCACCAGGGCAGATGCCGTTTGAAGACGCATTGTGCATGTTGACCCCAATGTTGACCGATCCATCGATCATCAAAATTGGTCAAAACATGAAGTACGACATGAAGATATTTGCCCAGCTTGGCATCAACGTGACCCCGATTGATGACACCATGCTGATGTCCTACGCGATGCACGGCGGTTTGCACAATCACGGTATGGATGCACTGTCTGAGCG
>CAJJAR010000002.1 GCA_905182105.1 uncultured Paracoccaceae bacterium
ACCGACGCTTAGTTTTGTTGTTCGCATGGCTGACATTGTTGCCAGACATGGGGCCTTTACCGGTCAATTCGCAACGACGCGACATGGGATCATCCTTTTGCTCAGGTCGTGATCGAGGCGGTCCTCTCACACAACGCCGGATGCAGACTTAGGTCGCACCCATAAATTCGTTCGCTGGCAATAGGAGGAATCGAAGGGCTGGTCAACCCAAATAGCCACTATCTCTCATTCCTTTTGCAGAAAACCCAATGTTCACAACACCAATCTACAGCGAACGGCTATTCATCCCCTCATTCAACACAAATCGCGACAAAACCGAACAGTCAAAACACCGCACCCCCACGTTCATCTTACCAAACAAACTCCGGGGGAGTTCGCAAAACGGGGGCTGGCCCCCTTTCCACGTTTTACGATTCGCGCAATACAGACACCATTTGCGCCGCCGCAACCGCGGGGGCTGTCTCGCCTCGCGCAACCTCCCCACCAAGACGCTTCATCTCATGGGCCACATCACGACGATCCAATTGCGCCAACAACGCCATACGCACATCTTCCTCAAACCAGTAACGCGCTTGGGTTGACCGTGTTCCATCAAAGAACCCATTTGCACGGCGCCATCCGTCCAACTCAAGCATCGCGGCCCATGCGTCTTCAAACCCGTCTTCTTCCAAGGCCGAAACCGTCAGTGCTTTAGGAAAGCCCTCAGGATCTTGCGGACGTTTACGCATCAAACGGAGCGCTCCGGAATAATCCGCGCGCGTGCGCATCGCGACTGGTTTCAGATCGCCATCCGCTTTGTTGACCAAGATGATATCGGCCATCTCCATGATACCACGTTTTACGCCTTGCAACTCATCCCCACCCGCAGGTGCCAATAACAACATGAACAGATCAGACATCTGGGCCACAACCGTTTCTGACTGCCCAACGCCCACAGTTTCAATCAACACCACATCAAAGCCTGCACCTTCACACAAGGCGACAGCCTCACGTGTGCGCCGCGCGACACCCCCCAAATGGGTTTGGCTGGGCGACGGACGGATAAATGCATTGGGATCACGGGCCAGACGGTCCATGCGGGTCTTGTCCCCCAGAATAGACCCACCAGAGCGAGCCGATGAAGGATCAACCGCCAACACCGCCACACGCAAGCCTTGGCCCGTCAGCATCATGCCAAAGCTCTCAATGAACGTCGACTTCCCGACACCCGGTGTGCCTGATAACCCTATACGCAACGCTTGACGGTCTTTGGGCATAGCCGCTAAAACTTGGGCTGCTTGGACACGGTGATCCTCGCGTGAACTCTCCACCAGCGTAATACCACGCGCCAAGGCGCGGCGTTCGCCCGCGGCAATTCGTTTTGCCAGATCATCTAGGTCCATCGTCATCTCACATGTAATTCCCTGCTTTTGTCCTGCAGCGCAGACCAAATGTCTAGTCTCGCAGCACTTCTGCTTGGCCTTATGCACAGATTAACGGATAAGACAGCATGACACTGACACTCCCCATTGATGCGGTTCTGCCCGATGTGATCAACGCCCTGCGCAGTCAGGGCCGTGTTGTGCTGCAAGCCCCACCTGGGGCAGGCAAAACAACACGTGTGCCCCTTGCGATGCTGGATGCCAAACTGACCACGGGCCGCATCCTTATGCTCGAACCACGCCGCCTTGCAGCGCGCGCCGCCGCTGAGCGCATGGCGCAGACAATTGGGGAGCCGGTTGGGGAAACCGTGGGCTACCGTATTCGCGGCACCTCTAAGGTTGGCAAACAAACGCGAATTGAAGTTGTGACCGAAGGCATCCTGACACGCATGTTGCAGGATCAGCCTGACCTGCCCAATATCGGTGCCGTCATTTTTGATGAATTCCACGAACGCAGCCTCAACGCCGATCTTGGCCTTGCTCTGTGCCTCGAAGTTACCAGTGCCTTGCGCGATGATCTGTTGTTGGTTGCAATGTCGGCCACGTTAGACGCCGCCCCGATTGCAGAAGTCATGGACGCCCCTATCGTAACCTCGCAAGGTCGCGCATATGATGTGACCCCCCATTGGCTCACCAAGCCGATTGCCAAAACCACCCGCTTTGAACAAGCCGTTGCTGACACCACCCTTCACGCCCTCAGTGAGACAACAGGCAGTGTTCTTGTTTTCCTCCCCGGTGAGGGCGAAATTCGCCGTGTTCACAGCCTGCTTGAAGGCCAAGTCAAAGGTGATTGCACCCTCGCCCCACTTTTTGGCGCTATGGATTTTGCCGCTCAGCGCGACGCAATTTCCCCTACCAAACATGGGCGCAAAATTGTGTTGGCGACAGCCATAGCGGAAACCTCCCTAACAATCCCAGATATCAAAGTTGTAGTGGACGGCGGCAAATCCCGTCGCGCCCGATTTGATCCTGCCAGTGGCATGTCCCGTTTGGTCACCGAACGTGTCACACGGGCTGAGGCCACCCAACGCGCAGGACGTGCAGGTCGTGTGCAAGCAGGTGATTGCTACAAGGTTTGGACCCGCGGTGAAGATGGCGCTTTGACCGCCTACCCGCCTGCTGAAATTGATGCTGGTGATCTGACAGGGTTCGCACTTGAGCTTGCAGTTTGGGGTTCAGGCCCAGAGACCCTGCAATTTGTTACCCCACCCCACGCAGGCCGTTTGGCAGAGGCACAGGCAGTCTTAAAAATGCTCGGTGCTCTGGACTTTGAGGGGCGGATCACGCCCCATGGCCGTGCTTTGGCCAGCTATCCTTTACATCCCCGTCTTGCCCATATGATTCAAACTGCTGGGAAAGACGCCGCCCAAGTCGCCGCCCTTTTGGCCGAACGCGACCCATTGCGCGGTGTATCGGTTGATCTGAACCTGCGTATCCAAGCCATGCGTGATCCAAACCGTTTTGGCGGCGCGGTCAATCGTGGTGCCCTTGAACGTATCAAAGTCGAAACCAAACGACTGGCGAAACGCGCACCCGCTTCAAAACGCGCCTTTTCATTGGGTGAACATGCCGCCCTCGCCTACCCTGATCGCATAGGCTTGCGCCGTCCAGGTGACGCGCCACGTTTCGTCCTGTCAGGGGGCAAAGGTGCGGTTATGCCGCCTGAGGATGCGATTGGTGGCAACCGTCTGATTGTGGCCACCGACCTAGACGGCGATCCTCGTGAGGCCCGTATTAGACAAGCCGTCCCGCTGGCAGAGAGCGAGTTGCGCAATCTGTTTGAAGACCAGATTGACTGGCGCAATGTTTGCCTATGGTCGCGCCGCGAGGGTCGCGTTTTGACCCGCCGGCAGGAATGTTTTGGCGCACTTGTTTTAGAAGATCACACATGGTCAAACGCCCCCGACGATGAAATCGCCGTTGCGATGATGGAAGGCATACGCCAGCTTGGCCTGAAGCCATCAAAGTCAGCCAAACGTTTCATTGCTCGCTGCAAATTGATTGACGATTCCAGCTTTCCTTCAGTTGATGAAACGCATCTGCTTGAAATTTTAGAGGACTGGTTACTGCCCCACATCAGTGGCGTGCGCAGTACCACCGATTGGAAAGCGTTCGACATAATCCAAGCGTTGCAAGCGCGCCTTGATTGGGACCAAACGCAAGCATTGAACCGCGCAGCACCGGGGAAGTTTGAAACACCACTAGGGCGCACAATTCCAATCGATTATTCAGGCACACAGCCCCAAATCGCAATTCGGCTTCAAGAGTTGTTTGGGGTGACCGAACATCCAATGATCGGCAAAGAGCCATTGCAAATCACATTGCTGTCCCCTGCGCAAAAGCCGGTTCAGATCACTGCAGACTTGCCGCGTTTTTGGGAAACGAGTTACGCGGATGTGCGCAAAGACATGCGTGGGTCATACCCGCGCCATCCATGGCCCGAAGACCCCACAAAAGAAGATCCGACGCTTCGGGCCAAACGGCGCAAGCAATAGCTTAGACAGCGTTCCAATCACCATAATGCTTGCCTTCAACATCCATGCGTTCAAACCCATGCGCCCCAAAAAAGTCGCGCTGTGCTTGGATCATGTTGGCAGTGCCACGGCCCCGTGCCATCGTATCGTGCCATGCAAGGGCTGCGGACAATGCAGGAACCGGTTGGCCCGTCAGTGCCGCAACAGCTACAACGCGGCGTAGTCCTGAGATGGACACAGCAAGCAGTTCGCTGATGGCTGGCGCAAGGATCAAGTGATCAAACGGTAGCTCTGCGCGGAACGCAGCAGCAATCTCATCCAACAAAGATGAGCGAATAATGCAGCCCGCGCGCCAAATTTCAGCGATCCGCGCCATATCTAGCGCCCAATCAAATTCTTCAGATGCGGACGACAAGATGCGGAAACCCTGCGCATGGCCCAAAATGCGGGCCGCCATCATCGCGTTTTCCATATCTTTTTCGGTTGGTAGTTCGGCAGGTATCGCGCCTTTTTCCAATAATGGATCGGCTGCAACGCGCATATCTTTCTCCGAAGACCATCCACGCGCCCCAACAGCAGCTTCAATCATGCTAGCGGACTGCCCAAGTTTCAGCGCCTCAACCAAAGTCCAACGACCTGTGCCTTTTTGGCCCGCCTTATCAAGGATCACATCAACCATTGGCTGACCTGTCTTGCTATCAACGGATTGCAAAGCCGCGCCTGAAATCTCAATCAGATATGAGCTAAGTGGGCCTGTCGCCCAGCGCTCAAACATTTGACCAATCTCAGCTGGCTCTTGGCCACCTTGATCGCGCAACAAACCATAGATTTCAGAAATCATCTGCATGTCAGCGTATTCGATGCCGTTGTGCACGGTCTTCACGAAGTGCCCAGCGCCGTCAGGCCCTAGGTGGTCCACGCATGGCTCACCCTCAAACTTGGCCGCAATAGCTTCGGCCATCGGCTTAAGTTGTGTCCATGAATGCGCTGTGCCGCCAACCATCATAGATGGACCATGACGTGCACCGTCTTCACCACCAGAAACGCCCATACCGACAAAATGAAGGCCGGTACCATCCAGTTCAGCAGAACGACGGCGTGTTTCGTTGAAATCAGCATTGCCGCCGTCGATGATGGTGTCACCCTCGCTCAGCAGTGGTTTGATTGTCTCGATCATCGCATCCATCGGTTTACCCGATGGGATCATGAATAGAATAGTACGCGGCGCTTTGATCGCCTGCACAAAGTCAGCAAGTTCAGCGTAACCAGACATCTTGTCCACAAACTCTGGCGCTTCGTTTAGGAAATCATCAATCCAGCCAGCTTCGCGATTGGTAACAGCTACAGAAAACCCTTTGCCCGCAAAGTTCAGCGCCAGCGCACTGCCCATGGTGCCAAGTCCGTAAACGCCGATATCTGCTAATGCAATCTCGTGTGCCATGTGCGGTCCTTATTGATGTGTTGCTGCCAGATTGCATTTTGCAACTGCCTGCGCAAGCCACCCCTCAACGGTTACAACCCAGCCGCGTTGTAAATCTTGCTAGGTTTTAAAACCGCAGCGAACGGGCCAGCCGTTACGGTTAAAACTTTCTAAACTCGGTCTATTTACCGATCCAAGCAATACCGCATGATCGCTTTTTGAGCATGAAGCCGGTTTTCCGCTTCGTCAAAAATAACCGAATTCGGACCATCCATAACTTCGCTGGTTACTTCTTCTTCGCGGTGCGCGGGTAAACAGTGCATGAACAATGCGTTGTCATTTGCTTTACTCATCAGCTCTTGGTTCACTTGATAGGGGCGCAATTGGTTGTGACGACGTTCCTTGGTGGATTGGCTGTCGTGCATGGAAACCCATGTGTCTGCGACAACCAGATCAGCACCAGCAACAGCTTTGTCCGCGTCGCGTTCAATTTGGATCGTACAGCCCGCCCTGCGCGCCAAACCAACAAATTCATCTTCTGGGTCCAATTGGGCAGGCCCTGCGAATGTTAGGTCAAACTGGAACTGCGCCGCAGCATGTAGGAATGAGGCACAGACGTTGTTGCCGTCCCCAAACCAGACAACCTTTTTGCCTTTGATCGGGCCGCGATGTTCCTCATAGGTCATGACATCCGCCATAATCTGGCAAGGGTGTGTGCGATCGGTCAGCCCATTGATCACAGGCACATCCGCGTATTCCGCCATCTCTAGCAGAACCGACTCGTCAAACGTGCGGATCATGATCAGATCCACGTAACGTGACAAAACACGTGCCGTGTCGGCGATTGTTTCACCGTGGCCCAGTTGCATATCAGAACCAGACAAAACCATCGTTTCACCGCCCATCTGGCGCACACCGACATCGAATGAAACGCGCGTACGGGTGGATGGTTTTTCAAAGATTAACGCAACCATATGCCCATCCAGGGGCTTTTTGGCATCAAGCGTGGCACGTGGCAATCCCTTGCGCGCAGACTTCATTGCCAGTGCGTCATCAAGAATGGTCCGCAGCGCTGCTGGGTCTGTTTTGTGGATATCTAAAAAGTGGTTCATTATATTACTCTATATTGATCGACCTTGGGGACGCATTGTCCCAAGCCTTATGAAATTAGGTTAGACGAAATCAGGCGTTCGCAACTGTTTTTGCAGCTTGATTCAAGCGAGTGACCGCCTCTCCGATTTCTTCGTCTGTGATTGTAAGGGCTGGAAGCAAACGGATCACATTGTCAGCGGCTGGGACTGTCAGGACATGCGCATCATAGCCCGCGTTCACCACTTCAATGTTGGTTGCTTTGCACTTAACACCCATCATCATGCCCGCACCTTGGACGCTTTCAAAGACGTCAGGATTGGACGCAATCAGCCCCTCCAGCTTTTGACGTAGCAAACCCGACTTGCGGTTCACCTCTGCCAAAAATTCAGGCGTATTGATTTCATCCAACACAGCACAACCTACCGCACAACCCAACGGGTTACCGCCATAGGTCGATCCGTGTGTGCCCGCCGTCATGCCAGACGCCGCGTCCTCAGTCGCAAGTACTGCACCAAGGGGGAAACCGCCGCCAATGCCTTTGGCGACCATCATGATATCTGGTTCAACCCCAGCCCACTCATGTGCGAACAGTTTTCCTGTACGCCCAACGCCACATTGAACCTCGTCCAGTATCAATAGAATGCCATGTTCGTCACACAGATCACGCAAGCCCTTAAGGCACTGATCTGGCAATGAGCGAATACCACCCTCGCCCTGAATAGGTTCAACCATGATCGCCGCAGTCTTGTTGCTGGCCGCAGCAGTAAGCGCGTCATGATCCCCAAACGTCAGGTGCGTAAAGCCACCCAGCAATGGACCGAACCCTTTGGTCATCTTTTCTGACCCAGCAGCTGCAATACCCGCTGAGGAACGACCGTGGAATGACCCATCAAACGTGATGATTTCAACACGATCCTCTTGGCCTTTGTCATACCAATACTTGCGGGCCATCTTTACTGCCAACTCACACGCCTCTGTGCCAGAGTTGGTGAAGAAAACGGTGTCAGCGAATGTTGCGTCTACCAATTTATCCGCAAGCATCTGCTGTTGTGGAATATGGTAAAGGTTAGAGGTGTGCCAAAGCGCACCTGCCTGATCTGTCAGTGCTTTGACAAGTGCGGGGTGCGCATGACCCAAAGCATTTACTGCAATACCAGCACCCAGATCCAAAAAGCGTCGACCATCTGCTTCAATCAGCCAAGAGCCTTCACCTTTGACAAATGTCATAGGAGCACGAGAATAGGTAGGTAGAACAGAAGCGATCATCAGATCATCCTTTGGAAAAAGCCAGCACGACACAAAAGCGAGTTGTGCATTGAGGATACTGGCAGGTCAACAATTTTGGGAAATTAATGCGCAAAACGCGCGGAACACAGGCTTAGAGACAACTTACGCTGTAAAGCGCAGTCGTCGCAAAGCAGAGATATGTGCCAGTGTGTTCATGTCGTTAACTTTAGTGCATCGTGCAATGATTGGCCACCCACATATTGGCCGCTTGCATCACCCAATATGCCGGCGCATAGCAAATACATGTTTCAAGCCCGCACACAGAACCCAGCCTTAGCCGCAACTTTGATATGCATCGCCACCGCATTCATTGCGGCAACCACCCTATTTGCAAAGGCTTTGGGCTCTGATGCATTTGGACCAGCCCTGCACCCCTTACAGATTTCGCATGGCCGCTACATCTTTGCATTTATTGGACTGCTCATGGTGGCCAGGATAATGCGTCCAAAATTTGGCGCACCCCATTGGGGCTTGCACGTTATCAGAACGACCTTCGGCTGGGCCGGTGTAACCCTTATGTTTGCTTCAGTCGCCTACATACCATTGGCCGATGCCACTGCGATTTCATTCCTGAACCCCGTCTTTGCGATGATGCTTGCCATCCCCATTTTGGGGGAGCGGGTCGGACCAATCCGCTGGGGAGCAGCAATAATTGCGCTTGTTGGCGCTGCAATTTTACTGCGCCCCACACCCGCAAGCTTTCAAATCGCAGCACTTCTACCCCTTGGGGCCGCTGTATTGTTAGGATTTGAGCTAATTATTATCAAAAAATTGTCGGGCAAGCAGAACCCGCTGCAAGTTTTACTGACAAACAACATGGTTGGGGTCATCATCTCATCCCTCGCAGTGATCCCATTTTGGATTGTGCCTACACTGGCGCAATGGGGGCTTTTGGCGCTGATTGGGATCTTTATGGCCTTAGCACAAACATGTTTCGTGAATGCGTTGGCCCGCGCAGACGCCAGTTTTGTGGCCCCATTCAGCTACGGAACACTGCTCTTCGCGACCCTCTACGATCTTATATTTTATGACATATTCCCTGATGCAATCACATGCCTTGGAGCGGGTATTATTATCGCTGGGGCGGTCCTTTTGGCTCTACGAGAGACACAACTGCGACGCGCATGACGTATCATGCTTGTCACCGCCAGCAGAACCATTAGGATAGAAGGCTGAACAACACCCCAAAGCGGCCCCACCGATGGGTCGCTTTTTAGCTTAGGGAAACCCTATGTCCTGGACTGACGACCGCGTTGAAGTACTGAAAAAGATGTGGGGCGAAGGCCATTCGGCCAGCCAGATCGCAAAAGAATTGGGCGGCGTGACCCGCAATGCCGTTATCGGCAAGGTGCATCGCTTGGGCCTATCCAATCGCACGACCACAAGCACCGCAACCAAAGCGGATGCAAAACCAAAAGCAGCCCCAAAGGCACCAGCCAAGCCTAAGGTGGAGATGAGAACGGAACCGGCTATTAAACCAGTTGATCCGAATTTACCTAAATCCAACTTGCCAGCGCGCAAGATGATCATCCCTGCAGGTCAGCCGCTGCCACCGCAGCCATCTGCAAATGAAATCAGCCCAGAAGCTTTGGCCAAGGTCAACGAAATCGAAAAGAAAGCGAAGAAGCTGACTTTGATGGAGTTGACAGAGCGCACATGCAAATGGCCAGTTGGCGATCCAGCAACCGAAGATTTCTGGTTCTGTGGTCTGAATGTTCAACAGGGCAAACCATATTGCGAAGCCCACGTAGGGGTTGCATTCCAACCAATGAGCGCGCGCCGCGATCGTCGCCGCTAACAATAAGCGTTAATTTGAGGCACCTCGCCTAAATTCAAATCGTTGATCAAGAATTCAAGGCCGCGCAAATTGCGCGGCCTTTTCTTTTGAAAAATTTTGCACGCAACTGTCACTTGCTACAGGTTTGCCATCATGCAATTTCTGCTTAACCCAATTTGAGCACTCCCCCATGATCACCACCATTTGCGCCGCTGATGCCCTTGCCCAACGCCTATAGGCCGCGGGCTGTCGCGTAGCTTTTGGTATGTCGGGTGGTGAAGTCCTGATGATCATTGATGCGCTCGAGTCTGCATGCATTCATGGCCGAAGGTGCGTGGCATCGCACCGGTGCCTCGGGCATTTTAGTGGCCACAGTTGGGCCCGGCGCGTTGAACGGCGTCAATGCAGTGGCCAATGCCCATCAAGATCGTGTGCCAATGATTGTAATAGCAGGCGCGGTCGATGCCGACGAAGCGCAGTCATATACGCACCAAGTGCTTGACCAAACCGCCGTGTTCGCGCCCATCACCAAAGCCAGTTTTACCTTCAACGCTGGTGCCGCGCATATCATCGCCGATAAAGCAGTCAGTATCGCACTTGAGGGTCGCCCCGGCCCAGTTCATATTTACCTTCCAATCGCCGTAGCCGTTGCACAGGTTCCAGCCACAGCACCATTCGCGCGTGCGCCCGCAGCGCCAGTGATCCCAGCCCAAAATGTTTTGGAGCAAGCCGCTAGCTGGTTAAGCACAGCCAATCGTCCCGTCATCATAGCAGGTCTGGATGCCGTCAACGAAGATGCCGCCACTGCATTAACCGAAATGGCGGAACGTTTCGCCATCCCTGTTGTCACGACATATAAAGCAAAGGGATTGCTGCCTGAAGATCACGCGCTTGCCCTTGGTTGTGCGGGCCTGTCCCCTTTGGCCGACACCCACCTGTTGCCACTAATCAAACAAGCGGACCTCATCATTTGTGCCGGTTATGATTCGATTGAGATGCGTCCGGGATGGCAAAACATCTGGGACGCTTCGCAGATTAACGTGATCGACATAACTGCGGTGCCAAACCACCACTACATGCACCAAGCGACGCTAAACATTATCGGCAACACGCCCGCGACACTTAACGCCCTGAATGCCGCTTCAACGCCACGCACTGTTTGGGCGGATGGGCAAATCCAACAAACGAAATCTGCCCTCGCAACCTCATTTCCCAAAGACGACGCATGGGGGCCAGCAGCCGTTGTCGATGTCTGCCGCGGTGACCTGCCAAGAGATACACGCCACCGTCGACAGCGGCGCACACCGCATTTTGCTAAGCCAGATGTGGAAATGTTACGCGCCGCGCGGATTGATGCAGTCCTCTGCCCTTTGCACAATGGGCTATGCCATCCCGCTTGCGATTGGTGCGCACTTCATCGAACCCTATCGAACTGTGGTTAGCTTTTGTGGAGAAGCTGGTTTCTTGATGGTTGCAGGTGAACTGACAACGGCCAAGGAATTGAGCCTAAATACGATCTTCGTGGTCTTCGTTGATGCCTCCCTCGCATTGAAGCAACGTCAACGGCAACTGACCAACAATGGCGTCGACTTCGCACGGCACGATTTTGCCGCTATGGGCAACGCATTTGGGGGAAATGGTCATACTGTCCACACCCGCGACGAATTGCGGGTTGCGCTGAAGGCTGCGCAAAAGGCACAAGAGTTTACAGTGATTGCAGCTGTTATTGAAAAAGGTGCCTATGATGCCCGAATTTGAAGCCTCCTCTGAAACTCCTACTGCGCTTGGCGACATTTTCGTTCTGGACCTAAGCCGCATCCTTGCAGGGCCCACCGCCACGCAATTGTTGGGTGATTTTGGCGCGACGATCATCAAAATCGAAAACCCAAAAACCGGCGGTGATGACACCCGCGGTTGGGGCCCCAATTTCGCTAAAAACCCGGACGGCACATCCACAGACCTCAGTGCATATTTCATGGCTGCCAATCGCAACAAACAATCCATCGCGGTCGATATTTCGACCGAAGAAGGACAAGCGATCATTCACCAACTCGCGGCACGCGCAGACATCATTATTGAGAACTACAAGCCCGATGGCTTGGTCAAATATGGCCTAGACCACAAATCACTGATGAAGGCCCATCCAAGCGTCGTTTACTGCTCTATCTCTGGCTTCGGTCAAACGGGTCCAAACCGCGACCAACCCGGTTATGATTTGATGGCCCAAGGGTTCGGTGGCATTATGTCCCTAACCGGCGATCCCGAAGGTGTCCCAACCAAAGTTGGCGTAGGCATCGCGGATGTGATGTGCGGAATGTACGCAACCATCGGCATTCTTGCAGCTCTGCGCCACCGCGACAAAACAGGTGAAGGGCAACACATCGACCTTAGCCTTGTTGACGCATCAATGGCGTGGCTCATCAATGAGGGGACCAATTACCTGACTTCTGGAAATGCCCCAATTAGACGCGGGAATGCGCACCCTAATATCGTACCGTATGACGCCTTCGCCGCCAGCGATGGCCATATCTTGGTTGCCGTTGGCAACGATTCGCAATTCGCTAGGTTCTGCGATGTGATCGGTCGTTCTGATCTGGGTGCAGAGGATAAATACAAAACCAATTCCAGCCGCATCGAACATCGTGAAACACTGATCCCTCAATTACGCGAAACACTTGCAAAGCTAACCAAAGCAGAAATCTTGGAAAAGCTGCAAAGCGTGAAGGTTCCGGTCGGGCCAATTCATACCGTTGATGAAGCGCTGAATTCGGATCAGGCCATTGCGCGTGGCACCATCGTTAATGTTGTCGCAGACGGCATCGATGGTGGAAATGTCCAACTGTTGGCGAACCCCTTGAAGCTGTCACGCACGCCAGTTCAGTATCGATCGGCCCCACCCCGTTGCGGGCAGGATACCAAAAGCATTCTTGAAACACTCAAGACACCTAAATAGCCGAATTAGCAGTCATTTCTGCGTTTTCACGGGTGGTTTCCCGCCGCTTCTGCATGGAATTTGTCATGTACCTCACGAAATGCGCCGCTGAATTCACGGTTGTGTGTGCCAAGCCTGTGAATACTATCTTGACCAAATAAATCAGCTAAAAATGGATCAACACTTACCCCGCGAAAAGGTCCGCGCAAGATGATGCACAACATTTGTAACAGCCCCGTAAGCCTATCAGAGCAAAGCCAACTAGATGATTGTAACGGCGTCGTGCACCAATATTATATCAACTGGCCACAAATATAGCTGCACCACTCAGCAAAACTGTTGCAATACCCGTCAGCAGACGACTGCGGGTTAGGGGCTTTATCGACTGGCATTGGGCCCTCATAATCATGTTGTCTGGGCAAAGGTTAGTCTGACAACTCCTACAACGCACCCTACCTCGCAAACTTGAGACAAGCGCGTTATTATAGTTTCGGTGGTTTCGCAGGATCAGATCCCGGCGCGCCAAATTCAACTTGATCCACAACAGCAGGTTGGGGCAGATCGAATCGCAAACCAACACGCGCAAGGCGCGGAGTGATCGGATCATTGGCGTCAAAGAAGCCAACATCCATTGCGCCCGCTTCAATCCCTGAAAAGGTCAGCGCCTCACCAGCAGCTTGTGCCAAGGCACCCTGTGCATCAGGCAACGCACCAACAAACCCAAGCAGGTGGCCAGTGCTGCCGCCCGTATACTTCACACCAACCAAATAGGCGCTTAGGGCAAGGCCCGTGGCTGTCGCAAGCTTGGTATCGATCGCAGTGATCAGTGTTTCGGGCAATCCAGTGGGGACAGAAACCTCTTCGATCTTGGCCTCAACCTGATCAGGCGCATGGCCCAATGTTTCAGCCAGCCAATCAACACCGTTCGCATCCATCAAGAATGAAGAAGGTGCCACCTCTAGGTTCAAGCCAAGGCCCAAGCCCTGCCCTGCCAACAATTGTGAGATCACACGGCCAGACAAAGCAGCATAAGGCGTCGCCTCACCCGTAAAGGCAGTTAAGCGTTCTTGGCGATCAAAGACCAAAACGATTTCACCTGATCCGCTATCAAAGGTTTGGGGCTTGATCTTTTCCCCTTCCGCTTCGGCCTCAAGCAACAAGAACAACTCCCCGTCCCCAAGGCGCTCATAGAACGCAAGGCGGATAGCATCATCATTTGGGGCGGCTTCCATCGCGCCGTGCGCAATATCCAAAGGGGTCAAATCACTCATTTTAGCACCTCTTGTACCCGCGCCCGCAGCGCTGGCAGTGTTTCAGTCGCGAACCATGGGTTCTGTTTTATCCACCCCGTATTGCGCCAGCTGGGGTGTGGCAAGGCAAAGACGTTCGGCGCGCGCATTCGCCACTGTTCTACCGTTTGGGTTACCCCCGTCTTTACACCCAGATGATATTTATGGGCATATCCCCCAACCAGAACCGTCAATGGTATTTCGCCAAGGTGATCCATCACGCGGTCATGCCACGTTTCGCCGCAAATCTTGGGCGGCGGTAGATCAGATCCCTTTGCGTTGTACCCTGGAAAGCAAAACGCCATTGGTACAATCGCCAGTTTGGATTGATCGTAAAACGTGGCCTCATCAATCCCCAGCCATTCGCGCAATCGATCACCTGAGGGATCGGTGAACGGACGACCAGACTGATGAACCCGTGCCCCCGGTGCCTGCCCCGCAATCAAAATACGCGCACCCTTTTCAAACCATGCAACAGGGCGCGGTTGATGGGCTGTGTGGGTCAAAGCAAAGCGATCACTGCACAATCGGCAGGCGCGGATATCATCGACAAGGTCAGACATGCTTTAAGATGTAGAGGATCAATAAATAACGGCAAGCGCATTCATTTCGATAATTTTCGAAATAACTTGCCGGCTGGAAATCATTTCTATAATTCTAGAAATATGAAAATAGAATCAACAGACGACTTAAGCCTCACCCTCGCCGCAACCAGCTTTGCCGCCTTGGGATCAGAACAACGCCTGTCCATTTTGCGGGCATTGGTCCGTGCAGGGCCCGAGGGCCTAAGCATTGGTGATCTAGGAAGCCGCACAGGTGTGACAGGCAGTACCCTCACACACCACATCAAAATTCTGGCGCAGACTGAAATGGTTGAACAAGTGCGCAAGGGGCGTTCGATCATTTGTGCGGCGGTGGCCTACGATCAAATCCGCCACTTATCCGAATTCTTACTAACTGAATGCTGTGCAGACAGCACAACCCCATGCGAGGATCGCTAACATGGCTGATGCATTAAACGCAGATTCAAACGAACCAAACTCTCACGGCCCCACATTCACCAAATATTTAGGCGGGGCATGGGGCGCATCGGTGGTACTCATCGCTCTGATCACACTGCTTGATCCTGCACAGTTGCAAACCACGCTCACCTCTACATCCGCTTCTATCTGGAGCACGGCACCGTTCATCCTTTTTGCCGTTCTCGCAGTCGCATACCTGAAGGCAACTGGCGCTGAAAACCTGTTGGCCCGAGCCTTTGAGGGGAACCCCGTGCGCATGGTCATAATGGCGGCATTGCTGGGTGGATTGTCCCCATTTTGCTCCTGCGAGGTGATTCCTTTTATCGCTGCATTGCTCGCATTAGGGGCACCTTTGGGCGCCGTCATGGCATTTTGGTTGGCATCTCCGCTGATGGATCCTGCGATGTTTTTGATCACTTCGGGTACTTTGGGCTGGGAATTTGCAGTCGCAAAGACAATCGCAGCCGTTAGTTTGGGTATTTTTGGCGGATTTGGGATGCTCGTCCTTTCCCGATCTGTCATTTTTTCAGACCCGTTACGCGAGAAACCATCCTTTGGTGGCTGTTGCGGTGTCCAAAAACCGTTCTCTGGTCAACCTGAGTGGAAATTTTGGAAAGAATCTGAGCGTCGTGAGGTCTTTAAATCTACAACTCTAGAGAATGGGCTGTTTTTGCTGAAATGGCTTACGCTGGCCTACGTGATCGAAACCATGATGATCGCCTATGTTCCTGCGGAATTGATCGCCAGCGTGCTCGGCGGCACAGGCGTTGGCCCTATTTTTATGGGCGCTTTGGTCGGGGCTCCTGCTTACCTGAATGGGTATGCCGCAGTGCCACTGGTTGATGCCCTATTGACCCAAGGCATGTCACAAGGTGCGGCAATGTCATTTGTCATAGCCGGTGGCGTCAGCTGCATACCCGCAGCAATTGCAGTGTGGGCGTTGGTCAAGCCACGCGTCTTTATTGCTTACTTAAGTTTCGCGATAATTGGCGCCATAATTGCAGGGATGATTTGGCAGTTAATCGTATGATTTACCCTGTAAATAGCGCAGAATTAACCACTAGGTAACGATTGCCCCAACGGATATGATGCGGTATCTCGGTCAAAACGAACCGTATTGCACAGGGGGCAATTATGTACCGCGTCTGGAATTTCCTTACGAACTACTCACTACTTTTGATCTTAGGCGCCATTACAGCCCTGATCTGGGCCAATATGGATGTAATCGCGCCTGTCGCGGGCAACCCACATTACTGGGCTGATACGTACCACAGCTTTGTTGAATTCAAGATTTGGGACCATGCCCCGATTGGCCATATGCATGATGGCCACCGTACATTGACCCTGCATTACTTAATCAATGACGTCCTTATGGCCCTGTTCTTTGCGATTGCTGCAAAGGAAGTTTGGGAAGCCCTCATCCTGAAAAACGGATCGCTTCGCGGTAAAAAAGCTGCGACTCCGTTGTTCGCAACAGCAGGCGGCATGTTCGGTCCAATCGCAGTCTACCTCGGCATGGCGTACTTTGTGTTCGGTTCCGAGACATATGACGCAGTTCAAAACGGTTGGGCAATCCCAACGGCGACAGACATCGCATTCTCATACCTCGTTGGCCGTATCGTATTTGGTGCGGGTCACCCTGCGGTCCGCTTCCTGCTCTTGCTCGCCATCGCAGATGACGCAGCTGGCCTTATCATCCTAGCGATCTTTTACCCGTCGGGCGAACTGGCTCCGGAATGGTTGTTTCTTTCCTTGGGTGCAGCAATTGCAGTTTACGTACTGTTCAACTGGTTGCCACGCTACCTAGACCGCGGAAACAAAGCGCGCCCGATTTCTTCCTTCGTGCGCACCAAGCTACATTTCTTCCCGTACTTTGTTGCCGGCTGTGCCAGCTGGTATGGCTTCATGGTTTCTGGACTTCACCCTGCACTGGGCCTGCTGCCGATCGTTGTTACTATTCCACATGCTGACCGTGCTTTTGGTATCTTCAGCGATGCAGAAAAGTATCTGACCGACCTGCTGAACCAAATCGAACACGCGCTGAAAACACCGGTTGAGATCATCTTGTTTTTCTTCGGGCTGCTCAACGCAGGCGTTCAACTTAGCGCGATTGGCGATGCCACATGGTTGGTCCTTGCTGGTTTGATCATCGGTAAACCACTGGGGATTCTCGCCTTCGGTTGGTTCGCTGCTGTGCCACTTCGCTTGGGTATGCCAGAAGGTATGCGGATCATCGACCTTGTCGTCGTTGGCTGTGTGGCCGCGATCGGCTTTACCGTTTCGCTGTTCATCGCGACGGTCGCATTTGAAGGTGGACCTGTCCAAGATGCCGCCAAAATGGGCGCATTGTTTAGCTTTGCGGCAGCAATTATTAGTATCATTGCGGGTAAAGTCTGCCGCGTTCAAAAACAAAACGGCTGAACTCACAGCAAATAAGAACATAAACCAGCGCCTCGGCGCTGGTTTTTTTGTTTCACGCCCTAATTATTGTGTGAAAAATCACCCCAATAATCTACATTTGTTTCCAAAATGGACATAATCTAGTCAAGTTCTGTGGCTATCACTTAGCCAACCCTTTAATTGGAACGGACGTGCCACCACCTAAAGAAGTGGCGGACAAAAAGCAGTCACCGGAGCATTCGATGCTTGAGTTTGAAAATGTCAGCAAGTCCTTTTGGACGGGTACGCAGCGCAAGGTCATCCTTGATCGCGTGTCTTTTAAGGTGGAATTGGGGAACTCCATGGGCATTTTGGCACCCAACGGAACCGGTAAGATGACCCTGATCAACATGATGGCCAGCCTCGAAAACCCTGATGAAGGCGTTATTCGCCGCAAGTGCAATATCTCTTTTCCATTGTGTTTAGAGGGATCTATCTGATGATCTCGCTCACAGCCTCAATCCTACCCGAACAGGTAACATCGTAATATGAAACACGTCCAAATCGCCGACTTAACAATTGGGAACGATCGCCCGCTCACGATAATTGCTGGCCCCTGCCAGTTGGAAAGCGCTGATCACGCCCAGATGATCGCAGGCAAAATGAAGGAGGCCTGTGACGCCGCTGGCGCACAGTACATTTTCAAAGCCAGCTACGACAAGGCAAACCGCACTTCCATCAGCGGCGTGCGTGGGCCGGGAATGGAAGAGGGGCTTGAAATGCTTGCCTCTGTTAAGAAGGCAATTGGCGTTCCTGTACTGACCGACATTCACACCCCTGAACAATGTGTGGCCGCAGCACAGGTGTGCGACGTGTTGCAAATTCCTGCGCTTTTGTGCCGCCAAACGGACTTGATCCTAGCAGCTGGTCACACAGGTGCAGCAATCAATGTCAAAAAGGGTCAATTCCTTGCCCCCTGGGACATGCAAAACATCGTGACCAAAATCGAAAGTACCGGTAACAAACGGATCATGCTAACCGAACGGGGCACCTCTTTTGGATACAACACACTGGTCACCGACATGCGTTCGATCCCACAAATGGGAATGACGGGCTATCCAACGGTTATGGACGCCACGCACTCAGTTCAGCAACCTGCAGGCCTTGGTGGCTCCACGGGCGGGCAGCGTGAATTTGCACCCCTTATGGCGCGCGCGGCGGCAGCAATCGGCACCGCCGCAATCTTTATCGAAACACATGAAGACCCAGACAAATCACCATCAGATGGGCCAAACATGGTCTATCTCGACCAGATGCCTGAATTGATTGGCACCCTTATGCAATTTGACGCAATCGCCAAAGCACACCCACTGGCACTTTAAGTATTTTTGGAAAGAACTCTCGTAACAAAACCTGCTTCAACAGTATCCCAAAACACTTGTGAATTTTTTACGCGGCGCAATGATTACGCCAACTGGTTTTCGCGAATACGATGCACGCTGAAAATATCCTGACACAATCAACCTGCCTGATATCACCGCACTTGGCCTTGGGGCACAGATGCATCTGCGCGGGATCGCGCCTGTTATCGCTGTTGGCAACGATTACCGCGAATACTCTTTGTCGATCAAAAACGCTTTGATGCTTGGCTTGATGCAAGCGGGTACTAACGTCAAAGACATCGGCCCAGCCCTGTCACCAATGGCCTATTTCAGCCAATTCCACCCTGATGCGCCAGCTGTTGCCATGATGACAGCCAGCCACCATCCAAACGGTTGGACCGGAGTGAAGATGGGTTTTGAGCGCCCCCTCACCCACTGCCCTGACGAGATGAACGAATTGCGCGATATCGTCCTTGAAGGGCATGGCCAGCCACGTGAAGGCGGCAAATACGAATTCGTCCACGGTGTACGCGCAGCTTACTTGGATGACCTTGTTGGCGACTTCAAAATGGCACGCAAACTCAAGCTCGTTTGTGCAATAGGCAACGGAACAGCCGCAGCCTTTGCACATGAATTGTTTGAACGCCTCAGCGTTGAAGTGGTCCCAAGCCACAATGAACTGGATTACAATTTCCCAAACTACAACCCAAATCCCAAAGCGATGGAAATGCTGCATGACATGTCTGACTGCGTCAAAGCATCCGGTGCTGATTTTGCTCTTGGTTTTGACGGCGACGGCGACCATTGCGTTGTTGTGGATGACGAAGGTGAAGAGATCTTCGCGGACAAAGTCGGCGTTATCGTGGCCCGCAATCCGGCCAAGATTTACCCAAATTCCACAATCGTGGCTGATGTGAAATTAACAGACCTTTCCGCCTCTGACCCAGAACTTCAAAAATACGGGATCAAAGCGGACTGCTGGAAGACCGGCCACTCCCACATGAAACGCCGTGTAAAAGAACTGGGCGCGTTGGCTGGGTTTGAAAAATCAGGCCACTACTTCTTGTCTGGCGAAATCGGACATGGCTATGACTGTGGCATGCGCGTTGCTGTTGAAATCTGCAAACTGATGGACCGCAGCCCTGACATGTCTTTGCCTGACCTGCGCAAAGCATTGCCAAAAACATGGGCGACATCAACGATGTCCCCATACTGTTCGGATCTGGAAAAGTACGGCACGCTGGATCGCCTTGTGGCTAAGCTGGTCGCCAAATTTAAAGCTGGTGAAAAACTGGGTGGGCGTCCAATCAAAAAGGTTGTGACCGCCAATGGCGCGCGTGTGATCTTAGACAATGGCGCATGGGGATTGGTGCGTGCATCATCTAACACGCCAAACCTTGTAGTCGTATGCGAAAGCCCTGAATCCGATGCAGAAATGCGTGCGGTTTTTGAAGACATTGATGCCGTCATCCGCACCGAAAGCAATGTCGGCGAATACGACCCGACCATCTGATGGCACAACGGCTTTAACAGGTGGCTATCGTCGTAAACGACTACAATGAGGCCACCCGATTCTATACCGAAAAACCGGGCTTTGAGCTGGCAGACGACACCTATCAATAAGAACAAGACAAACGATGGGTTGTAGTGCGTCCCAAAGGCGAAAACGGCACATCACTTTTGCTGGCCCAAGCGTCCAACCCTGAGCAATCAAAAGCCGTCGGCGCGCAATCTGGTGGCCGTGTTTTCCTATTTCTGGAAACCGACGACTTTTGGCAGGACTACAACGCCTATGTTGAAAAAGGGATCGAATTCGCGCAACCGCCCGTTGAAGCGGAATACGGCACGGTCGCGGTCTTCAAAGAATGTCACAGCAACCTATGGGACTTGATCCAGTACAATAAATCCAAGAGCGCGTGACCTAGTCAAACAGCTTGAACAACTCGCCCTTCAGCTTGTCCTCTAACTTTTTCTTCACTGCATCCTCAACGGATTGGCCATCCTCAGTAGAGACACCCAATTCCTTCTCCAGCTTCCCCTGCACAAGTGCCTTGGCTTCGTTCTCAAGGTCTTTGGCCTTTTGCTCAAGCTTGGCCTTTTCCTCAGCAAAGTTCAGATCAATCGCAGCTTCTAGATCGGGTTTAATACGCGGGTCTGACCACGGGCCCATGATGCTGACAGGGATCGCAATCCCTTTCCCGGAATTGGCTCGCAATGCGGCTGGAGTGAACAGATAATCAATGTCCTGCGTCCCAAGACCAATCCGGCCTTTGCCCCGTGCCTCAAAATTTGGAAGAACAAACAACAGGTCATCATTGCGCAGATCGCCTGCGTCCATGGTAAAGGTCGCACCAAGGCTGTCAAAAACCGTGGTCCCGCCCGATCCTTTGCCGCTGCCCATTAACGTATTGAGGTCCAAGCCCTGAATGGTGCCCTGCCCCAAACGCACTGCCCCCTTGCCAGACAATGAACGCATAATCGCATTAACCGTCGCGCCACTTCCAAGGAATGACATCTCTGCATCGCCAGTGCCCGTCAGGCGTTCCATGTCCAAAGCATCCATGAGAACCTGCTGAACAGAGATCGACTTGACAAAAATCTTGCCACCCACAGACAAGCCGCTGCGGTTGTTCATCACAAACTCGCCCGACACAGTACCACCATAGGCCTGCACTTCGCGCAGTTCGATCACAGCACGCGAGCGTTCATTTTTCACCAATGCACGGGTTTTGCCTAGCTTGAATGATCCCAAGTCGATGCTGTTGGCCATCAACGCAATCTCGCCGTTGAAGGCTGCCAATCCGGATGCATCAATACGGTCTTTAGGCCAACCTGTTCCAACACCCTCGCCGCTTGCAGCACCAGCGCTCTCGCCTTGTGTTACGCCCGTTAGATCAAGTGCCCCAGCGCTAAATTGCGCGTTAATCTGCGGCGTTCCGTTCAGTAAAATATCTGCCGCGCCTGAAACCGTGTTGCCACCCAAATCAGCATCCAAACCACGCAAAGACAGGCGGCGATCAGATGTCAGTGTTAGATCAGTTGTCATATCAACCGAACGGCCCAATCCACGCGGCAAGTCAGCACCGCCCAATCCCAATGCACGCAAAAATGCATCCGTGTCTGACAGTTTCAAACCCAAGCGCCCCGCAACATCCCCCATAGTGCTGGCGCGACCATTCAGCGATAATGAGCCGCCTGATGTTTTGATTTGTGCGCTCAATGACTGCACGTCTCCGGCAATAAACCCAGCAAAGCTTTCAATCCGCGCGACGACATCAACATCTGCACCCGCTGGACGCAACGTTGCCTGAATGTCAGCAGCGCCCAACCGCTCTGGCCAATCCAACGCCAAATCAACCCCGCTGTAAGAAACACGATCACTGCTCTCTGCGTCATAGATCAAGGTTGCGTCCGTCACGGTCAATTTCTGCAAACTAAAGGCCTGAGCTTCGCGATCAGGTGTGGTTCCCGTTTCAATCGCAGCGTCACCGCTGGCATCGGTAAAAATCCAGTTTGCGCGGCCATCCTTGCGGCTTTCCAATCTGATCGTAGGGCTGGCCACTTCAATATTGGTGATCTTGATTTCACCACTCAACAAAGCCATCGTATCAATACCAATGGCCGCATTGCGCGCCGTCAGCATCGATCCCTGCCGTGCCCAATCCGCATTGCCCACTTCGATTTTGCCCGCTGATACGCCCAAGACAGGCCAAAGGGTCATCGACACATTACCAGTGATGCTCACATCACGCCCTGTTTGGGCTTGGATTTGTTCGGCCGCCAGTCGCGCGATCCGATCTGCGGGTAGGAACAGCAACAGCACAACCGTCACAACAACGGCCAATAACAACGCCCAAATAATACGCCAGATCAGTCGCATGCAACTCTTCCCAATATTCGTTTGTACAACTCTAGGCCGCACAACCAGACACCTCAATCCCAGAACCCTTCCCCTCTGCCCAGCCATCCACTATAGGCATCCTCATGAGTACAAACCCGCCAAACATTCGCCCCGACCTAGCCCCTAAACTCCAAGTGCGTGAACCCGTGCGTTCCGGCCAGCCCGCCATCGGCATGGTATCCCTTGGTTGCCCCAAGGCATTGGTCGACAGCGAACGCATCCTGACGCGCCTGCGCGCCGAAGGATATGGCGTCTCCCCTGATTATGCAGGGGCCGATGCGGTGATCGTGAACACCTGTGGTTTCCTTGATAGCGCCAAGGCCGAAAGCCTAGATGCCATCGGTGAGGCCCTGAATGAAAACGGCAAGGTCATCGTGACAGGGTGCTTGGGCGCGGAACCCGATTACATCCGCGAACATCATCCTAAGATCCTCGCGGTCACTGGCCCGCACCAATACGAACAGGTGTTGGATGCTGTGCACAAAGCCGTGCCACCGTCACCCGATCCGTTTATCGATCTACTCCCAGCCTCAGGCGTATCCCTAACCCCACGCCACTTCAGCTATTTGAAGATTTCTGAGGGCTGCAATCACAAATGCAAATTCTGCATCATCCCAGACATGCGCGGCCGCCTTGCGTCCCGCCCTGCCCACGCAGTCATGCGCGAAGCGGAAAAGCTGGTTGAAGCTGGCGTTAAAGAACTGTTGGTCATTTCCCAAGATACCTCGGCCTACGGCGTTGATATCAAACATGCTGAAGATCGCGGGCACCGTGCCCACATTACTGATCTGGCCCGCGATCTTGGATCGCTCGGGGCATGGATACGTTTACACTATGTCTACCCATACCCACATGTGCGCCAGATGATCCCGTTGATGGCAGACCCCTCAAACGGCGTTTTGCCCTACCTTGATATTCCGTTCCAGCACGCACACCCAGACGTTCTGAAACGCATGGCACGCCCTGCGGCCGCATCAAAAACACTGGATGAAATCGCTGCATGGCGCGAGATTTGTCCAGACATCACACTGCGCTCTACCTTTATTGTTGGGTATCCAGGCGAAACGGAATCCGAATTTCAAACCTTGCTGGATTGGATGGACGAAGCGCAGCTCGATCGCGTTGGATGCTTCCAGTATGAAAACGTGGAAGGCGCACGTTCAAACGCGCTGCCAGACCACGTGGATGCAGAAATCAAACAAGATCGCTGGAACCGCTTCATGGAAAAAGCCCAGGCAATCTCTGAGGCCAAGCTTCAAGCCAAAGTTGGCAGCCGCATTGATGTGATCATTGATGAAATCGATGAAGACGCCGCCACCTGCCGCACAAAATCAGACGCGCCAGAAATTGATGGCAACCTGTTCCTCGATGAAGGTTTTGAGAAACTAAACGTCGGCGACATCGTAACCGTTGAGGTCGATGAAGCGGGCGAATACGATCTATGGGGCAAACTGGTTTAACCACAATGATCTGAAAAAACTTGCGCGGCACCGATTTCTAAGTGCCGCGCAGTTTTAATTAATTTTCCAGCAAGAATGTGTTTTTCATCACAACGCGGTAATCGCTGATTTTGCCATCTGTCACGACAACTTTTTGATCCGCAATCCACGCGCCGCTGATGCCCTTAAGGGGCTTGGATGCGCGCAATGCCACTTTCCAATGCGTCGTCAAATGACTTGGTTGAGGATGCGATGACTTCGGTAACTTTTGCGATGCTCAAGTTATTTTCCTTTGTTTTAAAACATTGGTTTGTGAAAATCAGGGGCCGATCCATGGATTGAATCTGTGTGGCACCCTGAGGGTCTGTTGTCTCAACTGCGGCGATCATAACCGGCAAAATTCACCACTATTAAGGGGAAAACAGGACCATCCCACCCCCTAACAAGGGCTGCCATGACCCCAATATAGCCTGCTCAAACACGCCATACTTGCATTTGTTCCACTTATGTTCTATTTATGTTCTCAACAACAAGAACAAAGGAATCGGCAATGCAACACCAAGCAACACTTCCAGGGATGTTTGCCCCCATTCAGGGGATGCTTGCAATTGAACCTGCGGTTCCCGCAACGGAAAAACAAATCGCCTTTGCAAAATCCATTGCGGGCAAGATGGAGGCCACCTTGCCCGCAACCCTGTTTGCCAACCGCAACAGCCTGTCTGCGTGGATTGACAAACATAAGCCAAAGCCACCAACAGGTCAGTTCGCCAATTACCCCTCGTCCAAACAGGTGCAATTTGCAGAACGCATTGCGCGGCTCAAACGGCGCAAGGTGCCACACGAATGCTTTCGTGACAAAACATTGATGTCACGTTGGATTGATGGGAATAAACTACGCTGATAACGTTGGATTATCGCGTCCACAGTTCTATCTGTTGGTCATGAGTGAAGAAACCAAAGTTCTATACAACGCACAGTGCCCCGTCTGTCGATTTGAAATTGATCATTACCGCAGCTATTCGCAGAAATCAGACCTCGCCATTCAGTTTGACGATCTGAACAGTGATGCTTTGTCGGCGTGGGAAATCACCTCTGATCAGGCCGCCCGCCGCCTTTATGTAGAACACAAAGGTCAGCTGTATTCCGGCATTCCAGCATTCATCATGCTATGGTGCGAAATGCCACGCTACCGCATTTTGGGGCGGATCGTAGACCTGCCAATCATCCACTGGATCGCCTGTAAGGTGTATGACCTCGCGTTAGCGCCTGCGATTTATCGTTGGCATCTGAATCGACAGCGGCGTACCTAAAGTCACCAAAAAAGGCCGCACACATGTACCCTACCTCTAGAAATGAAACTATTGCTGATGGGATCGTACACGCCCTATCCATTTCCTTGGGTCTTTATGGTGCCGTTTGGTTATGGTGCTATTTGCCAATGTGGCGCACCACTGAAATGTCCTGGGCGGTTGGCGTCTACGTTGTGATCATGGTCAGCGCATTCACCGTTTCCGGCATATATCACATGACTCCGATTTCGGATTTGCGTGTGCGCCTACGCCGTGCAGACCACGGGCTGATATTCTTGCGTATTGCCTCCAGCTACACACCGCTGGTTTTGGTCATAAACACGCCGTTCTCCTATGTGGTCTTGGCTGGGGTATGGATCGCTGCGCTAATCGGTTTCTTTTCCAAACTCGTGTTCTGGAAAGGCGAAGGGGGATCTTCACTCGCGCTATACTTTGCACTTAGCTGCGCGATGTTCCTCTTGATTTGGCCAATGTGGCAACGCTTGGATCACACCTCGATCTGGTTATTACTGGGAGGTGGCGCGACCTACGGGATCGGCGCGATTTTTTACCCACGCAAAACCATGCCCTACCGCTATCCAGTCTGGCACATCTTTGTAACGGCTGCATCGGCTGCCTTCTTTGTAGCCATTGCCATCGCGATCCGCTGATTACAGCACGTCCAAATAGGCGCGCACACAGGTCTGCACATGACGGAAACGATCACCGCCCAAATGCTTACCGCCATACCAACGTGTTACAACGATCAGATGATCGCTTAGCCCCTCGCGCTCTAGCATCCGCACAATGACCATGCCCGCACCGCTTTCGCCGTCATCGCCCTTTAGCGCGCCAGTCGCAGCTAGCTGCACGGCCCAAGTATTGTGGGTCGCCTTGGCATAGGCCTTGTCACGTTTCAAAAGTTTCAGCGCCCCGTCTACGCCCGCGCGATCCGTCACCGGACAGCCAGAGACCGCATATTTGGACCCCTTGTCCGTCAGGATGTGGCCCAACATCTTCACTGCTTAAATCTCAGACAGCGCTTTTTGCACGACTTGCAGGCGTTCCTCATTGGACGGATGGGTGCCAAGAAAACGATCGCCCGGATCAGGGATGCGCCTGATAAACTCTGAGCCGATCACAGGTGAATACCCGCCCAAGGCCGTCAATTTTGCACCAAGGTAATCCGCCTCAAGTTCATGGTCCTTAGAATATCCACGCGCCCCAAACTGCGCACCCAACTTCACAGCTTCTTCAACGCCAGCCGGTGCTGCCCCCGTCAATGTTGCAAGACCACCCAAAATCACAGCCCCCGCGACAGAGTTTTGTTTCTGGCGTCCAATGTGGTTCAAAATGTGGTGCGCACCCTCATGTCCCATGACAAAAGCCAATTCATCCGCATTGCCCGCATCCAGAATCAACTTTTGCGTAAAAGCGATAACAGGGCGCTTGTTCGTATCTAGTGTTTGATAGGCGTTGGCCGGGCTGTTTGGGTTGCCATCAATGACGATCCGGAAATCACAATCCAAACCAGTCGTTTTGGTGCGGCACTCCCGTTCAATCACTGGCTCCATCTTGGTTGCCACGCGTGCAAAGACCCTTTGGGCCTGTGCCGCTGAACTAAACCCAGAGGTCGTCGCCACCAAAGACGCGGCACCTGTGTTTGTGTCCGAAGTCGGCACCACGTCACAGGCCGCAACCAGCCCAAACAAACCAAACCAAATCGCAATTCTCAGAAACATACAAACCTCAACGCAAAAAACTCAATGTCATCTTACCATTCAACCCACCCTCTTACACCCCTGTTCACGTGCTTATATCTGAGCGTGCAAGCCACCGCCCATGTCACACCAATAGGGCCTTCCTATATGAAGAAAAATTGATAAACTCAGCCTCAGACAACAGGAGAAAACGCGTGGCCACTGGTATAAACATCAAAACCTACTTTGAGGGCGCATGGCACAATGAGGACAAACCCATCATGCGGGCCGCCGACCACGGGTCCTGGCTGGGCACCACTGTGTTTGACGGTGCGCGCTATTTTGACGGCGTGACACCAGACCTGCTGACCCACTGCGAACGGATCAACCGATCCGCCAAGGCATTGATGATCGCGCCCACGATGGACCCAAACGATATGGTCAGCGCAATTCAGGACGGGCTGAAATCATATGACCCAACTGCTGCCGTCTACATCCGCCCCATGTACTGGGCTACCATCGGTGACGACACTGGGATATTGCCCAGCCAAGATGAAACCGGTTTTGCCATCTGCCTTGAACAGATCCCAATGGCCCCGCAAAACGCATCCACCACACTGACCCAGACACGGTTCCGCCGTCCCGTTCTGGCCGACAACGTGGTGAATGCAAAAGCGGGCTGCCTTTACCCCAACAACGCCCGCATGATCGCCGAAGCGCGCAGTAAAGGGTTCAAAAACGCGCTTGTTGCGGATGCTTCAGGCAACGTGGCCGAAACGGCCAGCGCCAATGTCTTCATGGTGAAGGACGGCGAGGTATTCACACCAATTGCCAACGGCACCTTCCTTGCGGGCATCACCCGTGCGCGCCACATGAAACACATGCGTGAAAACGGCATCACGGTGCATGAAAAGACGCTCACATTCGAGGATTTTCATGACGCAGACGAGGTGTTCCTAACAGGCAATATGATGAAAATGACGCCCGTCACGGCCTTTGAGGATACCCAATATGAAATCGGGAAAACCACAAATCAGGTCCGCGAAATGTATTGGGATTGGGCCGTCAGCGGCGGCTAACTGCCCCTAAACGCCTGACCCAAAAGAAAATCTAACAACTTCGCTCAATTGCGTTGCCACACCCCGCGCACTGCGCCACAATCACTTTGTTGAATGGAGAATATCATGCGTAAGTTTCTGGTCGTGCTGGATGACAGCCAAGAATGTTTGAACGCAATGCGTTTCGCCGCACTGCGTGCTGCCCACACGGGTGGCGGCGTCGAGGTTCTTGCGGTGATTCCGCCAGACGAATTCAATCACTGGATTGGCGTTGGGGCCGTGATGCGCGAAGAAGCGCGTGATCGCATCAATGCGCATTTTGAAGTCTTTGCAAAATGGATGCGCGACAAACAACAGGTCGATCCTGAACTGGTGATCCGCGAAGGCGAAGCCGTCACAGAGATCATCGCCCAAATCGCTGACGACTCTGAAGTGGGCGTGCTGGTACTAGGTGCCGGCGTCGGCAACAAAGGCCCCGGCCCTCTTGTGACCCAACTGACAAAAAGCGCGGGCACACTGCCGATCCCAATCACAATCGTCCCCGGCGACATTACCAAAGAAAAGCTTGAAGCCATCACATAAGGCGGGGTTCGGTTCGCCACTAAAGAATGCGGCTTTGGTCGAGGTCGCAGATGTCAGCTAGAGCCCGTAGTGGTGACGTAACAGAGTGTTAGAATGTGTGCTTCTGCCCACGAGTTAAAATCCGGAAGCCTTGAAGATGGTATGGGAGCGCTTGGGCATGATAGACTGTCTGGGTTTTGACTTGCGGAGGCAAAAAATGACGTCACTAGGTCGACTAGTTGGGCACAAAATACAAACAATTTAGCCACCTCGATCGATGATAACAGACCTAATTATAAAAAAGGGATGGCAATTCCTTCTTAGCAAATTTTTTAATAGAATAAATTTTCTAAGACAAAAAATATGACCGACAAAATGGTTCATGGCAGTAAATAAGATATATTTAATACCGCACTTATTGAGAACACAGAAGTATTAGAACGATGTAACTGTGATCCAAGTTTCAATTCTAATACTCTCAAAGAGATTGAGTTCTTTTGCAGTATACCCACAAAGGAATTAGCTTTGCAGGCAAGGCTAACGCTAATCGAAAAGTTCCCTCTCAAGCGTGGCACACATATAATGGTCCAAACTGTGCCGGAGAGAGTTGATTGCGTGTTGTCTATGAAAATGAAGGCAGACGCATTCGAGATTACAAAAATCGAAATCCAGATGTGGAATGTCTGTGAAGAATTCGGGGCAAAGGATAATTATTGGGGCTTTTCCCAAGACAGCTTGCATTAAGTGCCCGTAGGGCGGGGTTCACCCCGCCGATGGCGTGGCGGGATGGAGATTTCCTAACCTAAAGTTAATTGTCCCCCCACAAACGTTTACAAAACCCGGAACTTAAAAAATCGTTAGCGCCCCTCTTTTTCTGAAACTCTACAATTCAGGTCACAAAATGTGCAGTTCGCCCAAAACCGCCCTAAAGCGCGAATTCTACACAGTCAAACTGTACAGATCACAGGACCAACTGCACAGTTTCGCGCACAAATGCCAACGCACTGTGCGTTAACCCACCGATTCGGCCACCTTAGAATGATTCCAAACCTTGACTTAGGGGGCATCAGACCGCATATCAATAGCAACCCCGAGGAGACATTAATATGTTCATTCAAACAGAATCTACACCGAACCCCGCAACACTAAAATTCTTGCCGGGCCAGACCGTTTTGGAAATGGGCACTGCAGATTTCCCAGCACCAGACACCAGCGATGCCTCCCCTCTTGCCCAACGCATTTTCGCAGTTGAAGGCGTGAGCGGCGTATTCTTTGGCACTGATTTTATAACGGTGACAAAGGCGGATGCCGTCGATTGGGATCATATCAAACCAGCATTGCTTGGTGCAATTATGGAGCATTTTCAATCCGGTAGCCCTGTTATGGCTGGCGATCACCAACCTGCATCTGGTCACGCCGAACACACAGGTGAAGACGGCGCAATCGTGGGTCAGATCAAAGAGCTGCTCGACAGCCGCGTGCGTCCTGCCGTGGCCCAAGACGGCGGTGACATCACATTCCACGGCTTTGATCGCGGCGTTGTTTACCTTCATATGCAAGGCGCATGTGCCGGTTGCCCATCGTCCACATTAACGTTGAAAATGGGCATCGAAAACCTTCTGCGCCACTACATCCCAGAAGTGACCGAAGTGCGCCCAGTCGCCGTTTAAATTTTGTTTTTAAACGATAATAATATAAGATCACCGTCCAATCTTGGGCGGTTTTCTTGTTTTACAGCCCTGCCACAGAAAGGTGTTTGTTAAGTGGAAAAACCTCTCATCCTCGCCTTTGACACCTCCGGCCCATATTGCGCCGCCGCTTTGTTGTCGGGCGATACTGTCATCACGCAAACCGTCGAAGAGATGAAAAAAGGCCAAGCAGAACGCCTGATGTTTCTCCTTAAAGAATTGCTACAATTACATGGGCTTGCCTACGCGGACCTTGATGCACTCTCGGTTGGAACCGGCCCCGGTAACTTCACCGGTATCCGCATCGGCGTGTCAGCCGCACGCGGTCTTGCCCTTGGCCTTGGCATTCCAGCCTACGGCGTGAACGGCTTTGAACAACGCGCCATTCTGGACCCATCCGCGACAGTTCACAGCATCGCCGCGCCCCGTCAACAACGCTACGTCCGCGACGCTTCCGGCGCAGCATTGATTTCTGGTGAAGCATTTGAATCCAAGGGATATACTATCCTTTCAGACCCATTCCCCGATGCACTTGCGGCCAGCATTGCATTGGCGGCACGCGAACGGTTCCCAAACCCAACCCTCGCGCCTGCCCCTTACTATCTCAAGGTCCCCGATGCGGCCCCATCCAAAAGCGCCGCTCCTACGATTTTGACATGACGCCCAGTGAGTTAAGCCAAATTCACGGTGCTGCATTCACTATGTCCCGCCCATGGTCGGCCCCAGAATTTGAAGACCTTCTGCACAACAAACACACCCATCTCTTCACCTGCCCTCAAGGTTTTGCCTTGGTCCAAGTCATTGCAGGCGAAGCAGAACTTTTGACCATAGCAGTTCACCCTGACGCACAAGGCAAAGGCGCTGGTGGTACGTTGATGTCAAAGTGGATGTCATCCGTAGATGCAGACGAGGCATTCCTAGAAGTCGCCGCAGACAACGATGCTGCCAAACATCTTTACGCGTTACATGGATTCGCAGAAGTCACACGCCGTTCTGCCTATTATGCCCGAGATTTAGGCGACTCCGCAGACGCAATCGTCATGCGTATAGCCCTGAAATAGTGCCAGAACACAAGAATCCCTCTATACTTTGCGTCATGTTAGAAAAAGCAGTTGACCCGGCCTGCCCACTACGGCCTAATTTGAATCTGATCTAAGCATTCTGTATGCTTACGATGGGCCGAGCGGGTTAATCAAAATGGTTCACTCCCCAGTACTGGCGGTCCCAAAACAAAACGTGGGAGAACAACCTGATGAAACTTATGCATAAATTCCTTGGCGCTGCCGCCGGTATCGCATTGACGGCTGGTGCCGCAGCTGCCGACCCAGCATTGATTTTTGACCTTGGTGGTAAATTTGACAAATCATTCAACGAAGCTGCCTTTTCTGGCGCGCAACGTTGGGCAGAAGAGACTGGCGGTAAGTTCGCTGAGATCGAACTGCAATCAGACGCACAACGTGAGCAAGCGCTGCGTCGCTTTGCTGAAGCTGGCGCAAACCCAATCGTAATGGCTGGTTTCGCATTTGGTGACGCATTGGGCCAAGTAGCTGCTGATTACCCAGACACAAAATTCACAATCATCGATATGGTTGTTGATGCGCCAAACGTGCGCTCTGTTGTCTTCAACGAGCACGAAGGTTCATACCTTGTTGGCATGATGGCCGCGCAAGCGTCCAAATCTGGCACCGTATCCTTCGTTGGCGGCATGGACATCCCATTGATCCGTCGTTTTGCTTGTGGCTACGCACAAGGCGTAAAAGCAGTGAACCCAGACGCGACAGTAATTTCCAACATGACCGGTACAACCGGTGCCGCATGGAATGACCCGGTAAAAGGTTCTGAGATCACCAAAGCACAAATCAGCCAAGGTTCTGACGTTGTGTTCGCTGCTGCTGGCGGCACAGGCGTTGGCGTACTGCAAACTGCTGCGGATGAGAAAATTCTCTCAATCGGCGTTGATTCAAACCAAAACTACCTACACTCAGGTCAAGTTTTGACATCAATGCTTAAGCGCGTCGACAATGCTGTATTCTCTGCATTCACAGACGGCGTTGACATGGAAACTGGCTTCTCAGTCATGGGTCTAGCAAACGGTGGCGTAGGCTATGCAATGGACGAACACAACGCGTCCCTCGTATCAGCTGAAATGAAAGCATCTGTTGAAGCGGCCTCAGCACAGATCGCTTCAGGCGAGATTGCTGTACATGACTACATGTCAGACGACAGCTGCCCAGCACTGACGTTCTAATCAAGCCCTAATCTACCAAAAGAAAGCCCCAAGCCATGACTGAATGTATTCACACACTCTTCTCGGCTTGGGGCGCACCCACCGCTGAGGCACGCGCAACGGCTACCGACGCAGCCATTGGTCCAGATTTTTGTTACAGCGATCCCAGAACGTCCGCGCCAATCACGGACCGCGATGACTATATCAACTACATCAAAATGTTTGCTGAAATGGCACCTGGTGCCGAGGCCAAGATCGTGAATATTTCAGAACGCGACGGCAGCGCCCGCGCAACAGTAGAATTTGGCATGCCGAACATGCCGGCAAAGCGCGGCCAGTATTTCATCGACATCAAAGAAGAAAAAATCGCCCGCATCGTTGGTTACGCTGGTATGGGAGAGCCTAGTTGAACAACGCTACGACAGCGCCTGCTATTGAGCTAAAAGGCATTTCAAAAGCCTTTGGACCGGTACAAGCGAACAAAGACATTTCCATCCGCGTCATGCCTGGTACGATCCACGGGATCATCGGCGAAAATGGCGCGGGTAAATCCACGTTGATGTCCATCCTTTATGGCTTTTACAAAGCTGATAAAGGTGAAATTTTCATTGGTGGCCAGAAGACTGAAATCCCCGACAGCCAAGCTGCAATTGCTGCGGGCATTGGCATGGTGTTCCAGCACTTTAAACTGGTTGAAAATTTCACAGTCCTTGAGAATATCATCCTTGGTGCTGAGGACGGTCGATTGTTGAAACCAAGCCTTGCCAAAGCGCGAAAATCCTTGCTTGAGCTGGCTGCCGAATACGAACTGAACGTTGATCCTGATGCCTTGATCGAAGAGATCGGTGTGGGGATGCAACAGCGCGTTGAGATTCTAAAGGCCTTGTATCGTCAGGCCGATATTCTTATCCTTGATGAGCCCACAGGCGTTCTGACCCCGTCAGAGGCGGATCAGTTGTTCCGAATTCTTGGACGTTTGCGTGAAGAAGGCAAAACTATCATCCTTATTACGCACAAACTGCGCGAAATCATGGAAGCCACCGACACCGTCAGCGTTATGCGCCGCGGTGAGATGACCGCGACGGTTAAAACCGAAGACACCAGCCCTGAAAAACTGGCTGAGTTGATGGTTGGGCGCAAAGTTCTGCTGCAAGTGGACAAAACCCCGCCAACACTTGGTGACATTGTTTTAGATGTGCAAAACTTGCGTGTGGTCGATGAACAAGGCGTTGAACGCCTCAAAAGCATTAGCCTGAATGTGCGTGCTGGTGAAATTCTTGGCATCGCAGGCGTTGCGGGCAACGGTCAATCTGAGCTGCTTGAAGTATTGGGCGGTTACGCCGACGGCACTGGATCGGTGACGCTCAACGGCGAAGCGATCGACCTCACTGGCAAATACTCAGACGGCAAAACACGCCGCGCACGTGGCATCGCCCACGTCCCCGAAGATCGCCAACGCGAAGGTCTGATTATGGACTATTCAGCGTGGGAGAATACTGCGTTTGGGTACCACGATGATCCTGCCTATCAATCCGGCATCTTCATCAACAACGCCGCCATACGCCAAGACACTGAGGAAAAGATGGAGCGTTTCGATGTGCGCCCTCCAAACCCGCGCCTGTCAGCCAAAAACTTTAGTGGTGGCAATCAACAGAAGATCGTTCTTGCACGTGAAATTGAACGCAATCCCGATCTTTTACTGATCGGCCAGCCAACACGCGGTGTGGACATCGGTGCAATCGAATTCATCCACCAACAGATTGTTGCCCTGCGCGATCAAGGCAAAGCCATTCTATTGGTCAGTGTAGAGTTGGAAGAAATCTTGTCCCTTGCAGACCGCGTCGCCGTTATGTTTGACGGTCACATTATGGGGGAACGTGCAGCTGGCGAAACCGACGAAAAAGAACTGGGCCTGATGATGGCCGGTGTGGAGACGTAAGATGGACGTAATGCCAAAATGGGCCGAGGTCGTCCTTGTGCCACTGATCTCACTGCTTTTGGCGGCAATCCTATCTGGGTTGGTGATCCTTGCCATTGGTGAAGATCCGATTGCGGCATTGAAATTGATGATCGACGGCGCATTGGGCAGTACCTATGGCTGGGGTTACACTCTGTATTACGCAACCAACTTTATGTTTACAGGCCTTGCTGTCTCCGTCGCCTTTCACGCACGGTTGTTCAACATTGGCGGCGAAGGCCAGGCCATGTTGGGTGGTTTGGGCGTGGCGCTTGCCTGTCTGTTCATCCCATGGCCCCATTGGTCGCTTGGCCTGCTTGGGGCGATTGTTTTGGCCGGTGCATTTGGTGCGATTTGGGCTGCAGTTCCTGCATATCTGCAAGCAAAGCGCGGCAGTCACATCGTTATTACAACTATTATGTTCAACTTCATCGCAGCAGCGGTACTGAACTATATGCTCGTAAACGTGCTGCGTCCTCAAGGTGCAATGGACCCTGCAACAGCACGCTTCCCCGAAGCTGTTCATTTGCCAACTCTGCACGACATCTTGGCCCCCATCGGCATTAGCTTTTCAAAAGCTGCCCCAGCAAACGTTTCCCTGTTGGTGGCAATTATCGCATGCGTATTGGTTTGGTTGCTGATCTGGCGCACGAAACTTGGGTATGAAATTCGTGCATATGGTCATTCAGAAAGTGCTGCAAAGTATGCCGGCATTTCACCTGTGAAGATTACAATGATCGCTATGACCATTTCTGGTGCATTGGCGGGTATGATGGCGATCAACAACGTCATGGGCGAAGCAGAACGTTTGGTTTTGAACGCGACTGAGGGTGCAGGCTTTATCGGGATCGCTGTCGCCTTGATGGGTCGCAGTCATCCTTTGGGCGTTTTCATCGCTGCCATCTTGTTTGGTTTTCTATACCAAGGCGGTGCCGAGTTGGCATTGTGGACCAGCATTCCACGCGAGTTGATCGTGGTCATCCAAGCGCTGGTTATCCTGTTCACAGGCGCGCTGGACAATATGGTGCGTATGCCATTGGAACGCATATTCCTTGCCCTGCGTAAGGGAGGCAACTGATGGATTTCTTTACACTCATCCAAATCCTAGACGCTACTGTTCGCTTGGCAATTCCTTTATTGCTGGCCTGTTTGGCCGGTCTATTCTCGGAGCGCGCTGGTATTTTTGACATCGGTCTCGAAGGTAAGATGCTAGCCGCTGCCTTCTTCTCTGCCGCGATTGCGTCCATGACAGGCTCCGTTTGGATTGGCTTACTTGCTGGCATCGCAGCATCGCTGTTCCTAAGCGGCGTTCACGGCCTTGCCTCTATCACTTTCCGAGGTAATCAATTGATCTCTGGCGTTGCGATCAACTTTCTTGCGGCAGGCATGACAGTTTTGATTGCCCAGTCTTGGTTCAGCCAAGGTGGGCGCACGCCCTCCCTTTCAGGCGCTGAGCGGTTCAACCCAATCAACTTTCCCGGTGCGCTGACCACTACGAACGAAGTCAAAGCAGCCAGCCCATTAATGCAGGTTTATTCAGAATTGTTATCGGGGCATTCGCTGCTGGTTTATTTCGCGCTGCTGACAGTCCCAATGACGTGGTGGTTGCTATACCGCACACGTTTTGGTCTGCGTTTGCGTGCGGTTGGTGAAAATCCAGCCGCAGTTGATACAGCTGGTGTTTCGGTTGTTGGTTTGCGTTATGCGGCAGTTGCGATTTGCGGTATTTTGTGTGGCATTGCCGGAGCGTACCTATCTACAGCACTTCAGGCAGGGTTCGTCAAAGACATGTCCGCAGGTCGTGGCTTCATCGCGCTTGCAGCCCTTATTTTTGCGAAGTGGCGCCCATGGCACGCGCTGTATGCCACCTTCCTGTTTGGTTTATTCCAAGCGCTTGAACTACGTCCAGACGTTATTGAAGCTGTCATAGGCATGAAAATTCAAGGCCAATTCTTGGGTGCGCTGCCCTATATTATGACAGTAGTCATTTTGGCTGGCTTCGTCGGAAAAGCCATTCCACCACGTGCTGGTGGCGAACCATATGTCAAAGAGCGTTGATCCAGCGATAGGTCCAGTTTGACCCAAGATATCAGCCCTGTTTGAAGCGTATACGCATGGCATCTTGATTTAGGTGCCGTACCCGGTCTAGGAGGGTCCATGCAAATATACCTACCCATCGCAGAGATTTCCGTGAATGCCTTCCTATTGTTAGGTTTGGGCGGAATTGTTGGCATCTTGTCTGGCATGTTTGGTGTTGGCGGTGGCTTTTTAATGACCCCACTATTGTTCTTTATCGGCATCCCCCCTGCGGTGGCCGTCGCAACAGAAGCAAATCAAATTGTTGCATCTTCGTTTTCTGGCGTCTTGGCCCACTTCAAACGAAAAACTGTCGATCTAAGGATGGGCACTGTCCTTTTGATAGGGGGCCTAGTCGGCGCTGCACTTGGCGTAGTTGTCTTTAACTATCTAAAAGCTCAGGGCCAAGTCGATCTTCTGGTTAAGCTTTGCTACGTAATTTTCCTTGGTGTTATCGGCGGCTTAATGTTCATCGAGTCCCTCAACGCAATTCGCAAAACATCAAAGGGCACGGTTCCTAAGCGCAAAAAACACAATTGGATTCACGGCCTACCATTCAAAATGCGTTTTCGTGTTTCTGGACTTTATATTTCAGTGATTCCACCGATCATCGTTGGCGTTCTTGTTGGCATCCTTGCCGCCATTATGGGTGTTGGTGGTGGTTTCATCATGGTTCCTGCAATGATCTATCTTTTGGGAATGCCTACTAAGGTGGTTGTTGGGACATCGCTGTTCCAGATCATCTTTGTGACCGCCTTCACAACCATGTTGCACGCTACAACAAACTTTACAGTAGATATCGTATTGGCCGTCCTCCTGCTGGTTGGTGGTGTCTTCGGCGCACAAATCGGAACCCGTATCGGCGTGAAGATGAAGGCAGAACAGCTACGCATTCTTTTGGCGATCATGGTTTTGACCGTCTGTGGTAAGCTGGCGTTTGATCTATTGGTCATGCCATCCGATATCTTCTCAATTGCCGCAGGAGGCCACTGATATGTTGCGCTATATCATCGCCTTCATCATGCTGGCATTGCCCGCAGTGGCAGAAGAAGTCGTATTGGGCCTGAGTAAGGACGAAGTTGCAATCACCACATCCTTTGACGGCTCCGATGTATTAATCTTTGGTGCAGTCAAGCGCGAGGCCCCCATTCCTGACGGTGATCCACTTGAGGTTATCATCACTGTGTCTGGCCCGTCAGAATCTGTAACTGTGCGCCGTAAGGAAAAGCGGTTTGGCATTTGGGTCAATATTGACGCCGTCGAAATCGACGAAGCGCCTAGTTTTTATGCAGTGGCAACCAGCGCGCCATTGCGTGATGTGCTGAACGATGTCGAAGACCTGCGTTACAAAATCTCTGTCCCGCGCGCGATCCGCTCTGTTGGTGCACCTATGGCAGTGCAAGACGCGGCCGCTTTTACCCAAGCGATCATTCGTATCCGTACAAAATCAGACGCATATCAGTTGTTGGAAAACGGGGTGTCTGTGGATGCACAGACACTGTTTCAAACGTCGATTCAGTTGCCTGCTGCATTGACTGAAGGTGAATACAAAACTCGCATTTTTCTAACCCGTAGCGGCAAGGTCATTTCGGATTATGAGACGTCAATTGATGTTCGAAAGATTGGCCTGGAACGCTGGCTCTTCACGATGTCTCGTGAAAGCTCGTTGCTGTATGGCTTGATGTCTTTGGCAATTGCGATTGCAGCGGGCTGGGGTGCCTCTGCAATCTTCCGCGTGTTCCGCCTTTAACCGCGACCCACAAATGGCATCTTAGTCGCCATCACTGTCATGCTTTGAACATTTGCGCTCAATGGCAAACTTGCCATGTGAAATACAGCCTCAGCCGCATGACTGACATCCATCGTTTCCATATCAGGTTGGCGGGCTTTTAGGCCCGCAACGATTGCACTTTCGGCGTTCCCAATGTCGATCTGTCCACATGCGATGTCAAACGGACGCCCATCCAGCGATAGCGTTTTGGTCAAACCGGTAATTGCGTGTTTCGTAGTTGTATAACAAATCGAATTAGGCCGCGGAACATGTGCAGACAAAGAGCCATTGTTGATGATCCGCCCGCCTTGGGGCGATTGTTTGCGCATATGACCAAAGGCCAATTGCGCGGCAATAAACATCCCATTCAGGTTCACGTTCATCACTTCGCTCCATGCCGCCAACGGCACTTTGTCGATTGGTCCAGAAGGGCCAAACATACCTGCGTTGTTGAACAAGGCATCAAGTCGACCAAATCTGTCGATAAACGCATCAAAGGCTGCCTTCATCACGACCGCGTCAGTCACATCACATGGTAAGGCATGTGCATGCTCAAATTCATTCGCGATCTCATCAAGTAACTCAGCCCGTCGCGCTATTAGTCCTACATGCCACCCAGCGTTTAAGAACACCTCAGCTGTTGCGCGTCCAATACCAGAACTGGCACCTGTGATAATGATGGACTTCATAGGAAGTCATCCTCTTCAGCTTCTGGTGCCAATGTCAACGTCGGTGCAGCGATCGCTTTTAGGTCATCTACCCGCAATGGCTCAGTTGGCTTGGACAACCGATTACGTACGACCCAGATTAGGCGTTCTTGAGCGCGTGTGATCGCCACATATGCGAGGCGTTTCCAAAGCGGTTGCCCTGCTTCAATCCGATTCATACGCGCCGCAACAAACAGATCGGGCGCAAAGACCTGCACAGTATCCCATTGACTGCCCTGTGCCTTGTGAATGGTCACTGCAGAACCGTGCAAGAACGTAGCCCCCATACGTGCCGCAAAAGGTATGAATGGCTCTTCTTCATCTGGCTTTTCGATTTTCACGATCGATGCGGCACTGATCTGGGGATCTTCGGCGCCCATCACATGAAGGCGTGAAAATCCAGGTTTGCGCCCTTCGCCCAAGTACACAACTTGCGCTCCTTTGATCAAGCCACGAGCCTCAAGGTCCAAACGTTTCTTGCGGTGTTTAAGTGGTAACTCGATGCCATCACAGATCAACGGCTCACCAGCAATCAATGCATCCTCTGGGGCACCGTAGACATTGCGAAAGGCGTTTAACAAGCGAATGCGAGTGGCATTGCGCCAAACCAAAACTGGGCTGCGTGCCATCAGATCGACTTCAACCCGCTGGCCCCATACCACGCGGTCATCCTTTTTGGAGATCTCTTCGATCATCTGCTCAAAATGGTGAAACTCTAGCGCAGGGTCGGCCAAAGCATGTGCTAGATCAAGGATCGGGTTGTCTGCGGTTTGACGGTGAACACGAGCCAAATTCATAACCTGTGGGGCCGGCAATTTTTCAAAAACCATCGCGCCAGACTGGTTGACCGGTGCAAGCTGTGCAGGATCACCAAACAAGATCAAAGTTGGAAATATCTCTTTGAGATCATTGAATTGGCGGTCATCTAACATCGAACTTTCGTCGATAAACCCGATATCAAGCGGCTCCTCGCGACGTTTCCAACCCGTGATAAAATCAGAACCACGCAAACCTGCCGCTGCCAAAGCACCCGGAATCGATTTGTTATTGAGGTAAAATGCGGCAGCACGGTCTAGTGCGACATCAGTGATTTCCAATCCCTCATTGATGTCAGGGCGTTCGCCATTGCCAGCCAGCCAATCCGCGATCCGCTCGTATTCTGGATCATAAACAGGTGTGTAAAGAATGCGGTGGATCGTCGTCGCAGGCACACCGCGAAGGCGCAGAACAGACGCCGCCTTATTGGTGGGTGCCAATATGGCAAGCGTGCGCTTGTTTTTGCTTTTCTTGGATTCAAAATCGCCAGAAACAATTTGAACCCCGGCAGCTTCAAGTGCCTTATAAAGCTCTGCCAACAAAAGCGTCTTACCCGAACCAGCCTTTCCTGTGATTGCCATCACTGAAGATGAATCGCCCTGCGGTGGCATGAGCAAATTATCATCAAGGTTTACGCCAGCGCCGCGCAGCATTTCAGTGACGCTGTCAAATGCGCTGGCTTGATCGTCGGAGAGGATAAGTTCGGTGGATGTCATGGCGTGACACTATAGAGAGCGCCCAATGGGTGCTAGCCCACCTTTGCTAGTTCTGCGCACTCTTTGAACCCAGTGCACGATCAAACCAAAGCCTTGAAATTTCGGACGAAAGACCGGCCTTTTGTGCCACTTGTGCTTTGGCTTCTGACGCGAAGTGCCAAAGTCCACCACTGATTTGGGCGCGTCCCTCGCCCTCTCGGCCTAATACCTCTGGGGATGATCCAATTCGGCGATATATCCGCACCATACGTGCGTCAAAAACGCCGACGACGTGTTCAACGCCGAACCCTTCCATAATCTCTCCACCTGCAAGCATCAGCGCTGCTACAACTTTTGGATTTGCGGCCCGAGACAAACAAAATCGGGTGCATTCCCAGATCGTTGAACTGGAAATTGGGCCGCCCCCCCCAAAAGGTGAGAAAAATGGTCGTTCACCATAACCCGTCCCACAGTTGGCAAGAAGCGCATCGATCCCACATGCGTCCCATCCGCATTTTCCCAAATGACATAAAGTGGATTTAGGTCGTTGTATTCATCACGCTCAAAACCATGGGCATCCACGTTCACCTCCCAATTGAGACGTATTTTAAATTGATCAGCACGATCCCGAAACATTTCCGCTGCCAGTCTTTTATGTGCCTTCAATTTGTCCCCTTAGATGTAACGCAACATATCACTGCCCCTTGTCCGTTTAATAAAATGAACAAAGGACTAACTTTTGGAGCGTTAATTTCCATTCATCTGGGCGTACGCAGTTCACGTGCCCACGCAACATCACACCACAATCAAGCCACGGCTAATTGCGCGTGCAACAGCATGTGTGCTGTTCATCGCCCCCAATTTGAAACGCGCACTTTCGACGTAACCCTGTACCGTATGCTCCGAAATTGTGAGTGTTTGGGCCACTTGCGCTCGGTTGTAACCAATCGCCAATAGCGTCACAGCATCAACTTCGCGTGGGGAAAGCGCCTCTGCATGTTCTGGGGTTCTATCTGGCTCTAGATCCAAAGCCTTGTGGTTATCAGCAACATGCTTGGCGTGTGCTCTTCGGTAAACGCTGCCCAGTCCGCGTCATTGCCAGAGTGGCTAACCGTAAATAATGCAAACTGGCCGTTTGGCCCTCGTATCAGAACAGAAAACCCTTGGTTCCCAACGCTGTAAAAAATCGCTTCTTTTTGAAAGGCTCGAGATGCTTTGCTAGACCAGTCCAATCGCTTCCAATTGACAGGGTGAAAGCGTTGATAACAACCCGTGATCACGGGATCGACCCGCAAGTAATTTTGGTCCAAATACCGATGAACCCATTCGGCGGGGTACGTACCACGGCTGTATTGATCGCCCGCGCTGTCAACCCAGTGGCAAACCATGAGATCAACATTCATTTCATCGCGTAGTGCCTCAATCGCAACCTGAAGTCCTGCGTGCCCGTCAGCTTGCTCTATTCCCCCCCAATATGTGTTCCAACGCCGTGCTCGCCGTCATGTATGCGCCTATACTGTTTTTCCCTTAGTGCTGCGATTTCGGCCATGGCGACAATCGAGGTGTCATCTAGCTGTTCTGCAAGAGCCACCAATTCATTCGCTTGGGCAAACGTTTTCAGATCGGCAAGTACGTCCAAAATCCAGTCACTTCTCATTTAAGCTACACCTCTAGTTGGTTAATGAATGATTAAATCAAGCCTATCACGTCTACATTTTCCTCAAAATTCACGCATGTCCCCTCCCCCAAAATGGGGAGTTCATGGAAAACAAGCCTTTGATTTGGTTCAAGCCCAGTCTCCAAACGCGAAACGCCCACGATCTCATTCAATTCGCAGGCGTCTAAATTTCTTCACGTTGTATTGAGCTTAAAGTTGTGCGTCTCTTGCGTCTTCCAACGTCCGCAATCCAGTCTTTGGTGCCTGAACCAGGACCGACATATTCCCCGGCTTATGTTGGTTCTTCAGCATCTTCATATGCGCATCAGGCAGAGTATCCCATTCGAATACTTCGGACATACATGGGTCCAACCGCCGTTCGATCATCAACTGATTTGCCGCCGACGCTTGTTTTAAGTGGGCAAAGTGGCTTCCCTGCAGACGCTTTTGATGCATCCACATGTAACGCACATCAAAGGTTAGATTGAAGCCAGAGGTGCCCGCACAGATCACAACCATCCCACCCTTTTTACAGACGAATGTGGAAACAGGGAACGTCGCCTCGCCCGGGTGTTCAAATACCATATCAACGTTGTTGCCCTTGCCCGTGATCTCCCAAATCGCCGCGCCAAATTTGCGCGCTTCTTTAAACCAAGTCGCATACTCAGGGGTATTCACTGTGGGCATCTGCCCCCAGCAGTTAAAGTCTTTGCGATTAAGAACGCCTTTGGCCCCTAACCCCATAACGAAATCACGTTTGTCTTCATCAGAAATTACACCAATCGCATTGGCACCAGCGGTGTTGATCAGCTGAATCGCATAGGAACCAAGACCACCGGACGCACCCCAGACTAAAACGTTTTGGCCCGGCTTAAGGTCATGCGGATGGTGTCCGAACAACATCCGATAGGCCGTTGCCAAAGTTAAGGTATAGCAGGCGGATTCTTCCCACGTCAGATGCTTTGGGCGCGGCATCAATTGTTGCGACTGCACGCGCGTGAACTGTCCAAAGGACCCGTCTGGTGTTTCATATCCCCAGATGCGCTGACTGGTTGAAAACATCGGATCACCGCCATTGCAGTCTTCATCGTCACCATCATCTTGGTTACAATGGATGACAACTTCATCGCCAACCTTCCAACGCGTTACCTTGTCGCCAACGGCCCAAACGATACCCGATGCGTCAGAACCTGCGATGTGATATGGTTGTTTGTGCCCGTCAAAGGGGCTGATCGGCGTGCCCAATGCGGCCCAAACACCGTTATAATTCACGCCTGCCGCCATCACCAAAACAAGGACATCGTGACTGTCTAGGTTCGGAACATCCACAACTTCCTGCAGCATTGCAGTATCGGGATTGCCGTGGCGTTCTTTGCGGATTGCCCAAGCATACATTTGCTTAGGGACATAGCCCATTGGAGGAATTTCACCGACCTCATAAAGGTCTTTTTCAAGCGCTTCATATTGAGCAGCTCCAGTGTCTAAACCCATGATATTTCCCCTCGATGCATAACGAGTCACGACGCGGAATCGCGCTGCCACGCTCAGGAAATATAATTACAGAAGCAATAAAGCAACCCTGGAGGTTTAAATTTGGCAACTTTATTACTTCATTAATTTCATGTGACTTTTTCCACGTCCTCTTCGCCCTTATAATAATGGGCAATGGAGCTCGCATAAAATGTTAGGACGGGCCGATTGTTTGGCAATATGCGCCAAGCACCATTTTTAAGCTCGATGATCTCTCGCTCCGCCAATTGAGACAGCGCATGGTTGGCTACCGCAATTAATTCGTCTGCGGGAACAATAAAACTCTTTTCTGCGCTGGCAGATATTTCAGCGTCCAAAACTGTTTGTAAATTTGCGTCATCACAAACCAGGTCACCTGTCAACAAGGCGCGGGCCAACAACGGAACCACCACCATGGGCATAAGATCTTGGATTCGAGCCATTAGATCGGTAGCCAAACTTTCTGCATCGGGCGTCGTCTTGTAATCACGTAACGAAACAGGTTCCCCAAACGTCACTGCAGCAGTCCCGAATTGAAATTTCTTCCCACGAAACCGTTGCCAAGTGCGGTGCACAACAAACTTGAAGACAACGCTTACCTTACCACCAAACTTTCGGTCCCCACGTTCATTCGCAGCAATCAAAACACGGTCCTCAAGAACACGGTCATAGTTAATGGCAACAGGCACGAACATAACATCGCGCCCCTCGTTGGGATCAAACCCCTCAAGAATATAGGACAGCAATCCCATCTTTGGCGGCATAAGGCGTCCATTCAGACTTAGCCCACCCTCAGGAAACACCGCTTGAGTTACACCACCTTCAGTTGCCATCTGCACATATCGGGCAAGCACCCGACGATACAAAGCACCCCGTGCTTTGTGGCGAATAAAATATGCGCCCATTGATTTGATCAATCGGGTCAGCGGCCAAACACGGGCCCATTCCCCAACTGCGTAAGACAATGCAGAGGCGCGCGCGGCCAAATATGTTACCAAGACATAGTCCATGTTGCTACGGTGGTTCATGATAAAAATGACAGTCGCGTCTGGAGACAACTTAGCCAAACGTTCATCGTTTTGAGGACCAGTCCGTACGTCATAAAAGGTATTGCCCAACCAGCGTGCGATACGGATGGCAAATCCGAAATACGCAAGCGCGCTAAAACTTGGCACAATCTCACGTGCATATCGCCGTGCCTTTTCAAAGGCCACGTTTTCTGGCACGCCGTTGCGTTCTGCATGGTTCACAATCGCGCGGGTCACTTCAGGATCATAGATCAATCGCTGAATCATGTCATAGCGGCGCGCCAATTTGAACGGTTCAATCGGGCGCGTAAGACGCGCATTCAACTTCTTAACAGCGCGTTCCAAACGGCGCCGAAAAAACCAACGCACCGAGGGCAACAAGAAGTGGCTAAGTGCTGTAACAGCTGCAAACAGCAAAATCAGAACAAAAAGCCAGAGGGGAATTTCAACAATCTGCGTCATTGATAATATCCTTACAGTGCGCAAACCTAGCGTAAACCAAAATCAAATCTGGACACAGCAGTTGGACCAGATAGCGGCATTTTTGCTTTCCGCCTTATTGATACCTCCTTCAGCAAAGCGAATTGACACTTGTCTAAAATTACCATTAATAATCAATACACGTAACTTTATTACCCGCGCAACGCTTCGACCACCAGTGAGGCCCGATGACCCAATCCGAAAAAGACCGCCCTTGGCTGATACGGACCTATGCAGGTCATTCAACGGCCAAAGCCTCGAACCTACTGTACCGTTCAAACCTAGAAAAAGGACAGACGGGCCTTTCTGTCGCTTTCGATCTACCAACCCAAACAGGCTATGACAGCGATCATATCTTATCGCGTGGTGAGGTTGGCAAGGTTGGTGTGCCCGTTTCCCACCTTGACGATATGCGTGCATTGTTTGATGAAATTCCTTTAGAAAAAATGAATACGTCGATGACCATCAACGCAACGGCCCCTTGGTTGTTGTCGCTGTACATCGCTGTTGCCGAAGAACAGGGTGCTGACATTGCGGCGCTGCAAGGTACTGTTCAAAACGATCTGATCAAAGAATACCTGTCGCGCGGCACCTATATTTGTCCACCCAAACCATCGTTGAAGATGATCGCGGATGTTGCCGAATATTGCTATACGAATGTTCCCAAATGGAACCCGATGAACGTCTGTTCCTATCACTTGCAAGAGGCCGGCGCGACGCCAGAGCAAGAGCTGTCCTTTGCCCTTGCCACCGCCACTGCCGTTTTAGATGAGTTACGACCCCGCGTTGATCCTGCTGATTTTCCCGCCCTTTTGGGCCGCATTTCTTTCTTTGTGAACGCAGGTATTCGGTTTGTGACAGAGATGTGCAAAATGCGCGCTTTCGTCGATCTATGGGATGAAATTTGTGAGACGCGGTACGGTGTAACAGACGCCAAATATCGCCGCTTTCGTTACGGCGTTCAGGTGAATTCCCTTGGCCTGACCGAACAACAACCAGAAAACAATGTTTACCGAATCTTGATCGAAATGCTGGCAGTGACCCTGTCCAAAAAGGCCCGTGCCCGTGCGGTTCAATTGCCAGCATGGAATGAAGCCCTTGGCCTGCCCCGTCCATGGGATCAACAATGGTCCATGCGCATGCAACAGATCATGGCGTTTGAAACAGACCTGTTAGAATTTGACGACTTGTTTGACGGCAACCCTGCGGTAGATCGCAAAGTTGAAGAACTGAAAGAAGGTGCCCGCGCCGAACTGGCGAATTTGGATGCCATGGGCGGCGCGATTGAAGCAATTGATTATATGAAATCCGCCCTTGTGCAGTCCAATGCTGACCGCCTCAACCGCATTGAAGCGGGGGAAACTGTCGTTGTCGGCGTGAACAAATACACCAGTACAGAACCCTCTCCGTTGATGACCGCAGACGGCGGCATCATGGTGGTTGATCCCGCCGTGGAGCAGGCCCAAATTGACAGTCTGAATGCATGGCGCGCCAACCGCGATCAGGCCGCTGTGGACGCCGCCCTTGCAGATCTTCGTGCAGCGGCATCCGAGGGGCGCAATGTGATGCCACCCTCAATCTCGGCGGCAAAAGCGGGTGCAACGACAGGTGAATGGGCCGCGCAAATGCGCGACGTACACGGCGAATACCGTGGGCCAACTGGTGTTGCTGCTGGCCAATCCAACAAGACCGAAGGCCTTGAATACCTGCGTGAATCTGTAAACGCGGTTAGTGATCGGTTGGGGCGTCGATTGAAATTTTTGGTTGGTAAACCCGGCTTAGATGGTCATTCGAACGGTGCAGAACAAATCGCGGTGCGTGCCCGCGATTGTGGGATGGATATTGCCTATGAAGGGATCCGCCTAACACCCGAACAACTGGTCGCCGCTGCGCTTGAGGATCAAGCGCATGTTGTAGGCCTATCAATCCTGTCAGGCAGTCACATCCCCTTGGTCGAGGATCTGATTGAACGGATGCGCGACGCGGGGCTTGGTGACATTCCAGTTATCGTCGGTGGCATCATCCCTGATGACGATGCTGAACGATTGCGGGCCATGGGTGTTGCACGGGTTTATACGCCTAAAGACTTTGAGTTGAACACAATTATGGCAGACATTGTCACCCTCGCTGATCCCGTGACTTAGCAACAAACGTGGCATTTGCATCTTGGTCGATATGAAGTCAAAGTTGGCTCAACATTCATACTCGAGAAAGAGAATTCCATGACCGTACACATCGGCGCAAAGCCAGGCCAAATCGCTGAAACTGTTTTAATGCCGGGTGATCCATACCGCGCAAAATGGGCAGCGGAAACGTTTCTGAAAGACGTTGAACTGGTCAATGAAGTGCGCGGCATGTTGGGGTTCACCGGCACATGGAACAGCCACCGTGTTACCATCCAAGGGTCAGGTATGGGGATGCCATCCTTGTCGATCTACGCCAATGAATTAATTAATGAATACAACGCACAAACCCTAATCCGTATTGGCAGCTGCGGTGGTATGCAGCCACAAGTTGGCATTCGTGACGTGATCATTGCCATGACAGCAAGCACCCTAAACTCTCCCTCTTCTGGCATTTTCAAAGAGTTCAATTACGCGCCATGCGCTGATTATGGGCTACTCGCAGCTGCGGTAAAATCTGCGGAAACCAAGGGCTGTAAGACCCACGTAGGTGGCATTTATTCTTCTGACGTATTCTATGACGAACGTCCTGATTTAAACGAACAAATGACGCGCCACGGCATCTTGGGTGTCGAGATGGAAGCAGCCGAACTTTACACGCTTGCCGCCCGTTATGGGCGTCGCGCATTGGCGGTTTTAACCGTTAGTGACCACCTGCAAACAGGTGAAGCGTTGCCAGCGGAAGACCGCGAACGCAGCTTTGGCGAAATGGTAGAGATTGCCCTAGAAGCTGCATTTGCCTGAACACATTTAGCCAACCAAAAAACAGTGAAACCGAGCGTCGGTATCGTGTCGGTATTGCGTAGGTGCGCAATACCGATTCAGCTACAAACCGTGACAGCGATTGTACCCATTCACGGCAGGCGTTTTCCAATCATCAAGCGCCCCATCCACAGGTTTGAAAACCTCGATCAAAAGCGGGTGGCACTGGGCTGTATCCGAGGAATGTTCGTCAGAGCAATCGCCCCCCGGACAGGCCGACAAGCAGCCCAGCAAATCAATTTCTGCGAAGAACTCCAAGTAGTCGCCGGGGCGCACAGGGCTGCCTTTCATAAAGTACTGACCTGTGTCGCGGGTAAAGCCTGTGCACATGAAAACGTTAAGCACGTCATGAACATAGCCCTCGGCCTCTTGCGCAGTAATGCCAAGGTGATCACCCATCGCGCGCGACAGGTTGGAGTGGCAGCAATGGTGATACTGACCACCAGCGAGCAGGTTGTGCGTATAGGGATCGCAGCGCGTGCCGATCACGTCATGCACAGAACCGCCAAATTCATCGATGCCATACCAACCCAGCGTGTCGTGGGTGATCGTCGCCATAGGGCGCAACTGTGGAAAGCTGGACCACATTTGTTGGCCTGTGGTGATGTGTGTGCCGTGCAAAGCGCGTGTTTTGCCCGTGTAGAATTTTTCGCTAAGGTCATTGGCATTCCACAGGTTCAGATCGCCAACTTGGGACCCTTCAACAGATGAGATGCGAAAGAAATGGCCCACTGGCACATTGAACACTGCAGCGTCGCGGGCTGGGGCCAAAACCTCGTCAACCTTGGTCAGGTTCTGACGGGCTGCTTCGTAAACCGACATGTTCGGCGCAGGTAGCGTTTCAATTGGATAACAAATGACAGGCTTCACGGCTCGGCGAGCTGCGGCGTCTTTTGGTTGGGTCATTTGGGCCTCACAATTTGGGTGTTTTTAGTTTTGATCTGCAATCATTGGGTGGACCTTTGGTCGATGTAAAGGCCTCTGCCCCGCAGGCTACACAATTGTATTTGCGAAGTGCCCCACGATCTCCCGTTGCGTCTGCGCGCTATCGGCATCCACGCGTTGGCGCATTGCGCCACGCAAAGAACATCACAAAGCCAAAGGCAATCAGCAAGACTAGGATTTGCATAATGGGGCCCTCATGATGCTTAGATATAAAAATGGCCCACCAGAGAAGGGCAGGCCATTTCAGATAAGCGATAGCTCAAGATCAGACGCGGCGTTCGACCATCATCTTTTTGATGTTCGAAATTGCCTCTGCAGGGTTCAAACCTTTAGGGCATGTTTTCGCGCAGTTCATGATCGTGTGACAGCGATACAATTTGAACGGATCTTCAAGTTCGTCCAAACGTTCACCTGTTGCTTCATCACGTGAGTCAATGATCCAGCGATAGGCGTGCAACAAGGCTGCTGGGCCTAGGTACCGATCGCCGTTCCACCAGTAGCTTGGGCAGCTGGTTGAACAGCATGCGCACATAACGCATTCATACAGGCCATCCAACTTCTTGCGATCGTCAATTGACTGACGCCATTCTTTCGCAGGACGGTTGGTTTTGGTTTCCAACCAAGGCATCACTGATGCGTGCTGTGCGTAGAAGTGTGTGAGGTCTGGGATCAAATCCTTGACCACAGGCATGTGCGGCAAAGGATAAACGCGGACGTCGCCTTTGACTTCGTCCATACCATAGATACAGGCCAACGTGTTGATGCCGTCGATGTTCATCGCACAGGATCCGCAAATTCCTTCGCGGCAAGAACGGCGAAAGGTCAATGTTGGGTCGATTTCATTCTTGATCTTGATCAAAGCATCCAAAATCATTGGGCCGCAATCGTCCAAGTCGACCCAGTATGTATCGAGCTGTGGGTTTTTGCCGTCATCTGGGTTCCAGCGATAGATGCTGAATTTACGCAGGTTTGTTGCGCCCTCAGGTTTTGGCCACGTTTTGCCCGTTGTCATACGCGAGTTTTTCGGGAGCGTTAGTTCTACCATTTGGTATCTCCTTTATCCGGCCAAGGCCGCAAGGCTGGCTTTGCCTGCACATTGTTGCGTTGCAGGGCGGCCTAGAATGTCACTGATCAAGGCCACTGTTGTGTCATTGGCACCAACTACGGCCGCTTTGGCGAATTGGCCGATTTCGATGCCTGATGCATTGTCGATGATGCAGTCTGTGGAGGGTGTTACCACAGCTTTTGGCACCAGCGGGAAGCGGGTTGTAAGCGTTTCCGCTACGGCCGCTTTGGCGCTGCGACGGGCGACTTCGTCGACCGCCTTGGTGGCTTCAGTGCAGCCCGCGAGGGCCGCAACAAAACCAAGTGCCGCAAATGTGACGCGCAAACCCATTAGAAGTTACGCACTTTTGGTGCGATGCGCTTAAGGTCGATGCCGCCCTCGTCTTCGGTCGTCAACGGATTAAGGTGCACACCGCGGTAGCTGAGTGTCGCCTCGTTCTTGTTGTTGAAGGTCGCAAGAGAGTGGACACGCCATTTGTCGTCATCACGATCAGGGAAGTCCTCGTGGGCGTGTGCCCCGCGGCTTTCTTGGCGTGCTTCTGCACCAGTGATCGTGGCCACAGCGTTTGGCAACAAGTTGGCCAATTCAAGCGTTTCCATCAGGTCGCTGTTCCAAACCAATGAGCGGTCAGTGACGCTGATGTCGGACCATTTGGCCGCAACTTCATCCATCTTCGCCTTACCCTCAGCCAATGTGTCGCTTGCGCGGAACACGGCTGCGTCTTTTTGCATGGTTTGTTGCATTTCAAGGCGCAGCTCGGCTGTTGGGATAGATCCCTTAGCGTGGCGTGTTGCGTCAAAACGTTCAAACGCAGCATCAACAGATTTTTGATTCGGCGTTGGCACTGCGCTATCTGGATCAATGATCTTGCCAGCGCGGATCGCAGCGGCGCGACCGAATACAACCAAGTCGATGAGTGAGTTAGAGCCAAGACGGTTCGCACCGTGTACAGATGCACACCCTGCTTCGCCCACAGCCATAAGGCCTGGAGACACCGCATCTGGTGTTTCAGCAGTTGGGTTCAGAACTTCACCCCAATAGTTGGTTGGAATGCCACCCATGTTATAATGCACGGTTGGCAGAACTGGGATTGGCTCTTTGGTCAAGTCAACGCCTGCAAAGACGCGTGCGGACTCTGAAATGCCCGGTAGGCGCAGATCCAGCGTTTCTTTTGGCAGGTGGTTAAGGTTCAGGTGGATGTGATCCCCACTGGCCCCAACGCCACGACCTTCACGAATTTCCATCGTCATACAGCGTGATACGTAATCGCGCGGTGCGAGGTCTTTATACTGGGGCGCATAACGTTCCATGAAACGCTCACCTTCAGAGTTGGTGAGATAGCCGCCTTCGCCGCGTGCCCCCTCGGTGATCAAGCAGCCTGCGCCATAGATACCGGTTGGGTGGAACTGAACGAATTCCATGTCTTGGAGTGGCAAGCCAGCGCGTGCCACCATGCCGCCACCGTCACCTGTGCAGGTGTGGGCAGATGTGGCTGAGAAATATGCACGGCCATAGCCGCCTGTCGCCAGCACAACCATTTTAGCTGAGAACAGGTGCATCGTGCCGTCATCCAATTTCCAGCACAAAACGCCTTGGCAGGTGCCGTCTTCGGACATGATTAAGTCAATCGCGAAGTACTCGATGTAGAATTCAGCATTGTTCTTTAGGGACTGACCATAAAGCGTGTGCAGGATGGCGTGGCCTGTACGGTCAGCCGCGGCGCATGTGCGCTGGACTGCTGGGCCTTCGCCGAATTCAGTTGTGTGACCACCGAATGGACGCTGATAAATCTTGCCTTCTTCGGTGCGAGAGAACGGAACACCGTAGTGCTCTAGCTCGTAAACCGCCTTCGGGGCTTCGCGAGCAAGGTATTCCATCGCATCAGTATCACCCAACCAGTCAGAACCTTTGACGGTGTCATACATGTGCCACTGCCAGTTGTCAGGACCCATGTTAGATAGGGATGCCGCGATGCCGCCTTGGGCCGCAACAGTGTGAGAACGTGTAGGGAAAACTTTGGTTACGCAAGCCGTGCGCAAACCTTGTTCTGCCATGCCCAGTGTCGCGCGCAAACCTGCGCCACCGGCACCAACAACAACCACGTCATATTCGTGGGTTTCGTATTCATAAGCAGCCATTTTCAGGTCTCCCTTAATCGATTAAAGCGCGATGCGTGCGATGGCGAATAGGCCCGTCGCAGCAGCAGCATAAGAAAGGCAGATCACGAAAATGATCGCCACTTTTTGGGAGGTCCCGTGCACGTAGTCTTCAATCATGGTCTGTGCGCCATTCTTGAAGTGCATGAAGGTAACACCAATGGTCAGAGCCGCCACAATCGCTGAGAACGGACGGGCAAAGTAGGCCAGCACGTTTTCATGTGTTTCACCCAGCATTGGGCCGAATGTGAAAACAAACAACGGGATTAGCAAAAGCAAAGCCACAGAGCTGACTTTCATAAGCCAGAAATGTTCTGTACCTGTTTTGGCGGAACCCATTCCAGTGGCACGTTTACGGTCGGTCAAATAAGACATTATATTCTCCTCAGACCAAAATGATTGTAATGATGGTCAAGACAACTGATCCGATGATCACAGCCCAACCCATTTTTTCAGCCGTTGGGATATCAAAGCCGATGCCGTTGTCCCAGATCAGGTGACGTACACCTGCGAGCGTGTGGTACCAAAGGCCCAAAACCGAGAAGGTCATGACAAGATCACCAAACCAGCTGGTTAGAAATCCGTTCGCTACAGCGTAAGCTTCGGGCGAAGTTGCCGCGGCCAAGAACCACCAGACAATCAGCAATGCAGAAATCAGCATCGCGTTGCCAGTAATCCGCGTCAGGATAGACGTCATGGATGTAAGCTGTGGGCGGTAGATAGTCAGGTGGGGTGAGAGTGGGCGATTGCCACGGTTCACGTCGGCCATTGTTGATGTCCTTTTTCAGTCTCTACCATGTTCTAGCGCTTTTTACGCCGGTGTCACCTAGGCAGAGGTTAATTTTCCAAAGCATAAAACATATCTTTTGCACTTATTTTCATCTTTTGAGTGCTTTGTGATCACAGCTTGCAGTACTGTGATCACATTTTAAGTAGAGGTATTTTCCAACCTGCTAGCCACTCAAAAAAACCACACCACTCTGGAAGCGACAGATAACGCAGCCATTCCGCATTTTCTGTGCAAATGACAACGCGCACCTAGTCGGGATTGTAAAACACGTTAGGTCCACCACACTCTTCAACGGCAACAGTCAGCGTTTCTGTGCCCCCGTCATAGGCAATGCTTTGTGCAGGCGCGTTTTTAGAAAGTACCTCAAACGCAGCACCCCAACTGGCTTTGGCCGCGTCGAACTCAGTTTCACACCAAGACATGCGATCTTCGGGAACACCCAGATCTTCACCAATATGGGCACGAGACGCCATATCGGCACCCCCAAACAAGCACGCCAAGTTATGATAGCGTTACAAATCTGGGCCGTGGGTACCTGCCCAATAGGGTTCACCCGTCTCTTCAGCCAACGCTAAAAACATGTCAGCCGCAGCATAGGTAATCTCAGTCGCCGCCTCTTCTTTATAAAGTGGGTCAATCAAAACCACAGAGGCTACTTCGCCGCATCTTCCTCTTGCCCAAGGACGGCTGCTCAAGCTGATCGATCATAGCATGGCCAATCTCGTGGTATAGGGTCGCAAGCAAGTTATCTTGGACAAATTGATCAGAGTTTGGCTCTCCGGAATAGTCGGACACGCGCGGGGATGGGCCGGAAAAATACTTTACCGCCCCAATTAAAACAACGCTTACGACGGCTACGCTAATCAAAATCTTCTCCAAAAAAATGACCTGCTGTTCATCCCACGTGGGGGACCAATACCTAATTAAATTGGGATCAAAACCCAGTAGTCGAGATCCAAAAGAACCTCAGGAAGGTATTTGCCATCATCAGAGCGTAAATCAAATGGCGCACCACCTTTGGTTGCCACAAGACGCAAGCGCAATGCACCAACACCAGGTGCATCTGTCTCGGCTTTATCCAGAACCTCGGACCATGCCCGAATTGTATCACCAGCCAAACATGGGTTTGCATGCGCCCCACTATTCAGCCCCACCACAATCTGAGCATTCGCAAGACCGTTAAAAGACAGCGCACGCGCCATCGAAATAACATGGCCACCATAAATTAGGCGCGACCCATCTGGGCGTGCAGAGGTGTCAAAATGGACCTTGGCCGTGTTTTGCCAAAGCCGCGTGGCTATCATGTGTTCGGCTTCTTCCACGGTGACGCCATCAACGTGGTCAATCTTTTCGCCGATTTCATAGTCACACCAACGGTGCGGTTCCCCAGCCAACGTGAAATCATAATTTGTGAAATCAAGGCCTTTGGGGATCGCCAACTGATCAACCGTTAGCGCCTTGGGTAGATCAGGGACAACGGTCACGGTTGCAGGTGCATCCAAATCCTTTTTGCGCACCATGACCCAACGCACGTATTCTAACACCGTTTCATCATGTTGGTTCAGCCCAGTCGTGCGCACATAAACAACGCCGGTCTTGCCGTTTGAATTTTGTTTGACACCGATTACCTCTGAGCGCGCTCGCAGGGTATCCCCCGGCCAAACTGGCAACAGCCAGCGCCCTTGGGCATACCCAAGGTTAGCAACTGCGTTGAGCGAAACGTCAGGGACCGTTTTGCCAAATACGATGTGAAACGCGATCATGTCGTCCAGTGGACTAAATGGGAGTCCGCAATCTTGGGCGAATTGGTCAGACGAATACAGGGCATGACGCGCGGGATAGAGCATGTGGTAAAGCGCCCGTTCCCCCATATTCATCGTCCGAGGGACCGCATGATCAATCACTTGACCAACGGCGTAATCCTCAAAAAAGCGCCCTGTATTCGTCTTAACCATTAGTGTTGACCCAATTTGGTTTCAGGCGTGTATGTGCCTTCAACTTCTTTCACCACGGATTGCCCGCACCGCATAATCCCTGTTGCGTGGTCCCATGTTTGGGTTGGAGAGCCGTATAGTTCCCACCCCTTATTCATGGCATCCGTAACCTTGTGGCAAAAGGCTGATGTGTCTTCTTCAGACAGAAAACGATAAAGTTTCATAAGTGTTTCTTACCCGAATGGATTGACGCCCAACGCGATGTGAATGGCGACCGCGATAGTGAAAGTGACCAAGGTGATAACAACCAGCAGAATATCTTTTGACTTGTTACCTGGTTCTGGACGGACCCAATCTGGCTCAGCCTTATTGATCAAAATGACCGACCCAACAGCCCAAGCGAGCATACCACCAAATAGGATGATCGCGGCCAAGTCACCGTTTATCAATAGGTGGGCAATAGCCCAAATTTTAACTGAGATCAGCATCGGGTGACGCAAGTATCCGCGCAAACGTCCCGTTGTTGCCGACATGCCAAAGACGAAGAACGCGGCCAACATCAGCACGTGAGTGATGTGCTGCATTGCACTTGGTGGGTTCCAAACAGCGATGAAATCAGCGCTGCGGTATCCAATGATCATTAGGACAATCGCCAACACGCTTGCGCCTGCAACGATCCCTTTGCCCTTATCGCCCACCTTGGCGCGGTGATCGGGTACCAGACGTTTCCAGTAATGTGCACCTGTCCATAGAATCAGGCCGAAAATGATTAGTAGCATTGTGTTACTCCGTGGCTAGGGCTGCGATTACATCTACCCTTGCCAGAATATCACGTGCGGTTGCAACATGAAGGTTTTCCACAATTTTCCCATCTACCACGGCAACGCCCTGCCCTGCGGCCTCTGCCGCTTGGAATGCATCGATCTGGCGTTGGGCCAATTCCACCTCTTCTTCCGTTGGTGAAAATGCAGCATTGGTGACCTCGACCTGTGCGGGATGGATCAAGGTTTTACCGTCAAAGCCCATATCGCGGCCCTGCTCACATTCGACTTTCAGCCCCTCATCATCCTTGAAGGCATTATACACACCGTCAACAATCGCCAACCCATGCGCTTTTGCAGCCAACAGGCACAAACCCAAGCTGGTCTGAAGCGGCAGACGATCTGTGCGGTGTCGGGTTTGCAAGTCTTTGGCTAAATCATTGGTGCCCATAACCATGCCTTGCAGCTGCGGATGACTAGCAATGGAGGCCGCGTTCAGCATCCCCAAAGGCGTTTCCATCATGGCCCAAAGTGGAATATTACCTGTGATTTGTGCCAAAGCATCCAAGTCCGCTAAGGCACTTACTTTTGGCAACAAAATCGCATCCGCGCCCATCGAAACAACGGCCTTTGCGTCATCAAGCCCCCAAGGCGTGTCAAAGGCATTGATGCGGACAATCTTGATCCGCGCGCCGTAACCACCTGCATTCAACGCTTCGGCCAATGTGGACCGCGATGCAATTTTTTCATCAACAGATACCGCGTCTTCCAGATCAAAAATGATCGCATCCACCTCTAACCCACGTGCCTTATCAAGAGCACGCGGCTTAGATGCTGGAATATACAATATTGATCGCAAAGGGCGTGAGGCGGACATGTTGGCATCTTTCACTGAGTCATAAAGTTGCACACAAAAGGCCATTTTCGCACGAAACATTCAAGCTGAATTCTCGACTGATCCAAAAAATGCACCGAATTTGACCTACCGAACGTTTAGTTAACCAATGATTCAGCGTTTTACGTGCAATTTCAACTCAACAAAAATTATCAACTCAAATCTTATTGGCTGCCCAACTCAAGTAGCCAGCACCTCTGCGAGAAGGTAAAATCAAAATGAACCGCGAAATGAAAATGTTGCACATGTCAGCCCTCATGATGGCGAAGGGCCTTTTAATCGCAACCACAACACATGCATCCGCCCAACAGATGCTCAACTGCGGACCACGGCCCCAAGTGTTCGAACGACTGACAACAAACTATGGTGAAACGCGCCAATCAATTGGCCTAGGTGCCAACAATTCCCTAATCGAAGTTTACGCGTCCCACAGCACAGGGACTTGGACCATCACAATGACCCGCGCAGACGAATTGACCTGCTTAATCGCATCGGGACAATCCTATGAAACATTGGTTGAAGCTCTGCCCGGTTCAGACAGCGAAGCCTAGGTCAGTCCATCAAAGATCAACTTGATCCCAGTGATCATTAAGATCACGTAGGTGAACGCAAAGAAGATGCGCTCTGGGACCAAATGATGCGCGCGCACCCCAATCCATGTCCCAAGCAACGCAAACGGGGCCAAGGCAAGATTGGCCAGACCTGTTTCCAGCGTGAACATTCCTAAAAATGCATAGGGAATGAACTTGGCGATGTTGATCGCCCAAAAGACAACAACCGTACAAGCCTGATATTCTGTCTTATTGACTCCGCGCGACAGTAGGTAAACGGCTGCAGGGGGTCCACCGGCATGACTGACGAAACTGGTAAACCCAGCCGCAAACCCTGCCAGTCCTCCTTGCCAATCTGGGGCATCCCCCGCCGAGATATTGACCCACCCCCTTGAGGTGAGTTGCGTCCAGATGACAAAGGCCACGGAAATAAACCCAATCAACACCCGAAACACATCATCATTCACAATGCTGAACAGACCAGCACCCAGCGCAACACCAGGTATTCCTCCCAAAATCAGCAATCGCGACTCATGCCAGCGCCATTTGCCCCAGTAAGGTCGAAGGCTGGCCACATCCATTAGCATCAATAATGGCAACATGACTCCAAGGGCCAAACCGGGCGGCAATGTCAGGGCAAGAATCGAAGCCGCCACAAAAGCAGCACCAGACCCAAACCCCCCCTTGGATATACCTGCAAAAACAACCGCAGGTGCCGCAATCATGAAAAAGCTTAGGTCTAACTCAAGCAATGCTACCACCTCAAAAACCCACAGATCACCAGTGTTTAGCGCACTAAGAGGGGGCATAACATACCCCTGTACTGGTTAGGAAGAATTCTAGCACCCTTGCGTCAGACCCAAAAGCGCACTAAGGACAGCGCAAAATCCAACCCAAATCGGAGAGTATAACATGGCCAGACCTAAGATTGCGCTTATCGGCGCAGGTCAAATCGGCGGTACCCTTGCACACCTTGCAGCGATCAAAGAACTAGGTGACGTCGTAATGTTCGACATCGCACCTGGCACGCCAGAAGGCAAAGCTTTGGATATCGCAGAATCTGGCCCATCTGAGGGTTTTGACGCGAAGATGTCAGGTACTCAGTCTTACGCAGATATCGCAGGCGCAGACGTTTGCATCGTAACAGCTGGCGTGCCACGCAAGCCAGGCATGAGCCGTGATGACCTTCTGGGCATCAACCTCAAAGTAATGAAGTCTGTTGGCGAAGGCATCCGTGACCACGCTCCAAACGCATTCGTTATCTGTATCACAAACCCACTTGATGCGATGGTTTGGGCATTGCGCGAATTCTCTGGCCTGCCACACGAAAAAGTATGCGGCATGGCTGGTATTCTTGATTCCGCACGCTTCCGCCACTTCTTGGCTGAAGAGTTCGAAGTCTCAATGCGCGATGTCACTGCATTCGTTCTTGGCGGCCATGGCGACACAATGGTGCCGCTAGAGCGTTATTCAACAGTTGCAGGCATTCCGTTGCCAGACATGGTCAAAATGGGCTGGACGACACAGGACAAACTGGATGCTATCATCCAGCGTACCCGTGACGGCGGTGCAGAAATCGTTGGTTTGTTGAAAACTGGTTCCGCGTTCTACGCACCAGCAACATCAGCAATCGAAATGGCTGAAGCTTACCTGAAAGACCAAAAGCGCGTTCTGCCATGTGCAGCATACGTTGATGGCGCTTTGGGCCTTAAAGGTATGTATGTTGGTGTTCCAACAGTCATCGGTAAAGGCGGCATCGAGAAAGTCGTAAACATCCAGATGAACAAAGATGAGCAAGCCATGTTCGACGCATCCGTTGCTGCTGTCAAAGGCTTGGTCGATGCATGTAAAGCGATCGACCCTTCATTGGCATAAGCCGATAAAGACAAATTCTAAGATAAAAAGGCCACGCATGTTAATTGCGTGGCCTTTTTATCTTTATGTCTGAGACAACGCCGCTAAGACTTAAAATTGCCCAGAGAGTTGTTTTTCAGAGTGAGCCGTCATAAAAAGCTAAGACTTTTGGCGACATTTGATTTTTGTGATCACACGATTTGCAAGTGTGATCACAAAAACTGAAAATCTTAGGGAAATTGCGCTAAAACCCTCTTTTTTCGTTTACGGCCCCTCCATAGATCAAGGTATACCCCTCCCCAAACGTATCTAATCGGGACCGATCTATCATGAACATCCACGAATATCAGGCTAAAGCACTTTTGCGTTCTTACGGCGCACCAGTATCAGACGGACGTGTTGTCCTCAAAGCCGAAGACGCCAAAGCAGCTGCTGGCGAAATGGACGGCCCCTTGTGGGTGATCAAAGCTCAAATCCACGCAGGTGGACGCGGCAAAGGTAAATTCAAAGAGGCCGACGCTGGCGAAGCTGGTGGCGTACGTTTGACTAAGTCAGTCCAAGAAGCCGCTGACGAAGCCAAGAAGATGTTGGGCCGCACATTGGTCACACACCAAACTGGCCCAGTTGGCAAACAAGTCAACCGCATCTACATCGAAGACGGTTCAGGCATTGAAAAAGAATTGTACCTTGCCCTGCTCGTAGATCGCCAAACATCCCGCATATCTTTCGTATGCTCCACTGAAGGCGGAATGGACATCGAAGAGGTTGCAGCGTCAACACCTGAGAAAATCCTATCCTTCTCAGTTGACCCCGCTTCTGGATATCAAGCATTTCACGGACGCCGCATTGCGTTCACACTAGGCCTTGAGGGCAAGCAAATCAAACAGTGCGTGATCTTGATGGGTCAGCTTTACAAAGCGTTCACTGAAAAAGACATGGAGATGCTGGAAATCAACCCACTGATCGTAACAGACAGCGGTGATTTGAAAGTACTCGACGCGAAAGTATCATTCGACGGCAATGCAATGTACCGCCAGCCAGACATCAATGAACTGCGCGACGAAACAGAAGAAGACGCGAAAGAGCTAGAGGCGTCGAAGTACGACCTTAACTACATCACGCTCGACGGCGAAATCGGCTGCATGGTAAACGGTGCTGGTTTGGCGATGGCCACAATGGACATCATCAAGTTGTACGGCGCAGAGCCAGCAAACTTCCTAGATGTAGGTGGCGGCGCAACCAAAGAAAAAGTAACTGAAGCGTTCAAGATCATTACTTCTGATCCAAACGTTAAAGGCATCTTGGTCAACATCTTTGGTGGCATCATGCGTTGCGACGTTATCGCTGAAGGCGTTGTAGCAGCTGTGAAAGAAGTCGGCCTAAAAGTTCCATTGGTTGTGCGCCTTGAAGGTACAAACGTGGCAGAGGGCAAAGCCATCATCAACAATTCGGGCCTCGACGTGATCGCGGCGGACGACTTGAAAGACGGCGCACAGAAAATCGTGAAAGCGGTTAAGGGATAAACGCCTTTTACTGCGCACCTCGCGCTTCAACAATTTCGCCGCACAGCGGCACCGAAAACACACGAAGGAAGATCACATGGCTGTTCTTATCGACGAAAACACCAAAGTAATTTGCCAAGGCCTTACAGGCTCACAAGGTACTTTCCACACAGAGCAAGCAATTGCATACGGCACCAAAATGGTTGGCGGCGTAACACCTGGTAAGGGCGGTCAATCGCACCTGAACCTTCCTGTGTTCAACTCTGTCCACGAAGCGATGCACATCACCGAAGCCAACGCTTCTGTAATTTACGTGCCTCCTCCCTTCGCAGCTGACTCAATCCTTGAGGCAATCGATGCGGAAATGCCGTTGATCGTTTGTATCACTGAAGGCATCCCAGTTCTGGACATGATGAAAGTGCAGCGCGCACTTCAGGGTTCTAAGTCCCGTCTCATCGGCCCTAACTGCCCAGGCGTAATCACACCTGACGCATGCAAAATCGGCATCATGCCGGGTCACATTCACCAGCGCGGCACATGTGGCGTTGTCTCACGTTCAGGCACACTGACATACGAAGCGGTTAAGCAAACTACTGACCTTGGCCTTGGCCAATCCTCAGCTGTTGGTATCGGCGGCGACCCGATCAAAGGGTCAGAGCACATCGACATCCTAGAGATGTTCTTGGCTGATCCAGAAACACAGTCCATCATCATGATCGGTGAAATCGGTGGTTCTGCTGAAGAAGAAGCAGCCCAATTCTTGGCTGATGAAAAGAAAAAAGGCCGTTGGAAACCAACAGCTGGTTTCATCGCTGGCCGCACAGCCCCTCCCGGCCGTCGCATGGGCCACGCTGGCGCGATTGTCGCTGGTGGCAAAGGCGGCGCAGAAGACAAAATTGAAGCGATGAAGCTTGCTGGTATCGTTGTGGCAGATAGCCCAGCGACACTTGGCGAAGCTGTTATCGAAGCAATCGGTTAAAACAGCTAATGGGCGAGGTGGGGATTTCCCTGCCTCGCCTTTCCCCATCCGGCACAGTCTTATTCAAGGTTTAAACCATGTCCGACAACCCTGCTAACGACCAACTTCACGCCTCCTCCTTTATGCAGGGGCACAACGCCGAATACCTCGAGCAGATGTATGCGCGCTACGCCACCGACCCTGATGCGGTCGATGAAAGCTGGCAAACATTCTTCAAGGCAATGGGTGACGATGAAATTTCCGTCAAGCAGACTGCTGAAGGCCCCAGCTGGGCCCGTACCGATTGGCCACCGATGCCGACAGACGATTTGACTGCTGCCCTGACAGGCGAATGGGCACCAGAGCCCGAAGTCAAAAGCGCTGGCAAAAAAATTCAAACCAAGGCGTCTGAACAAGGCGTAAGCCTGAGCGATGAGCAGGTGAAACGCGCTGTCCTCGACAGTATCCGTGCGCTGATGATCATCCGTGCCTACCGTATCCGTGGTCACCTTGTTGCTGATCTGGACCCGTTGGGCATGCGTTCGATCACGCCGCACCCAGAGCTTGATCCAAAGTCATACGGCTTTACCGATGCTGACATGGATCGCCCGATTTTCATCGATAACGTGCTGGGTCTACAAATTGCGACCATGCGCGAGATCCTTTCCATCGTGAAGCGCACTTATTGCGGTACCTTCGCGCTGCAATACATGCACATCTCAAACCCAGAAGAAGCAGGTTGGCTCAAAGAGCGGATCGAAGGTTTGGGCAAAGAAATCCAATTCAGCCGTGAAGGTCGCAAAGCGATCCTAAACAAGATGGTTGAAGCTGAGGGTTTTGAGAAATTCCTACACGTCAAATACATGGGTACCAAGCGCTTTGGCCTTGATGGTGGCGAAAGCCTGATCCCAGCGATGGAACAGATCATCAAACGTGGTGGTTCATTGGGTGTCAAAGACATCGTGATCGGCATGCCGCACCGTGGCCGCCTATCCGTGCTGGCCAACGTTATGCAGAAGCCATACCGTGCGATCTTTAACGAATTCCAAGGCGGTTCTTCTAAACCTGAGGACGTTGATGGTTCTGGTGATGTGAAATATCACCTTGGCGCGTCTTCAGACCGTGAATTTGATAGCAACACAGTTCACTTATCTTTGACTGCAAACCCAAGCCACCTTGAGGCGGTCAACCCTGTCGTCATCGGCAAGGTCCGGGCAAAGCAAGACCAGTACAAAGATAAAGATCGTACCAGCGTTATGCCAATCCTGCTTCACGGTGATGCAGCATTCGCAGGCCAAGGTGTTGTGGCAGAATGTTTCGCCCTTTCTGGCCTACGCGGTCACAAGGCAGGCGGCACGATGCATATCGTGGTTAACAACCAAATCGGTTTCACCACTGCGCCGCACTTCTCACGGTCTTCACCATACCCAACCGACAACGCGCTTGTGGTTGAGGCTCCGATTTTCCACGTCAACGGTGATGACCCAGAAGCGGTTGTACACGCGGCGAAAGTTGCAACAGAGTTCCGTCAGAAATTCCACAAAGACGTGGTGATCGACATCTTCTGCTACCGTCGCTTTGGTCACAACGAGGGCGATGAGCCCATGTTCACGAACCCAGAGATGTACAAGAAAATCAAAACCCAAAAGACATCTTTGTCCCTCTACACAGAACGCCTTGTGCGTGACGGTCTTATCCCTGAGGGCGAGATCGAAGACATGAAAGCGGCGTTCCAAGCCAAGCTAAACAATGAATTCGAAGCGGGCAAAGATTACAAACCGAACAAAGCTGACTGGCTGGACGGAAAATGGTCACACCTTGATCGCAACAAAGACGATTATGTGCGTGGCGACACCGCTATTAAGCCTGAAACTATGGCTGAAATCGGCACAGCACTCAGCACAGCCCCAGACGGGTTCCCTGTCCACAAAACCGTTGGCCGTCTTCTGGACTCCAAAGCTAAGATGTTTGAATCCGGTTCAGGGTTCGACTGGGCCACCGGCGAAGCGCTCGCATTCGGTTCACTATTGACCGAAGGTTATCCTGTACGCCTATCCGGTCAGGACAGTACACGCGGCACATTCAGCCAACGCCACTCGGGCCTTGTGAACCAAGACACCGAAGAGCGGTTCTATCCACTGAACAGCGTTCGTGCGGGTCAAGCACAGTACGAAGTCATCGACTCAATGCTGTCTGAATACGCGGTGCTTGGATTTGAATACGGCTACTCATTGGCAGAACCAAACGCGCTAACCCTTTGGGAAGCACAGTTCGGCGATTTTGCCAACGGCGCGCAAATCATGTTCGACCAATTCATCAGCTCAGGCGAAAGCAAATGGTTGCGGATGTCTGGCCTTGTGATGCTTCTGCCTCACGGCTTTGAGGGCCAAGGACCAGAGCACTCTTCTGCCCGCCTAGAGCGCTTCTTGCAGATGTGTGGCCAGGACAACTGGATCGTCGCAAACTGTACGACACCAGCAAACTACTTCCACATCTTGCGCCGCCAGCTGCACCGCGATTTCCGCAAGCCACTGGTACTAATGACGCCAAAATCATTGCTGCGTCACAAGATGGCCGTTTCCAACGCCGAGGACTTTACCACTGGATCCTCCTTCCACCGCCTGATGTGGGATGATGCGCAAAAAGGAAACTCGGACACCACGCTGGTGAAAGATGACAAGATCAAGCGGGTCGTTATGTGTTCGGGCAAGGTTTACTACGACCTGCTCGAAGAACGCGACGCACGCGGGATCGACGACATCTACCTCCTGCGCGTTGAGCAATTCTATCCATTCCCAGCGCAATCTGCGGTTCAAGAACTGGAACGCTTCAAAAACGCAGAAGTTGTCTGGTGTCAGGAAGAACCGAAAAACCAAGGCGCATGGACCTTCATTGAACCCAACATCGAATGGGTCCTTGGAAAGATCGACGCCAAACACCAACGGCCAAAGTTCGTAGGGCGCGCAGCATCCGCGTCACCTGCAACTGGCCTTGCCTCCACACACAAAAAACAACAAGCAGCCCTCGTGAACGACGCGCTGACCATCGAAGGAAACTGATCCATGACAACCGAAGTTCGTGTACCTACCCTTGGCGAAAGCGTCACCGAAGCAACTGTTGCAACTTGGTTCAAAAAACCGGGCGATGCGGTCGCAGTTGACGAAATGCTGTGTGAACTTGAAACCGACAAAGTGACCGTCGAAGTGCCCAGCCCAGTTGCTGGCACCATGGGCGACATCGTAGCGGGTGAAGGCGAAACAGTTGGCGTTGACGCCCTGCTCGCAACCATCGTCGCAGCAGGCGAAGCTACCTCTTTGGCTGCAAAACCAGTACCTGCAGCCGCTGCTGCACCATCATCAGACAGCGTCGACGTTATGGTGCCAACGCTTGGCGAATCTGTAACAGAAGCCACAGTCAGCACATGGTTCAAAGCCGTGGGTGACACCGTGGCCCAAGACGAAATGCTGTGTGAACTCGAAACTGACAAAGTCAGCGTCGAAGTCCCATCCCCAGCCGCTGGCGTTCTGGCTGAAATCACAGCGCCTGAAGGCAGCACCGTTGATGCATCCGCCAAACTGGCTGTCATCTCAGCCTCTGGCACAGTGATCGCAGCAGCACCCGCCGTTGCAATCGCCACCTCAGCCCCTGCCGGTAAAGACGTCGAAGACGCCCCATCCGCGAAAAAAGCAATGGCTGCAGCTGGCGTGTCACGCGATCAGGTCACGGCAACAGGCCGCGATGGCCGCGTGATGAAAGACGACGTTGCACGCGCAGTGGCCTCTGCCGCCGCACCTGCACCCGCAGCTGTCGCACCCCGCGCAGCTGTGTCCTCTGACGATGCACCACGCGAAGAACGCGTAAAGATGACACGCCTGCGCCAAACCATCGCGCGTCGCTTGAAAGAAAGCCAAAACACCGCCGCAATGCTGACCACCTACAACGAGGTCGACATGACCGAGGTGATGGCGCTGCGCAACGAATACAAAAACCTGTTCCTTAAGAAGCACGGCGTCAAATTGGGCTTCATGTCCTTCTTCACCAAGGCCTGCGTGCACGCCTTGAACGAAGTACCTGAAGTGAACGCTGAAATCGACGGCACCGATGTTGTGTACAAAAACTTCGTCCACATGGGCATCGCTGCGGGTACGCCAACAGGTTTGGTTGTTCCGGTGATCCGCGACGCTGACGGCATGTCCTTTGCTGGCATTGAAAAAGCCATTGCTGAAAAAGGCGCACGCGCCCGTGACGGCAAACTCTCCATGGCAGAAATGCAGGGCGGCACGTTCACCATCTCCAACGGTGGCGTCTACGGCTCCTTGATGTCCTCACCTATCTTAAACCCACCACAGTCAGGCATCCTTGGCATGCACAAAATCCAAGACCGCCCAATGGCGATCAACGGCCAAGTTGTGATCCGCCCAATGATGTACCTCGCCCTGTCCTACGATCACCGCATCGTAGACGGCAAAGGCGCTGTAACGTTCTTGGTTCGTGTCAAAGAAGCACTTGAGGATCCACGTCGTCTGTTGATGGATCTGTAAAAAAGCAGTGGCGGGGTGAACCCCGCCCTACCCCAATTTTCGTAGGGCGGGGTTCACCCCGCCACTGCTTTTTTGAATAGCCGCTCGAAAATTGTAAGACTGAATTGGATTTAAAGAGATGACAACTGAACTCACAGTCCTCACGCTCGCTGGCCTCTTACAGGTCATCCAATTCGCACTGATGGCGATCCCTGCCAACATCGAACTGGGCGTTGGTAAAACTATGTCCCCACGTGACCCTGCCAGATTGGGCACCCCACTCGAAGAACAGATGACCCTGCGCACAGGTCGCCTGAAACGCGCAATGAGCAACCACTTTGAGGGGCTGATCCTTTTCACCATCGCGTGCACTGTGATCACCATCTCGGGTCAATCAACCGCCTACACCGGTACGCTGGCCATCATCTACCTTATCGCACGTATCGCCTACATCCCCGCCTACGCTTTTGGCTGGACTCCGTGGCGCAGCCTCATCTGGTTTGCAGGTTTCGTCCCAACAACACTCATGCTGATCGCCGCTCTTGTCTAATTCACTTTACCAAATAAACTCTGGGGGAGCCGCACAGCGGCGGGGGCAAAGCCCCAAATGCCCCGGCCCGCAATAACCGACCACGCACCGACGCAATACAGATACAATACCGACGTTATACCGACGTTCCAAAATCAAAGGATCAACCCAATGGCAAACTATGACGTGATCATCATCGGCGCTGGCCCTGGCGGCTATGTTTCGGCCATCCGCTGCGCTCAATTGGGCCTCAAAACTGCAATCGTTGAAGGCCGCGATACCCTTGGTGGTACCTGCCTCAACGTGGGCTGCATCCCATCCAAGGCGCTGCTACATGCCTCACACATGCTGCACGAGGCAGAGCACAATTTCGGGGCCATGGGCCTCAAAGGCAAAAGCCCGTCCGTCGACTGGAAGCAAATGCTTGCCTATAAAGATGACACCATTGGTCAAAACACCAAAGGCGTTGAATTCCTTATGAAAAAGAACAAAATTGACGTGATCAAAGGATGGGCAATAATCCCTGCCGCTGGCAAAGTTCAAGTGGGAGATGAAGTCCACGAGACCAAAAATATCATCATCGCATCCGGTTCAGAACCAGCATCCTTGCCGGGTGTTGAAGTCGACGAAAAGATCGTTGTGACCTCAACCGGCGCACTAAAACTTGGCAAAATCCCCAAGAAAATGGTCGTCATCGGCGCAGGCGTCATTGGACTGGAACTTGGCAGCGTTTATGCGCGCCTTGGCTCTGAAGTAACAGTTGTTGAATTCTTGGACGCAATCACGCCCGGAATGGATGCCGAAGTACAACGTTCATTCCAAAAACTGCTTACAAAACAGGGACTTAAATTCATCATGGGCGCTGCGGTACAAAAGACCGAAGCCAACAAAACCAAAGCCAAAGTGCACTACAAATTACGCAAAGATGACAGCGAACACGTCATCGAAGCGGATACAGTTTTGGTCGCCACAGGACGCAAACCCTTCACAAACGGCCTTGGTCTAGACACCCTAGGGATCGAAATGTCCCCACGCGGTCAGATTAAAGTTGGGGCCGATTGGCAGACCAATGTGCCAGGTATCTACGCAATTGGCGACGTGATCGACGGACCAATGCTCGCGCACAAAGCCGAAGATGAAGGCCTTGCCGCCGCCGAACAAATCGCGGGCAAACATGGCCACGTGAACTATGGCGTCATTCCCGGTGTGATCTATACACACCCAGAGGTCGCCAACGTTGGTGAAACCGAGGAAACACTGAAAGAACAAGGCCGTAACTACAAAGTTGGCAAGTTCAGCTTTATGGGTAATGGCCGCGCAAAGGCTGTGTTTGCAGGCGAAGGTTTCGTAAAAATCCTAGCGGACAAAGATACTGATCGCATCCTTGGGGCTCACATCATCGGCCCTGCGGCTGGCGACTTGATCCACGAAGTTTGCGTCGCAATGGAATTCGGCGCATCCGCCGAAGATCTGGCAATGACATGCCACGCGCACCCTACTTACTCAGAAGCCGTGCGCGAAGCAGCCTTGGCTTGTGGTGATGGCGCTATTCACGCCTAATTACTGTTCCTAAAACCGAAAAGGCGGGCCAATAGCCCGCCTTTTTACATCTCAGGTGCTTTCAGGCCTTACCACATTGTCTTGGCCGCCCGCCCGCCCCATTCTGCGTCATAAGAAAGACCACCAACTTCGCCATCAGTCATCTCTGCAAGGATTTCCCCTACAGTTGGCAATCCTTCTGCATCATCGTGTGACCATGTACCCGCACGCATAAAAGCACGCGCACATTGGCTGTAAATCTCTGCAATTTTGATGACAATTACGGTGGCTGGTTGGATGTTCTTACGTTCAAACTGCGCCCGCAATTCAACATCATCAGTTAGGCGCGCAATTCCATTTACCCGTACAACATTGTTCGATCCAGGAACGACAAACATCAGTGACACTCGCCCATCGACGACAATATTGCGCAACGAATCCAAGCGGTTGTTTCCACGCCAATCTGGCATCGCTAATGTGTGTTCATCAAGTTCTTTGAATGCAGGGCCATCATCGCCACGCAGGCTGCCGTCCGTGCCATCAGGACCCACAGTAGACAGCACGCACAATCGCGATGCCATTATCCACTTGCGGTAAAGCGGGGTCATCCGTGTTGCCACCTTACGCAAGGACGCATCACCCGAGGATCCATAGCGACCTCCCAGGGATGCTATGTCCTTGATCCAATTCATGATGGATCAAATCCGCCTTCTACCATCAGCTCATTGGATTTAGTTTCAACAACCTCTTCCAAAACTGACATGAATGCGTCCCTATTTAGACCAACAGGGATGGTCGGCAGAAACTCAACGACAGCTAGTCCCGGCTTGCGCAGAACACCTGTGCGCGGCCAAAAAACACCTGCGTTCGTCGCCACAGGCACACACTCCTGCTTCAGTTGGTTGTATAAAACGGCGGTTCCCACCTTGTAAGGTGCCTTAACGCCGGGGGCCAAACGCGTGCCTTGCGAATAGATAATCAACTGACCCGGCAACGCATGCCCGGCTTCGACATCTTTCACCATCTTGGTGATCGCAGCACCGCGCTTGCCGCGCGCAACAGGAACGCATCCCAAACGACGGGCGTATAATCCAATAACTGGAGTCCAAAGAATTTCGCGTTTCATAATGAATTTCGCGGCCGGCAATGCCGTAAAGATCATCAAGATGTCTAAGAACGACTGATGCTTTGCGGCAATGATAACCTCACCACTTGGGATCGGACCGCGCACTTCAACGCGCAAACCCAACATCCAGCGCGACAACCAGAAAACATAACGGCTATAGGCTTTGGCCCCTGCCCTCGCACCCTCGGGCGAAAGTAACGCGTAAGGGCCCCAAAGCAACCCGATCACAACCATCATGAAATAAATGTGGATCATAAAAATTAGTGAAACAAACCAACGTATCATTAGCTAAGCGCCTCCAACGCTTTTCGTGAGGCGATGCGCGTCGCGATCAATGCAACGCCCCCAGCCATCACAGGTATCAACAAAGGTGCAAGCCACCCTACTCCTTGAAATCCTAATCCAGTAAGGAAACCTGCGTCGTCACTTGCTGAAGGCAGTAACAGCACTGCGAGCATTCCCAAAATCATACCAACAGTAGCGCCAATAAAGGCACGGATGGTAAACCGTCGAATAAACGCTTCAGCGATATAGCGGTCTGTCGCACCAACCAAACGCAAAACGGCAACGACCTGTGCATTCGCTGCAAGGGCTGCATTGGCTGCCAAAGTTACCATCGCGCCAACTGCAGCACCAATCAAAAGAATTGCGACCCAACCCAAAAAACGCAGGCGATTTGCCGCTTGTACCAATGGGGCACGCCAGCGGGTGTGATCATCTAAAAACGCTGCTGGTACTTCGGCCGCAAGCCGAAGCCGCAGGCCTTCTGCGTCGAAACCAGATGGATTTTCGACCACTTCGATCAGCCGTGGAACAGGCAAACTATGCAAATCAATTCCTGATCCGAACCATGGAGATAGCAACGCTTGTTGCTCTGCGTCCGTCAAAGCACGCGCGGTTTCCACGCCCGCTGTTGTTTCCAAAACTCGTAACGCTGCATCCGTTTGAATTGCGCGTTCACCCACAGGTGCCACGATCCTAATTGTAGATGTGCGGGCCAACTCATCGCCCCAACGGGCGGCCAAGCGCCCAGATGCGAGTGACAGTGCCAACGCGAAAACAGCCAAAAAGGCCATCACACCTGCCGCAAACAAAGTCAGTTGTGCTGTAAAGCCAGAAGGCGGAACAACGCGATCAGCTTGTTTGTCGCCAGCAAGAAGGGAACGTATCTCTGACACAGTAAACTTCACAAATCTGCCCCAGCCAATTGCAATCGACGGTTTGAAATCCGTAATACACGCGCTTGGACTTCCGATTTAGCGGCACGAATAAGAGATAGGTCGTGCGTTGCGATCAAAACCGTTTTGCCCATTTTATTTAGTTCAATCAGCAGCTTCAACAACCGCTGAGACATTTCCCAATCGACGTTCCCTGTGGGCTCATCTGCCAAAACAACATCTGGCGACATAATGACAGCCCGAGCTAGAGCAGCACGTTGGCGCTCCCCACCAGACAACTCTGGCGGCAATCCCGCTGAACGGTGGTTCAGTCCAACCCATGCCAGCAGCTCACCCAAATCCGCACCGCCTGCTTCATTTTGACGACCGGATACTGTGAGCGGTAGCGCAATGTTGTCTGCAACAGGCAGGTGGTCCAAAAACTTAACATCTTGATGCACAACACCAACATTGCGCCGCATCATGGCAACGCCATCACGATCCAGATTGCGAACATCATTGCCCATGACCCGGACTTGTCCAGCGGTTGGCAGCAACGCGCCATAGCATAGTTTTAGAAGGGTTGTTTTTCCAGCGCCTGACGGACCGGTCAGAAAATAGAACGACCCCGGTGTCAACTTAATAGAAATATCGGACAGCAATTCGCCGCCACCATAGCTATAAGCAACATTTTCTAGCTCAATCACGGGGTTCCCTAATTCGTTGGACCTGTTGTGCCTGAGCATCGGTCTCGTTGCAATTCATCGCCTCTAAGCCGTTGACCGCAAATAGCACTTTTATGCCCATTCGTCACAACATATGTTAAGCATTAAGGAATTGACGGGGGCAAAATAGAAAATGCGGCTGATATGTCCAAATTGCAATGTGCAATACGAGGTGCCAACTGAGGTTGTTCCAACCGAAGGGCGTGATGTTCAATGTTCTAATTGTGGTCAAACGTGGTTCCAACACCACCCCGATCACACGCTCCCAACCGAAGAAGAAGCGGCTGCAGAAGCTATTCCAGAAAACGAAGAGCGCGTTGAAATTTCAACCCAGCCACAGCGGAAAGAAATTGATCCCGCAGTGGCAGATATTCTGCGCCAAGAGGCTGAGCATGAAGCAGAAATCCGTGAGCAAGAGAACACAGACCTCGAAAGCCAACCCGATTTAGGATTCGACGACAGTGTTGAGGACGAAGGTGCACGCCGTGCACGTGAAGCACGTGAACGTATGGCCCAGATGCGCGACGAAGAAATCGAAGCCAGCACGTCTGCAGCGGCTCTAGGATCACGCCGTAATCTTTTGCCTGATATCGAAGAAATTAAATTAACCCTTCGTTCAACCAATGATCGCCAGTTTGCTGTCGATGAAAACGGTGACACCCCTCTCAAAAAGAAGCGCGGGTTTGGGTTTGGATTCATCACAGTCGTTCTGATCACGATTATATTGGCAGCGATCTACATATTTGCGACGGACATTGCTAAAGCAGTGCCACAAGTTGATCCATTACTTAGCAATTATGTCTCCATTGTCGATCAAGGTCGCACATGGTTAGACAGTCAATTGCAAGGTCTTGCAAAATGGCTGGATGCTACGGCGGCTTCCCAAAACAACAGATAAATTTAGAAGCGGTCAATAAGACGCTTTAGATAATCCAACTCAGCTTCGGGGCGTTCGCCTTCGACAAATCTGCGGCGAATTTCTGCAAGCAGATCGCGCGCTCGACGATACACCTCTGCATCAGAAGTGTTGCCTTCAGCATCTGGGTCCACACCGCTACCACCTTGTCCCCGCCCTAGCGGGTCCATGGAGTTACGATTTGCTTCTTGTTTTCCCTGATCTGAATTTTGGTTCCCTTGGCTCTCACCCATAGCTTCAGCCAAAGATTGCAATCCATCACGCAAGGCTTCCATAGCCTGCGCTTGGCTATCAATCGCCTCGCCCAATTTATCTTGGCGCAATGCACGCTCTGCATTCTCCATAGCACGTCCAGCACGGTCTAAGGACTCGCGTGCTGCATCCCCTTCAGGGGTGCCTTCACCCGGCAGTGCATTCCGTTGACGCTCAAGTTCATCACGCAAAGCTTGTTGACGATAAGCGAGACTATCCTCTTCGCCAGATGGGGTTCTGGCCGCGCCATCACCACTACCCTCACCGCCATTACCTTCGTGGCTTTCACCCTCGCCCTGTCCGCCATTGCGTCCCACATTGTCGTCGCTTTCACCAGCTTGAGCATTGGGATTGAACTGTTCTTGCAGATCACGGAACGCCTGATCATTCAGCCCTTGTTGTTCGCGCAAGGTATCAGACAAACCTTCCATGGCTTGTTCTCCTGCGGTGTCACCGCCTTGACCCTCACCTTCACCCTCAGAAACCCGCATGTTCTCTATCATCTCTTGCAGTTCTTTTAGCGCCTCTTCAGCCTCAGCCATCCGCCCTTGCTCCATCAGTTCTTGGATGCGGTCCATCATGCGTTGTAGGTCGTCTTGAGACATCTGTGAGGTATTCCCACCCTCTTGAGGAGGCTTATCGGCCTCTTGGGATTTTTGCTGCTGAAGCTGCTTCAAATACTCTTCGGTTGCGTGGCGCAATTCCTGCATAAGCTCTGTAATTTCAGCATTGGTCGCTCCATCTCGCATCGCTTGGTTCAATCGCTCTTGCGCTTGACGCATTCGCTCCAAAGCGTCCGCCAAATCACCTTCTTCAAGTTCAACTGCCAATTCCCAAAGTTCTTCAGCCAGTTCCTCTTGTGCGTCAGTCGTCAGGCGATCCAATGCATTCCATGTCTCAAGCTGCGTTATCAACTTTCGAAGGCGAAGTTGCATAACCTCTTTGCGAAATGCATCTTTTGGACGGTGGCTAATTGCACGAAGGATTTGCGAAATGCGTTCAGCGTTTTCACGCGCCCACAACAGATCGCGCCGTTGTTCAATAATGGCCCCCGCCATCGGGTCAAAGAAGCGACGACCAGGCAACAGAACCGCGATAGGTTCTGACTTAGATTGCTGTTCTGCCGCATCCAGCACACTGAGGTTCACAATAACAGGTAGGTTTGCCCATGGGTGTTTGGAAAAATTCTCTACCAAAGCTTCCTCAAACCCACTGCGATCACCAACGACTGGCATTGGCAAAGAAACGGTTAGCTCAGGACGCGCTTCAGGGGGAACACTTAAACCATGACGCCTTGATACCTCTACCAAATCGAGGGAGAATTGCGCCTTGCCACTTTCGATCCCGTAATCATCACCCGCAAAGAACGGTAACGTCATCACTCCATTTGCATCGCTGTCGATTGAATTGAGAGAGGCGACAATCGGAAGCGCATCAGGCACCACAATGACCGACCAATTACGCCCATTTAGACCCTCAATTGATAATTCACCATCTTGCAGGATTTGAAAATCCTGCGTTTTGGTAGACGCAGCTGGAAAGACTGTGCGTCCGGAAACTGTTTCTGACAAAGCAAGCGCACCAACCTCTCCATAAAAACGTAAGGTGATCATGCTGCCGACTGGGACGGAGAGATCACCCTGCGGTTGGTCGTTCAAATAACGCGTAGGGCGACCAGTGTATCGCGGCGGATCAATCCACCCTTCCCAAACCGGACCAGTCGCTAACGCATCGAGAGGACCAACCACGGCACCAACGGTCCCAACACGCGAAACCGACCCAAAAATCAATGCAACCGCAAAGAAAACCACTGCGATATAGCGCAGTGCAAACGGATCACGCGAAGCGATACGCACTTTGGCGGGCACTGCTTTCGCAGCCACTGTTTTTGCGATCATTCGTGTTTGGTGAGCAGCCCAAACTGATGCAGAGGCTGAATCGGCTGAACCAATCGCTTGGGTATCCGTCAGCGCTTGAATTGGACGACCGGAAAGACTTTGATCCAAACGCTCAATTGCGTCTGCTTTGGATGGGGGGTGGAACCGAAGCATCGCAAAAGCAAGCGCGCCTGCCCCTGCAAATGCCGCCACAACCGTTCCTATCCAAAGAAAATCAATTGGAAGGACATCATGTAGGCCAAACATCAAAGCAGCGAGTACAACAAGAACGACACTCAAAAACGACCACAGCGCGTAAGCTGCACTTTCGAAACACATACTCAACCATGTAAACCGTAGCGGCCAACGCAAGGCAGTTAGCCCGCGCTGAACTTCAGGCTTAGAAGGCTTTGACGCCATTTATACCACTCCAACTCATCTTCGGCGCATCAACGCGCCTAGAGCCATTCTGGTATGGTATCTCGATTTATCATTTCGTCAAAGGTTGGGCGTGCGCGGATAACCGCAAATTGATCGCCGTTGACCAAAACCTCAGGGATAAGCGGGCGACTGTTATATTCGCTCGCCATAACTGCGCCGTATGCGCCAGCGCTACGAAACGCGACCAAATCGCCTGACTTCATCGGTGCCATTTCGCGGTGCTTTGCGAATGTGTCGCCAGACTCACAGACAGGACCGACAACATCATATTTTGCCATTTCGATACCAGCAGCAGGTTCAACAACAGGCACGATATCATGGTGGGCATCATACATTGCAGGACGGATCAAATCGTTCATCGCACCGTCAATGATTAAAAATTCACGGTCTTCGCCTTCTTTGACGTAGATCACTTCGCTGACCATCAGGCCCGCATTGCCTGCGATCAAACGACCCGGTTCGATTTCAATTTCGCATCCCAGGTGGCCAAGCGTACGTTTAACCAAAGCACCGTAATCACTTGGCAATGGTGGTGCTTCGTTCGAACGCTCATATGGAATTCCCAGACCGCCGCCCAAATCTAGTCGTTTGATATTGTGGCCTTGGGCGCGCAACTCTTCGGTCAGTTCTGCCACTTTATTATAGGCGGCCTCAAACGGTGCCAAATCAGTCAGCTGGCTGCCGATGTGAACATCGATGCCAATGACATCTAACCCCTTCATCGCGCCAGCCATCGCATAAACCTCATGCGCGCGTGAAATCGGAATACCAAATTTGTTTTCAGATTTTCCAGTCGCAATCTTGGCGTGAGTTTTGGCATCAACATCAGGGTTCACACGAATGGTGATCGGCGCAACGACGCCCAGTTCAAGCGCTACAGCGTTCAGCACCTGCATCTCAGGTTCCGATTCCACGTTGAATTGGCGGATACCACCAGTCAATGCCAACCGAATTTCATCAGCCGTTTTACCGACACCAGAAAACACAATGCGGTCGCCAGGAACACCTGCGGCTTTGGCCCGCATGTATTCACCACCAGAGACCACATCCATGCCTGCACCAGCATCGCCCAGCGTCTTAAGGATCGCTTGGTTGCTGGCCGCTTTCATCGCGTAGCAGACAAGATGATCCATACCTTCAAGTGCATCATCAAACAGCTTAAAGTGGCGCAGCAATGTCGCGGTTGAGTACACATAAAATGGCGTGCCCACGGCGGCGGCAATCTCGGCCACCGGAACATCTTCGGCGTGCAATGCGCCGTTTTTATATAAGAAATGATCCATACCTGTGAATAGCCACTAATTGGGGGCTAGATCAATGGCAACTGGCCTATGTTACAGGCCGCGTGCGTAAAAATAGATACAGTGGCAAACCGCATGAAACGCCGATGCAGATCGTTGCTGGAATTGCGATCAAAGCAATCCAATTGCGACGCACGGCAACTTCGGCAATGATCCATACGGTCAGCGCGAAAAATGCGATTGTTAAATCCCAAACCAAGCCGCTAGACGCAGCATTCACATGCCACGCATTTACCATACCCATCAGGTCAAAACCGTTTTGGGCAAACCACTGAGTAAAGTAATACATCGGATGGATAGCGCCCCAGATGGCGAGGGCCAAATAGATAATTCGCAACGGTGATGGCATCAAAACAGGTTCCAATTGACAGACAATAGACCCTTACTTGCACCAAGGTTTACACCTGTCTTCACACCACCTGAACCAACGTTAATACCAGCGTTTACAGTAGGCTTAATCGGCGCACCATCTACGCCGCAAGACGCAAGTGCCGTAAATGCAATAAGGGCAATAAAACGGATCATTTCAATATATCTTTCCAGCGCTGCACCTGAATGCGCACTTGCGCAGGTGCTGTTCCGCCATAAGACATACGCGAGTCCACGGAATTTTGCACGCCTAAGACGTCAAAGACTTCGTTTGTAATATGTTCGTGGGCTGATTTCATATCTTCAAGGGTCAGATCGGGTAGATCACAGTCTTTGCTTTCAGCAAGCGCAACAAGAGTTCCAGTCACGTGGTGCGCATCGCGGAATGGCATACCCAAGACGCGAACCAACCAATCAGCCAAATCAGTCGCAGTGCTGAAACCTGAACCAGCGGCGCCCTTTAGACTATCACGGTTGGCGGTCATGTCTTTGACCATACCTTCCATCGCAGCCATTGCCAGCATCCATGAATCAGCAGCGTCAAAAACTTGCTCTTTGTCTTCTTGCATGTCCTTGGAATAGGCCAACGGCAGCCCCTTCATTACCATCATCAACCCAGTATTTGCGCCATAAATCCGACCAACTTTGGCGCGGATCAATTCAGCAGCATCCGGATTTTTCTTTTGTGGCATGATTGAAGAACCCGTTGAAAACCGGTCCGACAATGTTACGAAACGGAACTGAGCAGAGGACCAGATTACCAACTCTTCAGCAAAACGGGACAGGTGCATCGCAGTGATGCTGGCCACGCTTAGGAAATCCAACGCAAAGTCACGGTCAGACACTGCGTCCAGTGAGTTGGCTGATGGACGGTCAAAGCCCAAAGCTTCAGCAGTCATGTGTCGATCAATTGGGAAAGACGTGCCCGCAAGCGCCGCAGCACCGAGCGGGGATTCGTTCATACGCTTGCGTGCATCACGCACACGGGACAAATCGCGGCCAAACATTTCAACATAGGCCATCATATGGTGGCCCCATGTTACAGGTTGCGCGGTTTGAAGATGCGTGAAACCGGGCATCACCCAATCCGCCCCAGCTTCGGCTTGGCCCAAAAGCGCTTGGATCAAAGCAATCAAACCGGCTTCAGCAGCGTCAAATTGATCACGCACCCATAGCTTAAAGTCAGTAGCCACTTGGTCATTGCGCGAACGACCTGTGTGCAAACGACCCGCAGGTTCGCCGATGATTTCTTTCAAACGGCTTTCAACATTCATATGAATGTCTTCAAGCGCTGTTGAGAACTGAAACGTTCCACCCTCAATTTCTGACAAGACCGTGAGAAGGCCTTCACGAATGGCATCAGCATCACTATCTGTAAGAATACCTGTCGCCGCCAACATCGCGGCATGGGCGCGCGAGCCTTCGATATCTTGGGAAGCCATGCGCTGGTCGAAACCGATTGAAGCATTTATTGCCTCCATAATCGCGTCTGGTCCAGCGGCAAAACGGCCGCCCCACATGGTATTGCTGGTTTTCTTTGTCATCGTCTGACCCTTCGGAGGGAAAATGAAACGTTATATTGCTGCGATCATGTATACGGCGATTGCCCTTGGTGCCACCCCTAGCTTTGCAGACACCTCTGCAGCAGCGGCTTTGCGCACGGGTGATATGAAAAAATTGGTATTCCATACAACGCCAGAAGCTACTTCTAGCGTGGCATTCATTTTGCCCAATGACGGCGGCGAAAAAACACTGCGCGACTACAGCGGCAAATATGTCTTGGTTAATTTTTGGGCAACGTGGTGTGCGCCTTGTCGCAAAGAAATGCCGATGCTGTCAGAATTGCAGGCCGAATTTGGCGGTGACGATTTCGAAGTTGTAACTATTGCCACTGGCCGAAACACCCCCGCAGGAATTTCAAAATTCTTCGCTGACTCAAATATCGAGAACCTTCCGCGATATCAGGATCCCAAGCAATCTCTTGCCAGCCAAATGGGCGTTTTTGGACTGCCCATTACTGTTATCATGGACCCCAGTGGCAAAGAAATTGCGCGACTGCGTGGTGATGCCAATTGGTCGTCAGAAAGTGCCAAAGCGGTCATCGCAGAGCTAATGAAATCTGAGTAGCGGGAGCCACGTGGCCGTTTAAGCCACGTGGCTCATTATTGCAGCTTCAGTTACCGAAAGATTGCGACGTGCGCTGCCACCATAAGTGTGTGGATCAAATTCTAAGTCGGAGAACCGCGTTATAAGTCGCTTGCGATCCGAAGCATCAAGGGTTGTAAGCGCTGCACTGGCTGGATGGAAGCTTTCAGTTTCCACGCCATTCGGCCACAAAATTTGATGATCCGATAACAGCAGGTGAATATACGTTACCTCTGGAACAGTCTCATTAACTATCACAGTCTTACAGTTGATCAAATCTTTCGCCGTTACCAAGATTTCAGGCGTTTTGAACAAGGCCATCGCCTCGTCCCCTTGTATCAACATACGGTGGCTCGGTGAAACCAGCGGCTCTTCATCCGGTCGTTCGACACCCAACGCCCCAATACGAATACGGATTGGGCGCAAGTGTGGCATCGCAAACATGTGCGCCCCGGTCATACGACGAGCGCCTTTCCAGACGATTTCTTGCGCACCATTGTCTTTGGTCCGAACCATGTCGCCTTCACGAAGATCCTGAACCAAACGGAGCCCATCTGGCGTCAGGATACGTGTTCCTGCCGTAAAAAAATCACACCACCACTTTCTGGACCCATAGAATTAAAAGAAACCACGCCCAAAGTATGATGCACGACCCAAAGGTCACAACCAAGAGGTGGGGTTTCGTCCAAAAACATTAGTAATGGCTGAGAACCACGCCCAACTTCAATCAAAGTCACAGTGTAGCTTTGCGTCCCATCGGTGACGACAAAACTGCTATCCACAAGCGGATTTTCATCCATAAACTCATGTGGAACGAGCGGTTTATCATCAACTGCTGCGCCTACCAAACGGTGCAACATTCGTGCCGCCCGTTTGCGTAAATTTTTTGATTCATCCGCTTTATCTAGCCGCAACACTTCAGCCGGGCCATCCACACGGATGGCGTCCCCTCTCCAGAACCACGCCGCACCCACGTTTAGGGATTGCACTGGCGCGGCCTCAAGACCGTCTATTTCTGTTTGCGACCAGGATATTACGAACGTGCCTTTTAAGCCCGTTTTCATTGCCTGCTTGCCTGCCTCATTTACGAGCCCTTTTGGGCTTCTTTTGAACTATCAATAATAAAACCGAATCATAGTGAAAAGACGGATTTGTGTCAGTTACCAAACTGTTGCGTTTAGAACCTAAAGTTGAGTCGTGCAGGCCCAATTACTTGTCCACCATCTTGGCCTTCGAACTCTTCGCCAAGCCACGTCATCCCATAAAACAAGGCTACTTCGTTCTCGCCTTGCCAGTGAATGCCCAATCGAACACGTTCTCGTGTTTTTGCTTACTGAAGGGCCACGCGTTTCGGGGAAATAGACAGAACTCCCGACATAAGCGAAATCTGCACCCAAAACTACACTAAGCCCAGACCAGTCATTTGCAACGGTTCTATAGCGCTGACCAGAGACCGGATCACATGACATTAGCTCACCACGCCCCAAGGAGCCAAAGGTTAGATCAAATCCTGCGCGTACATATGTTTCCACCCCAGCACGTGCTTTCGCGAATGGGCGAACCTAGCTGCGTTCACTCAGCAATTCCAACGCAGCTGTCGGGTTGATGCTGTTCCTTATTTGATTGTTGAGAACTGAGTCGACTAGCTCAGGAACGCTTAGGGCATTGCGCAATGCGCCTTGAAACTGTGAAAGGTCCGTTTGCAGGCCGACGAAGACAAGGTCACCGCCAGCTGAAACTTCAGTTTGACCTGCCAGATACTGCGTATGAGTACTGATAGGCAAAGACGTACTGTAACGACGATCGTTGCGGTTAAATGCATCCAAACTTTCTGGTGCTATAATTTCAGCACCCAATCGCAATTCGAGGCTTTTACCAACACCTGTTGGCAGTTCACCCGCCCATTCAGGCCCCCAGACACGAGAAGACGCGACGGAGCCTCTGCGCCAGCGATCCTTACCATCGCCAATGAAGTCATCCGTGATCAACCGGCCATAGCCGATAAGACTACGGTCACCAGCTTGTGCTGATGCAATCGGAATAAGAAGGGAAACTAGGGCCGCGGTCAAAAAACGAAACATGGTCAAATCCAATACAAGCTGCCCCCGAGCAAGTAATAGCTTATTCACCCTGAAAAACCACGCTGGGCTAAACCGCATTTAGGCTTAGGATTTGCAGACACTGTGGCAAGATAAACATCCTCTTAAGGTCTTCACACCAGACCTGACTGGTTTGGTGAGCAATTAGAGAACACCGATTTCAGCAAGCGCCCGGTTCAACTCATCCGGCAAGGGCTCTTCCTGACCGCGCCCCTTGGGTAAATCGATAGGTGAGTCTTCAACTTTGAGGTAGCGCCAACCTTGAAACGGACGCTTCAGACTGGCTTGCGTCAGAACCAATTCAGGGTCTGAGACTATAGAACACCGCCGAATTCCATCCGATCCGACAAATTCATCAAGACGCAAAATCCTCTGACGGCATAGAATCGCGCCTTTAATAACCCAATAGATTGAACCACCATTTACTATTTCTGCTTCGCGCTTAGGCCACATGCGTGTGACATGATGTGGCAGGCCATCGGCGGTTTGCATCTGGCGAATTGACTGCCAATCTTCCAAACCTTCAACGTTTTCAGTGCCTACCGATAACTTAACCAGATTAATTGTTTTGCTCATTGCCACCCTACCTACATGTAGTACTTCACCTGCCATAAATTAGTCTGGGTGGAAAGCTTATCAAGTAGTTGTGGAACTCTCTAAAAACAGGCTAGCTATTCACCTGCACCCTGCACAACGACATTTCAAGGAATCACGTTATGACCCGCTTTGCTGCCCCCATCGCCGAACAAATTTGGGATATGAAATATCGCTTCAAAGAAGCAGATGGTACTCCAAAGGACGTGACTGTTGAAGACTCTTGGCACCGTATCGCCAATGATCTTGCGTCTGTGGAAAAAGACCCCAGCGCCTGGGAAGGCAAGTTTTTTGAAGCCCTTGAAGATTTTAAATTTCTACCAGCAGGACGGATCACAGCCGGTGCAGGTACGGCGCGTAAAGTCACTATGTTCAACTGCTTTGTAATGGGCACCATTCCTGACAGTATGGGTGGCATCTTTGACATGCTCAAAGAAGCGGCGCTTACAATGCAGCAAGGTGGTGGCATCGGTTACGACTTCAGCACAATTCGCCCCAAGGGCGCAGATGTAAAAGGTGTGGCGGCAGACGCATCTGGTCCGTTGTCGTTCATGGATGTCTGGGACGCAATGTGTCGCACTATTATGTCAGCCGGTTCACGTCGCGGTGCGATGATGGCGACTATGCGTTGTGACCACCCTGATATTGATGATTTTATTACCGCCAAATCAGATGCAGCTCGTTTGCGCATGTTCAACGTATCCGTTTTGATCACTGATCCATTTATGGAAGCTGTGAAATCTGACGGTTCATGGGATTTGCTGTTCAATGGTGAAGTCTACAAAACCGTTCAAGCCCGCAAGTTGTGGGATAAGATCATGCAGTCAACTTATAACTACGCCGAACCAGGTGTGATTTTCATCGACCGCATTAATGATGCGAACAATCTAAATTATTGCGAATCTATTGCAGCAACGAATCCATGTGGCGAGCAGCCGTTGCCACCATATGGCGCGTGTCTGCTGGGCTCCATCAACATGGCGCGCTTGGTCTCAGACCCATTTGGAGACAATGCGCAATTAGACGAAACTGCATTGTCTGATTTGGTCGCAACCGCCGTCCGCATGATGGACAACGTTGTTGATGCATCCAAATTCCCACTTGAAGCACAAGCACGCGAAGCACAAGCAAAACGCCGTATTGGTTTGGGTGTAACTGGCCTAGCCGACGCACTGCTGATGGTTGGCGAGCGCTATGGATCAGACGAAGCGGCACAACAAACCGAAGCATGGCTGAAAGCAATTGCACGCGCTGCATATCTGGCGTCTGTCGATTTGGCCAAAGAAAAAGGCGCGTTCCCATTGTTCGATGCCGAAGGTTATCTAGCCTCTGGAACAATGGAAATGATGGACGACGATGTCCGTGACGCGATTCGCAAACACGGCATTCGCAACGCATTGCTGACCTCGATCGCACCAACAGGCACAATCAGCTTGTATGCTGGCAACGTCAGTTCTGGCATCGAGCCGGTGTTCGCATATGCCTACACCCGCAAGGTTCTACAAAAAGACGGTTCGCGCACAGAAGAAGAAGTTGTCGATTACGCAGTACAAATGTGGCGCGATAAATTCGGCGACGCTGAACTTCCAGACTACTTCGTAAACGCCCAAACGCTTGCACCACTCGACCATGTCAAGATGCAAGCTGCAGCGCAAAAGTGGGTAGACAGCTCGATCTCGAAAACGATCAATTGCCCCAAAGACATCGATTTTGAATCATTCAAAGATGTATACATGCAGGCATGGGACACAGGCTGCAAAGGCTGTACGACCTATCGCCCGAATGATGTAACCGGGTCAGTCCTAAGCGTTTCAGAAGCGTCAGATGAAGCGCCGCAGGTAGATCCAGGTGCAGATGTTATTTACATGGCAGAGCCACTGGATCGCCCAGAAGCGCTAGACGGCAACACTTACAAAGTGAAGTGGCCTGACAGCGAGCACGCGATTTATATCACAATCAATGACGTAATCCATGGTGGCCATCGTCGTCCGTTTGAAGTGTTCATCAACTCCAAAAACATGGAGCACTTCGCTTGGACGGTAGCGCTGACACGCATGATTTCTGCGGTTTTCCGTCGTGGTGGCGACGTTTCTTTCGTAGTTGAAGAACTCAAAGCTGTGTTCGACCCACGTGGTGGCGCATGGATGAATGGCAAATATATCCCTTCAATCTTGGCCGCTATTGGTGGGGTCATCGAACAACACCTCGTTGCAACTGGTTTTATCGAAGGTACTGGCATGGGGCTAAAATCAGACCCACAAGCAGAGATCCTGAAAATGGACCAACCACGGGGTAAAGCATGTTCCAGCTGTGGTGACTATGACTTGCGCATGATTGAGGGTTGTATGACGTGTGGCAGCTGCGGCTTCAGCAAATGTGGCTAAGCGTAACATAGGCGATTGTCAGACACAGCATACCTTATCTTGGGCTCACACCATAACTTTTCCTTAGGCCTCGAATGGTGGAGTAAATTGAATAAAAAAGGGACAGTGCTTTCTGCACTGTCCCTTTTAATTTCAGGTTTAAGAGAGACCTTAGCTCAAGGCTGATGCCACGTCCGAACGCAGAAATATATTACCGTAATCGGCTTCATCAGTTGAAAATGGGCGCACTTTGTTGATTTCAATTCAGCGCAGACGCTTTGCCAGCGGCCTCAGGCAGAATGCAAAGGATCTTTTTTTCTTTCCACATTATTGAATTCTCATACCCTCCCAATTGCCGAACCGAACATTTGGCAATCATCAGGTATTATTAGCAGTTAAAAGAGCCGCGCGATTGGCGGTGCTCTTCCTGGCAACCATCAGACTCTATTAGGCCGGCAACAGATTGCCTTGGCCAGTGACATATCAAAGACTATGCTTCGATCCGTCCCAGCAAGGCGTTCAATGCATTACGCTCTTTCGCATCCAAATCAGCGGTACGACTGCGCCAAAGTGTTGCCTGACTAGCCAGCACCAAACCATCACTGAGAATTTTTAAGTGATTGGCTCGCAACGTATCGCCAGTGCTGGTAATGTCTGCAATCGCTTCAGCTGTCTCGTTTGCAACGGTGCCTTCAGTTGCTCCTTGGCTATCAACCAGAGCATAGTCAGCGACACCTGCATCACGCAAAAACTCCCGAACCAAACGGTGATATTTTGTTGCCACACGCAAGCGCATACCGTGAATTTCACGGAACGCAGCAGCGGTAGCATCTAGATCATCCAATGTGTCCACATCGACCCAAGCGTTAGGTACCGCAATAATCAGATCCGCATGGCCAAACCCAAGCTCCGCAACAGACACCACTTGATCTTTCCACAGCGGTAATTTGTCATGGATCAAATCGGTTCCGGTCACACCAAGGTGAATACGCCCAGTAGCTAATTCACGCGGAATTTCTCCAGCTGACAGCAGCACCAGTGAAACGTCATCAATACCTTCAACCTTGCCTGCATATTCGCGATCAGAACCTGTACGGCTCAATGTGATGTCGTGTTTGGCAAACCAGTCAAAGGTCTTTTCCATCAACCGTCCCTTAGACGGAACACCTAATTTCAAAGTCATTATGAACCCTCCAGTTCGACGATCAAACCAGGCCGCAAGACAGCTCCAACCGCAGGAATCTCAACGCCATTTCCCAACCGTCTGGTCAAAGCATCATATCGCCCACCACTGGCCAACGCCGGTAGATCAGCGCGTCCATTCACATAGAACCCAAAAACAAATCCGTCGTAGTATTCCATCGAAGTTCGACCATAGTTTGCTTCAAAGGACAATGCATCAACATCAACACCACGTTGGCTCAGTGCCTCGCTGCGAGCTTGCAATCCTTCAACAGCTTGACTGATTGCCGGCATGTCCACGGCCAAGTCACGTAGTTGTTCAAGCGCGAAGGGGATTGTTTCACGCACATTCAACAATGCATCGATGACATCCATCTCGTTGGCGCTGATAGGATCAGTCTTGGCATCTTCGTGCAACGCAGCAACACGCGCACTGATCTCAGATCGCGTACGTTTGCCAACGACAGCTCCAATATTTTGGAATGGATCATTGTCGGCCAACAATGCAATACGGCTTTCCGGCACAGCTGAACGATCAGAAAATCGGTCCAGCAGAGCGCGAAATCTGCGTGGTCGCCAGACATGACGGATAAGTGCCAATTTGCGGCGCTCACTGGTTTTCAAACCCCGAACAGCGGCCATTAGGATCCCGATGTCTCCCGTAGAAGCCCGCACATCCAGATGTGACACCGCATCCGATACCAGCGCAAAAACCTCTGCATCTGTGGCTGCTGGATTGCTTCGATCAAAAACCTCGTAGCCAACCTGAAGAAATTCACTCGCTCTATCTAAATCATCGTCTTGGCGGCGGAAAACTTCACCAGCGTAGGTGTACCGTGCTGGTTCCGCCCCGTCAGCCATATGCATTTGGACAACTGGAACGGTAAAGTCAGGGCGCAACATCTGCTCACCCCGCAGAGCATCGTTGGTCATGTAGGCGCGTGCACGGATATCTTCGCCGTAAAGGTCTAGTAACGTCTCAGCTGGCTGTAGAACAGGGGGTTCCACAACGACAGCGCCAGCCACTTCAAAATTTGCGCGCAACGCTAGTGCGCGATTACGTGCTTCAGTCATTGTTCAAAATCTCTTGAACTTTGGCCACCAACTGATCGCGGGGTACTTCATATTGACTGGGCAAGCCTTTCCATTCTTCAAGGCTCGCCGTCTCGGCAATCTTTGCGCCAAGAACAAGGTCTTTGATCTGGATCACGTCTCGCTCTTTTTCATCACCACCTTCGATCACCGCAATCGGTGACAATCGCTTATCAGCATACTTTAACTGGTTGCCAAAATTCTTTGGATTGCCAAGGTACACTTCGGCCCGAATTCCCGCCTGACGCAATTCAGTTACCATCGCTTGATAATCCGCCATGCGGTCACGATCCATAACAGTCACAACAACTGGGCCAACAATTTCAGCTTCCATGCGCCCTTTGGCCTGAAGTGCAGCAAGGAGGCGATCGACGCCAATGGATACGCCGGTTGCTGGAACTTCTTGGCCAGTGAAGCGCTTTACGAGGTCATCGTAACGACCACCTCCAGCGACGGAGCCAAAGTTGCGCTTACGCCCCTTCTCGTCCAAGATCTCGAATGTCAGCTCTGCTTCGTAGACGGGGCCCGTGTAATAGCCAAGGCCGCGCACAACTGATGGATCAATCTCGATACGATCAGGGCCATATCCGCCAGCAGACAGCAGGTCCTCAATTGTTTTCAGTTCCTTCACACCTGCAACGCCAGTTTCGGAGCCTTGAACCAATTCGCTCAACCGTGCGAGCGTTTCAGCACCAGTGTCACGTTTTGCCTGCATGAACCCCATCACGATATCTGCCTGCGCATCAGTGAGGCCAGCACCATCGGTATAATCACCACTGTCGTCTTTACGGCCTTTACCCAACAATGCGCGGACGCCTTCCAAACCAAGGCGGTCAAGCTTATCAATCGCGCGCAATACGATGCCACGTTCAGATGCGAACTTATCGGGGTTATTTGGATCAAGAACACCAGCAACCTCCATAACACCGTTAAGAACTTTGCGGTTGTTCACACGAACAACATAATCACCACGCGGAATTCCGACGCCTTCTAAAGTGTCAGACAACATAGCACAAATCTCTGCATCAGCAGCCATAGACGCAGATCCAACAGTGTCCGCGTCACATTGATAGAACTGGCGAAAACGACCTGGCCCCGGTTTTTCATTACGCCAAACAGGCCCCATCGCGTAACGGCGATAAGGGTTTGGCAGCTCATTGCGATGCTCTGCATAAACACGAGCCAAAGGCGCTGTCATGTCATAACGAAGTGCCAACCAGTCACCTGGTTTGTCACCCTCGTTGTCTTCCTGCCATGCGAATACACCCTCATTTGGGCGATCGACATCTGGCAAGAACTTTCCAAGTGCTTCGACCGTCTCAACAGCGCTGGTTTCCAAAACATCAAAACCATATCGATGATACACATCCGCAATCGCTTTTAGCATCTCGCCACGCTGGGTGACTTCGTTACCGAAATAGTCGCGGAAACCTTTGGGCGCTTCGGCCTTTGGGCGTTGTGGTTTTTTTGGCTTGGCCATTGTCTGTTCCTTTAGGGCGAAGCCCGTTGAATAAGGCTCGGGCAGGCCTTACCCGATGGGGGCAAAAGGGGCAAGGTTTCTACGTCTTCAGGTGATAGGTAACCATTGTGAACATCATACGAAATAGGTTAGTCCAAACGAAGAAACGCGGCCAAAGGAATGTGACATGGAAAAGTTAGAAGAAGACATTGCACACCTGACGCGCACCGTCGAAGACCTATCTGACATTGTAGCAAAGCAAGAAGGCGAAATTGCTGACCTAACCCGTAAGGTGTTTATGTTAATGCAGCGCGAAGGTGAGCGTGAAAACAGTCAAGGTGGCGGTATTGTCATCGGTGATGAGCGCCCACCACATTACTAACTTAGCAAAAGACGCTTAAGGCGTCTTGATTACTGCAGCGGCGACAATACCATCATGCAATAGAATTGTTGGCCCAACGTGCGTTGTCTGAGAATTTTTCATAAGTACTGATAAACACTGTATTATGCTCAAGCGTTTTCAATTTTGCACCGCATGGTTTGTTTTTTCCAACCTTACATACGGAAGACTTAACTTTCTAATATGCTTTGTCAGCTGTCGAGTACGGGTATAGTTTGCTTGCTCGGCCGTAGCGCAATTGCTCATGCACTTCTGGTGAACCAAACAATGCGAGCGCTGCAGTAAACTGGCGTGGGCACCTATCTTTGAAACCTGTTATGTAGAACGTTCGCGGACCTGTTGTATCAGGGGAGCTATTATACAACTTATATCCACGGCCCGATGCGGGTGCTTTGCCTAAACGACGACCCAAATCCTCTTGTCCCTTAGCATCACAAACACTGGCGACTTCTCCCATAGGGCAAAGTTGTCCCAAAACTAACATCCTGAGCATCCGACCCTTTGCGAGCTATTTCCCTTGAACTACTTCCAAAAAACTGAGTTTCTTTTTCGGCTCTGCCAAAGCAGTCGTCTCAGCTTCTTCGGGTAGAATTTTTTGAAGCGACGCGGTTCTGAAATTTTTATCTGGAGTTTCATCCTTAAAAATTTTCAACAGTTTAAAAAGCGCGCGACGTTTCTGAGGTTCCACAGACTCTTCTGTCGTCACTTCGGTCAGTTCAGACGAGGGTCCGGTAGTCTCTAAAGTTTCAATTTCGCTTTTATTTTCTGAGATGCCAGCCGAAGAACTTTCTGCGGCAGCGCGTTATAGCCACCCTCTGACACCGGATGGTTTTTCCTCTTCAACCACAGAAACAATTGCAGCCTCGATGGAGTCGTCTTCAACGTTCGTTTCGCCTTCAATACCTGAAGGGGGTCCATCGTCGGTGTCTACATTTGTAATCTCAGTCTCGGACTCTCGCTTTAAGATACGCGCCAACACGCCAATTCGTGGAGCTTCATCTTCTGGATCAGGCAAGATACTTGCTTCGGAAACATCGTCAGCCAGCTCAATATCTTCGATCTATTCAAAATTAGACAGTGGATCACCACAGGCAGCCAAAGAAAATATCGTCAACAAGATAACAGAATTACGCACGCGAAGGCCTCACCATCAGGGTTAACGGTTTTCTAACGCACCAGGACAAGGGCTGCCCACCGTGGCCATGGTTGGTTTTGGAATATCTAAGCCGATTGCGTCTTATAGGTCCTCGACTTCCATAACGCCTATAAGTGACTTAATGGCCCCTTTTATCTGCGGCGTGACTGGAAAATCTTGCCCAAGATCAATCTCGACTTCTCCTGGTAAACTTGAGTCCATCAAGCAAAATTGGACAGGTCCACGCCCCAAGTTCTGAGCAGCTTTAACTGCACCCTCAAGAACAGAAGCGACCGCTGAAACCGCTTCGATGTCTTCAATAAAGATTTTGAGACCTATCCCACCAACATCAGCAACAACTGTATCAATTGGCGCAATAGAACGGCCCAGTAGCTTCAGCTGATCGCTTTCTAGCGACGCCTCAACCGTAACAATAACCTTGGTACCTGTGACCAAATGATCTTGCGCTTTTTCCAGCGTATCCGAGAAAATAGTGATCTCATACCCGCCCGTAGTGTCCGACAGTTGGGCAAATGCAAACCGATTGCCACGTGCAGATTTACGGATTTGCACGCTCGCAACAACGCCAGCCAATTTAGCAACGTGAGCGCCACGTTCGGCACGTTCATGGACCTGATCTAACGTTTTTATGTCTTTGCGTTTCAACGCGGCCATATAGTCATCGAGTGGATGACCAGACAGGTAAAATCCAACGGCTTTAAACTCTTCGCTTAGACGTTCAGCCGGCAACCAATCATCCATTGGCACGATCCGAGGTTCAGGTAGATCATCACCGGCCTCCCCAAACAAAGAAACCTGATTGCTACCTTTTTGTTCGTGAATCGCTGCCGAATATCCAACCAACCCATCCAGCGCATCAAAAACACGCTGACGGTTTGGATCGAGTTGGTCAAACGCGCCAGAACGCGCAAGCATCTCAAGCGGACGCTTACCGACCCGCTTCATGTCCACGCGACGCGCCAGATCGAACAGAGTCGAAAATGGGCGCTCGACACCTTCAACCATGCGCCCTTCAGTGATAAGTTTCATGGCCTCAACGCCAACGTTTTTCAACGCGCCCAGCGCATAGACCAGAGCACCTTCGACAACTTTAAAAGTAGCGTCCGAACGATTTACGCACGGCGGAATCCAAGGCAAATCAAGACGCTTACGCACCTCTTCGAAATACACACCCAGTTTGTCGGTGAGGTGGATATCGCAATTCATCACACCGGCCATAAACTCAACTGGGTGGTTCGCCTTCAGCCAAGCCGTTTGATAGCTGACAACGGCATAGGCAGCGGCGTGTGATTTGTTAAAGCCGTAGTTCGCAAACTTCTCAAGAAGGTCAAAAACCTCAGAGGCTTTCTTTTTTTCAACGCCGTTTTCTTGTGCCCCTTTTTCAAATTTGGGCCGTTCTTTCGCCATTTCTTCAGCGATCTTTTTACCCATCGCACGGCGCAAAAGGTCAGCACCACCAAGCGAGTAACCCGCCATGACCTGCGCAATTTGCATAACCTGTTCTTGGTAAACGATGATCCCTTGGGTTTCTTTCAAAATATGATCAATCAATGGGTGTACAGATTCCAGTTCCTTCTGCCCATTTTTCACTTCGCAATAAGTTGGAATATTCTCCATCGGACCTGGACGATAAAGCGCCACCAAGGCCACGATGTCTTCGATACACGTCGGCTTCATCCGTTTCAGGGCATCCATCATGCCGCTGGATTCCACCTGAAACACAGCCACAGTTTTCGCGCTGGCGTATAGTTTATAGGACGCTTCATCATCCAACGGGATCGTTGCAATATCGTCGATCAAACCCTGAGGAGGTTCAAACAATTCAGAGCCATCCGCAGAGATGTGTAAATGGCGACCAGACGCTTTGATTTGATCAACAGCATTCTGAATGACTGTTAGGGTCTTCAGACCCAAAAAATCGAACTTGACCAATCCTGCTTGCTCAACCCATTTCATATTGAACTGCGTTGCAGGCATATCCGAGCGCGGATCTTGGTAAAGAGGGACCAATTGGTCTAGTGGACGGTCTCCAATAACAACGCCCGCAGCGTGGGTTGAAGCGTTGCGAAGCAGGCCTTCAACTTGTTGACCATAGTCAAGCAAGCGTGCCACGACTTCTTCGTTCTTTGCCTCTTCACGTAAGCGCGGTTCGTCTGCCATCGCCTTTTCGATCGAAACGGGTTTAACCCCTTCAACAGGGATCAATTTAGATAGACGATCCACTTGCCCATAAGGCATCTGCAAAACACGGCCAATATCACGCACGGCAGCCTTAGATAGAAGCCCACCGAAAGTGATGATTTGCCCAACCTTATCACGGCCGTACTTTCCCTGAACGTAGCGAATAACTTCCTCACGACGGTCCATGCAAAAGTCGATATCGAAGTCAGGCATGGACACACGTTCAGGGTTCAGGAACCGCTCAAATAGCAATTGATAGCGCAGTGGATCAAGATCAGTGATCAACAACGCATAAGCAACCAACGACCCAGCACCAGAACCACGACCCGGTCCAACTGGGATGCCTTCGTCTTTGGCCCATTTGATAAAGTCAGCAACGATCAGAAAGTAACCGGGGAAACCCATCCCCTCAATGATCTTTAGCTCAAAATCAAGTCGAGCCTCGTATTCCGAAACCTCAACCGCATGAGGGATAATGGACAACCGATAGCGCAAACCTTCTTCAGCTTGACGGCGCAATTCTGCGATCTCGTCATCCGCAAATTTGGGAAGAATAGGATCACGGCGATATGTCTGGAAGGCGCAGCGCTTAGCGATCTCAACAGTGTTCTCGATTGCCTCTGGAAGATCAGCAAACAGGGTCACCATTTCAGCCTGAGACTTAAAATAGTGCTGAGGTGTTAGGCGACGGCGCCCTTCTTGTTGATCGACATAAGCGCCATCAGCAATGCAAATTAACGCATCATGAGCTTCGTACATCTTAGATGCTGGAAAATATACGTCATTGGTGGCGACCATTGGCAAACCCATCGCATATGCCATTTCAACAAATGGACGTTCTGTTAAACGCTCTGCCTCTGGTAAACCGCCATCAACAGGGTGGCGCTGCAGCTCAACATAAAGACAATCACCGAAAATACTGGCAAGACGATCCATCAATGCTTGAGCTGCTGGCTTTTGACCCGCTTGCAAGAGTTGCCCAACGGGGCCTGTCGATCCGCCCGTCAAGCAGATTATGCCAGCGCCGTATTGGGCCAATTCATCCACTGTAACTTGGGGCAATTGGTCGTGGTTGTCGATATAAAGGCACGAATTCAACTTCATCAGGTTTTCGTAACCTGTCTCTGTCTGGGCTAGTAAAACCACAGCTGCGGGCGCACGCGCTTTTTCGCCCGGCCGACTTTCAACATAAGTAACATCGACCTGACAGCCCACGATCGGTTGAATGCCAGCATCCGACATTCCAACCGAATATTCCAACGCCGCAAACATGTTGTTTTTATCAGTCAATGCCATTGCTGGCATCTTATTGTCAGCACAAAGCGCAGGTAGCTTTTTAACACGCAATGCACCCTCAAGTAATGAATACTCCGAATGGGTGCGCAGGTGGATGAATCGGGGGTTATTTGTCATTTCCATAACTTACGGCGAACTCACAAATGTTGCCACAAGGACTTGCCAAAAAGTCCGCCAATTGCAAAACTAAAACCATCACGCTCGCGCCAACGTCTATGCCACATCGACGACGCGCAACATTTGGGCTTTTGGTAGGGTGGCGGGTTACAATATATGAACGTGTCTTTTCGGCTAAACGGAAAGGGTGTGGAACTTACCAACGTAAGTGCCACAACAACGCTACTTGACTGGTTGCGCATAGATCAAAATTTGGCTGGAACAAAAGAGGGCTGCAATGAAGGTGATTGTGGCGCTTGCTCCGTAATGGTTACAGATCAAACAGGTGCCAAAGCCCTAAACGCCTGCATCTTGTTTCTACCTCAGCTGGACGGCAAAACGATCAGAACGGTCGAAGGAGTTTCAGCACCCGACGGCACACCACACCCCGTCCAAACAGAGATGATTAATCATCACGGCAGTCAGTGTGGCTTTTGCACACCCGGCTTTGTCGTTTCGATGGCCACAGCGCATTTGAACGGCGACACGGATCACGACGTGACCCTAGCCGGTAACCTTTGCAGATGCACGGGTTATGCGCCAATCATTCGTGCAGCTGAAGCCGCAGAAAACGCACCAGTCCCTGCGCACATGGTGGAAATTCCTCCGATATTGCGCGCCGAATCCAAAGAAAAGGATTTAATCCACACAGATTTGGAAGGTTTCGCGAACTGGTATGAGGCCAACCCAGACACAACGCTGATTGCAGGCGCAACAGATGTCGGCCTTTGGGTGACGAAACACTTTTTGGACCTTGGTCAAACGGCATTTTTGAACCGCATTCCAGAGCTTCGTGGCATTTCAGAAACAGATGATGAAATACATGTTGGAGCCATGACAACGCTGACTGAACTCCTTGAAACCATGAAAACAAGATACCCAAGCTTTGCGACCTTGATCAAACGATATGGTTCCACCCAAGTTCGTAATGCAGCAACAATTGGCGGCAACATCGCAAATGGATCCCCGATCGGAGACGGATCTCCAGCGCTGATCGCACTGGACGCAACGCTTCACCTGCGCAAGGGTAGCAAAACACGCCAAATGCCAATCGCGGACTATTTCATCGAGTATGGCAAACAAGACCGTGACATTGGTGAGTTTGTGACTGGTGTTTCAATCCCCAAGGTCGCCGACAATTTGCATTGCTACAAACTGTCCAAGCGTTTTGACCAAGATATCTCAGCTGTTTGTGGCTGCATATGGATCGAAGTCAACGACGATATAATTTCCAGAGTACGCCTCGCCTATGGCGGAATGGCTGGAATTCCAAAGCGTGCAAAGCACGCCGAAGATGCGTTAAATGGGAAGGACTGGTCAGAAGATACCATTCGTCAGGCAATGGATGAGATGTCAAAGGACTTCACTCCGCTATCAGATATGCGAGCTTCAGCTGAATACCGGATGCAAACGGCTCAGAACATGTTGCTCAGAGTTTGGCATGAGCGAAACGGCGAAACCACATCAGTGCATGAGGTGACAGCATGAGCATTGCAAAGCCACTACCCCACGATGCGGCAGCGCTTCATGTAAACGGCAGCGCGAGATACGTTGACGATATCCCAACGCCTCACGGAACACTGCACTTAGCTTTTGGCACAAGCCCAATAGCCGTGGGAACACTCAATAGCATGAATCTCGAAACAGTGCGTGCCGCTGAGGGCGTAATCGCAGTCTTAACCGCGGATGATCTGGAATTTGATTCCGATGTATCACCTTCTGCACATGATGAACCGTTACTGGCCGAGAAAACAGTCGCCTACGTTGGGCAACCTACATTTCTGGTAATCGCAAACTCTCATACTGCGGCTCGAAAAGCTGCACGGCTTGCGCAATATAATATCACTGACGGCACTCCCATATTCACAATTGAAGAGGCTTTAGCCGCCAATAGCCGTTTCGAAGACGGGCCCCGCATTTATTCTAAGGGAGATGCCGTGGCGATCCTTGAGACTTCGGCACGTACCATCAACGGTTCCATTACAATGGGTGGGCAAGAGCATTTCTATCTTGAAGGCCAAGCGGCCCTAGCTTTGCCCGCTGAGAATGGTGACGTATTGGTTCACAGTTCGACCCAACACCCGACTGAAATCCAACACAAAGTCGCACATGCAATCGGCAAACCTATGCACGCTGTTCGAGTTGAAACCCGTAGAATGGGAGGAGGGTTTGGCGGCAAAGAAAGCCAGGGTAATGCGCTCGCTGTCGCTTGTGCAATCGCAGCACTGAAAACGGGAAGGCCCTGCAAAATGCGGTATGATCGCGACGACGACATGATCATAACAGGCAAACGGCACGATTTTCGGATCGACTATACCTGTGGTTTTGACAGCGACGGTTTGATCCAAGCCATTGATGTAAAACACTACACCCGTTGTGGCTGGGCGCAAGATTTGTCGCTGCCTGTTGCTGATCGGGCGATGCTACATGCAGACAATGCCTATAACTTGCCGAACATTCGAATTGAAAGCCACCGCCTAAAAACCAACATTCAAAGTGCCACAGCCTATCGCGGGTTTGGTGGTCCACAAGGCATGCTTGGAATGGAGCGGATCGTAGATCACATCGCACAAACCTTGGGCATGGACCCCTCAATCGTTCGTCAAAAAAATTATTATGCCTCCGGCGGGAGTTTGACCGGTAAGATGAAGCCACAGACGACCCCTTATGGGCAAGACGTGACGGATTCAATTATTCTGGAACTGACAGACACTTTGATGTCTTCATCTGATTATTCCAAACGACGGGCCGCCGTTGATGATTGGAACTCAACCAATTCTATCATCAAGCGCGGCATTGCTATGACCCCAGTCAAGTTTGGCATTTCATTCACCCTTACACACCTTAACCAAGCAGGCGCTTTGGTTCATGTTTATCAGGACGGATCGATTCATCTGAACCATGGCGGTACGGAGATGGGCCAGGGACTGTTCCAAAAGGTTGCTCAGGTAGCGGCTTCGCGATTTGGCGTTCCAATGGATGCAATTAAAATCTCAGCAACGGACACAGCCAAGGTTCCCAATACTTCAGCAACGGCCGCATCTTCTGGCACTGATCTGAACGGCATGGCCGTTAAGGTAGCATGTGACAAAATTCGCGACCGAATAGCCCAGCACTTTGCCAAGCTACACGATTGCACTGCAACCGACGTCAGTTTTAGCGAAGGTTATGTTCGCGTTGCGGACAAGAATTATACTTTTTCAGAAGCAGCGCAACTTGCGTATCAGGCTCGGATCAGCCTGTCCGCGACTGGGTTTTACAAAACGCCAGACATCCAATGGGACAGGATAGAGGGGCAAGGCCGCCCATTCTTTTACTTTGCTTACGGTGCTGCAATTACCGAGGTTGCCGTCGATACCTTAACGGGAGAAAATCGGATACTGCGCACAGATATTTTGCATGACGCAGGCGCATCACTCAACCCAGCACTGGATATTGGGCAGATTGAGGGTGGCTATGTTCAAGGGGCGGGCTGGCTGACAACAGAAGAACTAATCTGGGACCAAAAAGGGCGTTTGCGTACACATGCACCGTCCACCTATAAAATTCCTGCCTGCAGCGATCGGCCCGATATATTCAACGTTGATCTATGGGACGGAGAGAACCCTGCCGAAACAATCTTTAAATCCAAGGCCGTTGGCGAACCTCCATTTATGCTAGGGGTCTCCGCATTTTTTGCTTTAAGTGACGCAGTCGCATCCTGTGGCCCCACTTTTGCTGATCTTCAGGCACCTGCGACAGCCGAGGAGGTGTTAGCTGCTATTGGGCGGACGCAAAATGTTTGATCGCGAAGGACTTATTGAAGCATGTAAAGTTCATGGAACAGTAGCACGTGTGGTGATCGCAGATGTTGCTGGGTCCGCGCCCCGCGAAACCGGTGCAGCGATGCTTGTTTGGCAAGGGGGGCAATCCGGAACGATCGGCGGCGGGACCTTAGAATATGACCTAGTGAAATCTGCACTTTCCGGAAAAGATTGCATGACACGCCATGCTCTGGGCCCTGACTTGGGCCAATGCTGTGGAGGGTCGGTACACATATTAACTGAAATCTATGACTTGCAGCGCGCCCAATCGTTGGCAGATGATTACATCGTACGTGGCGCTGGCGAAATACCGTTTAAAGTACAAACTCTCATTTCATCGGCTCGCAATCGCGGGGAAGCCCCACAAACTCGAAGAGTCGGCACATGGTTAATTGAAAGGGTCCACAAGCCACAGCATGATCTTTGGATTTGGGGAGCTGGACACGTCGGGCGTGCCGTCGTTAATACTATCTCCCCTTTAACAGATTTCAAAATCACATGGGTTGATACAAAGCAAGACCGATACCCAGAAGTAATTCCTGGCAGTGTTACAGCCATGCCCGCCCAAAATCCAATTGATGCAATTGCCTATGCTGAAAAACAGTCCCATCATTTGATCATGACCTTTTCACATGCAATCGATTTAGCGCTTTGCCACGGACTTTTGGCACATGGCTTTGCGACCTGTGGCCTTATCGGATCTAAGACAAAATGGGCGCGTTTTAGAAAACGCCTTGTAGCATTAGGCCATCATGAAACGCGAGTTTCAGACATTATGTGCCCAATTGGCGATCCAGCATTGGGAAAACACCCACAAATGATTGCGATCAGTGTCGCAGATCGGTTAATCAGAAATAGCCTTGGTATCCACGCTCAAGGTTTGCACCCGCAGGAGGCCTCCACTTGACCACTCCCCTATTGTCCCTGCGCGGACTGACCAAAGCCTACCCCGGCGTTGTCGCCAACGATGACGTTAGCCTTGAAATTGGGCGTGGTGAAATCCACGCGTTGTTGGGTGAAAACGGTGCAGGAAAGTCCACACTGGTCAAAATGATCTATGGTTTGGTCAAACCTGACAGTGGAGCTATGGAATTTAGCGGGGCAAGCTTTGCGCCCCAAGACCCGCGCACTGCGCGTGCGGGTGGTGTGGGAATGGTATTCCAGCATTTCTCTCTGTTTGATGCCCTAACTGTGGCTGAAAACATCGCGCTTGGTATGGAGAACGCCCCGGCAATGAGCCAACTTGCTGCGCGCATACGAGAAGTTTCTGAAAGCTATGGTCTTCCCCTTTCGCCAGATCGAATTGTTGGTGATTTATCCGCTGGTGAACAACAACGTGTCGAGATCATTCGATGCCTTTTGCAGGATCCAAAGTTGTTAATTATGGATGAGCCAACATCCGTTTTGACACCTCAAGAAGTCTCCATTTTATTCGAAACGTTGAACAAACTACGTTCTGAAGGTACCGCAATCCTATATATATCTCACAAACTGGAAGAAATTCGAATACTTTGTGATGCCGCCACAATCTTGCGCTTGGGTAAGGTAGTGGGAACCTGCGTTCCCGCCGAAACTACTGCTCGCGATATGGCTGAAATGATGGTTGGAACCACACTAAAGACACCTCAACGAAGCGGTGCCACAGCTGGTGAAGTCATCCTGGAACTCAACAAACTTTCTTTACCTCCGGCTTCGGCATTTGGAATGCCGCTACGGGAGGTTTCTTTGAGTTTGCGAAAGGGTGAAATCCTAGGGATCGGCGGGGTTGCTGGTAATGGACAAGACGAATTGCTTGGCGCACTATCGGGGGAAATCCGCGCAAACGAAGGTATGATTGCATACAAGGGCTTGGATATGGCTTCGATGGGTCCCAATGCGCGTCGCGAGATCGGCTTGTTGAGTGCGCCTGAAGAGCGGCTTGGTCACGCGGCTGCACCAGATATGTCCCTGATTGAAAATGCGCTGTTGACCGGGGCAGTGCGTGAAGGTCTTGTCAAAGGCGGGATTTTGAATTGGTCTGCAGCACGTGCGTTTGCGGACCAAATTATTGAAGCTTTCGACGTACGAACTCCGAGCGCGGGAAATGCTGCGCGCTCATTATCTGGCGGTAATTTGCAGAAATTTGTGATTGGCCGCGAGGTTTTACAACGCCCAGATGTCTTTGTGGTTAACCAACCAACATGGGGTGTTGATGCATCAGCGGCAGCGGCAATCAGGCAAGCCTTGTTAGATCTAGCAGAAAGCGGTGCCGCACTAATCGTCATTTCCCAAGACCTTGATGAATTAATGGAAATTTCAGACCGTTTTGCCACGCTAAACGAGGGACGGCTTAGTCAGCCTAGGCCTGCCATTGGCCTATCCGTTGACGAGATCGGATTGATGATGGGCGGCGCACATGATGAGGAGGTAACGCGTGGGTGATTTTTCAGATCCCTGCGAGGCGGGTTTATTTTGTAAGATGAACGAGGGACTCAGCACATGATCAGGTTTGAGAAAAGGCCACAGCCAAGCCAGATATTTTCAATAGCAACGCCACTTTTAGCCGTGCTGACCACTATGTTCTTTGGTGGTCTGCTGTTTGCTATTTTGGGTAAAGATCCAGTCCAATCGATTGTCACCATATTTTGGGAACCATTGTTCGGTGAATTTGCATTTTACTACCGGCCGCAATTGCTGATCAAAGGCGCACCATTGGTATTGATTGCGATTGGCCTAGCCCTGGGTTTCAAGGCAGGCATTTGGAACATTGGCGCGGAGGGGCAGTACATCATGGGTGCCATTTTTGGTGCTGGCGTCGGTTTGGCCTTTTATCCGACAGAAAGTATTTTCATTTTTCCCTTGATGATCTTAGCTGGTGCCTTTGGTGGATGGCTCTGGGCAACGATCCCAGCAGTTTTAAAAATCAAGTTTGGCACCAACGAAATTCTGGTTTCGTTGATGTTGGTATATGTGGCGGAACAATTCTTGGCCTCGATGTCCCTTGGCTTATTAAAGAACCCTGAAGGATTTGGGTTTCCTGGTTCTCGAAACTTACAACAATACGACTCTGCTCATAATGCGGACATCATTGCGGGATCAGGTATGCACTGGGGTGTCGTCGCGGCCCTCATCGCAGTGATCTTTGCCTATGTCTTGCTCTCTCGCCATAGCTTAGGCTTTGCCATTCGGGTAACGGGCGAGGCCCCACGAGCAGCGCGTTTCGGCGGAGTAAACCCATCTCGCCTTATCCTATTTTGTCTTGGAATCTCGGGGATGCTTGCCGGCCTTGCTGGTATGTTCGAAGTCGCGGGGCCTGCAGGCCAAATCACAATCGACTTTAATGTTGGGTACGGATTTACCGCAATCATCGTTGCCTTTTTAGGTCGCCTTCATCCCATTGGCATCATGTTTGCGGGCCTATTGATGGCCTTAACCTATATCGGTGGCGACATCGCTCAAAGCCAACTCCAACTTCCCGCGGCAGCCATTCAGGTTTTCCAAGGCATGTTATTGTTCTTCCTGTTGGCCTTTGACCTCCTCACCAATTACCGTGTCCGCATCGGATTAAACGAGGTTGCAACATGACCCGCAGAACTTTCATGCCCCTATTCATGGGTAGCGCGATGGGTTTAATGATGCTCGTTGTGGCCCATCGCCAATTGACCTCAGTTGATACAATCGGCTTTATCGCCCTTGGGGTCTTCGTTGGCGTCCACTTGGTTGTAGCTATTCTTGCACTCGCTCTTCCAGTTTGGGCAGCCACACGTAACCCAGCAGTTCACCGTTTTCTGAAACACATTCATCGCCCCAACTTACACAACGTCGGATTGATGCTAATTGGTGCGATATTGACAGCATTTACCATGCACACGTGGATACATGGAGGCCTAATCTAATGGATCTTTCTGCAATCAACCCCATCATACTAGTTGCCGCTCTCATCAGCGCAGCGACTCCAATCCTTTTGGCCGCTACGGGCGAATTGGTGGCAGAGCGCGCTGGCGTTTTGAACCTTGGTGTTGAAGGTATGATGATCACTGGTGCTGTTTGCGGGTTTATCATCTCAGTAAATACAGGATCACCAGCTATTGGATTTGTCATGGCTGCAGTGGGAGGGGGAACCTTATCATTGCTATTCGCCTTCCTAACGCAGGTTGCACTGGCAAACCAGGTTGCCTCAGGCCTCGCTTTAACCCTGTTCGGCCTCGGCATTTCATCCCTCATGGGCCAGAACTATGTTGGCATCAAACCACCACGCATGCCGGATGTGAACTTTGGTCCCCTTTCGGACATCCCCGGTCTTGGACCGATCCTGTTCAGCCACGACCCTATCGTATACGTCGGTCTGCTCATCGTTGCTGGCGTTTGGGCAACCCTCAAATTCACCCGCGCGGGGTTAATTCTGCGGGCCGTTGGTGAAAACCACGACGCTGCTCACGCGCTTGGGTACAAAGTAAAACGCATTCGCACCCTTGCCATCATGTTTGGCGGCGCCTGTGCAGGCATGGGCGGGGCTTACATCTCTCTCATCCGTGTCCCCCAATGGACCGAAGGGATGACAGCAGGCGTTGGCTGGATCGCACTAGCCCTAGTTGTATTTGCGAGCTGGAAACCGTGGCGCGTATTGCTTGGTGCCTATCTTTTTGGCGGCATCACGCAATTACAACTGAATTTGCAAGGCGCAGGGGTAGCGTTACCTGTCGAATATTTGGCAATGTCACCTTATATTATTACCATCGTTGTGTTGGTGATTCTATCTGCCGACAAATCTCGTGCTCCGGGGTCACTCGGGCGAATATTCCACGCCTCACAATAGAGGCACACCACGAATGCCCCTCGCTGGGGCCAATACCTATGGGGAAGTACACATGAAATTCACCAAATTAATGACCGGCGCTGCGCTGGCACTTGGCCTGGCAACGTCTGCTGTGGCCGAAGACAAAACCAAAGTTGGTTTCGTATTTGTTGGCCCAGTCGGAGACGGCGGCTGGACTTATGAGCACAACAAAGGCCGTTTGGCTGTTGAAGAAGCATTCGGCGATAAAGTCGAAACTGTATTCGTTGAAAGCGTGGCTGAGGGCCCCGACTCTGAGCGCGTGATGACAGAGATGGCGTTGAACGGCGCTGATCTGATTTTCACAACGTCCTTCGGCTACATGGACCCAACAATCAACGTTGCCGCCAAATTCCCTAATGTTAAGTTCGAGCACGCAACCGGCTACAAGCAAGCCGACAACGTGTCCGTATATTCAGCACGCTTCTATGAAGGTCGCGCAATACAAGGCCACATTGCTGGCAAAATGACGAAATCAAACATCGTCGGTTACATCGCGTCGTTCCCGATCCCAGAAGTTATCCGTGGAATCAACTCCGCCTACATCCATGCGAAAAAAGTAAACCCAGACGTAGAGTTCAAAATAATCTGGGCTTACACATGGTTTGATCCAGCAAAAGAAGCTGATGCTGCTAAGGTTCTAATCGAACAAGGCGCCGACGTTGTTTTGCAGCACACAGATTCAACCGCACCACAAGCCGCAGCGCAAGACGCAGGCAACGTGATCACGTTCGGTCAAGCGTCTGACATGGGCCAATACGGTCCACTTCCACGCGTGTCATCCATCATTGATGACTGGGCACCTTACTACATCGCTCGCACCCAAGCAGTCATGGACGGCACGTGGACTTCCACAAGCACATGGGATGGCATTGGCGCTGGCATGGTTGGCATCGGTGAAATCTCTGACGCAGTTCCTGCGGACGTGAAAGCCGAAGCATTGGCACTGAAAGCATCGCTTGCTGACGGTTCCTACCACGCATTCACTGGCCCGTTGAACAAAGCAGACGGTTCAGCATGGTTGGCGGCAGGCGAAACAGCAAATGACGGCGACTTGGCTGGCATGGGCTTTTATGTTGAGGGCATCACAGCTGAAATTCCTAATTAACTTAGGCTAAGCTCAAACGACGAAAGGCTCCGATGTATTTCGGGGCCTTTTTTATTTAAGATGCGAACACTCGAAACCCAGCGAAGTAGTCCACCCAAAGGCTTGCAAACAGGACGTACACATTCGATATGAAGCACAAAGAAATAAGCCAATATACTTCATGGCAAATGGGCCTTCAGAACGTTTAAACCAATGGCTGGAGGGCACATTTGCAACCCGCTTTATCCTAGGGGTGATTGCATTCAATGCTATTATTCTGGGGTTGGAAACTTCGCAAACTGTCACGGAGACGATAGGTGGGCTGTTGAAAACACTCGGCACAATTTGCTTATCGATTTTTGTTATAGAAATTACCCTAAAATTGATCGCCTACCCTTACCGTTTTTTTACGAACGGCTGGAACCTCTTTGATTTCGTGATCGTTGGGATCGCATTTTTTCCAAGCGTTGGTGAGCTGTCTGTCTTACGCGCGCTTAGAATTTTGCGAGTACTGCGGGTTATCTCTATTTCACCATCACTGCGCACAGTGGTTGAAGGGTTGGTATCAGCATTGCCCGGTATGGGATCTGTTGTCGTCTTGATGAGCATCATTTTTTACGTCGGCGCAATTATCGCAACTAAACTGTTCGCTGGTAGCCACCCCGAATTCTTTTCATCCTTAGACGCGTCTGCGTATTCACTTTTTCAAATTATGACTTTGGAAAGTTGGTCGATGGGAAGCGTTCGCCCTGTCATGGAAATCCGCCCATATGCATGGGCATTCTTTATACCTTTCATCCTCATAACTACGTTTTCAATTGTGAACTTATTGGTAGGTCTGATCGTAAATTCGATGCAAAAAGCATAAGAGCGCGAAGCTGTGGATGAAACAGCGCTTCACCGTGAAGAACTAATGGCACGGCTATCGCGTATCGAAGCTCAGCCCGAGAAACTGGATGCCCAAAAGTGAAGACTTTGCCCGACTTAGCATTGTGAAAAACCTTTCAGTAGATTGCGCGTTCAAAATTCTCGTGCCACGGTTAACTTAAGTCTGACAAAGTGAGTTCTGCATGACAGATATTATCATAATCGGCGGCGGAATCGCAGGTATTTCAGCTGCAGCCCGAATTTCTAAGCATGCCAATGTTAAGGTCTTAGAGGCCGAAACCACACTTGGCTATCACGCATCAGGCCGTTCAGCCGCATTGTTTGAAGAAAACTATGGTTGTGCATCGGTCACGGCCCTCAATAGTGCCAGCGCGGATTATCACCATACTGCCAATGGTGGGTATTTAACTCCACGTGGTTTTCTAATCCTTGGGCGCAGTGGTGAAGATGAGGAATTCGAACGCGATATTGCTGATCTAAAGACCACTGAAATCTCACCTACCCAGGCACGCCAGTACGTTCCGATACTCAACGAAACGGTTACCCGAGCTGGCTATCACGAGAGCGCATACGATTTAGACACAGACCGTATGATCCAAGACTTTGCAAAGACGGTCAGACACAATGGTGGGCAAATCCATACGAATGCCAACGTTGATGAAATAACATTTCAGAATAACCGCTGGAATGTGAGATGCGGGGCTGAATTTCACACATCAAATACACTTGTGAATGCTGCTGGAGCGTGGGCGGATCGAGTTGCTAACTTGGCCAATATTACCCCAGTTGGTATCACGCCATTACGCCGTTCAATGGCGCAAACACCCGCACCACTCGGCCATGAAATATCAAAATGGCCAATATTTTTTGGTGTAGGTGAAGCATGGTACGCTAAACCCGAAGCAGGAAAATTACTGATCTCGCCAGCTGACGAAACCCTGGTAGATCCCCATGACGCATATGCTGATGATATGATTTTGGCAGAGGGGATCGACCGCTTCCAACAGCACGTCACATATGAGGTTACTCGTGTTGAAACAACATGGGCGGGTTTACGCAGTTTTGCTCCTGATCGAACGTTGGTTTTAGGGCGCGACCCAATAAACCCCAATTTTATTTGGTGCGCTGGACAAGGCGGATATGGCTTTCAAACAGCCCCTGCAGCATCTCAATTGGTAGCTGATATTGCCTGCGGACGCCGATCAGATTTGCCCATTGATATTATCGTTGCTTTGTCACCAGAAAGGTTCAAAAAATGACCCATAGAGTGCCACCACCAAACGCCAGTATCGCAAACGAAACTGAAGGTAGCAAAAAGCTGTTTGCGCCTTCTGCAGAACGCAATGCACATGCTATTTGCGCAGCTTTGAAAACTATTGCGCCAGAACAGGGTAACGCACTGGAATTAGCAAGTGGGACCGGTCAGCATATTGTTACCCTAGCAAAGGCCATGCCAAATATTCAGTGGCAACCAACCGAAGTCGATCCAGATCGTATCGCCAGCATTCAGGCCTATATTGATGAAAGCAATTGTAGTAACATAAATAACCCACTTTTGCTGAACGCCATACAAAGCAGTTGGAGCACTAAACTCTATCCGATGGATTTAATTTCATTATCTAACTTGCTCCATTTGATCAGTATTAGCGAAGCTGAAACCCTGATTGCGGAGGCCGCAACGGCATTGTCACAGGGTGGTCGTCTGTTTTTATACGGTCCATTCAAACGCAGCGGTAAACTGATCAGCCAAGGCGACATCGAATTTGACAAGGGTATCCGTGCATCGGCTCCAGACACGGGTTATAAAGACGATCAGTGGGTAATTTCACAGGTAACCCAGAACGGTTTAGCACTGGCCCAAACAATTGAGATGCCGGCAAACAACTTGGCTTTGGTTTTTCAGAAGGAGCCATAGGACAGGCTTTCACCTACCCCAATAGGTGCCCTCAACTGTCAACGCGAATTGTTGTGTTTTTTGGATCATACGGGCTGTCTACAGTAATCTCAGCATCCCACATTTGATCGAACATCCGCACCTTAAGTTTAGTCCCCACTACGGCCAGAGCCTCAGGTACATACCCCATGCCAATCGACTTGCTGAACGCAACTGAATAGCCGCCTGATGTCAAACGCCCCACGCGATTTCCATCATGGTACAGCGCCTCACGACCCCAAGGATCCGCGTCATCAGGGCCATCAATCAATAGCGTTACACATTTGCTTTTAACCCCATGTGCAAGCATTGCATCTTTACCGTGGAACTCTTTTGAAAGATCAATAAACCTAGGTAAATCAGCTTCAACCGGTGTCGCGTCACGACCTAACTCCGTACCGAATGCACGATAAGACTTCTCTTGGCGAAGCCAGTTTTGCGCGCGCGCACCAACCAGCTTCAAACCATGTGGCTCACCCGCAGTAACGATTTGATCCCACAAGTAATTCTGCATCTCGATTGGATGGTGAAGTTCCCAGCCCAGCTCACCAGTGTAAGCAACACGAATTGCGCGCACTGGGCACATTCCCAATTCGATATTGCGCATTGTCAGCCATGGAAACCGTTTGTTTGAAAGAACCGTAGATGAATCGCCATCTTTAACCAAGGCGTTCAGAACATCACGTGATTTTGGACCTGCTATGGCAAAGACGCCCCACTGAGTGGTTACATCATGACACTCAACATAACCAAATTCAGGCACCTTATCTTCGATAGCTTTACGTAAATAATCGCTGTCGTAAGCAGTCCAAGCCCCTGCTGAAACAAGGTAATACTCATCCTGTGCAATCCGTACGATGGTGTATTCAGTCCGCGTAGTCCCAGCGACCGTCAGCGCATAGGTAAGATTGATGCGACCAACAGATGGCAACTTGTTACAGGTGAACCAGTTCAAGAACTCCGTCGCACCAGGTCCTTTGACAATGTGCTTTGTAAAGGCAGTAGCATCGATTAGGCCAACGCCTTCGCGAATTGCCTTAGCCTCCTCCACAGCATGTTCCCACCATGCGCCACGACGAAATGAGCGACTATCGTAGTCAAAATTCTCAGGCGCATCCAATGGGCCGTAATAGTTTGGGCGTTCCCAGCCATTCACAAACCCAAACTGCGCGCCAGCTTTGGCTTGGCGATCATAAGCAGGCGCAGTGCGCAACGGGCGGCACACAGGGCGTTCTTCATCAGGGTGGTGAACCACATAGACGTGATCGTAACATTCTTCATTTTTACGCGCTGCAAACTCTGTCGTCATCCAATCGCCGTAGCGCTTTGGATCAAGGGAGGCCATGTCGATCTCAGCTTCACCCTCAACCATCATTTGCGCAAGGAAGTAACCTGTGCCGCCAGCCGCTGTTATCCCGAAAGAAAAACCTTCAGCCAACCACATATTCCGCAAACCAGGTGCTGGCCCAACCAATGGGTTCCCATCTGGGGTATAACAAATAGGGCCATTGAAATCGTCTTTCAGGCCAGCCTCTTCACAGGATGGGATACGATGGATCATCGCCATATATTGTTCTTCGATCCGCTCGAGATTCAGCTGGAACAAATCCGCACGGAAGCTATCGGGAACACCGTATTCGAAACGGGCAGGTGCATTCTTTTCATAAACACCTAAGATCCAGCCACCACGCTCTTCGCGAACATATGACTGCGCATCGGCATCGCGGATCACGGGATGCTCTGGATTACCAGCTGCGCGGTGCTCTACCAACGCTGGGTCTTGCTCCATTACGATAAACTGGTGCTCGACGGGGATCGCTGGCATCTTGATTCCAAGCATCTTGGCTGTGCGCTGCGCGTGGTTCCCAGATGCCGTCACAACATGCTCAGCCGTAATAACAACCTGCTCATCAGAAGGGATCAGGTTCCCTCCCTTTTCGATCATCCTAGTACAAGTCACTTCCCAAGCAGAGCCGTTCCATTCAAATGCATCAGCCTGCCATTTACGTTCGATCAAAACGCCGCGCTGCCGCGCACCTTTGGCCATCGCCATCGTCACATCTGCAGGATTAATGTAACCATCAGTATGATGATACAAAGCGCCCTTTAGATCTTCGGTGCGGATCAACGGCCATTTCACCTTAATCTCATCCGGGGTCATAAAGACGTACGGCACATCACAAGTTTCTGCAGTCGATGCATACAACTTGTACTCGTCCATCCGCTCTTCAGTTTGTGCCATCCGCAGGTTACCAACGACAGCAAACCCCGCGTTTAGGCCAGTCTCTTCTTCAAGGGATTTATAAAAATCAACAGAATATTTATGGATATGGGTCGTAGCATAAGACATGTTGAACAGTGGCAACAAACCAGCGGCGTGCCACGTCGATCCAGAGGTTAGCTCATCGCGTTCGAGCAACATAACATCATCCCATCCAGCCTTCGCCAAATGATAGGCAATCGACGTTCCGACGGCACCACCACCAACAACCAATGCTTTGACCATAGTTTTCATGAACGCGACTCCCTAAACCTTCAATTGTGAGTGTTATAAAACGCATCACACAAAAACGCGCCAGTCCCCCGACAGGTCATGGCAAAAAACCGACCTCCCAGATACACAAGCTTCATCTTACCAAATAATTACTGGGGGAGCCACGTAAGCAGTGGGCGCAAGCCCGTGCTGCTACTTCACTTGCAACGACTGCGACCTTCAACCACGAACTACTTTCCCTGGGTTCATAATCCCATCGGGATCAAGTGCTCTTTTGATTGCAATCATTGCATCAACTGTCGCGGCCCCAAGTTCGCGTTCAAGATAAGGCATCTTACCTTGGCCGATCCCGTGCTCACCCGTACATGTCCCATCCATAGAAATAGCCAAATCATTCAGCCAACTGACAAACGCCGCAGCACGCGCCATTTCGTCTTTGTTCTCCATGTCGACAAGCAACAAGCAGTGGAAATTTCCATCACCGACATGGCCAACAATTGGGGAAATAAATCCATCCACTTTAAGACGTTCCTGTGCATGCCTCACACACTCTGCAAGCCGTGAAATCGGAACACATACGTCCGTTGAAATCCCCATTGCACCGGGGCGCAGTTGCAAAGTCGCCCAATAGGCGTCATGGCGCGCTTGCCAAAGTTTATTGCGCTCCTCGGTACTTGTTGTCGAAGCATAGCCCCCACCCCCATGATCTGCTGCAATTGATCCAAACATTTCAGCTTGCTCAATCACACCGGCATCAGAACCGTGGAACTCCAACAACAGCAATGGCTCTTCTGGTAAGTCCAATTTTGAGTATGCATTACACGCTTTAACTTGCAGCGCGTCCAGCAACTCAATCCGCGCTACTGGAATGCCATATTGGATCACTTGCATTACAGTCTGGCACGCAGCGTCCACACTTGGGAAAGTACACCGTGCAGAACTGATAGCTTCAGGAATACCTTGAAGTTTCAATGTGATCTCACTGAGTAGGCCCAACGTACCCTCAGAACCGACCATCAACCGGGTAAGGTCATATCCCGCCGACGACTTCTTAGCGCGCTGTGCAGTTCTAATAATGCGCCCGTCGGCCATCACGACTTCTACCGCCATGACGTTGTCTTTCATGGTGCCGTAGCGCACAGCATTGGTCCCACTCGCACTAGTTGCGGCCATCCCGCCAAGTGAGGCATTCGCGCCAGGGTCAATTGGAAAGAACAAGCCCTGATCACGTAAATGGGTATTCAGCTGTTCGCGTGTCACCCCTGGCTGGACGACACAGGACAAGTCGTCAGGATAGACCGCCAAAATTTTGTTCATCTGCATTACATCGACGCAAATCCCACCCGCAGGCGCGTTAACGTGCCCCTCTAATGAAGTTCCAGTGCCAAATGGAATTACAGGGACTTTGTGAGTGGCACATACCTTAACAATTTCGGATATCTCATTTTTGTTTTGGGCAAAAACCACAGCATCAGGCCACTGGTTTTCCAACCATGTTGTCGTGTGGCCATGTTGTTCACGTATTGCATCACCTGTTTGAAACCTATCTCCAAACTGCTGCTTAAGGACGCCAGTGACAGTTGCTATCCCTTCCTCATTACGCGGCATTCGATGATTAGTGGCCATTACATTTTCCTTAAATTCTACTCAGCGTATTATTCGTTCAAAGCATAGACGGAACAACTTGATCCGGAGGTCGGTGCCCGTCCTGGAATGTTTTGATGTTGATGATGACTTTCTCACCCATTTCGATCCGGCTTTCGATTGTCGCAGATCCCATATGAGGCAACAAAACCACATTGGACATCTCACGCAAACGCAGATTTATCTTGGTGCCTTTTTCATACACATCCAACCCAGCCCCTGCGATTGCGCCATCGCGCAGCATCCGTGCCAGTGCATTCTCGTCGATAACTTCGCCACGCGATGTGTTCACAATCACCGCACTTGGCTTCATCAACTTGAGACGCCGCGCATTCATAAGGTGGAAAGTCGACGGGGTATGAGGGCAATTGATGCTAATCACATCCATTCGGGCAACCATTTGATCAAGGCTTTCCCAGTAGGTTGCTTGCAACTCGTCCTCAATTTCACGGCGTAACCGCCGTCTGTTGTGGTAATGAACTTGCATTCCAAATGCTGACGCGCGCTGCGCAACGGCACGACCTATGCGGCCCATGCCCAGAATTCCAATCCGACGACCGCCAATCCGACCGCCCAACAGCGCCGTCGGTGACCATCCTTGCCATTTTTCAGTCTGCATTGCAGCAAGACCTTCAGGAATACGACGAATGATCGCAAGGATCAAACCCATTGCCATATCAGCCGTGTCTTCGGTTAAGACACCGGGTGTATTTGACACTAAAACCCCACGCTCACGTGCAGTCGCAACGTCAATATTATCAACTCCAGCCCCATAATTCGCAATCAGTTTAAGCTGTGGCCCAGCTTGCCCAATTAGCCCTGCATCAATTGTATCCGTAATTGTTGGCACCAAAACGTCAGCGGTTTTCATAGCTGCAACCAACTCTTCTTGAGTCATTGCAACGTCATCGGTACGCAGCTGAACATCAAACAGTTCGGACAGTCTTTTTTCGACGGGTTCGGGTAATCGTCGCGTCACGAACACACTTAGCCGATCCTTTGACATTTCATCCCCTTCGCGCTTGGCGGTTGCCTACTATTTATGGCATGGTGGCTGAAGTCGGACCAAGGCACAAGAACCTCCCGTAAAATGGGTCGACAAATTGAGAAACGGCAGTACAGGCCTTTGATATGAAAATAAAACTTACATCCAGAGGATTGAGCATTGTGTCTGCTACGCTATTGGCGGTTACAGTAGCATCCGCACAAGAACGTAAAGGCAAAGTGACAAACCTGCCCGTGCCGCGTTTTGTTTCATTGAAAACCTCAGAGGGAAACGTGCGCCGGGGCCCATCCCTAACACACAGAATTGACTGGGTTTTCAAGCGCCGTAGCATGCCATTGCGCGTGACAGCGGAGCATGGGCATTGGCGTCGTGTTGAAGACCGTGATGGTCTTGGCGGCTGGGTTCACTATTCACTGTTATCTGGTGCCCGCTCTGTCATTGTTGAAAAAGACCTCCTGACCCTGCGGACCCGTCCAGATGTAAAAGCGCCAGCAACAGCTGCACTAGCAGTTGGTGTCGTTGCTCGTCTTGGCAAATGTGATTTGGAATGGTGCCGCCTGACTTCAGGCGGCTACAAAGGCTGGGCACCCAAAGCGCGCATCTGGGGTGTCGGCCTAGACGAAATCCGTGACTAAGGCGGCAAGACGCTCTACTCTGCATTCGTTTAACATTACTCAATGCCTAGCAATCTGAAAACACCTCGCTAGAATAACCATAACAAGTTCACACGTGAGGGGCATGACATGCGCACAGTTTCATATTCTGCATTCGGCAAGGCCTCAGATGTCCTTGAATTAACAGACATCGAAATCTCAGAACCCACCGAAAATGAAGTCGTAGTTGAACTACGGTTTTCGGGTGTTAACCCCTCAGATGTTAAAGCGCGCGCAGGTCGCCCGGGAATGACTAAACCCGCTTTTGACACGATCGTTCCGCACAGTGATGGCGCGGGCATCATCACATCAGTTGGCTCCAATGTTTCCAAAGATCGGATCGGTCAACGGGTCTGGATTTGGAACGGGCAATGGCAGCGTCCTTTTGGAACAGCGTCCTCTCATATCGTATTGGATCAGTCCCAAGCAGTACCCCTGCCCGATGGCGTCTCATTCGAGGTTGGCGCGGTAATGGGCATCCCCGGCCTAACCGCAGCACATGCTGTCTTTGGAAATGGTGACATAAGTGGTTCTACTGTTCTTATACAAGGCGGTGGTGGAACGGTGGGGCTACTTGCAGTTCAACTTGCGAAATGGGGTGGTGCACGTGTTATTACCACGTGCTCAGAACAAGATATGGCGCAGTGCCTTTCAATGGGCGCTGACCATGCCTTTAATTACAAAGACCCTGAATTGGTCTCAAAGGTCCTTGAGGCGAACAAAAGCAGATTAATTGACCGAGTTGTCGAAGTGGAGTTCGGCCTGAACATTGCCGCCGATGTAGCTCTAATAAAATCGAATGGAATCATTGCGGCATACGGATCTGCCAAATCGTTAAACCCCCAAGTTCCATTTTTTGAAATGCTGTTCAAAGCGGTCACACTCGACATAATTTTAATATATCTTTTGCCACTCGAAGAACGCCTTTCGATAATTGCCCGATTGAACCAAGCATTGTCAGACAAAGCACTAACATGCCCGATCTCAAAGGTTTTCCCGATAAATATGGCGTCTCACGCTCATGAACTGGTTGAAAGCGGTGCTCGTGACGGCGCTGTGTTGATTGACGTATTCAATTAAAGCAACGTGGCATTCACTAATTTCCAAGCAGATGAAATTTTTCCAAAACGGGTCTTGCGTACCGATCAAGCTAAGACTATCTAGCGGAAAGGTTTTGGGATGTGGCCTAGCGGTAGGGCACCTGTTTTTGGTACAGTAGATCGTAGGTTCGAATCCTACCATCCCAGCCAACCACCTCAAGCATTGAGACGCGGACGACTTATGGGGCTTTTATGCCCTGTTCTTAGGGGCTTCGCTGTGGTGTAATCTAACAGAGACCCGCTCATCCTCGATATTTGGCCCAGATAGGTGCCCCAGTCTCTGTTTGGATTTTCGGCGGTGACAGTTTGAGAGTTTAGGGCGTCAGTTCGACGCTCCAACTTGCAAAAACCTCCAATTTTTTCCTGTATTTTCCCTGTTTGCAGGGAATTTGGAGGTGGAGACTGGTTAGCTTTGAGGCTGGCTCCACAGCCACCTAGCCTACAACAATAAGATTTTTATGATCTGATAATATTTTTTTACAATTTAGAGACATCTTATTTTGATGCACCCCAATTGAGGCCCACACCTCTTCGATATTAAACTAGGTTCGTTTCAGCAGCCTACATTTGGTTTTGACAGAACTAGTTCTTTTTTTGGTGGGGTGGGGGTGCACCACTAAAGTAAAGCCAGCATAATTTATCATTCTGCACCATCAAACTGGAGGAGAAAATTGTTTCAAGCAACAACAGTATAATTTGATGGATAGCTATGTTTTTAGCTTCCTAAACAACCGAAGTGACTTAAAATATAAGTTGGACTTTCATGGCTTGGCTACGATCACAGGCTTGTTCAAAAGCATGTTTTGCATCTTTAATATCAAAGCTGTGAGTGATAAGTGGGTCAACCACAATCAACCGACTTTGCATCATCGTCACAGCTGTGGCAAATTCATTATGAAACCGAAAAGAGCCACGAAGAGTGATCTCTTTCGCGGTCATTGCTTGCATCGGGACCGTCATGTCACCACCCAACCCAAGTTGAACCAGCGTACCACCTGGACGTAAGCATTCGACGCCTGAGGCCAATGCGGGGGCTGCGCCTGAGCATTCTAGGTGGACATCAATTTGGCCTTTGTCATTATGAAACGGGATTAAAGCATCCGGGTTCTCCTTGATATTAAGCACGTCGTCTGCACCACAGCTACGTGCCTTATCTAAGGTATAATTTAAAAGGTCCGTGGCAATAATCTTCGCCGCCCCAGCCTGCCGCGCCGCAAGAATGCTAAGGCACCCGATTGGGCCACATCCGGTTATCAGCACTGTCTTACCAACCAGATCACCTGCTTGTTTGACCGCATGAAGACAAACAGCCAAAGGTTCTGCCATTGCCGCTTGTCCCGGGGTAAGCTCGTTAGCGACAACACATTGGCTGGCCAAGGCGACAAGCTGTTGTTGAAAAGCGCCTTGGATATGGGGAAAGGGCATAGCACTGCCGTAAAAACGCATATTAAGGCAGTGGTTTTGCTGCCCCCGCAAACAATAAATACAGTAATGGCAGGGTCTTGAAGGGGAAACTGCCACAAGTTGCCCCACCTGCAATCCTTGAACACCTACACCCAAAGCCGTAATTTGCCCAGAGACCTCGTGACCTAGAACCATTGGCTCGCGCAATTGGATTGGTCCAAATCCACCATGGTTGTAATAGTGCAAGTCTGACCCACAAATACCTCCCGCCAGCATCTCGATCAACACCTCTTCGGGACCGACCACAGGCACGTCGCGCGGTTCTACACGCAGGTCACCGGCTGCGTGAATAACAATCGATTGATTTGAAGCCGTCATGAGTGATTTCTCCGCTATACAATTGAGATCAATATACAGATAGTTACTGATAACAGACAAAGGAATTCTACGATGACACTCGAAATGTTTGACCTGAATGGTAGTCGCGCTCTAATCACTGGTTCTAGCCAAGGTATTGGATTTGCTTTGGCCCGCGGCCTAGCAGGTGCTGGAGCAGAAATTATCCTGAACGGGCGTGACAGTACCAAACTAGCTGAGGCAAAAACCATATTAGAAGGCGAAGGTACAAAAGTTCATGTGCTGGCCTTTGATGTGACCGATCACGAACAGGTTAAAGTCGCCGTTAATGGGTTTGAGGAAGAGCACGGCGCGATTAACATCCTTATCAACAATGCGGGAATGCAGCACCGCGGTGCTCTTGAGGAGTTTCCAGCCGATGCATTCGAGCGATTGTTGCAAACCAATATCGCATCTGTTTTTCACGTGGGCCAAGCGGTTGCGCGTCATATGATAGGACGTGGACAGGGTAAAATTATTAACATCGCATCAGTCCAAACTTTGCTCGCCCGTCCTGGCATTGCGCCCTATACGGCAACCAAGGGTGCGGTGGGCAATTTGACCAAAGGCATGGCGACGGATTGGGCGCAACACGGGTTAAATTGCAACGCTATTGCACCAGGATATTTTGACACACCACTAAATGCAGCACTTGTTGCAGATCCTGAATTCAGCACATGGCTGGCCAAAAGGACGCCAGCTAGGCGTTGGGGCAATGTGGATGAGTTGGTAGGGGCGGCTGTATTCCTTTCGTCCGCAGCATCTAGTTTTGTGAACGGCCATACGCTATATGTAGACGGTGGGATTACGGCCTCACTCTAGGCCTCCCACTCCACATTAAATTTTGTGATCACCTCTTTCACTTGCGCATCGCTCAATGCGCGTGGGGATAGCCCTCTCGTCAACATGGCCAACTTGGCAGTGTCCTCAAGTTCTTCAACCGCGTTACACGCCGCCTCAATATCCTTGCCCGCAACAATGGGTCCGTGATTGGCCAACATTACAGCAGATCGTTTCCCTGCAAGGCCGCGCACGGCGTCACCCATCGCTGGATCACCCGGCATAAAGAAGGGCAGCAACTTCACGCGACTTAGCTTCATAATGCCGTAAGGCGTAAGGTGCGGCAGGAAATTTTCAGCGTCGACATCTGGCATCATGGAAAGTGCAACAGAGTGGCAAGAATGCAGATGAACGACCGCACCAGCTGTCGATCGAGTATCGTAAAAAGCAGTGTGCAGCGGCATCTCTTTGGTCGGCTCGTCGCCACTTATCAAAGTGCCACAAGCATCAAAACGGCTTAGTTTTGCAGGATCAAGGCGGCCAAAACTGGTTCCAGTGGGGCTTACCAATAAACCACCATCGCTAGTACGAGCAGAAATATTTCCCGTACTGCCACCTGTAAGCCCACGATCAAACATGGATTTGGCCAATACACAGATCAGTTCGCGGAGCTTTGCTTCCTCAGTCATAAGTTGTCCAATCTGGCTTGGGCGTCATGAAAAAATGTGGGAGCGCCAAAGTTACCCGATTTAAGCGTTAGCGCAATTTGATGACCAGCCGAATGGCAAAATGTCCACGGCACACCAGAGGCAATTTCTACACCTATATCAAGCTGGGTTACACATAGTGCCTGTGTTACAGCTCCCGAGGTTTCTCCCCCAGCAACAATGATCCGCCGAGCACCAGCGTCCCGTGCTGCAACGGCGCAGGATGCAAGTGTTTGTTCGATCAGATCACCCACTTTCGCCACACCTATTGCTCTCTGCGCGGCCTTAACATTGCCCGGAGCAGCTGTGGCATAAATCAATGGAGCTTTAGTCAGGTCTTGTTCTGCGAGCCATGCCAAGACTGGATCGAGGCCAGTTTCTATTAATGAAAGCGGATCCAACAGATATTCAGGTGCACCACGCGCGATGTACTCGGAGACTTGCGCATTGGTCATTGCAGAACAACTGCCAGACAGTATTATGGTCTCCTTAGCTATTTCAGGCTTTTGCATTTGGGGCGCATCTGCAGACAATGTTCCATCAGCAAGGTAAAGAGCTGGCAAAGACTTAGCAACTGCCGATCCACCCGTCATTAGAGACATATTCTGGCAGGCCTCAGCTATAATTTCAAGATCAGGGTCAGCCACTGCATCAACCACAACGTGGGCAATGCCCTCACCTTTCAAGATATCCAATTTTGCCCGCAATGCAGCAGCCCCTTTTGCAACGCTCAATCGGTCAGCAAGCCCAACAGGTTTGGTGACTTGTGGTGACAATAGTCGCATTAAATTGCTGTCCCGCATCGGTGTCAGTGGATGATCTCTCATCGAACTTTCGGCCAAAGGTTGCTGTCCAACAAACAAATTACCCATAAAAATGGACCTACCATTTTCAGGAAATGCCGGGCAATAGATCGTTTGATCAATACCAAGGTCACTCATCAGCGCTTCAGCTACAGGACCGATGTTGCCCTCATCTGTACAGTCAAACGTCGAGCAATATTTCCAGAAAAACCGCTTTGCCCCTGCCGCCTGCAGCCACACAAGCGCAGCGCGACACTCTGCAACAGCTTGCGCCACTGGTGCGTTGCGACATTTGAGAGCGATTACCTCAAAGGGTCCAGTTTTTTTTGGTAGTTCACTTGGTACACCAATACGCAGAGAAACCTGTACGCCACTGCGAGCCAATAGCCCCGCCAAATCAGTAGCCCCAGTAAAATCATCCGCGATGCAGCCCAAAACAGTCGTCATTTAAGCACCACCTTTTTCGTCTTGACCCGGCAACGTCAGGCCCGCATTTCGTGCATATACCTTAGCAACTGCCGCGTCATCCTCAGCCCCCAATCCCATACCAGAGGCCGCAACGAACTGCTGCATCGCGGCAGCGGTAATGGGCGCACTGAAGCTTGCATTCTTGGCAATGTCGAGAACAATACCAAGGTCTTTCGGCCAAATATTTACCGAACTGTGCGGTGTATAATTCCCCGCAGCAATATGTGGCGCACGATTTTCAAGCATCCAACTGGTGCCTGCGCATTTGCTGATCACGTCGATAAATTTGTCAGGCGTCACACCTTGGGTCATTCCAAAAGTCATCGCCTCCGCCATTGTTGCGATGTGTACGCCAGCTAACAACTGGTTCACAGCCTTCATTGCGCTTCCCGCTCCAGCGGTATCGCCCAGTTCAAAAACAGTTTCTGCAATGCTGTCGAGGACGGGACGCAGGGCTGAAAAGGCCTCCAGGGTGCCCGCAGCCATAATGGACAACGCCCCGTTTGCAGCTTTGAGCGAACCACCAGAAATTGGTGCATCTAGATACAGCACATCGAATTCGGCGCAGCGCTTGGCCATTTCTTTTGCAAACTCTGGAGGGACTGTGGCGCAAGACAACACCGCTGCCCCTGCTCGAAGTTTTGGCACGATCCCGTTAGCACCGAACAAGACATCTTCAGTTTGGGTTGCATTCAAAACAGCAACAATGACGGTGTCTAGCTGATCAACCACATTGCTCAACACAGCGCTTTCTCCACCTTCACCAACAAACAGCTGCATCTGTTCCACGTTAATATCGAGACCCCAGACTTCGTGTCCACCCCGAAGAGCGGATTGCGCAATGCCGTAACCCATGGAACCTAGTCCAATAGCTGCAACTTTATGCTTTGAATCACTCATTTTATTCACTCACTCCCATAAATTTAAAAATTAATGTATTTCATTCAATGCCCTGGAAAAAGCGCCACCAGCACCACAACAACCAGCGAGGCAGCCATAGCAATGTTGATGAACCGCTGTGCTTTGGGGCTCAGGTCAAGGCTCCCCAGCTTGGCTCCAGCCCCCAGCCAGATAAGGTGTACAGGCAACCAGATCATATTAAAAACGATCAACTTGATCACCACTTCCCAGAAGGGCGCTTGGGGCAAAAAGCCAAAGCCCAAGAACAGTGTTGTTGCCACCACATAGGCTTTGGGATTAATGAGTTGCAGTAAAAATCCATTGCGGAAACCCAACGGTTTAGTCGCAGCTGTGAAACCAATATGGGCCCCTGCCGTAGCGATCCTCCAAGCCAAATAGGTCAGATAACCAACCGATGCAAACAATAGAACCACTCGTAGCCATGGCACCGTCAGGACCACAGCGGCAAGGCCTGAAATCACCAGCACCATTGTAAACGCACCCCCGAGCATCAGCCCACCGACATAGGCAAAGCCCGCGCGATAGCCATAGGCTGCCCCGATGCCCGCCGTTGATAAAACCCCTGGTCCAGGCGTCATCAACAGGAAAAAAACGGCCAGCGCAAATTCGATCATCCGCGCTGGTCAATGCTTACAAGCCAGCGCATTCAGGTACAGGGCTGATCACAGTGCCATCTTTGAGGTTTTGCAACAAATTATCTACCACCAACGCGCCCATCGCAGCGCGTGTCTCCATCGTGCCACTGCCAACATGGGGCAATAGAACCGTATTAGGCAAATCACGTAAAGCTTGCGACACCTTAGGTTCCTCTTCAAAAACGTCTAAGCCTGCCCAACCAAGCTTCCCACTTTTTAGAGCCTCTATCATTGCCATTTCGTCCACAACAGAACCACGGCTGACGTTGATTAAAGTGCCTTTTGGCCCCAAGGCCTCCATCACTTCAGCGTTCACGATTTTATTAGTTGATGGACCTCCCGGTGTGATGCAAATCAACACGTCACAATCTCGCGCCATCGCCGTAAGATCATCATAGTAGGTATAAGGAAGAACTTTCTTGGTACGCGTATGATAAAGGATTTTGGCATTCCACGGAGCGAGTTTGTCAGCAATCGCCTGCCCAATTCGACCCAGACCAAGGATACCAACAGTTTGGTTGTCAGCCGAACGAGTTAGCGGCGCGTTGCCCTTCGCCTCCCACTCACCAGAGCGAAGATATTCATCGTCACGCAGCACTTCACGGTAACATGACAGCATCAAAAGCAGCGCTGTTGTCGCCACCTCCTCGTTCAAAACATTGGGTGTATGGGTCACGATGATTCCACGACGTGCCGCTTCGTTTGCATCAACAGCGTCATAGCCAACGCCGTAGCCGCTGATCACTTTCAGATTTGTCAGTGACGCCATTAGATCAGGGTTTACCCCGTCGTGGCCATTAGTGACCACATGGGTAATTTTATCTGCATCAAAAGCATCCAGTTGATGAATGGTAAACGCCGCAGCCAGCCGTTCCTGCATAGTGTCAGTGATACCGCCTATTTGTAAAAGATCAGGCATCTTGGCCAACTTTCTGGCACTGATGACCAAGGCCTTGAATACTCAAGTCCATTATATCACCTTCCTTCAGGAATACTGGTTCCGGTTTCATACCAAGCCCTACACCCGGAGGGGTGCCCGTGGTGATCACATCGCCAGGGTGTAAAGTCATCAAGCTTGAAAGATGTTCGATGATTTCGGCCACGGTAAAGATCATCGTGGAAGTGTTGCCCCTTTGCATTCGCTTTCCGTTAACGTCCAAGGCCATATCCAGTTTTTGAGGATCAACAACCTCGTCTCGTGTGACAAGCCATGGACCCGTCGGGCCAAAGGTGTCGCAGGATTTACCCTTAGTCCATTGGCCTGTTAGGTTAGCTTGAAAATGGCGTTCAGAAACGTCGTTGACTATGCAATATCCCGCAACGTGGTCCAGCGCGTTCTCTTTTGTAACGTACTTGGCAGCTTTGCCGATGACCACACCCAGCTCGACCTCCCAATCAGTTTTGGTAGATCCGCGTGGTATCATCACATCATCATAGGCCCCAACAATGGCGGAGTTGGCTTTAAAAAACAGGATCGGATGTTTGGGAATTTCAGCGCCAGTTTCAGCAGCGTGGTCAGAATAATTCAACCCGATACAAAGGAATTTTCCAATATTTCCAACGCAAGGCGCGATGCGCTGTTTACCTTCAACAATTGGCAAAATCTCCGGATCAAGGGCGCGCAGTTTAGCTATATTGGCATCATCAAGCATATCACCATTGATGTCGTTCACATGCTCGGACAGATCTCGCAAAATACCAGCATCATCTAGAATTCCAGGTTTTTCGGCACCGATCGCACCGTAGCGGAGAAGTTTCATAGTCGTTCCTTCTTTCTTCTTAGTGGTTGTCACGCGGCATAAACTGGCGCGCAATATCTTGATATTTGTCGGCGTCTTTAAGGATCATACCCTCATCAAGACGGCCAACTTTCTCTCGGAAAATTTCCTGCCAGGGCGTTTGGCTGTCTGGAATGTGGTAGCCACCATTTTCAAGCAGCAAGCGCGCACGCGCATTGAGCTCATCCAGAGGGACCAGCATATTGACTGTCGCTTTGCCCAAATCAATCCTCACAGGGTCACCCGTTTGCAACAATGCAAGACCCCCATTGTCTGCAGCCTCAGGTGAAGCATTCAGAATAGATGGGGAGCCAGACGTACCCGATTGACGCCCATCACCAATACACGGCAGGGCATCAACTCCTTGTTTGATCAGATAAGATGGCGGACGCATGTTCACAACTTCTGCAGCACCTGGGTAACCCTTGGGGCCCGTACCGCGCATGAACAGAATGCAATTTCCATCGATATTTTCAGTTGGATCATCAATGCGGTGATGGAAATCCTCTGGCCCATCAAAGACGACAGCACGCCCTTCAAAGGCTTCGGGATCATGAGGGTTTGAGAGATAGGTTTTTCGAAAAGCTGGCGAGATGACTGAGGTCTTCATGATCGCACTTTCAAACAAATTCCCCGAGAAATTAACGAAGCCTGCCTGTTCCTTTATTGGGTCTGTTGAGGACTTAATCACATCTTTGCTCTTCGACCTTTGGGTCCTACAATTTTCCGCCAAAGTTTGCCCATTTACAGTCATTACATCAGGATGGGGCAACAACCCACCTGCAATCAATTCACCGACGACAGCAGGTACACCGCCTGCACGGTGATAATCTTCGCCCAGATATTTGCCAGCTGGCTGCATGTTTACCAAAAGTGGAATATCGTGACCGTGTTTTTGCCAATCATCATTATCGAGCGGCACACCCAAATGCCGCGCAATAGCGTTCAAGTGGATGGGGGCATTCGTTGACCCGCCAACTGCAGAATTGATAACAATGGCATTTTCAAAAGCTTGGCGCGTCATAACATCTGTGGGGCGCATATCTTCCCACACCATATTAACGACCCGTTTGCCCGTCTCGTAGCTGATTTGTCCACGTTCACGGTAAGGCGCTGGAATTGAAGCAGATCCGGGCAATTGCATTCCCAAAGCTTCGGCCAATGAATTCATTGTTGTCGCAGTGCCCATCGTGTTACAATACCCAACAGAGGGCGCAGATGCGGCCGCAATTTCCATGAATTCATCAGTGTCGATATTGCCTGCAGCCAACTGCTCTCGGGCTTTCCAAATCACGGTACCTGAACCCGCTCGTTCCCCGTTCCACCAGCCGTTCAACATCGGACCAACGGACAACGCAATGGCAGGGATATTTACCGTGGCAGCGGCCATCAAAAGTGCAGGTGTCGTCTTATCACAACCGATGTTGAGTACAACGCCGTCAATTGGATAGCCAAATAGCGTCTCTACCAGAGACAAATAGGCAAGGTTCCGATCCAAGGACGCAGTCGGTCGCTTGCCCGTTTCCTGAATGGGATGCACCGGGATTTCGATGCATGTTCCACCCGCTGCTATAATCCCATCACGCACGCGTTTCGTCAGCTCAATGTGGTGGCGATTGCACGGTGACAAATCACTGCCCGTCTGTGCAATTCCGATGATCGGCTTGCCTGACTGCAGCTCCTCTCGTGTCAAACCATAGTTTAAATACCGCTCCAGATAGAGGGCTGTCATTTCTAGATTGTCGGGGTTCATAAACCATTTGCGAGACCGCAGGTTTTCAACGCCAATTTTTGCATTTTTAGGGAAGGTCATTGGCCACTCCAGCCTCCATCAATTATATGAGTGTGTCCTGTAGTGAAACCACTTTCGTCACTGCCAAGGTAGACAACCAATGCCGCAATTTCCTCAGCACTAGCTACGCGGCCCATGGGCTGGCGTGACACGAATTGCTTCATCGCCTCGTCATAGCTACCCAGTTCTTCGCCTAAAGTCTTAACGCGATCATGCCAGCTTGGGCTTTCTACAGTGCCCGGACATATACAGTTACAGCGGATGCCTTGCTTAATGTAATCGACTGCGACCGATTTGGTCATACCAACCACCGCTGCTTTGGTCGCGCCATAGATAAACCGATTGGGGGCACCGATGATAGATCCGGCAGCCGAGGACATATTAATGATTGACCCACCACCACGCTCAATCATTCCAGGTAACGCGGCGCGCACGGTACGCACCATAGACCGCACGTTAAGGTCAAAGGCAAAGTCCCATTCATCATCCGTCGCATCCAAAATTGCACCGTGGTGCACAAAGCCTGCGCAGTTGAACAAGACGTCTGGTTTAGTCTTGGTAACCCCATCCAAAATACTTTCAGAATCTCGCACATCAAGTTCGAAAATTTCAATATTTTCGAGATTCGCATCCCGAATCGTGGATAATGCATCCATGTTTACATCCGTCGCAAAGACCTGCGCACCCTCTTTGGACATAGCAATTACACTGGCCCGTCCGATCCCCTGACCTGCTGCTGTTATCAAAACACGCTTTCCTCTAAGCCTTTGTCCAGTCATGATTTTTCACCTTCATATACTATTTTTCTCACCTGTCTTTTGCTTTGCGAGCTTTATCTTTTAGCCCAATCCCAATGTAAATTAAATTAGGACACTGGAACTTTTAAGCGGATAAGTTACCGTATGACAGAGATTTAGATTTGACCATAACCCGCACGAGTTTCTGATGCAAAAGGACCAATGTCATGAATCAAGCCCGCAAGATTACCCTAATCGGTACTGGCCTAATGGGCATTCCAATGTCCCGTAATCTGATGGCGGCAGGGTATGATTTGACAGTCTGGAACCGCACCATCAATCGCACGACACCACTTGTAAATGAAGGAGCAAAAACTGCTCCAACAGCTGCGGAGGCTATTTCGAGTGCACAAGTCATCATAACGATGTTGTCAGACGGGTTCGCGACACAAGCGCTCCTCGATGATAAAGAATTTCAATCAAAATTAACCGCTGGAATGATCTGGATAGACATGTCCAGCGCCAAGCCGGAACACGCCCGCGCTCAATCAGCCCAGCTGGCCAAATTTGGTGTAGCCCACCTTGATGCCCCAGTGTCTGGCGGAACCAAAGGCGCGGAAGCAGGAACCCTTGCTATCATGGCAGGTGGCGATCTGGTAATTTTTGAAGATGTGTGCAGTGTCTTTGACGCGATGGGCCATCCTGTTTATGTGGGACCTTCCGGTACAGGCCAACTGTGCAAATTGGCAAATCAGACCATCGTTGCGGTGACAATTTCTGCGGTGGCCGAGGCGACGCTACTGGCCGAAAAAGGCGGTGCTGATCCCGCCGCTTTACGTGCCGCACTTAAAGGAGGTTTTGCAGACAGCGTGATTTTGCAGCAGCACGGGGAACGGATGTCGACAGGGAATTTCGCCCCCGGTGGACTGTCAAAATTTCAGGTTAAAGACCTTGATAACACATTAGCAGAAGCAGAAGCCCTCGGGCTGGAACTCCCAGCGACCCAAGCTGTGAGAGATCGGTTTGCACATTTTTGCGAAGAAATGGATGGCGCTGATCTGGACCATTCGGGACTATATCTGGAACTTAAAAGTAGGAATGACCTGATATGAGTAAAATCCTTATCCTCGGCGGTGGAGGAATGATTGGCCAAAAACTCGCTAAGCGGATTATTGAAACAAATGTCATGGCCAATTCTGAACTGACGCTCTTTGACCGCGCCTTTACAAGTAATGCTTTGGTTGCAAAAACTATGACCGGAAACTTAGCTAACCCCACGACAGCGAAGACGCTCGCGGCCAGTCGTCCTGAGGTAATTTTTCATCTTGCAGCGATTGTATCGGGTCAAGCGGAAGCCGAATTTAATCTTGGCTGGAACGTGAACATGATGGCGATGTGGCATCTTTTAAATGCCCTCAAAGTTGAACATGAGGCGTCTGGTTGCACCTATCGCCCACGTTTGGTTTTCACTTCTTCCATTGCGGTGTTTGGCGGGCCTTATCCAGAAAAGATCGGCGATGAGTTTCTGTCTGCGCCACAGACCAGCTATGGCGCACAAAAAGCAACTTGCGAATTAATGGTCAATGATTTTAGCCGAAAAGGCATCATTGATGGGCTATCATTACGGCTACCCACCATTTGCGTGCGACCTGGCAAAGCTAATGCAGCAGCATCTTCGTTCTTTTCGGGAATCATTCGGGAGCCTTTAAACGGATTCGAGGCGATCTTGCCTGTCGCAGATACCGTGCGCCACTGGCACGCCAGCCCGCGTGCTGCGGCGCAGTTCCTGATCCATGCAGCTTTGCTAGATACAAAAATATTGAACGGGCGACGTGCGCTGAACCTTCCCGGGTTTAGCTGTACAGTTGCCGAACAAATCGAAGCCTTGCGCCATGCCGCAGGCCAAAAGGCAGTTGACCTAATCAAATCCGTACCAGACGAAACCATCATCAATATGGTAAGCGGATGGCCACGCGATTTCCAGCCAGACCGTGCGATTTCGCTGGGGTTTGAAGCAGAGAAAAGTTTTAATGAAATCATCGAAGTCTACATGCAGGATGATCTTAGTACTTAGCCATCTAATGTCTTGCCTGTCATATGTCGTTCAAGGTGATCGTAAATTTTGGCACGCGTTAGGCTCTCGTTTCCTGACAAGGCAGCGTCTAAAATTTCGGCATGGTGCTGGATGTTCTCGGAGATGAAATTGAATTTGCGGTCCGCGACCATCAACTGTTGTCGGAATTGAGCATAGATGCGACCGTGAGTTTGGTACAAGATCTCAGATCCACAGGCCGAAATAAGGGTTTGGTGAAACTCGTTTTCGGAATTGAACCAAATGTCCACCAGATCAGACGGATCATCCATGTCGTGAATACGCTTTTCGATATGGCTAAGTTTATGATGCGCAGCTGTCAAGCGGGCTTCCCAAGCCACACCGCCATTGCGGATCGACATAATCGTGCCTTCACTTTCCAAAAGTACCCGCAAATGCGTCAGTTCGATCAATTTTTTGACGGAGCGGTTAGGCACGCGAAATCCGCGCTGCTCCTGAAAATGAACCAGCCCTATTGCAGATAATCGGAACAAGGCCTCGCGTACGGTGCTGGCTGCACAGCCAAACTCCTCACGCAGTAGTTCGGCACGCAGTTTCGCACCATGTTCGAAAGCATTCGAGATTAGGCGTTTTTTGAGTTCTTGATAAAGGTCAACTTCTTGGGACATGTCGATACCTGTATGTTGAGTGGCTTGGATTAAGTTAGAATAAATAATTTCAGAAATATACCAAAATCTCGAAATTAAGGATAATTTCACTTTTTCCTTGTTGGATATAATTCTTCAGCTAAACTCAGATTAGCGTAATTTAAGTGGAGTCTCGTAAACCTCCAGTAACACACGCTCAACGTCTGGGAGGACAACATGAAACTATTCAAAACAGCGGCTACATTAGCTGTCGCCGCAACTATGGTTGCTGGTACTGCGATGGCCGGCGGTCACGCAACAACGAAACTTCGTATTCAAACGCACTTTTCGCCTGAGACATTGTCTGGCAAAATGGCTGCTAAATATATCGATGACATTCAAACAATGTCGAACGGTGAAATTGCGGTGGAAATGTTCTATTCCTCATCAGTAGTGAAGTCAGTTGAGACTTTTGACGCCGCAGCCACAGGTATTCTTGATTGTGACATGACCGGCGGAGCTTACCAAACTGGTAAAAACCCTGCATTCCAATTTGCGGGCGACCTCATGGGCGGCTACCAAAATCCATACCAGCAGATGGCTTGGTTGCTTCACGGTAATGGTCGTGCAGCTTTGAACGGTTTGTACAATGGCTATGATATGGAATTCATTGGTTGGTGGATTCCTGGCCCAGAATCTTTGGCTTCAACCAGCCCTATCCGCAACGCAGATGACTTCAAGGATTGGAAATTCCGCTCCCCCCCAGGCCTCGCAACCAAAGTTTTCTCGGCTATGGGTGCATCTCCAATCGTAATGGATTTCAACGAAATCTTCACTGCACTTGAAACAGGTATCATTGATGGCGCAGACGCAGCGAACTTGACTAACAATGTTGGCTTGGGTCTTTACGACATTGCAAATCACACCAACTTTCCTGGCTTTCACTCTATGCCAGCTGACCACCTTGCATGCCGCAAGGATGTTTGGGACGCAATGCCGGACAACCACAAGCGCATCATGGAAGTCGCAATGGACAGCCTTGCATTGCACAACGCTACTATCAACGAAGTCCAAAATGCCCAGACTGCTAAAGATCTACGCGCAAAAGGTGTGAACCTTTACGAGTGGACACCTGAAGATCTGGCCAAGTACCGCGCCGCTGTACAAACAGGTTGGACTGAATTTGCCACAACACCGGAAGCCAAGGCATTGCTAGAAAGCCACATTTCCTTCCTGAAAAACATGGGTGCTATGAAGTAGTCAGGGTCTAATAAACTAAACTTTGCGGCAAGGCTGTTTCCATGGCCTTGCCGTTTTCCCTCTTATACCTGGTTCTCATGAAAATCACTCGCATCATTAGCCATGTATTGTCGTACGACATGCCCGAAGTTTTGGGTTATTCGCAGCAATACTACGCCAAGCGCTCCGCCCATTTGGTCGAGGTGAAGACAGATGAGGGCGTGACCGGATGGGGTGAGTGTTTTGGCCCCGGCAATGTAGCACTGGCCAACAAGAGTATCGTTGAAAAAGTCATTCAGCCAATGGTGGTTGGAATGGACCCGATGGATCGGGACGTGGTTTGGCACAAGGTGTACAACCTTCTGAGAGACCATGGGCAAAAGGGTATGCCAATGCAGGCCTTGTCTGGTGTAGATATCGCTTTGTGGGATATTGCTGGCAAGGTCGCTAACTTACCTTTACACAAACTGATTGGGGGGGCGCACCGCATTGATGTGCCATGTTATGGCTACGGCATGATGCTGCGTGATGAACCGATAGCAGATTTGACAGCTCGGTTCGAAGATGAGGCCGCCGCCATCAAAGGCATGGGATTTGCCGCCGCCAAGATGAAGGTTGGCTTTGGGCCAAAACCCGACGTGAAACTTTGCCGGGCGGTTCGGCGCGGTGTCGGCGACGACTTCCGCTTTATGGTTGATGCCAACCACTGTTATACAACTTCCGATGCCTTCTATGTTGGCCACGCTTTGGATGAACTTGATGCTTATTGGTTCGAAGAACCGATCGCGCCCGAAGATTTGGACGGTTACCGCGAATTGCGAGCAGGTTTGCGGGTAAACATTTCTGGCGGTGAAGCTGAATTTAACCGCTGGAGCTGGCGTAGCATACTTGAAAACCGCGGCCTCGACATCGCACAGCCAGAGGTGTGCGCCTTAGGCGGGGTCAGCGAATACCTTCGGGTTCTCGCCCTGTGTCATGCACACTTCACCCCCGTAATTAACCACGTTTGGGGCAGTGCAATTGCAGTAGCAACCAACCTACAATTACTCGCTGCGATGCCACCCATGCCAGGGGGCTTACACCCTTGGGAGCCGATGTTAGAATTTGACACCACCGACAACAAGTTTCGCGACAATCTCCTGGCCGAGCCCTTAGATATTCAGGGCCAAGTTAAAGCCAAAAATGGTCGTGTCGCAGTACCGACAGGGCACGGCATTGGAGTCGAACCAGATCGTGATTTCATCAAACATTATTCAGTCGACGCATAACGTAAAGGGAACCCCATGCAGAAAAAATCAGGCGAGCTTGCAGAATGGCTTTTCCCACTCGCTTTTGTGGGCACAACAGCTTGGCTGATCTGGCATTTGCCAGCCTTCATGCTGGACTGGATCCCGTACACTTCTGACAGCATGCGCGCTCAAGTAGAGGCTATCTACATACGCGCCGACATCACGCCAGACATGGTTGGCATCTTTGGTGGGCACATTGACATTCTTGATATGACAGCGCTGATCCTGACACCTGTTTTCGCTTTCTTTGGTGCGCAGTCTGTCCAGCGTGCCGGTATGGAATACGAGGGCGCCAGTACAATTGATCGGATCGCCCTATTCATTGGGCGCGTTACGATGATGATGATAGCAGTGATGACCATTGTTATGCTTTACGAGGTATTTATGCGCTACATCATGGAGCGCCCGACCGAGTGGGCCAACGAAATGACCCTATGGTTTGCGAGCTTCGTTTTCCTGACCTCCGGCTTTTACGCGATGCAGCAACGCTGCCATATTCGTATTTTCCTGATTTACGATATGGCACCACGCTGGCTGCAACGGGTGTTTGATAGCTTATCTTGCCTGTTGATCGTCACCTTTGCCTTTGCGCTAGTCTTTGGCAGCTACAAGCAGGTGTTTGTGAATAAACTTTATAAATGGGAGCTCTACGGCTCTGCCTTTAATCCTCCGATCCCTGCGACCTTGCAACCAATGGTGTTAATTATGGTTTCCCTTGTTGCAGCCCAAGCGGTGCTGAACCTAATCGCAGATTGGAACAAGGAGCCAGAGATTCACACCGATGAACCGGACCCAGAAGAAATCAAAGCATTGAAACGTGCAGTAGGACAAGACTAATGGATATTGGAACAATCTCACTGGTATTGATGCTTGCGCTAATTGCGCTGTTGGCTATCGGTATGCCGCTTGGCTTCGCCTCAGCATCCCTCGCGGTTCTGGTCTTGGTGATGAAGTTTGAACCCGCACTTCTGTCAAACCCGCTTACCTTTGGGGACGGTATTTTGACAGGCAGGCCAGGGACTGGCCCACTCTATATTCTAGCCCAAAAGATATACGGGCTCTTAACAGATTATGTCCTTATATCGATACCGTTGTTTATCTTTATGGCGTCCTTGCTCGAACGATCGGGCATCGCCAAAGACATGTATTCGTCTTTGAATGTCTGGCTGTCACGCACCCGTGGTGGGATTGCAATTGTAACATCCATCATGGCTGTTATCATGGCAGCTATGTCGGGGATCATCGGGGGTGAAGTTGTACTACTTGGCCTGATTGCCCTACCCCAAATGCTTCGCTTAGGGTATAATCAAAACCTCGCAATTGGTGTGATCTGTGCATCTGGCAGCCTTGGGACAATGATCCCACCATCGATTGTTTTAATCATCTACGGCTTGATCACAGAAACCTCAATCAAAGCGCTTTTTACCGCGTCATTCATCCCAGGGTTCATGCTTGCCTCGATGTTCATTCTCTACATCATCGTGCGCACTACACTGCGCCCTGAAGACGCACCATTGCCCGAGGAAGATCCAAACGATCCTCCCCGCGGTGAAAAGCGCCTGCTGTTTTTGGCCTTTATGTCAATCGTCATCGCTGGGTTTTCAACCTTCTTATTTTTGCGGGCAACGTTTTTTGAGCTTTCAGGATCCAATGCTGCGAGCGACGGCGATCCTGCCCGCCTTGGCACTGCCGCGCACATGCCGTGGCTTGCAGGAATCACGATTTTTGCACTGATTCTGATCTACGTTGTCTTCGGCAAGGAACGCGCCAAAACTGGTTGGGACATGGGCAAGGGTCTTGTAGCACCTATGGTCGTTATTGGAGTTGTTATGGGCTCCATCTACGGAGGTATCACTGGCATCACTGAAGCTGCTGGCATGGGCGCTGCTGCTGTCTTAATCATTGCGATCTTGCGAGGTGAAGGGTCGTTTGCTTTAGTTTGGGAAAGCCTGATGCGCACCTTGCGCTCCACAGGAACCATCATCTGGGTTACGATTGGCGCGGCGTCTCTTGCTGGGGCCTATACAATCGCAGGCGGTCCACAATATGTTGCAGATTTAATCGTGGGCAAAGACCTTCCAACAATGATGGTCATCCTCACCATGATGATGATCTTGCTGTTCATGGGTGCTTTTATGGATTGGGTCGGGATCGTACTTTTGATTATCCCAGTCTTTCTTCCCATCGTCTTGCGCCTCCCGATCGACGAGATCGGCTTCATAGGCCAGCTAGAACCAAGTCATGTGGCGATCTGGTTTGGCGTTGTGTTTTGTATGAACATGCAGGTCAGCTTTTTGTCACCACCCTTTGGACCTGCCGCCTTTTATCTTAAATCAGTGGCCCCACCCCACATCAGCTTAACAGATATCTTCAAAGGGTTCCTGCCATTCATCGGGATCCAAATTGTAGCGCTGTCAGTTCTACTGATCTGGCCCAATATCATCGCGATCCTCCTTTAATGTTGTCACCTCTCCAAATCGCTCAGTTTCGAGCAGACGGGTATCTGGTCGTACCAGATATCATCCCCACCAATATTCTGGTGCGGCTTAAAGCAGAATACTCGGCCTTGATCGACGATCTTTATGCAGATTGGTACAAGCAAGGTTTGGTAACAACGCAGCCAGAAGCACTTAATTTCTGGGGAAAGCTGCTGTGCGCTTACCAAGCGGGCTGTGACTATTTCCAACCTATGGACATTTCTCTGCCTGGCGATCGGATCAAAACAGACACGCCGTTCCACATCGGCCCTGCGGTATTTGATATGCTGACTGCAAAACCCCTGTTGGATGCTGTAGAACAACTAATTGGTCCGGAATTAACTAGCAATCCAATCCAACATGTGCGCATCAAACCACCTTCGAACAAACTAAACAGCAATGAAATACGTCCACACATTGCAGCAACAGATTGGCATCAGGATCGCGCAGTCGCGCTGGAGGATGCGGACCAAACAGATATGATCACCGTTTGGATCGCCATCACGGATGCAACAGTTGAAAACGGATGCTTGCAGGTCCAACCGCAAGCAAAAAATCAAACTATTTTGCCTCATTGCCCCCGCACCCAAACCGGCATTGCGAAAGGGTTCATCAATGAAGATGACGCTATACCTCTCCCCGTCTCTGCTGGTGGCGCGGTTCTGTTTCACCCTCTGACGCCACATGGATCACTAAACAATACGACCAAAAGGTTCCGCTGGTCATTCGATATTCGCTACAGCGCTACAGGTCAGCCCACTGGCCGTAACCATTTTCCAGATTTTATCGCCCGCTCCCGCTCGAACCCTGAAACCGAATTACGTGACTGGCAAGCCTGCAAAAACTTGTGGGAGGATGCCCGCGCACGCCTGTCTCAAACGCCGCATATTGATATTCATCGCTGGTCTTCGGACGCGCCTTATTGCGCCTGAATTTAGCACCTTGGGAGAAACCACCATGAATTTTATACGCTTGGACCGCGCTGATACTGTTGTCACAGCCACCCATTCCTTGGACGTCGGTGTGATGATTGAAGATGTAGCAACAAAGGCGCTAATCCCTTCAGGTCACAAAGTGGCAACAGTGGCGATGCGCAAAGGCGATCCAGTTCGCAAATATGCGCAGCTGATTGGCTATGCCTCACTCGATATTAAGGCCGGCGATCATGTCCATATCCACAACGTAGAGTTCCGCAACACCGATACGTCCTATGAGTTTTCAACTGATCTGCGCCCCATTGCGCCGGCTACTACCCACGACACCTTCATGGGGTTTCGCCGCGAAAATGGCCGAGTTGGAACGCGCAATTACATTGCGATTATCACCTCAGTGAATTGTTCCGCTACTGCGGCACGAATGATTGCAGATCATTTCACACCAGCGATTTTAGCCGATTATCCTAACGTCGACGGGGTCGCGGCCTTCGTGCATGGCACGGGCTGCGGTATGGCTGACAATGGTGATGGCTTCGAGGCACTGCAAAGGGTGATGTGGGGCTATGCAAAACACCCCAATCATTCGGGCGTTTTGATGGTGGGTTTGGGCTGTGAGATGAACCAGATCGACTGGCTTCTAGAGGCTTATGGCCTTAAGCAAAGCCCCACGTTCCAAACAATGAACATCCAAAACGTCGCTGGATTGCGCCGTACTGTAGAATTAGGGATTACAAAAATTAATGCGATGCTGCCGATTGCAAATAAGGCAAAGCGCACGGAATGCCCTGTGTCTGAATTGATGGTAGCCCTGCAATGCGGCGGGTCTGATGCATGGTCGGGTGTGACCGCGAATCCTGCACTGGGATATGCCTGTGACCTTTTAACAGCCCAAGGGGCAACAGGTGTTTTGGCCGAGACACCTGAAATTTACGGTGCAGAACACTTGCTGACACGCCGCGCTGTAGATCAAGCCACAGGCGAAAAATTAATTCGTCTCATCAAATGGTGGGAAGATTATACCGCCCGCAACAGAGGATCGATGGACAATAATCCGTCCCCAGGCAACAAGAAAGGTGGGCTAACCACAATACTAGAAAAATCACTGGGGGCCGCAGCCAAAGGTGGTACCTCACCACTCACTGGTGTCTACAAATATGCAGAACCTGTGACGGCTCGTGGCTTCACCTTCATGGACAGTCCCGGATACGATCCCGCTTCCGTTACGGGACAAATCGCCGGGGGGTGCAATCTGGTTTGTTTCACCACTGGCCGCGGCTCTGCCTTCGGGTCAAAACCCGCACCGACGGTCAAGATCGCCACAAATACTGAGATGGCAAAACGGATGTCTGAAGACATGGACATCGACGCGGGGGAAATCCTTTCACAGGGCGTCAGCGTCGAGGAAAAGGGACGCGAAATTTACGAAGCTTTCTTGCGCGTCGCTTCGGGAGAACAAACCAAATCCGAGGCACAAGGTTTGGGAGACTACGAGTTCGTCCCATGGCAAATTGGAGCAGTGATGTGAAACGCATCCTGGTTGTTGGTGGCGGGCTAATCGGTATACGCCATCTGCAAGCGGTACAATCAAACCCGAATTGTGAGTTGGTTGGGCTTGCTGATCCCGATATGGGCATCCAACTTGACGTGCCACGTTACGCCACGATGGAAGACGTCGATCGCTCCGTTGACGGTATTATCATCGCCACGCCGACCCATCTGCACACAGCCCAAGGAACAGAGGCGGCAAAGCGCGGTTGGCACATGCTGATCGAGAAACCTGTCGCTGGTACTTTGCAAGATGCACAAGCGTTCGAGGCAATGTTACGTAACAGCTCATCACGCTCCCTTGTTGGTCATCACCGCCGATATCACGCCTGTGTCCAGCAGCTTAAAACTTTAATCACTGGGGGCCGTATTGGAAAGGTAGTAAATGCCTCCTTGCTTTGGGCCATGCGCAAACCTGACGCGTATTTCAATGGAAACTGGCGCACTGTTAACGGCACACCTGTGATGATAAATCTCATTCACGACATTGACCTTTTACGCTTTTGCATCGGTGAAATTACTCAAGTAGCTGCCTTACGTGGCGGATCTGTGCGTGGAACCAGCAGGGTCGAAAGCGGTGCGATTGCGCTGGCATTTGATAATGGTGCGACAGGAACAATCAGCTTTGCCGACACCACGCCCTCCCCTTGGGGATTTGAGGCGGGCACAGGAGAAAACCCAAATATCGGAGCCACTCAGCAAGACATGATGTGGATAACAGGAACCAAAGGGGCGATCAGCTTTCCCTCCATGGCCCTGTGGGAAGGTAACGATTGGGGGGCAGCCGCACAGCGCAGTCCACTTGAGCCCGCGCAAAGTACTCAATCCCCCCTTGACGCGCAACTTGCTCATTTTATCGATGTGATGAATGGAAGCGTCCCAATGATTGACGTTGCCGATGCGACACGCACCTTGGCCGTAGCGACAGACATCGAAACACAACTTGCGGCCCAGACCATGGTCGTAAATCAACACAATAAAACCGTCTGACACGCCAATCAAATATACCAAAAAAGGAAAAACAATGAGCAAACCAAAAATTGGGTTTATCGGCCTAGGCCTTATGGGCGGCGCTATGGTGGGACGTTTACAAGACATGGGATACAGCCTGACCGTCCTGGGCAATCGCAGTCGCAACTATATTGACGCTGCAATCGCGCGTGGTGCCGTCGAAGCATCAAATGCAAAAGCCGTCGCTGAGGCAAGCGATATCGTTATGCTTTGCATGGGCACATCAGATCACGTCGAGGCACGGATGCGGGGCGCTAAAGGAATCATCGCGGGCTTGCGCAAAGGCGCAATTGTTGTAGATTTTGGCACCTCATTGCCAGGCAGCAGCCGTAAACTTTCGCAAGAAGTGAAAGTCGCTGGCGGCGCATTCCTTGATGCACCGTTGGGCCGCACACCAGACCACGCAAAAGATGGATTGCTAAACATCATGGCGTCTGGCGACAAAACAGCATTTGATTTGGTTGAAACAGTGCTCAAAGATCTTGGAGAAAACGTCTTTCACCTCGGCTCAACTGGGTCGGGTCATACTATCAAGCTGATCAACAACTTCTTTGGCATGACAGTAGCTAATGCTATGGCCGAAGCGTTTGCCATTGCCGACGGTGCAGGCGTGGACCGCAAACAACTATATGACGTGATGGCAGCAGGTCCTTTGCACTCGGGTATGATGGATTTTGTAAAAGCTTACGGAGTGGACAATGACCCCTCGATGCTGGCTTTCGCAATCAAAAATGCAGCAAAGGATCTGGGATATTACGACCAAATGACTCGTGATGCTGGCACCGAAAGCATTATGGTAAAAGCACCACTCGCAGCACTGCGAGACGCACGCGACAATGGACAAGCTGACGAGATGGTAAGCCAAATGGTTGACTATTACGCCCGCAAGTTGAACGGCTGATCCGTGGCCGTCGCCGCCCAATCCAAAGCGGATCTTCCGCGCCTAGGTATCTTGATGATGCTAGGGGCTTGGTTATTTTTTTCTGTGGTGGACACGGGTGCAAAATGGCTGGCCGTGGCGGGGATCCCCGCATTTCAACTGGCTTTCATGCGCTATGCAAGTCACTTTGTGATCTCAATTGGGGTGATCGCCAAAGACGGCTTTGACGCAGACCGATTCAAGACAGACCATCTGTGGCAAGTTGTCAGCCGTGCACTGTTGCTGACCTCAGCAACACTGTCTAATTTTTATGCTCTCCAATTCTTGCCCCTAACTGTCGTCTCTGCGATCATGTTTTCCAGCCCTGTCATTGTCTGCTTCCTGTCAGTGTCGGTCTTGCGTGAACAGGTTGGACCCTGGCGTTGGGGTGCGATTTTATTAGGGTTCATCGGCGTACTGATTGTTGTGCGCCCCTTTGGGCAAACCTTCCATCCCACCATGTTGATGATCATCTATAATGCGACGGCATTAGCCTTATACTCACTCATGACACGCAAATTATCAGGAATCGTAGCGGTAGATACAATGCAGTTTTATATGGGGCTGGTTGGCACATTTGTGTTACTTCCCTTTGCGCTTTGGACATGGGTATGGCCTGAAACCATTTGGAGCATGCTTGTGCTGATTGGCCTCGGCGTCATGGGCTGGGCAGGACATCAATTACTGACGAATGCGCACCGTTTCGGCACAGCCAACCAGCTCATGCCATTCACCTATTCGTTCCTGATTTATGTAGCGATCTTGGGTTATTTCCTTTTTGGTACTGTTCCAGACAGCGGTACAATCATGGGCGCGATCGTGATCATGGGTGCAGGGCTGATTATTTGGAAACGGGAACAGAACTAATAGGAATGGCTTGAATGAAGCCTCCTCAAGACATTGATGGTTGATTACATGTTAGCGGCTATCGTCACTCAAAAACGCGGTGCGATTATGACTCCACGATGAGCTCAAAAAGATCTACTGCACCGACAAGCTCTAACAAAGCCGCATCAGGGTTGTCGCTGTGCACAGCCTCAGTGATCTCGGAAGCTTTGGGATCATTCAAACGACGATCCGCATGGGTTTCCGAGATGCAAAACGCAATCCACGCCTTTATACCCTCGACAACCGCGTCCGCCCTCCCTGCCCGCAGCGTACCGACAAACCGATATGGCACCTTTTGGCTGCCATCCATAGCAATCTGATCTAAACGATGCACCAATTGTGGGTTCTCGAAGCGCGCGATTAAGGCCTTAGCATAAGCCGGTGCTTGACCTTTTACCGACGCCGGCAAAGTGTTCCCAGCCTCGGTCATTAACTGTTCGACAAGATCACGTAAATCAGGATCAGTCACCGCCTCATGCACATAGGTAAATCCACATGCCAAGCCAGCATAAGCCAACAAGGAGTGCGCACCGTTTAGCATCCTTAGTTTGCGCAACTCATGAGGTGCCACATCGGTCACAAATTGCACACCAGGCCAATCAGGACGCGGTCCGGCGAAATCATCTTCGATAACCCATTCACGAAATGCCTCAGTGGGTACGGCCATGATGTCGCCACTCATTTTGCGTACGCTGTCCGTAGTCGCAGGCGTGATCCGGTCAACCATTGAGTTCGGGAAACGCGTGCTATCCCAATGGATGATCAGACCCGCAGCCTGCGCAAACCTCGCCACCGCAGCCTGTAGCACATCTCCATTCTCAATCCTGTTGTCACAGCTCATCACAGTTACGGGGCGCGTTCGCCCAGCCAACCCATAAGCTAAAAAGCCAATCAAAGTGCGTGGTCCATGCCCCGCAAGATCAGATGCAATCGCAGGGTCGTTCAAATCAAGAACCCCCTTTGCATCTAGATGATACCCCTTTTCAGTCACCGTAGCCGAGATGATTTTCGCCTCCGCCATCGCTTCAAGCACGGCTTGTGGATCGTCAGCAGCGACCAGAACATCACGCAAGATATCGATCTTTTTGATGCCCATCTCCTGCACACAAAGCACATAATTGTACCCTTGTTCAACAAGCCCATCACGGATAGCCGTAGAGCGGAGACTGACCCCGGTCACATCCCAGCCACCAGCATCAGCAGTGTAATCCAGCAAATGCGCACGGGCGAAACTACCTAAGCCAAAATGCAGGATATGCTCCATCTAATGTCCCAACCCATATGCATCCCGCGCCAGATCGGCGGCCAACAAACGCGCCAAATGTTCAGCATCACTGCGACCAAAATAGTTCTTTTCCATCTGACCCGCTAAATGCGTGGCAACGCCACGCCGCCACAAGTCATGTCGTGCAGGGATCGATAGAAACGCACGGGTGTCGTCGTTGAAACCCGCTAAATTATAATAACCTGCTGTTTCGACCACTTGATCAAAAAACCGTGCGATGCCCGCCGGACTATCGTAAAACCACCACGGTGGTCCGATGCGCAAACAAGGCCAGTGGCCCGCCATCGGAGCGAGTTCGCGAGCGTAGGTCGTCTCGTCCAGTGTGAAGAGTAGGATACGCAAATCGGGGTTGTTGCCAACACGGTTCAGCAAGGCCTCAAGCCCACGCACCCAATCTGTTGCAACGGGCATATCGGCCCCCATGTCACGACCAAGGGCATCACACAGGGCCACATTTGTGTTGCGTTTACTGCCAGCGTGGATTTGCATGGTCAATCCATCCTCAACCGACATCTGCGCCATTTCGATCAACATATGCCCATAGAACCGTTGTGCATCATCGACGCTACAGGTTCCCTTTAACAACTTTTGATAGATTTCATCGGAATTTTCCAACCATTCGGTATGCACAACTTCGATAGCATGATCCGTCGACGTCGCTCCCATCGCAATAAAATACGCTCGGCGTTGACGCAGTGCTTCAAGATATCCTGCATAGCTGCCAAGATCAGCACCCTCTATCTCGGCTAATTCAGCTAGGTTTTTGATGAATTCTGGATCATTCGCATCTAGCACACCATCCGGCCTGAAGGTGGGCAATACCCGCCCACTCCACCCACTGCCTTTAATCGTCTTATGGTGGCCAAGATCATCGAGTGCCGAATCCGTTGTCACAAGCACCTCAATGTTAAAGCTGTCAAACAAGGCGCGTGGACGATGATCGTCTTGCGCAAGTTTTTTGGCGATTTGATCATAGATCATATTTGCTGTTTCTGCTGAAAGCGGGTGTTTTATTTCAAGGGTTTCATGCAAGATATAATTTATCCAAACTCTGCTTGGAGTGCCCAAAAACAGGTGCCAATGGCTTGCAAAAATACGGAAGACCTCTCGCGGGTCAGCATCGCAACCCGAAGGGCCTACACCAAGTTCAGATAAGGAAATACCCTGTGAATGGAGCATACGAAAAACGTAATGGTCGGGCGTCACCAAGAGCGCGGCCGGGTTGGCAAATTTCTCGTTGGTGGAAAACCACGCTGGATCACAGTGCCCATGCGGCGAAACAATGGGTTGGTCTTTGATGCCTTGATATAAGGCCTCGCTCACACCGTTCATGTGTCTCTCCATTTTGACTTTCCTTTGTGCTCCTATTCTTTTTGAAGCTTGCATCTTGGCCCAGCAAAGCACCAGTATAAAATATAAGCACCTCGGGGCAACTTGACCCACACAGCGGTCAATCGTTTGGTAAAGGAGAATGTTGATGAAGCAATGCTGGCGTTGGTTTGGCCCTGAAGATCCCATTGAATTACGTGACCTGCATCAGGTCGGTGTGCAGGGAATTGTGACCAGTCTACACAATTTTGCGCCAGGAGAAATATGGGATCGCCAAAGCATCCAACACCGGCAATCCCTACTGAAATCTGAAGGTTACACATGGGATGTAGTTGAAAGTTTGCCTGTATCAGAGGCTATCAAAACTCAAAGTGCTGACATGATCGCTCATATCACTGCCTACAAAACCAGTTTGCGCGCTCTAGCTGCCCAAGGCATTGAAGTGATCTGCTATAACTTCATGCCGATCCTCGATTGGACCCGCACATCACTACGTGCACGTCAATCACATGGTGGGGCAGCTATGATGTTTGATTTGGTGAAATTCGCAGTCTTTGATCTGCATATTCTAGAACGTCGGGACGCTGCGAGTGAGTATAGCGAAGTTGTCATCGCCAAGGCAAAAGCCCACTTTGACCAGATGACTACTGATGAGAAAGCGATGCTGCAGCATAACATTACTGCCGGACTACCTGGTGCAAATGACCATTGGAGCATCACCGATGTGCAGGAGTTACTACATAGTTACGCAGACATCACAGCAGAGCGTTTGCAGGCAAATCTAATCGACTTCCTGAGCGAAATTACACCGCTGGCACAAGACCTTGGCCTGCGTTTATGCTGTCATCCAGATGATCCTCCTTTTGCGCTGTTAGGCTTGCCTCGTGTGATGTCGAACACCAATGACTATGAAAAGGTGCTGAGCGCCGTTGACCTGTCAGCGAATGGAGCGACACTGTGCACTGGATCATTGGGAGTCGCGGCTGTTTTCGATGGTCCTGAATTCGTAAAACAGCACGGCCCGCGCATTCACTTCGCCCATCTTCGAAACACCAAGAGGATTGCAGGAACCGATCCTCAAAAACCCGATTTCTATGAAGCGCCGCATTTAGAAGGCGACACGGACATGGTGGGCACAGTTCGGGCCTTGATGGCAGAGCAGTCAAGGCGGAAGACTGAGGGGCGAGGTGATTGGCAAATCCCTATGCGACCCGATCACGGTCAAGAGTTGTTGAGCGATCTTGGTGGGCACAGCACGCCTGGCTATCCGTTGATAGGGCGGATGCGGGGGCTTGCTGAGTTGCGCGGCATCATAGCGGCCTGCACATGACGACATGTCAAAGCACGTTCGCAGCCTCTAGTTTTACCCAGTCGAATGTAACCCCTGTCCCCACCACATCGGGTGCAACGGCGAGGTGGTTTTCGACAACCAAAGGTCGGATGGTATAGTGGTCAATCGGAAACGAATGTGCCTCAATCCAACCAGCATTTTGTTGTCCCGACACAAGGCTCACATGTAACTCTTGCATCCCGTGACTACAGATCGGGATACCCGCCACATGCGCACGCTCCGCAACCTGTAAAAAACCCGTGATCCCACCACAATTAGATGCGTCTGGCTGGATAAAACTAAGCTTAGATTGTGCAAAGGCGTATTCGAATTCGTGAACTGTATGAAGGTTTTCACCCATGGCGAGCGGCATGCCAGTGGCGTCAGAAATCTGACCATATCCAATGTAATCATCAGGGATAGTAGGCTCTTCGAACCAGAGCAAATCGAAGCGTTTAAATGCCTTGGCGGCTACAATCGCCTGCTCAACGCTCATCGAATAGTTGGCATCTACCATGAGGGCGATGTCAGGTCCAATGAGGTCGCGCACCGCTTTGATCCGCGCGATGTCTTCTTTAAGAGTTGGTTGTCCAACCTTGATTTTTACCCCATTAAAACCGCTATCGAGGTAGCCTTGAATGTGGCGCAAAAGTTTCGGCAAATCAAAGCCCAGATCGATACCACCGCCATAAACCTTGCATGTTTTTGCAGCCCCACCCACCATTTTCCACAACGGTTGGCGGAGACGTCTACCACGCAGATCCCAAAGCGCAATATCAACTGCTGAGATGGCAAAAGAAGCGATGCCCCCACGGGCCACATAATGCACATGCCACTGCATTGCCTCGTAGAGTACTTCAATGTCATCAGCATCCTTGCCCACAAGGAACGGCACCAGATCGTGCTCGATCATCGCCTTAATCGAGTGCCCTCCCTTGCCACCCGTGTAGGTGTAGCCAGTACCAGATGAACCGTCCGCAAGCCGGACCGTCGCAGTGATGAGTTCAAATAAATTATGGTCGCCATGTTTAGCATCGACGAGGACCTCCGCCAGCGGGATATGGAACAGGCGGACTTCTATGGAGACGATGGTGTTAATATATTTACCCTTAAGTTCCTGCTTCTAAAAAGACTTTATTTTAACCTTAAAAATCAGCCAGCTCAAAGTAGTTTGCATTTGTCTCAGTTATGAGCTTGATCGTTGCATCCAATCTCGACAAATGGAACATACCAACTTCAACAGCAAGGTCTGCATCATTTGCCGTTATCGCATTTGCAATACGCTGGTGATCCTTCAAAAGTTCTGGCAATCGCTGCTCTTTAGACAAAGCAAGCCGACACAGGCGATCTACCTTTGTTTTCTCAGTCATAATGACGTCAAACGCAAAATCAGCTTTGGCAATCTCACAGATCACTTTGTGAAAATCATAATCCAACGTACCAAAACTTTCCACGTCGCACGCTTCTACAACTTTTAATTGAGACCCAAGCGCAGCATCCAAACGTGCTGCACCATCCGCATCACACTCAACACAGGCACGGCGCAAAACCTCCATTTCAATCGCGGCCCTGACAAAGCGCGACTTTTCAATTTCACGCATCGAAAACCTTTTAACTTCAGTCGCACGCTGCGGCCGAATCAAGAGAAGGTCTAGATTCTCAAGACGGCTAAATGCATCACGCACAGGTTGCCGCGAAATACCAAAACGCGCAGCAATATCAGCTTCTGAAATCTTGTCCCCAGGCAGCAATCCAAGAGAAATAATTTGGACGTGTAGATAGGCAAAAACATCATCAACACTGGTCCGTCGTTTAGTCACGCGGCTTACATCAGCCATATCTTCATCTCTCCATAAGAAGGTAACTACACATGCTTTAACTTGGGGCCAAATACACCAAAATACCACCACTGTCATAGCTGCTCTCACCCTACATTGGGGGACACAAATAAGGATAGGGGCTCTGAAGCCATCTGCCACTTAATAGGCTAGTTTACGCGGACGACGCTACAAACTGGTGTTGCTCCGTGCCTGCGAGGATAACTCATTCATCATAGGTTCCAATGTGGATTTAAGAAGGGTTAGGTTATTCAATTAACGACCAACAAAAAGATATGACATGTTAGGCTTTCCAAGCTTTGCAGCACGCGCAAAAGGAGCGATTGGTACGTTGTAAAATCACCCACATGTGCAACCAAACTATATTCAATAAGATCGATTTCTGTTTGCAGGGCGGGGGCAATACGAAGAGTGAGATTGGACTAGATTATAGCTTTGTTGTTTTAAGAAAAGTGGAATATGACTATTGTTGTCTTAAACCTGTTACGTTGGTCGATCACCTCACACAGCGTTACAATGATTTTTATGGACTTAGATTATGAAAATCCTGTCGATCGGTGAATGTATGGCGGAACTATCGCCCCAAAAACAGGCTGGAGATTTCCACCTTGGCTTTGCTGGAGATACTTTTAACACCGTCTGGTACTTGCGCCGTCTTAATCCAGATATCACGATCTCCTATTATACAGGATTGGGAACAGACGCGATCTCGGAGCAGATGCGTGCGATGATTAAAGACAACGGTATCGACGATCAATACGCCGTAGTGGTGCCAGGCAGAACTGTTGGCCTTTACCTGATTTCACTTAAAAATGGAGAGCGCAATTTCTCCTATTGGCGTGGGCAATCTGCCGCGCGCAGTTTGGCTTCAGACCCAAAAGTTCTCAGCCGCGCAATAGACGAACACGATTTAATATATTTTTCAGGTATCACACTAGGAATTCTGGATGCGACAGGGCGAGAAACGCTTTTGGCTGCATTGCAGGCGGGGCGTAACGCGGGCAAGACAATAGTGTTTGATCCAAACCTGCGGCCACTATTGTGGGAAGACACTGCCACCATGCGAGATGTGACGACAGCCGGAGCAGGTGTGTCAGATATAGTTTTACCATCCTTTGAGGACGAGGCGGTGTGGTTCAAAGATGCCAACCCCAAAGGCACCACGCAGCGCTATCTTTCTGCAGGGGCCACCACAGTTATTGTTAAGAATGGCCCCAATCCGATTTATTACTTTAGCCCACAAGGTGAAGGCACAATTTCTGTACCAACCATTACAGAAGTGATAGATACTACTGCGGCGGGTGACAGCTTCAATGCTGCAATCCTTTCCGGATTGAATGAACGCACTTCTTTGGCCCAAAGCATTACCGCTGGATGCAGATTGTCTGGCTCAGTTGTCCAAGCGCGTGGTGCATTGGTTACCGTCTAACCAAAATTAAATGTCCTCAATTTTGGTTGGGAATTTACTAGCAAGATTAAGAGAGCTAAACATTTTCTTTTATCCTATCTGGTATACTAGTTTTACACAAGTTAAGATAATGCGTGTTAAGGTCGTCTACCACTAGGAATAAAGAATGAAAAATCCTGTCATCGGTTTCATAGGTCTTGGCCTTATGGGCCTCAAAATGGTAGAATGTCTGCAAAGCAATGGGATTAAGCCTATCGTTATGGGTCGAAAGAAAGACATTCTCGATTCTGTTGTTGTTAAGGGTGCTACAGTTGCTGCAACAGGCAAAGAACTTGCCGAGAAGTGTGCCATTATTATGATATGCGTGACGACCTCAGATGTTGTCGAAGAACTAATTTATGGCGACGATGGCATTCTTTCTGGCGTCAAAGAAGGCGCTGTAGTGATCGATTTTGGAACTTCTATTCCCGCCTCTACAAAAAAAATTGGTGCTGATCTTGCTGCGAAAGGTGCTGGCATGATCGACGCACCCCTTGGCCGCACACCTGCGCACGCGAAAGATGGGATGCTAAACATTATGGCTGCTGGCGATAAAGAAAATTTTGAAAAAGTAGAGCCAACTTTGAACATCCTTGGCGAGAATATCTTTTACCTCGGAGCTCTTGGTGCAGGACATACGACCAAACTGATCAATAACTTTATGGGCATGACCAGTGTTAGCTCGATGAGCCAAGCCTTCGCAGTGGCGGAACTTGCTGGTGTTGATCGTAATAAACTTTATGATATAATGTCCATAGGCCCCTCAAACTCACCCTTCATGGCGTTTGCCAAGAACTACGCTGTCGACGGCGTCAGCGATTTGAGGTTCTCAATTGCAAATGCCAATAAAGACATCAGTTATTTCTTGGAGATGGCCGAAGGTTTGGGGACACGTTCCGAAATAGCAGAGGGGACATCGAACAACCTTAAGGCAGCGGTTGACGCTGGCATGGGTCAAGGCAACGTACCAGAAATATTCGATTACTTTCTGGAACTAAAAAAGTAAAAAGGGCCTTTAGCCCTTCTCAAAAGCGACCATGCCTGCCTCAGCGACCAATAGGTCTTGCGCAGGCGTACCGGAGCTAACACCAATCGCGCCGATGACTTTTCCGGCTACAACAACTGGCAAGCCACCAGCAATAACGATAATGCGTCCCCCTACCGTGGATGTAAGCCCAAACACAGGGTTTCCGGGCAAGCTTGCTTCAGCCAGGTCATGTGTCGCCTTGCGTGTTCCCGCGGCGGTATAGCTTTTGTCGATTGCTATTGTGATGCTAGGGATCTTGCCACCCTCCATCCGCATAAACGCCAGCAAATTACAGCTTTCGTCAGTTATAGCGATGCACATGGCTACACCCATTTCTTTTGCCTTTGACTGAGCACCTTCCAAAATTCTAGCGATGTCAGCATCGTCTAATCTATAGATTTTAAGCATCGAAAAATTCCTGTTCTAATATTTACCTGCACCCAAACGATACTCCAGAAAAAGTGACGCATAACACAATTTCTACTAGATTATCCAACTAGTATACTAGTAAAATAATTTTGAGGCGTCATGAAAAATTCATTTTAAAACCAAGTTGGAGATCAACATGCCCACACCAAAACCCGTCCCAGGCAGCATCCTAACCCCCATGACATTTGCGCGTGTAAATGGCGGTAAAATAACTGTTGGTGGTCCTAAAAAAAACTGGACCCTTCTGATTGTCTATCGTGGAAATCATTGTCCACGTTGTAAAAAATACCTCAACATCCTAAACAACATGCGATGCGATTGGAACAATGCTGGTTTCGACATAGTGGTTGTGTCAGCCGACTCGTCGAAAAAAGCGCTGGCTGATCTGACTGAATTCGGATGGGGCTTTAATCTATGCTATGGCTTAACCGAAGAGCAAATGGCAACGCTTGGCGTTTATGTTACAGACCCATTGTCCCCCGAAGAAGCTGATGGCCGTTTTGCCGAGCCAGGCACTTTTATTCTGCGCGAAGATGGTAGCCAAATTATTGTCTCACTTTCCAATGGTCCAGCAGTCCGTCCTGAGCTAACAGAATTATTGGACGGTATGATCTTTAACAAAAACAATGACCGCCCCCACCGTGGAACTGTCTAAGAATAAGTGAAAATATGCAGTGACTTATGAATAGAATAATAGACCTGAAAGACTCGAAATTATGAAAAATATTTCTTCAAATCGCCAGCCTTTGATACCGGTGTATGTATCTAAGCACTCTTACCTCCAGACAATTTCAAATCTTACACAAGGATAATTTATGTGAACTAACTGGAATGGTTACAAAGGTGGAAGTGATTAAAAACTCATCCCATCCTGAATGGCGCGCAACTCGAAGTTGAAAATAAGTAAGCTCAAAACCGCATTATTCGTTATGGCCGATAGCATTTTAAATTTAATATTCACATCATTTGGATAGCGCTTTAATAATAGGCTCAAACAGATCTAAAAAACATCTGAAGTCGAGGGAAAACCGTTTTAGCAATTAAAAGAGTTAACTCGGCAAAAATTAAATCAATCAAAGCTTTCAGCAGTGTTAGTGGCTGTTAGCAAACCTAAATTTTGGATTTTTCAAACCTCACAACGCTTTCGCATGACACTGACTGGTAGCGAAAGACATTTAGAAAGTTCCCAAAACGTCCTGAGCAAGTTTGAAGCCACTGGTGAAAGCCGATTCAACCCGACCCTGGATGACCCAATCCCCGCACACCCCAATGCATTTAGACTGGTCAATAAAATGCGTCAAATCACCATGTTTTTTTGTGTTTGCATACATCCACTGATGAATACCTTTGTGATCAGCCTTGGTAACATCATGTCCAATTGTCTGACTGATTTGAGAGCATAAATAATTCAGCGCCTCTCCTCGCTCGATGTTAGAATTTGCAACAGCCCAGTTATTTGTTGAGTGAGCCAACATCGAGAATGGTCCTTCGCGACCTGGCTTAGAACTATTAATAGAAATCCAACTTATATCGCTGCTACGAACTAATGCAGCATCAAATTCAATTGGCAGTGGTTCCAAAAACCCAAGCATTACAGAGAAACATCCATCCATCTTAATTTTTGAAATATTCTCACGCAAAGGTATGCTCGACGGCAATATATCAGCTGCTTGTGCTCCAGGGATTGCTAATAAAACCCAGTCAAAAAAACCCAAACTTTCGGAATTTTCTGTAAGTAAACACCATTGTTCCCCTACTTTTTTAATAGATTGAATGCGAATCTTGAGATTTACTTTAAGATTTTTGCTTAAGAATTTTCCAACCGTGTTCATAGTTGGTTCACCAACGTAATGCGGATAACTATCAGCCCAATTGCGCGACTGAACAATGTTTGTGTTTTCGATTTCCACAAAGCGAGCATCCCAGGGTTTAAGGATGCCACTCTTAATCATTGGAGCAATGAAGGTTTTAAATTCATTAGTTTTAGCTCCAAAAAACTGAGTTCCATGGTCAAACGAATATGGGTCAGAACGTCTAGTCGCCATCCTTCCAGAAACACTACCTGATTTTTCAAATATCGTGACTTCAGCATAATCCTTTAGAAAGCGTGCGGCCGTTAAACCTGCCATGCCAGCCCCAATGATTGCGATTTTGGTCATGTTTTTTTCACCCAGTAAGACTTGTTGAACAGATAGCCAGATTGAGGGGTAAATTGTTCCCCAGACTAGACGAGTAACAGAGGCAAGACTGAGGATTCACAAACAAAGCTTAGCATTTCCTCCGTATACGCACACTCTGTTGTTAAACGCAAAAGGCCGCCGGTTTCCCGGCGGCCTTTCGTTTATCAGTCAGCAGGGGCGAGCCCTGCCAAAGGCTTATGCCGTGATTTTAGAAACCACGCCCGCGCCTACTGTGCGGCCACCTTCGCGGATCGCAAAGCGCAAGCCTTGTTCCATCGCAACTGGTGCAATCAGTTCAACGTTGAACTTCAAGTTGTCGCCCGGCATGACCATTTCTGTGCCCTCTGGCAAAGTAACAGTGCCCGTAACGTCAGTTGTACGGAAGTAGAACTGTGGACGGTAGTTCGCGAAGAATGGTGTGTGACGACCACCCTCATCTTTAGTCAAGATGTATGCCTCAGCTTCGAAACCCGTGTGTGGGTTAACTGACTTAGGCTTACAAAGAACCTGACCACGCTCAACACCTTCACGGTCAATACCGCGAAGAAGTACACCAACGTTATCGCCAGCTTCACCACGGTCCAACAACTTGCGGAACATTTCAACACCA
>CAJJAR010000003.1 GCA_905182105.1 uncultured Paracoccaceae bacterium
TGTATCACCAAAACCAAAAACGCGGTGCAAATGCACGCCAGCGCCCTCCATGGCAGGTTGGGCTTTTGTAGTCTCTACTACAGGTCGAAAAGTCATGGCAGTCTCCTCTGCGTGTTGGCTAAAGATATAGGCCACTGCGTTCTATTAGGAAATGCGCAGAACCGAACAGAAAGTGTGCGAAATGAGATATGAGGCTCAGACTTTATTATTAAATAAAGTACTGTCAGACTAATGATTGCAAGCATCAGATAGATGGAGCAATCAAAATCTATGCGCTCAATAATTGACGCCACTCAGCCAGAGCAGCATCACGTTTTAGCTTGAAATTAGTACGTGAATAGAAATGGCGTCCCTCTAGGCCCCTGACAGCTAGTTTAACCTTACACCCAGCCCAAGCAGCGACTCTAGCCGATAAGGTTGGCAGACGGGAGTGGATGGCGCTGAGTGTAAGCTTAAATAAGCTGGTTGAGGTTGGACTGGTTATCGGATCCGAAGGAAAGCTTATCACGCAGTCGCTATCATACTTAACATATCTATCATATTTTGTGTCCTGATATGACACGTATGATAGGTATGATAGGGGTCTATGTCTCGACTATAGCGATGTAGCAGCTGCATATCCGTATGCAAAATTGAACAGGTTTGCATTGATGAACCGGACAGACAGGACAAATAGTGGACATGTCTGGCATGTCCGTCGACATACCTGGGCCAGACAGACAAAGACACACCCCTACAGGGGTGTCCGGATGTCCGGGATGTCTGATGTTTTTTGAAGTATTATTTTGCAAGAATTGTCGGCCACAAAAGCATCCAAGATCTTTAGAAGTAATTGAGCTTGGCTATTTTAATCGTTGGTGTTCTATTTGGTCCCCAATGCTCAGCATTTTTTGTTCAAGTAATCGTGTCATCTCCAATACCACGTTTTGATGACTCGGTTTGTCATAAATATTGAAGAGTTCCATTGGGTCTTCGTGACAGTCAAATAACTCCCACTCTTTGTCCTCGCCTCCTTCATTAGTGCCTGGCAGGTCAAAGCCTTCGTTATACCAATAAATCAGTTTGTATCGTTGATTGCGAATTCCATAGTGTGCAAAAGCATTGTGATCTGGGTCCTTGTGCATCCAGTAACGATGATATGCAGTTTGAGACCAATTTTCAGGTGTTTTGTTTTCAAACAACGGACGTAAGCTTGCGCCCTGCATGTAGGATGGAATAACTGTTCCAGTGTAATCAAGAAATGTTGGAGCAAAATCTACATTACAGCAAATATCGTTGTTTACTTGCCCTGGAGTGATTTGAGCTGGATAACGAACTAAAAATGGCATCTGAAACGACTCTTCGTATATGAACCGCTTATCAAACCAACCGTGTTCACCAATAAAGAAACCTTGGTCTGATGTGTAAATAACTATCGTATTTTTAGTTAAGTTATTGTCATCTAAAAACTGAAGTATTTCACCGACGCTATCGTCTATCGATGCAATCGTCGCCAGATATCGTTTTATATACCTTTGATATTTGAAATTATGAAGTTCCTCAGGTGTAGTAAACTGAAATACTTCACCAGTGTGTTTATCGATAAGTCTGATCTCTGATACATCGCTTGGGTTCGGAATTTTCCGACGATTGCTTTTTGGCCTCGCTCTTTCTCCTACTTCTGACCCACCTTCCGGCTGTACCAGGCCTAAGTCGTCATAGGTGATATCTTGTTTAATCCGCATTTTTGCAGCCGCAGCTGCTTTAGCTCTATTTTTATAGTCGTCATTGAAAGTGTCAGGGACGGCAATATCATCCGTAAATATATCGCGATATTTTGGATTAGGTTCCCATTCACGATGCGGTGCTTTGTGATGGCACATCAAAAAAAATGGCTTGGATTGATCACGAGATTTTAGCCAATCTATAGATTTATTTGTAATTATATCTGTTGCGTACCCTTCAACTTCTATTTCGTCACCCATTTCAAGGAAGTGAGGGTCAAAGTAATCGCCTTGCCCAGGTAATACAGACCAAAAATCAAAGCCTGATGGCTCATACTCTTTGCCTTCACCTAAATGCCACTTTCCAATTATTGCTGTTTGGTAACCGTTATTCTGAAGATGCTTTGCCACATTTGGCAAACGGTTATTAAGGGGTGTCTCGAGGGTAGTAACACAGTTCACGTGGTTATAGGTTCCAGTCAAGATTGCCGCTCTGCTAGGTGTACAGATTGAGTTTGTCACATAGCAGTGGTTCAGCCTCATTCCCTCCAAAGCTAATCTATCGATGTTTGGTGTTTTATTGATGCCAGCATTGTAGGCACTAATGGCCTTCGAAGCGTGATCATCAGCCATAATGAAAACGATGTTAGGTTTTTCGGTCATGGCAATACTCCACATGGTGTTTCAAATAATTGATTGGGCCGTCTCATTCATGTCAGTTCATTGCAATTCTGCAGATTGTTCAATCTTATAAATTCAGGTCGAAAATTTGTTATCAAATGAGCAATTTATAACATCTGCGTTTGATTATTATTAGGGTGCTGTCAGACTGATAATATCCAGCATAAGATTGATGGTGGCAGCCTAAATTTATGCGCTCAGCAATTGACGCCACTTAGCAAGAGCAGTTGCACGGTTCAGTTTTAGATTGAGAAGTCTGTGGAGGTGAGGTTCCGCCAGCCCCTCACATCCAACCTAACCCTACACCCAGCCCCTGTTGCGCCTTTAACGGACCAGAAGCGAATGAGAGATTCATAATCTTAACTCTTTCGGTTTAAACTTGATCGAACATAATCAAACCACTTTAACATATGATCTGGATTTAAGACCTCAGACGCCTAAGATTTTTCAAGATTTAGTGGTATCAATAAGCAATCAGGAGAGAGCAAATGTCACAACTTGAATTCTATACCGGCCTTTCGGCAGTTTGGATCGCAATCGCATGGGTACCTTATGTTTTAGATCGTATGCTGGTGCGTGGAATTAGCGGCGCAATGGCTAACCCAAGTCCAAATCTTGCTCCACAATCAGATTGGGCCATGCGTGCCAAGTCGGCGCATGTTGTAGCAATACAAGCATTTTCAGCATTCGCTCCTTTGGCTATTCTTGCTGTAATTCGCATCCCTGAAGACAACTATCCTAATATCTTAGCAACGACGTTTTTCATCGGCATCTTTGCACATTACGTAATTTATGCGTTAGGAATTCCCGTATTAAGGACATTGTGCTTTGCTCTTGCAGCATTGTCGACATTGGCCTTGGGTCTACGAGTTTTAGATTTAATTTGATAATAAATTATCACTTACTAAGGTCGAAAACTCTACGTAAGCATTACCAGTGAGGCCGCTAGAAGTAGTACTTTGGTCTCACTCCTTTTACAGTTCACGTAGTAAACAGATCGAACAGAATTAGAAAAACAACCCAAGGATTTAAAATGGTAGACGGCAAAAATCCCTTTATTATTCTAGCAAGAGTTACCGTCAAAGAAGGTATGGTTAATGACTATTTAGCCATAGCGGCAGAGGCTGACAGAGCAGTAAAAGAGACTGAAGAAGGTATGCTTTTTCACAACTTTGATGTTGATCCTGATGATCCAAACAAATTTGTTTGGACAGAAATATATAGGAAAAGTGAAGACTTTCTTTTCCACGCAGACAATCCGCCTGTTCAAGAATATGTTCAAAAACACAGTGAGCTAGCAACACATTTCTCTATCGAAATTTATGGAAATGTTTCTCAGGCAGTAATCGAAAAGATTAACTTTCTTGAAATCCCATTAAAATATTTTGCTACTACTGCTGTTGGTTTTGTTCGTTCAGAACGATTTTCTTAACCTCATGTCATTGATTTAGGAGTTACGTGAATTAGGATCAAGCCCTCTGATATAGCAATAAAATAAGCCCCGCACAGCCACTGTTCCGCCTTTAGCAAACCAAAGTGGCCAAGATAGAGAAGGTGACTTCTGGCCTACTTTTGTGCTGCAAAACAGGGAGTGTTTTGTCATTAGAAGCGGCTGCAAATTAGCCGCGCATCTCACGTAGTTTTTTATCTGACAGGGCCATTGTGTTGACTGGATTTCCTACAAATGCAAACTTAATATTAGAGTGGATTTGGGAGCCTAATATTTATAATGCTTAATCAAAAATATATAGAAGAAAAAATGTGTCCTATTGGACTCGCCTCTTTTTTATTAGGAGACAAATGGATACCCCTAATTATTCGGGACATCGCATTGTTCGATAGGAGAACTTTCAACCATATACTTAATAACAACATGGAAGGAATTTCATCTGGTTCCTTATCGTCTAGGTTAAAACAAATGTTACAACTGAATTTACTCCATGTTGAGCAATCAGATGAACATGTTCAAAAAAAACTGTATTCTTTGACTGAAGCAGGCGTTTCGTTTGTACCAATACTTTGGAAGTTGGCAGCGTGGACGCAGGAATTTAGAAACCCATCTCAAATCTTATCACATGAAACAGTAAACCGCTACTCAAGCGATAAGACGACAATGGAAGCTTTTATCGATACTTTAAGGAAAATACATGTTGAAAAAACTATTCAGCCAGAGCCTAATTGGTGGGTTTAAATTAAAATTGGCGCGTGAATAGAAATGGCGTTCCTGGAGGCCCCTCACAGCCAGCCTAACCTTACACTCAGCGCATGTAGTTCCTTTTGAGAGACAAGGGTGCCAAGCGGTTATGATGGGTGCTATTTTGAGCAATGATAGAGCGTATTATATTTAGTACACACTACTGAGCGGGCCTGCGCGCATGGACTGGATGAACGACAGAATCAAGTGCGCCACAGCGTTATATCGCGTTGTTTAACGCTCATGCGTCTGGCTCAATGTCTGGCTTGAAATTGTCTACCAAAAGAGTTTCGAAGCTAACCCATTGGTTTAATGGTACCACCTCCTGGTCTCGAACCAGGGACCTCCTGATCCACAATCAGGCGCTCTAACCAACTGAGCTAAGGCGGCACTTGAGGGCTGATTAACCGCCCAAACAAATGAACGCAATACCTTTCAAACCAAATATTGCACCTCAATCTTATCAATCTGCCCGAAATGGATATTTCAAGGGGCATATCCGCGATCTTGCCAAACATAGTGCATGTAGATAGCACAGACCCATCATTTCCGGAGAATACCCAATGGGCATCAATAAAGAACGCGACGTCGAAGCAAACATGCAAATCGGTCCAACCGACCTTGGCATGGTCCGCATTTTCATCGAATCGCAAGGCATAGAAGTCCCAATGGATTTTGAACCAGACGAAGCCGAAGAAATCGCAGAAGAGATTCGTGCTGCAGCTATGGCTGCCCGCACAGTAAAATAACTCGGAATTTAGGACTGCGGACACAACCGTTCGCATCCTTAACTAAATCCTAAAGAGGCGCGCATAATTATCTGCGTGATAGATCCTTCAAGGATTACAGACTTGTCGTAAACATAGTGGCCAAACGGCTGAGTGATTGTTGGGCTACAACCCCTATTACCAGCCACTGATGTCACCGGTGATATTCAACTGCGGTTTGACAGCCGCAATCTATGTGCCACGCGAACATTTCAGCGCGCTCGCTTATCATTCTACATACTTGTTTGTCGCAATGACGACCCCACACATCCCCCCGAACGCCAGAACGGCATCGGGGCAATCGGCGTACCGTGCTTAAAATCCTCAGAACGGCCTTTGACTTGACTCCATTTGGCACCCTATCAATATGATACCAAATGGTATCGAATAAGGAGACCATGGATATCAACACTTAAAATGGCTTTCGCGCCCTCGCCGACCCAACGCGTCGTAATATTTTGCAACGCTTGGCAGGCGGAGAGCATACGATTGCGCAACTAACTGAACATTTCGACATGACCCGCGCGGCCGTGAAAAAGCACCTAACCATTCTTAGTAATTGCGGACTGATCACAACACGTGTTTCCGGGCGCGAGCGATTTAACGCGCTTAACCCAAACGGCTTTGCCCCAATGCGCGACTGGATCAAATTTTTTGATCAATTCTGGGGCAACCAATTGACCAACCTGAAATATATTATTGAAAATAACGATCAAAAGGGACCACTCCAATGACCAAACGTATTATTCGAAAATCAATATTTCTGAATGCAGACCGCCAAACTGTTTGGGCATATCTAAACGATCCTGACAAACTCGCGATCTGGTTTCACGCACCCAAAAACTCCTTTTACTGAAGGACAGCCAATGGAAATGTTTGGTGCTGACAATGGTGGTTTACTGATGTGGGGCGACATAATTGTTGCCCATGAACCTGAATACCTTGAATACACCTTTATCATTTAGCCCATGGGTGATGCGATCAGCACCGTTAAATGGACCCTTACAGAGATTGCAGGCGGCACGCAGTTAAGCCTTGAACACATCAGTCTGCCACAAAATGCAGAAAACTTTGGCCTCACACTCGCGCTGGAAAACGGTTGGGATGATCATCTGGCCCGCATGCGTACAGACGCCCACGCCTAAAACCGCGCATCACGGCAAGTGGCGTACACACGCCCCTTGCCCCCGACCCTCGCACACCCTACCTTGGAGTAGACGGGTTCTGCTCTCTCTGTGATCGGTTATACATTCCAGAGGCCTTAAGCAATTCCTCGGCCGCTGGCTCTGTTCGGACCCTGGTTCGATTACCTGGTGACCACCTGTACATACAGGTCCCCCGGAATACAGAACCAAGCGTTTGTAGTGGTTCCCGTCACCTACCCTACAGCATCAGCCGCCCACAGCACTCCGCACCATTTGCCAATATTGGTCCTGCACTTCGCTTAGGCTAAGACGACCTTCGCTACGAAACCATGTGTTCACGCCCGTCAGCATCGCAATCACCGCAAATGTTGCGATCTTTGCATCCTTAACAGTCCAAGCGCCGCTTGCTTGCCCTGCGATCAGAATGTTCTGAAGTCGGTTTTCATACTGGCCGCGCAAATCTTCGATCAAGGCAAAGTTTTCGGGCGACAGATTACGCAGCTCCATATAGGCGATAAACACTGCCTCGGGCCGCTCATGGTGGAAGGCTATGTGAAAACGCACGAACTGCTCTAACATTTCGAACGGCTGCGCTGCATCTTCGTTAGGCAAGGCGCTCAACAATTCGGTCATATGGGACTGCATCAGATCAAACAGCAGGCTTTGTTTATCGGGTGTATAATTATACAGCGCCCCGGCCTGCACACCGACCTCGCTGGCAATTTGGCGCATGGAAACAGCGGCAAACCCGTGCTTGGCAAACAGCTCAAGCGCAGCGGTGCGTATTTTAGGGCCTGTGATGCCCGAGTGTGATCCTGTCGTGCGTGCCATACTCCCCGTGCTATATGAACAAGCGTTCAGAACCAAGCACCGCTTGCGCCAAACGCATGGCTGGTGCATCAAGCGTACAACAGTTGGAAAAAGACATGCGTTTTATTGCTTTAATTTTGCCTTTGGCCCTGGTGGCATGCACTCAGTTTCCTGAGTTGGATGGCGCTGTTTCCGATGCTGGCAAAGATGCAAAGTACCCAAAATTGTTGCCGGTCGATACTTTGCTAGCCCAAAGCAATTCAACTGGTCCCTCACCAGAGGAAGCAGCAAGCACATTGAGTGCGCGTCTTGCAGCCTTGCAAAACCGTGCTGCACAGCTTCGGGGCTCTGTTGTGGACTCGAGCACCCAAAAGCGCATGAAAGACGGTGTGAAGTAAGGCTTTTCTCGCGTTGCAAGGAAGTCGTAAAACCGCTACATCGCGCCAAACGACCAATCATCCAAAAGGACCCAAACTATGTCACAGCCTCTTCGTCTTGGTATTGCCGGTTTGGGAACTGTTGGGGTGGGGGTTATCAAAATCATCCGCAAGCAAGCCGCGCTATTACAGGCCCGCACGGGTCGTGAGATCAAAATCAGCGCTGTAAGCGCACGCAGCAAAGGCCGCGAACGCGGCGTTGCGCTTGCTAGCTATGCATGGGAAGATGATCCAGTTGACTTGGCAAAGCGTGATGATGTTGATGTTTTTGTTGAACTTATGGGCGGTGCCGATGGCCCTGCCAAAGCAGCGACTGAAGCAGCAATCGCTGCAGGTAAACACGTGATCACCGCAAACAAAGCCATGCTTGCAATGCACGGTCATGCGCTGGCACAAGCTGCCGAAGCCAAAGGCGTTTCGCTGCGTTATGAAGCTGCCGTTGCGGGTGGCATTCCTGTGATCAAAGCGCTGACCGAGGCTCTGGCTGGTAATGAGATCACCCGCATAATGGGCGTGATGAACGGATCGTGTAACTATATCCTGACCCGTATGGAAGATTCGGGCCTTAGCTATCAAGAAATTTTCGCTGAGGCCGATGGCCTTGGTTATCTTGAAGCAGATCCACAGTTAGATGTTGGCGGCATTGATGCAGCCCACAAACTTGCAATCCTCAGCTCAATCGCCTTTGGCACCAAAATCGATTTTGACGCCATTGTTCTTGAGGGTATCGAGCGCGTGAGCATCGAAGATATCAAAGCAGCAGCCGATATGGGATATAAAATCAAGTTGCTGGGCGTGACCCAGATGACGGGTCGTGGCCTAGAGCAACGCATGCAGCCGTGCCTTGTGCCAACTAGCTCTCCTTTGGGACAGTTGCAGGGCGGCACAAACATGATCGTGATTGAAGGCGACGCAATTGAACAAGTTGTCTTGCGCGGCCCCGGTGCTGGCATGGGCCCAACAGCCAGTGCTGTGATGGGTGACGCTTGTGACATCGCACGCGGTTTCCATCTGCCGGTATTTGGACAACCTGTAGAAATGCTGGTTGAAAGCAAGTCTGCAAAATCGACAATGCCAGCCCCTTACTATTTGCGCATGGGCGTGGTTGATAAGCCTGGTGCGATGGCAAAGATCGCTACTGTTTTGGGCGAGGCTGGGATCAGCATCGACCGCATGCGCCAATACGGCCATGCTGAAACATCTGCCCCAGTTCTCATCGTGACGCACAAAGTTTCCAGCGCAGCCATTGAAGCTGCTTTAGAAGCGATGGAAAGCACTGGCGTTTTGGCCTCTGCCCCCGTTGCGCTTCGCATTGAAGAAGTTTGAGGGTATACTCCCCCAAATATGACTGCTTTTGCCTGACGCATCTTTAGATGCTTCCGGAGGGAGTTTATTTTGTACGATGAACGGGGGATTGCGTGTCATTTCTGGGGGTTGAGCATTCACTAAATGGACGCCGTTGGGTTGGTCCTGCAATCGAAGTTGATCGTGCCGCCGAGGCGATTGCCCAGCAGACTGACCTGCCCCGCCCTGTGGCCCAAGTGTTAGCCCGTCGCGGCGTTGCCCCTCAAGAAGCGGCTACGTTTCTTGCTCCCTCTTTGCGTGAACTATTGCCTGATCCGCGATCTTTGCATGATATGGAAAAGGCAGCGACGCGATTTTTGGCAGCCGTTTCATCCCGTCAGCGCATTGCAATTTTTGCTGACTATGATGTTGATGGCGGCAGTTCTGCTGCGTTATTGATTGTGTGGCTGCGATCTTTGGGCTTGCAAGCCACCTTATATATCCCCGATCGCATTGATGAAGGTTATGGCCCCAATGATGAAGCAATGTCTGCCCTTGCCCGCGCCCATGACCTGATCATTTGCGTAGATTGCGGTACGCTGTCTCACGGCCCTATTACTGCGGCAGTTGGCGCGGATGTCATTGTGCTTGATCACCACTTGGGTGGAGAAACGTTGCCGGATGCATTGGCCATTGTGAACCCCAACCGCCAAGATGAAGACGGTGCATTGGCCCACCTATGTGCGGCAGGTGTTGTGTTCTTAATGTTGGTCGAAGCCGGCCGTCAGATGCGCGAAGCAGGCCAGAAAGGCCCTGATTTGATGTCCCTGCTAGATCTGGTTGCATTAGCCACAGTGGCTGATGTCGCCCCATTGATCGGTGTGAATCGCGCGTTTGTACGCCAAGGCCTGCGCGTCATGGCGCGGCGTGATCGCCCTGGCATCGCAGCCCTTGCTGATGTGTCGCGTATGGATACGACCCCGTCATCTTACCACCTTGGGTTCCTTTTAGGTCCTCGCGTGAATGCAGGTGGCCGCATTGGCCAAGCGGATCTGGGCGCGCGCTTATTGGCCTGCGACACCGAGCACGAAGCAGCAGCTATGGCCGAACGCCTTGATCAGTTGAACACAGAGCGCCGTGATATCGAGGCTGCTGTTCGGGCTGCTGCAATAGAACAGGCTGAGGAACGTGGATTTGACCGACCATTGGTTTGGGCCTCTGGCGAGGGATGGCATCCAGGTGTGGTGGGTATTGTTGCCTCGCGTCTGAAAGAAAATTCAAACCGGCCCTCAATTGTCATCGGTTTTGAGAACGGAATCGGCAAGGGATCAGGGCGTTCTGTTTCTGGAATCGATCTAGGTGCACCCATTCAGCGTCTCGCAAATGAAGGCTTGTTGATCAAAGGCGGTGGCCACAAAATGGCTGCTGGTTTGACAGTGGCAGAAAACAAGCTTGAGGCAGCCATGGAGCGCCTTTCGGAGTTGCTGGACAAACAAGGCGCCGGACAGATCGGTGCCGCTGATTTGCGCCTAGACGGTGCGATGATGCCGATGGCCGCCACGGTCGAGCTGGCAGAGCAAATTGAACAGGCAGGCCCATTTGGCGCAGGTGCCCCTGGTCCACGCTATGCCTTTGCAGATATGCAGATTTTCTTTGCCAAGCGGGTTGGTGAGAACCACCTTAAATTGACCTTTGGTGACACCGAAGGTGGGCGCATGGAAGCAATCGCATTTGGTGCATATGATACAGATATAGGTCCTGCGCTTGAGCAACATGGTGGTGCGCGTTTCCACCTTGCAGGGCGTTTGGACATCAATACTTTCCGTGGACGTCAGACGATTCAGCTTCGGTTAGAAGACGCGGCACTCGCATGTTAAAAAAAACCACAATTTTGTGTTTTTTTCACTTGCGCAGTTCGCCACCTTTCCCTAAATAACGCTTCACCACAGCGGCCCGTTCGTCTATCGGTTAGGACATCTGGTTTTCAACCAGGAAAGAGGGGTTCAACTCCCCTACGGGCTGCCATGGCACCTTCCACACAAATTTCTGAATATAATCACTGCTTATAAACGGTTGCAGATATTTCTGTGCCCTATTTTCATCTGCAGCATATTAAGGCCACAGATCGTACCCGCATTGCCAGCCAATGTATTCATGGTGGCTTATAGCTCACACACACTTTGTTCAATCTTAACTGAACAAACTTGAAACTCACGATCACTAGACCAACGTGCCCTTCTCAAAATTCCCCCAAAATCAGCGAGACACAGAAAATCTCAATTAATATAAGCCGCTGGTTTAGAAATCGGTCGGTGCACCGCCCTCTTCTTTGCGCCGTGTGACGAAGGCAGCTAATTCTTCGCGAATGGCTGGTTCCATCGGAGGTTCTTCAAAGTTTGAGATGATCTCTTTGAAAATCCCGTGCGCCCGCTCTGGCGTCCACACTCCGCCGTCGACCTCCCAGCCTTCATAGTTTTTCCAATCGCTCAGGAAGGGCTGGTAGAACGCAGTCGTATAGCGGTCTTGTGTATGTTGAATACCAAAGAAGTGGCCATCGTTCCCAACGGATTTGATTGCGTCGAGTGCAATGTCATCCACCTCGGTCGCCCAAATTTTGGGATCAAGGTAGCGTTGGATTTGCTGCAGTACCTCGCAGTCCATGATGAATTTTTCAGGGCTGGCGATAAGGCCGCCCTCAAGCCAACCAGCAGCATGGTAAACCATGTTTGTTCCAGATTGCACCGCCGCCCAAAGGCTATTGGATGTTTCCCACATCGCTTGCCCGTCCGGCACATTCGCCGCACATACGCCCGAAGATCGCATCGGCAAGCCGTAAAAGCGTGCCATCTGGCCAGTCATCTGCGTTGCCCGCATATACTCAGGTGTCCCAAACGCAGGGGCACCAGATTTCATATCTACGTTGGAAGTAAACGTTCCAATAGCACAGGCGACACCTGGGTTAATATATTGGGCCAACGCAATAGCGCACAGTCCCTCAGCCAAAGACTGCGCCACAGCGCCAGACATGGTCACTGGAGCCATAGCGCCAGCAAGTGTAAACGGCGTCACCACGAGCGCCTGACCGCGGCGCGCGAGGCGCATCCAGCCGTCCATCATCGGGTAGTCGTGTTTTAGGGGAGAGGTAGAGTTGATGTTTGTGTACATCTTCGGGCTTGCGTCAAATTCTTCGTGGGTGTGGCCGCCTGCAATGCGAACCATTTCTACAACGTCCTCGACCCGTTCTTTGCCAAGGGAATATGCGTGCATCACTTTGTCAGTGATTGTCAGTTTGTCATATAAAACATCCAAATGGCGCACGCTAGCGTGCACATCAACGGGTTCTACGGGATAGCCACCCGCAAAGTGAATGCAGTTAAAATATTGGGTCAGTTTCAGTAGGTTCTGACACATCTCTCTGGTGCCAGCCACTTTGGTACCAATCGACATATCCCAATAGTTCGGCGGGGATGAAACGTTGCCAAAGTTGATGTGGTTGCCACCAATGGTAATTTGACGATCAGGGTTTCGAGGGGTCAGTGTAAAAGAACTGGGGGCCTTACCAACCATCTCCATTACAAAATCACGGCCCATGCGCACGTTTGTACCTTTGACGGTACATCCTGATTGCTTCAGGATTGCCACCGCCTCCGGATGTAAAAATTCGATACCAATTTCTTCAAGAATACGCATCGCGCCTTCATGGATGGCAGCAACCCCATCTTCATTCAAAGGTTCAACAGGGCGATCCACCAACAACGGCGGGTTCCACGGCATCTGCTCAATAACAGCACTTCCACGGCGCGCTGCAGCGCCTGCTCGGCCACCACCACGTGTTCTGCGTTTTGAACCTTCAGCCATGCGGCACCCCCCAATTTGATGATACCTCATCCAAACGCAACCATGTGGTCATTGGCCAGCACGTTAACGACATTTTTTGTCGCTTAACGCGCTTAACGGGTCAGCTTTTGTTCAGCCATTCAGGAATATGGCCAATGTCAGGCAAGACTACATCAGCGTACGGGGCCAACGTATCGCGCGTCGCCATCCCCGTTAGGACAGCAATGCACCGCATTCCCGCAGCGGCACCTGCCATCAAATCATGTGTACTGTCACCAACCATTGCCACACGCGCAGGATCACAACCTGTTTGGGCGCAAAACGCCTTCAGTTGGCCAGCTGCAGGTTTGGCACCGTATCCACTGTCAAAACCTGCGATGAAGTCAAACAGCCCAACAACACTTGCACTGCCCAGATGGGCAAGAGCAGGGGCTTCGGAATCATTGGTTGCAACACCCAATTTCAAACCTGCGGCACGTAGGGATGTTAGATAAGGGATCAAAGGAACTGCTTCGATCTGAGGGGCCATTGTTGCTTCCTCATTCAACATTTCCAACATCACACCATGGCTCATTTCAGGGAAATGCGGCGCTAATGCCTGCCCAATTTCATCCGGTGTGCCAGCGATTGCCACACTGTCGGGTGAAAATTTACGTTTTGCGATATCAAAACCAATGTCGAGGCCAATTTTTGTTGCTTCTGCCCGATCGCCATTCGTCAGGCGCAATAAGAACGCTTGCGCCCATGCCTCCCACGTGGCCGAAAACTCAAACAAAGTGCCATCTTTATCAAAAATCAATCCCTGCCAATCAGTCATGTCCAGTGCACCTGCTCACCGCCTGGCAAGGACTGGCGTGCTTCCATTAAGCGCACGTAAGGTATCGAAATACTGTCGCAAAATGAGATGACCCATGCGTCGTCCATCATCAGAAATTCCAATAAGCCACCCAAAAATTCAGGGTCCGATGCACCGCTGCGCACATCCGCTGCGCTAGCACCTGTAGAACCTAAGAAAACAGGTAAAAGATCTTCGTTTCCCGCCAGCCATGCCAAGGCCTGTAGCCCCACAGTTTCGGCGGATTCCTGCGTCATTGTCATCGCTCACTCCTGTTTCCGGAAAATAGAAACACTTTGTTAACTTTAAGGGACAAAAACCTAACTAGGTGACGAACACAAGAGACCACTATTAGGGCTCGAACATTTAACAATTGAGGAAGGGGCTACAATGTACAGCAAGGTACTAATCATAGACCCAATTGCAACAAACCGTATCATATTGAAGGTCAAATTCTCTGCTGCTTATTACACTGTCACCCAAGCCTTAACATTGGCTGAAGCAATTGCAGTAATTGCGAAATCACGTCCCAATATCGCTATCACAGCGGATCAATTGCCTGATGGCACAGCACGCAAATTGATTTCCCAAATGCATGAACTGCCCATGGGAGATGACATCCCGATCATCGCAATAGAACCATATCAGAATCTTGATAACCAATTGCCCCTCCTTGAAGCTGGTATTGACGTTGTCCTAAGCTAACCGCTCGATGACAACCTTCTGCTGGCCAGAGTGCGCAGTCTGGTCTCTCAAATTCATCTGACTCAGATTGGGAGTTGGGCGAAGGCACCTCGTACGCCTTAGGTATCGCAGAAGCGCAAAAGGTCTTTGCACCAGCAGGTCGGGCGATCTTGGTGGGCCCGAACAGGGCGTTGCTGGAGGATTGGACGACTCAGATGGCTGGTAATTTACCAAACCAAAATAGCAGGTGTGGATGAAGCCATTAATATTTTCGGCACATCCAAAAACGCCAATCTTCCTGATATTTTAGCCTTGGCTATGGGAAAGCACGAGCAAGAAAAAATCCTGCATTTTCTCGCAACATTGAAATCAAATACCAGCACACGCCACTGCGCCGTGTTGGTTGTGCAGACCCATAAAAACCAAGTGTTGGATGCCCAAGCACTGGATATGGGCACGAATGATTTGATGCAATACGGCTTTCAACCCGCTGAAATGGCATGCGCATTAATACCCTCCTAAGGCGTAAAGAAATAACAACACAATACGGGCCAAGGTTCGCAATGGACTTGAGGCGGCGGTCAGCGATCCACTCACGGGACTACACAATCTCCGATACGCCATGCCACAACTGGACCGCATCGTAGAACATACCAACCTCACAGGTGATCCTTTCGCAGTGATGATCGCGGATATGGACCACTTCAAACAGATCAATGACAGCCACAGTCACGCTTCGGGGAACGCTGTTCTGATCGAAACAGCGAAACAACTGGGCGAAAGCCTTCGCGCGTTGATATGATTGCGCACATCGGAGGAGAGGAGTTTTTGATCGTTATGCCGGGTGCCCCGCTAATGGATGCCCAAGGTGCAGCACGCAGACACTGTCATCTGATTGGGGACAAGCCGTTCAAAAAACCTGATGGATTACAAACCATAAACTCAACCATATCTATTGGGCTTGCAGTTGGCGGGGATACCAAAAAGACAGCTCACCAACTTTTGGATGAAGCAGACAAGGCGCTATATGAAGCCAAAAACCGTGGCCGCAATTGCGTTACACTAAGCAGGCCAGCAGCTTAGCCTGATCAGTTAGATTGCATCTGTTTTGGTTTACGCTTTAGTCCACGTTTTAACGCGTCCTCAATTCCATCGGCATAGGCGCGACGTTCTTCGATGTTCATCTTTTCCATAATGTTCAGCCACTGTGCTTGGCCCGCACTTTGTGCGTCCAGCGTAGATGCAGACTGCTTTGCCAACACCACTTCAATTGCTGCGCGGTCAAATACGTCAGCACGCAGAATCGTCGCTACGTCTGCGTAATGGACGCTGCGTTCAACACGGTCCACACCACGTTTTGCAGAGCGCAACGCTTCAAACACTTCGCGACGTTGATCATGTGGCAAGGCCTGAATATAGGGGCGCGCATAATTCACCTGCCCATTACCGCCCATTGGACGACCTGGACCTTTGCGCACAAAAGCACCCGCCATCAATCCAGCCACCGCCAGATTAACGGCCAGCGAAACACCTAGCAAAATCTTGAAACCACGCGGCAAGGCCGATTTGGCGGTTTGTGTTGTCTGTGCCATATCTTAGCCCTCTTCCATATCCCAGCCGAAGCCGAAAATTCCTGTGTCCTCAATACCGTCTTCTAACAATGAAACCGATGTTTCACTGCCTAGAAACGTTTCCAATTGTGTTGGCAAACCTTCTGGTGGATTGATCCCAATCCAAAAGCCAGCGCATGTCGCAGCGACCAGTCCGCCCATGCCTTGCCATCCGCCAACCATCGCCGTGATTTGTACCCACAAACTAGGCGGTGCAATCTTTGGCATCGATTGCCGGGCCAAAGCGTCCGTGACCACTCGCGCCATGAAGGATTCGGATGGCTGCGTGCTCGCGTCATTTACGGCCTCAACAAACAAGGCATCCAGCGCGTTCATATCTAGATCAACGGTGTCTTTATCAGATGCTGTCATCTTCATATCCTAACTTTTTACATGCCGGTGCCAAGGCCTGCGCCAATGCGCGTTTACCGCGCGCGGTCAAACTTTCGACCGCTTCGGTGCTAATCTCAAGTATTTTCGCAATTTCTGGGTTCCCCAATCCTTCGATATGGCGCAAAATTACGGCCTGTCTTTGTCGTTCGGGCAAGGTCTGCAACCCAGCCTGCAATGCGTCCATACGTTCGCGAGTTTGCAATTGATCCGTAACACTAGGGGATGGATCAAGCGGTTCGTCCACTTCATCCAAGCCAACGCCGCGCTTGCGGCGCAATCGATCTGTACAAAGGTTCACGGTTACGCGGTATAGCCATGTGCTGACCTTTGCTTCGCCCATGCACCAATCTGGTGCGACCTTCCACAAACGCATCATGGCGTCTTGGGCAACATCCTCTGCCTCAGCCCAATCACCCAAAACGCGCACCGCATGTCCAAAGACGCGTGGCGTCAATCGGGTTGTCAGCGTACGTGCCGCAGCTGTATCGCCCTGTGAATACAGGGCAAGCAGGGCGTCATCAGCCAGATCGGTGTATTCATCCAAGGGCATTGTCATCCAGTACAGCGCTAGCGGGAGACCGCACTCATGACAAGCGCGGTCCAGTTTCGATGTTCAAACAAACGCGGGCTTATTCGCCGTGCTTCTTGTCGCCATGTTTCTTTTTACCGCCTTTACGCTTTTGCATTTTTTCAGCTGCAGCATTGTACTCTTCTTCAGACAAAGAACCGTTTTTATCTGTATCAAAGTGCTTCAACATCTTTGCAGTGCGGTCTTTACCACCACGGCCTTTACCGCGTGCTTCCAGCTCTTCAGCAGACAACTTACCGTCCTTATCAGCGTCCAGCTTTTCGATCATGCGTGCGGCACGTTTCTCAGCTTTTTCCTGACCTGAGGTTGCAAGTTCAGCTGCGGAAATCAATCCGTCGGAATCAGTATCCATTTTTGCAAAACGAACAGCGCCTTGGGCTTCCATTTCAGCAGCAGTAATCTGACCATCGCCATCTACATCCAGATCAGCAAATGCAATCGGGGCTGGGCCATGTCCGCGGGCTTGGGCAACGCCAGTTAATCCAACTGCAGCCAACGCAATTGTCAAAGCGACTTTAGGCAATGCGGTCATACGTAGTGTCATCATAATTCTCCGGTTTTTATTGTGCCCCCATTTTGGGCGGCTCACTAAGTCAAACGAGGACACAGACGGTTTCCGTCGCAATAAATTCAAATAATTTGCGACTTCCCGCCACTAGGACATCCTGTCACGTTTATTTTCTCGCATTGAGGGCGCATTCAGAAGACAGACAAAAAAATACTCCAATGGCCAGCACAGATGTGGAACCTATGACCGAAGTAACCGAGCGCCCCGTACGCACTGCGCTATTACGAGGCTGGCGCCGTAAATGCCCCAACTGTGGGCAAGGTGCGCTGCTAAAAAGCTACCTAAAGGTCAATGACACCTGTACTGTATGCCGTGAAGAACTGCACCATCACCGTGCCGATGACGGGCCTGCCTATTTGACAATTCTGATAGTTGGGCACCTAATGATCGCACTATTGTATGAGGTATTCCTAATTTACCGCCCAGAGCCGCTTACACTGTTCACAATCTTTGCTGTTGGCAGTGTCGGCATGTCGCTCTACCTTCTTCCTAGACTGAAGGGGGTCGTGATCGGCTTCCAATGGGCGCGTTATATGGGCGGGTTTGGCAACAAACGCTAATCCAACGTTGCGCCCCAAGTATGTGTTAGGGACGCGATGACCGCCGATGTGAAAATTGACAAAACCCAAATTCGCAATGCAGCCACAGTTATTGTGCTGCGCGATCGCACAACATTCCCTAGCATTCTAATGGGGCAACGCGGTTCAAAAGCTGCGTTTATGCCCAACAAGTTTGTCTTTCCTGGTGGCGCAGTTGATGCCGGTGACAGCGATGTCGCCTTAGGCACCCCCCTGCCCGACCTATGCCACGAGCGGCTAAAGGAAGACAGTAGCACCGATATGTCCAACACATTAGCCGTTGCTGCAATTCGCGAGTTGTTTGAAGAGACGGGGCAAATTCTAGGTCACAAAGAACCTTGGAACGGGGATGTGCCAGAGGATTGGAAAGACTTTGCAGCCTCAGGCAACACGCCCAGTGCTGAAGGATTACAGTTTGTCTTTCGTGCCCTTACACCTCCAGGGCGGACGCGTCGTTTCGATGCGCGCTTCTTCTTGGTGAATGCAGATGAGCTGACGACAGATCCCGATGATTTTTCCGCTGCATCAGATGAGTTGTCACATCTGCAATGGGTTGCGCTGGATGATGCGCGATCCTTTGACATGCCTTTTATAACCGAAGTCGTCTTAAGCGAGATTCAGGCCCGTGCTGCAGATCGCAACCCACCCGCAAGTGTGCCATTCTTTAAAAACAATGATGAAGAAAGCTTGTTCTTGCGTCTGCGCGGCCAGCTGCCAACCGATTGATCAGGCCAGAACGACCATTCCCAGAACAGACATACCCAACACGGCTACTCCAATCCATTCGCGCAAGGTGATCTTTTCCTTAAAGAACAGCACTGTCACTAGCAGGCTAAAAATTAATTCGATCTGACCAACCGCTTTGACATAGGCCGCATTCTGCAGCGTAAACGCAGTGAACCAACAGAATGATCCCACCATAGATAAAATGCCGATCCAACCCGCAACGCGGCGTGCCTGCCAAACTGCAGATATTTCACCCCGTTCACGCAAGAACAGATAGATCGTCATGCCCGTCAATTGCATCGATGTCACCATCGCAAGTGTTACGCCCGCACGACCCCAATAATCTGCCATATCCAATTGCAGCGATGCACCACGATACGTCACCGCAGACACGGCAAACAACGCACCCGACAGAATGCCAAGACCCGCAGCGCGGTTGAACATCATACGCCAATTCCACGCCCCAATTTGCGCAGGCGAAGACAGCAACAGCACCCCGATCAAACCCAAGACAATCGCGCCCAATCCCTGCCAAGATACCTGATCCCCAAGGACCACGATCCCGACCAAAACAGCCAAGATCACTTCGGTCTTCTTGAACGTGATCCCCACGGCAAAGTTGCGGTTTTTGAAAACTAACACCACACAGACCGTTGCCAGAACCTGCGCCAAACCGCCTGTCGCGGTATAAATCCAGAATTGTCGTGAAAGATCAGGCCACGGTTGCCCCGTTTGCTTCAAGTACAACATTGTAAGGAGCACAATAATCGGTGCGGAATATAGGAACCGCGCAAAGGTCGCACCAGCCGCAGATAACGTCTGCTTGGCCATGACCTTTTGCAACATAAAGCGCAGCGTTTGAAACACTGCCGCTGCAACCGAAATGCTAATCCATAAACTCATTGACTATTTTTGGCGGCTTCTTACTCAGAAGGCCAGAGCGGATGCGGCACCGGATCTTTCGACTTCACAAAGTAGCGCGCGATCACCTGCGCATATGAGCGATAATTATACCCCTCGTTAAACCTGTCATAACTATCTGTATTGTCACGATACAGCCGGGGCAGATTGTACCACGCGACCTGTGGGTGCAGGTGGTGTACAGCGTGCAGATTGTTGTTCAGAAACAAGAACGCCAACGGACCGTTGTCATCAATAATGACCGTGCGAGCAGTGGTATCTTGATGGGCACGGTGCTCTAGGAAGGTCCGAATCTTCAAGATCGACATCGTGAAATAACAACATATCAGATAAATCCAGATCGGCATTGGTGATGTGAGAACAACCCCGATCACCAACGCACTGCTAACAAAATGGATAAGCCATGCCCGTAAAATCACGCAGTCGCCTTGGCGCATTTCACGCAAATCACCGCGCATAAACATCACTTGGGAAATTAACGGTCCAATCAACATCCGCCCCAACAGCGTATTGTTCAACTGCATAATCTGTTGCTGCCATGGTGCCATCTGAGCCCAAACCGCCGGATCATAAAAATTCGTTTCAGGATCGTCATAAGGATCTGTCAGGCGTTCATCTATGTGGTGGGCCAGATGCGTGTCGCGAAATCTGATATAGGGGACAAGCAGCCCCAATGACACCATAGCCAATCCATCATTCACCCTACCTGATAAAAACGGATGCCCGTGCAGTGCCTCATGGCTGAGGGAGGATTGTAAAACCAACACCAAGGTCAGAACAACACCCGCCAACAACATCGAAACCAGTGGCAGCACAAACAACACAAACAGCCACAGCCCCCAGCACACCAACCACAAAAAGACAGTGGGCCACTCTATCGCTTTCCCAACTGCCCACTGACCGCTCATCCCACGCCCCTAAACCTTCGGGTCTGGGTTTTCGGTGTGCCCATCCACGGAAATCACCTGCCCAGACACCATGCGAGCACTATCAGACCCCAAAAACACTGCCATATCCGCAATGTCCTTAGCAGTTACAAAGGCACGCATCGAGGTCCCAACGGCATAGCCCTCATATACCTGATCACGCGTCATGCCCTTAGCTGTGGCCTCACGTTCCAACACGCCTTCCATGCGGGGCCCTTCAACAGCCCCCGGACAGATCGCATTGGCACGGATGCCAAATGGGCCCAATTCCATGGCAAGTGTCTTCATCAATCCAATCATGCCCCACTTTGCTGCGGAGTACGCTGCGCGGTTGGGGTATCCGTAAATGCCCGCTGTTGAGGACGTGATTGTGATCACGCCGGACCCTGCCGCCTTCATCATGGGGGCGGCGTATTTGCTGGCCAAAAACGCACCTTCCAGATTGACACTCACGCATCGCTGCCACTCAGACAGATCAATATCCTCGACCAAAGCGGTTGGCCCCGCAATCCCAGCATTGGCACACAAAACGTCCAGCCCATCCAAACGCTCAAACAACGCTGCCATATCAACCTCATTGCTGGCATCACAGCACACGGCGGTCCAGCTGGACGGGACAGCGGCCAAGGCGGCCTCGTCAACATCAGCCACCCAAACGTCAAAACCTACGGCGTCGAACCCCGTGGCCATCGCGTGACCAATCCCCGATCCACCAGCCGTGACAAGAGCACGCTTCACGGACGTTGCCCAACAGCGCGCCCAGCGCCTTCAGGTGTTCCAAGTGCGACATGCGCAACCGCAACACGTTCCACAGCTGCAACAATTGCGTCACTTGGGTTAGAGGGACGGCGTGTTTCCAAGCTGACGTGCAGCAAGAAATGTTCGCCCGTCGCCAGTAATTGATCGCCTTCATACATCTCATGCCAAAGGTGCATTTTCTTGCCCGCACCCATCAACACTTGGGTGCGCACTTCGATTAATGCGCCTGCAAGGGCTTCATCCACGTGGCGGATATGCGTTTCCGCTGTAAAGTAACTGCCACCTGTCGCGATGTATTCCGCATCACACCCCACCATTTCCATGAAACGGTCCGTGGCATCACCAAAGGCCTGCAGATACTTCGCCTCATTCATGTGGCCGTTGTAATCGGTCCAATCCAAAGGCACCGCACGGCGCACGGTCATAATGGGTTGGGACACATCCTCAAGCTCATCTATGCGCGCCGACAGGATTGTGCCTTTGCGTAATCCGGCCTCATGGCTGTTCATCAATGCGCCAGCGCCAAAATCTTGGCCCTTCAGTGCACGGATCATCGCAACCAGATTGTTGTCACGAATGCGCAGCATATCTGAAATCGACATGTGACCTGACTGTTCATCAGATTGACCGGCGATCAGTTCAACCAATTCATCCGTAAACTCCGGCACATCCATCAATTTGGTCCATGGCCATTTCAGCGCCGGACCAAACTGCGCCATAAAGTGGCGCATGCCAGCTTCGCCGCCAGCGGTGCGATATGTGTCGAACAGACCCATCTGTCCCCAGCGAATGCCAAAGCCATAGCGGATCGCGTTGTCAATTTCTTCAGTCGTGGCAACACCGTCTTTGACCAACCACAAGGCTTCACGCCACACAGCTTCCAAAAAGCGGTCCGCGATATGGGCGTCGATTTCTTTGCGCACATGCAGCGGGAACATCCCGACTGAGGTGATCACCTCTTTGGCCTTTGCGACCAGCGCAGGGTCAGTGACCTCGCTTGGGACCAACTCAATAAGCGGCATCAGATAAACAGGATTGAAGGGGTGGGCGACCATGATTTGTTCAGGGCGGATTGCGCCTTCCTGCAATTCACTGGGTTTAAAGCCAGAGGTTGAGGACGCAATCACCGCATCCTCAGCGCAATGCTTTTGCAAAGTCTGAAACACCTTCAGTTTGATTTCCAACCGTTCTGGCACGCTTTCTTGGATCCACGTTGCACCTTCGACAACTTCGGCCATAGTATGGTGGAACGACAGATTGCCTGCATTAGGCAGCGCCACATCAACCAGTCCCGGCATAGAACGGCGGGCATTGCCCAACACTTCTTCAAAATTACGCTCGGCATTGGGATCAGGGTCAAACACACGCACGTCCCAACCGTTCAATAAGAACCGCGCGGCCCAACCGCCACCAATTACACCACCACCAATGATTGCTGCTGTCTTTGTCATCACTTTGTCCTTTTTAGTCGGCCGGTGTCCCAACCGTAGAATTTCAAAATCTCTGTTGCCGCTTTTAGGCGGCCTTTCCTTGGATTTGGTTTGCGATCCAAGATGTAGCCAACGCGGCCCGATGGTGTTCCCAAAACCGCAGTGCGGAACCCCTCGTCCACCCACATAGCTATCAAGGGCTCACCCTGTTTGGGGCGCAAAACTGCCGTCCCGTCGTATGCATAGGTTTGGGCACCTTCACTTGCGACGATTACAATGCGGTCTTTGCCCCGTTGATAGGTCACAGCGATCACATCATGCGCCGCTGTTTCGCCCGTCTCAACGAAACGCGCGACGACATGCCAATCACCAGCAAAGCGCACGGGATCAAATCGTGTGGTCGCACCGATATTGGCCGACGAATTGCGAAACGTTATATCGGATGTAGCGGGTGGATCGGCTGGAACTGGTGCACATGCTACCAATCCGCCCACCAACAGTGCACCTACCAAATACCGACGCAATACCAACGTTATACCGACGTCGATTTTCACCCCTTTGGGGCCTGCTTTGTCAGCCCCAATTTATCGCGCACTTCTTGGGCACCGATCACTCGTGCGCCCATGTTTTCAATGATGGTTCCGGCCCGTTCAACCAGCTGCCAGTTCTGCGCCAATTCTCCTTTGCCCAGCCACAGATTGTCCTCCAGGCCAACGCGCACGTTGCCCCCCGCCAATACGGATGCCGCAACATAGGCCATCTGATTGCGTCCCAAACCAAAGGCCGAAAACGTACAGTCTTCAGGCACATTGTTGACCATCGCCATAAAGGTATTCAAATCATCCGGTGCGCCCCATGGCACACCCATGCACAGTTGGACCAAAGCAGGCGACTCTAGAACGCCGTCCTTTACCAGTTGTTTTGCATACCATAAGTGACCCGTGTCAAAGGCCTCAATTTCGGGCTTTACGCCCAATTCGGTCATCATACGCCCCATCGCAGTCAGCATACCGGGCGTGTTTGTCATGACGTAATCAGCTTCGGCAAAATTCATTGTGCCGCAATCCAGCGTACAGATCTCTGGCAAGCATTCTGCTATATGCGCCACACGTTCTGTCGCGCCGACCATGTCAGTGCCTTTGGGGTTCAGCGGCAATGGCGCTTCAGGAGAGCCAAAGATCATATCGCCACCCATACCCGCCGTCAGGTTCAGCACAACATCAACATCTGCATCGCGAATGCGGTCCGTAACCTCCCTATAATACTTAAGATCACGTGATGGTGTCCCCGTTTCAGGATCCCGCACGTGGCAGTGCACAATCGCCGCCCCTGCCTTGCCCGCAGCGATCGCACTGTCCGCGATTTCTTTAGGAGAACGCGGTACATGGGGACTGCGATCTTGGGTTCCGCCCGATCCAGTGACCGCGCATGTGATGAAAACTTCGTTGTTCATAGCCAATGGCATCGCATATCTCCCTTGCGTTTGAACGTATAATGGGGTGGCCTTCGCAATATGACTTGTCACAAAGCGAATCTTACTTGATGCAATTCGAAAAAATCAACGCTACAGTTCTGGTTCTGGACCAAAGTAACACACTTAGCTTTGCTGCAGCTGTCGATCCGATGCGTGCAGCAAACCGGCATGCCGGATACAAGGTATTTGAATGGACCTTTGCAACACCCCAAAATCTTAACGTATCTTTGACCTCTGGTCTCATGATCCCTGCTGCACCACTTAACCGATTTGGCCCGTGTGACCTGCTTTTGATTGTCGCCAGCTTTGACATTATTGCCCAATCTTCGCCAGCGTTGCACGCCAGTTTGCGCCGCATCGATAAATGCGCAAAATTTGTTGCAGGAGTCGATGGCGGCCCGTGGGTTATGGCACAAGCGGGCCTTTTGGACGGTCACAGCGCAACGACCCACTGGGAGGATATTGATGCCTTCGCCACCCAATTCCCTCAGGTAAACACTGTCAATACCCGTTACCAGATCAGCGGAAACCGTATGACCAGCGCGGGTGCAACACCAACCCTAGAGATGATGTTAGATTTGATCCGTCAGACCCAAGGACCTGCTCTCGCAAACCAGGTCGCAGCCAGCTTCATTCTCAATCAAAGCCCTGCCGCCACCGCACCACAGTCACGCAATCCCGACCCACTCAGGCACAATCAAATAACTTCCCGCGTCACCCAATTGATGGAAGGTTTCCTTGACGAACCCCTAGCCCAATCTCAAATCGCCAAACAGGTCGGGGTCAGTCAACGCGTCATGCAGCTAAACTTCAAAGCCCAATTGCAAATGACACCTCAAAAACACTATTTATCACTCAGATTAAACGAAGCGTATCGACTGGTACGCGATACTAAACTGCCGTTGCTAGACGTGTCACTGGCAACGGGATTCGCGTCGCAATCCAGTTTTGCACGGGCTTACCAAAATGCCTTTGGCATCAGCGCCCGCGCTCAACGTGAATTGGATTAGTAAGGCATCGGATGTTGGCGGTGTGCCACGTCGATCTCTCCCAATATTTCGTCGCTTAGCACTACATCGACATAGCCCAGCGCCTGATCCAGCTGGCCCATCGTGGTCGCTCCAAAGATTACACTGGCCATAAATGGGCGGGTCATGCACCACGCAAGCGCCATGTGAACCGGATCGATCCCGTGCTTCTTGGCGATTTTCAAATAGGCATCAACAGCTGCAAACGCGCGTTCCGTTTTGCGTCCACCCAAATCACCATTTAGCGCCATGCGTGACCCATCAGGAATTTGTCCGTTCTGGTATTTACCGGTCAAAAGCCCCACAGCTAGTGGAGAAAATGACAGCAAACCAACATCTTCGTTCACGCTGACCTCTGCCAGATCCGTATCATACATCCGGCACATCAGCGAGTATTCGTTCTGAATGGTCGCCACACGTGGCCCACCCGTACGTTCAGCAGCGTTGACCCATTGGGTCGTACCCCATGCGCTTTCGTTGCTTAGACCAAAGGAGCGGATCGTTCCGCGTTTCACCTCAGCCTCTAGCGCCTCAAGCGTCTCATCCATATGGGCGAGCGTTTCAGCACGGTTCTGTTTCGATGGGTCATACCGCCAATTTTGGCGGAACATATAGCTGCCGCGATTGGGCCAGTGGAATTGGTACAGATCGATATAATCCGTTTTCAAACGAGCCAATGACCCCTCAACAGCTTCAGATATAGAACGTGCAGAAATCGGCGCACCGGCACGAACATACTTTACGCCAGCCCCAGAGTGCTTCGTCCCAAGAATAACGTCTTTACGCCGCCCATCACGTTCGAACCAATCCCCAATAACCTCTTCGGTACGACCTTGGGTTTCAGCACTCAGCGGGTTCACCGGATACATTTCAGCGGTATCAATAAAATTGATCCCAGCCTCTAGCGCACGATCAATTTGATCATGACCTTCTTGGGTGGTGTTTTGCGTGCCCCAGGTCATGGACCCCAAACACAATTCCGAAACTTCAATATCTGTTCGCCCAAGCCGGTTCATCTTCATCATAATATCCTTTGAAACGCTTTTTTCTCAGGTTAGCGCGCGCCAAAACCACCGCAAGCGAAAACCGAAAATCGACAAAGGTAAAATGCGACTACACCCCGTCGCTTATATCTGCGAAGTTGCCCATAACCTCATGCAGGGTGGACCTATTATGCGTCTGTTGATTTCCTTCGCCGCTTTGTTTTTGTCTGTTCTGCTTTTGCAGCTCAGTTCCGGTGGTGTTGGACCGCTCGATGCGCTGTCGGGTATCCAACTTGAATTCACAACCCAACAGATCGGCCTATTAGGGTCATCACATTTCGTTGGCTTTTTTATCGGTTGCTGGTGGGCTCCACGTTTGATGGGCAGCGTTGGACATTCTCGTGCGTTTGCCGCGTTCACGGCCACGGGCGCAATTGGCTTGCTTGCCCATATGTTAGTCATCGACGCCTACTTATGGGCTGTAATGCGCATCGCGTCAGGCCTGTGTGTTGCAGGGTGCTACACGGTGATCGAGGCATGGTTACAAGCCAAAGTGACCAATGAAACACGTGGTCGCGCGATGGGCACCTACCGCATTGTGGATATGAGTGGGTCTTTGATGGCGCAAATGATGATCGGTGTTTTGGCACCCGCAAGTTATGTGTCTTACAATATTTTGGCGATCTTGTGCTGTGCGGCTTTGCTGCCTTTGACCCTGACCAAAGTGCCCCAACCTGAAACACCCAGCGCACCACGTTTGCGCCCACGATTGGCGTTTGAACGGTCACCCTTGGCCGCCGCTGGTGTGGTCGTCGCAGCACTATCGGCAGCTTCATTTCGGATGGTTGGCCCACTTTATGGTCAAGAGGTTGGCCTAAGCGTTGGAGAAATCGCGTGGTTCTTATCCGCATTTGTCTTTGGCGGTGCCTTGGCACAATACCCTGTAGGTTGGCTGGCCGATAAATATGACAGGCGTTGGATTTTGATCTGGCTCTCAGTCACTGCAATGCTCAGTTGCGGCGTGACTGTCATGGCCGCTGGGATGGGCACCGCAGGCATTATGCTGACCGCATTCTTGTTTGGCTTCACCTCATTTCCAATCTTTTCCGTTGCAACCGCACACGCACACGACTTTGCCAAAGACAGCGAACGGGTCGAGCTATCGGCCGCCTTGATGTTCTATTACGCTCTTGGGGCGATTGCCGCACCCTATGTCGCCTCTGTCCTAATCACAGTATACGGCCCTTCAGCCTTGTTCATCTTGATCGCCGGCGGGCACGCATTGCTGATCGTATTTGGCCTAACGCGTATGTTGGCCCGTCCTGTATCCAGTGAGAAAACAGATTATGTCTATGCACCCAGAACATCCTTTGTGATCGGACGTTTGAACCGTCGGAAACGTCAACAGGATTGATCTGTCACACGCAACCACTTCCCCCAGCCCACATCCCCTGTTAAAGCTGCGCAAAACATGACCAAAGGCGCCAACATGACACGTCACCTGATCACCTCAGCCATTCCCTATATCAACGGGATCAAACACCTTGGGAATCTGATCGGCAGCCAACTGCCCGCAGATTTGTTTGCGCGTTATCAACGTGGTCGTGGGCGCGAAGTTTTGTTTCTTTGTGCCACAGATGAACACGGCACCCCTGCCGAGTTGGCCGCTAACAAAGCCGGCAAGCCAGTTGATGAGTTCTGTGCTGAAATGCACGAAGTCCAAGCACGCATCGCTGAGGGCTTCCGCCTGTCATTCGATCACTTTGGTCGTTCGTCTTCCCCGCAGAACCATGCATTGACCCAGCATTTTGCAGGTAAATTACAAGAAAACGGATTGATCCGCGAAGTCAGTGAAGAACAGGTGTACTCGCACGCTGATGGCCGTTTCCTACCTGATCGCTACATCGAGGGCACATGCCCGAACTGTGCCTATGACAAAGCGCGCGGTGACCAATGCGAGAACTGTACCAAGCAGTTGGACCCAACCGACTTGCTAGAACCACGCAGTGCAATTTCTGGATCAACCGACCTGGAAGTTCGTGAGACCAAGCATCTGTTCTTACGTCAATCAACCTTGCGCGATGATCTAGACGCTTGGATCAACACCAAAACCAACTGGCCTGTTTTGACGACATCCATCGCCCGCAAATGGCTGCATGATGGCGACGGTTTGCGCGACCGTGGCATCACCCGCGATTTAGATTGGGGCATCTCGGTCAAGAACGGTGACCAAGAATGGCCAGGTATGGAAGGCAAAGTGTTTTACGTCTGGTTCGACGCCCCTATCGAATATATCGCCTGCGCTGGCGAATGGGCCGAAGCACACGATCTG
>CAJJAR010000004.1 GCA_905182105.1 uncultured Paracoccaceae bacterium
CATGCTTACAGGCAAAAGGTATGAGCTCAGCAGCGAAGCATACCAGGAAAAGGGTTTAAAATGAACGACACCGTTGATGCTTCGTCAAAATATCAGGACAGCCTTCCAATCTCATCAGATGCGATAATGGAACAGCTTGATAATTGGGGTATTACCTACATCCGTTCAGACCATGTGCCTTTGAGAACCGTAGCGGATTCCAAAAAGGTTCAAGGACAGTTTTTATCCTCAGAGCAGGGGGGAGGTCATATCAAAAATATCTACCTGCGTGATAATAAGAAGCGCAACATATTATTGGTCGCTGAGCAGGATAGACAGATAGATCTAAAGACGCTGCATACTAAACTGGAAACTGGACGATTGTCATTTGGATCTGCAGAAAGATTGATGCAAAATTTAGGGGTTCGCCCTGGAGCTGTAACACCGCTCTCAATGATCAATGGGGTTGAAGCGGGAGTGCAGCTGTTCATCGATAGTGGATTGAAAAGCTGTAAGCAGATTTATGTGCATCCTTTGGTTAATGATCGAACATTGGGTATAACGATGGAAGGGTTGCAGCAGTTCTTTGATAAAATCAAAGTCGAACCTGTTTGGGTAGATTTAGAGTAACTCCACCGCCTCACTCAGTCGCTCAGCGTTCACATCGATATACCTCTGGGTCGTCGAGATGTGCGAACGTCCCGCCAGTTCAGCTAGTAGTCGCACCCCTACGCCCTTATTAGCCAACCTCGTGAGATTGGTACTAGAGAGTAAATCCCCAGATGTAACATTAGAAGTCTATGCTGAAGCAGTTTGGATATTCAGATCAGTCTGTGCTAATCTAGCTAGGCCAGGGCCGAGACCGTCGAGGTGTTGGCCTTTAGATCATAGTAACTCCGTGTTCTGAGTTGTGTAGCTAGTTTTCTATCAGTGATAGTGTCTGGCTTGAAGGGGCTGAATTTCCCGTGGTGACGCTAGGTGCATCCGCTTGAGAGCAAGGCCGAAGTTGGTTGCATGGGACGCGATCAGCGGTGCCACGTCTGGGCGCACAAGAAGTGTCGCGATCAGCAGCGCATCTTCGCGTTCACCGTCCGCCGCTGTGGCGATAAAATTAGCAAAGCAGGATTCGTCCGCACCAAGGCATTTGCATTGAACCGAATGACGCATGAGCGGCCTGCGTCCATGACGTGCGCAAAGGTGGCAAAGTTCTTCAAACGACTGCACCGCTTTGCGTCCTTGATCGGGGCCTAGCCCGCTGGCGAAGTCGTTCCAAACCTGCGCCTGTGCATCGGGGCCATCACACCACAGCCGCAGATAGATCACTGACGCTGCTTCGATGCTGTCCAATTCAGTGATGAAACCTACTGGTGCTCCACCACGGTTTTGTTGAGCATCGGTCATTTTGTAAGGATCAGTTTGTCAGCCCGCGTAATCCGCAAGGTATAGGTCTTATCACCCAGAATGATCTGTGCCTGGTCGCTGCCCTTGGTCAGGTCCTCGGCGCTGTATGTCGGTAGGGTGTTTGGAGCAGGCTCCATTGTTTCTTTGGCCAAATGAAAAGACATCAGTTACGTCCCACGAATTGCCGTGGAAAACGATCAGTGACCCATTCCAGACTGAACACATCGGTGCTGCCATGTTGATATAACACGTACATGATCTCCGATTTATCGGGTCTTGATGTACTACTGTCACGGCTCTGGCTTTTCAGGTTTCGAGTTACATCTTCCATTTCACTCATCCTTTGATCTGTCACTATTGATTTTTGAGATGTCGGGCTTCCCCACATCAAAGTGGGGTGGCTGGATGCTACCCTATTCCTGAGTAATTTAGTACGGATTGTCAATCCGACTTTTTTAATCAGGTTTGAAAATGTTTTGTTGACTGCTTTTGGCAGATATTGAATGCCTACATCAGCAGTTCGGTTCACCCCAACGACAAGCATCTTTGAAACGTCTTGGAAAATGACTCCAAAATGCAAATATCCAGATTAAAACAAACCGCTTTGCCATTGTGGCACTTGGAATTTACGCACTGATGGCTTTTGCCAACCCTATGACCGTAACGGATATCGCAGGCCATTCAGTCACGCTGGCTAACTCGCCCCAGACAATTAAACGCAACTACTGCCCCCCAAGCACCCCCTGAGAGACTCATACAGAGTCACTGAGCGAGGGAATTCAGAATAATGCCAAGGTGCTTCTAGGGGCCTCACAGGACTCCAGTCAGAAGAGGGGCCCAACAACAACAGTAACAACGCTGGCCTTTAGCCCTCTTTTTGAAGTCCAAAGATTAACCAAGATACCGGGGGTGTCATTTGTCGTCTCCCATGGGACCCTATTCGCCAGAGGCCACCACAGAGGCCACCAGAAGTGCCCTAGACAGACGTAGGTAGCGACAGCTAAGCTACTGTTATCGTTTATTTTAGTGTGTTGACTGATGTCTTGCTAAGGAACCAGTGTCCGTGTGAGGGCACCACATTTCACCAAAAAATATTACATATCAACATGTTAATATTTTCAGGTGAATTTAGTCCCCCGTTTGGTCCCCTCTTTGCTTGAAGATAGTCCTTAGGCCTGACACGCGTTCGCGCTCGCGCGTTACTGTCATCTTTAGCCACTCTGTTGACTATTATTTGTAGCGTGGGGTTCCAAAATTTCAGTCTTATTTTCAAAAGCTGAGCTAGACGCTATTTCATTGTTGGGTATCCTAGTGTTTATCCGTTGATATGAGGCAGAACGTCGTGAAAGAAATCTTGCAAAAATTGATCCCTTATCCGGTAGCTTGGGGTGCGGCCTTGCCAGGGGTGTTGCCGCTTAGAGATGACGGTTGGATAATAGAAGATGAGGCCTTTGCTAAACAAATGGCGGAGCGCGATCGACTTGTCCACGAATTTCCAGAGCTTGTAAGCGCCAGTGTAGGTGCGAGTGACAGTGCTAAATTGGAAGTCTTGGAGCAAGTTCTGATTATTTTAAGAAATCGGGCAGGTTATGATGTGAGTGAAGAGCATGTCACGCGCCCCGATGGCGTTTCTGTACAGCTATCGGGTGATCCCTTGGTTGTGGCTGCAAGGTTGGTGCAAGAGGATCTCTGTTTGCACGAAAAACGAGGAGATCAGCATGTTTTGACTGCCGCCGTAATATGTTTTCCTGCTAGTTGGACATTGGCAGAGAAGATTGGAAAGCCGCTGATGGATATTCATGTCGGAGTCGATGCATACGATGCTGACTTGGGAAAGCGCGTACAGCGTTTATTCGATGGCATTCAAGTGGATAAGCCTTTGTGGCGCTATAACATACTGCGTTATCAAAACCCTGAGTTGTTTCAGCCACGTGGTGTAGGTGATCGGCGTGATGAGGAGGAAGGTGGTAGCTACATTCGTAGCGAACATCAGGCACTCGTTCGAATGGCAGAAAGTGGAGCGGTTTTATTTGCAATCCATACTTACGTTGTTAAAGTTTAGCATTACGAGTGTTTCGACGTCTGGCTCATCAATTAGAACGGCGCACCTGCATTCACTGTCTAATTTATTCCTCAAACCCAAGGTAACTTGTTACATTTTCGATAGGTCGACGACGTGACACGACTGAATTAGCAACGAACTCTTCATCGGGCCAGCCGAGGGCTACACAAGTCAGTATAACTTGATCTTCAGGAATATTAGCAGCTTCTCGGACTACTGGACTTTGCATAATCCCTTGACCGTTAATTACCGCACCAAGACCTTTGCTCCATGCCGCAAGAACTAACCCATATGTCATCGCACCACTATCAAAATGGGCTATTGTATCCTCGAGAAGGGATCGATCAAAGCAAACCACTATTGAGACCGGTGCATCAAACTGACGAAACCCTCTCATGACCCAATCCTGTCGCCGCTCTGCATCCCTTCGCTCGATGCCCATAGCTTCAAATAGCTGAACTGCAATTTCGATCTGACGTTTTCGATGCTCTCCCTCATATGCGGCATAATCTTCGATTTCACGAACAGGTGTCACACCGTCAAGCATCCGCTCAGTATTGCCTTGTCTGACTGCCTCAAGAGGCTTTCCCGTTAATACATGGAGGTGCCAAGGTTGAGTATTACAGGAAGACGGCGCTCGATTTGCGAGGGCAATGACATCCTCGAGCAAAGCTTTGGATACAGGCTCGTCCTTAAAGCCCCTAATAGATCTTCGCTCTAGCATAGCTTTTTCAAGTTTCATTGTTTGTCTCCAGACTGAACCCTGTCATACCTATCATATGTGTCATATTTCGACACAAAATATGATAGATATGACACATATAATAGCTATTGCACGACAAGGGTTCCATTGGATCGGGGAACTAATCCACTCTTAACTAGCTTATTTATGTTTACACACAGCGCCTACTTACATGCTGCCATCGTAGATAAGCAGCCTTTCCACGATACTATTTCCAAGTGTTTAATCGAAAATTGATGCTTGACAGAATCCTAAAAATTGAACGAAGTAAACTCTAGAACATTACATGAACATTTGAGGATGCTTTACATGCCTGTTTTCCCAGTGGAAGCATCTGTCGTTGCCAATGGAATGCCGCTTAGACTTGTTGTTAGCCCTGCAAGTGCTGGATTTCCATCACCTGCAGGGGATGATCTTGAAGATGAAATTGACCCCATTTCTTGGGTAGTTCGTCATCCTTCATCTACTTTTTGGTGGCGTGTCGAAGGGGATTGCTTGTGGGATGCTGGCATACGTGATGGTGATCTCATTGCTGTGGATCGCTCGGGAAAACGACGGATAGGGCGGGCTGTGTTAGCTGTTGTCGAGGGTACTGTGACAGCTAAGATCCTCCGAAAGCGTGATGATCGTTATTTCCTGGCACCAGCCAACAGCCAAGAGAAGTTTCCTGATATCGAATTGACTGAAGATAGTGAGATTTGGGGTGTGATAGCGGGTATAGTACGCCGCTATGATATCGAATGAGGAGGCCTATCGCTATTTCTGATAGCGCCAATTTTTACGTCTCAGCTGAACGTATCTTTGATCCCACACTGGCTAACGTTCCAGTGATTGTGCTTTCAAATAATGATGGCTGCGCAGTAGCGCGATCTGATGAGGCCAAGGCGCTTGGTATCAAGATGGGTGAGCCTCTGCACCTGCTTCAAGACAAGATCAAAGCACACGGTGTCCGCGTTTTTAGCTCAAACTACACGCTTTATGGAGACATCAGCCGGCGCGTTGTTGATGTGTATGAGGACTTCACACCAAATGTGGAAATTTACTCAATAGATGAGTGTTTCTTGGACTTTAGCGGGTTCAAAGACAGAGAGGCGCACGCGCGTAAAATGCGACGTGAGGTTTTGCGCCGGATAGGTGTTCCTGTACGTGTCGGGATTGCGCCCTCAAAGACGCTTGCAAAATGTGCAAATGACATCGCAAAGAGAAACCCCATATTTGCAGGTGTATTGGATATGATGGACGACACATTGGCAAATTGGCTTTTACCAATGGTACCAGTGGGCGACATTTGGGGTGTTGGAGGGAAAACAGAAGCTAAGCTCAAGAGGCTTGGGATTAGAACCGCTGCAGATCTGAGAGATATGCCGACAAGACAGGCACGCGCTGTTGGTACGGTTGTTTTGGAGCGCACAGTTCTTGAACTCCAAGGTGAGCCTTGCTTGGCTTTGGAGGATGTAGAACCACAGCGCAAAGGAATGGCGGTCACACGTTCCTCAGGCCAGCCAATGATGGATTTTGAGACTGTGTTTCAGGCCGTTACCGCACATGTCACCCGTGCGGCAGAAAAGTTACGCCAGCACGGGTTGGTTGCAGGCACACTTACGGTATTTTTTCATACCAATAGATATAGGCCTGACAGGCCACAGTATACAGGATCAAGAACGGCGCGGATAATGTCTATGTCTTCGGATACGTTCGAGTTGGTGCAAACAGCTAGGCGGTGTGCTGAAGCAGCGTGGCCCCGTGATAAGACTAGGGAGTACGGCTTCACCAAAGCTGGCGTTATGGTCAACGATCTTTTGCCGATTGCGGATAGGCGTCAAACGCTTTTTGACAGATCAGAGGCTTCGCCTAGCCCGGCCATGATAGCGCTTGATAAGATTAACGATAGGTTTGGTAAAAAGACGATGGTGTTGGCAAGCGAAGGCTTGAAACAATCTTGGAAAATGCGCGCGGATCATCGTAGCCCGCGCTATACTACAAGATTATCTGATTTACCCGTTGTCAGATAAGAGGGAGAAATTCTTTTAAAATAAGTATATCCTGTTTTTGGACTAACCCCTGTCATACCTATCATATGGGTGTTGTCAGACAAACTTGACGGTTTTGCGGTCGATCCCTATTTTTGGTAAATGACAACATGTTCTCCCTTCAAATATTTCAAGACTTCACCTGAAATCATCCGATTGGCAGTGATGTATTACATACGTTATTCATTGAGTTTTCGTCAGGTGGAAGACATCTTGCATGAATGCGGCGTCCATATCTGTCACGAAACAGGTCGGTTTTGGGTTAAAATTCGCGCAAGAAATCCGTAAGAATAGGGCAGGGCAACATTCGAACTGGCAATGGCACCTGGATGAAGTCTTTGTGAAAATAAATGGAGAACGCTTTTACCTTTGGCGCGCCGTTGATCACGAAGGGGAAGTTCTTGAATGCTATGTTACAAAGCGACGCAACAAGGCTGCAGCGAAGAAGTTCCTTATAAAAACAATGCGAAAACACGGATCACCAAAGATCATCACGACAGACAAGCTGGCGTCCTATGAGGCGACTTTTCGTGAGATTGGCGTTGCGGACAGACAGCTTTGCGGAGGCCGGTCCAACAACAGATGCGAAAATTCACATCTGTCATTTCGACGACGAGAACGAGCGATGCAGCGTTTCAAGACGGTTGCGACACTTCAGAAATTTGTCAGTTATTACAGTCAGATCTATAACCACTTCAACCATGAAAGACATCTAGAAAGCAGGCAGACTTATTAGCAAAAACGCAGTGCCGCTCTCATTGAGTGATTTCAAATCTGCGCTTCATATATTTGTGTGAACGTGATGCTTTGAGACCTGTTAGACTTTGTCTGATAACGCCACCCTGACGACGGATACTGTTAGACTTTGTCTGACACACCAACTAAAATGCTTTGATATGTTTATATATAGTGTTCCTTGATACTCCTAGGCGACGGGATACTAGGCTTACGTTTTTCCCAGAATCTAAAAAAGTTTTCTTGATAAGTATGCAGTTTTCTTTTTTTATTGGTGACTTGACACATGAAAAGCATGGGACAACCTTGTCTAAATTGAAATTTTGATCACCTTCAATAAGCTCAGCGTGCAAAGTTAAACCATCTGATTTAGCTACCATTAATCTTATTGTATTTTTCAATTGCTTGATTTGCCCCGGCCAATCCATTTCTTTTAAGACGTTTAACGCCATCTGGGAAAATTTGTGTTCGCTTGAGATTTGCCTGAGGATTTCTGTTGCTATTCTTTTGAATTCTATTCTTTGATTTATGCTGGGCACTATAACGTTAGCCCCACATATATTTTCTAAAAAAATTGGATCCATGTCTTGTGATGCATGCAGGTCTGCAATGGATATTCGACTGGAAACGAAGATAGCTCTAATCTTATTTGTATTTTCTTCTGTTTTAACTTCTTGGTTTGCTTCAAGAACTTGAGCTAATACGCTCTGAATTTTTAGAGGAGTGTGCTCTACATTCTTCAGAAATAAGCTTCCACCTATGGCTTTATATAACTTGCCTTTTGGCATGGCTGGTTGATTTTGGCGAAAGAAGGCTAGCTTGCCTTCGTCACCAAACAGCTCGTTTTCGAAGTTGTCTTCGGACAATAAATCACACTTTATTTCTATAATTTTTTTTGAGTTAAGAAATCTTCTATGTAATTCGATAGCGGTTGTTTTTTTCCCAGATCCTCTTGGACCTTCTATGAATATACACAGATTTTGTTTGAGAGCTTTACCCGCAACATTTAGGTGCTTTTTTAGGCCGCTATCCTCAATAATATAATTAAAATTGCATTCGCTTTTTTGCTTCTCACTAACATTTTTTTGTTCTGGATGGCTTTGGAATTTAGGCATCAAACTGTTTGTATTTTTAATCGAGTTCACTTCTACTATTCGTTTATTTGTGGACTCACTTAACTCCATAAACACAGCAGACCCCATAACGTCGTGTATTCTGATTATCTCGTTGGAGCCAAGTCGGGTAATTGCGTTTGAAAAGGGTATTTCAAAAACGTCTCCAAAGTGACGTTTTTGTGAAATATTGAGACCGTTCAACATTATCTGTGCATTTGTATTTGCGCCTTCAATAAAACCAAGTTCGTCAACTGCTAAAAGTGCTACGCTGGTGGTCGAAAGGTATTCGTGCCGAGCGTGGAAACTAATCACTGAACAACCCTGAAATTCATCGATGAATAAGCGATTTTCAACATTCATGCAGGCCAGTTTTACCAATGCTAAGGTATGATGCTGCCTAGAAGATGCATCTGATGTTGCATCAATCATTCCTACAATTTCGTTTCTTGGATTGTAAATCGGTGCAGCGAAGCAAGACAATCCTCCAAGTTTTCGAAAAAAATGGTCCCTGCCTGCTACTATTTGCGATGAACCAGTATGCAAGCAGAGGCCTAAAGCGTTGGTGCCGCGATATTGCTCTGTCCATATTGATCCAGGAACTACTGCGCGACCAGCGTCGCTATTTTTAAATTCTTCATCTCGTAGTGCGTCTGTCACGATGCCTGAGCTGTCTGCGTAGGCAACCATGAAGTTAGTACCCGCGATTTGGTTGTAGAGTAGTTCTAATTCAGGCATTACAAATTGCTTAATGTACTCGTTTTTTTGATTGACCTGATAAAAATCTACTTCTGATATCACTGCATCGACAGGTTTCCCATTGGGGTCTAGACCAAACGATGAGCTGCGCTGCCAACTGTCATCAAGTGACGCTTTAGATATTTTTATCTCTGTTCCTAAAGCGGTCTGTGCTTCAAATTCATCGATATTTATGATGGAATTTTCATTCATATTTAGCTCCAATAGCCATTGTTATATACTACTTTATTCAAGCGGTAAATTTTGCATCTGTTCATTAATTGAACAATTATTGGGCGCTTATGATCAAAAGTGAACACTAATGAGCGTTGTTTGAATTATAAATGCGTCCTTATAAATATTCAACTCGTACCGAAAGGCTGAATATGAAAGCGCAAGTTTTAAAATATTATGACGATCATTTGACTGCACCATCGTGGGTGGATCTAGAAAATGTCGCCGACCCCAAAATAGAAAAAGCCAGTGATGTGATCGTCAGAATTGGTGGTGCTGGGGTTTGTCGTACAGACCTTCACATAATCGAGGGCGTTTGGCGTGAAGCAACAGACCCTGACCGCAAATTGTTGCCACTAATAATGGGGCATGAAAATGCTGGCTGGATTGAAGATGTAGGCAGTGAAGTTGAAGGCCTCAAAAAAGGTGACCCAGTTATTGTTCATCCAAAAATTACAGGTGGTACATGTTTGGCGTGTCGCCGCGGACATGACATGCATGGAGAAAATGGATCTTTCCCAGGCGTTGATTGCGATGGTGGTTATGCAGAAGCACTCAAAACCTCTGTTCGAAATATTGTGAAATTGCCTAAGACGCTAATCCCGAAAGAGGTGGCGGCCTATTCAGATGCCGGGCTAACTGCATACCGTGCCGCTAAAAAAGCATCCCGCCATTTATTGCCAGGTCAAACATGTGTTGTGATCGGCTCCGGCGGCCTTGGCCATATTGGCATACAAGTTCTCAGGGCAATGTGCGCAGCTGAAATCATTGTTGTAGACCCATCGGAGATGGCTCTGAAACTTGCAGAAAGCTGTGGAGCTGATGAACTTGTTAAAGCTGATGGAAATGAGGTCCAGCGAGTTCTTGAGCTGACCAAAGGCAAAGGAGCTGAAGCTGTTTTGGATTTTGTAGCTGAGAGGGGGACAACTTCGAAGGGTCTCGCAATGACTCGTGAGATGGGGAGTTATTACGTTATCGGATATGGTGAAGATATCAATGTAAGTGCCTTCGAAATGGTCACAACAGAAAAAAATATTATTGGTAATCTTGTTGGAACGTGGGCGGAACTGACTGAATTAATGTCTTTGGCCGATAAAGGTAAAGTTAATCTAGCGACGCAAGAATATAGCCTGGCAAATGCGAATTTGGCTTTGCAGGACTTAAACAACGGAAAAGTAAAAGGCCGTGCTGTACTCGTGCCTTAAAAAAATTATAACCGGGAGGAACTACAATGAAAATAACATCAAGTGTAAGTTTGTTAGCTATTGGCGCTGTGCTGCTAGCAGGCACTGCTCAGGCTGATAAGTGGAGTGATCAGTTTCCACATATTAAAAATTCAGGAGACATTCCAGGTCAGTGTTCTTATGAGGCTATGTCCAAGAAGGATTATTCAGGTCAAAAATTGACTATTAATACCCATGCGGTGCCTGTCATGGGTGAGCCTACTGCACTCCACGCTGAACAATTCAGTGCTCTAACTGGAGCAGAAGTGAAAGTGATCCATACGCCAGCTGGTGACCTGTACTCCAAAGCAATGATACCGTTTCAAGCAGGGCAAACCCCGTATGATATTGTGTTTGGCTTTTCAAACTTTCTCCGAGATTGGAAGCAATATCTTCAGCCTATTCCTGCCAAGTATGTGAATATGAAGCAGATGCAAGACGTTACTCAGGGTCACATTGATGTGAACTCGTGGGGTGGCGAGATGATACAGTTTCCAATCGATGGAGATCGTCATTATCTGAAATATCGTAGAGATGTGATTGATAATCCTGAGTATCAAGCCAAGTATAAGGCTGAGACTGGTAATGAGCTGCGCATCCCACAAACGTGGAAAGAATATGCTGAAATGGCAGAGTTCTTTAACGGATGGGATTGGGATAATGATGGTGAGCTAGAATATGGCTCTGCTGAGGTCATGAAAAAAGATGATTTGATGTATGCTGCATTTTTCAGTCGGTCAGTAGCTTACTCAAAAAACCCACGCGTGAAGGGTGGTTTCTTCTTCGATCTGGAAACTATGGAGCCGTTGATTAACGGACCGGGTTTTGTTGCGGCACTCACAGACTGGGTTGAGGCAACAAAGTATGTACCACCAGGTGGCATGAACTTTGGATTAGGCGACGAAATCAACTCCTTTGGTGGAGGTCAAACTTTATTTAGTTACTCGTGGGATGATGCTTTTGTAGCTGCAATGCAAGATGATAGCCCAATCAAGAATAAAGTGGGTGCGGCACCCTTACCTGGCTCGGACAGAGTCTGGAACAGATTGAGTGGAGCCTGGGAAGATACATACAACCAAGCACCATATATAGTTTGGGGTTGGACTGCCGCGGTTGCCAAGGAAAGCAAAAACCACGACATGGCTTTTGACTATCTTTGTTTCTTCGCAAATGATGCTAACCACCAAGCAGATATTGCGATTGGTCGTTTTGGTGTAAATCCATTTAGAAAATCAGATTTTCTTCCTGAGATTTACGTCAAAAATCAAGGTTGGGACCCAGAAATTGCGCAGCAGTATTCTGAGACCCTACTTGAAATGGAAGAAGGAAGCACAAATCTTGTATTCCCTTTACGTGTGCCAGGTGTGTTCCAGTTTAATAGTGCGGTTGCAACAGGAACAGCCAAGGCCTTAGCAGGTCAGCTTTCACCACAGGAAGCATTGGACGAAGTTGCTGTTGAGTGGAAAAAAATCGTGAAGCGTATTGGAGCTGATACAGTTCGTGAAGCATACGCTATCGGTGTTGCTCTGGAAGATTCAGAGTAAAGTTACCCAAAAAGTGAAAAAATTAGAGCGTCCCGTTTGGGGCGCTCCATAAACAAAGGAAAGACGATCAATGAATTTTAAACATAAATATATGTTTTTACTTCCCGGGCTTCTCGTTCTGCTAGCGATCTTGATTTTTCCGATTGGCTTTACGGTTCGGTTAAGTCTCTCAAGCTGGGACAGCTTCTACCCTGGCCTAGATTTCATTGGTTTGGAAAATTACGTCAGACTTTTTACTGACGATTCACGCTTTTGGGAGGCTTTTGGTCGCCTGAGCTTACTTTCTCTAACTACGGTATTTCTCCAATATATTATAGGGTTCTCTTTAGCTCTCTTGGTATGGAAAGAGATCAGGTTTCAGAGATTATTTAGAGTTTTGTTCTTGATACCAATGATGACCACACCGGTCATAATGACGGTTGTTTGGCGAACCGTTTTCCATGAATCATTGGGTCCGGTGAACGATTTTTTTAGTCTTTTTGGAATGCAACCACTTTGGCTTAGCAGTGAGATTTTATCCAAATTCACAGTGATATTAGTAGAAGTTTGGCAGTGGACGCCATTTATGTTCTTGCTATTGCTTGCCGGTCTCTTATCGCTGCCAAAAGAGCCATATTTAGCAGCTTCTATTGATGGAGCAGGTCCCATCCGAACTTTTGTTTATGTAACATTTCCGTTGATGGCACCGATTTCAATTGGTGCAATCATTATTCGCTTAATTGAAGCATCAAAAATTATGGACACAGTATATGTTTTGACCTCGGGCGGCCCCGGCACTTCTACGGAAACATCAAGTTTTTATATATTTATAAAGGGTTTGCGTGAATTCCAGTTTGGGTATTCAGCGGCTCTCTCCATTACGTATCTGATTATAATGATTATCAGCTTCACTGTAATTGCAAAAATTCTAGTTAAACTGATGGTACGAGGTGAATGACATGAGCTTGTTCTATTCCACGCTAAAATATCTTGCGGTTACGCTTTGGAGTATGTTTGTGATTGCTCCGTTTCTCTGGGCACTTACAACATCGTTCAAAGACTTTCAGTCAGTGACGAGTGGCGCGACGTATATTCCTTGGGTTGATTTCGAACCAACGCTTGACGGTTGGCGATCACTTTTCAAGTCGCCGGCACAAGGTGGCATCGCCATAGTAGAGCCGTTTTTTAATAGTGTGATTGTGACAGCTGCGGGTAGTGGCATAAGTATTATTCTTGGAACTTTAGCGGCCTATTCTTTATCAAGGTTTACTTTTCGGGTTGGTCCCATCCGCAACGGTGACATTACCTTCTTCTTTATTTCGCAGCGGATCATGCCACCGGTTGTTTTGTCTATACCGTTTTTCATCATGCTAGGAAAACTAGGTTTGCTCGACACGTTGTTTGGATTGGTTTTAGTTTACGTAGTATTGTTAATGCCAATTGCCGTTTGGATCATGGTGGATTTTTTCAATAAAGTACCGCTCGAAATCGATGAAACTGCTCTGATTGATGGGTGCAATCCCTATCAGGCCTTTTTCAAGGTGGTTTTGCCGAATTCAGTACCAGGTATTATTGTGGCCGGAATGTTTTGTATGATTTTCGGTTGGACTGACTTTTTCTTCGCATTTATTTTAACGTTTACTGAAGTACAACTCCTGCCAGTAGCTATTGTTGCTTTGAACTCCTCCATCACACCATGGTGGAGCCTGTCTGCCGCAGCCTTGGTCAGTGTTGCTCCATTAGTTGTAGTTGCGTTTGTCGTGGAACGTTACTTGTCAAAAGGTAATCTGTCAGGAGCACTTAAATAAATGTCACTAATAGCTTCAAATTTAAGTATTAAACATGAGAAAAACTTTCATCTTAATGACGTTAGTTTTTCAATGTCAAAAGGTGAAATTTATACAATTATTGGCCGTACACTGGCGGGTAAAACCACACTACTGAAAACTATAGCTGGTCTCATTTCTCCAGATAGTGGGGGATTAACTTTTGATGGTCACGATTTTGGGAGTATCCCTGTTTGGAAGCGTGAAATTGCGATGGTTTATCAACAATTTATTAACTATCCGCACCTGACGGTTTATCAAAATGTTGCTTTTCCTTTGAAGCAGCGTGGTATCCAAAAAACAGAAATTCATCGGCGTGTAATAGCTGCGTTGTCCCAGGTGGGACTTGAAGGTTTTGGAGATCGAAAAATTCAGGCCCTGTCTGGTGGGCAGCAACAAAGAGTCGCTTTAGCGCGATCACTTGTCAAAGAAGCAAAGATTGTTTTGTTAGATGAGCCTCTCGTTAATCTTGATTATAAATTGCGCGAACAATTGCGCGAAGAGTTTCGAGGAATTTTTGATACTAAGGCTTCGGAGGATTCAATATTAATTTATTCTTCGACTGATCCTGTGGAAGCTATGCAGTTAGGTGGCCAAATTTTGGTAATGGATGAGGGGCGTGTTATTCAACAGGCCAGTGCTAAAGAAATCTACGAAAATCCAATTTCTACCAAAGTTTCTCAAATTACAAACGATCCTGCGATGAATTTGTTTGATGGAAGGATTGAGGATGGTTGTATTGTTTTGAGCCCAGAAATTAAGTTTGATTTGCCATCACATTTTAATGGATTGCCGCAAGGTGACTTTACTTTTGGCTTAAGGGCCGCAGCCATTAGCTTAGATGATAATGGATTTCCGTTTTCAGTTGAGTTGTCTGAGATTAGTGGTTCGGAAACCTTTCTCCATGTGAGGCACGAAGGCTTGAAAATTGTTGGTTTATTGAATTTGGTTCAGAATTTTTCAGTTGGGGGAAAAGTGTCAGTAAGGTTTGATACAAAACATTTGTACGCGTTTGCGCCAGATGGACATTTAAAGTCTTCTCCATACGGTGGGTTGCAATAATGGCTAAAATTACACTTCAAAATATAGCTCATTCGTACAATCCGGGAGCAACAGAAAAAATATATGCTTTAAATCCTTTCGACATGACCTGGGTTGATGGTGGACGTTATGCAATCCTTGGTCCGTCTGGGTGTGGCAAAAGTACGATGTTGAACATTATGTCGGGTATTGTGACGCCGTCTGAAGGCAAGCTATTGTTTGATGACGTAGACGTCACAAATGTATCAACCTCGGAGCGTAATATCGCCCAGGTTTTCCAGTTCCCAGTAATTTATGGGACTATGACGGTTGAACAGAATTTGGCATTCCCATTGGTGTGTCGAAATTATGAAAAGCGTGTGATTGCTGCTAAAGTTCAAGAGGTGGCAGAAGCATTGAGTTTGCAAGAGTTGCTGAAGAAATCTGCAAGTAAACTAACTGCAGATCAAAAACAGCTAATTTCACTGGGTCGTGGATTAGTCCGTGACGATGTTTCTGCAGTCCTGATGGATGAACCTCTGACGGTTATTGACCCTGATCTGAAATTTCGATTACGTAGGCAACTCAAAGAAATTAACCATAAATACAGTTCAACTCTGATCTACGTTACTCACGATCAGAATGAGGCGATGACTTTTGCTGAAAATATTATTGTTATGGATGAGGGTAATATTGTTCAGGTTGGTACGCCAGCTGAGCTATTTGAGAGGCCTAAAACGACTTTTGTTGGGTATTTCATAGGTGCACCAGCAATGAATTTCATTGATTGTGAAGCTTATGAAAATAAAACTGTTCGCCTTGGAGATGTCCCAATCAGCACAGACACAGATATATCTAGTGTGAAGTCTAAGAAGTTGAAGTTGGGTATTCGTGCTGAGTACATTAAAATTGCTGATAAGATGGGTAACAATAGAATACCAGTAAGTATTCAGCGTGTTGAAGATTTGGGTAGTCACAAGTTGGTGACAGCAGTATTTAATGGAATTAACTTAAAAGTTAAGGCGGAGCGAGATAAATTGATCTTGAGTGATGATGTATACCTTGAACTACCTCCAGAGAATTGCTGTCTGTATGCAGATGATACCCTTATCTAGTTACCCTAAAAACAACATTTTATAATGTTGATAAAAGTTCATGAAATAAAGCTTAGTTGTCGAATTTAATTTAACAATATAGTGAAATCGACATAAAGGCATTGAGAGGGCGAGGAATTTTGCAATTTAGCCAGTTGACCAAACACTCCCTACTTTTATTGTGTTACATGCGGAAATTAATTGGCTAATAACCACAATATTTCATCGAGGTTAACTTCAGTACCATGTTTAATACAGTCATTCTACTCTCCGTCTAAAATAACATAAAAAACACACTAATAAGGACTTTGTTGCTGCAGCAGCTGAAGCAGAGTTTAATGCTGGTACGGTGACCGAAGAAACCTTGAACGATTTGTTTAAATGATGAGATCGATTTCGATTTGATCCGAGCACCCACTTGGGGGTTCATATCTCTGCGATACGGGCTCACACGCCACATTGGGTGGACTGCATCCTCGCCTGCACAGCTGCCATCGTTTGTTCCTCACTGGCGATCTGAGCAAATGCAAGTTGACGTTTGCCCTTTGCATCAAGCACATTTTGGAACAAACCTTTAAGGGTTCAGTGCCTTTTGAAGCGTTTCATCATCTATGCTGACCACATGTCCTGCTTCGGGAAACGCGCCAGACGTGACGTCGGCGATATACTCCTTATAGGCCGCCACACGCTCTGCCTGTAACTTATCACGTTCTGCGGCGAAATTTCGGTAGGTTTTGGCGTGGCGTGGGATGTGGCCACGGTTCTCGCCCAACAAGTCTGCGGAAAACAGATATTGCGCGTCACACCCGCCGCCCGACCCTAATGAGATTGTTAACATTGAGGTGCGTCCTGTGATCTCTGTCGCAAGGTTCGCAGCGACCACTTCCATTTCAACGGCAAAGGCCCCAGCGGCCTCAAAGTCTTTTACTTGATGCCAAACCATCATTGCCTGATCAAGCGTGCGCCCAACAGCGCGGTAGCCGCCAGTCCATGTCGCCTTTGGTGGGACCAATCCCACGTGGCAGATGACTGGCACACCCTCGCGGGCCAATACCTCGACGATATGGGGGCTCATGCCGCAATAAACTGATTGTGCTCCTGCCTGCATCGCTGCCATCGCATCGCGTAGAACCTCTGTCGCATCTGCGTGTTTGCCCCATGGCATTCCGAACTGAAAATGCGAATTGGGAACGGCTTTGGCGAAATGTGCGCGCTCTGGAATAAAGGCTGTGCCGATCATGTCCATGCCTGCGTCTGAGGCTGCAATCGCTTCCTCCTCACGGGCGACCTGCACATATGCAAGTTGGCGTTTGCCTTTGGCGTCAAGCAGGCCTTTTACGGTCAATGCGGTCATCTTTAGCTTCCCATAATCCGTTTGCGGCGCTCTTTCATCAAGACGTCGGCTTCGTTTGTCCCATCATGGAACGATCCAAATAATTTGTCCCACGGGATTTCAAGCGATCCGTAATTACACTCAAAGTACCGGTGATGCATCTGGTGATGGAATGTACCCAAGGCCAATCGGTTTTCATCTTTTACTACCAAACTCTCAAAGCCAGTGTGTGTCGTTGCTGCTGTCAGTGTATAGTATTGCAAGTGGAACAGGATGTGGACTGGGTGCGCGGCAACCACCCAGTGAATCAACACTGAGCCTAAAAATATCACATGTTCTATGGGGTGCATCGATAAGCCCGACCATGGCCCCACATTGATGTTGCGATGGTGAAGCGCATGAACGTGTTTGTAGAAAAACGGAATGTGAAGGAAACGGTGGATCCAATAGAAATAGAAGCTTTCCCAAATCGGGATCAGTAAGAACATTGCGACAAACCAAACCGGATGTGCCGCCCAGGTCAGCATCGGTGCATAACCATTCGCCAACGCCCAAAACATCAATACTTCGTAGGCGGTCCAGACTGTGACACCACTGGCCAAGGTCCAAAACATGTTGTCTTTGATCTGCCCACCCAAGGTGAATTGACGGCCATTTTTCATTAGTGGACGCGGGTCATACCGCAGTTCTTTGCCTTGTTTGGTAAAAGTGTAGAAATACAGATGCAGGCCGCCCGCAACAGCCGTCATCAGGACCAAGTTGCGGATGTATATTTCACCAATCCAGCCAAAGGCTAGTGTTTTGGTTTCCTCCAGCGGGGGCTGGAATAAATAGAATGATACAAAGGCTAAGCCAACGATGATCAGTTTCTCAGTGATCAAAAACCAAGAGTTCCAAACCCAAGCCAGCATTTCCATTGGCCGCAATGGCCAACGAAAGAAAGGGGATACTTGCAGTGGCACATTAGGAACGTGGTTCCAGCCTTTGAGTGGCGTCTTATCCATTTGGGATCTCTCTTGTAGATTTGTCAGGCTTAGTTTGACAGAAATCTGCATGTATGAAAAACAGATTAAAGCCACTAATTAAATCTGATTTTCAGGGGTAGATATGACAGTCTCGCTAAAAGCGATGGAGTATTTCACCACAGCTTTGCGTCATGGAAGCATCTCCAAGGCGGCTGCTGAACTGAATATTGCGGCCTCTGCAGTGGGCGCAGCGATTGATCAAGTTGAGGCCGCTTTTGACCTTTCCCTTACCATCCGGCAACGATCGCGCGGGATTGAGGCCACAGCGAGCGGGCGTCTCATTGCGCAGAAATTTGACCGATTGCTGGAAGATTACGCAACGGTTCTGGCCCAAGGAAACGATTTGAAGCAGGGGTTAAGTGGTACGCTGCGCATTGGATATTATGCACCGATTGCGCCTGCATTCTTGCCCCCAATCCTCGCGGATCTTGTTCCTAAAGGAACAGAGGTCACGCTTCACCTTGATGAATGTGACAATGACAGTGCCCAAGAGGGATTGTTGAACGGAAACTATGACGCCATCCTTTTTGTGAGTGAGGGGGTCCGCCCATCTGTCGAATTTGATGTCTTGGTGGAAGCACCTGCATATTGTTTGGTCCCTGTGGGCCATGCCTTTGCCTTGCGTTCTAGCGTAACGATGCAACAGATTGCGATGCAGCCTTTGGTCGTTCTCAATCGACCTGTTGCAGCCAAATATTACCAAAGTCTGTTTGAAGATTATGCAAATGACATAACAATAGCGGCCTATGCCAATTCGACCGAGATGGTGCGAAGTCTTGTGAGCGCGGGCCAAGGCTGTGCGGTTTTGAACATGCAGCCATTGACCCAGCAAAGCTATTGCGGGGAAACTTTGGTCGGGGTTCCAATCTCAGACGCGGTGCCGTCGCTAACACTGTCTGTTGGCTATGACAAAGTGCGGCCGCGACGATTGGTTCAACATTTTGTAGATGCATGCCGCGCACACTTTGAACAGGCTGGACCACAGCAATGTTTGGTTAGACGGTAAAGAAACGCGTCTGCTTTGACTTGCGTAGGCGCACGATTTACCCCTTATTTTCAGCACACAACGTCGTTTGAGCCAAATGTTGGCTCATGAAAACTTGTCCTGTTAGGTGATCTAAAAAGCCAGTTTCTTTCAGTTGGTCCATCACAGGGCCTTTCACTTCTGAGAAGTGGAACGTTACCTTGCCCGCCTCCAGTCGCTCATTGATTGCTTCCAAAGATTCCAGTGCGGACATGTCCATTGTGTTCACGGCCGAGCACATTAGAACTACATGTTTTAGCTCTGGGCGCTGCGCGACCTCGTCATAAATTCGGTCTTCCAAGAAACGCGTGTTGGCAAAGTATAGGCTTTCATCAACGCGGATAGAAAGGACCTCTGGGGTGGTTATAACATCATGGCGCAATACATTTCGGTAGTGTTCTGTGCCTGAAATCTGTCCAACGATCGCCATATGTGGCCGTGATGTTTTGTAAAGATGGATCAGGATTGAGATGGCCACACCGGCTGTGACGCCCAGTTCAACGCCCAGAACTAAAGTGACGCCCATCGTTGCAGCCACGGCAGCAAAGTCGGCCTTTGAGTGGCACCACGACTTTTTGAGGATCGTGAAATCCACCAAAGACAGAACCGCCACAATGATGGTTGCCGCAAGTGTTGCTTTGGGCAGATGGAAAATCAACGGCGTCAAAAACAGGGAGGCCGCAAGGAGCCCAATTGCGGTATAAGCACCGGCCGCAGGTGTATCCGCGCCGGCATCATAATTAACAACAGAGCGTGAGAAGCCTCCGGTTACGGGAAAGCCGCCGGTGAACGAGGCACCCAAATTGGCAGCTCCCAAACCAATCAGTTCTTGATCCGGATCAATCCGCTGGCGTTTCTTGGCTGCCAATGTCTGTGCGACAGATACGGATTCGACAAAACCGATGATCGAGATCAGGACGGCTGATGCGATCAAGCTGCTCCAAATATCCATTGAAAACGATGGGAGGATCAGTGGTGGCAAACCCTTGGGCACGTCACCGACAACTTTGACTCCGCTGGCGGCCAGATCAAACCCCCAAACAATCAAAGTCGTGGCAACGATTGCTGCGACAGGCCCAGCCTTTGCAACAATGCCTGCCAAACGCTGTGACATTCCAAACTCAAGTAGCAGGGGAAGCAATCCCTTGCGTACCCAAAACAGAAACCCCGTGGCAGTGACCCCAATAACTGCTGTGATCCAATTAATATGCGACAGGTTATGGGCCAGCGACCCAATAAGATCTGGCAGCGTGTGGCCATGTGTTTCGATTCCGAGGATGTGTTTCAATTGGCTGGCCGCGATGATGAGGCCAGACGCGGTGATGAACCCTGCGATTACGGGGTGGGATAGGAAATTGGCTAAGAACCCCAAGCGCAACAGCCCCAAAGCAAGCAAGATAAGGCCCGATAGGAAGGCCAACGTAATGGCAGCAAGAATATACTCTGACGTCCCCGGCACAGCGATTTTACTTACGGCGGCCACAGTCAACAAAGACACCACAGCAACAGGACCAACAGCTAGTGCACGACTGGTGCCAAATACTGCATAAAGAACAATGGGCAACATCGAGGCGTAAAGCCCCATCTCGGGCGGTAGCCCAGCAAGCAGAGCGTACGCAAGTGACTGCGGGATCAACATGATCGTCACAATCACAGCTGCAACTAGATCGTTCGTTAGGGTCCCGCGATTGTATGCGCGACCCCAGTCAAGGATCGGAAGGTACTTTGCCAATTGAGAGGGGTTCATAAGTCAGTGACCTTGATGGAGGGTGATTTAGATGGCGCTTGCGACAAGTCGTGGTGCCAAGGCTCGCAGATCGTAACCTGCCTTGCTTGCGGTATCGATGATGTGCTCAACGGATTGCCCACGTGATGTGGCGCTTAGGGCCCAAAGCGTTGTGGCACGTGCGCCGCTTCGGCAATAGGCAAAGACAGGATGAGGATTGTCACCCGTCGCAAAATCAAATGCCTGCACATCTTCAGCGGTGATATTGCCTGGAGTGACCGGAATTTGGTGGACGTTGATGCCATGGGCACCTGCCGCGGCACAAATGTCGGACACAGTGGGTTGCCCATGTTCTTCACCTTCAGGGCGCGCAATGACGATGGTACGCACCCCAAGTTTCGCAATCTCTGCCATATCGGCAATACTTATCTGTGGCCCGACAAAAGTGTGGGCATCAAGTTGGTTCGTCTGCATTTTAAATGGTCCTAGTGTCTGGGTCTTAAAGTTTGTTGATCGGCACCTTTAAAACAAGTCGCCCTGCTGAATCTTCAGGGACTTCGCCGGCGCGCATGTTGACCTGTAGTGATGGTATGATCAGCTTAGGCATCGGCAAGGTCGCATCTCGCTCTGAGCGCAGTTTAACAAAGGCCTCACGGGTCACGCCGCCGCCCACATGTATGTTGTGGGCTTTCTCGTCGGCAACCGTGGTTTCCCATGCAATGTCGCGCCCATTGGGGCCGTAGTCGTGGCACATGAACAAACGCATTGTATCAGGAAGCGTCAGAACCTTTTGGATCGAGTCGTATAATTCACCCGCGTCACCACCTGGGAAATCGGCGCGTGCAGACCCGCCATCGGGCATAAACATCGTATCACCGGCGAACGCGGCGTTGCCCATGACATGAACCATACAGGCAGGCGTGTGGCCCGGAGTTGCGATTGCAAAAGCATTTATTGTACCGATCTGATAGCTGTCGCCGTCTTGGAACAATCTGTCGAATTGCGACCCGTCACGTTGAAAATCGGTGCCCTCATTGAACACTTTTCCAAACGTTTCTTGGACTTCCATGATGCGCGCGCTGATACCAATTTTACCGCCCAGCTTGTCCTGCAAATAGGGAGCGCCAGAAAGATGGTCGGCGTGAACATGCGTTTCGATGATCCACTCAAGTATAAGATCGTTTGAACGAATGTGATCTACGATCCGGTCTGCATGATCATGGGTGATCCGGCCCGACGCATAATCAATGTCCATCACAGAATCCACCACAGCACAGGCTTTGGTACTTGGATCGCTGATTACATAGCTGATGGTGTTCGTGGCAGCGTCAAAGAAGGCTTCGACGTCAGGTTTCGTTGCCATGTCAATGTTTGAGTGGTTCATCTGGTGTCCTTTCACGTCTCTTGTTGTGCCGTCGAAGGTGATGCTACGTACTTTGCAGCGATCATGCCCAACAGCATTGTGGCGATGAAAATAAGTGTCCCTGTTGATCCCAATGGCAGTGACGTTACCGCAGGGCCTGGGCAGAATCCGCCCAATCCCCAACCGACACCGAACGTTGCTGAACCAGCGATAAGGCGTGCATCGAAATCTGTGCGTGTCGGCATATGGAACATATCGCTGAAAAATGGCGTTGTGCGTTTTTGGACCAACCAAAAGCCAGGCATCGTTACCATGATCGCGCCGCCCATCACAAAGGCAAGGCTGGGATCCCAAGTGCCAAATAAGTCAAGAAAGTTCTGAACTTTGGCAGGGTTCGCCATGCCCGATAGAATTAGGCCGGTTCCGAACGATAGGCCGGAGATGAGTGTCAGAATATTACGCATAGTCTTAGCTCCCCACGATGTGACGAATGATGAAAACGGTAACAAATGCAGTGGCCATGAAGGTTATTGTCGCTGCGATAGAGCGTGCTGATCCCCGTGAGATGCCGCAGACACCATGGCCGCTTGTGCAACCATTCCCCAACACTGATCCAAATCCAACCAAAAGACCGGCAATGGCAAGAGCAGGGCCACCAGCTGAGATGACTTGGTCAGGTATCTTGCCTGTCAACGCAATCCACAGCGGGGCCGCAATCAATAGGCCAAATACAAAGATGATCCCTTGAGGTAAACCAGCCTTATCCGCAGAGGGTGGCAGCATACGTGCGACGATACCGCTAATGCCTGCAATCCGCCCATGCATTGCCATCATTAAGACAGCTGAGAGGCCAATCAGCGCACCGCCAAGAAGTGATGTGATTGGGGTAAATTCAGTTTCCACCTAGAGTTTCCTTATTCTGTTGCCATAGGTTAGCGCAGGGTTTTGCGACTCACTTGCGCTTATATTAATAATTGTTTATATAAGTAATTACGCATACACAAGGGTTACGTTCAATGTTAGATATCAAGGCGCTCGAACCTAAAATCACAGAAGCTGCAAAGCTGATGACGATGCTGTCGCAACCCGTGCGCCTTCGCCTGATGTGTATTTTGCTGAGCGGAGAGCAGAGCGTGCTAAGCCTTGCTGAAAGCGCAGGGCTTTCGCAGCCAGCAATGTCGCATCACCTGAAAAAATTACGCGACGCCGATTTGGTCGCCACACGCCGTGACGGTCAGACGATCTACTATTCATTGAAGGGCGTTGAAGCCGCACAAGTCATCAAAGTGCTGCACAGTCTTTATTGCCCAGACCAAATCTGAAAAATCCAAATAACACGGTGATCATTGCGCCAACTCCATAATTTTTGGGCTGAACTGCGCAAGGCATCGTAGCAAGGTCATCCAAGGTAAATGGTTGACCCATATCATACGACCCATCGCATTTGGCCAATGCGACAAGAGGTTGTGCGCCAGACGTTTCAACCCGCACGTTATACGCTTTAGGAATGTTATCGGCCAAACCCGAATGTGCCTGTTCTGAAGTAACCTGATGCGAGACAGCACTTTGGCACAGGGGGGCGATGTGCACATTGGGGGTCTTCAATCCATAGTGTTTGCGGAGTGAACTAATTCAAATATCCAATCACGGAATTGGAGGGCAGCGGCATTTTTTTCGTTCACGCGTACGTAATATCCTTCTTCGCAGTGGCAGCTGTCGTCATGAGCACGAACCAGTTGTCCTGAGACCAGTGCAGAATGTGCCAAAACCTCACTGACCAATGCAACACCATTACCGTGCGATGCCATGTTTAATGCCGCGTCAAACGAGTCAACAAAGATACGTGGTTTCAGGCCATAAGAGGCGGCCTCTGGCCAACCTTCCCAGCCGGCTGATGTGCCCACGGCTTCGATCAATGGCAAGGTGTGAAGCTCTCCATGCATGGCTGGTGATTTGAGTGCGACAAGACCATTGGGTTCGAGTAGCGTTGATCGGCTTCCAAACTGCTTGTGTGATCCAAATGGGATTTCGACATCGGCGTGCAGCATATGAAAATCGTCTGGCCAGATCGCACTTAGGAACCTGAGCCTTGTGTGTGGATGCCGATCTGTGAATTCTTTTAGATGGGGCGCGATAATCCATTCGGCGACACTAACAGAGGTCGCGATGGTTAAAAGGTTTTGGGTTGGTCCTGTTTCAAAGATGCGGGACGCTGCACCAAGAGTTTCTAATGCTGATGTGACCTGTGGGACCAGTTTTCGACCATCGTCGGTTAATGACAAACCACGTGCCTTACGAATGAACAGTGCAACGCCCAACCTATTTTCCAACGATTTTACGTGCTGGCTAACGGCTGATTGCGTCATGCCAATCTCGGTCGCGGCTGCTGTGAAGCTTAGATTGCGCGCAGCCGCCTCAAATGCACGGAACCAAGTCAGTGGGGGGAGCGTTTTTGCCATGGTCAAGTTATCCATTAGTTTTGCTAATGTATAAGCCTGCGTTTACTTCGTTTGTCAAATTTCCTGATTGATCGTTGAATTGGTCAACGCATCATAGGAAAATACAATGCAGCCAGAAATCAGGAAAATCGTAACCTACGACGAAGAGGTTTTGATTGAAGGGTTCAAGTCCGCCGAAACGCCGTGGCGCATGTTTGCTGTCGCGGCAGTGATCAAGAACCCTTGGGCCGGGAGGTTTGTCGAAGACCTTAAACCTGGAATCCACGCATTCGGTCCTGTTCTTGGAGAGATGATGACAAAACGCATGATTGCGTTGGCAGGTTCGGGTGACGCGATTGAAGCTTACGGCAAAGCTGCGGTTGTTGGGCTGAACGGTGAGATCGAACATGCCTCTGGATTGATCCACACCCTGCGTTTCGGGAACCACTACCGCGAAGCTGTAGGTGCAAAATCTTATTTGGCTTTCACCAACACGCGTGGCGGCGCGAATGCACCGATCATGGTGCCGTTGATGGATAAAAATGATGCAGGGCGTCGGTCGCATTATCTAACCATCCAATTCGCAATTCCTGACGCACCGCGAGACGATGAAATCGTAATCGTTTTGGGGGCTGCAACGAGTGGTCGTCCGCATCACCGGATTGGCGATCGGTATCAAGATTTGAAGGATTTGGGGCATGACCTGGACAACCCAGCCGCGGTCTAAGATTGGGGTTTTGGCCACCATTTCAACGGGCACCGGACCACTTGTGGTCTTGATTCACGGCGTTGGTTTGCGTTCTGAAGCTTGGGGCGCTCAAATCGAAGCGCTTTCGCGGAGCTATCGTGTTATTGCTCTCGACATGCCAGGACATGGTGCAAGCCCCGCTTTGGCTGTGGGGCCGAACATGGCGGATTATGTTGAAACGATAGTCGCGGTTTTGGACGAGCCAGCAATTGTCATAGGCCATTCTTTTGGCGCTATGATTGCGCTGCAAATTGCGATCCGCCACCCTGCTAAAGTCAAAGCAGTGGCTGCATTAAACGCGATCCACGGCCGTGACGCTGACGCAAAAGCTGCAGTTAAATTACGTGCAAATAAACTTGATGGCCGAACAATCGCTGATCCGACGGCGACCTTAATTCGTTGGTTTGGAGCAGATGTTTCACCTCAACGTATGGCTTGTGAGGAATGGTTGCGCAACGCAAACCCTGCGGGTTACCGCGATGCATACCGCGTTTTTGCCACAGAAGATGGCGCCGCAGAGGCTGATCTGAACGCAATCCAGTGTCCTGTGCTGTGTTTGACGGGGAAGGAGGAATCCAATTCCACACCAGACATGTCGCGCAAAATTTCGCAATTGACCCCAAACGGGCGTGCAGAAATTATTGATGGTGCCGCTCACATGCTGCCCATGACACACGCCACTTGCGTCAATGCGCTTTTGTCCGATTTCATTGAGAGCAGCGTATGAAGCAGCCGATCGATTCCAAACAGTTGCGCAAGGCTTTTGGAAATTTCATGACTGGCGTTACAATCGTGACCGCGCGCTGCTCAGATGGCGCAATGGTTGGGTTCACGGCCAACTCGTTTTCGTCAGTCTCGATTGATCCGCCGCTTTTGTTGGTATGCCTGGGAAATTTCCTATCCAGCTACGACACCTTCGCCAATTGCACCCATTTTGCGGTCAACATTTTGGCAGAGGATCAGAAAGACATTGCAAACATTTTTGTTTCTTACAAAGGCGATCGGTTCGCAAAAGTGCCTCACCATTTAGACCTACACGGTGTTCCACTGATCGACGGTGCTGCTGCCCAGTTTTCCTGCACACGCTATCAAGCTTTGCCTGTGGGGGATCACTGTATTCTGATCGGTGAGGTAAATTCATTCATGCATAAAGATCGCGCGGGGCTTGGTTATCGCGCGGGGCAATACTCCCAAATTGGTCTTGAAGGCAACGCCTACCAAGACGCTATAGAAAGAACTTAACTGATGGATTTCTCTCTTTTTGCCCACATGGAACGGCTCACACCAGATCAGGAACATCGCGATTTGCGTATGGAATTGATCTCACTTGCAAAGATGGCCGACGATGGCGGCATGCGTGCGGTTTGGACGGGGGAACACCACGGCATGGATTTCACCATTGCCCCCAATCCGTTTCTCACGCTTGTTGATCTCAGCCACCACACTAAGAATGTGCAACTGGGTACGGGGACAATCGTTGCACCGTTCTGGCATCCGATCAAATTGGCGGGTGAAGCGGCGGCTGCAGATCTAATTACGGCTGGTCGCATAGAATTGGGCATCGCACGTGGGGCATATTCTTACGAGTACGAGCGTTTGATACCTGGAATGGACGCATGGGAAGCTGGCCAAAGAATGCGTGAAACGACGCCATTGTTGCGTCAACTCTGGGAGGGTGATTGTGCACATGAGGGGGAATTTTATCAATTCCCATCGACGACCTCCGCGCCAAAGCCAGTGCAAAAAGGCGGCCCACCAATTTGGATCGCCGCACGAGACATCAACAGCCACGCCTTTGGCGTAGACAATGGTTTTAACATTCAGGTCACGCCACTGTGGCAGGGTATTCAAGAGATTGAAGACCTGATGAGCAAATTCAACGAGGTTTGCGCCACTTCAGAAAACCCGCGTCCGAAGATCATGTTATTGCACCACACCTATGTCGCCACTGACGATGTGGACGCTATGGTAGCGGCCAATGAGCTGTCTAAGTTTTACAACTATTTTGGTGCGTGGTTCAAAAATGCGCGCCCTGTCAAACAAGGTTTGATCGAAGCTTTGACTGATGAAGAATTGGCGGGCAATAAAATGATGTCACAGGAAAATATGCTGCGCGATCTTACAATCGGGACTGCGCAAGAAGTGATTGACCAGATCAAGCGTTATGAAGACCTTGGTTATGACGAATATGCGTTCTGGATAGACAGTGGCATGGACTTTGAACGCAAACGTGCGTCACTGTCGCGATTTATTGACGACGTGATGCCGGCATTTTCTTAAGGACTGATATGACAAAACTTCCACATTACCAGCTTTATATCGATGGCGCTTTCACCGAGGGTCACAGCAGACAAGTCATGTCGACTGTAAACCCTGCGACTGGTGAAGAATGGGCAACATTCGCCTGTGCTGCATCCCAAGATGTGGATCGTGCGATTGGGGCAGCACGCCGTGTCCTTGATGACCCAACGTGGCGCGATATGACCCAGACCCAACGCGGTAAGTTACTTTATCGTTTGGGGGATTTGATACAAGAAAATGCCGCTGACCTTGGACGACTTGAAACAACCGATAGCGGAAAACTATTGGCAGAAACCGCCAGCCAAACAGGATATGTGGGCGATTACTATCGGTACTATGCCGGTCTTGCCGATAAAATTGAGGGCGCAGTACTGCCCATAGATAAGCTGGACATGCATGTTTTTACCCGCCGTGAACCTATCGGTGTGGTCGTGGCGATTGTTCCGTGGAACGCACAGATGTTTTTGACAGCGACCAAGTTGGGGCCTGCGTTGGCAGCAGGCTGTTCAGTCGTTTTGAAGGCATCTGAAATTGCGCCGATACCTATGTTGGAATTTGCACGGTTGGTGGAGCAGGCGGGCTTTCCACCTGGCGTGGTGTCGGTGATTACGGGTGACGCAAAAAACTGTGCCATTCCTTTGACGCGCCACGCGGATGTTGATCGCATCGCTTTTACTGGTGGCCCAGAAACGGCGCGCCATGTCGTGCGCAATTCTGCTGAAAATTTTGCGGTTACGTCGCTGGAGTTGGGCGGAAAATCCCCAATCGTTGTTTTTGATGACGCCGACTTGGACGGTGCCGCAAATGGGTTGATCGCAGGCAACTTTGGCGCGTCTGGTCAAAGCTGTGTTGCTGGGTCACGCGGGCTTATTCACAGGCCCATTTTGGAAGATTTGATCGCGCGTATCTCTGAAATCTGCGCAAATATCGTTGTTGGAGATCCGTTAGAAGCAGGAACCCACTTGGGGCCACTGTGCACTAAGGCCCAAATCGATCTTATCGTAGCAACACTTGCCAAAGCCAAAGAACAAGGTGCCAAAATTCGATTTGGTGGTGCGCCCCTCGATCAGGTGGGTAATTTCATGGCACCAACCTTGGTCCAATGTGACAGCCATGACATCGAGACTTTGAACATAGAGCTGTTTGGGCCCATCATGTCCCTTATCCCGTTCGACACGGAAGAAGAGGCGATAGCACTGGCCAACAGCACAACCTTTGGTCTTGGCTCAGGTGTATTTACCCAAAACCTTGCACGTGCGCATCGTGTGTCTGCGCGGCTCAAAGCCGGAATTTGCTGGGTGAATACCTACCGTGCCGTTTCTCCAATTGCGCCTTTCGGGGGGTACAACCACTCTGGGTATGGGAGAGAGGCCGGTCTCGATGCGATCAACGATTACACGCGTACGAAAACCACGTGGATCAACACGTCAGATGAACCAATGGCGAACCCTTTTGTGATGCGGTGATTTTTCGCCCTTGGGCAGTCAGCAGCCATTCGTCCTGAGTGGGGCTTAAATTAAAAAATTGGAACAACTGTGACGATTAAAATAGCCTTGGCTAACTCTCTAGAGAGTTAGCCAAGGCTATTTTGCGCTTCATAACACCCAGATATTATGTGCTTCCATAATGCTAACAGACGCACTAGGCATTCCTATCATCGCAATCTTGGGGATAACCATGGCGCAAAAAGCTACCATTCATAAAGTTGAACTGTCCGTTTGCGATATGGATCGTAACTATTATGAAACCCACAAACTGACCGTAGCCAAGCACCCTTCGGAAACAGATGAACGCTTGATGGTTCGCGTTCTTGCATTTGCGTTGAATGCGCACGAGCAATTGGAAATGACTAAAGGTCTTTCAACTGATGACGAACCTGACATTTGGCAAAAAAGCCTAAGTGGTGAATTGGAGCTTTGGGTCGCGCTGGGTCTACCCAGTGAGAAGATCGTTCGCCAATCTTGTGGTAAAGCGGATCAAGTAATCATCTACACATACGGTGGCACCACGGCGGAAGTTTGGTGGGACAAAATCAAGAATAGCACGACCCGATTTGATAACCTTCAGGTGCTGAATTTTGCCGAGAAAGACACTAATGAACTTGGTAAACTGGCTAACCGTTCGATGAAGGTTCAGGTGAACATTCAAGACGGCGATGTAATGGTTAGTGTCGATGAAAGCATTGTTTACGTTACCCCCATCAAATGGAACAACGCGGGTCGTTGAACGCAAATTTTGCCTGCTTGGCAGATTAAATCGCTTGCCCACTGTCCAGTGCTTTAAAGAAGCGCCGACTGTCATCTGCGACTGCATCGTGCTTTTCGTCGCTCATACGCGCATAGCTTTTGTATATTAGCCCCATGCGTGGGTTGCCAGCAAAGTGCTCGCGGTTGCGGGTTACGAAATCCCAATAAAGATAGTTAAACGGACAAGCTTCCGGACCATTCTTTTTGGCAACCTTATAGTGGCACGATTTACAGTAATCTGACATTTTGTTGATGTAGGCACCACTGGATGCATAGGGTTTTGACGCCACAACACCACCATCTGCAAACAGTGCCATGCCTGTTACATTTGGCAATTCCACCCATTCGTAGGCATCTGCATAGACCAACAAGAACCATTCGTTCACTTCGTCTGGGTGGATGCCTGCAATCAATGCAAAGTTGCCAAGGACCATAAGACGCTGGATGTGATGCGCGTATGCGTTTTCTTTGGTTTCAGTTACGCATTGGCGCAGGCAATTCATTTGCGTGTCACCGGTCCAGTAAAAATCGGGAAGCGCACGTGTTGCGTTCAGATAATTGGCCTCTTTGTATTCTGGCATTTTCAGCCAATAGATGCCGCGAATGTATTCTCTCCAACCAAGGATTTGGCGGATGAACCCCTCGACTGAATTCAAAGGCGCGTCGCCATCGTAATAGGTGCGTTCTGCGCGGCGGATGCATTCCAAAGGGTCAAGCAGGCCACAGTTGATATAAAGGCTGATGTGGCTGTGATACATCCACGGTTCGCCTTGAACCATTGCGTCTTGGTAATCGCCAAAGGTTTGAAGGCGGGTTTCGATGAAGCTATCCAATGCCGCTAACGCTTGCTCTCGCGTAACAGCGTAGTGAAATGGCAATAGGTTCCCGAAATGGTCGGGGAAATGTTGTTCTACTAACGCCATAACTTCTGTTGTAATGGCATCAGGTGTGGTGTGGAACGTTGAGGGTACATTTAACCCCTCCTTTGGTGGTTTTCTGTTTTCCGCGTCAAAGTTCCATTGTCCACCAACAGGTTGGGCATCATTCATCAAGACGGAATATTTGCGGCGCATGTCACGATAGAAATACTCCATGCGCAGCTGTTTGCGCCCTTCGGCCCAGTCATTGAATGCGCTATGGTTGCATAGAAAGCGGTCGTCATCGAGGACAGTTACCGTGGCGGCCAACTGCTCATCCCAACGGGACATTTCATCACGCAACCGATACTCAGACGCTTCGGTTACGACGACATCAGTTTTGTTGGTCTTGGCCAAGGCGCGCTTGACTTCGCCCAGAAGCGAGCCTGAATTTTGTGGATCATCATAAGCGGTGTATCGAACATTAAACCCCTGCGCACGCAGCTCATTTGCAAAGTGGCGCATGGAGGAGAAGACAAATGCGATCTTCTTTTTGTGATGTTTGACATAGGTCGCCTCAGTCTTCACCTCGCACAATAAAATGAGGTCGTTCTTTTTTGACGTGTCTTTGAGGCTAGAGATGCCCACTCCCAATTGGTCCCCAAGGATCAGTCGCAATGTCATGTTAGGTTCCTTTGGTCACGAAGGTTGGGCGAGGGGGGTTATTTATATTCAGCGCGGCGGTCACTAAAGGTGCGCACGCGTTTGCGCCAAGCCCTGTAGCTGCCGCTTTTGAGCGTCTCGCGCATTAGGTTTTTTACCTGTTTTTCGCTGATCCCATACTCGCGTTTTATGTCACTAAAGCTAACGTGATCAGAAAGTGCCATCTGAACTATTTCACTAACGTGAGCGGCGCTTAATTCGGTATTTGTATCCATATACTTTAGCTAGTGTGAATGGGCTGTCTGACAAGCCATGAACCGCCATGGCCTTTAACGAAACCTTTGAAAGTTATCGGGTGCTACATTTGCAAGTTGCGCTCACGCCTGTGCATCGACAAATGTAGGGTATTGGCCCCATCCTGTTTGGCGCTGACCCATGACATTGTATTCTGGAGGTTCCTAATGGCTGATACCGATGAAACAAACACTAAGACGCATTATATTTGCCAAACTTATGTTGAGAAAAAGCAAGGTTCTGGCGTGGTGACTTTGGCAATTGACAAACAGTTTGAGTACTCCAAAGCTTCAGATGCCGAAGAACGTGCGGAACGCGAATACCGCAATGAGACCTGTGTGGGGGCGGACGCCTACATGATCGTTGAAGATTCACAATCTGATGAAGTTGGGATACCTGATTTTCTTGTGCGCCTTGGCAATGTGCCAGACGATGATGGGTCCTGACCCAACACTGTATGGGTCAGGGGGCAAATTAATCTGTTACCGACAATGCTGCATGATCTTGAACGATCGCTGGTGCTCTTTGAACTCAGGATCAACGGTCTTGGTCAGTTGATCGGTTTTGGCTTTCTTCATCAATCGTTCGGCCAGTATGAATGAAAAGATTGCGGCGAACATTCCCCCAGCCATCTGTCCAATTAGGACACCTTCAGCGCCCCACAGCTGTGCGCCAAAGTAAACGATAGGGAGCCTGCCCAGTTGATCCACGTTGAATAGAATGGGTGGCCTAGATTGTTGTAGGCCGCGTTACCAACAATGATAATACTATTGAATATCCATGCCAGTGAGAGTGGACCGCAGAATATGAAGATAAGATCGCGTGTTACGCCTCTTGCATTGAGCAGGTCTGCGATTGGTGCGCTTGCAAGGTACAAGACAAACACATTAGGGATCACGTAGACGACAATCAAAACCATGCTGCTGTTAAACGCATAACGTACGCGCCCATGACGAAACCAGGCGCCTTAGGCGTCGCGTTTGGCAATCCAGTCGTGGGCAGGGTCATTTTCAAAACGCCATTTGCGCAAGGGGCCCGCCATCACATTTAGATAATACAATTCATATCCATAAGGGGCACCGCAAGGGTGGTGGCCTTTGGGTACTAGAACCACATCGCCATCCTTGGCTGCCATGGTTTCATCCAACTCACCGTCTTCGGTATACACACGTTGAATTGCAAATCCTTGAGCGGGATTGAGACGGTGGTAATAGGTTTCCTCAAGGTAGGTCATGTCGGGGTAGTTATCTTCGTCATGGCGGTGGCTTGGGTAAGACGACCAATTTCCAGAAGGTGTGAACACCTCGGTGACCAGCAGGCTGCCTGCAACGTCACGATCTTCCATCGCGATATTGTTGATGAACCGCTGGTTTTGTCCAATGCCACGTTGGGTCAATTCGATACCATCTGGCCCTATGCGTTGTGCTGGATAGTCGCCTTTTGCGGGGGCACTACAAACGGCCAAGACGCAATCAGTGGTGGCTGTTGCTGTCCAGTCGCTATCGCCGGGAACATAGGCGCAGTGGGGGGCTGTCTTTTCGAAAACAGACATGCGGTCACCCATTTTACCAAAATCGATGCCTGCGGCTTGGACCTCGGCGTGGCCTTCGACAAGAACTAAAATTACTTCGCACTCTCCTGTTGCTTCATTGGCCGTTTCACCTGCTTTAAGGTGATAAAGGCCAAAGCCAACATACTCCCATCCGGCCGTTTCTGGCGTAATGTCGTGTACTTTACTGGATGTATTGGTCGGCGAGCGAAGAAGGTTTGCCATGAGAAAATCTCAATTCATTAGTGTTGGATTTATCGGTTTTCCGATGGAGCTTTTGCGTCATCGGGTAAAACAAAATCAAAGAAAAAGACGTAAGTTGAATAGACGCCTATGCCGGCCATTAAGAACGCCCAGACGGCGTTCCCTGCAGTCGCTTCGACAACCGTCCATCCTGCGAGGACAGCAATCAGGACAATCCGCCGCCAAAGGGGGCGGAAAAAAGGGTGGCGCAATTCTAGGGCGTTTGGTCGCCGTTTGGTCATTGCGCGGCTCCAATCATTAAACAGTGCCGCCCAAGGAACCTTCAAGTGAGGCAAGTTCTTGGCCGCCAGCCATTAGGTCCTGAAGTGCTTCGGGCGTGATACCGCCACGTTCTGCGGTGCCGTGTGTTGTTCCGCGATTTAAAACCGTGAAACGATCCCCTACGGCCAAAGCATGACGCACGTTGTGGGTGATGAAGACAACCGCTACACCTTCTTTGCGCACCTTGTCGATTGTGGCCAAAACGTTGGATGTTTGGCGTACGCCAAGTGCGGAAGTTGGCTCGTCCAAGATCAACACCTTGGCTCCGAAATGCACAGCACGTGAGATAGCCACGGTTTGTCTCTCACCACCCGAAAGGGTTCCAACCGCTTGATCTGGGCCGCGCAGATTGATGCCCATTTTACGCATGGCTTCCATTGTTTCATGGTCTGCTTTTTCACGGTCATAAAACTGGATGCCCGCGATCTTCTTTGTTGGCTCATTGCCCAAGAAGAAATTACGACTGACAGACATCAAAGGAATCATGGCAAGGTGCTGGTGCACTGTCGAAATTCCAGCTTCCATAGCATCGCGCGGGTTCTCAAAGTTTTGAACGTTGCCATCTACAATGATGTCACCCTCAGTTGGCTTCACAACACCCGACATCGTTTTGATGAAGGTTGATTTGCCCGCGCCGTTGTCACCTAGAAGGCAATGACATTCGCCCGGATAAATTTTGATAGAAACACCGGCCAGCGCGATCACTGGTCCGTAGGTTTTTCTGATGTTGCGCATCTCGATGATAGGCTTTTTTTCTGTTTGAGCATTCATTTCAACGCTCTCCTGTAATCAAGCGACGGATGTATGTGTTTAGGATCACCGCACCAAGCAGGATAACACCAAGGAACACGCGGAAGAGTGAGCTTTCAACTCCGGCAAAGAATAGGCCTTGCTGCACAACACCAAAGATCAATGCCCCAAGTGCAGCGCCGATGACGGAACCATAACCACCTGTCAAAAGCGCACCGCCGATGACAACTGCTATGATGGCTTCAAACTCTTTAAGCAACCCACGGTCCGCTCCAGCTGAGCCAAACTCCATAACCTGACATGTCGCAAATACGGTTGCGCAGAAAGCCGTGAACATGAACATCAAGATTTTAACCTTACTCACAGGAACACCTGAATTACGCGCAGCTTCTGCATCGCCACCAGATGCAAAGACCCAGTTGCCGAAACGTGTTTTGGTCAAAAGGATATGTCCAAATATAACGAGACCCAGCGCCCAAACGATCAACATTGGAATGCCGTCAACCACTGGTTGGCCTGCACGTGTGCCGCGTGAAAACACTGCAATCACACCTAGGTCACCCAAATAAATAAAGAGGCCTTGTAAAATTTTGCCGCCAAAAATAATGCCGAGCCAATCTCCCTCTGCCGCTTCACGAATGCCACCGATGATGGTTTTGCGCTCAATTGTTTGAGGTAGGAAGATTGTGAAGCCCCGAAGAATGAACAAAAAAGCCAAAGTTACTATGAAGCTAGGTAGACCAGTTCTGATGCAAATCAGGCCATTCAATGCACCGATTGTCATGCAGATTACGAAAGTTAATATGATCGCCATCCACATGGGCCAACCAAATGTGACCCCGAAGATTGCGATGAGCATGCCGGCGAAACCGATCATCGAACCGACGCTCAGGTCAAATTCGCCAGCAATCATTAGTAGGCATGCGCCCACGGCAATGATCATAAATTGGGCAGAGACCACCGACCAGTTCATCACGCCCTGCACGCTGAACATGCCACTGTCGCCAGCTAAGAAGATAAATACCGCAAATACTGCGATCGTCCCGATGATTCCACCAAGTTCGGGGCGTATCAGCGCGTTGCGAAACGACGACATCTCGTTGACGCGTTCGTCGATTCCAGTGGTTGTCTCGTTGGACATTTCATTCTTCCTATAGGTCTTGTTAGAAACAATAAGGGCGGTGCCTTCGTTTAGAAAACGCCGCCCTCAGTTTAGATTTTAGCGGTATTCACCAGCAAATTTTTCAACCATTTCTAGACCAGAAGCTGTTACGAAGCCCGGGCCAGAGTTGATGTTGTTGCCAGGCAAAACACCGTAACGGTGGTAGTTCGCCATCACAACAACCGGCAAGTAAGCCTGCAAGAATGGCTGTTGGTCGATGCCCCAGCTGATAACGCCAGCTTTGATGCCATTAACGATCTCTGCACCTAGGTCAAATGTACCAAAGTAGATGTCGCCAGCCATGCCGTTTTCGTCAAGAGCCAACAATGTTGGATCTGCAGAGGTTGGGCCTAGTGTGAGAACAGCGTCTGTTTCTGGGTTAGCAGTCAAGTAAGCCAATACACGGTTTTTAATCTCAGCTGGATCTTGGCCAGAGTCGATCATTTGGTTGCCCAGCTCAATGCCTAGACCATCTGCAAAGCCTTGGCAGCGATCAGTCGATGAAGGTGAAGAGATGTAGTGATTAACACACAGGAAGCTTCCAACGCCGTCGCCTTTAGCGCGAAGACCAGCAGCTAGACCTGCGTCATACTCAGGTTGGCCAACGTACATAAGTGCGCCAACTTCACGTGCCTGGTCCGGTGTGCCAGAATTCATGATGATGACGTCAATGCCGCTTGCGACGGCGTCCATGATTGGGCCTTTAAGCACATCATAGTCAGCGAGTGTTGTGATGATGCCGTTTGGACCAGAAGCAGCTGCCTGTTCAATGATACGTGCCATATCACCCAAATCACCAGTTGGCGGGTTGCGGTATTCAACCTCAACGCCCATCTGATCACCAGCAAGTGCGATGCCATTTTTGATTGTGTTCCACCAGCTGTCGCTGTCAGGCGCGTGGCTGACAAGTACGTATTTCAGATTATCACTGTGGCCATCAGCAACTGCTGTGAGTGGTGCTGCAAAAAGCGCTGCGCCAATCGCGAGCGACTTGATTACTGTTTTCATGAGGTCCTCCCAGACGTTTCTATTCTTTTGTGTCTCGCGGGTTTCCCGCCAACAACGAAATCTAACCATACCATTATTCAGATTGCAACCGGTTGCAAAAATTGTTTTTACCTTTTCGTTTCCCAAACATATAACGTCATGAAAATAGGGAGTAACTAGGTGGCGGTAACACTAAAAGAAGTGGCTGAACGGGCGGGCGTCTCACGTTCTGCTGTGTCGCGAACCTATACTGATGGTGCCTCGGTCTCTCCAAAGACTCGCAAAAAGGTTGAGAAGGCGGCGAAAGAGTTGGGGTATAGCCCTAACGCTTTGGCGTCGTCACTGACCACTGGACGGACCAAATTGATTGGGTTGATCTCGAACAACTTTCACAACCCGCTGTTCTTGGAAGTGTTCGATCTCTTCACTCGCCGTTTGCAGGAGAAAGGGCTGCGGCCTTTGTTGGTCAATTTGACTGATGAAACCGATCCCAAAAACTCGCTGCGGATGCTAAAACAATATTCAGTGGATGGTGTGATTGTGGCTTCGTCAACGCTGTTGCCCGAGTTCGCGAAGGCGTTTCATGACGCAAAGATTCCCGTTGTTCACTCGTTTGGGCGATTTGCCAGTGCGCCAGACGTTCATGTTGTGGGTGTCGATAACGTTGAATGCGGACGCATGGCAGCGCGAACATTGTTGGCTCGCGGCTACAAACACATTGGTTTCCTCGGTGGCCCAAAGGGTGCTACTTCGACTATTGATCGGCGCGCAGGTTTCATGGAGGTGATTGGCCAAGCCAAGGGCATCAAAGTCAAAGTGTCGAATGCGGCTGCTTATTCGTTTGAGGCAGGGCGGGTTGCCATGCTTAAGGAACTGAAAGCTAGTCCTGCAGAAGCATATTTCTGTGGAGATGATGTTATGTCTATCGGGGCTCTCAGTGCGATCGATTCGGCTGGTTTAGCTGCACCTGATGATATTGGAATTATTGGGTTAAATGACATGGAAATGGCGAAATGGGAGAACATCAATCTCACGACAATTCGTCAACCTATCAAACAGATTGTCGACAGCTCTGTCGAGTTGGTGATGGCGGCCCTAGAGGACAGCAACAGGCATCCCGAAGCGCGGCTATTTTCTTGCCAAGTTATCGAGCGGGGAACGCTTCGGCCCCTTTGATAGGGCCGAAGCAAGTAAATCATTTTTGGAACATTGGCGGACGTGCATCCACCCAAACGCCTTGTTGTTTGGCTGAATCTACAGACGCATAGACAGCAGCCATTGAACGCAAACCATCAACAGCAGTTGGATAGTTGGCCGAGCCTCCGCGCAAACGTGCTGCCAAATCCACATAGATATTCGCCACCGCCAAAGGGAAACCCTCTGGATGCGCAATGCCGACGCGTGACATGCGGTTTGCATCATCTGAAAGGCCATCCTCGCCCTTTTCAATGATTTCGATGCGTCCACCTTGTTTGTGAAAATACACTTGGTTTGGTTGCTCTGATGCCCAGCGAAGACCGCCTTTTTCCCCGAAGACTTGGATGTCGAGACCGTGTTGGCGGCCCAGTGCAATTGTCGAGGTCCATAGGCGACCAACAATTCCACCATCTGTACGGAAGTTGACCATCGCATCATCTTCCAAAACACGTCCCTCAACGGTGGAAGCGAAGTCAGCAGACAATGTGTGGACTTCGTCGCCTGTGATGAAACTGGCCAAGTGCAGGGCGTGGATTCCACAGTCTGCCATTTGCCCTGATACACCCGCTTGGGCTGGATCGTAGCGCCAGCGTACGCGCGGGTTCGTTGCATCATCACCAGCTGCGTGGTGGCCATGGCTAAAGTTGGTCACAACCGTGCGAATTGCACCCAGTTCACCACCTTCGACCATTGCCCGCATTTGGCGCACCATAGGGTAGGCGCTGTAACAGTAGTTTACCGCACAAACTTGGCCTGTGGCTTCGGTTATTTTTACGATCTCTTCGCCTTCTTCAACAGTCATCGTCATCGGCTTTTCGCACAAGACGTTAAAGCCAGCTTCAAGGAAGGATTTGGTGATCTCAAAGTGCGTGTTGTTCGGTGTTGCTACGGTCACGAGATCAAGTTTATCCTCGCGGCCTTTTTCACTGGCCAACATTTCTTTCCAATCCCCGTATGCGCGGTCTTGGGCAACGCCAAGGGATTGCGCATAGGATTTGCCTTTTGCCGGATCAACGTCCAAGGCACCTGCAATAAAAGAAAAGTGCCCGTCAGCTTGAGCGCCTAGGCGGTGGGCTGGTCCAATTTGGCTACCTTCGCCACCGCCAATCATGCCCCATTTTAGTTTTGTCATACTCAGGTTTCCTTAGCTGAATCCGATGGATTGGAGGTATGCGCGATTGATCTTGGCGTCACCAAGCGCATCAGTGTCTGGCAGGGTTGGATCGCAATCTTGCTCGACAGTGCACCAGCCCTCAAAATTGTTTTTGATTAGAATTTCACGCACGCGCGGGAGGTTTACATCACCGTCGCCAAGGTTACTGAAAATGCCCTGACCACAAGCGTCATAGAAGCCTGTGCCTTTTGCAAGAACGTCAGCTTTCACAACAGGATTTATGTCCTTGAAGTGCATGTAGCTAATACGTGAAATGTAACTCTCCATGAAGGAAATAGGGTCAAAGCCAGCGTAAGAATGGTGGCCCGTATCAAAGCAAATCTTCAGGTGGTTTTCGTCTACTTCATCTAGCAGGCGAATCAACTCAGGCTCAAAGTCCATGAACCCCGCAGCATGGGCATGGATGCCTACAGTTAGGCCGTATTCTTCAGTACCCATTTTTGCGACTTGCGCGATACGGTCTCGGAACACGGTCCATTCAGCATTGCTCATCTGCTCTGCATCATCGGCGCGACCAGCAGTTGGGGCGCGGCGCTCAGAAATAGAGTCGATCAATACTAGGTGCTTTGCGCCATGCGCCGCCAGTGCTTTACATGTGCGTATAGATGCATCCATGACCTCGTCCCATTTCGCAGGGTCATGAAATGGACGGAAAACAACGCCACCAATCAATTCTTGATCATGTTCGTTCAATGCGTCCGCGAGGATCGCAGGGTCTTCGGGCATGAACCCAACTGGCCCCAGCTCGATACCTTTATAGCCGGCTTCTGCGTTTTCACGCAGTACGTCGCGCCATTGTGGGTTGCGTGGATCATCCGCAAATTCGACCCCCCATGAACAGGGGGCATTACCAATTTTAATTGTCACGAGCGTGGTCTCCTTTAATCGCTCTGAACCGAGGTCCAAGCCCCCGATGTTTGGGATGAACGCGCAGCAGATATGATGCGCGAAACGTCTAAGCCATCAGCGAAGGCCGGCCAACGTGTTGTCTTGTCGGCAATCGCCTCAAGAAAGTCGCGGGCCTCGATGATGATCTGATCTTGATACCCAGTGCCGTGGCCGGGCCCTTGACAAAATGGTTCGTAATCTGGGTGGGCTGGACCGGTTAGGATTTTGCGAAATCCGCGCTCGGCTTCTGGGCCTTCGGCTTTGTATAGCCATAGTGCGTTTTGATCTTCTTGGTCGAAGCGGATGGCACCTTTGGTACCTGTAATTTCATAGGCGTAGCCCATTTTGCGGCCCGTTGCGATGCGGCTGAAATACATGTGACCCATTGCACCATTTGCGAAACGGCACATCATTTGAGCGTGATCGTCATTGGTGACAGGTGCACCACCACGATCGCTGTGAACGGTTTCGATTTGGCCCATTACGTTGTCGATTGGTCCCAGTAATGCGAGTGCCGCATTGATCATGTGCGGCGCAAGATCACCCATAGTCCCATTGGCTTCACCACTGGTGCGCCAGTTTGCTGGAATTGCAGGGTCTGCCAAAAAATCTTCGGTATGTTCGCCGCGAAACCACGTAATTTGCCCCAGCACGCCATCTGCAATCAATTGCCGCGCGTATTGCGAAGCAGGGGTACGGATGTAGTTGAACCCGATCATATTCACGAGACCGCTGTCTTGTGCTGCCTGAACCATTGCTTGGGCGTCTTCGACTGAGGCCCCCAATGGTTTTTCGCAAAAAACAGGTTTTCCAAGCGAAAAGGCAAGTTCAGCGGCAGCGCGGTGTGTTGATTGAGGAGAGGCGATTACGATGGCTTCAACCTTTGGATCGCGTACCAATTCCTCCCAATCGTGGGCTGCACGAGCGAATCCAAAAGAATCACGATATTTTTCCGCAGAGGCCAATGAGGACGCTGCAACCATTTCCAGACGTGGCCGTAGACGTGTATTAAATACAGCGCCAACAGCAGCATAGGCTACAGCGTGGGCTTTACCCATGTAACCACCGCCAATGATACCAATTCCCAATTCTTGCATTCCGCCTCCTTAAAAACCGATTGCAACCGGTTGCAATCTGGGTATCTTTAAATCAATAAGAGCGTCAAGCGCGATCCAGCGTCTGGGTCAATAAATTGAACTATTCTGAGAAGGACAGACCTGATGGGTGAGAACACCGTTCGTCTGACGACAGCACAAGCAATAATCCGGTATTTGAATGCGCAGTTCATTGAAACTGATGGAACGCGTCAACGTCTTTGTGGTGGTGGCTTTGGTATCTTTGGGCATGGCAATGTGACCTGCCTTGGTGAGGCCTTGTATGATCACAAGGAAACATTGCCATTATATCGTGGTCAAAACGAACAAGGCATGGGTTTTGCTGCAGCGGCCTATGCGAAATACCACCTGCGCCGTCGCTTTATGTTCTGCACTGCCTCTGCAGGGCCGGGCACTGCGAATCTTTTGACTGCTGCGGCGCTTGCGCATGCGAACCGTTTGCCAATGTTGATGTTGTGCGGCGATACGTTTTTGACCCGCTTGCCCGATCCGGTTCTTCAGCAGCTTGAGCACTTCAACAATCCAGCGTTGGGAGTGAACGACTCATTTCAGGCGGTAACGCGATACTGGGATCGCATTACGCATCCAGCGCAAGTCATCCAGACTTTGCCCGCGGCATTGGCAACAATGCTTGATCCGGCAGATTGTGGCCCCGCCTTCTTGGCCTTGCCTCAAGATGTTCAGGGTTGGGCGTATGATTATCCGGTTTCGTTTTTTGAGGAAAAAACCCACCGTATTCGCCGCCAAACTCCCGACGCTGACGAGTTGGTGGATGCCGCTGCGCTGCTCAAATCGGCTGAACGCCCAGTCATTATTGCCGGTGGCGGCGTGCAGTATTCTGGCGCGGTTGCTGAATTGACCCAGTTCGCGGAAGCCCACCAGATTCCTGTTATTGAAACCATTGCCGGTCGTGCAAACCTTTTGAACGACCACGCGCTTAACATCGGCCCTGTTGGAGTCACAGGGTCTGTCAGCGCCAACTCTGTCGCAGAACGCGCAGATGTTATTTTGTCTGTAGGGTCAAGGTTGCAAGACTTCACAACGGGTTCTTGGACTGCCTTTGCGCAGGATGCGAAGCTGATCTCGTTGAATGCGGCGCGCCACGATGCGGGTAAGCACCAATCGTTGCCGATTGTTGGCGATGCAAAGCTAGGGCTGCAGCAATTGGCTGACGCGATGAGTGGCTACAAAGCCCCCTCAAGCTGGACAGAATATGCCATTGGAGTTCGCAAAGAATGGGATGCCTATGTTGCAGGCAACGTAAGTGTCGACAACGGACCAAACTCATACGCGAAAGCAATTGGTATTGTGAATGCCCTTGCTGGTAAACGCGATCGCGTTGTCGCCGCGGCTGGTGGATTGCCTGCTGAGGTGACTGCCAACTGGCGTACGCTGGACATCGGCACAGTTGACGTTGAATTCGGCTTTTCCTGCATGGGATATGAATTGGCTGGTGGATGGGGCGCACGTATTGCCCAATCAGAATCAGAACCAGACGCAGACACAATCGTGTTCGCAGGTGACGGTTCATACATGCTGATGAACTCAGATATCTATTCATCGGTTCTGACGCAGAAGAAGATGATTGTTCTGGTGTTGGATAATGGTGGTTTTGCCGTCATCAATAAACTGCAGAACAACACTGGTAATGAGAGCTTCAATAATCTTCTTGCTGACTCGCCTACAATCTCTGAGGCATTTCCTGTAGATTTCGTAGCTCACGCGGCTTCAATGGGCGCGCGCTCGACGTATGTCGATACGCCCGACCAATTGGCACAAGCGTTCAAGGCTGCAAAGGCAGCGGATAAGACTAGCGTAATTGTTATGAACGTTGACGCCTATGAGGGTTGGACAACTGAGGGTCACACATGGTGGGAAGTAGGCACACCGCATGTGACGGACAATCCCAAGGTTCGCGAAAAGCACCTTGAGATTGAAGCAAGCCGTTCCAAGCAAAGAAAGGGTGTTTGATGCAAATTTTAGAGGGCATCAAACAAAAGAACTTTCTTGTGATTGGTCGTGTCGGAATGGACATGTGCCCCGAACCTGCAGGCGCTGCGATTGAAGATGCCACCACGATGATGGTTGCGATGGGTGGATCGTCTGCCAATATCGCTGCGGGGCTGGTAAAGTTTGGGATGAAAGCCACCTTACTCACGCGCGTGTCTGACGATGCAGTGGGGCATTATTGCGTGAACCAATTGGGCCATTATGGAGTTGATGCGGCGCATGTAAAACCAGTCGCTGGTGAGTTTCGAAATTCTTTGGCATTGTATGAAACTCGCGTCGAAGACCACAATTCGGTGATTTACCGTAATAGTGCGGCAGATTTCCAGATGAGTCTCGAAGATGTCGAAGCTGTTGATTACAGCCAGTACGGCGCGCTGATCACAGCAGGCACGGTCTTTGCTGCTGAGCCATCGCGCACCGCTGCATTTCGCGCGTTTAAATTGGCCAAAGCGGCGGGCATACCCGTAATTTTTGATGTGGATTATCGTCCATACAGCTGGCCGTCACCGCAAGTTGCCGAAGAGGTTCTATCCAAAGCAGGCTATATGTCAGACATTATCGTCGCCAATGATGAAGAATTTGGATTTATGGCCGGTGGTATCGAAAAGGGATTGGCCAAGGCCGAAAGCTTAGCCAAATCCACAGCGAGCATCGTTGTTTACAAGATGGGCCACCTAGGTGCGATCACTTTTGCCAATGGCACCCAAACTCAAAGTGGTATTTTTAAAGTTGAAGCACTGAAACCCACAGGTGCAGGTGACAGCTTTATGGCGGGTTTTATAGCAAGCCTTGCTGACGGGCGCGACATGGATGAGGCCGTTCTACGCGGCTCTGCATGTGCGGCCATTGTTGTGGCCAAGCCGGGCTGTGCGCCTGCTATGCCAGATAACGTAGCACTCGAGGCCTTCTTGGCCATTCACCCAGGGGCCAGCACACCCGTTTGATCTGAAAAGGATTCCCGATGCATATCGCCCCATTTGACAACCAAAATAAACCGATCGTTGATGTTGATGACGCCCTTGTTCCGTTGAATTTCTTCAACATTGTTAAGCTCAAAAAGGGCGAAAGCTACGGTTATTCCGTTCCAGGTTTTGAAACCTGTATCGCGCCCGCAACAGGTCTCATCGACGTTACCGTTGGTGGATTCGAAGCCAAGCAATTGGGCGGACGCGGCGTTGATGTTTGGGACGGTGAGCCTGAGGGCGTCTATGTCCCAACGGGTATGAAAGCACTTTTTACATGCCTGTCTGACGAAGCGGAGGTGTTCATAGCGGGCGCGAAATTCGATGAGGTTCTTGAACCTTTCGCTGTGCGCCATGACGAAATTGATTTGATCCAATACGGATCGGACGACACAAAAACGCACCGTAAAATCAAACATATTTTAGGTCAAAAACAACATGGCCGCGTTGGTCGTCTTTTGGTGTCGGAACTATTCACTGTTGGGGCAGGGGGCTGGTCAGGTTTCCCAAGCCACAAGCATGACACCAATCAACTGCCTCTCGAAACGCGCCATGATGAAACCTACAATTTCCGCTTCAAGCCCGACTACGGGTCTGGTCTGCAGATGTTGCAGCGCGAGGATAATGAACCTGGCGATGCTTACCACATCATGAATGGGTCTACAGTCTGTATTGATAAGGGGTATCATCCTTGCTGCGTTCTGCCAGGATATGAAATGTATTATTTCACAATTCTCGGCGGGTTAACGCAGCGGTCATTGGTTCAGAACTTCCAAGAAACGCATAAAGAACAATTACATACGATCCCTGGAATCCTCGATATGATAGCTAAATTCAAATGACACTTGTGACACTAAAAGACGTTTTGCAGCCCGCCTTAACAGGTGGTTATGCTGTGGGTGGCCTGGTCACCTTGGGCTGGGAAGACATGCGCGCTTACGTGAATGCAGCCGAAGCTGAAGGGCTGCCTGTTATTTTGCAAGCGGGTCCATCCTGTCGTGCAAATACGCCGCTTCCGATCCTTGGAAAAATGTTCCGCACATTGGCTGAAACTGTATCCGTTCCAGTCGTAGCCCACCTAGACCATGGCTATACGTTTGAGGAATGCCAAGAGGCGCTCGACAGCGGGTTTACCTCTCTGATGTATGATGGATCGCGCAAGCCACTTGCACAAAACATTGATGAAACTGCGCGCATTGCGGAAATAGCTCATGCCGCTGGGATTTCCTGTGAAGGTGAGATCGGGTTCGTGGGTTATAGTGAAGGCGAAAAATCGCTTGGGACCGATCCTGAAGAAGCTGCGATTTTTGCCCGCGACAGTGGTGTCGATGCAATGGCCATTTCAGTGGGAAATGTTCACTTACAACAGAACCACGAGGGTGGATTGGACGAGGTGCGTATTCGGGCCATTGAAGCGCTAACAGAAGTGCCATTGGTTATCCACGGCGGATCAGGCGTACCGCTTGAGCAACGCCAGCGTTTGGCGCGAACATCCAAGGTCTGCAAATTCAACATCGGTACCGAGCTTCGATTGGGTTTTGGTAAATCTATCCGTCAGATATTGGCCGACGACGTTGATGTGTTTGACCGCATTCAAATTCTCAAACAAGTCGAACCAGACCTTCAAGCCGCTGCGCAAATCGCATTGTGTGGCATCGCGGCTGCCTAAAATTAAAGGAATTACTATGATCTCAATTGGTCTCTTGGGCTGTGGCCGTATCGGTCAGGTTCATGCACGCAGCCTAGCGCGCATTGAATCTGCGAACTTGGTTGCGGTTGCGGATTTCGTGCCTGTGGCAGCCGAAGCATTGGCAGGACAGTATGGCGCAGAGGTGCGTAGCGCTGAAGACATCATTGCCGCGACTGATATTGATGCGGTGATCGTTGCGACGCCGACAACCCTGCATTACGACCAAATTCATGCATTGGCTAAAGCGGGCAAAGCGATCTTCTGTGAAAAACCAATTGATCTGTCCTCTGAACGTGCGGCTGAATGCAAAACTGCGGTTGAAGCCGCGGGCGTTGGGTTCTTCACAGCCTTCAATCGTCGTTTTGATCCAAATTTCTCGCACCTCAAGACACAGCTTGATGCAGGTGTGATTGGCGCAACAGAAATGGTTGTAATTACTTCACGCGATCCATCCCCACCCCCAGTTAGCTATATCAAACATTCGGGTGGCCTGTTTCGTGATATGATGATCCACGATCTTGATATGGCGCGTTTCCTGTTGAGCGAAGAACCTGTTGAGTTGTTCGCCACAGGTTCATGCCTTGTCGATCCTCAGATCGGTGAAGCAGGGGACATCGATACAGCTGCTGTAACGCTTAAAACGGCTTCTGGTAAAATTGCGCTCATCAACAACTCGCGGCGCGCGACGTATGGATATGATCAACGGATCGAAGTCCACGGTTCTGACGGCATGTTACGTGCCGCTAATAAGCTTGAACATTTGGTTGAGCAAGCAGGCGGCAATGGATTTACCACAGCGCCGAACAAACACTTCTTCCTTGAACGGTATGAGGCGGCCTACATTGCAGAGATGGAAGCCTTTATCGATGCCGTCAACGCGGGCACTTCGCCAACGCCAGGTATCGTGGATGGCGTGGCTGCACAGCGCCTTGCAGACGCAGCGGCCCAATCCCTTGAGACAGGCCAAGCTGTTCAATTGTGATTTTAGTGTTTGGGGGGGCGGATTGAAACGGGCTTTGCGGCCAAGTAGGGCGCAAAGCATATTTTTCGACACGCTATTACCGTGGTAAAGCCGTCGCGCCAATTTGTGCCAGCGTGATACTGGTTTCATCGCGCAAGACATCCCAAAGACGTTGCAACCCTTCCTCGCCACCCGCTGCGATTGCGAACTGAAGGATGCGCCCCAAGAAGGTGAAATCAGCGCCTTGATCGTATACTTTGACAACATCCTCACCACTGCGCAGGCCTGAGTCAAAGAACAGTGGGAAATCGGGTCCAACCGCATCACGAATGGCGGGTAGAACTGAAATTGGTGATGGGGCGCTGTCTAGTTGTCGGGCACCGTGGCTGGATACTTGGACAGCATCTACGCCAGCATCCCGCAGCATGACCGCATCCTCAGCATCCAACACACCCTTAACGACCAAGTTGCCGGGCCACATGTCGCGCAGTTGGGCAAGCGTGTCCCAGTTGGCGCGTGCGCGGCTTTCTGTGCGGTCAAAGGAATACCCAGGCATGTCAAAGTTCGCCATTTCAGGGCGGCCTTTGAACAGCGTGGTCAAGGACCAGCGCGGGTGTAGTGCAAAATCGACGAATTGTTTGGGGCCAATACGGAATGGCATTGTAAAGCCGTGGCGTAGTTCGCGAGGGCGGCGTCCGACTTCGGCAACGTCTACGGTGAGGACGATGGTTTTGTAGCCAGCAGCCTTGGCGCGTTCGACCAGTTTAAAAGTCCCAACGCCGTCACCACTGAAATACAGCTGGAACCATGCGTTACCCTCAGCTGCTTCGATCAATGGCTCCATCGCGGTAGATGCGACTGTGGATACTCCTAACGGCACGTTTTCACGCGCGGCAAGGCGCGCCAGCATAAGGTCGGCGCCAGCGCCTGAAAGGTTGCACATGCCCATCGGGCTAATGCCAAAGGGGGTGTTGGTCTTTTGACCGAATACTGAGGATGTGAGATCGCGCTGACTGACGTCGCGCAGAATGCGAGGCCGCAAGGTCAAAGCGTCAAAGGCGGCGCGATTACGTGCTGCCCCTGTTTCACGCCCTGCGGCCCCGTCGATGTAGTCGAACACCATCCAAGGAAGGCGGCGCTGGGCAATCCGGCGTGCGTCTTCGCTTGAATGAATGTTCAATGTCATCTTAGCTGACAACCGCTGTCATAAAGCGATCGCGGATCACGACAGGGTCTTTGGTGATGACAGGCAGCTTGATATTGCCGCTGTCACATTTGGACACGATAATCGTCATCTTTTTGCTGTCGAGTGCTGCTTGCAGAACCTTGCCGGTGTCTACGTCCTGACACTCAACAACATTCTCACAACCACAGGCCTTAGCCACCGCTGTTAGGGATGTCTTCATGCCAGCGTATGTTGGCTGGTCACCCGTTGAGCCGTAAGAGCCGTTGTCGATGATCAACAGAATGTAGTTGTCAGCAACGTTGTTGGCGATTGTTGGCAAAGTGCCAAGGTTGGTCAAAACAGAACCGTCACCATCAATTGAGATAACGGTTTTGTCTTGTGACAAAGCAAGACCAAGACCGATGGATGAAGACAAACCCATGGTGCCCAACATGTAGAAGTTGGTTGGCTGATCATCGATCATGTGCAGTTCTTGGCTTGGAAGGCCGATGTTGCAAACGACCAATTGGTCACGAAGGATTGGCGCGATTTCGCGCAGGATTTCAGAACGGATCATTGGTCGCCGTAGCCTCCCCAGAAGGACGCATCCGTAAGGATCGCCACAGGTTTGTTGCACATGAATGTGTATTTCAGGATCGCATCCAATTCGTCCGCATCAGATTCCTTGTGGAAGTGATAGGTCGGGATGTTCAACTGGTTCAGCAATGCCTTTGTGTGCACAGCCATTTCGACCTGACACGCCACTGGCTCGCGCAGTTCGCCGCGGTATGAAATCAGCATTGGAAGAGGCATGCGGTAAAACTGTGTCAGTGTAGCCAAAGTGTTGATTGTGACACCGATTGCTGTGTTTTGCATGATGATTGCTGGGCGTTTGCCACCCATCCACGCACCAGCACAAAGGCCCATGCCTTCGTCTTCTTTGTTCGCTGGAATGTGAAAGATTTCATCACGTTCTTCGACTTCTTCGATAACGCCAGCAAGTTGCTTGCAGGGCACTGTCGTGATGAATGAAACGTCGTTTGCGACGAGGTCATCTACGATTTTTTTAGATATACTCACGGCTGAGTAAGCTCCTTTGATAAGCAACCGAATGTGTTGCGGGATTAAGAATGAGGATTAAGGATGATCTTTGGCGCGGCAGTTCGGCCCGCACGAATGTCTGAAAAGGCAGATGCTCCATCTGAAAGTGGGCGTTGTTCGGTCCAGTCCAAGGTACCTAAGCGTCCGTCAAAGATGGCGGCTGTAGTATCGCGAAAATCTTGGGCTGTGTATGTGTATGTGCCGATGAAGGTGATCTCTTGCAAGGTCATGCGGCGTACATCTAAACCACCTGTGCCTTCGCCCAAGCCGATGTGCCCAATTACGCCACCGGGGCGCGTATGTGCAGATGCTGTTGCGCGTGTCGCTGCGTAGCCCACGCCGTCGATAACCAGATCGAACATTGCATCACCTGATAGGTCATCAGTTGATATCGCCGTTTGGCCGCATTGAGTGTTCAAAACATCACGGCGCAGTGCGTTTGGTTCAACGATAGTGACGTTGCTGAGGCCTTGGGCCGCCAATGACAGGGCTGCACCCAGACCAATGGCACCACCACCGATCACAAGCGCAGTTTTCGCTGAACCGCTCAACGCTTCTTTTGCAAGTTTAACTGTGTGCCAACCGCATGCGATTGGTTCTGCAAGGGACGCAGCATCTAGTGATACATGATTTGGTACAGTCACAAGGTTATCACCGCGCATCGCGATGAATTGCGCAAACGCACCTTCCCGCGGTGGCATGGAAATAATCATTCGTTCTGGGCACAAGTTGTCACGACCCGATTTACAGGCAGGGCATGTGCCACATGCGACCAACGGATTGACAGTTACACGCTCGCCATCACGCGGACCGCCGACAATAACGCCTGCCGCCTCATGCCCTAGGATCAAAGGGGCAGGGCGGCGATCATCATGGCCAAGGTATGCATGCATATCAGAACCACAGACACCAACCGACATCACCTTGATCAAGTGTTGATTGGCATCAGGTGTTGGATCGCGGACATCGCGGAAACCCAGTTTTTCAGGGCCGTCATAAACTAGTGCTTTCATTTCGCTGTATATCCCCCATCAACCATAAGGACTTGCCCTGTTACAAATGCTGATGCGTCAGAGCATAAGAACAAGAGTGGGCCATCAATATCTTCGAGCTTACCATTGCGTCCAACGCAGGTTTGGGTGGCGTTGCGGGCTGCACGCTCTGGATCAGAAAACACTGGCCCCGTCAATTCTGTTGGAAAGAAGCCGGGACCAATCGCATTCGCGTTGATGCCGTCACCAGACCAACTTTCGGCCATTGCGCGGGTCAACTGGCCAATGCCTGCTTTGGATGCGCCATAACTAAGGCCCGCAGGGAACGCGCGTGTGGTTTGAAGTGATGCAAAATTCACAATGCGTCCCCAACCTTTGGCCTTCATCGCTGGGATCAACGCTTGGGTCAAAAAGAACGGTGCTGCGAGGTTTAGATTCATCGTGACGTCCCAGCCCTCAGTTGTCACATCATCCGCCGTCTCGCGAGTATTAATTCCCGCTGCATGCACGATAATGTCAGGTGCACCAAAGGGTTTTGCAATTCTTGCTGCAATGTCACTTATCTGATCACGTTGCGACAGGTCTGCCGCAACAGTTGCGGCGTTTGCGCCTGTCGCCTCTGCCCATGCCTCCAGTGCCTTGGCGCGGCGTGCAACGCCAACCACCTTTGCACCAGCCGCCGCCAAAGCGATGGCCGCCTGTTGACCGAGTCCAGCACTGGCCCCAGTCACACAGGCCACACGGCCTGTCAGGTCAAACATTTGGGCGGCGTTACTCATTGCCAATCAAATCGAATGTTTCTTCCGGAAAATATTTTTCCAAACGAACATCTGCGGCCCGCGCGTGACCTTCCATTCCCTCAAGGCGTGAAATGCGGGCTGTGGCCTCAGCAATGCGTTTTGAACCAACGCGTGTTGTGCGCTGCCACGTCACGATCTTCATGTATTTGTGGACAGACAAACCGCCTGTGTATCCAGCGGCACCAGATGTTGGCAGAACGTGGTTTGTGCCAGACGCTTTGTCGCCGTAAGAAACGGTGGTTTCTTCGCCCAGGAACAGTGAGCCATAACAACTAAGGCGGCCCAACCACCAATCCAGATCTTCTGCCTGAACGGTCAGATGCTCTGGAGCATATTCATCGGATACAGCGGCCATTTCTTCGCGGTTGGCGCATAGGATCACTTCGGCATAATCGCGCCATGCTGCAAAGGCATTTTCTCGGTTTAACTCTGGTAGGTCGTCGATCAAAGCAGGAACACGGGCCATGACATCTTTGGCCAATGCGCTGTCATCGGTGATTAACCAGACAGGAGAGTTATAACCGTGCTCTGCTTGGGACACCAAATCGGTCGCAACGATATGTGGGTCAGCTGTTTTGTCCGCTAGTATCAAGCTGTCAGTTGGACCCGCAATCATATCGATGCCAACGCGACCAAATAGAATACGCTTTGCTTCTGCTACAAACTGATTGCCAGGACCAACAAGGATGTTGGCTTTTGGCAGGCCAAACAAACCAAAGGTCATTGCCGCAACACCTTGGACGCCACCAAGAGCCATAATTGTATCAGCACCACAGATGTGTGCCGCGTAAACGATCGCTGGTGCAACGCCCACGCCGGGACGTGGCGGGGACGTTGCAGTAATGTGGTTACATCCCGCAACTTTTGCGGTTGTCACTGTCATGATTGCAGATGCGATGTGGCTGTAACGACCGCCGGGAACATAGCAACCTGCAGCTTCAACTGGAATCGCTTTTTGACCTGCAATCATCCCCGGAACGATCTCGTATTCGATGTCGCTAACTGTGGTTTTTTGTGCTTCGGCGAAGCGACGTACGTTGTCGTGGGCGAACTGAATGTCTTCTTTTAGCTTCTGTGGGACAAGATCACAGGCCGCAGCGATTTCATCATCTGTTAGGATAATACTGCCATCGTAGTTATCAAATTTTGCAGCATACTCACGTGCTTTATCATCACCGCCTTCTTCAATATCTCTCAAGATATTAAGAACGATATCATGCACATCAGATGCACCTGATTGCGCAGTCAACGTCGCTTTTTTTAGGTATTTTCTTGCCATGATTTTCATGCCTTATTTGTAAATTTCTGGAAGGAACGTTGTGGAAATTGCAGGGACGAATGCGATTAGAAGAACAACGACCAACATGCACAAAACGAACGGGATGGCTCGCCAAGCAATTTTCAGTATCGACTCTCCTGCGATGCCAGAAACGACAAACAGGTTCAACCCTAGGGGTGGCGTGATAAAGCCGACACCCAGTGCAGTGATCATCATGATGCAGAACTGAATTTCATTCATGCCGATGCTGTCAGACAATGGCTTTAGAATTGGCGCTAGTATCACAATGTTTGGTGTGGTTTCCATCACGCAGCCAGCAGCGATCAGGATGCCGATCATCATGAGTATAAGGATGGTTGGATTGTCGGTCATCGCTGTTGCTGTGGATACAAAACCCTGCGGTACTCCCATGATGGCAAGGGCCTGTGCCAAAGGTAATGAAAAAGCGATGATCGGCAAAATGATCCCGTTGACCTTGGCAGAACTGACAAGCATCGCAGGAAAGTCTGCAAGCTTAAGCGTACCAATGGTGAAGCCAATGATGATGGTGACCACTACCGCTGTTGCGCCTGCCTCAGTGGGAGTCAGACGACCTGAAAATATGCCGTAAAAGATAATTGCAGGAACAATGAAAGCATACCAGCCTGATGTGAGCGCACGGCTCAATCTGGAGAAGTACTCAGTTGCTGACAGATTGCCACCACCTTCATAATTGTAAATCCGATTGACTATGAGGTTGGTAATTAGGATTGCCAGCAGGATCGACACGCCTGGTATGACCGCCGCCAAGAATAGGGTTGAGGCAGAAATTCCCAAAATGAGACCCACGATAATATAGGCAATTGATGGTGGAATTAGAATGCCAGTACACGCGCCTGCGGCAACCAGCGCACAGGCATATGGACGCGGGTAGCCGCTCTCAACCAATCGATCGATGGTCATACGGCCCACTGCCGCAGCACCAGCAGCGTCTGAACCTGAAATTGCGGCAAACATGCCACAGACCAAAACGGTCGCTGAGCCGAACCCACCTTTTGCAAACTGCGTCAGCGCCTCGGCTACATTTAGGAACTTGCGCGACAGGCCCGTACGTACAAGTATGTCTCCGGTGAGTATAAACAGCGGGATAGCCGTTAATGCGAAAGCGTCAATGCCGTGGAATAAGCTTTCGCCCAGTAGGGCCAAAGGCAAATCTCCTGCCATGAGCAACATCATCGTCGCTGCGACACCGATAGATGCCCAGATAGGCACTGCTAATGCACACATTATAACAAATGCGATTACAGGGATGTAGAAATCCCATCCGAGGATAACTACTGTTTCAGTGGGTCCAAAAAGCATGTCTTTATCCTCAATCAAACAGTTTGTCGCCTTCGTAGACGGGGGTTCCGTCACGAAGTGAGCCGATATCGCGCAACAAAGACTGTGTGAGGCGGACAATCATAATAGCGAAGCCCAAAGGCACCGCCATGAAGAACCACACCATGGAAATACGAAGACCATGGCTAACTGATCCAAATTTCCAAGACACATGGACGGATTCCCATGACCAGTAGAGTGCGATTGCCGCAATGCTGAACATTACCAGATCACCGAATATGTAAATGAGTGCTTTCACGCGTGGGCCAACGTAGTGGATCAACACATCAATGCGGATGTGTACACGTTCTTTCACCGCCGCAGCCGCTCCGATCCACGCTAAATAAATAAATGAATAGCGCACTATTTCTTCGCCCCATATTGAGGAGTAAGCGAAAATTTCACGGCGTAATACCTCAACTGCCATGGTCAATACTAAGATTACATAAAAAACTAAAAGCATCCATCGTTCGGCGTTCTTGTCCAGTTTTTGAAGCAAACTCATGGCAGACCTCCCTAATGGACGCAGCCCCTCGTAGTGGATTGACCGCGTCAGGATAAAATTTATGGCTGTTTGGCCCTAGATGGCGCGCAGCAACTTGGATGCGCGCCAATGGATTTAATTAGGCGTCATGAACGTAGTAGCGTCCTTGGGTGCCAGCAGCCTCTTCAATCTTTGCAAAGGTGTCCATAGAACCCGCCAGGTCTTTCTTAAAGCTGTCCCATTCTGGTAATTGGTATCCACCTGCCGCTTGCCATTCACCCAATTGGTCATCGGACAACGAGTGGAATTCAACGCCAGCTTTGCGCAGTTCAGCCATGGCGAAGTTACGCGCAGATGGCACCTTGGCAAGGTTCTGTTGTCGGGTAATTTCAGCAGCTTCCATGATGCCGTCTTGAACATCGGCAGGCATGGAATTGAACCATTCGAGGTTACAGGAATAAACCTGTGAGTCTGGTACTGCCTGTGTGAATGTTACGTGTGAAAGCAAGTCTTTGAAACCAAACACAAGCAACGCGCCAACAGATGGGTCGAGTGCGTCTGCAACACCTTGCGCAATTGCTGATGGTGTTTCACCCCATGCAACTGGTGTTGGGTTCGCGCCAACCATGCGGTAGTATTGCTGCAACATTGCCGAACCAGGAACGCGGAATTTTACGCCGTCTAAATCACCTGGGGTCATCACAGCACCTGCTCCACCCTTACGAACAGCAACAACGCGTGGGTCAATGTTTACGTAGAACAATGCTTTGAAGCCAGCTGCTTCTACCTTTGGGTTCACTTCTTGTGCCCAAACATCTGAATGTACAAGATTGGTGAAGCGTTGATTGGAGCCGCACAGATAGGGCATGTTAATGAGGTCTACTACGCTTGCAAATGGTGCAAAGTTAGACAGCGAGTGCTGTGCGGCCTGAATTGTACCCGTTTGCACAGATTGCGCTAAAGCGCCGCCTGCACCAAGCTGACCGCCAGGTGCCAGCTTTACGTAGACTTTTCCGTTTGTGGCATTTTGAATGTTTTCTTTTAGGTCTAACTGCATGATGGGATAGCTGCGTGTTGCTCCCAACACATAAGCGGTCGCTATCGTCATCACATGATCAGCGGCTTTTTCACGATCGTTTTCTTCTTTTGCAGTTTGTGCTGTGGCTTCGGTTGACCATAACGATCCCGCAGCACCAGCTACTACGGCTGCTGTAAATGCACCTGAGCTTGCTAATTTCAAGAAATTACGGCGCTCAACTGTTTTCACTTTTTTGATATCTTTGAACAATTTAGTGTCCTCCCTGGACGGTTACTGCAGCGCTATTTTTTAGCGTCAGCTTCTTTTTTTAGAATTGCGAATACGAATAATACTGCGGCACCTGACAAAACTAACATTTCGCCTATATCGTTCAGAAATGCAGAGTTGAAATAAGAACCAAGGCCCACATTCGCACTGAAAACTGCAAATAATAGCATTGAAAGAAGTAATTGCATGCTGTGGCCTCTCGTAATCGTGATCTCTAGTTTTAACAATGTAAGCCTTTACAATAATAAAATGCAAGAGCTTACATTTCTATTGCGGGTATTTCATTTTTTTCATACACTTTGTATTGCATTAATAAGGCCTAAAGCCGGGCCGTGATTGTGGATATCGATGTCAAAAGAACAACCGACCCCAACCTTGCAAGATGTTGCAACTGCGGCAAAAGTTTCCACCGCGACGGTTTCGCGTTGTTTGAACTTTCCAGATCAGGTCAAAGAAAAGACTCGTACTAAAGTTCTCAAAGCTATCAAAATGCTGAGCTATTCGCCAAACTTTGGTGCACGTGCGATGGCGTCGCGTCGGACAGACACAATCGGTGCAATTATACCAACAATGGGAAATGCTATTTTTGCTCGTGGTCTGCAGGCCTTTCAAGACGAGCTGCATCTACATGGTTTTACTATGTTGGTTGCCAGTACTTCTTATCGCGAGGACATCGAGGAAGAACAAATTCGCGCGCTTGTTGGGCGTGGTGCTGATGCCTTACTGCTCATAGGGCATGCGCGCAGCCCAGAGATCTATCGCTTTCTTGAAGCTCAAGCGGTGCCTGCACTTGTAACGTGGGCTTTTGATACTAGCCTATCACGTCCTTCGATTGGCTTCGACAATCAGAAAGCTATGTGCAGAATGGCTAAGAAAGTGATCGATTTGGGCCACAGAAATCTCGCACTAGTTTCGGCGGAAACTATCCTGAACGACCGAGCAAAGGCGCGCCAATTGGGAATAGAGGACGCGATGGTTGCAGCTAACCTTTGTGCTAAAACGTTACATATTGTGAAGACAACGTACGGTATCGAGGAAGGCGCAACTGCGTTTGAACAGGTGATGAAAGCAGCACCGCAGACAACTGCTGTTTTTTGCGGTAATGATGTTTTGGCTGTGGGTGCCTTGCGAAGGGCACGAGAGCTGGGTTTCAAAGTACCACAGGATGTATCCATCATCGGCTTTGACGACATTGAATTGGCAGAAATCGCCTATCCTGCACTTACAACTGTCCACGTTCCTCACCGTGAGATGGGGCGCAGGGCAGGAGAGGCCCTGATAAAACTGTTAAATGAAGGGACGCAAATCGAAGCTGTTGAACTTGAAGCGAGCTTAGTTTTTCGCGATACACTTGCGCCTGCTAGAAATTGAGTTGCAAACGATAAACGTGGCTATTTCAACAAATATCTTAATCCTAGGGCCTGAACCTGCTCTTTCGTAAGTTACAGTGAGTTGGGCACCCGGTGAAAAGTTGGATTACGCCATTTTTGCAGCCTGCCTTGCTTTTTAGCGTCGTTGGTATTCGCTCGTTAATTGCCACAGAACGTTTTTATGGCCTTCGAGCAGCTCACCAACATGATGTATCGGCAACAAAGGCAACATGGGTGAAAGCTGTCCACATTTTTCTTAGAGCTCTTCAATTACCCCATAATTTCCTGAGGAAAACACCAGAGGCCTGCCAGTTCTTACTTGTGCATTGTTGACTTGTCCAATTACGATTACGTGGTCTCCAGCGGGATGTGTTGCGACGTGACTGCATTCAAAACGTGCAATGCAGCTTTCTATCAATGGGACGCCGTGTGTGTTGAGACCGTGCTCTATATCCCTAAAGGCATAACCGTTTTTAGCGAAGGCTTCGCAGATATCTTTTTGCTGGTCTGATAGTACATGGATTGCGAAATGTTTGGCATGTGAGAAATGTTTGAACCGGCTGGAGTTAATCCCAGGCGACCACATCACAAGGGCAGGATCCAGCGAGAGGGACGAAAAGCTGTTGGCCGTCATTCCGATTACGCCGTCATCCGTCTTTGTGCTGATCACGGTGATGCCGGTTGCGAAACGCCCAAAGGCGTCCCGCAGCAATCGCGTGTTGTCGCCGTCAGGGGCGAAGTTTTGCGCCGTTTGATCTGTCATTTCAGATGCCATATCTTTCATCAAGCGACCTCGCGGCCCAGTGCTGCTGTATAGATTTTGAACCACGTGATGCGGTCCATGTTGACCTTCAGTGCGTCTGAAAGACCAGCGATGCGGGTTAGGTTATTGGTGCCCATGACAGGTAGTACTTTGGCAGGGTGTGCCAAAATCCAAGCCACAGCAACTGCCGCGCGGTCCACACCGTTTTCGTCTGCGATCACATCAAGGGTTTTCATCACGTTGGTGTTGCCGTTCATCAAAGAACCACCGCCCAAAGGGGACCATGCCATTGCGTGCTGGCCGTTCTTTTGGTGATAGGCGAGGTCGCCGTTGGTCAGGCATTCATGCGCTGTTGCAGACATTTCGATCTGGTTGGTGACCAGCGGGTTTTTCATGTCAGATTGCAACAGGTCGCAATCCCATGGTTTAAAGTTGGACACACCGATGTTGCCAACCTTGCCTGATGCAACCAATGCATCAAGGGCCGCGCCAGTTTCATTGTGATCCATGAACGGGTCGGGGCGGTGCACCAGCAATAGGTCGATGTGGTCGATACCCATATTGGTCAAGGACGCATCAACGGATGCGTTAATGTGCGCGGTGGATGTGTCGTAATATTTGACCGGCGCATCGCTGTATTTGCCGCAGGGCGCGATAATGTCGAACTTGGTCACGATCTCCATCTTGGCACGCAAGGACGGCACGGCCCGCAGGGTTTCGCCCAATACAGCCTCAGCCGAATAATCGCCGTAAATGTCGGCTTGGTCAAAGCTGGTTATGCCTTGATCGAGGCAGGCGTTGATTTTCGCCTCAACGTGTTTGACCGAAGTGTCGGCATCGTCCGCAACGCGCCACATGCCATAGACAATACGGCTAAGTTCAAGGGAGGGGGAAAGTGTGACGCGTTCCATTAACGGCGTACTCCTGCAGCAAGGGGTGTGAGTGGGGTGGCAGCTGGTACTCGACCATATGTATGTGGAAGTGAACAGGTTTCCAGGTGTGGCATGACCAGTTTGCCGAAATATTCAGCTTCCTCAATATGGGGATAGCCAGAGAAGATGAAGGCCCGAATACCCATTTTCTTGTAGTCTTCGATTTTACTTAGAACTTGATCCGCGGAACCAACCAATGCGGCACCACAGCCAGAGCGCGCACGACCTATGCCAGTCCATAAATTAGGTTCGATGTACCCGTACTCATCGGCCAGTTCACGGTTCTTGGCCTGATGTGAAACACCAAGGGACGTGGAATCCAAAGCACGTTCACGGATCATGCGGCCATATTCGTCATCCAACTTGGATGTGATGTATTCCGCGTATTCTTGCGCCTCTTTTTCGGTGTCGCGCACGATCATGTGGACGCGCAGCCCGTAATCCAATGTGCGGTCATATTTTTCGGCCACTTGGTTCACAGCCTTCATGCGTCCTGCCAATGCGTCCTGTACCTCAGGCCACATCAGGTAAACGTCACAGTGCTGACCGCACAGCTCAAGCGCCGCTGGGGAATAGCCGCCAAAATACAAAAGTGGACCGCCTGTTTGGTATGATTTGACGGGGTCTGTGGTGAGCCCCTTAAAGTCATAGACCTCGCCAGAATAATTGATCTCGTCCTGTGTCCAAGCCTGTTTGAGGATTTCCACAACCTCGCGGGAGCGTAGGTAGCGATAGTTGCTGTCTTCTTTTTGGCCGGGGAAATCAGAACTGATGATGTTGACGGTCAAACGCCCTTCCAACATGTGGTCCAGCGTCGAAATGGTGCGGGCTAGCATGATGGGCTGCATCTCGCCGCAGCGCACAGCCGCCAGCAGGTTGATGTCTTTGGTGATCGACGCACAGCCTGCCACGAAAGACAGCGTGTCCTGACCAACCTGATAAGAGGAGGGGCACAGGATGTTGCGAAAACCCTGCTGTTCTGCGGTTTTAACGATGTCGCTACAATGTGCCCAACTGGATCGCAAGTCGCCGTCCGGCACACCCAAAAACTGATAGTCGTCCGAACATAGGGCTGAAAACCACGAGACCTCAGAGGCCGTCAGATCGGGCGATGTGATTGGTACAACTGTCATTTTGAAACCTGCGAAAATTAATCAATTTCATATTGCATAGCAATCGATCTAGTGTAAATCAATGGTGTATCAATTCTTTCATTCCAGCGTTTGCGCGCGATGAGGAGCCCTGTGTCTGACCAACCCAAAAATTCCAATGCGCTGCCCAAATATGTGCAGATCAGCGAACTGCTGATACGCGATATTGCGGCTGGGCGTTTGATGGATGGGGAACGGTTGCCGCCTGAACGCGAGATGGCAGATGGGTTGAACACTTCCGTGGGCACCCTGCGCAAAGCCCTTGCTATACTCGAGAAAAAGGGGATGCTGGATCGTCTTCAGGGGTCGGGCAACTACATCCGCCATGGCGCGGATGAGGCCAGCATATACAGTATGTTCCGCCTTGAGTTGCCTGAGGGCGGGGGGTTGCCGCGCGCGGATACATTGGATGTACAGGCATTGGAAAAGCCCGCTGATTTGCCCCAGTTTGGAACGGCTGATCACGGCACGCGGATTCGTCGCCTGCGCTATTTGAATGAAACAATCATCGCGATTGAGGAAATCTGGCTCGACGGGGATGCGGGCACCTTGCCCCCCAACGCACTTTCGGATTCGTTGTACCACTTTTACCAAAAACATCTGGGGTTCTGGATCACCTCGGCAGAGGACCGCGTCAGCGTGGCCGCTGTACCAGATTGGACCCCTGACACCTTTACAAAACCTGCCGGTGCGCTGACAGGATATATCGAACGCTTTAGTTGGGCAGACGGCCCCAAAGCGGTCGAGTTTTCACGCACTTGGTTTGACCCATCACGCGCAATCTATGTGCAAAGACTGAAATAGGAATGCGAACATGGCTAAGTTAATCAACTACGGCATCATCGGCTGCGGCATGATGGGACAAGAGCACCTACGCAATATCGCCTTGCTACCTGACACCAACGTGGCCGCCATCTTTGAACCCGATGTTGGCATGGCAGGAATCGCCAAAATCTTGGCTCCCAACGCGCAGTTCTGTGACAGTATTGATGCCCTGTTGGTGATTGAGGCGTTGGATTGTCTGGTTATTGTCAGCCCGAACTTTATGCATTTGGAACAGTTGGAACAGATCGCCCAAACGCGGTCTTTGCCGATCTTGGTGGAAAAGCCACTGTTCACAGATCCAAACGCATTTGCCCGTGTGCGCAAGTTCAGCGAAACCTATCCATCCCCCGTTTGGGTCGCGATGGAATACCGCTATATGCCGCCAATCGCTGCCCTGCGGTCAGAGGTGGAAGAGGCCACTGGTGGGATCAAGATGCTGTCGATCCGCGAACACCGTTTCCCGTTCCTTGAAAAGGTCGGCGATTGGAACCGCTTTAACGCCAAATCGGGTGGCACATTCGTTGAGAAATGTTGTCACTTCTTTGATCTGATGCGTTTGCTGACCAAATCAGAACCCGTGCGGATCATGGCCAGTGCGGGCCAGAACGTGAACCATTTGGACGAGGTTTATGACGGTCAAACATCAGATATTATCGACAACGGTTATGTCATTGTGGATTTTGAGAACGGGATGCGTGCGATGCTGGAACTGTGCATGTTTGCCGAAGGATCGCGTTATCAAGAAGAGGTGAGCGTGGTTGGCCCCAAAGGCAAGATCGAGGCGCTTGTGCCAGGGCCGGGCCGTTTCTGGCCTGCGCATCTGGGCGATGCCCCAATCCCGCAATTGATCGTCAGCCCGCGCAATCCCAGCGGGCCAGAGGTACGCGAAATCCCCGTTGATCCCACATTGCTGGATGCCGGGGATCACAACGGGTCTACATTTTATCAACACGAGGGTTTCTTGGCCTTGGTGCGCGGGGAGCGTGATGTTGCAGACGTGACGTTTGAGGATGGATTGCGGGCCGTGGCAATGGGCATGGCCGCACAAGAAAGCGCGCGGACAGGGCAAAGCGTGCTATGGGCTGAGTTCATGGATAAATAGGCAGAGCAATGAAAGCGATGACGTTTTGAAGTTGGACATAATAGGCATGGAGTGTTCATTCCGGAATCTCGCCACTGGCCCTTTAGGCGGCTTGATAAATACGCTGTTCTTGGCTGTGCCCAATCGATTGAATTTTGCAATCAAACATCATTGGCGTTTGAAAACCCGAACTTGAAGCGGAGACCCACCCATGACGGCTTACAACCCAGAAGAAGATGGCGCAAAAATGTCTTTTGCCAAAGATATGAGCTATATTGACTACCTGTCGCTTGATCCCATCCTGGGATCGCAAAACCTTCAATCTGATGCACACGATGAAATGCTCTTTATTATTCAGCATCAGACCTCAGAGCTTTGGATGCGGTTGGCCTTGCACGAATTAAGCACTGCGCGCGAAAAGCTCGCACAAAAGGATTTCCCACCTGTTTTCAAGATGCTGACACGCGTCGCACGTATTTTTGAGCAGCTTAACAATGCATGGGACGTGTTGCGCACCATGACACCAAGTGAATACACGGAGTTTCGCGGCGATCTAGGCGCGTCTTCGGGTTTTCAATCGCATCAATACCGATTGATTGAGTTTATCGTCGGTAACCGCAACCGCTCTATGGTTAAGGTCCACAAACATCGACCTGATTTGCATCACATGTTGGCGCAAGAGCTGGGCAAAAAATCACTCTATCACGTAGCATTAGATTGCCTTGCACATGAACTGGATATGACATTTCCGTCTGAAGTATATCGGATGGACGCTCCACATCAAGCTTGCACAGAAGTCATGGATGCTTGGACACAAGTTTACCGCGATCCGAAAGCGCATTGGCATCTTTATGAATTGGCTGAGAAGCTTGTCGACCTAGAAGATTATTTTCGACGCTGGAGATTTAACCATGTCACAACAGTCGAACGGATAATCGGTTTTAAACGTGGAACCGGTGGGACGTCTGGTGTCAAATATCTTCGCAAGATGCTTGAGGTCGAACTTTTTCCAGAGCTTTGGAACCTACGTGGTCAATTGTGAAAGCCGGGCGGAGGTCATAACCCCCGCCCAAAAACCTTAAACGTAGCGGTTTACGATATTTTCTAGCTTTTCTTGCTGGCCTGACACCGGTTGCGGATCAAGTCTGCGCGCCTCGGCCTGTGCCGCGATTCCGTCCAGTGTCGCCCCATTGCCCAACATCGCCTGTGCATCGTCGGTTGTCCAACCGGCGTAGCGCCCCTCGCGTGGGCCTTCCAACGCCTTGTCTTCTATCATTTTTGCCGCTGCTTTTAGGCCGCGTGCACAGATGTCCATGCCGCCAACATGGGCTGCAATTAGGTCTTCGGCGTCAAGTGATTGACGACGCAATTTGGCGTCGAAATTGGTGCCGCCTGTGGTGAAGCCACCCGCCTTTAACACCTCGTAATAGGCCATTGCCGCCTCTGGGGCGTTGTTGGGGAATTGGTCGGTGTCCCAACCGGATTGGTAATCATTGCGGTTCATGTCGATAGAACCAAAGATGCCCAAAGCATTGGCCATCGCCAGTTCATGTTCAAACGAGTGACCCGCCAAAATCGCGTGACCCTGTTCAACATTCACCTTCACCTCGTCCTCAAGGCCAAAGCGCTTGAGGAAGCCGTAAACTGTGGCAACGTCATAGTCATACTGATGTTTTGTTGGCTCTTGGGGTTTTGGTTCGATCAGGATCGCGCCCTTGAACCCGATCTTGTGTTTGTACTCAACCACCATGGTTAGGAAGCGGCCCATCTGTTCCAACTCGCGCGACAGGTCGGTGTTCAAAAGGGTTTCATACCCTTCGCGACCGCCCCACAGCACATAGTTTTCACCGCCCAATCGGTGTGTCACATCCATCGCGTTCTTCACGATAGAGGCACAGTAAGCGAATACATTAGGGTCAGGATTGGTGCTGGCCCCTGACATGTAGCGGCGGTTTGAGAACATGTTGGCTGTACCCCAAAGCAACTTGGGACCATTTTCCATCTTGGCCTCAAAGTAATCGGCCATTTCATGCAGGCGGCTGTTGCTTTGCGCCAGCGTTGCACCCTCTGGGCGTACATCGTGGTCGTGGAAGCAATAGTAGGGCACACCCAAAATACGGAACATGTCAAAGGCCGCATCGGCTTTCATCTTGGCCAGTTCCATCGTGTCGGCAGGGAACCACGGACGATCAAACGTTTGGCCGCCAAAGGGGTCATTCCCCTCCCAAACAAAGTTGTGCCAGTAGCACACGGCAAAACGCAGATGCTCTGACATGGGTTTGCCCATGATCATTTCGTTTGGGTTGTAGTGACGGAAGGCCAATGGGTTGGTGCTGTCTGGCCCTTCAAACTGAACAGGGGCGATGGCGTTAAAATAGTTGCTCATAGGGAGGGGCCTTTTTCTGGGCCATCTGCTGGTGCAGGCGGCATGTTATCTTGGAAATAAAGGGAGGGAACGATGGTTCCGAAATCTGGAGGAAGGGTTTCGCCGTCGCTTAACGCTTTCATGGCATCAAGTGCGCGGGCGATTTGTTGATCTGGTTTTTGGTCAATCACTGCATCTACCAGCCCGATGGTGAGGGCCGTGCGTACGCTGCCAACCAAATCGTGCAACACAACAACGGGGCGTTGGTAGGTGACGGACTTTTGAACCTCTGACAGGGCGGCAAACAGGCCATTTTGGCCAGAGCCGATGCTGTAAATACCCGTCAGATTTGGATGGGCCTCTAGCGTGCTGCGCACCGCGTCGGCCACATTTTCTGGTCGATCAAAGCTCTCAATGACGGGTAAAACAGTGACATCGAAGGTGATAGCTTGCTTAAATCCCTTGAAACGCAGCGCGTGGTCCGTCGCGTCCAAACTGCCCGCGATGGGCAGAACAACACCGCCGTCGCGACTGGCAAGCGACAGAACACGCCCGGCGGTACGACCAGCGGCCAAGTTATCAAGGCCAATATAGGCATCACGGCTGTCGCTTTGCGTATCAGCAACCAAGGTCAGAACAAATACGTCTTTGGCCCGCAACGCTTGGATGGCTTTGCGCACCCTTGGGCTGTCGATAGCAACAAGGCAAATGCCTGATAGATCACGATCAATGTAGCTTTCTAGAACTTCGGCCAAACCATCGCTGTTAAAGGCGGGCACTTCTTCGATCATTATGTTTATGCGCTGGCTGGCGCGTGCTTTAGCCTCTGCTTTGACCGCAGCGCGCATTTCCCCAAAGAAAGTGCCAGCTTGGGCAGGGATCAGAAACGCATAGTTATAGGACCGACCACGGGCCAGATTGGCCGCTGTCACATCGCGCGTGTAACCCAGTTGCTCAATCGCGGCTAAGACGCGCAAAACGGATTTTTCCGCAACGCCACCACGACGGTTCAGCACGCGATCGGCTGTGGCATAGCTAACGCCCGCAGCTGCGGCGACATCCATCAGTGTTGGCTTGACCATGATCACTCCCATTTGTTGTTTCATTGTAGAATGATGAAATGATAGGCGTCAATCATTTTTTGATAGACGTCTATCATTTTGAGATGTGAATAATGCTATGCCATCATTATTATATAATAAAATTAATGACCTAACGGCCTATGACCTGGCATTTTCTCTGTCAAATTCATTCTATTCTGCAGATTTTAGCGCGTGGGCTATTCTGTGTCAGATACAGCGCCCGCCATCGACTTCCATGCAGACGCCTGTGATCATGCTGGCCTCATCTGAGCACAAATAACAGGCCGCGTTCCCCATATCTTCGGGTGTGGAAAAACGACCCAAGGGGATTGTTGATAAGAACTTGGCCCGCATCTGAGGCGTGTCTTCCCCCATAAAACTTTTGAGCAATGGCGTGTCACCGGCAACAGGGTTCAACGCATTAACGCGCACGCCAGCGGGGGCCAATTCAACGGCCATCCCTTTGGTGGCATTGTTCATCCAACCCTTTGAGGCGTTGTACCAATTCAGCCGTGGGCGTGGGCTGACGCCTGCGGTTGAGGCAACATTTAGGATCGCGCCCGCGCCTTGGGCCTTCATCAAAGGCACAATATATTTGGCTGTCAGGTACACGGACTTGCAATTTACGGCGAAAACTTTGTCAAAGTCGTCCTCAGTGACCTCTTCCATAGGCGCAGGCAGGTGTGTGACACCCGCATTGTTGATCAAAATGTCGATCTGACCGAAGGCGTCTATGGTCGATTGCACCATTGCAGCGACGTCTGCATCACGTGCCACGTTTGTCTGAATGGTTTGGACCGTGTCACCAAGTTCAGCCGCAAGTTCATTGGCCATATCGATGTTCAGGTCGGCGATCATTACACGCGCCCCTTCTGCCACAAACTTGCGCGCAATCCCCGCACCAAAGCCGGAGGCACCGCCCGTTACAATCGCTACTTTGCCTTGCAGTCGCATGTTATTCCCCTGTCAGGTCTAGTTTTAGAATGTGGCGTTCGTTGCCGTCTTCGTTTTGGGAGGCCTTCACTGTGCGTTCGTGTTCGAACCCCATTTTGTCCCAAAAGGCGCGCGCGCCGGTGTTCACATCCAGCACCGCAATGCGAATGCATGGCGCGTTGTCGGCGCGGGCCTCATCTGTAACGTGTTTTGCGGCTTTGCGTCCCAATCCAACGCCGCGCGCATCGGGGTCTAAAATCAACAGTCCCATGTACCAATGCCCATGTTTCGGATAGTGGCGAATGCTGCCTGCAAATCCCACCAGTGTGCCGTCAGGGCGTTCCAATCCGCGTAGGAACCTGTCGTCTGGTCCGCAAACGGGTGGGGCGTCGTTTAATGTGGCGTGCACAAATCCGGGATTGTTGGCTTTGCCCGTTTCCATTTCCACATAGTCACTGGCGCGGTACATCAGATCGGCGACGCGGGTGTAATCGTCTTTGGCGTCCAAGGTTACTATTTTGATATCATCCATGATGTGCAGCCACCGTCTTGAGTGTTGAAAAACCGTATAGTGCCTCGAACCCTTTTTCGCGTCCATGGCCAGATAGACCTACGCCGCCAAAGGGCAGTTCAACACCACCCCCCGCGCCGTAGTTGTTGATGAACACTTGACCAGCGCGCAAGCGTTTGGCGAGGCGCATTTGGCGCGCGCCGTCTTTAGACCAGATCGAGGCAACAAGGCCAAAGTCAGTACCATTGGCGATTTTGACGGCGTCTTCTTCGGTTTCAAAGGGGATTACCACTTGGACGGGGCCAAAGATTTCTTGCTGCGCCAGTTCGTGATTTGGATCAACATCTGCGAACAGGGTAGGGGGAACATATGCGCCACCGATCGGGGCATCTGGTGCCACAGCACCGACAGCAACCTTGTTCAGATCAGCGCCACGGGCCAAGAACCCTTCAACAATTTCCTTTTGGCGCAGGGACACCAGTGGTCCCACATCTAGATCATCGCCTGCGGGGCCAACGCGCAATTCACCGTAACGTTTTGCCATGCGCGCAACGACGTCATCATAGACCCCACGTTGCACCAAGATGCGCGAGGATGCGGAACAGGTTTGTCCTGCATTCTGGATACCTGCGTTCACAAGGAAGGGCAGGGCGGCGTCAAGATCCGCGTCATCAAACACCAATTGCGGGGATTTTCCGCCCAGTTCCAAGGTGACAGGAACCGCATTTTGGGCCGATGTTGATTGGATCAACTTGCCCACACCGACAGAGCCCGTGAAGGAAATGTGATGCACCAATGGATGGGCGGTGAGGGCTGCACCCGCTTCGGCCCCTAGGCCCGAAACCACGTTTAACGCCCCATCAGGCAATCCCGCTTGGCGACAGATTTCAGCAAAGGCGAGGGCGGTTAAACAGGCCTCTTCCGCTGGTTTCAAAACGGCGGCGTTGCCCATGGCAAGCGCTGCACCAACAGAGCGTCCGATGATCTGCATCGGGTAATTCCACGGGATGATATGCCCCGTAACCCCGTGGGGTTCGCGCATGGTATAGACGGTATAGCCCTCAAGAAACGGGATCGTCGCGCCGTGAATTTTGTCCACGGCCCCTGCATAAAATTCCATATAGCGGGCGAGGGCAACAACATCTGCGCGGGCTTGTTTGACTGGTTTGCCTACGTCCATGGATTCAAGGGTGGTTAATTCGTCAATGTTTTTAAGGACCAGTTCACCAATGCGGTGCAGGATACGCCCCCGTTCAAACGCCGCCAATTCACCCCACGCACCGTTCAGTGCTGCATCTGCAGCGGCAACCGCGCGGTCAATGTCCGCTGCGTTGCCCCGTGCGATATCGCATAAGGTTGTGCCGTCTGATGGGTTTTTCAGCGCAAGAGTTTGGCCCGACAGCGCGGGCACCCATTCATTGGCGATAAAGCAATGTGTGGGGTCGATGTTGAGGGGGTGAATAGTCATTCAAATGTCCTGTCGCAAAACGTCTGCCCCTCAAGCGCAAGGGACGTGTTACGGTTAGATTACCGCAACACTACGTATATGCAACACAGGGCGATTACCGCCGTAGATTAAGCTTCTGCTAGGATCATCTTGGCGCAGTTTTCGCCGATCATGATAGCAGGGGCGTTGGTGTTGCCCGATACGATTTCTGGCATGATTGAACAATCTGCGACCCGCAAACCGCTGATTCCGTGCACGCGCAGTTTCGCGTCCACAACGGCGTCTTGCCCGCTGCCCATCTTGCAGGTGCCCGTTGGGTGATAGATAGAAGCGGTGTTGTTGCGCGCCCAATTAAGGGTGGCGTCATAGTCATCAATATCTAGATCCGCATGAGGGCGGTATTCTTGGGAAATTTTACCGGCAAGTGGCGCGTGTTTGGCGATTGTGCGAGCGATGTTCACGCCTGCGACAACCGTGCGGCAATCCGTTTCAGTCGAAAGGTAGTTTGGAATGATCTTGGGATAGACCTGACCATCGCCTGAAGCCAAACGGATTTCTCCACGGCTTTCTGGGCGCAACTGACAAACTGACATGGTGAAGGCAGAGAAATTGTCGGCCCCTTTACCAGGGTTTTCAGCAGAAAGTGGTTGGACGTGGAATTGAACATCCGGCGTTTCCAAATCTTCGCGTGTTTTAATGAAACCGGTGGCTAGGCTGGCGGCCATCGTCATTGGGCCAGTGCGGGTCATCAAGTATTTTAGACCAATCTTGGCCTGACCAAACAGACTGCCGACTTCGTCGTTCAATGTTGGTTCATTACACTTATAAACCAAACGGGCCTGCAGGTGGTCCTGCATGTTTTTGCCCACGCCGCTCAAATCTTTTCTAACCTCAATGCCGTGCTCTTGCAGTTGGGCCGCTTCGCCGATGCCTGACAACATGAGTAATTGAGGGGAGTTAATAGACCCACCGCTTAGAATTACCTCGCGGTTGGCTTTCACCACCACTTCGGCACCGCTGCGTTCTTTATAGGTGACACCAGTTGCCACACCGTTTTCGATATTCACCTTTTGCACTTGAGCATGGGTGACGATCTGCAAATTGGAACGGCTGCGGGCAGGGTTTAGGTATGCAACAGCCGTGGAACAACGACGCCCGTTCTTTGATGTCAGTTGGAAAAAGCCAACGCCCTCTTGGGTTTCGCCGTTGTAATCGGGGTTGAAAGGATAACCCGCCGCTTGCGCCGCTTCGACCCATGCGTCCGTAATTGGGCGTTGAATGCGCATGTTGGACACAGATAATGGACCGTCGTCACCGTGGTAGTCATTCGCACCGCGTTCGTTATTTTCCGCCTTCTTAAAAAGGGGCAGTACATCGTTCCATGACCAGCCTGCGTTGCCCATTTGGGCCCAGCGATCATAGTCCTGCGCCTGGCCGCGCACATATAGAAGACCGTTAAGCGAGGAAGAACCGCCCAGAACCTTGCCGCGCGGCCATTCAATGGAGCGGCCATTCAGGCCCACGTCTGCTTCTGTTTTATAGCACCAGTCAACGTTTGGATTGTGTATCGTCTTAAAATAGCCAACCGGGATGTGAATCCAAGGATTTAGGTCACGACCACCCGCTTCTAGTAAAATAACTTTATTAAAGGGATTGGCGCTTAATCTATTGGCTAAAACGCAGCCAGCAGAGCCTGCACCAACAATAATATAGTCCGCTTCCACAAGGATTCTCCCGTCCGTTTGAATTAAGGCTATACAGAATGGAATTGTCATACTACACTTTTTTGAGAATAAAAGTCTCATTAATTGACAATAGGGAGAAATGTCATGGGAATTACTGGAAGAATCGGGAATCTATCCCGACGCGATCTATTTCGCGTAGCAGGCAAGTACGGCATGAGCTCAACGCTCATGGCAGCAGGGGGCTTCGGGGGAGCGATGAGCCTTGCAAACCTGGCTACTGCAGCAGAATCCACATATGAAAAGCGGTTCTCAAAACCAGCAAAACACACTTTCAAATTTGGTGCTGCCGGCTTCAACCAACGCAACCTTTTGATCGAACGTGCTGGCGCGTTGGAATTCGCACGTGACCTCGAAGCACGTACAGACGGCGAGATTCGCATCGAGTTTATCGGCGACAACCAAATTTGTGGCCAAACATCTTGCGTTGAGAAATGTCAGCAAGGCATCGTAGACTTCTATGCGGCCTCTACACAGAACTCTGCCGGTGGTGCACCGTACTTGAACGTACTTGATTACGCTTACATGTTCCGCAACCGCGCTGACCAATACCACTTCTTGTATTCACCAGCATCTGCAGCTTTGCTTCGTGAGCCTTATGAAAAGCGCCACGGTCTAAAACTGTTGTTCTCACACGCTGAACTTCGTGGCATCCAGTTGGGTCTCGCTTGGGAAAATAAGCCAACAGTAACGTCTGTTGAAGATCTTGCAGGCACGAAGAACCGCGTAACAGGTACACAGCTTGGCCGTATTGCCATGAAAGCTTTGAACTTGAATCCAGTTCCAGTTGCTTGGGAAGAAACACTTGATGGTCTCAAGCAGGGCTTGATCGATGGTGCAGAAACATGGGCGTCTGCTGTTGCTTACGCAAATATGTCACCAGTTGTTTCCCAGTCCGTACACTTGAACTTCTTCTGTGGTACAGAAGCGACTTCAATGAACGCTGGCGTATTTGATAGCCTTTCTGGCGATCTACAAGACGCAGTTCTGGAATCTTCTTACTGGGCGCAAACACACGTTCAAGCTGCGAATGAGGCTGCACTTGTGAAAACTGTTGGTCAATCTGATCCACAGCTTCCAGGTACAATCTTCGCGCAAAACAACGTGCGGAATGCATTCTTGTCCGACGCTGAGATCAAGAAAGCTGAAGAGATGTGTTCACCAGAGTTCCAACCACAGTTGTGGGAAGACTGGCGCGAGCGTCTTAACGGCTGGTCAGGCGGTCGTGACACGTACCAAGAAATCTATGACGAAGTGCGTACAATTTCTGCAGATACTCTACCAGAAAATGTTGAACCACGTCGTTGGTGGAAAGGCTAATCCACTCAGATTAGTTTTGGGCCGATCCGTTTTTGCGGGTCGGCCTTTTTTTGTAGATTTTTATAATAAAGACGATGACACTCGAGACGGTCGTATCAGGGCACAAGACCTTGTTGGCTGATTTGATCTGTTAAAAGGGGGGATACCTTATATGTCAATTTGGTCCGAAGTAGCAGCTATTATACCCGCCATCATGTCTGGTGACTCGTGGGAAATGAATACTGCGTTCAAGAAAGATGGAATGTGGTTGTTCAGTGCAGTGCTCACACTACTTGGCGGAATTCTTGCGCATAACATTTTCAAGTATGTGCCCTTTATTGAGCGTCACTTTGAACGCACCATTGCAGTCGCCATGTATATCATGATTGCAGCAATCATTTTCTGGGGTGTGATCGACCGGTTTGTTTTTTCAAACCAATGGTCTGGATCAACAACCATCCCACCGTTCCTATTTATGATCATGGCGTGGTTCGCCTGTTCCTATAACGTCAAATTGCGCACGCACCTCAGCTTTAGCGAATTCCGCTCAAAGATGTCCCCGCGCAACCAGATGGGTGTTCTGTCAATGGATACCATCCTGTGGCTTGGCTTTTGTCTATTGGCAATCACCACTTCGCTTCGGTTCACGGTGCTTTCCGCCCAGAACTTCCAAATGGTTGACGGTGTCGATGACACGATGAAATGGTGGTTCTACATCACCGTGCCAATCGCGTTCACCATGATGTCAGGCCGTGTGATCGGCAACTGGCTAGAGGATTTTAGCAACTTCAGATCTGGTAACGCAATTATCAAACAAGCCGTAATTGGGGGGGATGTCTAATGACCGACGCAACATGGATTACGATTATTTCGCTGGCCGTTACGATGTTCTTCATGCTGGGTACACCTGTCTTGCTAGTTATCTTTTACTGGGTGGTGGGCTGTAGCTTTGTCATCGACCTTCCACTGGACAACACAGGCAACGAACTGCTGAATGTATTCAACAAAGGGTTCGCTCTGCTGGCCATGCCACTGTTCATCCTAACTGGGGACTTGATTAACCAATCGGGGATTGCGCGACGATTATCGGACTTTGCATACTCATGCTTGGGCTGGCTGCGCGGCGGTCTTGCGATGGCAGCGATCTCAGCTTGTGGCTTGTTCGCAGCGATCTCTGGATCAAACTCTGCGACCACCGCAACAATCGGTTCAATGCTTCACCCTGAAATGGTCAAAGGTGGCTATGACGAACGTTTCTCTGCCGCAACTGCTGCGGCTGGCGGTACAGTCGGGATTATCATCCCACCATCGATCATCTTTATCGTTTATGGGTTCCTTTTGAACCTGCCCATCTCTGATCTGTTTATTGCGGGTATTTTGCCAGGTGCCTTGATGGTTTTGTCTATGATGACCGCTGCGTTCATCATTTGCACTATCAACGGCTGGGGTTACCTGATCAAACTGTCACCAATGCGCGTTATCAAAACTGCAATCGGTGCATGGCTTGGGTTCTTCGCAATCGGTCTGGTTCTATGGTGCATCTACACAGGTCGCGCCTCTCCAACTGAGGCCGCAGGCGTAACGGTTGGTGTGTGTATCATCATAGGCTTGCTGTGCTATCCACTGAACAAGATCATGGGCGACGACGAAAACAAAAAGGTTGAAAACAAATCAGCCGTTTCAATGTTGGTAGTAAAAGGGTTCACATTGATGAGCCTGCCACAGATCGTATCCCGCTCTGCCCAAATTACGGGTATCCTTGTGCCACTGATCGCTATTTCTGTGGCTATGCAACAAGTGATGTCATCACTTGGCGCAAAGGAATTTATTGGTGGGTTCGTGACAGGTATGGGCGGCTATTATGCGGTGCTTTTTACATCCATGGCGATTGTGTTCGTGACAGGCATGATACTAGAATCTCTGCCAGTGACTATCATCCTTGCACCAATTTTGGCGCCAATTGCGGCGTCAGTCGGGGTTGATCCGATCCACTTCTCAGTGATCTTCCTAGTGGGTGCATCGATTGGCTTCATTACACCACCCTATGGTCTTAACCTTTATGTGGCGTCGGGCGTCACTGGGGTGCCATACTTCAGGCTGCTGCGCTACACAGTTCCATACTTGATCGCTTTGATCTCAACATGGATCTTAGTTGCACTTACACCTGAATTGGCACTATGGCTGTTGCCAACCAGATAAGGTGAGTAAATGCCAAACGATGTGGCAGACCTAAAAGTACAGATTCCAACAAACTTACGGCTATTGTTGTTGTTGGAAGAAGTTGCGCGTGCAGGCGTCCCCGTGACGCCTGCAGGTTTAGTTGAAGCGCTGGGCCTACCAAAACCCACCGTGCACCGACTGTTTAACACTGCCGAAGAGGAAGGTTTCCTACAGCGCCACATCGATGGACGGTCTTATGGACCGGGTCCACGCCTGCGCCGCCTTTCAGTGAATACGCTTAGCTCACAACGCCTGCGCACCCTACGCCTGTCCATATTGACCGAAGTTGTTGAGCAGATGGACGAGACGTGCAACATATCGGTCCCAGACCGTGAACATATGGTGTACCTTGAGCGGATCGAAACCAAATGGCCGCTGCGCATTCAGTTGCCAGTAGGGACTCGAGTGCCGCTGCACTGTACCGCATCTGGTAAAATGTACCTCAGTTCATTGAACCCACGTTACTTGGATCGCTATCTTGCGACCCACAAACTTGAACAACTCACCAGTAAAACAATTACCGATGTTGCTGCCCTCAAGACTGAACTTAGCAAAACGCGCAAGCGTGGTTATTCCACGGATGATGAGGAATTCATGTACGGCATGGTCGCGGTGGCTGTTGCTATTGTGGATGACCAAGGACGCCTTGTGTCTACATTGTCCGCACACTCCCCTTTGCAGCGTAACAACTTGGTAAAAATTACCCAAAATGTCGGCACGCTAAAATCGGCTGCTGAAAAATTATCGGACTTGTTGCTCACCTAAAGGGGTCAATCTGTTGACAACACCCCTTGGTGTTCGCCAAAGATTGCAGCAATGGAGCGGCGGTTCTTATATGGAAAATCAACAGGAGATACGCATATGATGCGCACCCGTGCAGCAGTTGCAGTCACAGCAGGTCAGCCACTTCAAGTTATGGAAGTGAACCTTGACGGTCCACATGCAGGCGAAGTTTTGGTTGAAATCAAAGCGACAGGCCTATGCCACACAGATGAATTTACCCGTTCAGGCGATGATCCAGAAGGTATCTTCCCAGCGATTTTGGGCCATGAGGGCGCAGGCGTTGTAATCGAAATCGGCGAAGGCGTAACATCATTGGAAGTGGGCGATCACGTGATCCCGCTTTACACACCAGAATGTCGTGAGTGCGAGTACTGCCTGAACCCAAAAACCAACCTTTGCCAAAAAGTGCGCAGCACACAAGGCCAAGGCTTGTTGCCAGACGGTTCCACACGCTTTTCTATGTTGGATGGCACACCGATCCACCACTATATGGGTTGTTCCACTTTCGCGAACCACACAGTTGTTCCAGAGATCGCATTGGCGAAGGTCCGTAAAGACGCGCCATTCGACAAAATCTGCTACATCGGGTGTGGTGTAACTACGGGCATTGGCGCTGTTATCAACACGGCCAAAGTTGAAATCGGTTCAACGGCTATCGTCTTTGGTCTGGGCGGCATCGGCTTGAACGTTCTTCAAGGCTTGCGTCTTGCGGGGGCGGATCAAATCGTTGGTGTGGATCTGAATGAAGGCCGTATTGAGATGGGCGAACGTTTCGGCATGACTCATTTTGTGAACCCATCTAAAGTTGAGGGCGATCTGGTTGAGCATCTTGTTGAACTAACGGGCGGTGGTGCAGATTACACGTTTGATGCAACTGGCAACGTAGGCGTCATGCGTACTGCCCTAGAGGCGTCACACAAAGGTTGGGGTGAGAGCATCATCATCGGCGTGGCACCAGCAGGCGCTGAAATCTCAACACGCCCGTTTCAATTGGTCACCGGTCGTACATGGCGCGGAACTGCGTTTGGTGGGGCCAAAGGCCGTACAGATGTTCCAAAAATCGTTGATTGGTATATGAATGGCAAGATCGAGATCGACCCCATGATCACGCACAAGCTGACACTTGATCAAATCAATGAGGGCTTTGAATTGATGCATGCTGGTAAGTCTATCCGCGCAGTTGTTGAATTCTAAATTAAGCTGATATTTAAAAAGGTTAGCGCTGAAAACAGGGTTAACAATTCGTGAATTGCATTTGCCTTGGATGAGGTGAGCAAACTGTGAAGTTCGCGGGTTGAATTGCACAGTTTTGCGTTTGTGGCAGCTGTTTTGGCTGTCGTGGGATTTGGGCAATGTTCAGAGCACTTTGCTAACTGTGCAGTTTGTAGTGAATATTGAGACGCACGCTCAATTAACTAGTTCTCGGAACGCCACTGCGGAGTGGTTTATTTTGCTTGGATGCATATATCTCAAATAACCCAATTAAGAGGCACCTTGCGATGAAAGTAACCGTTAACGGCACCCAGCACGACATCGACGTTGAGCCTGATATGCCCCTTCTTTGGGTGCTGCGCGACGAACTAGGGATCACAGGTCCTAAGTACGGTTGCGGTATTGCCCAGTGCGGTGCTTGCACCGTTCATATGAACGGCGAAGCTGTCAAAGCCTGTCAAGTTGCTGCAGAAGATATTGATGGAGAAGTCGTTACAATTGAGGGGCTTGGTACACCTGATGCGATGCACGCTGTGCAATCTGCATGGGTCGAACATCAAGTTGCACAATGTGGTTACTGTCAGTCCGGTCAGATGATGGCGGCGGCTGCATTTGTGCTGGAAACACCAGCACCCACTGACGATGAAATTGACGACGCAATGAGCAGCAACCTTTGCCGTTGTGGCACTTACCCCCGTATCCGCGCCGCTGTGAAAACAGCTGCCAAAAACCTAAGCGAGGCCTTAGTCCATGGGAAAGCTTAAAACAATCTTTCGGCGTACATTTTTAATTGGTTCTGTCGCCATTGTCAGCGGTGTTGCATTTGGCGTTTACCGCTACAAAACGCCTTATGCGAATCCGTTGCTAAATGACCTGGCAGATGGTGAAGCTGCGCTGACAGCATATGTGAAAATTGATGCGTCTGGCATCATGCTAATCACGCCACGCGCTGACAGCGGACAGGGGGCGTATTCAGTCCAAGCTATTCTTATCGCGGAAGAACTAGACGTTGAATTGGATCAGATCAATGTTGATCCGGGCATGCCTGACAAGGCTTATTATAACACGGCTTTTGGCGACGGCGGGGCACCTTTTGCTGCGACCGACGATGGGTTCGCGGCGAAATCAACGCGTACCGTAATAAATTCATTGATGAAATTCCTTGGCATGCAGGTCACGGGGGGCTCAACTACCGTGCCAGATTCATATGAAAAACTACGTGTTGTTGGCGCTGTCGCTCGTGAAACGCTGAAAGCTGCAGCGGCTGAAAAGACAGGTATTGCCGTTGCTGATCTGAGGACAAAAGCTGGCAAGGTTATCACACCTGATGGCACTGAAATCCGCTATGAGGACTTGGCCGCGATTGCAGGGACGCTAGACCCAGTAGAGGACGTGACATTGCGCGACCCAAGCATATGGCGTATTTTGGGAAAACAACACCAACGCTATGATACAATTTCGAAATCTACAGGCACTCAAGCCTATGGTATCGATTTCAAACGCGACGGTATGGTGCACGCAATGGTGCGCACAAACCCACGTCGTGGCGGTAAAATGATCAGCTTTGATGACACTGAAGCGAAAGCGATGCGCGGCGTTCAAAAGGTGCTCCCGATCACGGGCGGCATTGCCGTTGTGGCCGACAACACATGGCGTGCGATTCAAGCCGCGAATGCTGTTGAGATCGAGTGGGGATCCGCGCCGTATCCTGCCGAAATGAATGCGCATTGGCAGGCACTGTCCGATAGTTTCAACGAGGATCAACAAGACAGCCGCCAACGCGATGACGGCGATGTCGTTGCTGCGATGGACGGGGCAGATGTGATCGAGGCCGAGTACCGCGCGCCCTATCTGGCCCACGCACCGCTTGAGCCTATCAGTGCCGTTGTTGAAGTGTCTGCGGATCGTGTGGACGTATGGACAGGTACGCAAATTCCACGTTTCGTTCAGACCAATGTGTCAAAGATGACAGGCGTCGATTTTGATGATGTGCACGTGCATGTTTTGATGATGGGAGGCAGCTTTGGCCATCGCCTTGAAGACCGTGTTGTTAAAGAAGCCATCGAAATTGCAATGCAGATGCCGGGTGTTCCGGTCAAGCTGACCTATTCACGTGAAGAAGATATGGCGCACAACGACACCCGCCAAATCGCTATGGCACGCGGGCGCGGCACTGTTAAAAATGGTCAAGTCGAAACGATGGACTTGGGCATCGCGATGCCGTCCGTGGTAGCCAGTCAAATGGGCCGTCAGGGTCTGTCCCTTCCAGGCCCAGATACGCAGATTGTTGCGGGTGCATGGGAACAACCGCTTAGCATCCCCAACTACCGTATCACCGGTTATCGCGCGCCAGAGTTGGCACCGATCTCAAGCTGGCGTTCCGTTGGGGCCTCCACAAACGGATTTTTCCACGATGTGTTCTTGGACGAGCTGATCCATGCAGCTGGTGCTGACCCTATGGAAGAACGCTTGCGTCTGTGCTGGCATGAACCATCGCGTAAGGTACTGGAAAAGGTTGCTGAAATATCCAATTGGGGTGCGCCTTTGGCACCCAACATAGGGCGTGGTGTTGGTTTCTGCATGTCCTTTGGTGTGGCCGTGGCTGAGGTGGTTGAGGTGACCAATACTGAGGATGGCATAAAGCTAGACAACGTTTGGGTTGCGGCAGAGGTTGGTAAAGTTATCGACCCGAACATGTTTGAAAACATGGTTCAGGGCGGTGTTAACTGGGCCTTGGGGCATGCTATCATGTCTGAGATTACCTATTCCGATGGTATGACTGAACAAGAGAACTTTGATACTTTTGAATCCTTGCGCATGTATCAATCGCCAAAGATTGAGGTCGCAGGTTTGGAAAACGGCGACCACGTGCGTGGCATGGGCGAACCCATGGTTCCACCAGCTGCTGCTGCATTGTCTAATGCGATCTTTGCGGCGACCGACCAACGTATTCGCGAAATGCCGATGAACAAGTTTATCGACTTCGTATAAAAAACCGCGGTGGCCTTGTTGGGATAGGGCCACTGCGTTTCATGATCCAAGAACGACTTGTTATGGGCGTAAAATCACTTGACGCTTGGTCCAAATCATCGTCGTTTGACGCATGGAAATTTTTCAAAACACCCCCCGCAAACATGTATCTGGCTTGGACGATGTTCCAATCCCAAGCGTCGATCACCAATCCGTTGCAGACCTGATCCAACGTTGCCCTGAGGCAGCAGAAACACCGCTGCATGATGTGGCCAGTTTGGCCAATGATTTAGGCGTTGCATCCGTTTGGGTCAAGGACGAGCGCAATCGCATGGGGCTGGGCAGTTTTAAGGCATTGGGTGCAGCATATGTGATCGCACATGATGCCAAGGCAGGACGGGCAAAAGGCCGTACATATGTGACAGCAAGCGCTGGCAATCATGGTATGTCGGTCGCGGCGGGGGCTTCGGCCTTTGGGGCATCTGCCGTAGTCTATATTGCGGAATCGGTGCCTGAAGTTTTTGCTGATCGTTTACGCGGCTTGGGTGCGCAGGTTGTGCGCGAAGGTGCTATCTATGAGGACAGCATGGCGGCTGCGTTGAAGGCAGCCAATGACAATTGCTGGGATATTCTGTCGGACACGTCATGGCCAGGGTATTACGAGCGCCCACATCGTTTGATGGAGGGCTATTTGATGCTCATGCGCGAGGCGATTGAGCAGGTGCCAGAGGTTCCCACCCATATCTTTTTGCAAGCAGGTGTGGGCGGTTTGGCCGGATCATGTGCTGCGCTGGCACGTGACGCGTGGGGGGCTGAACCAACAATTGTGGTTGTTGAACCTGAGTTGGCACCAGCCTTGGTGGCCTCTGTTAAGGCAGGTAAATTTGTGACTGCGGAAGGTCCAGTTTCAAACATGGGTCGTTTGGATTGTAAGGAACCATCGTTGATCGCGCTTAAAGGGTTGGCGCGTGACGCGGATGTGTTCATCACGTTGACCGAGGATGAGGGCACTGCCGGCGCGGATTTGGCACAGGCGCATGGATACCCATCCAGTACGTCAGGAGCCGCTGGTTTGGCAGGTCTGGTCTCAACAAAGGAATCTTTAGCCATCGGTAATGATGCGCTTGTGCTTTGTATTCTTAGCGAAGGTCCCGCATGAGCGCGGCCCCACAACGTGGATTTGGCGAGGCCGAATATCGTCATCGTTTGAGCCGTGCACAAACGATGATGGCGAAAGCAGGCTTAGCTTGTTTGTTGCTAAGCACTGAACCCGAAGTGCGTTATTTTACGGGTTATTTGACCCGTTTTTGGGAAAGCCCGGCGCGTCCGTGGTTTTTGATTGTCCCTGCTGTTGGCGATCCGATTGCTGTGATCCCATCCATTGGCGTGGCTTTGATGTCGCGCAGTTGGATCAAGGATATCCGCAGCTGGCGGTCCCCTGATTTGCAAGATGATGGCGTCAGCTTGCTACGCGATGCTTTGTGCGAAGTGGCAGGGACTGATGGAAAAATTGGTGTGCCGAGCGGGTTAGAAACCCATGTGCGTATGCCTATGCACAGCTGGAACGCGCTGCAACAGGGCCTTTCGATTGTGGACGATGCCGAAATCGTGGTGCGTTTGCGCAAGATCAAATCACAGGCTGAAATTGCCAAAATTGCGCAGGCAGGTGCAATTGCAACCCTTGCCTTTGCGCGTGTGCCTGAAATTGCGCAGGCAGGTGTGCCGTTGGAAAAGGTGTTCCGTCATTTTCAAATGTTACTGCTAGAGGAAGGGGCCGATTGGGTGCCTTATTTGGCAGGAGCGGCGGGTCAGGACGGGTATTACGACGTGATTTCTCCTGCGACTGAGGCGCCATTGGTGCAGGGCGATATCCTGATGTTGGATACTGGCGCTGCATGGGACGGATACTTCTGTGATTTCGATCGCAACTTTGCGGTTGGGGCACCGTCTGCTATTGCCCAGTCGGGCCATAGCAATTTGATTGAGGCTGTTGATGCTGGGATGGCAGCTGCAAAACCTGGTGCGATGATGTGTGATTTGTTCCATGCAATGGCAGGGGCGGTTGCTGGTGACAGTGACGCGGTGGCGAATGCAGGGCGTTTGGGTCACGGGTTAGGGATGCAGTTGACGGAATGGCCGTCGATTATACCTACGGACCGAACAGTGTTGGAAGCAGGTATGGTGCTGACGCTTGAGCCATCGGTGGAAACCGTTGATGGGCGTATCATGGTGCATGAAGAAAACATCGCGATCACTGAAACGGGCTCGGTGTTCTTAAACGCGCGTTCAGGACCTTCGTTGGTCAGCGTATGAGTGTTTACAGCTACACTTTAGCCCCCAATGATACGCTGCCCATCGGGCTGATCGTGTTGCAAACCGACGAGACAATTGAGCGCGATATGCGCAGGATTCTGGGGGATGCGCCGCTGTACGTGACGCGGGTACCCAGTGCGCCGGTGGTGACTTCTGAAACGTTGCAGCAGATGGCCAATGAGATATCTGGGGCGGCATCATTGCTGCCACAAGCGGCTGAATTCAGTGCGATTGGTTATGGGTGTACCTCTGGAACCGCTCAGATCGGTCCCAATCACATCGCCAATTTGGTGAAAGCAGGGGCTGCGACACAAGGCGTGACAGAACCGGTTAGCGCGTTGATTGCAGTCTGCAATCGTCTGGGAATCAAACGACTGGCATTTTTGTCGCCTTATATCGCTGAGGTATCGGGGCGTCTGCGTGACGTATTGGCGGATGCTGATGTTCACACGCCTGTTTTTGGCAGCTTTGCCGAAGAGGTTGAGGAAAATGTTGTGCGTATTGATGGGCCATCCATCATCAATGCAGCGCGCGATTTATGTGCAGATGCGCAGGTGGACGGGTTGTTTTTGTCCTGTACGAATTTGCGGACATTGGATGTGATTGCGCCGCTTGAGGCTGAGCTGGATATACCTGTGCTCAGCAGTAATTTGGTTCTTGGCTGGCACATGGCGCAACTTGCCGGGGTGCCGTTTTCGGGGTTGGGTAGATTGCGCTAGGGCTCAATCAGGTCCCTGAAGAACTCCAAATCTTCAATGCGGTTTAGGGCCAGGCGCTCAAGACAGATGTATTGAATGAGCGGCTGGATTGAGCCACCGCGCGCAATTGTGATTTCGGCCAGACATGCCTGATCGCGGCACTTGATCCAAGTGCGCTGCGCTGTGTGCAACATCCTCGCTCGGGATTTCATTATTTTCTAGGTGACTATTGCGATCTTTGGCGTCGCGAATTGCGATTTTCTATGTGTGGTTCAGCAATGCATCTGCAGAGGCATAGGCGCTTGAGGCGCAGTCATTCATGTCCATCTGCGTTTGGGGTGCTGAGCAGTCGGGTGATTGCGCAAAACCCGCAACCGGTAGAAGGGCGGTGACTACAGCCAAGATGAGGGTTTTCATAAAGTGTTTGCATTTAGCTTGTGTGACAGGGTTGTGTTGCCATTGTACTGTGATCATCTGCGAATTTTGTAAACATTAGAAATTATAATCTGTACCTTAGCATCTTGACCCCCCCAGGGCTTTGACGTAGGTCGTGATATGGCGCGGGTATGGTGAAATGGTATCATAAGAGCCTTCCAAGCTTAAGGCGCGGGTTCGATTCCCGCTACCCGCTCCAACCGCTAATTTTCATATGAATACAAATATTTACTTGAAATTGTGGGCACTGTTTATGTACAATTATTACACATATGATTTGAGGAACTGCGCTGGGCATTAAAAGAACCCGACCCCTATCTTAAGAAGCTGAGCCAGTTGGGTTCTTCTTGCTGCCCTTAACCCTGCTGTTAATTGGGTGAGCTTGGACAGCTTTGGTCCATCAGCAGTTGTCGTGCATTGACCATTAGCACCTGTAGGTCTGAAAGCTGAGTGAGGTGGATCATCATGAAAATGAACCACATTTTCTTCGTGTACCTAGGCTGGGAGGCAGGGATATACTAACGACGATGATCGCAAGTGACTAAGTTGTGGACTAGGATATCGTATCCCCAGTCTCTCTACGGTCTATCCAGGGCTACTCATGTGGGAACTGATCTTATATCTTCTTCTAGTGATCCCTATTGAGCCTCCCCCTTTGAAGTGGTCCGCCCCTATAGTTAGGAACGGAGGACCAGAGATGGCTATTAAGAGACCCAGGTCCGAAGAAATTGTTGTGAAGTTACGGTAGGTTTAAGTTCTAATGGGACAAGGTATGCCCCGGATTGACGCGATCCGTCAAATCAGTGTGACTGAACAAACCTAATACCGTTGGAAGAGGAAGTACGGTGGATTGGGCACAGAACAACTCAAGGAACTGAAGTGGTTACAGAAAGAGAACGATCGTCTTCGCCGAGCAGTATAGGACCTTACGCTGGACAAGCTGATCCTAAAGGAGGCTGCATCGGGAAACTTCTGAGCCCTTCGCGCCACCGTGCCTGCATTGACGCTTCTGAGGTGCCATATTTGGGAATCAGGTTCCCACAAAAACTCACTCCACATAACGCGCGGTTAATTGTATCCAACACTTGTTCGGACCTATCTAAAGCGCCCTGTGCACGACCCAGGGAGTTAACCGGACATTGAGGCTACTTGATTAGAACGGCTTTGTTGAAACAAAGGTTCAAGATCACTTCAGGTTGGAAACCTCCATCCAAGGGTCAACTTGTTCAAGCCTTTCTGACAATACGAATTATGAATATGCCTGAAATAATCTGGGATAGTCTCTGTCCCTTTTACGGGTGCAAATTGCGGGAGCTTTGGTATTTTGGACATAGATAATTTCCAGGTTAAGCTTACTTTTAAGGACGCCAAGTGCGATGATGCATTGGTTACAGGGTTTGTGGTTGAGGAGCGCTTATCACAAGTACCTCTCTATCAAGTTACTATTGAGGATTTGAAAACTGACCTGAGCGATTTCATCGGTCAGGAAGCTGTTTTGTCATTTCCGCAACAAGATTATTATATCTCAGAGCAGCCGCGCACATTCTCTGGCATAGTTACGGATGTGGAACGCCAAGTGGCAGCACAAGGCGACACCGCTGTCGCGCTGACCTTGCAACCAATGCTGGCGGTTCTTAGGCTGAGCAAACACAGCGCACTTTATCAAAAACAGACAGCGCTGGATATCTTAAAGGATGTCCTAACCCGTAATGGGCTGAAACAATTGAAAATAACCGCTAAAGCGGGGGTAAAGAGAGACACAACCATTCAGTATAACGAAAACGATCTAAGCTTTTGCGAACGTCTGCTTGCCGAAGAAGGGCACACTTATTTTTTTGGTGACGATAAGTCACTGGACACGCTTGTGATTCATGACACGGCACGGCCTTTTCCCTCCGTCGGTCCGGTAGTTAAGCTGACCGATGCGCAACTCTCGGACGTCTCACGCCAGCAGGTACAGACACTTAGCGCACATCACAGCCTACAAGCGGGCAAGGTGTCGCTCGTTAGCTATGATTCTTCAAGGGCGGCTCAGGAAAAGGCAGGCCCTAAGCCATCTTCGGCCTTAAAACTGAAGGTTAAGCCTAACATTACCGAATACCGCGCGGTACCTGTCGGTGATCTCAGTAAACAAGAACTGACACGCGCCGTTGGTGCCTGTGAAGCCGCGGCAATGTCACTGCATGGCACGTGCGAATACCCCGCCATGCAGTTGGGTCAAGAACTGAACATTGCTAGTGAGGCCCACAAGGGGATCGCAGGATGCTACATTGTGACCGCATTCACATATACACCTGCACGTGGCAATGGGTTGTCCTGTGGATTTGAAGCAGCTCCAATTGATCATCTACCTGTGCCCAAGCGCCTGCCAAAGCCAGAGATTGCTGGCGTACACAACGCACTGGTTGTAGGGGGTGACGCTGGGACGGTCGCGTGTGACGCACAGGCGCGCGTGCAAGTAAAATTTTTCTGGGACACAAGTGGCAATAGTGACAAGACCAGCGGTTTTATTCGTGTGGCAGAACCCTTTGCTGGAAAAGGCTATGGCGCGCAGTTTATTCCACGTGTCGGGCACGAGGTTTTGGTGTCTTTTCTTCACGGTGATCCTGATGCGCCGGTGATCATAGGCCAGATTTACAACGAAAAGAACAAGCCACCTTTCGCCACTGCCAATAGCACCAAGTCTGGCATTCGCAGCCAGTTGAAAGGTGAAGCAAATGAGCTGGAGTTTGATGATAAAGATGGAGCTGAGGTGGTAGCATTACGTGCAGCCAAGGACTTTGAATTAATAGTCAATCAGAATGCCGTTGAAAAAATCACCAAACTGCAAACTATATGGGTGGGCGAAACGTCAAAAGTAACGATTGACAACGACCAGGTGGTTGAAGTTGCCAAAACTGCAAAATTCAAAGCAGACGAACGCAAAGCAGATATAGCTAAGGGCGAGACGGTGAATGCCAAAACCATTACCCTTTCTGCCGACAGTAAAATCATACTGCAGGTGGGCTCTTCAAAAATAGAACTGACAAGTTCTGGAATTAAGATTTCAGCCACAAAAGTTGATATTGAAGGTAAATCTGGCGTAACTGCAAAAAGTAATGGCACGGTAGCTGTGAGTGGTACGTCGGCCAAGATAGAGGCCAAAGCTAAGCTGGATGTCAAAGGTGCAATGGTGAATGTGACAGGCCAAGCCCAGACCAAAATTTCAGGCGCTATGGCCGAGGTGTCTGGCTCGGGCATGCTGACCCTCAAGGGTGGAATTACAATGATAAACTAAGGGGCATAAATGTTGCGCAAGATACCTTTTGAAACCAGTGAAGAAATCTTCAATCGCTTTGATTTGAGTGAAGAAAGTGCAGCGGTAGTGGCACCTGATATGGCACCCTATGCTGTGATTGAGGCACTTGATAAGGCCAGTGCATTGCCTGACCTTGTCAACTTCATTAGTCATGCCCTGCCGCCTCGCGAAGGTATCTGTTGGGCGTTGGCCGTCACTAGTGATCTAAATCCAAATTTACGCGGCGGTGTTACTGACTTAGTCAGTGCATGGGTGCGTGAGCCTCAAGAAGGGACACGGCAGAAATTAATGAAACGTATGGACGGGATGAAGAGCGACTCACCTTTGTATTGGCTCAGCGCCGCTGTGGCCTGGAATGGATCAGGTGGCATTGGTGCAGCAGAAGGGCCGGTTGTCCTGCCGCCAGCCTGGCTGCACGCCAAAGCGCTACTTGGAGCGATCGCGCTACAAATGGGGCAGGATGAGACAGAAGTTGACCGCGCCCGCGCGGCGTCTCTTATTCGTGGTATCGAAGTCGCCAATGGTGGTTGGCCAACTGTTTCTGAAAACACTGGATAAGGAAGAAATTCATGCCTGGTCCGCCTGCGGCGCGTATAACAGATATGCATATCTGCCCGATGGTCACTATGGCAGGTCCTGTACCAATTCCACACATTGGTGGCCCGATATTACCTCCGGGCTGTCCAACGGTATTGATTGGCAAATTGCCAGCAGCAGTGGTGGGTGGAATGGCCGTCTGTATTGGCCCACCCGATGCAATTGCTAAGGGCAGCGCAACTGTTTTAGCGGGAGGCATGCCGCTGGCACGTGTTGGTGACAACTGCGGTCATGGTGGATCTATTGTGCTCGGGTGCTTTACAGTTTTGGTTGGTGGTTAGGCACATTGAATAAAAACCCATAGCAAGGGCTATCGTATGTAATAAGCATACGCGCGAAGAAATCAGTTTTTAGCTAGATTACTATCTGATAAGACGCGGCGCCTGGCTGGGTTTGGTAATTCTATCCTGGTATGATTATTAGAAGTGCTACCAACAGCTACTATAAATTACTGATCTATCAGGGATGGCGATGTTGCTGAAGTGAATCTCAAACATCTATTTATCTGATGCATTCCCAATATATTGTTAATCACCGTAGTTTCGTCCTGGCAGGCACTATGTTCATTATAATTTTTTTTTGGATATGAACTACTGCTTTGGCTAGAATGCCATCTCGAACAAGTTTCGAACTTGATAACTTTGCATTAACTGCCGAGCCAAACAGAGGTTGAAAGCAATATCCCTGTAAAGAATATATTATAAAGTTTCAGTTTATTATCCTCTAAAAGATTTTTCAATTTTCGCTAACGTCAAAACCGGTCGGTTTATAAAGCTAAATTGTAATTATCATCGATAAAATACCAATCCAATTCGTAATGATGGCCATATTTGGGAATCAAGTTCCCACTAATACTAACTCTACATAAGGCTCGGTTAATTGTACAAAGGGTCTTTACAGAAGTTTAGTCGTGAGATCCTGTCTAATGCCCACTTTACCACAAACTAGTACTTTTGGTTTAAAGCTTCGAACATTTTTCGATATTTGCAAGTATGGAGTAGTCAAAAGGTTAGATATGCCCGTCGAGCTGTTAAATGTTCCGAAAATCATGTCCTTTTCCAATGAAGAAATTAAAAAAAGTGACTTTTAGTCTCAATACTCCCGTTGCTGGTGACGCTCCATTTGGTGGCTATCTTAAGGATGATAAGACAACCTATCGCGGTCTTCGCAACGCGTTTAATGCGGCCCAAGCTTCTTTTCGAAGTCTTTGCGAAACACCAGAGTCCATGGCTAACAGGGATTTACAAGGAGTTAACGCCGCCGCATGGAACAGCCTGCGTGAGAGTTGCGAATATACTCTAGTAGAGACATCCAAAGATCTAGAAGTGATTTGTTGGTGGGTCGCGTCAATGTTGCACGGCGACACTCCACTCGAAAATGCATCAAGTGCGATGCAAGCGCTTGCTGAGTATGCGAGCAGCGATCTCGATCATTTGCAGCCAATCTTGCCAGAGACAAAACTTAAAGGCGAAACATCGGAGGCCAAAGCCGCCGAAATTGCAGAGTTAAAGTTGCGGCCCTTTGTGCAGTTATTCGGTGAAAGCGATGCTAGTGGGCTGCTTTATATGCCTATGAGCAACACCCCCCTGATTGGTGAGATTACTTATGGTCAGTTTGTGTTGGCTCACAAAAACACTGGTCCGGCCGAGCTACAGGCAGAAACCGCAGCGTTGGTCACCGTAGAATCAAGTGCGCTCACATCGAAGATCAAAAGTTTACAAGACTTGATTGTTGCGATTGATGCGCTCGATAAGGCACTTAAAGCCTATGCGCAGCAGCATAAGCAACCTCAGGTGGTTCTCAGTTATACCAAACGCCTTGTGGTTGATATGTTGCGGGCTTTGGAAGTCTTAGTCGAGGGGCTTGGCTTTGCTTGGCCAGGCGCTGGGGAGACTGCCGAAGCTGCGCTAGACGAGGACAGCGGCGTAGTCGTAGATGTTCCAGATGCTGGATTAAGCGTTGTTGGTGGATCAGCGACTACCGGCTTCAGCCCACAGGCAAGCGTCAACAACCGGACGGAAGCCTTGCAAGCAGTCGCCGCACTTGCAACCCATTTTCGGAAGACCGAACCACATTCGCCAATTTGCCTGCTGTTAGATCGCGCTGTTCGTTGGGGACAACTCGATGCTGGTGAATTGTTCCGTGAAATTTTGACTGATGGCAGCACAGGCATGGGGCAAATGGCATTACTGACAGGTCTTGAAAGCCAAGGCTTTTCTGACGCTTTTGGCAAACGTGGAGCGCTTCCCGCAGGTGGGATTGAACATCCAACGCTGGACAATTACGCGGCTGCCATTCCAGTGCCTGACATCAAATCGGTGGCACCGCAAAGTTTATCCGCGCCCGTTACAACGGCTGCCCAAAATACAGAACAACCCATTTTTTCTGAATCTGAAAATTTCCATGCAGATACTGAACATCCCCCCCCCTTGGTCGCCGACCAAACGGAACCCGAACAAGATCTGCCAATCGCAAACTTTGAATGGTAGCCCCACTGACTGAAACTCTTTCGTAAAAAAATAGGAAAATTAAGAATGGCTAACACGTATATGCGTATCGACAAGATTGATGATTTTAAAGGTATGGCCTCCATTAAAGAGGTTGGTGGCAAAAAAGGTCTCTTTCCAATCAACTCCTTTAACTATGGTTTTTCCCGTTCAATCAATGTTGATGTTGGCGCGGCAGGCGATGCAGAAACAGGGTTACCATCCCTGAGTGATATCTCGGTGAGCCGCCCTGACGACGGCGCATCTGCTGTGTTGCAGACCCTGTTCTTTGCGCCGGGAAAAGTTGGTAAAACTATTGAATTAGTGTCCACACGCACGGCAACCGACGGCAAAGGCCTGCAGCCGACCCAAGTCATAACACTCGAAGAAGCGCGCATTTCGAGCTATGCTGCCGGTGATGGCTCCTGTTCCATTAGCATCGCCTACACTTCCATTTCGATTGCCCATTATTTTGAGGGTACTGGTGGCAATGTAGAAAAATCAGACACTGTAAAATTTAATCTTAAAGATGGTCAACTTGCATCGGGCAATCAAGACGCAATGAAGTAATTCGAACTGTAATAGGAAAACACACATGGCACTGAACGCACAACAAAAACGCGTCAGCAAAAATCGCGTCAGCATCACTTTTGATGTTGAAGACGGTGGCGCTGTCCAACAGAAAGAACTGGCTTTTGTCACTGGAATGATAGGTGGATACTCTGGTGATCGCACGGACAAAGAGCAACTTGAGGATCGCACTTTTTACGAGGTCACCAAAGATAATTTCAACGAAGTTATGACTCGAGTTGGTCCTGAGCTTACTTATGTCGTGCCCAATAAGGTAGAAAATGACGACTCCGAGTTTGAAGTCAGCCTTGATTTCAAGTCGATGAAGGACTTTGAACCTGATGCTATTGTGAACAAGGTTGAGCCACTGCGTAAGCTCGCAGAGACCCGTGAAAAACTGATGTCATTGGTGGCCAAAGCGGATCGCTCACGCGACTTGGAAAAGGTGCTCAAGGAAATCCTACAGGATGCCGACATGGTTAAGGCGCTTGGCGATGAGCTTGGTGTATCTGCAAATAATGGAGGTGAGGACTAATGTCTGAATTAGAAACTAGTGCAACAGGCACAACAGGCGCAGAAGCTAAAGAAGTCAGCCTTCTGGATCGTGCGCTTGAAGCGACTGCACAAACTCCAGAAGATACAACCAAAGAGCTCTTGTCAGTCTTGGCATCACAAGCAATGGAAGGCTCTTTGACGTGGGACCAAAATGTTGGGGTCACTATCCGCAAGGCTGTTGTGGAGATTGATAAGTTGATGTCACAGCAAATGTCCACAATTATGCAGAATGAAAAGTTCCGTACTTTGGAAGGTAGCTGGCGCGGACTTCAGAAAGTTGTGCGTGAAACGGAGCTGGGATCGAGCCAGAAGATCCGTCTCGTAGACTACAACAAAGAAGAACTACTTGAGCAATTTGAAGATGCGCCTGCTGTCGATCGCAGCCCGCTTTTTGAAGCTCTATACCAGAACGAATTTGGTACTGCCGGTGGTGAACCTTATGGTGTGCTGATCGGGGATTACTTCTTTGGTTACGGTGACGAGGATGTGGCATTGCTGACATATTTGGCAGAAACGGCTGCCGCCTGTCATGCGCCCTTTGTGGCAGCAACTGGGGCTGAAATGTTTGAGTATAAAAGTTTCGAATCTTTTGCTGAGGGTCGCCCTGTGGCTGCTGGATTTGACTCACCGACCTATGCCGCTTGGAACGGTTTCCGTGACAGCGACGATAGTCGCTATGTTACGCTGACTTTGCCTGCAACACTGGCCCGCCTTCCTTACGGCCAAAATGGCGGTTCGGCCAAGACGTTTGATTATAAAGAGTTGGCCACTGACGCTGACGGTAATCAGCGCCCTACCAAAAACTCCCAGCTTGTTTGGTCAAATGCTGCGTATGAAACTGCGCTAAAAATGAACGATGCCTTCACAGCTTATGGCTGGTGTACTGCCATTCGCGGGCTTGAGAATGGTGGAAAGGTGACGCAACTGCCTAACTTAACGTTTAAATCTGATGCTGGTGACGTGCAGCAGCAATGCCCAACTGAAGTAAACTTAACTGACGAGCGCGAAAAAGAACTCTCAGATCTCGGTTTCTTACCGCTGGTTCACTACAAAAAAACCAGTCATGCTGTCTTTATCGGTAGCCAGACAGCACAGCGTCCCAAAACTTATGTAGACCCAGACGCAACATCAAATGCAGCGATTTCTGCTCGCCTGCCTTATGTAATGGCAAGCAGCCGTATCGCGCATTACCTCAAGGTAATGGGCCGCGACATGCTTGGGTCTAACCTTGAAGCGGGTGACGTGCAAAAGGATCTACAATCCTGGATAGACCAGTACACCAATGCTGGTGCAATGGGGAATGACGAGCGTTCGCGCACGCCACTGGCTGAAAGTCGAATTGACGTTATCGAACAGCCTGGCAAACCTGGCGCGTATTCGGCAGTGGCTTACCTGCGTCCTTGGCTACAGTTGGAAGAACTGTCTACCTCCGTGCGTATGGTTACAAAAATACCAGGTTAATGCAAAACATGCCTCGATCCATGGAAAATAATGTGTCCCCCCCGCCTTCCGTTTATGGCTTGGGGGGGGATGACACAGAAGCGTTTAATCGCCTAAAGGCGCGTTTCCTATCTGTTGCACAGCTGTCTTCAACGTTGCGCATTCTCGTCCTGGATATTGAAGATCGTCTCAATGCGCAGATAAATTCTATTATAGAAGACGAAAAGTTTCAAACTCTTGAGGCGCGCTGGATGGGCCTTGCGAGCGTGGTATGGGCCAAGGACCATGCCGCCAACGTAAAAGTAAAACTCCTTGATTTAAGCTGGCAAGAGCTTGAGCACGATTTGAATTACACTAGCGAAATACGCACATCATTGCTGTTCATGCGCATTGGTATGCAAGAGCTGGACACCTTGGGCGGCGAACCATTTGGGATCTTGATGATTGACCATGAATTGTCGATGAGCCTTGAGACGGATTTTGACGAGCTATACACTGCGCAGCTACTGTGTAGGCTCGGTGAAACCTGTATGTGTCCTATCGTGATGGGTGCAGGTACTGCATTTTTTGGTGAGAGTGATGCGGCCTGGTACACCGATATGCGACGTGTCACGAGTGTGCTTGGTAGTGGAGAATACGCTACTTGGCAGCGGTTGCGGGCCTTGCCCAATGCGCAGTATCTGGGACTTGCCATGCCGCGCACGCAACTACGTGGTCGCTATGTAGACCGCGACATCGGCTTTTTATTTAATCAGACACCCGCTGTAAGCGAAGGGCTTTGGGGATCTGCCGGATTTGACTTTATTCGTACCACCATTTTAGAATATCAGCGCTGTGGCTGGTTTGGATTTTTGAAATTAGTGGTTGGTGAACCTGGTACAGGCGCGGTACTAGCACCTACGCTTCATCCACTGCCAGAAGGCACCGCACGCTACGCACGCGCACGTGTTCGTCTAACTCGAAATATCGCTCATTGCTATGCTGAAAATGGTTTCATCCCATTGGCGGAAAGTACGAAATCTAACGTGCTTTACTTTGTTGGCAATAACTCGGTAGCGAATTGCCACAATTCGACGTCCAAAGAGATTACAGCCCAGCTGCAATCAGTAATGATTGGCTGCCGCATGGTGCACTACATCAAAATACAGATCCGGCATTTGATCGGCCAGTTGCAGACTGCGGCAGAGTGTCAGGCAGTCGTGAACAACTGGCTCGAAGATTATGTATCCACTTCCAGCGGATCTCTAGATCAGCAGGCTAGGTACCCACTGCGCGCGGCTAAAGTCAAGATTTCAGAGGACAAAGCAAACAGCGTAAGGTTTCAATGCGAAATAACCATTCAACCGCAGTATCAGATTGATCATGTTCTGGGTCAAATCACGCTGAAAACAGAATTTGACGCCAGTCGGCTGAAGAAGTCTACATAAAATGTCTTTTGCCACTGCATTCCTGAAGCAAAGCGCATCAGCAACTGTTGAACAGAGGATTGCAATGCAAATTGAGATGTTATTGCAATCCATCTCTCCGGAACGGTTGGCCGGGTCCGCGCTATCGCATGTAAAGGCCTCAAATCTCTGCTTTGGATTACCTATGAACTGGGCTGTGGCTGGCGGCGCGCGCGACACAATGATCCGACAGGAGTTGCAACAGCGCCTTAAGAGATTTGAACCGCGTATTAACTTGCTGAGCGAGATCGAAATCCAGTCCGATGAACAGAACAACTCTATTTCGTTCTATATTGTAGCAACTGTAGCAACTGAGAGCGGCAGCAAAAAAATTGCCTTTGAAAAGACTATTTCGCGGATGGATCACAATGTCCGGCAAGGGTCATAGTAATGGATGATATCCTACAATATTACGAGACAGAGTTGGACTACATGCGTCGAGCTTTTTCGGAATTTGAGACAACTCACCCTCAAAAAGCTCGTGCACTGAAGATAAAAGCAGGCCAAAGTGGCGATCCCGATTTGCAGCGCTTGAGTGATTCACTCGCACTCGTTTCGGCTCGGTTGTCCAAACGGCTAGATGATACATTGCCAGAATTTGCGCTTGATCTGGCGCGGATGATTGCTCCCACGTTTTTGCTTGGCGCACCCGCCTATTGCCCTGTGCAAATGGACACAGAAAAGGCCAGCCTGACGGAGCCCTTATTTATAGATGCGGGTACTACGCTGGATATTGAAGCGAAAGGCGATCGTCCTGCATGTAGGTTCTCCGTGGCACGATCCACGCGATTGGCACCCATAAAGGTAACTGGTGTGCAGCTTGAGCGGGCGCCACTCTCGTTTGAGTTGCCGAATGAATTGCATAACTGCGAGGCTGCGATCCGAGTTACGCTAACTACATTTGATGACAGTCTGCCGATTTCAGACTTTTTGAGCGGTGGACTTGAACTTTATGTTTCAGCCACTGGTGGGCGCAAAACGCGACTGATTGACGTACTCAGCGGCAATCTTCTTGGTATTGGCTTTGCACCAGTTGGCGTTAAGGCGACGCACATGATGGATCGCAATAACTTTGGCATCAAGCTGATTGCTGACAGAGACATGTTTTTGCCTGCGGCACCAACCGAAATGCCGGGGTTGACTAGGCTGCGAGATTTCCTGTGTTACCCTGATAAGGCGGCATTTTTTACCCTTAACAACTTAGAACATCTTTGTGCAGGGGTGGGGCCGGGACCTGCCGAGTTACGGTTTTTCTTGAATAATGATGGTGCGCGAAAAC
>CAJJAR010000005.1 GCA_905182105.1 uncultured Paracoccaceae bacterium
TTTACGGCGCATAAAGGCGTTTCGCAGGCTTAGAGCATCTTTGCGGGAATACCCGTTGATTGGTTTGTTACCCAGTTCGGCGATCAGATAGCTCACAGAGCGTCGGACAGAGCTTTCGAAGCTTGGAGACCTGTCTCTGCCCTTAAGGTCTAGATACGTTTCTAGTGCTTCACTGAGCCTTGGTGGCAAGGCTATCATCTCATTATTGGCAACAGACGCAGACGATAGTTCACCGACAGTGGTGCTTAGCTTTTCCACTGGATAAATTCTCTGAACGATACTTTTGAGGTGTGCCTGTGACCATAAAGCTTCTAGCTCATTTGAGAGCCTCTCGGACGCAGCCATGGCTTTACGTTTGCTTCTAGTCCTCAGAGATACATACAGCCTATCGCGTTTGTATTGCCGCTGTAGGTCATTTGGAATTCTACGGGTGAAGTAATAAATACCACTCCGCTGCTTCAGGTAGGTATGATTTTGGTGGTTCATTTGGTGGCCAGTCCTGCAGTAAGCAAATTGAAAACCGTTGAAAACCAACAGGATAACTACATGCTTACTAAGGAAAGTGGTGCCCAGAAGAGGACTCGAACCTCCACGTCCATAAGGACACTAGCACCTGAAGCTAGCGCGTCTACCATTCCGCCACCTGGGCACAGGTGTATTGAAGGCGGATGTAAGCTTGCCTTTGTGACGTGTCAAACGGATTCGGTGCGTGTTTGACAGTGGAATTGGGGTCAGATTAACCATAATCTGTAATCAATTCGTTAATCCATCGCATTGCATCGAAATACCACCTTGTTCCAAAGGGCGCTGGACGGTACATCATCCCCCAATTAACGCAGCTTTGCAGGAGCATATCCATGTCCAAATTGGTAACCATCTATGGCGGTTCAGGTTTTGTAGGTCGCTATATCACGCGCCGCATGGCTAAGGCGGGCTGGCGTGTTCGTGTTGCGGTGCGTCGCCCGAATGAGGCGATGTATGTTAAGCCTTACGGCACCGTTGGTCAGGTTGAGCCGGTTCTGTGCAACATCCGTGATGATACTTCTGTTGCTCAGGTCATGCGGGGCGCGGACGCGGTAATCAACTGCGTGGGAATTTTGGCCCGCAATGGCAAAAACACCTTTGAAGCAGTTCAGGCTGACGGAGCGACACGTGTTGCACGGTTGGCTGCAGAGCAAGGTATCGCGAAGATGGTTCACATCTCTGCGATCGGTGCGGATGCTAATTCCAAAAGCGTTTACTCTCACACTAAGGCTCAAGGTGAAGCTGGCGTTCAGGCACACATGCCCGATGCTATTATCCTGCGCCCGTCCGTTGTGTTCGGGACTGAGGATGAATTCTTTAACCGTTTTGCTGGCATGACCCGTATGGGGCCTGTTTTGCCATTGGTTGGTGCGGAAACGAAATTTCAACCAGTTCACGTTGATGATGTAGCTAAGGCTGCTGAACTGGCTGTGACCACAGATGTGGCTGTTGGCGTGTACGAATTGGGCGGCCCGGATGTGGCAAGCCTGCGCGATTTGATGGGCACGATGCTGGGTATCATCCGCCGTCGTCGTTTGGTTCTAAACATGCCGTTCTTTGTCGCGCGTATCATGGCGCTCTTCTTTGAGATGGGTGGTAAGTTAACCTTCGGGATTGCACCCGTATTGGTCACACGTGATCAGGTCAAAAATCTGGCCATCGATAACGTTGTTGCAGATGACGCAAAAGGATTTGCCAATTTAGGAATCGAGCCAGCAGCGATGCAGGCGATTTTGCCAGACTATCTGTGGCGCTTCCGTCCAACAGGTCAGTACGATGCGATCAAAGAGAGCGCTAAAAACCTTCGGGCCTAATCTGATTAAGAGCTAGCCCAAAGGATCAAGCCGATCCCTAAGATAACACGATAGATCACGTACGGTGTGAAACTGTTGCTGCGCAAAAGGCGCATCATCAGCACCAGTGAAACCATGGCAGCGATGAATGCGAATGCTGCGGCAATTCCAGCATCGCGTGCGAGCGCCCAGTTGGCTTGATCGACGACATCGGCGCTAAGCAATACTCCAGAAGCAATGATTGTTGGGATGGACATAAGTATCGCCAACTTTGCGCCGTCTTCACGGGCATACCCCAATTTACGCGCTGCGGTGATTGTGATCCCAGAACGGGATGTTCCGGGGATAAGTGCAAGGACTTGCGCCAATCCCATTATGATTGCGTCTTTCATTGACCAATCGCTATCTGTTTTTGAGTGCGCGCCAGTTCTATCGGCCCAGTACAGTACAATACCAAAGATTAGCATGGTCCAGCCGATCACAGTTGTGCTGCGCAGTAGATCGTTTAGCCCTGTGATTTTGAAAATGAGGCCCGCGATCACGACTGGGATCGTTGCTACTGCAAGATAAAGGGCAAGGCGCGCGCCGTCTGTATCTACGCGCCCTCGTACCAATCGTGTGCACCCAATTAGGGTAGTGCGCACATCGGCCCAGAAATACATGACGACGGCGAATAGGGTGCCGACGTGAACGGCGACATCGATTGCCAATCCTTGATCTTCTGCACCCGTCAGTGATGGCAGGAGAATAAGGTGCCCCGAAGAGCTGACAGGTAGGAATTCGGTCAGGCCTTGAATTACGGCCAAAATGAAAAGATGAAATAATGACATATACGGTGCGCCTTAATATTTCCCACGCTGTTACAGGATCAGAAAAATAAAAGGAAAGTGAATTTAAGGTCCGAATCGGCCATTTAATTTCCACAAGTGTGGGCAAAAAGCCATAAGCATTCGAATTATTTCACATATAGGTCAGCATTCCTGTCTTTATCCAAATTAAGATGTCATTTAAGCAGAGTTTTCAAGATTCTGTGACCGAGGGTACCATGGCCAAACAACCGATGCTGAAGTTCATAAACATCGAACGCTACATGCCACAAAAGCGTGAAGCAGATGTACGACGTGAAGATTTCGATGAGATCTATGCAGAGTTCGCTAAAGCCAAAGCCGAAGAGCAATCCAGCCGCTGCAGCCAATGCGGTGTGCCATATTGCCAAACGCACTGCCCTTTGCACAACAACATCCCTGACTGGCTACGCCTAACAGCCGAGGGCCGCTTGCAAGAAGCCTACGAGGTTTCCCAGGCCACAAACACATTCCCAGAAATCTGCGGACGCATCTGCCCACAGGACCGCCTGTGCGAAGGCAACTGCGTGATTGAGGGTTCAGGTCACGGCACTGTCACCATCGGTGCGGTTGAGAAATATATTACAGACACTGCATGGGATAAGGGATGGGTTCTTCCGATCTCTCCTAAGGTTGAGCGCGCTGAAAGCATGGGCATCATTGGTGCTGGTCCTGGTGGCTTGGCGGCCGCTGATGTTTTGCGCCGCGCGGGTTTGCAGGTTACAGTTTATGACCGCTATGACCGCGCTGGCGGTTTGCTGACTTACGGCATTCCAGGCTTCAAGTTGGAAAAAGACATTGTGGTGCGCCGCAATGAACAGCTTGAACTGGGTGGTGTTAAGTTCGAATTGAACACAACGGTAGGCGAAAACATCAGCTTTGCTGATATCCATGCAAAACATGACGCTGTCATCATTGCGACGGGCGTTTACAAAAGCCGCGACTTGCAGGCCGAAGGGTCTGAAGCGAACGGCGTTGTGCGTGCGATCGACTTCCTAACGGCCAGCAATCGCAAAAGCTTTGGCGATGTAGTGCCTAAGTTTGACAGCGGTGCCCTGAACGCTGAAGGCAAGCGCGTTGTTGTTATTGGTGGCGGTGATACTGCGATGGATTGTGTACGCACATCTATTCGTCAGGGCGCGACATCGGTGAAATGCTTGTATCGCCGTGACCGCGCAAACATGCCTGGCTCACAGCGCGAAGTTGAGAACGCTGAAGAAGAAGGCGTAGTGTTTGAATGGCTATCTGCGCCGAAAGGGTTTGTCGTTTCCGGCGATAACGTCAGTGGCGTAATGGTCCAAAAGATGCGTTTAGGTGCGCCTGATGTCAGCGGTCGCCAAGCGCCAGAAGTGATCGATGGTGCGGATTATGTCGAAGATGCAGACATCGTGATCATGGCGCTGGGTTTCTTACCTGAGGCCTTGCCAACGCTTTGGAATGAACCAGATCTAGCTGTAAGCCGTTGGGGTACAATCCTAACTGACTACTCAACCGGTAAGACGGGTATGGACGGCGTTTACGCTGTTGGTGACATCGTTCGCGGTGCGTCTCTTGTGGTTTGGGCGATCAAAGATGGCCGTGATTGCGCGCAAGCAATCTTGGCTGATTTGGCTGCACCAGCGCAGGTTGCTGCAGAATAAATATTGCAAAATCTACGTCGGTATTGCGTAGGTTTTTTGTCGGTCCGGCCGACATATGTTGAAACAGTTAAGGTCAGAGGTGCAGACCCAAGTGACGCAAGACAGCAAAATATTGGATGGCCAGTGCATGTGCGGCGCGGTGACAGTTAAAGCAACTGTAACCAAACCAATCGTACGTGCGTGTCATTGCGATATGTGCCGTCGTCACACCAGCTCGATGTTCATGTCGCTTCCGGCAACAGGCATCACAGTTGAGGGTCCTGCCAAAACTTACCAATCCTCGGATTGGGCAGAGCGTGGTTTCTGCGAAGTTTGCGGTTCGACACTTTGGTACGCCACCATGGGTGATGGCGTGCGCAACTTGTCAGCTGGCCTATTCGAGAATGCGGGCGACGCCCCGTTGAAATTGGAATTTTTCGCTGATGCTGCCCCAGGCGGGTACGCGTTGGCAGGGGATCATCGCAAGATGACCACCAAAGAGACAATGGCGCTGTTCGCGCCAAGTGAAGGAGACACGATATGACCAAATATGACTCAGAATGGGTTCGCGCCGAGAAAGAAAAGCGCACGTTCATGGCCGAAAAGGGTCTGTACTCTGAAGAAGAAGAGCACTCTTCTTGTGGTGTTGGCTTGGTTGTTTCGATTGATGGGAAGCCTACACGTTCAGTCGTTGAAAACGGCATCGCTGCGCTAAAAGCAATCTGGCACCGAGGTGCTGTTGATGCGGATGGCAAGACTGGTGATGGTGCTGGTATTCACGTTCAGATCCCAGTTCCTTTCTTTTATGATCAAATCGAACGCACAGGTCATAAACCAAACAAAGATCAGATGATGGCTGTTGGTCAGGTGTTCTTGCCGCGAACAAATTTTGCGGCTCAAGAGACCTGCCGTACAATTGTTGAAACCGAAGTTCTACGCATGGGTTACTATATCTACGGCTGGCGCCACGTGCCGGTTGCGGTTGAGTGCTTGGGCGAAAAAGCAAATGCGACCCGTCCTGAGATTGAGCAAATTTTGATTTCAAATGCTAAGGGCGTTGATGAAGACACATTCGAGCGTGAACTTTATGTGATCCGCCGTCGCATCGAAAAAGCAGCGACTGCTGCGGGCATCGGTGAGCTGTACATCGCGTCGCTATCTTGCCGCTCTATCATCTACAAAGGCATGATGTTGGCCGAACAGGTTGCAGAGTTCTATCCAGACCTGATGGACGAACGTTTTGAATCTGCATTTGCGATTTATCACCAGCGTTATTCCACAAACACCTTCCCACAATGGTGGTTGGCACAGCCATTCCGCATGTTGGCGCACAACGGTGAGATTAACACGCTCAAGGGTAACATAAACTGGATGAAGAGCCACGAAATTCGCATGGCCTCTGACGTGTTCGGTGACATGGCTGAAGACATCAAGCCAATCGTTGCATCCGGCTCCTCAGACTCCGCTGCGCTGGATTCTGTGTTTGAGGTTTTGGTCCGTGCCGGCCGTAACGCCCCAATGGCGAAAACAATGTTGGTTCCAGAAAGCTGGTCCAAGCAGGCGATTGAACTGCCACAAGCGTGGCGCGACATGTATTCCTATTGCAACTCTGTGATGGAGCCATGGGATGGCCCTGCTGCGTTGGCTATGACCGATGGTCGCTGGGTTTGTGCGGGTCTTGACCGCAATGGCCTACGCCCAATGCGTTATGTCGTGACCAATGATGGCCTTGTTATCGCGGGTTCTGAAACAGGTATGGTTCCACTGGATGAGGCCCGCGTTAAAGAAAAAGGCGCGCTTGGTCCGGGACAACTTCTTGCTATCGATATGAAAGAGGGCAAGCTGTATCACGATACAGAAATCAAAGACGAGATGGCAGCCGCACGTCCCTTTGGTGAGTGGGTTGGCAAGATTAAAGATTTGGACGTTGAACTGTCACAGGTCGAAGAGAAGCCGTTGTTCAAGGGTGACGAACTACGCTGTCGCCAAATCGCGGCTGGTTACACCATTGAAGAGCTGGAGCAGATCCTTGCTCCAATGGCTGAAGACGGCAAAGAAACTTTGGCATCTATGGGTGACGATACGCCGTCGGCGGTTTTGTCGAACATGTATCGTCCGCTTAGCCACTTCTTCCGTCAGAATTTCTCGCAGGTTACCAACCCTCCGATTGATAGCTTGCGCGAATTCCGCGTCATGAGCTTGAAGACGCGTTTTGGTAACCTCAAGAACGTGCTTGACGAAAGCAGTGCCCAGACAGAGATTCTAACGCTTGACAGCCCGTTCGTTGGCAATGCGCAGTGGGATGAACTGACTGCACAGTTCAACGCGCAATTGGCGACCATTGATTGTACATTTGAGGCAGGCGAAGGCACGCTAAATTCAAACTTGGTGCGAATCCGTTCCGAGGTTGAAGACGCGGTTCGTTCTGGTGCTGGCCACATCGTCCTAACGGATGAGAAAAGCAGCAAAGAACGTGTTGCGATGCCGATGATCCTTGCGACATCTGCGGTGCACAGTCACTTGACACGCAAAGGTCTGCGCACCTTCTGTTCCTTGAACGTCCGTGCTGCGGAATGTGTTGATCCGCATTACTTTGCGGTTCTAATCGGTTGTGGTGCAACTGTTGTGAACGCGTATTTGGCCGAAGATTCACTGGCTGAGCGCATCGAGCGCGGTCTGTTGGATTGTACATTAACTGAAGCGGTTAAGCGTTACCGTGATGCCATCGACCAAGGTCTGTTGAAGATCATGGCGAAGATGGGGATTTCCGTGATGTCCTCTTATCGCGGTGGTCTAAACTTTGAGGCTGTTGGCCTATCCCGTGCGATGTGCGCTGAGTTCTTTCCGGGTATGACATCACGTATTTCTGGTATCGGTGTTTCCGGTATTCAGCGCAAATCTGAAGAAGTGCACGCCAAAGGTTGGTTGGGCGGCAACGTGTTGCCAATCGGTGGTTTCTACAAATCACGTAAATCAGGTGAGACCCACGCGTGGGAAGCAACCTCGATGCACATGATGCAGACTGCCTGTAACAAGGCGTCTTTTGAGATGTGGAAGCAGTACTCTGCCAAGATGCAAAGCAATCCGCCAATTCATTTGCGCGACCTGCTAGATTTCAAACCATTGGGCACAGCGATCCCGTTGGAAGAAGTCGAAAGCATCACATCCATCCGTAAGCGTTTCGTAACCCCGGGCATGTCTTTGGGCGCTCTGTCACCAGAAGCACACAAGACACTGAACGTCGCGATGAACCGCATCGGCGCGAAATCAGATTCTGGTGAAGGCGGTGAAGATCCAGCACACTTTGTGCCAGAGCCAAATGGGGACAATCCATCTGCGAAGATCAAGCAGGTTGCGTCTGGTCGTTTTGGTGTGACAGCTGAGTATTTGAACCAGTGCGAAGAGCTGGAAATCAAAGTGGCCCAAGGTGCGAAACCGGGTGAAGGCGGGCAGTTACCGGGGATGAAAGTCACGGACCTGATCGCGCGCCTGCGCCACTCGACCAAAGGTGTTACATTGATCTCACCCCCACCACACCACGATATCTATTCTATCGAGGATTTGGCCCAGCTGATTTATGATCTGAAGCAGATCAACCCACGCTGCAAAGTGACCGTGAAATTGGTTGCATCCTCAGGTGTTGGTACGATTGCTGCGGGAGTTGCCAAGGCAAAGGCCGACGTGATTCTGATCTCTGGCCACAATGGTGGCACAGGTGCATCCCCTGCAACTTCGATCAAATATGCGGGTCTACCGTGGGAAATGGGGCTGACTGAAGCACACCAAGTTCTTTCCATGAACAACCTTCGCGAACGCGTTACATTGCGTACCGACGGTGGTTTACGCACTGGTCGTGACGTTGTGATGGCTGCGATGCTCGGTGCCGAGGAATACGGTATCGGCACTGCTGCTTTGATCGCGATGGGCTGCATTATGGTGCGCCAGTGCCAATCCAACACATGCCCAGTTGGGGTATGTACGCAGGACGAAGCATTGCGTGACAAGTTTACAGGCAACGCGGACAAAGTGGTAAACTTGATCACATTCTACGCACAAGAAGTACGTGAGTTGTTGGCGTCCCTTGGCGCGCGCAGCATGGATGATGTGATCGGTCGTGCTGATCTATTGGCGCAGGTTTCACGTGGCTCTGCCCACCTTGATGACTTAGACCTGAACCCACTGTTGATCACTGTCGATGGTGCGGTGAACATCAAGTATGACCGCAACAAAGACCGTAATCCTGTGCCTGATACACTGGACGCCGAAATTGTGCGCGACGCTGCACGTTTCTTGGAAGATGGTGAAAAGATGCAGCTTAGCTATGCGGTGCAAAACACGCACCGTTCGGTTGGGACGCGGACTTCTAGCCACATCGTCAAACAGTTCGGTATGCGCAACTCGCTGCAGTCCGATCACCTGACAATCAAATTGCAGGGTTCTGCAGGTCAATCTTTGGGTGCCTTTGCAGCACCTGGTTTGAAGCTGGAAGTATCTGGTGACGCGAATGACTATGTTGGCAAGGGTCTATCAGGAGGCATGATTGTTGTGCGTCCACCGATGTCCACGCCAATTGTTGCGGCTGACAATACTATCATCGGGAACACCGTTTTGTACGGTGCGACGGATGGGTACCTGTTTGCAGCTGGTCGTGCAGGCGAACGTTTCGCAGTACGTAACTCTGGTGCAAAGGTTGTTGTTGAGGGCTGTGGTTCAAACGGTTGCGAATACACAACTGGCGGTGTTGCAGTTATCATCGGATCTATTGGTGCAAACTTTGGTGCGGGTATGACCGGCGGCATGGCCTATCTGTACGACCCTGATGGTGAAGCACCTGCATTGATCAACCACGAAACATTGGTCACTTGCGCAGTAACAGTGCCACATTGGGTCGCGCAGCTGAAAGGTTTGCTTGAGCAACATGTTGCTGAAACAGGTAGCCGTAAAGCAACGGGCATTCTTCAGCATTGGGATGCTGAGCAGGCCAACTTCTTGCAGATTTGCCCAAAAGAAATGTTGGTGCATTTAGCCGCTCCACTGACAATTGAAGAAACAGCAATTCCTGCCGAGTAAGGCACAGGAACAAGGGGGCCAATAATACTGGCCTCCTTATGCGCTCAAGGCTTTCCTGATTTAGCCTTGGGCGCTATAGCTGCCTCATGGCGAAGGCAGTAAAAACAAAAAAACAAAAGGCGAAGTCCAAGGACAAAGCGCGGCACAATCCGTTTAGCTGGTTGTTGCGGCAAGGTTTTCGTGTGATTTGCGCTGGTTTTGTTTTGGTCATCACGCTTATCCTATTGTTTGCGGTCGTGAACCCGCCCACGACAATTTACATGTTTCAAGAGGTGCGGCGTCTTGGCGGTGTGGATCACGAGTGGGTTTCAATTGAAGAGATTGCGCCTGTCATGGCCCGATCTGTTGTTGCTGCAGAGGATGCTAATTTTTGTCAGCACTGGGGGTTCGATCTAAAGGCGATCAAGGTTGCTATCGCGGCTGGTGGGCATACGGGTGCCTCAACGATTTCACAGCAAACGGTTAAAAACGTATTCCTTTGGCACGGTCGCAACTTTACCCGCAAAGGTATGGAAGCGCTGATGACACCGCTGGTCGAAGCGATTTGGTCCAAACGCCGTATCGTTGAAGTGTATCTGAACATTGCTGAATTTGATGAGGGAGTGTTTGGCGTTGAAGCGGCCGCGCACCATTATTTTGGCGTTGAGCCTGAAGCATTAAGCGCGACGCAAGCTGCACGTTTGGCGGCAATTCTCCCCTCTCCAAAGACCCGATCCGCTTCTAGGCCATCCGATTCAGTGCGAAAACGCACGGGCCAAATCATTGATGGAGCGGCCACAATTCGTTTGGATGGTCGATCTGCGTGTTTCGAGAGTTGAAAATCTCTAAATAACAGGTCATTGAAGGTTACCACCTGTATTTAATTTGGATTTATGATGGCCCGTCTCTTTCACGTCCCGCTTTCCCCGTTCTGCCGTAAGGTTCGTTTGAGCCTTGCTGAGAAAAAGATTGAGGTTGAGTTGGTTGAGGAACGTTACTGGGACGCTGATCCAGATTTCTTGCGCCGCAACCCAGCAGCTAAGGTGCCCGTGCTGCGCCTAGATGGCATCATGATGTCTGAGAGCGCTCCAATTTGTGAATACATCGAAGAGACACGACCCGAGCCTTCATTGTTGCCGAGTGATTCGGTTGCCCGTCTTGAAGTGCGCCGTTTGGTGAGCTGGTTTGATGATAAGTTTCATCACGAAGTGACATCAAATTTGTTATATGAGCGCGTGAACAAGAAGATGACTGGCCAGGGTTATCCAGACAGCAAGAACGTGAAAGCCGGCGCAAAGGCGATAAAATACCACCTCGATTATATGACGTGGTTGTTGGATCATCGTCGTTGGTTGGCAGGTGATCATATGACGCTCGCTGACTTTGCCGCCGCCGCGCATTTTTCATCGTTGGATTATATTTCGGATGTGGATTGGAACCGTTCTGTTGCAGTGAAAGATTGGTATGCGAAGATTAAATCGCGCCCTGCGTTTCGTTCAATTCTGGCAGATCAGGTTTCGGGCTTTCCACCACCACGTCACTACAATGATCTTGATTTTTGATACTGCGCTGGGAGCTGTCGGCCCCCAGACCCCCGAGAGTTTATTTGGTAAGATGAAGCTATGACCTTAAAGGCGCGTTTGATTGAGCGGGCCTTGGAAGAGGGGTTTGTGATGGCGCGTGTGTGTCGTCTCGATGCGGTGCCCGAAGTCCCCGAACGTTTGGCTGCTTTTGTTGAAGCGGGTTATCACGGTCAGATGGGGTGGATGGCAGATCGTATGCACTGGCGGGGCAATCCTGGGGCTTTGTGGCCAGAGGCAAAATCGGTTTTGATGTTGGCAGAGAGTTATGCGCCAGAACATGATCCGCGCGAAGTATTATCGATGCCTGATCGTGGCGCGATATCAGTTTATGCGCAGAATAAAGACTACCATGATTTGGTCAAGAAGCGCCTGAAAAGATTGGCCCGCTGGTTTATCGAGGAGGCCGGTGGTGAGCTGAAGGTTTTTGTTGATACCGCCCCTGTTCCGGAAAAGGCTTTGGGTGCCGCAGCAGGTTTGGGATGGCAAGGTAAGCATACGAACTTGGTGAGCCGTCAGTGGGGTAATTGGGCCTTTTTAGGGTCTATTTTCACCACAGTTGAGTTGGACCCTGATACGCCTGAAGTAGATCACTGTGGGTCGTGTACATCCTGTTTGGATGCCTGCCCGACCAATGCGTTTCCTGCCCCATATCAGTTGGATGCGCGGCGCTGTATTTCTTATCTTACGATTGAACATAAGGGTCCGATTGATGAGTCTTTGCGTGGTCTGATGGGCAATCATATTTATGGCTGTGATGACTGTTTGGCCGCGTGCCCTTGGAACAAATTTGCTGTGGCTGCGAGTGACATTCGATACGCTGCAAAGGATGACTTGGCCGCCCCCGCATTGGCGGAATTGGCGTGTTTGGATGATGCAGCGTTTCGCGCGAAGTTCTCTGGATCGCCGATCAAGCGCATTGGGCGGGATCGTTTTATTCGCAATGTCCTTTATGCGATTGGCAACAGTGGAGATGTTGGACTGACATCAATTTCTGCGGAACTAGTTAATGATCCTGATGAGACCGTTGCTGACGCTGCCCGTTGGGCGGTGACGCAACTGAGCAAGACATGACGCAAACTTGCGATATTTAGATTCCAAATAGTCAGGAGGCAGGCGATGACAATACTGTTGGGCGTCGACACGGGCGGCACATATACAGACGCGGTTTTAATCCGCGACGAAGAAGTCGTGATTGCCATCGCCAAGGCACTCACCACGCGTCATGACCTGGCTATTGGTGTTGGCGGCGCTGTGCGCGCTGTGCTGGAGCAATCTGGTATCGCTGCGGGTGATGTGTCTATGGCATCATTGTCAACGACACTTGCAACCAACGCATTGGTTGAAGGGCAAGGTGGCCGCGTCGCGCTGATCTATATCGGATTTCGTGAAAAGGATCTGGATGGGCATGGCCTTCGGGATGCGTTGAAGGGTGATCCATGCATTGTTCTGATGGGTGGCCATAATCATGCTGGTGGTGAAGCCAACCCACTGGATGAAGACGCGTTGATTGCGTTTCTTGAGGCGAACAAGAATGAGGTCAGTGGCTTTGCCGTGGCCAGTCAATTCGCAACCCGTAATCCCGCACATGAATTACGTACGCTGGCGTTGGTGACGCAAATCACGGGTAAACCGGTATCTGCATCCCATCAGTTGTCTGCCAAGTTGAACGGCCCAAAACGCGCCCTGACAGCAGTTTTGAATGCACGCTTGATTGGGATGATTGATCGTTTGATTGGGCGTGCAGAAGACGTTTTGAAGGACATTGGCATTACAGCGCCGATGATGGTTGTGCGTGGGGATGGTGCGTTGATTTCAAGCGTGCAGGCCCGTGAGCGCCCAATTGAGACGATCCTAAGTGGCCCTGCCGCATCAATCGTTGGCGCACGATGGATGACGGGTGCGGACCACGCACTGGTGTCAGACATCGGCGGTACGACGACGGACATTGCCGTGTTGCGTAATGGTCGCCCTGCGATTGATGCGGGTGGTGCCCGTGTTGGCCCGTACCGCACAATGGTTGAGGCGGTGGCGATGCGCACCCATGGTTTGGGTGGCGACAGCGAAGTGCATTTCATCAGCGAGGGACTGCAAGGCGGTGTGACCCTTGGACCCCGTCGTTTGTTGCCCATTTCTTTACTGGCTATGGACGCGCCAGAGGTTGTGCACAGCGCGTTGGACAGTCAATTGCGCAGCACGACACCGGGCGAATATGACGGGCGTTTTGTGCGCCGTGTTCAGGGGCAAAGTGTGGAAGGCTTAAGTGCGCGGGATGCTGATTTGTTGGAACGGGTTGGCGATACGGTACAGTCGCTAGGTGTCATTCTGAAAAACCGCATTGAACAGGGCGCGTTGAAGCGCCTTGTGGAACGTGGGCTTGTGCAGATTGCTGGTCTAACGCCATCTGATGCGAGCCATATGTTGTTGCGTGTCGACGTGTGGGATCGCGATTCCGCTGAGAAGGCGTTGTTGTTGTTTGGTCGTAGGCGTACCGGGTCAGGCAATATGTTATCCAATGAACCTAACGTCGTCGCGCAAATGATTGTGGATCGTCTAACCTATCAGACTGGTTTAGCTCTTTTAGAGACTGCTTTTGCTGAAGAAGATCCAAGTTTTGGAATCGCTGAGGATGTTCTTGCGCGCCACGTTTTGACACAGGGTGGGTTGCAGAAACATCGCGGATTGATGCGTATAGATGTTGGTTTGAACCTGCCGGTTATCGGCCTTGGTGCGTCGGCAGCCAGCTATTATCCAGCGGTGGGTGAGTTGGTGGGTAGCGAAATGATCCTACCCGAACATGCGGGTGTGGCCAACGCAATTGGTGCTGTTGTGGGACGGGTTACGATGCGGCGCAGCGGCTCTGTGACGTCTCCAAGCGAGGGCCTGTACCGCCTGCATTTGGATACTGGACTAGAGGATTTTGGTGACGCCGATAGTGCGTTGACGCGGATGGAAGCGGTGTTGGGTGAGCTGGCAATGGCGGATGCAAAAGCGGCTGGTGCCGATGACATTCAGTTGCGGGTTGAGCGCGATATTCGCAAAGCAGCGACTGAGGCGCGTGAGGTGTTTGTGGAGGCAACCATCACAGTAGAAGCGGCGGGCCGTCCACGGGTTGCGTACAGATGATTGGTTTAGTGGGCTTCTGCCCAGTTTGCCCCTTGGCCTGCTTCGACTGTGAGTTTCACATCTAACTTAACCACTGGGTCAGCTGCGTTTTCCATGATGTCTTTGGCCACTTTGATCAGTTCATCAACGGCGTGGTCTTCGACCTCAAACAAGAGTTCATCGTGCACCTGCAATAGCATTTTGGCTGGTAGGTGTGCGATTGCGTCTGGCATCTGGACCATCGCGCGGCGGATCACATCGGCAGCGGTCCCTTGGATCGGTGCGTTGATCGCAGCGCGTGCAGCAAAGCCAGCGTGTGGTCCCTTGGCAGTTATGTTCGGCGTGTGGATTTTGCGCCCAAATAGGGTTTGCACATACCCGTGTTCTTTCGCGAATGCTTTGGTGTCATCCATGTAAGTGCGGATGCCTGGGAAACGTTCGAAATAGCGGGTGATGAACCCTTGGGCTTCGGCCCGTGGGATACGAAGGTTACGTGCAAGACCAAAGGCGGAAATTCCGTAGATGACGCCAAAGTTGATTCCTTTGGCTTGACGACGGATTTCGGGGGTCATTTTGTCTAATGGGACATCGAACATTTCAGACGCGGTCATGGCGTGGATGTCGTGTCCATCGGCAAAGGCCTGCTTTAGGGCAGGGATGTTAGCAATATGGGCCAGGATGCGTAATTCGATCTGGGAATAATCGAGGGCGACAAGTGTTTTGCCCGTTTCAGCGATAAACGCCTCGCGAATGCGGCGTCCTTCTTCAGATCGAATAGGAATGTTTTGTAGGTTTGGATCGGAGGAGGCCAGACGACCCGTTGATGCGCCTGCGATTAGGTATGACGTATGTACGCGGCCAGTGTTGGCGTTGATGTGATCCTGCAATGCATCGGTGTATGTTGATTTCAGTTTGGACAGTTGGCGCCAATCCAAAATCAT
>CAJJAR010000006.1 GCA_905182105.1 uncultured Paracoccaceae bacterium
GGAAAAAAGACTTTGTCTTTAAAACACGATGTGCAAGACATCGCACTTTTGAATGCTTCCGAAGAGCATAAACAAGAGACCACTCAATTTAATAGTAATGCTGGACGGGTAATTTCAGATCTTGAGAGAATTGATATTAGCTTTGAACAATTGCAAAATGCGGCTGTACGTTTAAAGGAATTACATGTTGAGAGTTCGAACGGTTTTTTAACCCCTGGTGAACGAAAATTATTCCAGCTCGAAATTACAGGTATAAAAAATGAAATCTTAAGCATTGCTAATGGACAAGATGCTTTAGGAAACGGATATTTTTCTGGAGTTTCTACCGAAGAACAACCATTCAAAGTAAGTAATTTTGGCGATGTTAGCTATTCTGGATCAGCTGTTGAGAAGTCCATACAGGTTTCTCGAGACAGCCATTTAAGGCAGAATTTTTCTGGTAATGAGGTTTTTCTTTCTGCCAATTCAGCAAGTGGTAATTTCTCTATATTTGACGCTATTGATGAATTTTCTCAAAGCTTAAATTACGACATATCTTCAGGAATATCGTCAAATTTACTGTCAGACGGAAATTCTGTGGATGTAGTTTTTCCTATTTCGGGCCAAGCTAATCAGTATAAATTCGAGATGGTGGCTGATGGAACTGCTTATGAGATTGAGGCCAATGTTTATGGAAATGACTTCAACGGATTTGTGGCTGAGATAAATAGTAATACCGCGTCGACGGGCATAACCGCTGCAGTTTCTGCTGATAATAAGATTTCATTTTCTGGAGCTGGTGTTGAACTCAAAATTACAAACTTCTCTAGTGATCTCCCAAGCGCTTCGGATCAATCAATCAGAGTGCAAAAGGGAATTGGTTCGAATGTAAATGATGAGGTCATTTTACCGCGTTCGTTATCAAACCCGGTAGTTCAGAATAAATTACACGATGTCTTTGAACATTTCATATCGATGCGAACGGAGCTAGGGGTTGCTGCTAACACGGCTCAAAACTTTGTTGAAAGTACGCAAAATACATTAGTCGATTTAAATGAGGATATCTCCGAAATTAGTGATGCTGACATGGCTGAATTGCTGACTAAATTACAAGGATTACTAACAAATAAAGAGGCTGCTCAGGCTACATTCTCTCGATTGAGTAGTAGAAATTTATTCGATTTCTTAGGGTAATTTTTAGTAATTCTCTTTAATTAGAAATAAATAGTTAATTGTGCAGTTGTTGACGCCCTTGGTACAAAAATTGCATTTAACAGATGATTGACCTAGGGAGTTTGTGTGATGTTTTCAACAATTAAATCCGGTATGGACACTGCTCTTCACGAGCTGTCGATGATTTCCAATAATATCTCCAACGCAAATTCAACAGGATTTAAGAAAAGTTCTGTGGCATTTTCTGAATTCTACAATGGCAGAACAGCAGATGGTGTGGAAAGTGCTCTGGTTGGCCTGGGTGCAAACACCGAAGAGTCTCGACGTAGTGATGCTCAAGGTGCTTTGGTGGAAATGGGCGGCGCATTGGATACTGCAATTGTGGGCAATGGGTATTTCATGACGCAAGCTACTGATCAAATAGGATATTCGGTGACCCGAAACGGAGCATTTTCGTTGGATTCTGAAGGTTTTTTAGTTTCTCAAGACGGTGATTTTGTACTTGGGATGAGCGCGGTAGACGGCAACTTTGTAGGCGTTGGTGCTGATGCTACTGTGCTGCAAAAAATCCAAGTGCCTGTTAACAACTCAGCTGATCCATTATCAAGTATTAGTATCGGAAATAATGGCAATATCTTAGCTGCCTTTGGAAAGGGTGCTGAAGTTCCGGTTGCGACAATACCTCTCTCAATATTTGCAAACCCAAACGGCTTGAAGCAGCTTGGAAGTGGCAAGTATGCGCCAACCGATCTGTCTGGAAAAGTTTTTCTAGGCAACCCTAACTCGGCTGGTTTTGGAGATTTAAAGACAGGCTATGTAGAAGGATCTAATGTGGATATCACCACCGAGATGACTAATATGATCCGAGCTCAGCAGCAGTTTAATGGAGCGGCGCGCATCATGCAGACAAATTCTGACATGATAGAAAAAATGACTCGATAAATACCAAAAACGTATATTAAATAAAATTGTAGTCGGCTTGAATATTGGCCGGGACTGTAAGCAGTTATTGTTAACCTGGAGGTTAAAGGCTTTGGCTAAATGTCGTGATTGTTCAGTGTCCATGGGGTATGCAGAAAGCCAGGCAGCACAAAGCTATAATGGTTTATGCATAACATGCCATGTGAAGGACCGCGTTCAAACAAAAGTGATGACGTCTAAAGAACCTGTATTTTCGACAACTCAAAAATCTACCGAAACCATCTTTAATAAATTTGAAGATATGCTGGTCACAACAGAGAGTAGCATCAATCTGAGGATTAAGGCTCGTTGCGGAATTATTTCGACTGATTTCCATTATAATTTTGAAAAAAAATCCTTCTTTAAAAAGGCTTGGAATTATTTGCGTTCGACGCCAGTCAAGAAAACTGACTTTCTTCAGGAATCTATCGAACTGGCAATGCTAGAACTTAAGGCAAAAGCGATCAGAGTTGAGGCAAATGGCATTATAGGGCTAAATATTGAGTACCTTGTATTAGGTGATTTGAGGAAAGATGGATTGATTATTTCCTTGGTTGGAACGGGCATTAAGATTTAATCAAACTTAAAGAATTGGAATTGAGTGTTGTAAGAGCTGCGCATCTTCTGAGCAATTGGCTAAGCAAGTTTATTTTGTTTGGAGATGATTACTTATAAGTTCTTCTTGTGCATGCATTAAACGGGCCGGCTCTTTGCGAACTTAACGATGAGTGGCTGATTTTTCTTACTGTAATTTCTTGCGATTTGGCTAAAAACTAAAGCACCAGATAGCCAATTCCCAAAAAACATACCGCAACACCAAACCATTGGCCTCCGGTCATCCGCTCTTTTAAAAACAGCCAAGCTAGAATAATTGTAATTATCCCAAAAGTTGAAGCTGCCACGGCAGCAAATTCTGGACGGTGTAGATTGCCTGCTGCGATAACAATCCCAAGGGCTAAGGCATCCAGTAAGCTCATTAAGGCCAACAAGGGCCATGCGCTTCGTTCGGGTATTTTTGCTCCGGAGGATAGAGCCAATAGGATGATTGCACCCGTTGCAGCAGTCAGTCGTGTGACCAATATCACAGGCAATTCACTGCCAACTTGCGTTGCGAGGTGCCCAACGGCGAACGCTATTGCAAATCCACCTGCGCCAACCAAGGACCAGCCTATTGCAGCCCTTTGCGACCCGTCGCTTTCAGAATGGTCAGACAACATGCCGACAATTGCGACACCCATGATGACGCAGCCGACAGCGAGCCATTGATCCCATAAAACGGGCTGGCCCATCAAGGCAGCCCAACCGATCGACAATATTGGGTAAGACCCCACGATAGGGGCAACCACACGCACAGGACCAATCCCAAATGCTTTGTAAAGGCTGATACAGCCGACAAGGTAGACTGCTCCACTTATGACGCTGAGGCCAAAGCTTTGCAGCGTCATAGCTGACCAATTTCCAAAAGCACCCGAAATAGGGAGCAAGAACAATGCCCCGCCAACCATTACGGTTGCAATCGCAGGAAGAATGCCTCCACGTTGAGACACAAAGCGGATACAAAAATCATGGACACCCCATGCACAGGCCGCAATCATTCCTAAGGTTAGAGAAAGCATCGCCGTATTCCTTTGGAATGTTGTTATTAACTTTGGTGCGGAGGCGTTCGCGAGGGGTAGTTAAAGACAAATATGTGATCTTCGAATTTTAATGCAAGGCTATATCAATCCAACTCGAAGGATTGTTCGCTTGGTTTCCATTTGTCTAGAACCAATTTTCTGATAGTTGCACTTTTGAACCAATGCAGACGGGTCGCGACCTAGGTGCGGCGGATAAAATAATTTGCTTCAACCACCGGAAAAGCTGATGAACACAAATAAATCCAGCGTCTCGCGCTCTGCGCGCTTATCAGTTGCGCCTATGATGGACTGGACCGATCGACACTGCCGGTACCTGCACCGTCAGCTAAGCGGACAGGCGTTGCTTTACACTGAAATGGTCACGTCTCCCGCTTTGGTACGTGGTGGAGCAATGCATTTGTTGGATCATGACGTCGCCGAACACCCTGTTGCCTTACAGCTTGGCGGCTCTGATCCTGTTGAATTGGCAAAGGCCGCACGCATGGGGGCCGATGTTGGATATGACGAGATTAACCTGAATGTTGGCTGCCCGTCTGACCGTGTTCAGTCTGGTACATTTGGAGCTGTGTTGATGAAACATCCCGCGCTTGTAGCTGAATGTGTGGCAGCCATGCGTGCTGAGGTGGACGTTGAGGTGACTGTTAAGTGCCGCTTAGGCGTCGACGATCAGGATCCTGAAGAGATCCTTCCTGAGTTTCTGGCACGGATCGTTGGGGCAGGGTGCGAACGTGTGACAATTCATGCGCGCAAGGCGTGGCTTAAAGGCCTTAGTCCTAAGGAAAACCGCGAAGTGCCACCGCTGGATTATGGATTAATTCATAAGGTAAAAGGCTATTTCCCCAACTTGCATATCTCCGTTAACGGTGGTGTGACGTCGCTCGAACAGGCAACTAATTTTCTTGAAAATGGTTTGGACGGTGTCATGGTTGGCCGTGCTGCCTATCATCAGGCGAGCGACATCCTAAGTGCTGCGGATCCCGTCATTTTTGGCGTTGGCGAGGTAACTACCGCAGAACAAGCTGTGCACAAGATGCTACCTTATATCGAAGCACATTTGATGGCAGGTGGTCGCTTAAACCAAGTTACCCGTCATATGTTGGGTCTGTTCGCTGGTCGCCCGGGCGCACGTGGGTGGCGACGTATGCTATCTGATGATGGTAATAAACCGGGTGCAGGGCCTGAACTGGTTCTGGCGGCGCTCGCACAAATGGCGCAGACTGCTCAAGAAGTCGAAGCCGCACAAGCGGGCTAATTCAAAGGAAATATCATGCCAGAGACGATGTTGTTGATCCAAATGCTTGTTGTTCTTTTGGTCATTGGTGCCTTTGCTGGCGTCCTTGCGGGGCTCTTAGGGGTTGGTGGTGGCATCGTTCTTGTGCCTGCATTCTTTTATGCATTTCAGACGCTTGGTTATGATGGTCCGCAATTAATGCAGATGTGTTTGGCTACCTCATTGGCGACGATAATCGTAACATCCGTGCGCTCAGTCCACAGCCACCATAAAAAGGGTGCTGTCGATTGGGATATCTTGCGCAGCTGGGCCCCAGGCATTGCTGTGGGTGCACTTGTTGGCATGATGGTTGTTTCGCAGCTGCGTTCCAATACGCTGCAGGCGATCTTTGGCATTCTGGCGCTGATCGTTGGTGTTTACATGAGCTTTGGACGCGCAGAGTGGCGTCTGGGCCAGACGATGCCAAAAGGCCCATTGAGGTTTATTCTATCGCCATTGGTTGGATTTATGTCGGTATTGATGGGCATAGGTGGGGGCAGCTTTGGCGTGCCTTTGATGAGCCTTTTCAATACAGCTATTCACCGTGCAGTGGCTACAGCCGCAGGGTTTGGCGTAGTCATTGCAGTACCGGCTGTGATTGGATTCTTGTTTGTCGATATGAAGATGGACGTACCTCCACTGACCATTGGGGCAATCAATCTGATCGCGTTCGGTATTATTATTGCCATGACGTTGGTCACTGCCCCATGGGGCGTGAAGCTGGCGCATTCGATGGATGCAAAACCATTGAAGCGAGCGTTTGGTGTGTTCTTAGTGCTGGTAGCGGTAAATATGCTGCGCAAAGCGATGATAGGGTAACTAACGCTTTAAGCGTGCGGCCCGACCTCCACGCCGCCCTTTGGGGCCTGATTGCCGATTTGGTAGTTCTAACATTATCTCTGAGCGCTCATCAGGGTGCATTTTAGACCAACGCCCAATTTCATCTATGGAACGATTGCAGCCAGTACACAGCCGTGTTTCGGGATGCACTACACAGATTTGAATACATGGGCTTTCGATTTCGTTGCGCCGCCAAACTGGGGGGGTTGTCATGATGCTTTCCTTACGACTTGTAAGCGGTCCAACAATCCTTGCAGGATGAAACCTGCAGCAACGTGGTCAATAACCTCAGAGCGGCGTTTGCGGGATGTGTCAGCCTCGAGCAAAGCACGTTCAGCTGCAACGGTGCTCAGGCGCTCATCCCAAAAGGTGATTGGGCCGGGCCATACCTTTTCAAGGTTGCGGGCAAAGGAACGGGTGGATTGGCACCGCGCCCCTTCTGACCCATTCATGTTTCGCGGAAGTCCAAGGACCAAACCGCATATCTCACGCTTTTCGATGACTTCGATCAAACGTGCAGCATCAAGGCCGAACTTCTTGCGCTTGATCGTTTCCAAAGGGGAGGCGACGCCGAGAAACGTATCCGATACAGCTAAACCAATCGTAACAGTGCCTAAATCCAACCCTATGATAGGGCGCATCGGCTTAAGGGCTGCGCTGAACTCTGTGACGTCTTCAAGTATCATTCGGCCACTCCAGCGCGTTGTGCTGCCCGAGTGACCAAGTCCAAACCGGATGGATCATCGGCAAACACTGTTTCAGCATTCTTATAGATAGCAAATGCCTGATTGGTTCGACCAAGTACACCCAATGCACCAATCAATTGTGCCCACTCTTCTGCTGAACCGCCATCTGTGGCAAGGCGGTCAGACAATCCAGATACCATGCCTTCGATCATCTGAATGCGCTCAGCGCCCGTCATTTCACCAGCAGATTCGATGTCAGAAGCTGTTGGGCCATTTGCAGGACGGCCCGGGCGGCCATTGCCTATTGTTGGAATTTGATAGTTTTCACCAGCGTGCACCGCCATTTCAGGTATTTTCTCAAGGATAGGTGCAATCCAAGGCGCGCTTTCTGGGCCAATCTGCAACAGACGATCCCAAATGCGAAACGCCATGTCAGGGCGCCCAGTCTGTGCAAGCATCAGACCAATGTAGTAGCGGGCAATTCCGTTATTTGGGTCGCGGCTTAAGGCAACGCGGGCAGCTTGTTCCGCCTCTGGCGAGACATATCCACCTGCTGCTAGGATCAGCAAATCTGTGTACCCTGTGAAGTCTTCAACGGTCGCTTCCTCGCCCATGAGCTCAATAATGCGCCCTTGAGATTGATAAGCGGCAATAAAATTACCTAAGTTGGATTCATTTTGCACCAATAGGGCATGACCGTGAACGTCGTCAGGTCGCTCAGCAACTGTGTCCCGCAAAGTTTGAACAAGTTGCAAGTACTCCGTATTAAATTCAGCCACCGGAGGCAAATTGGTCAGGCTATCTTCGGCACGTGCCTGAGACGGGCGGCTTTCACGAAGAGTTTCAGCGAATGCAATCCGATCGGCCAACGCAAAGTCGGCATAGCCAGGTGCACCTAGGCCATCAATTGGCCCAATACCTTTATAAAGAGCTAAGCTGCCCCCAACCAAAACAAGCGCAACAACAGCAGAGACAATTTTAGGCGCGCCTCGTGTGGAATCCGTATCGACGGTGCGTTCCGCATCAGCTGCCAAAATACGGCGCGAAATTTCGGTGCGTACTCGTTTGGCATCTTCTGGCGTCAAAACACCCCGTTCCAGATCGCGATCGACCTCGGTCAACTGATCACGGTAAACCCGCAAATCATAATCACCAGCGCCATCGGGTATGTCCGTGCGGCGTAGCAGCGCAAGGGCAAACAGTCCCGCAACGACTAGTGCCAATAAAATTGTAGTGATCCAAAACGCCATGTCGTCGCCCTTTTGTAGCTAATCATGATGTAACCGCGCAAAGATTTTAAAAAAAGGGGCAATTGGACGCGTGTTGCGCCAACCCACAGCCATTTGATCGGCGTGTGTTGCAGTCCATTGTCGCGGTGTCGCAAAATTGCAAAAAAGTGCCGCGCAGAGTATCCTCTTTTTTTGTATGTCACCCAAAACAAGGTCAAGGTATGCCACACCTGCGAATCCCGCCAGCTGCAACTTTGCTCCTTATTCGAAAGCGACGCTTATGAAACGTTACTCAGCCTTTGCTATTGCCCGCGAAGCCATCCGTTATCATTCTGGCTGGGAACGTGCATGGCGCGCCCCGGAACCAAAAGCGAAATATGACGCGATCATTATCGGGGCAGGCGGCCACGGTTTGGCGACCGCATATTATTTGGGCAAAAACTTTGGTATCACGAATGTGGCTATCGTCGAAAAGGGATGGCTTGGCGGAGGCAATACTGGGCGTAATACGACTATCATTCGCTCAAACTATCTGCAGGACCCATCAGCTGCTATCTACGAGAAATCGCGCTCACTATATGAAACGATGTCCCAAGACCTGAACTACAACGTTATGTTCAGCCCACGAGGTGTGATTATGCTGGCGCAAACCCAGCACGAAGTACGCGGGTATCAACGCACAGCACACGCAAACGCATTGCAGGGTGTTCCAACCGAATGGATCAACCCCCAGCGGGTTAAAGAGCTGTGCCCGATTATCAACCTTGAGGGGCCTCGTTACCCCGTTTTGGGTGGCTTATGGCAAGCACGCGGTGGCACGGCCCGCCACGATGCGGTCGCATGGGGTTATGCGCGTGCCTGTTCTGATATGGGCATGGACGTGATCCAGCAATGTGAAGTCACCAACATCCGCCGCGAAGGCGGCAAGGTGGTTGGCGTCGACACCACCAAAGGCGCGATTGATTGCGATAAACTGGGCATAGTGGTCGCGGGACATTCTGGCGATCTTGCCAATATGGCAGGCTTCCGTTTGCCCCTTGAATCTGTGGCCCTTCAGGCGCTGGTGTCCGAGCCGATCAAACCGGCAATGGACGTGGTCATTATGGCCAATACCGTGCACGGCTACCTGTCCCAGTCAGATAAAGGTGAAATGGTCATCGGTGGCGGCACAGACGGCTACAACAACTACACCCAACGTGGATCGTTCCACCATGTCGAGGAAACGGTAAGGGCGTTGAACGAAACCTTCCCAATGCTTTCACGCCTTAAAATGCTGCGTCAATGGGGCGGTATTGTGGACGTGACAGGAGACCGATCACCGATCCTATCAAAAACACCAGTGGACGGCGTGTTCATCAACTGCGGTTGGGGGACAGGCGGGTTCAAAGCGATCCCGGGATCAGGTTGGGCCATGGCCGAGCTGATGGCCAAAGGATCATCCCCACTGACAGACGCATTTGGCATGGAGCGCTTTATTGAAGGCCGCTTTATCGACGAGAGCGTAGCAGCAGGGGTGGCGCACTGATGAAACTCACAAGCCTAATTTTGCGCCTGATTGCTAAAAATATCAAAGGGGAGCGTTCATGCTAGTTCTAGAATGCCCATGCTGCGGGATCACCGCAGAAGAAACAGAATTCCACGCAGGTGGCGAGGCGCATCTTAAGCGCTTTGGACCAGAATCCTCAAACGAGGACTTTGAGAACTATATGTTCATGCGTCAAAATCCCAAGGGCGTTCACCTAGAACGCTGGCGTCACAACAACGGTTGTGGAAAATGGTTCCACGCCGCGCGTTGCACCATGACCCTCGAAGTATTCGGCACATATTCTGCCCAAACCTACGAACCGCCAAAAGAAATTTGCGACATTATCTCAGCCAAACGACCCGGTTGGTTGCGGGGGGCATTCTCATGATCTTCTGCTGTTCTGAAAATATCCCCGCCGACGGCTTCCAAGCGCTCTGCACAATCCAAGGCCAAACATTATGAGCACACGTCTTGCCACAGGTGGCCGCCTGCTGAACAAATCCCGAGTGCTTAGCTTTAGCTTCAATGGCACAACACTCAAAGGGTTCGAGGGCGACACGCTTGCCTCTGCCTTGCTTGCCAATGATCAGGTCCTGATGGGCCGTTCGTTCAAATACCACCGCCCGCGCGGCGTTGTGGCCTCGGGTTCTGAGGAACCAAACGGACTGGTCCAAATGGGCGAAGGCGGTAAGTTTGAGCCAAACCAACGCGTCACCACGACCGAGTTGTTTGAGGGCCTCAAAGCCAAAAGTCAGAACCACTGGCCTAGCCTTGAATATGACGTGGGCGCGTTGAATGCGAAACTGAGCCGTTTTATGCCAGCGGGTTTCTACTACAAAATGTTCATCCATCCGCGGTCCTTCTGGAAGCACGTATATGAGCCAATCATCCGCCACGCCGCGGGCCTTGGTGCTGCACCCAAAGCGACAGATCGCGACGCGGATACCTATGAGCATTTTTATGCATTCTGTGATGTCTTGGTCGTTGGTGGCGGTATCGCGGGGCTTCAAGCTGCCAAAGCGGCTGCGGCCTCAGGTGCCAAGGTTATCGTGGCCGAGCAAACCGCCCATTTGGGTGGCCGCGCGGTTGTGGATGGTGGTGTGATCGATGGACAATCCGCTGAGGATTTCGTCACCGCAATCACTGCTGAACTAGAGGCGATGGATAACGTCACAATCCGCACCCGTATGATGGGCGCAGGTGTTTACGATCACGGGTATGTCTTGGGCTATGAACGCCTGACCGACCACGCCCCAGAAATGGCTGGTCCACGCCACCGCCTTTGGCGCATTCGTGCGGCGCAAACCATCACGGCCACTGGTGCGATTGAACGTCCCCTTAGCTTTGCGGGCAATGATGTGCCGGGCGTTATGCTTGCTTCGGCGATCCGTGACTATGCGGTCAACTATGGAGTATCCTCAGGTGATCGCACAGTTGTTGTTACAAATAATGACGACGCATACCGCACCGCGATTGCGTTGAAGCATGCGGGCCTTGATGTCCCTGCGATCATCGATGCCCGTCCCGCAGGGGATGACAGCGACCTGATGGCGCAAGCCAAGGCGCTGGGCATTCGCATAATGATGGGTCACGGAATTTCGTCCGTTAAAGGTGGAAAACGTGTCAATGGCGTTGAAATTTGCGCCCAAGCAGGCGAAGGCGCTGTACTGGAAGAGATCGCATGCGACGCGGTAGCTATGTCTGGCGGCTGGTCCCCTGTGGTCCACCTATGGTCCCATTGTGGTGGCAAACTGACGTGGGATGAATCCCAAGCCAGCTTCCGTCCTGATCCAAACCGCCCACCACTGGGCGATAAGGGCCAAGGTTTTGTGAGTGTTGCAGGTGCTGCAAACGGTGAAACAACTCTGAATGCGATCCTCAATGATGCCAATGTCTGTGGCAACGCTGCTGCAAAAACGGCTGGGTTCAAAGGGAAAGTGGCCAAAGCGCCAATAGCTCAAAAAACAACTGAACGTGCGATGCTTCCCGTGTGGTTGATGCCACAAGGGGCGGGATACAAACTGCGGTCCAAAGCATGGCTTGATTATCAAAACGACGTGAAAGTCAGCGATGTGCAACTGGCCGCCCAAGAGGGCTTTACCAGTGTTGAACACGCCAAGCGTTATACGACCCTTGGCATGGCGACGGATCAGGGTAAGCTGAGCAATATCAACGGTCTTGCGATCCTGTCTGACAGCCTCAACCAACCGATCCCACAGACTGGCACTACCACCTTCCGCCCACCGTATACCCCGATCTCTATGGGTTCTATCGGTGGCGAAGCACGTGGTGACGTGTTCCAACCGATCCGCCGCACTCCGATGTATGATTGGCATGAAGCGAATGGTGCGGACTGGGAACCTGTCGGTCAATGGCGTCGTCCTTACGCATATGTGCAGAGCGGCGAAACCGTTCATGAAGCAGTGATGCGTGAGACAAAGAACACACGCGAAAACCTTGGCCTGCTGGATGCCTCCACCCTTGGTAAGATCATCGTCAAAGGCCCTGACGCGGGCAAGTTCCTTGATATGCTCTATACCAATATGATGAGCTCCCTGAAGGTTGGCAAATGCCGCTATGGCCTGATGTGTTCTGAAAATGGGTTCCTGATCGATGATGGCGTTGTTGCCCGCATTGATGACGAAACATTCCTATGCCACACCACCACAGGTGGAGCGGAAACCATCCATGGTCACATGGAAGAATGGCTTCAGACCGAATGGTGGGATTGGAACGTCTACGTTGCCAATGCAACCGAGCAATACGCCCAAGTCGCTGTTGTTGGCCCCAACGCCCGTAAAGCGCTTGAAGTGCTGGGTGGCATGGATGTGAGCGCTGATGCATTTGGATTTATGGAGTGGCAAGACGGCACGCTTGGCGGCTTTGACGTGCGGGCCTATCGTATCTCGTTCTCGGGCGAATTGTCATACGAGATCGCAGTGCCTGCCTCACAAGGTCAGGCGTTCTGGGATGCGTTGATGGCGGTTGGTGCTGATCTGGGTGTTATGCCTTACGGCACCGAATGCCTGCACATCTTGCGGGCCGAAAAGGGCTTTATCATGATCGGGGATGAAACCGATGGTACAGTCATTCCGCAGGATCTGGGCCTGAACTGGGCGATTTCCAAGAAGAAAACGGATTTCTTGGGGAAACGTGCCCAAGAGCGCGAACACATGGTAAACAATGAGCGTTGGAAGTTGGTTGGTCTTGAGACGGTTGATGGAACTACTTTGCCGGGCGGTGCCTATGCGGTGGGTGAAGGGACCAATGCCAACGGTCAGCGGGTCATGATTGGGCGCGTTACGTCCAGCTATCATTCGCCAAACTTGGCCCGTGGTATTGCCATGGGGCTGGTTCTGCATGGGCCGGACCGCATGGGAGAGATCATCACCTTCCCAGGCACAGATGGCAAAGACTATGAAGCCAGAATTGTAAGTGCGGTTTTCTATGATCCCGAAGGGGAGAAGCCAAATGTTTAATCTAATCAGTGCCTTGGATAAGGCCACAGACAATAGTGGTATCGCCAAGATCGAAGAGATTGGGCTGCAAGGTATGATAACTTTGCGTGGTGATTTGAGCAAAGCTGCTGTGAAAAATGCGACGACCTCCGCCACGGGTGTCAAAATACCAGCCCAAGGTCAGGCTAACCACAATGGCGCTTCTGGCATCTGCTGGATGAGTACGGATGAGTTACTGGTGCTTTGCCCCTACGATCAGGTGGCAGACACATTAGTCAAGATGCACACTGGGCTGGGCAAGGCGCATGCGCTTGCAGTGGATGTATCGGACGCACGCGCATGTCTGCGCGTTTCTGGCCCTTATGCCCGCGAAGTAATGGCGAAACTGGCACCGGTTGATCTGTCGCCAGATGCTTTCAAGCTAGGCATGTTCCGCCGCACGCGCATGGCTCAGGTGGCCGCGGCCTTTTGGATGGTAGATGACACAACCTTCCAAATCGTTTGTTTTCGCTCAAACGCGCAATATGTGTTGGATTTACTGAAAGTTGCAGCCCAAAACGGATCTGAGGTTGGTTTCTTTAAGTAAAGAAATCTGGGGGATTGTGGACTTTGCGTATATTTACGCAACCACTCCCCCTTGATCTTGAAGTGGATCGCGCTTCATGTCACCTAAGAACAGATGAATTTATCCTAAAGGGGACCATAGAATGGCTTTTGAACTTCCTGATCTTCCGTACGCCCATGACGCACTAGCAGCACACGGCATGTCTGCCGAAACCATGGAATTCCACCATGACTTGCACCACAACGCCTATGTCACAAACGGCAACGCGGCGATTGCTGGCACTGAGTGGGAAGGCAAATCCCTCGAAGAGATCATCAAAGGCACGTATGATGCGTCTTCTGTGGCTCAAAACGGCATCTTCAACAACATCTCCCAACTTTGGAACCACAATCAGTTTTGGGAAATGATGACACCTAACTCAGGCGCAATGCCATCTGAGTTGGAGGCTGCGCTTAAAGAGAACTTTGGCTCTGTAGACGGTTTCAAATCACAATTCGCTGCGGCAGGCGCTGGTCAGTTCGGTTCAGGCTGGGCATGGTTGGTTAAGAATGCTGACGGTTCATTGGCTGTGACAAAGACAGAAAACGGCGTGAACCCGCTTTGCTTCGGTCAAACTGCACTGCTGGGTTGCGATGTTTGGGAGCACTCCTATTACATTGATTTCCGGAACAAGCGCCCAGTCTACTTGACCAACTTTATGGAAAACCTTGTGAACTGGGAAAATGTTGCATCACGCATGTAAGCGAGCCTAGATACTTAGTCGAAACGCCCTGGCTGAAAAGTTAGGGCGTTTTGCGTTGTGTACACCCATTACTTGACGCAGATCGCTCCCAACACGTGAGGTTACGATGACAGCATCCACCAAGGGCATCCTAGCCATGATCGGTTCCTGCATCATTTGGGGGCTGTCATCCCTTATCTACAAAAAACTGTCTAACGTTCCTGCAATAGAAATTTTGGCGCACCGGACGGTGTGGTCCTTTGTGTTTTTCGTCATATTGCTGGGAGCGCAGGGACGTCTGTGGGAAGTGCGTGGATCATTTTCTGATCGGCGCAGCACATGCCTAACTGTCCTTGCAGCCCTAATGATCCTTGCCAATTGGTTCCTCTTCATCTGGTCGATCGAAACCGAACGGGCAACCCAAGCCAGCTTAGGGTATTATATCTATCCGCTGGTATCTGTTGTCCTTGGTTGGTTCTTTTTCGGCGAGAGATTAGGTTGTCTGCAGTGGACTGCAATTACCTTAGTAGCGGTGGCGGTTAGCGCACTGACTTATGGATTGGGTGGAGCACCATGGGTTTCACTGACATTGGCTGGAACATTTGCGATATACGGGCTCTTGAAAAAGCAACTGTCGGTTGGACCCGTTGTGTCTGTCACCTCCGAGGTGACCATGGTCGCGCCATTCGCTGTGATTTTTCTGTTGCTAACATGGCACAATGGGGAAGCTACATTTGGGCAAGATTTGGTGACCACAGGACTGTTGATTTTCGCCGGTCCCCTTACAGCAGTTCCACTGATACTGTTCAGTTTTGCAGCACGGCGGGCGAGCATGGCAACGATTGGTTTGGTTGGATATCTAAACCCAACCTTGCAGTTCTTGTGCGCCGTAGTGGTATTTGCTGAACCGTTTTCAAGTTGGCATATAATGGCCTTCGCGATAATTTGGACTGCGCTGGCACTTTATTCAATAGCTGTTTGGTCTCAGGAAAAAGCCTCATGCAAAGCAAGTGTTGCAGCAGCGGCATCTGGGACCACTGTGATATAATCCAACAGGCTGGCATCTGCGAAACCTTGTGTCACAACATGGTTCACAAGTGAAATTAATGGGTTCCAATAGCCGTTTGTATTTAATAGATAAATAGGCTTTTCATGTAGACCCAATTGACGCCATGTGAGAGCCTCAAACAACTCATCCAATGACCCCGCACCACCTGGTAGAACCACGACCGCGTCGCAGTTCATGAACATCACCTTTTTACGCTCATGCATTGTCTCGGTCACAATATATGTTGTCAGATCAGTCTTACCGACCTCCCAATCGACAAGATGTTGAGGAATGACGCCAAAGGTGTCGCCACCCACATTTTGTGCTGCGCGAGCGACAGTTCCCATTAGGCCAACATCGCCCGCACCATAAACCAAACGCCATCCATTTTCGGCTACCGCGGCACCGATGTTGTGCGCGTCGACCGCATAGGCTGGATCAATACCGGCGCGAGAACCACAATAGACGCAGACTGATTTAGGGGACATGAAACGCTCCTGTTCACGAGAAATTATGCAAAATTTGACCCATCGGGTTTTGACCGCTCATACCGCGCTTGTTATGTAAGCTCAATCTATATGGGTCGTCATTTAATGGCCCGATTTTATGTCACTGTGTTTGGTGCACCGAAGGAACTTAAGATGAGAAAACTAGCAGCTTTTTTGAGCGCAAACGCAGGCCCCGTAGTAGGTGCCAGCGTCTTGGCCGTTGCAGCTGTTGGTGCGGGTATGTATTTTGCGGTTCTTAAACCAGATGATAAACTTAAAGGTGTGGCTCAGGTGATTGCTTTAACTGTGGAAGAGGCACCACTGACAGACGTTTCTAAGCCGGTTTCTGCTGCCAATGCGCCTGTGACAGAAGTTGAAGAAGAGCCTGTGAATGGAGCAGCAGAAGAGATTGCTGTTGTTGAGCCTGTTTCACCCAGCATCGACGAGGTTCGCAGCGAAGCTGATGGGCTGACCATTTTAGCGGGACGGGGTGAACCGAATGCGAAAGTGACCTTGTTCGTTGATGAAATTGAGAACTCCAGCGTTACCGTGGGTAATGACGGAACTTTCGCAATTGTTGCCTTTCTGGAGCCATCATCGGATCCAAAGATTTTAAGTGTTGTTCAGCAAGCGGGTGATCTCGAAATGGCTGCGGCCGACATAATCTTGGCTCCACAAACCGTCGTTACGAAGGTCGAAGAGGTTGAGGTGGCGGCGATGGAGACAAACAAGGTTGATCCTGTTTTTGAGAGTGCTGAAGAAATAACTGACGTTGAAGCTGAAGCTAACGTAGAAGAACAAGTTGCTGTTGTGGTTGCCGATAAAGTCGTCGTTCCAGAGATAGCGGCTGCAGTTGAAGCTGAGGCTGACATTGCAACGGATATTGACGAGGCCAAGGCTGATGTTGCAGAGCCCAAAGTTGATGTTGATGAGCCTAAAGTCGATGTTACTGATGGTTCCAAGATCGAAGAGCAAAAGTTTCTGGCAGCAGAACAACCAATTTTGGTCATCGAGGAAGCCAAAACTGAAGTCGCTATTCTGAAGTCAGACGAGAGTGGCGTTGAAGTGATCAGCCGTTCCAGCGCACCCGAACTCATGTCCAACGTTGAAATTGACACCATCAGCTATTCGGAAGAGGGCGATGTTTTATTAAGCGGGCGCGCTCAGTCGCAGGCTGCATCAGTTCGTGTCTATTTGGACAATAGAGTCATCACCACACTAGACGTTGATACATCTGGCCGCTGGCGTGGAGATCTGCCTGACGTTGATACAGGCGTATACACACTGCGCGTGGACGAAGTGGACGTAGAGGGTGATGTTACCAGCCGCGTCGAGACCCCGTTTAAGCGCGAGGCGCCTGAAGTGCTTGAGGCCGCGGCAGGCAACGGCGACGCACCGGTTAAGGCCATTACAGTACAGACAGGCGCGACGCTTTGGGCGATTGCGCGAGACCGTTATGGCGACGGCACGTTGTTTGTGCGTATTTTCGAAGCAAATTCGAACTCAATCAAAGACCCGGATCTGATTTATCCCGGGCAAGTATTTGATTTGCCCGACTAAACGATGCACTAAGCCGATTCGCATAAACGTAGACAACAGAATATGTGCTGGGTGACTGGCACATCCTAAAGGAGGGGCCTATGTTAAGAGACCCTTTATTTAGGATTGTATATGTCTCCCAGAATTTCTGATGCGCCTGTTCTAACCTTAGAACAAGAAGAGCGTGCCTCTGGCTTGCGAACCTTGCGCAAAGTTAGCCCCTATATTTGGCCTGCTGACAAACAATGGGTGAAACGCCGGGTTGTTTGGTCCATGCTTGCATTGATCCTTTCAAAAGTCGTGGCGATTGGGACATCGTTTCTTACTGGTGGAGCTGTCGATGTTTTGTCGGGAGACCTTGCGTCAGTCTTTACCTTGGGTGCACTTGGTTTGGTTGTCGCATACGGACTTGCCCGCTTACTCAACGTGGGATTTCAGCAATTGCGTGATGCGATTTTTGCGCCCGTGGCTCAACGTGCGCTACGCGCATTGGCGCTAGAGACATTCGAGCATATCCACCAACTAAGTATGCGGTATCATATTACCCGTAAAACCGGTGGTTTAAGCCGTATTGTCGAACGTGGTGTTAAAGGCGTCGAATTCTTGCTGCGGTTTTTGTTGTTTTCAATTGGGCCACTAGTTCTAGAATTGTTGATGGTTGCGGTTGCGTTCAGTTGGTATTTTGACTTCCGATATCTGGCTATTTTGACCGTAACTATCGCTGTTTATATTTGGTTTACTTTCAAGGTGACGGAGTGGCGTGTGAAGTTGCGCCGCGTGATGAATGCACAAGACACGGATGCCAATCAAAAAGCCGTCGACAGTTTGTTGAACTATGAAACTGTGAAATACTTTGGTGCAGAAAAGAGAGAAGCCACGCGGTATGATAAGGCGATGGCAGGTTATGAAGCCGCTGCGTTGAAAACGTCTTACTCTCTTGCATGGCTCAATTCCGGGCAGTCTCTGATTATTTCTGCGGGCCTTGTCGGAGTGCTGATTTTGGCTGTTCTTGGTGTCGAGAGCGGGGACCTGTCGGTTGGAGATTTTGTGACGGTCAACGCACTAATGATCCAGATTATGCTACCACTGAACTTCTTGGGGTCGGTGTATCGCGAAATCCGTCAAGCACTGGTCGACATGGGACAAATGTTCAATTTGTTGGAGCAGCCAGCGGATGTGAGCGATGCGGTGAATGCTAAGTCTTTAAAAATTACAGGCGGTGAAATCGAATTAGACGATGTCCACTTTGGCTATGATAAAGAACGCGCCATCTTGAAGGGGGTCTCTGTTACGGCAAAACCTGGTCAAATGGTTGCTATTGTTGGTTCGACGGGTTCAGGAAAATCAACAATCGGTCGTTTACTGTTCCGTTTTTATGACGTGTCTGGAGGCGCGCTTCGCATTGACGGGCAAGACGTCCGTGACGTGACACAAGAGAGCCTGCACGCAGCCATTGGCGTGGTGCCACAGGATACGGTTCTGTTCAACGACACCATACGCTACAACATCGCATATGGTCTTGATGGCGCGACCCAAGAGCAGATCGAGGACGCTGCACGTTCAGCACAAATCCACGACTTTATCATGGAATTGCCTGATGGATATGAGACTGCAGTTGGCGAACGTGGTCTGAAATTGTCGGGCGGTGAAAAACAACGCGTTGGTATCGCGCGGACTTTGTTGAAAGACCCGCCAATTTTGTTGTTGGATGAGGCGACATCTGCGCTGGATTCCGAGACCGAACAGGACATCAAAGAATCATTGATGCAAGCAGGGCGGGGTCGCACGGTTTTGACCATTGCACACCGTCTGAGCACGATTGCAGAAGCTGACCGCATAATTGTTCTTGAAAAGGGTTTGATTGTTGAGACGGGCACGCATGATGAGTTGCTTAAGAGCGATGGGCGTTATGCACAGCTTTGGCACCGTCAACAGGCTGATGAAACTGTAGGTTAGGGCGCGGTTTTGGAGGCTTGGTTCAAAGTGGCTTGGCCCCCGACCTGCAGTTTTCCCCAGATTTTATTTGGTAAGATGAAGTTAGGGGGCCTATTGTGGTCCCCTTTTCTTATTCGGCGGGTTTTATGGACGCGGATGGTTCATCGTCCTCGATCTCCCAAAGCACTTCATTGCTCGTGGCTTTGCGTGCTTGTTTTTGCAGGGCCCAGTCACGTGCGGATTTGCTGGCGCGCCCCAATGACAGTTTCGCGAGTAAGCTGGCGAACCAAAGCACGTAAGTTGTTGCCCAGACTCGCATAGCCAGCAAGGACGGCGTGATCATTAGTGTGAGAACCGTCGCTATCCCAAGGCCGAAGACAACGGCTGTTGCCAGTTGCTTCCACCAAAGCGCGGTTGGGCTATCGATTGTGTAACCGCCGCCGGCGAAATCAAGGCTTAGGCCAAACATCATCGGTGCGAGGCCAGCCATTGTTGTAACTGTGGTGAGCAATACAGGGCGAATGCGGTCTTGGGCTGTCCGAATGATGGCTTCGATCCGTGGCATGTAGCGTTCGTATTCCTGATAGGTATCGATCAACACGATGTTGTTGTTCACAACAATACCAGCTAGCGCGACGATCCCTGTACCTGTCATAATGATAGAGAACGCTTGATCCATCACCAACATACCGATCAATACGCCAGTCGTTGAAAGAACCACGGCGGCAAGAACCAGAACGGCGTTATAGACACTGTTGAATTGTGCGAGCAGGATAATGAACATCAAACCAAGTGCACCTGCAAAAGCGTTCATCAAGAAGGCACCGCTTTCCGCTTGATCCTCTTGGTCGCCCGTCCACTCATGTTCGAGACCCGCCGCAAATGGATCCGTGTCGAGCCATTTGGTGAGTTGCTCAATCCGTTCGCCCGCTGTTATGGGTTGCCATTGAATGGCTTCATCTGCGATCAGGGTGTTCAATTGCGTAGAGGTGACCGCTGGATCAAGCGATAAGACTTTATAGCGAACATCATCTACATCAGTGATGTTTCCGCTTTTGTTGGGACGCAGTGTTGCGACGATCTGTTCAACCTCCTCGCCGTCAACATCAACGGTGCGGGTCAATTTGCGCAAACCGTTTTCAAGTCCGGCCTTTACATCGAAGTAACGTTTTTTCCCAATACGATTAATTTGGGCCAGTTTCGGAACTGGCGTGCGCGTGATGAAGTTGGCCAATGGAACAAGACCGTCACGGGTGCGTACCTTCAGGGTATCAAGGGTGCTTAGAACGCGATCGTTTTCAGGTAGACGCACGCGGATTTCTATTTCCTCATCAGAGCTGTCAACGCGCATGGTGTCCAAGAGCAAGCCGCGGGTTACAAGTTGAACCATCGCTCCAACGGTTGCCACATCGGCACCATAACGACCCGCTTTTTGGACATCCACGTTGATTTGCCAGTCGATCCCGGGCAGCGGCCGTGTATCCTCAATAAGAAACAGTCCCGGCGTTGCGTCAAATTGTTGGCGCGCAGCTGTTGCGGCGGTCAATAAATTATCCCAGTCATCACCTTTGATCCGCAGGTGCACAGGTTTCCCACTGGCTGGGCCACGCGAAAGGTTGAGAATTTCAATCTTGATGCCGGGGATTTCTTTCAACTGTGCAGTCAGCTCATCAATGATGGTGTCGCCGTCAAATGCGTCTGCCTTCACTTCGCGCGAAATGACGTAATCAGTGAAGGGAACAGTGAACCATGCTTCGCGGCTGTTTGGCCTATCTTCCCACGGGATGGTTTCCAGTTGGATTTGCCCAATGGTATCCATCGGGGCCTGTGCGCCGCCTGTATTGGCGTTTAAGCCACCTTTGCCTGCAAAGGCGAACGCAGTGTCGATGCCCGGATGTGCGCCAATGATGTCTTCGGCTTGCTTCACCAACACATCTTTTTCATCAAGACTTAGGTTCCCACGGGCCAAAACATAAACAACAGCCTGTTCAGGCTCTGATTCAACGAAGAATTCGACACCTTTGTTGTTGTTACCAAAGTAGATGTAGGTGGTGCCGACAAACACAAATACGAATCCCGCCATAACCAGTGGCATGATTGGGTTGCCAACGATGGCTTCCATCACTTTGCCAAAGGGAGAACGTTGATAGCCAGAGCGGACTTTGCGTTGGCGGTTGCCGATGATCTTGTTGGCAATCCACGCACCGCCGCGGCCAAGACGGGGTAGGGTCGCTAATGCACCGATGAACAAGCCAAGGCCACTGGATACCACAGCAGCAGACGAGATCGCCATCAACAAGATCACACCAAATGCTTTTACGAAGGACGGGATGACAGAACCCAAGATATTGCGACCATCCATGTCGGCAAAGGCTGCACTCATAAGTCCGCTAAGTGGTGCAGGGCCAGTTGGGACACCTACACTATCAACTGGCGCGGTGAAGCCGACCGCCATAGTAAAACCGGCAACCAGGACGAAGGCGACCATCATTGCGATGTGGGCAAGGATCGGGAGGCGCGAAATGGCTTCCATACCATTGGTGATGAATTGCTCAACCCGCCCTGTGACGCCGCCCATGACGGGTAGATAAACAAGCGCAACGACCAAAGATGCTGACAACACAAAGATCAGTGTAACAGGCAACATGCCCATGAATTGACCCGGAACGCCCGGCCAGAACAGCATGGGCAGGAAGGCACAAAGCGTTGTAGCCGTTGATGATATCACGGGCCAAAACATTCGTTTGGCCGCGTCCACATAGGCCTGCATTGGGCCTGCGCCTTCGGCCTGTCGTTTGTCAGCGTATTCGACGACCACAATGGCACCATCCACCAACATTCCAACGGCAAGGATCAGGCCGAACATAACAATGTTTGAGACCGAAATCCCCATCAAGGCAAGCAGCACAAAGCACAACAGGAATGAGGTTGGGATCGCGAATCCAACCAGAAGTGCGGCGCGAATACCTAATGCTGCTAACACAACGATCATAACCAACGCGATCGCTGTAAAGACAGACCCCTGAAGTTGTTGAACCATTGAATTCACAACACGTGATTGGTCATTTGAGGTGCCAACATCAACAGCAGCAATCAGGCCTTCAGGCCATTCAGACGACTTCCTTGCAACAATTTTTTTAACCAAGGTCGCAGTGTCAATCAGGTTGAACCCTTTGCGTTTTACTACTTGTAACGCAATTGTTTCAGCCCCGTTAAAACGGGCGGTACTTTCGCGATCTTCGAACGTTAGGTTGATTTCTGCCAAGTCGCCGAGTGTCACAACACGGTCACCGTTGGTTTTGACCGGAAGGCCGTAAACATCCTGTGAATCATTGAACGACGACGGAATTTTAACCGCAAAACTGCCTTGTTTCGTGGTGACTTCGCCCGCTGCAATCAATTGGTTGTTGTTGCGGACAACGCTCACCAATTCTGCGGCTGTCACGTTATATGCTTCAAGGCGCAGCGGATCGATAATCACCTCTAGCATCTCGTCGCGGTTGCCTGTCACGGGAGCCTCAAGAACCGCATCTAGGCTCTCGAGCTCAACTTGTAAGTCTTTGGCAACGCGCGCCATTGTTCTTTCTGGCACTGGCCCAGACAAATTTACAATGATGATTGGAAATTCAGAAAAATTGAATTCCGAAATCGAATAGGTTTCTGCGCCCTCAGGGAACTGTGCTTGGGCCTTGCTAAGTGCATCACGGGCATCAGCGGTCACTTGGGTTTTGTCCCAGCCGAATTCAAACTCAAGCACCAGGTTAGCGTAGTTTTCGGCTGCAGTACTGGTCATTTTCTTCAGGCCATCAAGGTCGGCTAGCTCGTTTTCCATTGGCTTAACAAGCAGTGTTTCACTGTCAGCAGCCGAAATGCCGGGAAAGGGGATCGACACAATAAGCATCGGAATTTCGATGTCTGGCTCACCCTCCTTGGGAAGGGTTGTATAAGCAAATCCCCCCACCAGAAGTGACAGGACAATAAACGCCAGAACCATCCGCGCCCGGGTGGCGGCCCAATCGACTATTCCAGTCATTGATCAAACTCCCGAAAGGTAGGGTCAACTTTAACGCCTGCGGTCACGTATTCTTGGCCCACAACAATCACATCCAATTTTTCGGGCAACCCTGTCAGCCAAACACCGTCAACCGTATCGCGTAGCAATTGAACGGTTTGGAAACTCACAACGCCCTCAGCATTAATCACGCGCAACCCTAACGCACCGTCGTTGTTTAAGGTCAGCGCCGATTGAGGCAGCAGATGTGCTGTGGTTCCGCTGGCACCAATCAAGATTTCGGCAGTTTGGCCGTCACGGATCGTTAGATCAGGGTTCGGGACTTCGATTTCAACGCGGAAGGTTCGTGTCGTTGGGTCGGCTGCATGACTTAGGAATGTTACAACACCGCGAATTTCATCACCGCCAGCGGCAAGACGGCCACCTGCAGGGGCACCCATTTCGATGCGGTTCACCTCGGTTTCAGGAACGAAGGCAACCAATTTGATTGGATCAAGCTGGATAATGGTTGCGCACAAAGACCCAGGCTGAAGCAAGCTGCCCAATTCGGCTGTTTTGGCTTCTAGCAAACCTTTGAACGGTGCTGTGATTTCTAGGCGCGATAGTTCTTTTTCTGCTGCAGCAATACCTGCCATTGCAGATTCAATGCCAGCCTCAGCAGACAGTATGCCCGAAGTTGCAGCGGAAAGCCCTGATTTTGCTGCCTCAACACTGGCTTCTGCCGCAGCAAAAGCTGCATCAGCACCTTTAACGCGGGTGTCGGTGGCAAATCCATCTTCGCTTAGTTTTACAGCAGCGTTCTGGTTCACGTTGGCTTCATCAAGGCGCGCTCTGGCTTCAATTACACGCGCACGGGATTCTGGAATACGGCTTTTAGCCTCCGATAGGCGAGAGTTTGCTTCGGCGAGGCGGGACTTGGCCTCGGCGAATAAGGCACCGCGTGTTCCCGGGTCAAGTTTGCAAAGCAGTTGACCTGCTTCAATGAATGTACCGCTAGGCAAGGGTGGGGAGATCACAGTCGCTGATGTCTCAGAGCGGACCTCAACCTGACGGGCGGCTTCTGTTTGACCGCGTAGAACTACTGCACTCTTGATTGCTTGTGCGGATGAGTGTTGCGCGACAACTTTGATCAAAGGCTTGATCGTTGCCTCGTCTGTTGCGGTTGTTTTTAAAACGTCTTGGGTCGCAGTTTCGTTCGTCAGCCCCAGAAATGTACGTGCTCTCTCACGGTCAATAATTGCAAAATACAGGATAATTGCCACGATAATGGCCATCAAGATTGGTAGAATTCGCATGTATTGCCTCGTTCAATTCATTGTGCGGGTGTTAAAGGCAGCTAAATCTAAAATACGCAATGCCAGATTTGGGTGGACAGAGCGCATTGAATACTTTGCGCTCACTCTTGCTCTCTTGCAATTGGGGCCAAAGGTCGCAGCATTCTGGGGTTTGCGCAAAATCAGGCCGTTTTTGGGCAAAAGTGCATGTGGTCGGTCATTGTTTGAGTTTTGTTTGGGTTTAGCTGTTTTAGCAACGAATTGTTCTGTCTTAGCGGAGAACTGATAAGTATGGCCTGATTTCTCCACTGATTTAGGCCTTTGAATGCGCTCGGGTCTTGGCTTGGCCCTTTGAGCGCGGTATGAGGGGAAAAAGTGGGGTCGAAACTGACCCTCAGCACCTTGGGGGCCGTTATGAGCAACACAGATAGTTTTATCGAAGAAGTCACCGATGAAGTCCGCCGCGACAAGTTATATGCAGCTTTACGCAAGTATGGTTGGATCGGTATTCTGGCAGTGGCTGCAATTGTGGGTGGCGCTGCGTATTCTGAATACAACAAAGCCCAAGCACGTGCACAGGCTGAAGCAACAGGTGATAGCATGTTGGCGGCTTTGCAATTGGACGAAAGCGCTGAACGCGCGGCAGCTTTGGCATTGGTCGAAGTCAATAACCCGAGCGTCAGCGCAATCGTGTCTTTGATGACCGCTGCAGAACAGTCCTCTGCTGGAGAAACAGTATCGGCAAATGAAACGCTCCAAAGCGTTGCTAACGCCCAAGACCTTCCGTTGATCTATCGACAAATAGCGTCATTCAAGGCTTTGGGCCTGTCTGCTGCTGAGTTACCTGTTGAAGAACGCCGCGCTGGCTATGAAGCGTTGTCACAACCAGGCAATCCATTGCGTCTGTTGGTAACTGAACAGTTGGGCCTGATTGATATCGAGGCGGGGGACACTGCAGCGGCATTGGTTGTGTTCCAAGGGATCATCGATGACTCGGAGGCAACAGCAGATTTGCAGCAACGTTCCGTTCAGTTGATGATTGCGCTGGGTGCTGAACCTGACCTTACTCAGTTGACAGCAAGTGGAAATTAACAGTTCTATAATCTTCAAGGCCTTGATGGCATTTTAAGACCGCAACAAAGCGAGCAGATTTATGACTTTTCAATTGGAAAACCCGGCTAAGTCACGCCGTTCTTGGACACTGATTGGCACATGCACTGCCGCTGTTATGGTGCTGGCTGCCTGCCAAGATCCTGAAGTCATTCTTCCTGGTAAGCGCGAAGACATTCGATCTGTTTTGCAATCGTCTGCGCAAGCGTCCGACGTTTCAGTATTAGCTAGCAATGAATCACGTTCGATTTCGCTGCCAGGGCCGACTGCGAATACTGAATGGACCCAAGCGGTTGGCAGCGAAAGCCACCGCATTGCAAACGCTGCATTGGGCGGCGCACTTCAGCTTGCGTGGACTTCGAAAATTGGGGCAGGTGATAGCCGTAAACAACGTATCACTGCCGACCCTGTTGTTGCAGGTGGTTTGATCTACACTCTTGATGCCAACACTACAGTGACAGCCACAAACGCATCTGGTGCCCAAGTTTGGGTACGTGATGTCCGTGCAGAGCGTGATGGGGCAGGTGATGCGACTGGTGGCGGTTTGGCTGCGCACAACGGTACCCTTTATGTATCTACCGGCTTTGGTGAGTTAATCGCGCTTGATGCAAAAAATGGCAATGAGCGTTGGATACAGAAATTAAATGGTACTGCTTCTGGGCAACCAGCGGTCAGCGGCAACCTTGTATATGTCGTCTCTGCGGATGACATAGGTTGGGCAATCGAAGCCGATACTGGACGTATTGCATGGCAAATCAGTGCCACAACTTCGGTTTCAAACGTTTTGGGTTCACCTGCGCCAGTTGTCGCAGGTGACTTCACCGTCTTTGCTTTTGGATCGGGCGAACTCCAGGCTGTGTTCCGTCGTGGTGGTCTGCGCCGTTGGGATGCATCCGTGCTGGGTGCACGCCGAGGACAAGCATTGTCTAAAGTAGACGACGTGACCGGGTCACCTGTTGTTAGCAATGGTGTGCTCTATGCCGGCAATCAAGCAGGCAGCACGATTGCAGTTGATGTCCAAAGTGGTTCACGCATCTGGACAACCACTGAGGGCGCTTTTGGGCCAGTTTGGCCTGCAGGCGACAGTGTCTTCTCAGTCACGGACAGAAATGAGTTGGTACGCTTGGATGCAAGCGATGGTTCAAAGGTTTGGGGCTATAAGCTACCTAACTTTGTCAAAGATCGTCCACGCCGAGCTTCCAAAGTTTTCACCCATCACGGTCCAATCTTGGCTGGTGGCCGCCTTATAGTGGCGTCCAGCGATGGCAAACTGCGCAGCTTTGATCCAACTGATGGCAGCTTGATTGATAGCGTTGAGGTACAAGGTGGTGCAACGACTGCTCCGGTGGTTGCAGGTGGAACTTTGTACGTTGTGAGTGGCAAAGGGCAATTGCACGCTTTCCGTTAGGTGCGTTATAGTCTAGAGGACGCGCTTGTACCTTATCCGGAGCGGATGACATGTCCTTTACCCTTGCCATCGTGGGCCGTCCAAATGTCGGCAAATCTACCCTTTTCAATCGATTAGTCGGTAAACGTCTGGCTTTGGTCGATGACCAACCAGGGGTGACTCGCGACTTGCGTGAAGGTGCAGCACGTCTTGCCGATTTGCGTTTTACCGTAATCGACACCGCTGGTTTGGAAGAAGCGACCGATGAATCCCTTCAAGGTCGCATGCGTAAGTTGACAGAACGGGCCGTGGAAATGGCCGATGTTTGCTTGTTCATGATCGACGCACGCGTCGGGGTGACGCCGACGGACCAAGTTTTTGCAGAAATTTTGCGTAAGAAAGCAGATCACGTGATCTTGGCCGCGAATAAAGGTGAAGGCGCGGCAGCAGATGCTGGTGTGATCGAGGCCTATTCTTTGGGTCTTGGCGAACCGATCCGCCTTTCTGCTGAGCACGGCGAAGGTCTGAACGACCTTTATACACATTTGATGCCGATTTTTGACCAGTTCGATCTGCTTGCTGAAAAGGACGACACCCCTGAGGTGGACGTGACTTTGGACGAAGACGAAGATGGCTTGGGCGCGGTTCCGGTCCCAACAAATGCGAAACCTTTGCAGGTTGCCGTTGTTGGACGTCCGAACGCGGGTAAATCAACACTGATCAACCAAATCTTGGGCGAAGAGCGCCTTTTAACAGGTCCAGAAGCAGGGATCACACGTGATGCGATTTCTTTGCGCATTGACTGGAACGGCACGCCGATGCGTATCTTTGATACCGCAGGTATGCGCAAAAAGGCCAAGGTACAGGAAAAATTAGAAAAACTAAGCGTTGGTGATGGTCTACGGGCTGTCAAATTCGCTGAGGTGGTTGTGGTTCTTTTAGACGCTGCGATTCCGTTTGAGCAACAAGATTTACGTCTGGCCGATTTGGCCGAACGTGAAGGTCGCGCGGTGATTATCGCGGTGAACAAATGGGATATCGAGGACGAAAAGCAATCCAAGCTGAAAGACCTCAAAGAAAGCTTTGAACGCTTGTTGCCACAGTTGCGTGGTGCACCACTGATTACGGTCTCTGCGAAAACTGGTCGTGGTTTGGATCGCCTGAACGAGGCGATCATGAAGGCCTACGAGGTGTGGAACCGCCGTATCACGACTGCACAGCTGAACCGCTGGCTTGCTGGTCAGGTAGAGGCACACCCGCCCCCCGCACCACAAGGCAAGCGCATCAAACTGCGTTACATGACCCAAGCAAAAACACGTCCTCCGGGTTTTGTTGTGATGTGTTCACATCCTGACAAAGTGCCAGAAAGCTATTCCCGTTATTTGGTGAATGGTTTGCGTGTGGACTTTGACATGCCGGGCACACCGATCCGACTGTACATGCGCGGTCAGAATGACGCGAACCCTTACAAAGGGCGCAAGAAGGCTCCGCCTTCTAAATTGCGCAAACACACCGATGGACGCAAGTTCGAGGGTGGCAAGCGTAAGTAGGCATTGGCCTGCTCTTTCTTTTGGTAATGTTGATTTTCTGAGTCGGGCTTAGCCCCGTGTTCTATAAACGGGCCAAAGCATTGCAAGGGCACCCGCGATAGCAACTGGTGCAACGCTGTCCAACGCAAATTCGTTAGCCACCGCAATGGCGATCAGCGCCCAGACGACAGCAATGCCATAAGTTGGTGCACGACCTAAACGCCACTGGATCGTAAAACCCAAGGTGCTGGCAAGGCTCACGCAGATCATTGCCGCCGTTAGTTCGCTGGTCCATCCGTATCCCCCCAACAGCAGGCCGATGGCGGCAAAGCTAGCGGCACTTAACCATCCTGCATAAAGACCGATAGGCCAACTGGCCCACACTTGATCCTCATGTGGGCTGCGGAACAACGCCACTACGGATGGGATTAACATCAACCAGATAAGGATTGCTGCCCATACAGGGCTAAGGCTGGCCACAGGTAGCCATGCGGCACCAATGGCAAGTGACACTAGCAAGGCAGAGCGCATAGCGGACCATGTAGACGCAGTGGTGCGCTTCCAAAGACCATAGACTGCAGCGACCACTAGCCACGTAAAGATTGGGCCCCAGATTGCAAAGGCGTAGCCTGCAGGCTGAACCGGGGCGTTCAGTTGAGGAAAAGGAAACTGATCGGGTTCGAACCCGCCAAACTCTGGCACCCACAGCGGCGAGCCTGCAAACGCGATGCTGGCGACAAGGATAAGGATCGCGAGTGACTTTGGCATAAGGCAAGCTCCATTGGCTAAAGTTGCAAATAGGTATAGGAAACTCGCATTTATAACTAGCGCCACCTCCCTACTATCAATGGTAGCATAGACTATTTTATTGGGAGGACCAACGATGACACGCATTGCTATTTTCTGTGATGGAACATGGAACTCTCCTGACCTCGACGAACCCACAGCATTCATAAGCTGAAGGGGGCACTGTTGAACGATCCATCTAAAGGGCAAGTTTGTGCATATTTTGCTGGGATTGGTACAGATGATCGTTTTGACGGAAGTCTTGAGAAATCCTTCAACAAATGGGACGGTGGTATTTTCGGTTGGGGTTTGGATGGCAAAGTCAAACAAGCTTATCAGTTCCTGTGCCACGCCTATCAAGCAAATGATGAGGTTTATCTGTTTGGGTTCTCTCGTGGGGCTTATACTGCAAGGTCCGTCGCGGGCATGATCCGCAAGTGTGGGATAATCGACAATCCTACACCTGAACGGATCAATGAAGCGTTCAAACTGTGTCGTTGTAAAGGCAGCCAGAACAGCCCTGACATGCCATATATCATGGCAGAACGGAAACGTTTGTCCCCACGGTTTGCCACCTCTGTAAAAGATTTTGATTGCCGCGGCAGTGGTGCAATTGTGAAGATCGCCTATGTTGGTGTTTTTGATACTGTCGGCGCAAGTGGCATGCCGCCTTCACTGCTTGGCCCTTTAGCAACGGCCTGGAACAGCCAAAATAAATTTCACTATATGGCGCTGTCCAGCTTAGTCAAAAGTGCTGGGCATGCTTTGGCGATTGATGAACAGCGGGTGTTTTATGTGCCTGTGAAATGGGACAATCTGGATAAGCAGGGGTTTGAGAACGGCCTCAACAATGGCGATATCAGCGCTGAGCGCCAATACCAGCAGATATGGTTCATTTGTGATCATGGTGTGATTGGTGACAGCGCCAAGGAACCGCCGCTGTCGTCCATAGCGCTTGAGTGGATGTTGGATGGGGCCAAGGGGCTGAAATTAAAACGTGGGGTCAAGTTTTCTACAACGCCATCAAACCCATTGTACCCGCTTGATCGGCTTACGAAAAAGTGCAAGCTTTTCACGAAGTGGTGGGAGGGGCCGATGTCCGATTGGGAACTGTACCCATCGACACGCAAGCACGTGAACGCGTTGGCCACGTACAGGCCCAAAAGCCTGCACAAGATTTTCTAGAAAAATAGGTCTGGGCTATTAACCCAGCACCCCTTCAGCGCTGATTGTTGTTTTACCACCAAGATAGGGGGCCAACACATCAGGCAATACAATCGAGCCGTCCGCTTTTTGTCCGTTCTCTAGCACAGCGATCAGGCAACGACCCACAGCCAAACCAGAGCCGTTCAAAGTGTGAACGAACTGTGGCTTACCACCGTCCGCCGGTTTGTAGCGGGCGTTCATGCGGCGAGCTTGGAACTCACCTGTTGAGGACACAGATGAAATTTCGCGGTATGTATCCTGACCGGGCAACCATGCCTCGATGTCATAGGTGCGGACCGCGCCGAAACCCATGTCGCCAGTGCACAATTCAACAGTGCGGTAGGGGACATTTAAACGTTCCAACAAATCTTCGGCACACCGCAACATGCGTTTTTGCTCAGCGGCGCTGTCGTCGGGCAGGGTGACAGACACCATCTCTACCTTTTCGAACTGATGCTGGCGCAGCATGCCGGATGTGTCGCGCCCTGCGGAACCCGCTTCTGAACGGAAACAAAGCGTGTGTGCAGTCATGCGGATCGGCAACGCGGCCTCTTCCAATACGTCACCGGACAGGGAATACGTCAAAGGCACCTCAGCCGTTGGAACCAACCACCAACCGTTTGTGGTTTGATAGCTGTCTTCACCGAATTTCGGCAGCTTATCAGTGCCGTGCATGGCCTCGTCGCGCACCAAAACAGGGGTGTTGTATTCTGTCAGGCCGTTTTCATCGACGTGGGTGTCGATCATGAACTGGGCCAATGCGCGGTGCACACGTGCAACTGCGCCCTTAAGCACAACAAAACGGCTGCCAGACAATTTGGCACCGGTTTCGAAATCCATCGCGCCACCAACGGCTGCGATTTCAAAATGCTCTTTTGGGGTGAAATCCAAGGTTGGGGGCGTGCCCCATGTGCTGACTTCCACATTGTCATCTTCATCCGCACCATCAGGCACATCGGTGGCTGGAAGGTTAGGAATATAGGCCAGCGCCTCGTTCAACTGCGTATCAAGCGCATTGGCCTCTTCACGCATGGCTGCAACTTCGGCTTTCTTTTCGCCAACCAGCGCACGCAGGCGTTCAAATTCCGCGTCATCGCCGCGACCCTTGGCAGCACCAACTTTTTTAGACGCTTTGTTTTGATCCGCTTGGGCATTTTCGGCGGCCAAGATTTTGGCGCGGCGCGATTCATCCAAAGCCAACAAAGAGGCAGAGACAGGCGCGTCCCCACGGCGTGCAAGAGCGGCGTCAAAAGCAGCAGGGTTTTCGCGGATGGCTTTGATATCATGCATGGCGTTGGTCCTTGGTGTTGGTCGAGTCGTATGCCCGTTTGAAAGGACTTATGCATGAATGTGGCGCGAGGGGCTAGATGGGGTTTTTGTGGTGTGTTGAGGCGTGGGAAAAAGTTGCCCGCGGGCAATATTGGTTAATGGGTGGTTAATTTGGGCTGTCGGGATCAAAGCCGTTGGCCTTTTGGAAGGTGCGTCATTAGGAATGGAAGTCGTTCCACTTGAGTTCTTTTTTGCACCAATGTTCAGGCCATTCTGGATCAGTTGGGCCTTTGCCATCTGGAAGGATGACGCTGGTGTCGCCAAAGGCTTCGTTAAGTTGTTTGTGTGTGATTGTGGTTTCTGAAAAATCAGTTTCGCTCAGTGCCGCGTATGAGAAGTGAGCGGCACTGAGCGTCTCTGAGGTCTGCCCCCTGCAACTGAGCCTGCAAAAACGGCACTTTTTCAAAGTTGAGGAATTTAAGATCAAAGCCCTGTAGGTTTGTTCCTGACAGGTCGATCTTTCCATCATATAGTGGCTACCCCGTTTCTGCGCGTAGTTTTCTTAAGACTTGGACAGCGTTTTGCATGTCGGAACGATTGAAGGAAAGGTTGTGGGCCCATTCGCGATGGGGATTAAGATCATCCGTCTGTTGCGGTGTTTTTGCTGGATACTCTCGTGACAGTTCTTTGACATAGACGGATAACATCTGCGCAATGCGCGGTGCGGATTCAGATTCTTCTTTGGCAAGGCCAAGAAGACGATCAATCGCGCCGTTGCGGCGGGTCACATCGTCCTCCCAGCCTGTTGGCCTTTCAGGCTCGGCCCATTTTGTTATTTGCCGTTGGGCGTGTAGGCCAGAAACGGCGGTGTCAATTTTGTCATTGAACAACGCTTGAGTGGCTGTGTCGGCGTCTTGACGGTTCAGTGCCAGACGCACAATTGTAAACGGGAAGGCAATGACGGCCCCGAACGTTGCGGTTAGGGCTGTGAGGCGCACCATAGCGAAACGCCATTCAAAATTGGTATCAGCTGTTGGAAATGTGCTTGAGATGACTTCCCAAATCTGCGCGACAAGGCCAAGAAACAATAGGCAGCAAGTGTGCACCAAAAAAGCGCAACACCTGCTAATAGAGGCGCAGGGAGTTTCCCTAATCCAACATCATTTTGCAATTTTTCCATTGCTGATGTTGTCCCGTCGGTTTTGGGCAAGACTGCGAAAACGAGCGCCGCACCAAAATATCAAGGATCAAAACGATGCCCCAAAAAGATCACGCTGCAAATTCAAATGTAACCGTGTCCAAAGTATTCTGCCTATAGTTAATCATACAAATACCCCACCACCATGCCGTGCAATTCCACTCTCGCCAACCCCAATTTGTGTTGTCGCAAATTACCTCTCATCTCCACCTTGCAAAGCCCCACAACACTCCATAGGTTCTGCCCAAATTCGCGATATGCGATCAAAGCTTTGACAAGGACGCTACCATGGAACAATTCGGCCAATTTATTCCACTTTTGCTCATTTTCGGCATCATGTATTTCTTGTTGATCCGCCCCCAGCAAAAGAAGATGAAAGAACACCAGGCAATGGTAACCAGCCTGCGTCGCGGTGACAAAATTGTGACTGCTGGTGGTATGTTTGGCAAGGTTGTTAAAGTTCATGACGAAGGCGAAGTCGAAGTCGAAATCGCTGACGGCGTTAAAGTGCGCATGGTGCAATCCACCATCGCTCAGGTCGTTTCCAAGACCGAACCTGCGAAGTAAATTCGCGTCTGTTAAATATCTAAAAGGTCAGCCCAATGCTGCAGTTTGAATCGTGGAAACGGGTCCTGATCTGGATAACCTGTCTAGTTGGTCTACTCTTGGCTGTCCCGAACGGGTTTTACACCCGCGTCGAGCAACACAATGACGCGGTTGCCGCGATTGAATTGGGGGCGGATACCTCTGAGAACCAAGAGATGGCGGCACAGTGGCCTAGCTATTTTCCATCATCCTTGGTGAACCTTGGCCTTGATCTGCGTGGTGGTGCCCATTTGTTGGCCGAAGTGCAGGTGGCTGACGTTTATCAGGCTCGTATGGAAGCCACATGGCCGGAGGTGCGTGATGCGTTGCGCCCACTGCGTTCCACTGTTGGCACCATTCGCAAGCAACCGTCCCCGGTGGATGAATTGCGTGTGCGTATCGGTGATCCGTCTGGCATGCAGCAGGCCCTTGAAACTGTACGTGCATTGGCCCGTCCTGTTCACTCTTTGACAGGCATTGGCGCGTCCGACATTGCGGTCAGTGCAGTGTACGACGTAATTGTGGTGACATTGTCCGAAGCTGAAAAGTTGGCGACAGATGAGCGTACAATGCAGCAGTCGTTGGAAATTGTACGCCGTCGTATCGATGAGGTTGGCACACGCGAACCTACGATCCAACGCCAAGGTACGGAACGTATTCTGATCCAAGTGCCTGGTATTGGGTCTGCGGCTGAACTTAAGGCGATCATTGGGACAACCGCCCGTTTGACATTTAACCCAGTTGTGAACCGCACCAACGATGGCAATGCGATTGTCGGTGCTGGCAACTCGGTCATTCCGTCTATCGATGAGCCGGGCCAATTTTATGTGATCGAGAACGTGCCTGTTGTGGCGGGTGACGATCTGGTGGATGCGCAACCGTCCTTTGACCAAAACGGCGGCGCGGCGGTTTCATTCCGTTTCAACACCGCAGGTGCACGTCGCTTTGGCAATTACACGGCCGACAACATCGGCAGCCCGTTTGCTATCGTTCTTGATAACGAAGTGGTTAGCGCCCCTGTGATCCAATCCCACATTGCGGGTGGTTCAGGTATCATCACGGGTCGCTTCAGCGTTGAAGAAACCACTAACTTGGCTGTTCTTTTGCGGGCAGGGGCTTTGCCAGCTAAACTGACCTTCCTTGAGGAACGCACAGTTGGTCCAGAGTTGGGCCAAGACAGCATTGATGCTGGTAAGGTTGCAACCATTGTCGCTTTTGTTGCTGTGCTTGTGTTTATGTTCCTTAGCTACGGCCTGTTTGGCGTGTTTGCTAATATTGCGTTGATCATCAATGTTGGTTTGATCTTTGGCCTTCTTAGCCTTGTTGGTGCGACGCTGACGTTGCCGGGCATCGCTGGTATCGTTCTAACTGTTGGTATGGCGGTTGATGCGAACGTTTTGGTGTTTGAGCGGATCCGAGAAGAGCTGAAGACTTCAAAGGGTCCGGCTCGCGCGATTGAACTGGGCTATGAAAAAGCGCTGTCTGCGATTTTAGATGCTAATGTCACAACGTTTATCACAGCTGTGATCTTGTTCGTCATGGGCTCTGGCCCTGTGCGCGGCTTTGCCATCACCTTGGGTCTTGGCATTATCACATCGGTCTTCACGGCCATCTTTGTCACACGTCTGATGGTTGTCATCTGGTTTGAACGCCGCCGTCCAAAAACGATTGAGGTCTAACCCATGCGTCTCAAGTTAGTAAAAGAGAACACGAACTTCGACTTCTTTGGACGTTGGAAGCTTTGGCTTGGTATATCCTTGTTGATGATGATGATCGGCTTTGGCTCTTACATGTACCAGGGGTTGAACTTTGGTATCGATTTCCGCGGAGGTACAACCATCCGTACCGAAAGCACACAACCGGTTGATATTGCTTCTTATCGTGATGCGCTTGAGGGTTTGGAACTGGGCGATGTGTCTATTTCCGAAGTGTTTGATCCAAATTTCCGTGATGACCAGAACGTAGCAATGATCCGCATTCAGGCCCAAGACGGCCAAGAAGCGGTGACTGTTGATACAATCGGCATCTTGGAAACAGCACTATATTCTATCGATCCGGATATGAAATTTCCATCTGTTGAATCTGTTGGCCCAAAAGTATCGGGCGAATTGATCAAGACGGCGGCTTTGGCTGTTGTTCTCGCGATTGGTGCGGTGTTGATCTACATTTGGCTGCGCTTTGAATGGCAGTTCGCGTTGGGCGCTGTTGCGGCCTTGGTGCACGATGTTGTCCTGACCATTGGAGTTTTCTCCGAACTTCAAATCAAATTTGACCTCGCAATTATTGCGGCGTTGCTGACCATCGTTGGTTATTCGTTGAACGATACTGTGGTTGTGTTTGACCGCGTTCGTGAGAACCTGCGTAAGTATAAGAAAAAGCCGTTGGCTGAAGTACTTAATATCTCAATCAACGAAACCCTAAGCCGTACAGTGATGACATCTGTCACGACATTGTTGGCGTTGAGCGCATTGTTTGTTCTGGGCGGTGACGTGATCCGTGGTTTTGTCTTTGCTATGATCTGGGGTGTGATTGTGGGTACGTATTCTTCTGTTTTCGTAGCCTCCACAATCCTGCTTTACTTGGGCGTCAAACGTGACTGGGCCAAAACTGATCCAAAAGCTGGCGGCCAGTACGCTAATATCGACGCTTAAGGGTGGTGGAAGCCTTAGTCGCTGCAATCCAGACCGAGGGCCTTTGGTTCTTGGTCTGCGGCGCACTTATCGCGGGTGTTGTTCGCGGATTTTCTGGCTTTGGCACTGCAATGATCTACCTGCCGTTTGCGGCTCAAGTCGTACCGCCTCTTTGGGCAATACTGACGTTGATGGCCATGGATTTGGTTGGGCCGATCCCCTTAATTAAGCCAGCGTTCAAAGATGCTCAGCGTCGCGATCTGTTGCTGTTGTTGGGTGGTTCACTTTGCCTGTTGCCTGTTGGGTTGGCACTGTTGTCCACGATATCACCCGAAACATATCGCTACCTTGTGTCTTCAATTTCTATTGTTTTGTTGGTGTGTCTGGTCTTCGGTTTGCGTTACAGCGGTAAGATGTATCCGCCCCTTGTTGCCGCTGTTGGAGGACTTGCTGGCTTTTCCGGTGGCTTGGGCGGCGTGCCGGGACCGCCAGTCATCCTATTCTATATGGCCAGCACATTACCCGTACTTGTCGTGCGTGCAAACATGATGTTGTTTCTGTTTTTTACGGATATTCTTATAATCTCTGTAGTTGGTATTCGGGGTGAGCTATACATTACTCCGTTGATCATTGGCCTTCTGATGGCAGTGCCCAATGGGATCGGCAATTTGATAGGTGCGGCAATTTTTAATCCTGACAAGGTTGGCATCTACAAGGCGGTCGCTTACATGGTAATTGCAGCCTCGGCCATTATGGGCCTCCCTATCTGGAACAGATGATATGCGCCTGAACGAAATTAGTTATACAGATGCCAAACCTATTGAGGGTTATGGCCCCGGATTTTTCCGCATCGGCGGTGAAGTCACCTATGGTGGCGTTTTGACTGGTGCCCGGGGTACTTCTGAGTGGGGTGGGTATGATGACACTACGCCATTGCTGGACTTAGCAGGATCAATCGACGTCCTGTTTATGGGCACTGGTGAAGAGGTGGCGCACATTCCCGCTGACCTCCGCACAAAGCTAGAAGATGTGGGTATAGGCATCGAAGCCATGGCGACACCTGCGGCTGCACGGACCTATAATGTCCTGCTCAGCGAAGGGCGGCGCATTGCGTTGGCCATGATCCCTGTTTGATTAGTGACTTGATGTGGGCCGTGAATAGGGTAACCCTAATTTCATGACGTTAACCGTGACAAACCTTACAATTATACGTGGTGGTCTACCTGTTCTGGCAGATGTTTCATTTGTATTGGAAACGGGTCAGGCGCTGATTTTGCGCGGTCCAAACGGTGTGGGAAAAACCACGCTGCTGCGTACCATTGCAGGGCTGCAACCTTCATTAAATGGGAAGGTGTCTGGTGCACAGGACCAGATCGCATATGCAGCCCATTCTGATGGGTTGAAAGCGATGCTAAGCGTGACTGAGAACCTGTCATTCTGGGCTGAGGTCTTTGGCCAGTCCGACATCTCCCATGCTTTGGTGGCCTTTGAGTTGGAGAACCTATCGGATCGTTTGGCTGGTACACTGTCGGCGGGGCAAAAACGTCGCCTTGGCTTAGCGCGGTTGCTGGTGACAGGACGGCCCATCTGGGTTCTGGATGAGCCAACGGTGTCATTGGACACCACTTCGGTTGCGATGTTTGCGGTGGCTGTTGAGTCCCATTTGAAAAGTGGGGGAATGGCTTTGATAGCCACTCACATCGACCTTGGGATTGAACAGGCGAACGTGCTGGATGTGACACCCTTCATCGCACGTAATGACGTGGCAATGGGTTCCAGCGTCGAGGCGTTCTTATGAAGGCCTTGCTGATCCGTGATATTAGGCTTGCGGTGCGGGCAGGGGGCGGCTTTGGCCTTGGGCTTGCGTTTTTCTTAATCGTTATTGTGATGGTGCCCTTTGCAGTTGGCGCAGATACCGGATTGCTGTCCAAGATCGCACCTGGGGTTTTGTGGATTGGGGCGTTATTGGCTTGCTTGCTATCACTCGATCGATTGTTGGCGCTAGACTTTGAAGACGGAACACTCGACCTTCTGGCGACTGCGCCACTGCCACTTGAAGCAGCCCTAAGTGTGAAAGCACTGGCACACTGGATTACAACGGGCCTGCCCTTGGTCATCGCAGCCCCAGTATTGGGTGTGCTGATGAACCTTCCAACGCAGGGGTATGTTTGGCTGGTGTTATCGCTACTGTTGGGTACGCCCGCGCTGTCCGTAATAGGCACCTTCGGTGCTGCGCTGACCGTAGGGATAAAACGAGGTGGGCTATTGTTGTCCTTGCTGGTTCTACCGCTCTATCTGCCAACGCTTATTTTTGGGGCAGAAGCAGCACAGCGCGGGGCCGCAGGGGCAGATGCCAGCACACCGATGCTGTTGCTGGCAGGGATAAGTGCCGCAACGATCGCGTTGATGCCATTCGCCAGCGCTGCTGTCCTTAAAGTGAACTTGCGATGATCGCTTTGAAACAACAGACAAAACGCATTGAGCCAGACAATCGAAAGCACTAGGTAAAATACATGTCACTTTGGGAATACGCAAATCCGGTCAAGTTTTTACGCCTCAGCGAACGGGTGCTCCCGATGCTGTGGGTTTTGGCTATTTCTTCTACAGTTGTAGGGCTGCTCTGGGGGTTCTTCTTTACCCCTGATGACATACGTCAAGGGTCGACTGTTAAGATTATTTACATCCACGTGCCGGCCGCATTGATGGCGATCAACGCATGGTTCATGATGTTGGTGGCCTCACTGATCTGGCTGATCCGGCGACACCACGTTAGCGCATTGGCGGCCAAGGCCGCTGCGCCTGTTGGCGTGGTTATGACGTTAATTGCGCTGATCACGGGGGCAATCTGGGGGCAACCGATGTGGGGCACATGGTGGGTTTGGGACCCACGGCTCACATCGTTCTTGATCCTTTTCCTTTTCTACTTGGGTTATATTGCGCTGTGGGAAGCGATTGAAGATTCCGACACAGCAGCGGATCTGACTGCGGTCTTATGCATGGTCGGGTCGGTGTTTGCTGTTTTGTCACGTTATGCGGTGAATTTTTGGAACCAAGGGCTGCATCAAGGGACCTCGATCCCTGTTGCTACAGGTGAGCGCAGCGTCGCGGATGTGTTCTTTGTTCCGTTGCTGATCTCAATGGTTGGCTTGGGATTGTTGTTCTTTGCGCTGACATTGTACCGCACAGGCACTGAAATTCGAATGCGCCGCACCAAGGCGCTGCTGGCACGGGAGGGACGCAACTGATGTTACCGGATCTTGGGAAATACGCAGATGCCGTTTTGTCGGCTTACGGTGCATCGATCGTGCTGTTGGTCGGATTGGTTGTCATAAGTGTGGTTAAAGGACGACGTGTGCGCAAGCAGATGCAAGATGTCGAAGCGCGTGGCGAACAGAATGGGTAAAATATCTCCTCTCATGATCGTGCCACCACTGATCTTTGCTGGGTTCGTTGCTATGGCTGCAATAGGTATGTTTCGTGCTGACAAAGACGTGTTGGAAAGCACGCGCATTGGAAAAATAGCTCCCACGGTTACGCAAGAGGCACTGGGTGAGTTCCCCAATGTTACGGCCGAGCGTTTGAAAAGCGGTGAACTTACACTGGTCAACTTTTGGGCCAGCTGGTGCCCTCCGTGCCGCGCCGAGCACCCTAAATTGTTAGAGATGCAAGCCGCAGGAATTCCTATCATCGGAGTGAACTTCAAAGACACTGCACGTGATGCAGGCAGCTATCTGACCAATGACGGCAACCCGTTTTTTGCGGTCGCCTTTGACGAGAAAGGGCGCACAGCGATTGATTGGGGTGTCACTGCGCCGCCAGAGACGTTCATTTTGGATAAGGAAGGCGTAGTGTTATTCCGCTTCGCAGGACCGCTGATTGGCAGTGATTATGAGCAGCGGTTTCTTCCAGAACTGACTAAAGCACAATCCAATTGAGCGCCTAACCGGCGCACTATATTTTGATGCCCGTTTCTTCTGTTCTTAAATATCCCCGCCGGAGGCCCTTTTTTGGACATTACCTAAGATTTCATCTTCGGTGATGAGGATATTTGAAAACAGTAGAAACGCAAAAGGCCCCACAACTGAATGCGGGGCCTTTATGTTTGGTTTGATCGTTTTACGCAGCTGCGAGTGAGCGCAGAACGTAGTGCAGCACGCCACCGTGCTCGATGTATTCAATCTCGATCGCAGTATCGATGCGGCACTTCAGGCTAACTTCGTGCACAGTTCCGTCTACCATTGTGATGGTGCACGGCACCTCTTGCAAAGGCTGGATTGTGTCGAGGCCAGAGATGGACACAGTTTCATCACCGGTCAGACCCAAAGATTTGCGGCTCACGCCATTTGTGAACTCAAACGGAATAACACCCATGCCAACTAGGTTCGAACGGTGGATGCGCTCAAAGCTCTCTGAAATGACAGCTTTGACACCCAGCAATGCAGTTCCTTTGGCAGCCCAGTCACGTGAAGAGCCTGCGCCGTACTGTTCGCCGCCAAAGATCACCAGCGGAGTGCCAGCGGCTTGGTGCGCCATTGCTGCGTCATAGATTGACGTTTGAACGCCGTCTGGGCCTTTGGTGTAACCACCTTCAACACCGTCCAGCATTTCGTTCTTGATGCGGATGTTGGCGAATGTGCCGCGCATCATGACTTCGTGGTTTCCACGACGTGAACCATAGGAGTTGAACTCACGAGGTGACACTTGACGATCGACCAAATACTGACCTGCTGGTGTATCTGCTTTGAACGAACCGGCTGGAGAAATATGGTCGGTTGTGATCATGTCGCCCAACACAGCCAATACTTTTGCACCGTCAATGTTTGAGATTGTGCCTGGCTCTGCACCCATACCCTGAAAGTAAGGTGGGTTTTGAACGTAGGTTGATGCTGCTGGCCAATCGTAAGTCAGCGCTTTGGTTGTCTCAACCGCTTGCCACTTTTCGTCACCTTTGAACACGTCTGCATATTTGGTTTGGAATGCTTCACGGGTTACCGTTTGCTCAACCAGCTCTGCAACTTCTTGTGTCGTTGGCCATAGATCCTTCAGGTAAACGTCGTTGCCGTCCTTATCGACTGCGATCACGTCTGTTGCCAGATTGATGTCCAATGTGCCTGCAATTGCATATGCGACTACAAGGGGTGGCGATGCAAGGTAGTTGGCGCGAACGTCAGGTGAAATGCGGCCTTCAAAGTTGCGGTTACCAGACAGAACAGATGTCGCGACCAAATCGCCTTCAGCAATTGCATCAGACAGTTCTTTTTGGATCGGGCCAGAGTTACCGATACATGTTGTGCAACCGTAGCCAACCAAGTTGAAGCCAATTTTGTCTAGGTCTTCTTGAAGGCCAGCGGCTTCAAGGTACGCAGACACAACCTGAGAACCTGGTGCCAAAGACGTCTTAACCCAAGGTTTGCGATCCAGACCCAATGCCGCGGCCTTACGCGCGACAAGGCCCGCACCGATCATAACGTATGGGTTTGATGTGTTGGTGCAAGAAGTGATGGACGCGATAACAACTTTACCACTTTCCATGGTGTAGTCTTCGCCCACAACAGTAACTTCTTTGCCCATTGGGCGCTTGAAGGTTTCTTCCATTTCCTTGTGGAACGCTGTTTGGCCGTTTGTCAGTGCAACGTAGTCTTGTGGACGCTTTGGACCGGAAATCGCAGGGACGATGGTACCCATATCAAGGTGCAATGTGTCTGTGTAGATCGGTGCATAGTCGTCGCCGCGCCAGAAACCGTTTTCTTTTGCGTATGCTTCGACCAATGCGATGCGATCTTCGTCACGACCCGTTGTGCGCAGGTAGCGAAGTGTTTCGCCATCGATTGGGAAGAAACCACATGTCGCACCGTATTCCGGTGCCATGTTGCCGATGGTTGCACGGTCAGCCAATGGCAGACGGTTCAAACCTTCACCGTAGAATTCAACGAATTTTCCAACTACGCCTTCGGCGCGCAGCAATTCAACAACTTTCAGCACAAGGTCGGTACCAGTGGTGCCTTCCATCATTGAGCCAGTCAGTTCAAAGCCGATAACTTCTGGGATCAACATTGAGATTGGTTGACCAAGCATCGCAGCTTCAGCTTCAATCCCGCCAACACCCCAGCCAAGAACAGCAGCACCGTTCACCATGGTTGTGTGGCTGTCTGTACCAACAAGCGTATCTGGATATGCAACTTCAACACCATCTTGGTCTTTGTCAGTCCAAACCGTTTGGGACAAATACTCAAGGTTCACCTGGTGACAGATGCCTGTTCCGGGAGGAACAACGCGGAAGTTGTTAAAGGCGTTTTGGCCCCATTTGAGGAATGTGTAACGCTCCATGTTGCGTTCGTATTCGCGGTCAACGTTCATTTGGAACGCACGTGGGTTGCCAAATTCGTCGATCATAACAGAGTGGTCGATGACTAAATCCACTGGGTTCAGTGGGTTGATCTGTTCTGCGTCGCCGCCCAGGGACACAAGTGCGTCGCGCATCGCTGCCAAGTCTACAACAGCAGGCACGCCGGTGAAGTCTTGCAAAAGCACGCGAGCAGGGCGGTATGCGATTTCGCGTGGGTTCTTACCGCCTTGAGCACCCCATTTAGCGAATGCTTTGATGTCGTCGACGGTAACCGTCTTGCCATCTTCAAAGCGTAGCATGTTTTCCAAGACTACTTTCAGCGCAGCTGGCAACTTTGAGAAGTCACCAAGACCAGCTTCGGTTGCGGCAGGGATTGAGTAATAAGCGATAGATTGATCGCCAACTGTCAGCGTCTTGCGCGTCTTGGCGGTGTCGTGTCCAACTGTAATGGGCATGGATGGCTCTTCCTTGAGATTAGGAGTTGCGGGAATTATCTTGGGGCGTCATGCCCCAGTTTTGGGCATTGTTCAACCTAAATTGGGTGCTAAATGACAAAATGTATACCATTGTGTACTGAGAATTCACTCAATTGAGTGAAGATATGTGACGAAGCGCTCAAGAAACTTTGATTGGCGTTTTACCGTCAATAAATTTAGCTAAAGTTAAGTCACTAGAATTAGAATTGGACTCACCAATGAAACATCTACTCTCCACGACGTTTGCTGCACTCATGGCGCTTACAGCACCAGTGCTTTCAGATTCTCCAGTGGTGGTTGAACTGTTTACCTCCCAAGGATGCTCATCCTGCCCTCCGGCAGACAAGATGCTGCATGCTTTGGCTGAGCGCGATGATGTTATCGCGTTGGCGTTGCACGTCGACTATTGGGATTACATCGGTTGGAAAGACCAATTTGCGCAGACCAAGTTCACTAAGCGCCAACGCAACTACGCGGCATTGGGCAATCGCCGCTCAATCTATACGCCACAGATGATTGTGAGTGGCGTTACTAGCGTTGTTGGCGCTAAGGCAATTGAACTGTCTGAAGCGATTTCTGCACATGCGGCTACCCCATCAGGGGTTGACCTGTCGCTGACCCGAGAGGGGAATAGCGTGGTTGTCTATGGTGATGCAAATGGCGCAGAGGGTCCATTTGTTGTGCAGATCGTCCGGTATGCACCGCGCATCGAGGTCCGTATCACCCGTGGTGAGAACGCAGGCAAAACATTAGCGTATGCCAACGTCGTAACTGAGTGGAACGTGTTGGATGAATGGGACGGCATCAAACCACTGTCAATGTCAACGCGCCTAAATGCGGATGTTCCTGTCGTTGTGATCGTACAGAAGCAACAATTTGGCCCAATCTTAGCGGCGGCGCGTCTACGCTAGCGTTAAGGCTTTTGGGGCGAAATAACGGTTACGTTACTCGTCCTCTTCTTCGTCAACAATTAGCGTAATTTCACCTGCGGTTTGTAGTTCGCGAATTGCGTTAACTAAATTGTCTATGGCGCTTTCGGCATCCACAGTTTTGGGCGCGCTGGCTTCTTGCACATCTTCGCGCCCATCCTCCCTGACATGTTTTGCAGGATGTAATCAGCACTGGCTTGCATCCCTGCGGCTTCTGCCCCAGCGATCGTACGGATCAAATCATCTGGGTCTACATCGCGTAGAATACGAGGAATATAGCGCCCGACAACCCCTGCAGGAATGTTAACGAAGGTAAAGATCGCTTTGCGTACAGCTGTCGCGAAGGTCTCGTCGGGTTCCTGTAATCCTTCCAACAATATCATTGCGGGTTAGGGTGGTGGATGAATTGAGGATCACACCAACCCGTTTCACAGGCCCCCGTCAAAAGCCATCACTGGAGCGACAGACTGTTGTGCGGCCAACGATAAGCCAATGCGATCAACCGCACTGGGCGACACACCGCTAGTTTGCGAAACGGCATAGGTGATTTCACGCGCCCGTTGACCGGGGATGGCCCCCAGCAATGCTGCGGCTTTTGGCACGTTCAGTTTTGACAGAACGACTGCCGCTACTTCGGTGCTTTCGGTTTCCATCACGGGTATAAGGGTTTCGACATCCATTTCCTGAATGCTTTTCCACGGATTACCTGTTTGAAGCGCGCCTCCTTCTTTTCGTAGGCGATCTGCTGTCTGTTTGCTGATTTTGCCATCAAGTGCTGTTAAAGCCCCGACAATTCCGTGCGGGAAGCTTACGCCGATGCGTTCAAGTTCATGGGTGAATTCAGCGATAACATGGGCAACCGTATCGCGATCAACGACACGCATCTTACCCATTTGTTGTGTCAGGGTGGCTTGTAGATCCTCGGGCAGGTCTTCCAACGGGATGTCAGCACCGTTGTTTAACAATATGTGCACCACAATGGCCGCTTTGGCTTTGCGGCTTAGGGTCAGGTCAGGTTTTGGTGGTTTTACAGTGATGGACCCGATCACAGCGGTTGCTGCATTCGGGTCCATCGGGATCAAATCCATAGTCTACCAACCTCAGGTTTCTTTCAAACATCCTTGGCAGACAGGTGTGAGTAAATCCTAAAATCAGTGGCTATAAGTTACGCCCGTTGTGATCGCATTTGACAGCGACAGGGCCGCCCAGGTGTCCGCGCCGCCACGCGCACTGATTTCGCGTAATTGTGACACTGCACCAATTTTGTTTCCCTGTTCCATCAGGCCCTGGCCCATGTAGGAACGTGCAAGAATGTTATTGGGATTTTGATCGATTGCCTTTTGGTAAAATACCATCGCGACATCTACATTGCCCAGCTTACGATTGGTAAAGCCTTTGTATGTCAGGACACGGTCGTCGTTTTGGTCAGACATCGCATCTATAACACCCATCGCGTCCAAGTAACGTCCAGCAAAGGCCAGCTCGCGCACCGCGTTATATAACTTGTCGTCGTCCAGATTGCTTTCTTTGGGGTCAACACATTCTTTTTCCTTCTCGTCCCAAACCTGAACACCTTCGCACGTCATGGTGGTTTCAGTTGGTTTTGGTTCTGCACTGTCGCTTGAGCCCGCGGCAAAGACTGGGGCTGAAAGGCCAAGGGTGAGGGCCATTGGAAGAGCTAAAGCTGCGGCCGTTGTAAATTTATTCATTCAAAATCTCCGGCTGGGTTCAAGTCTTGGATGACGATATCCCCATGCTTATCATCAAATCCAATCAAACCAGTGTCATTTCTCGTGATGAGTGGGATTTGACTGCAATACTGCAAAGAAAAAGGGTGGGACTGCAAACAATGCAATCCCGCCCAAGCTATTAATTAGTCGACTTGATTAATCTTTGAAGACGCGTTTGAAAATCGTGTCGACGTGTTTGGTGTGGTAGGCCATGTCGAATTTTTCGTTGATTTCTTCAACTGAGAGGGCTTCACATACTTCTGGATCTGCGAGCAATTCTTCGCGGAAATCAGTGCGGAATTCCCATACTTTCAACGCATTGCGCTGAACCATCGCATAGGATGCTTCACGGCTCACGCCTGCTTGGGTCAGAGCCAACAAAACACGTTGGGACATAACAAGACCTGGAAACTTGTTCATGTTGTCCATCATGTTTTCAGGGAAGATCAACATGTTGTCGATCACGCCTGTCAAACGGTGCAAGGCAAAATCCAAAGTGATTGTCGCATCTGGACCAATCGCACGCTCAACGGATGAGTGTGCAATATCACGCTCGTGCCACATGGTGACGTTTTCCATCGCAGGGATCACGGCCATACGCACGGTACGGGCCAAACCAGTTAGGTTTTCTGTCAAAACAGGGTTCTTTTTGTGCGGCATCGCACTGGAACCTTTTTGGCCAGCTGAAAAGAACTCAGCCCCTTCCAAAACTTCGGTGCGCTGCATGTGACGAACCTCTGTTGAGACGTTCTCGATAGAGCTCGCAACAACGCCAAGTGCAGCAAAGAAGGCTGCATGGCGGTCACGTGGGATCACTTGGGTGCTGATTGGCTCTGGTGTCAGGCCAAGCTGCTCACAAACGTGTTCTTCGATTGCTGGGTCAATGTTTGCGAATGTGCCAACCGCGCCAGAAACGGCACCGGTTGAGATTTCTTCGCGTGCTGTGCGCAAACGTGTCAGGTTGCGATCCATTTCGGCATAGAAGCGCGCGAATGTCAGGCCCATCGTTGTTGGTTCGGCGTGGATGCCGTGGCTGCGGCCAACACGAACTGTGTCTTTGTGTTCAATAGCGCGACGTTTTAAGGCGGCCAATAGCAATTCAACGTCCGCAATCAAGATGTCTGCAGCGCGGACCAACTGGACGTTAAAGCAAGTGTCCAACACGTCAGAGGATGTCATGCCTTGGTGTACGAAACGCGCCTCGTCGGACCCAACATGCTCGGCCAAGTGGGTCAAAAATGCGATAACGTCGTGCTTTGTTACAGCTTCGATTTCGTCGATGCGGGCCACGTCGAATTCAACGTCTTTGGCTTTCCAAACGGCATCCGCGTTTTCACGTGGGATTACACCGATGTTAGCCATAGCTTCGCAGGCGTGCGCTTCGATTTCGTACCAGATTTTGAACTTGGTTGCAGGGGACCAAATGGCCACCATATCAGGACGGGAATAGCGAGGGATCATAGTGTGTACCTTTTTGTGGCTGTTCACGGGATTGCCGCCCCCTTAAACGGGATGTGACCTGACGACAACCTAGGGAAGCTGAAAATGGATCGGTTTGCGCTGAAAATAGGGAAGAATGGCCTGAAAGCGGGACAAAACGCATGAGACGTGTTTTATCTGATTTCGCTGGACGCTGGAAACTTGAGCGCGATATCTCACCCGTTGCGCGGTTTTTGGGCTATGCGGAGTGGAGGGCCGAAGATGGGCTAATGCACTACATCGAAAAGGGAAATCTGGAGATTGCAGGACAAACGCCGATGGTGGCGGAGCGGCGGTATTGCTGGGACGCTGATCTGAACATCTACTTTGACGATGGACGGTTCTTTCATCAGGTGCCTGCACTGGGCGGGGACGCTGCGCATTGGTGTGACCCTGACCAATATGACGCGACCTATGATTTCACGCACTGGCCACAGTGGTCTTGTACATGGCGGGTCAGGGGACCGCGCAAGAACTATACGTTACACAGCCAGTACTCAAAAACTTGATTATAGACTTGCGAAAAATACGGTGTTTTGCAACAAGTGAGACAAGCAATAACTCTTCAAAGGAACGAAGAACATGAATTTAGCAACCAATAACAAAGTACTGACCGAGCTGTTCGGTGCTACTGAAGGCACCATGCGTTTGGCGAAACAAGCGGCGTTGGTCGTGGCTGGTATCGCGGTTCTCGCGATCGCTGCAAAGATCAAAATTCCAATGTGGCCAGTGCCTATCACCATGGGAACATTCGCAGTTTTGAGCATCGGCGCTGCATATGGTGCGCGTTTGGGTCTTGCTACAATCTTTGGTTACATGCTGATCGGCGCGCTTGGTTTTGATGTGTTCGCAGGGTCTTCTGCTGAGAAGTTCGGCCTTGAATATATAATGGGCGGCACAGGCGGCTATCTGGTTGGCTACGTTCTGGCTACTTTACTTTTGGGCACTTTGGCGCGCAAAGGCTGGGATCGCTCAGCACCTAAAATGGCTGGTGCTATGCTTTTGGGCAACGCACTGATTTACATCCCGGGCCTTATCTGGTTGGGCATGTTGTACGGTTGGGACAAGCCAATCTTGGCATGGGGCCTGATACCATTCTTGGTCGGTGATGTGGTTAAGCTGGCATTGGCCGCAGCCTTGTTCCCAGCGATCTGGAAGTTTGTAAGCCGCACACGCGACTAACATCTACTACCTACATTTTACAAAAAGGCGTGCCCCAAACGGGGTGCGCCTTTTTCGTTTTTGGACGGTTGAAGGGAAGGGCCAAGGGCGGAACAAGGCAAAGGTTAAGGCCGCGTACGGTGGGGTGAGTGGGGAAAACTGCACAGAAACGGGCGCGAACTGTACAGCCCCCACGGTAGAGCATGCGGGGGTTTGGGGGAGGAATGGGCAAACTGCACAGAACAGCGGATGATCTGTACAGTTTGGCGATTTTGGAGCGTTAACGAATTGGCAAGGCTCACCCGCACTGGTCAGCGTTGGCTCTGGCTCCTCGACGTTGGCATTCAGGCCGATAGGAAGAGTTAATGTCTTTTCGTTTGGTTGCACAAGAAAACTGGTGCCCGTGTCATATTGGGTGACGATACGATGGGGCAGATCGCTGCCATTGAAGACAAAATCACGATTGGCGTCCTCGCCGCTGTCAGGTCCTTTGCTGACCGCAAAGCTGGGATTATAAATGGTACCGTCATGGTTTTTCACTGCGGTGAGTTTGTAAACTTTCGGCAGTTCCTCGTATGCCTCTTGGATTTCCGCGATTTCTTCGGCCGTCTCAGTGTCCTCAGTGTCCTCAGTTGCTTCAGTATCATCTGTGTCGACAGTAAACTTTACGTTCTCCAGAAGTTCAGTGGTCCCGTCTTTTGAGGCAGCTTCAAGTTCGTCTTTGGCGGTTTTGAGGAGCGCGTTGATTTGTGCTTCGTCTTCTTCAGGTGAAGGAAGCATGACTGTAGCAAGCCCCAGACCCATGAGAGATAAAAGTCCCAATAAAAGCATAATGTGCGTCCTCAAAAAATATTATGTGCCGTTCGACTAATTAATATTCTCCTTTTGCGTGTGCTTTTGGGCGTGAGTGAGGCGAACTGTGGCAAGTTTGCGAATAATTAGCGTCAAATTTGGAATCTGGGGAAGCATCCGGTTGAGAGTTGGCATTGGATGGTGCGCGGAATTCGCGCACCATCTTCGCTTAGTTGTTTAAAACCATCTGTGCTTGGCCGTTCGAGGTTTTGGCGCTTGATCGCCCGTCTGGTCCGACCGTGCCATTCACATGGCGGCGCAGGTTGCTGAAGTGCTCGGACTCTACCACATCCACCCCTTCATCATACACCACTGTCAGCGCCCAGTGTGTGCTGCTTATGCTGCGGGCAGCTTTGGTTTGTTCGGCGAACCCGTTTCCCAGATAGTATCCTGAAACCCGTTGCCCCACCTGCCAATCGCGGTGGTTTGTGCGTGCCTCGTCAAAGGATCGTGCGTTAAGTGTATTCCAATCGCGTGCCCCGTAGGTTTGCACGATGGCCTCTAGGCTTTGTCCGTGGCTGATGGTTTTGCCTTGCTCGCTTAATGTCGTGCGCAGGCGTTTGGCCTGTGATTTCAGGGCCGTACGTGAGGGAATTGGGTTGTCCATTCCGTGATTTCCTTATGGTCGCTTAAGGGGCTGATCGGGTGTCCGCGTTGCCGAAGGTCCGTATGCGACGAGAAGGTCGAACAGGAACGTTTATCAGCGCTTCACCATTTGCGTCCAGCAGGGGACTGGCCCCTATGGGCTGTTCATTGCGGTGGATGGTGTGTGGGCAATTACAGGTTTCGCTTGGTCAGGATTGCTTATAGTTTGGGTAGTAACGTTTTGCATCAAAAGGGTGGGTTCATTGACCACTGTTATTTCCAGCCCTACGTGGCAGCTGATCTTGGTCGTTTGGGGCACCAAATACGGTGTTGACGAGTTGAACCAGTTGATTGAGGCGGCTGTGGCCAATACCCCAAATCCGCCTCGTGTGGTGATGGTGTCCGATCGCGCCCGTCCGGGTCTGTTGCCTGAGGTTGAGGTGCGCATGATCCCTGAATTCTATTTGAACCCCGAACTGATGCAGGCGGGCTGTCAGACCAAGCTGGCAATTTTCGAAGAGGGCGTGTTGCCTGACGATTTGCCCGCAATCTTTGTGGACATCGATACGATGGTGATGGGCGATTTGGCGCAGATGTTGTCCCTTGCGGTTACACCGCAAAATATCGTGCTGTTTCAAAGTGCAGTCTTGCCGTTTGGTTCCTTTGCCCGTTGGTTGTGGACGGTTACAAAGACGCGGCGTTATGCGCGGGGCAATTCTTCGATTATTGTGTTTCACCCAGCTCATTGTGGCTATGTGGCAACGCGATTTCGGTCTTTGTTTGCTCAGCATGGCGGTTTGAATTACCGCCCGATGATTGCGGATGAGCGGTTCATTTCGTGGGTTGCTCAGCCTCATATGGCTGCGATCCCGCGCAGGTTAGCGGTGAAGTTCCCGACCGAGTTTATGTGGTCATGGCGTTGGTTTATCTATGTGCGCGGTGCTATGCCATGGAACCGCCGCCGCTGGTCTAGGTTGACGGCGCTAACGTTGCCGGGACTTGCATTTAAAGGCCAAGACCTTGTGTCATTGCCCGAGGGAACAGAGATGCAGGACCGCAAGGGCCGCCGCCTGATTTGGTCTGCGCGCGCCCTTGGTCCCATCAAACAGATGATCATCAACTATTACAGCCCCCTTGATGCAGATAAGAAAACTGGAGAGACATTATGATTCTTGGTCACATTGGAGCACGCAAAGGGTCGAAGGGCGTACCCAACAAGAACTTTGGCATGTTGTGCGGTAAGCATCTGATTGATTGGTCTTTGGATCACTTGTTTGACTCAGATCAGATTGATGCGGTTGTTGTCTCGACAGATGATGAGGCGATGTATGTCCACGCGGTCAAGCGCGGTGCATTAGATATTGGTTTACGTCCTGCCCATTTGGCCACGGACGCTGCCCCCAAATGGGGCGTGTGGCAGCATGCGCTGCAAGCTTCTCAAGGGGTGTTGGGCGCTAAGGTTGATACGTTCGTCGATTTGGATTGCACAGGTCCACTGCGCTTGCCTGAGGATGTGGTGAACGCGCTGCGTTTGTTTGATGAAGAACGCCCCGACATGGTGATGAGCGTTTGTGAGGCCAAGAAGAACCCATATTTCAATCTGGTTGAGACTGATGAAACGGGGGCTTTGCAGGTGTCAAAGCCATTGCCTGGTGGTGTTTGGTCCCGTCAGGTGGCCCCGCCGGTTTGGGAACATGCCGCGTCCACATACGTGATTGATCCGGCGTATCTGGCAAAAGCATCGACCATTTATGAGGGGCGCGTGATCCCCTATATCATGCCGCCAGAGCGCTGCATCGACATCGATAACCCAATTGATTTTCGCATTGTGGAAATCTTGATGAAAGAGCGTTTGGCCGCTGCGGAATAACGATTCAGCCCAGCCCCTGAGCGGTGTTGAGGGGTTGGCAATTCGCCGTATCTATTCGTGGTCTTGGAAGTTCTTTTGCAGGTTTTGTGTCCAAAACGTGGGCTCTTTGATCGCGCTCACAAAATGCTCTGCGGCACGCCCTTCGCCAAAGGCGGTGTGGGGCGTATATTTTTGTCCCCAGTATTGCGTCAGGTAGCCCAATATATCATCGGTGTTTTTTGCTGCACTACTGAACAGGGATGGTGCTACACCTCGGTTGGTTTGGCGCGTGCCGATGTCCAAGGAAGGTAGCCCCAAAAACGGTGCCTCGCGGACACCAGCCGACGAGTTACCAACCATAAAGTTGGCGTTCTTCATCAGTTCTGAGAAATGCGAGAACCGCATAGAGGGTAGGGTGCGAAACCGTTCAGAGGGCAGTTTTGCGATTTGATCAAAGATCTTATCAGACCCCGGATCATTGTTGGGCGCGATAACCACATAGTTGCGTCTGCTTTGAACTAGCGCGTCAAACAGGCTTACTGCCTGTTGACCCATCGTCTCTTGTTCTGAAGTGACGGGGTGGAAAATCACGATGCCAAAGTCATCGAACGGGATTTCGTAACGCTCAAGCACCTGATCAATTGTCACGCCAGATGGACCTGCGTGAAAATCCAGTTCGGGGGAACCAAGCACGTGAATGCTGTTTTCGGTTTCACCCAACCCCATGACCCGTCGCTTTGCATCCTGAGAAGAGACAAAGTGATAGGTCGCCAACTTGCTGTTACAGTGTCGGAACATTTCGTCAATCGTGCCTGATACCTCACCACCCTCGATGTGGGCGGAGGGGATGTAGTTGGTGGCGCAGACCAATGAGCAGGCCAAGGCTTCTAGCCGATCCCCGTGAATGACCACAAGGTCCGGTTTGTGTTCTAGGGCGAAGTCAGAGAAGGCGATGACCGTTTTGGCAAGTATCATATCCTGTGGATCACCAGCGCGCTGATTGAGGAATTCGTGAACTTCCACACCCTCCATCCGCCGCACTTCTATCTTGGTCAGACCGTATTGTTCCAGCATGTGCATGCCGGTTACAAAGAAAGAGACTGCAAAACCCTGATCGCGCGCGGCAACCGCCAGCGGTGCAAGCTTGCCGAAATCGGCACGGGTTCCAGTAACAAAAATGATAGATTTACTCATACTGGCTTGTACCTCTTAGCCAACGCCCCCCGCAAGTGGCCTTTGATGTTTTTGAGAGCTTAACCGTTGGTGGGAGGTTGTCGATGTCATTGGGCTGATAAAGTGCAGTGCTGTTCGGGTGGTTTGATTTGGTTGTAAGCTAAAGCGACATGGGCTAAATCCTTGCCAAAGAGGGATTAAGCGGCGTCGCTTTTTCTTGGGCCACGCAGTGGGGGCAACCCGTCGAACCGATCAAGGGACTGAATAAAGTCATGCGTTTTAACAGTGATGCTGCCATCGATTTAGTCTTGCGGGGGATAATCGGTTTTACGCGACTGTTTGGCTATTGCACGCGGGTCAAATTATTTGGCTTTATCGCCAGCTATGTCGTCGCTCCTGTGTTTGGGTATATCAAAAAAGCTGTTCGCAATTTGCAGCTGGTTCACCCTGACATGTCTACGCGCGAAGCCCGTAAGATCGCGCATGAGGTTGCCACTAACTTCGGTAAGAACATGATCGAGAACTATAACAAACATGATGTTGCCGCGGCCCTAAAACCTGAAAATATCGGTGGTGCGGGGTACGACCAAATGATGGTCGCCATTGCTGAGGGCCGGCCCGTGATGCTGGTTTCTGGCCATATCGGTAATTATGAGGCGATGCGTATTGCGCTTTATACACTGGGCCATCAATCGGCCTGCCTGTTTCGCCCTGCATCCAATCCGCATTTTGATGAGCATTACACCCAGAACTATGGCTATTTGACGGGGCCTGCATTTCCACAAAGCCGCAAAGGGTTTTTGGGGTTCATCCGTCATTTGCGCGAAGGCGGAATTGCGACAATGTTGTTTGATGTGCGTGCCACCCAATATCAAGACGTTGATTTTTTTGGAATTCCTGCGCCAACATCTGATGTGCCTGCTAAGATTGCGATGAAGACGGGCGCGTTGTTTGTGCCATGTTTCACCCACCGTGGACCAGATGGGATGACCCATCACATTGATTTCGAAACGCCTATTGAACACAGCACGTCTTATGAGATGATGGCTGAAATGTCGGATCGTCTTGAGGCACAGGTGCGCCGCTTTCCTGCGCAGTGGTTGTGGTTTCATGACCGTTGGGGCACGGCCGAGGTGCGCGCGCAACGCGTGGCGGCAAAGTTAGAGACCGCTGCCAGTGGCGGCGATGCGACAGGATTGAACACAACCAACAACAAGGACCACTAAGATGAAAATTGGCACACGCGAGATCGGCTATGTCCACGCGCCATTGGTAATTGCAGAGATTGGCATCAACCATGGTGGTTCATTGGATGTGGCCAAAGAAATGGTGCGCCTTGCTGCGGCCTCAGGCTGTGAATGCGTTAAGCACCAGACGCATATCATCGAAGATGAGATGACGGATGAAGCTAAGCAAATCTTCCCACCAAATGCTGATGTGTCCATCTGGGAAGTCATGGCGAACTGTGCATTGTCTTTGGACGATGAAATTGCGTTGAAAGATTATACCGAGAGCTTGGGGATGATTTACATCTCGACTCCGTTTTCCCGTGCGGCTGCGGATTTCCTGAATGAGATTGATGTGCCGGCGTTCAAGATTGGGTCGGGCGAGGCGGACAACCTTCCGCTGGTCCGTCACATCGCCCGTTTTGGAAAACCTGTGATTATGTCTACGGGGATGCAAAGCATCGAGACGATCAAATCCAGCGTAGACATTTTGGTTGAGTCTGGTGTGGAGTTCGCACTGCTGGAGTGCACCAACCTGTACCCAAGCCCGCCAGAAATTGTATCCTTGCAAGGTGTCAGCCAATTGCGTGCAGCCTTTCCTGGGGTACCTGTTGGTTTCTCTGATCACTCAATCGGCCCAGAAATGGCACTGGCATCGGTTGCTTTAGGGGCCTGTATCTTGGAGCGGCACTATACAGACAGCCGTTACAGAGCAGGGCCTGACATCATCAACTCAATGGACCCAAGTGAATTGCGTCACATCATTGATCGTTCGCGTGAAATCTGGATCGCTGCCAACAACCCAAAACAACGGGCCGAAGCAGAAGAAGCCGTTTACAAGTTTGCACGCGCTTCTGTGGTGGCTGACAAGGATCTACCAGCAGGTCACATTATTACAGAAGCCGACATCTGGGCGCGTCGCCCGGGATCGGGTGAAATTGCTGGGTATGAGTTCGACAAGGTCGTGGGCAAGCAAATCAACCGCGACATCACGCGCAACACGCAGTTAAAGTGGAGCGACTTCAAATAATACGGACAAGGACCCGTATCTCTCTAGTTTTTTGCCAAAACTGTACGTCTAGCGGGGGAATCTTTGCCCTAATACCGTTTCAAGGCCACGCGCCTCTTGCGCATGGCTTACCTGCCCAATAGAAGGGCACAAATTTTCTGCCAGCGCCCTACAAGGCGCCCTAATCCTATGGAGCTAACATGCAGGTCACCGAGACACTTAACGAAGGTCTAAAGCGCGCCTATTCAATCACCGTGACTGCGGCTGAATTGGATGCGACAGTGAACACCAAATTGGTTGAAGCGCAGCCAGAAGTCGAAATGAAGGGCTTCCGTAAGGGCAAAGTTCCTATGGCTATGCTTAAGAAGCAGTTTGGCGATCGTCTGATGGGCGAAGCTATGCAAGAGTCAATCGACGGCGCGATGAACAAGCATTTTGAAGAAACTGGTGATCGCCCTGCGATGCAGCCTGACGTTAAAATGATTAACGAAGACTGGAAAGCTGGCGACGACGTAAACGTCGACATGACTTATGAAAAGCTTCCTGAGATTCCTGAAGTTGACCTAAGCACCATCAAATTGGAAAAAATGGTTGTTAAGGCAGACGAGGCTTCCATCGACGAAGCTTTGGCTAACTTGGCTGAAACAGCTCAAGACTTCAAAGCACGCAAAGCGGGCTCAAAAGCAAAAGACGGTGACCAAGTGGTCATGGCCTTTCTTGGTAAAGTTGACGGCGAAGCGTTTGATGGCGGTTCTGCTGAAGATTACCCACTTGTTTTGGGTTCAAACTCATTCATCCCAGGTTTTGAAGAGCAATTGGTTGGCGTTAAAGCCGGCGAAGAAAAGGCTGTTACAGTTTCTTTTCCGGCTGAATATCAAGCTGAGCACCTTGCTGGCAAAGAAGCTATCTTCGATTGCACAATCTCTGAAGTTAAAGGGCCAGTTGCTGCTGAGATCAACGACGAGATGGCGAAGAAATTCGGCGCTGAAGATCTAGCTGCTTTGAAAACTCAAATCGGTGAGCGTCTTGAAGCTGAATATGGCGGTGCATCACGCGCAATCATGAAACGCGGTCTTTTGGATGCAATGGATACATTGGTCAGCTTTGACTTGCCACCGTCCTTGTTGGACGCTGAAGCGGGTCAAATCGCACACCAGCTATGGCACGAAGACAACCCAGAAGTTGAAGGTCACGATCACCCTGAGATCGAAACAACTGATGAGCATAAGAAATTGGCAGACCGCCGTGTGCGCCTAGGTTTGTTGTTGGCTGAATTGGGTCAAAAAGCTGCTGTTGAAGTAACAGACGCTGAAATGACACAAGCGATCATGAACCAAGCGCGCCAGTATTCTGGTCAAGAGCGTGAGTTCTTTGAATTTGTTCAAAAGAACCAACAAATGCAGCAGCAGCTTCGCGCACCATTGTTCGAAGACAAAGTTGTAGACCACGTGTTTGCACAAGCGACTGTGACAGAAAAAGAAGTTTCTAAAGATGAACTTCAAAAAGCTGTTGAAGCTCTCGAAATAGAATAAGTTCTGCGTCACCTATTGACGTAAATCTGGGGCCGCTTTCAATATTGGAAGCGGTCCTTTTTCTTTCGAGGTTCAAATTTCTAAAGGGGTAGGGCAGATGACCGTGTTTTCGTATCCAAACTTTAAAACCCAGCACGGGTATATGACCAAGACAGCGCAGACCGCCTATATGGGCAATGCTATGGATGCAGGGCTGTTGCCCTCTGAGACGATGCGTCGTGCGGATCTGGTAACCCTGAAGGCCCCCAATGACCCAAGCCAGCCGATCCAGTTCTGGCAATTATTTTCTGTGCTAGGTCCTGATCCCATCGTTGCTATTGTCGAAAGCTTTTATTGGCGCGTGTTTGCGGACGAGCTGTGGTTCACCTCCGTATTTGAGCGGGTGGGTGGTGTCGAACACCACACCATGACCCAAGCGTCCATGTGGGCGGATGTGATGGGGGGTGGCCAGTATTATCACGGCGCTGACTTTCGCCTAAGCTTCCACCATACCCACAATGCAATTGCGCTGATGAATGACCGTGGTGCTGAGCGTTGGGTTGAGCTGATGAACGCGACCTTGGACGCCAATGGGGACCATATGACGGATGACACAAGGGTGCGGATTGCGATTAATACCTTCCTCACGCATTTCTTGGGCAAATACGCGCAGGAATTCAGCTTTGGCGATGTTGGTGCGTTTGGGAAAACCAACGCGGCTGTTGGTTAAAGTGGTTCAGCCTGTCACAATACGCTCGCTTATGCCCACAGATGGTGCTGTTGCGGCCGAAGTCTTCTTTGACGCGGTGCATCATGGTGCGGCGGATGTTTATACTCTTGAGCAACGCAAAGCATGGGCAGGTGATGCGCCTGATCCAGCCGCTTGGATGCGTGTGCATATGGGCAAGTGCGTCTCACGCACAGGTGATCTGCATAATTGTGTTGGCTTGTGCGAAGCAAGCGGGGCGTTTAAACCAACCTCAACACATATTAATAGGGGCAAACCATATGACGACCGCTTTTGTATTTCCGGGCCAAGGGGCACAGACCATCGGTATGGGCCACGATCTGGCTGACGCATATCCTGCGGCACGTGCGGTTTTTGAAGAAGTCGATGACGCACTGGGCGAAAAGCTGTCAGATCTGATCTGGAACGGTGGGCAAGATGCGCTGACACTGACTCAAAACGCCCAACCTGCGTTGATGGCAACCTCTTTGGCAGCGATGCGCGCCCTTGAGGCAGAGGGCATCACGTTAGAGCGCGCAAGCTTTGTGGCCGGTCACTCGTTGGGTGAGTATTCTGCATTGGCTGCGGCGGGATCAATTTCGATCGCGGATACCGCGCGTTTGTTGCGCACCCGTGGCAAAGCCATGCAAGAGTCTGTGCCTGTTGGTATTGGCGCTATGGCTGCCTTGTTGGGTTTGGATTTTGCAGCAGCAACTGAAGTGGCTGCTGAAGCGGCACAAGGTGAAGTATGCCAAGCCGCCAATGACAATGACCCGGGTCAGGTTGTGATTTCGGGCCATAAGGACGCTGTTGAGCGTGCATTGATCATCGCAAAGGAAAAGGGTGCGAAACGCGCTGTTTTGTTGCCTGTATCCGCGCCGTTCCACTGTGCATTGATGGAACCAGCAGCGGCTGTAATGGCCGAAGCACTTAGCCACGTTGATATTGCATCCCCAGTGGTGCCTTTGGTTGCAAATGTGCAAGCCGAAGCTGTCAGCAGCGGCCAAGTGATCCGCAACTTGTTGGTGGATCAGGTGACGGGTTCTGTGCGCTGGCGTGAAAGCGTATCTTGGATGGCGACAAATGGCGTCACTGAGATTTGGGAAATCGGTGCAGGCAAAGCCCTGTGTGGCATGATCCGTCGCATCGATAAATCTATCGCGACGCGCAACATTGGTTCCTCTGCTGATATCGCGGCGGCACTGGAAGGTTAATCATGACCCATGAGGACTCAATGGCATTACAACCTGCATGGGTTGGGATTTGGCTGAATTTCTTATTGGCAGGGGCCTTTGTTGCGCCCCTTCTTTTGCTGATTTGGAAATTCAGCTGCAAAGCGGGGATCGTGACCCTGCTGTCCAGTGTCATTGCTGCCTTTTGTGTCCAGTACATGTTTGACGCGATGGGCTATGTTAATTTGCTTGGCCTGCCGCATCTGGTCTTTTGGATCCCGACGGTAGTGTTCTTGATCGCACAGCAATCGCGTGGAGATATGACAATTTGGCCCCGTCGGATTATTTGGCTTATTATGACTGTCATCTGCATTTCATTGGCGTTTGATATTGTTGATGTTGTCCGCTGGGTCTTGGGTGAACGCGCACCATTGGTGTAAAGAATTGAAGAATAAGGAAGAATAAATGTTTGATCTTACAGGTAAAAACGCATTGGTCACTGGTGCATCTGGTGGCATCGGTGCGGACATCGCGCGTGGTTTACACGCCGCTGGCGCATCTGTGGGCCTAAGTGGCACACGGGTTGAGCCACTTGAGGCATTGGCTGCAGAACTGTGTGAGCGCGCTTATGTGCTTCCATGTAATCTAAGCGACATGGAAGCTGTTGAAGCGCTGCCAAAGCAAGCTGCCGAAGCTATGGGATCTGTTGATATCTTGGTCAACAACGCGGGTATCACACGCGATAACCTGTTCATGCGTATGTCTGACGACGAATGGAATTCAGTCATCAACGTGAACATGACGGCAACGTTCAAGCTGTGCAAAGGCGTCATGCGTAGCATGATGAAGGCGCGTTGGGGCCGGATCGTTAACATCTCAAGCATCGTTGGTACGACAGGTAACCCAGGGCAGGCGAACTATGCAGCGTCTAAGGCTGGTATGATAGGCATGTCCAAATCATTGGCCTATGAGGTGGCGTCACGTGGAATCACGGTAAACGCTGTTGCACCGGGTTTCATTACCACTGCGATGACCGATAAGCTGAATGATGACCAAAAGGGTGCGATTATGACGCAAATTCCCGCTGGTCGCATGGGCAACCCAGAAGAAATTGCGAGCGCTGTCTTGTACTTAGCATCAACTGAAGCAGGTTATGTTACGGGTACTACCTTGCATGTGAACGGTGGCATGGCCATGTTGTAAGCATGGGTTAACGCTGCTGCCTCTCATTGAGGAGCGCAAATCGTTTGCCAACTGCGCCGACTGTGTTATAGGCGGCGCAGAATTGATCACAGCGGCTACCGCTGCTTGGTTCGCTGCGTTTAAGTTACGTAGTTTTAGCGCCTCTAGGGGCAAGACATCGGGTCCCTAACGGGAACCACCAATATCTGGGACAACCTGTCTCAAACGAATGAGGACTTTTAATATGAGCGACATCGCAGACCGCGTTAAGAAGATCGTTGTAGAACACCTTGGTGTTGAAGAAGCTAAAGTTGTTGAAGGCGCGTCTTTCATCGACGATCTAGGCGCTGATAGCCTTGACACAGTTGAGCTGGTTATGGCGTTCGAAGAAGAGTTCGGCATTGAAATTCCTGATGACGCAGCAGAAACAATCCAAAGCTTCGGCGACGCGGTTGGCTTCATCACTAAAGCTTCCTAATTTCTCTTGGGCTGTTTGCCTGCTAGAATTGGTTGAAAGATTTAAAACGGCGTCCTTTGAAGAAAAGGGCGCCGTTTTTTCGTTGGGCTGGAGCAGGGCCCACGGGTCTGATTGTTGATGTGACGGGCTGTGGCCTGAATGCGCAATGCGTATATCCCTTTGCATAGTCACGGATGCCCTTGCGCCACTGGAAAATCCGTGTATACGCATCATTTCCTTTGCACGATTTTCTAACCGCGCAGTCTCTCGTGGCAGGCCCGCAAAGGATCATATGGCCCGCCTTTGAAATGCGCCTTGATATAAGTGGAGCAAACATGCCGTTATATGAGCATGTCATGATCGCACGCCAAGACTTGTCTAATACACAAGCCGAAGCACTGATCGAACATTTTGGTACCGTACTTTCGGACAACGAAGGTAAACTCGTAGACAGCGAGTATTGGGGTGTCAAAACTATGGCCTATAAGATCAACAAGAACCGCAAGGGCCACTACGCCTTTTTGCGTTCTGATGCGCCAGCATCTGCGATCCACGAGATGGAACGCCTGATGCGCCTGCACGAAGATGTAATGCGTGTGCTGACCATCAAAATGGACGAGCACAAAGAATTGCCATCCGTACAAATGCAGAAACGCGATGAACGTAGCGACCGTGGCGAACGCCGCGAGCGCCGCTGATCTGAAGCTTAGGAAAAGGACGTAACCCATGGCTGCAAAACCATTTTTCCGTCGCCGCAAAGTGTGCCCATTCTCGGGCGATAACGCACCAGCGATCGACTATAAAGACACACGTTTGCTACAACGCTACATCTCTGAGCGTGGCAAAATTGTGCCTTCCCGTATCACCGCAGTATCTGCGAAAAAGCAGCGTGAGTTGGCTCGTGCCATCAAACGCGCTCGCTTCCTCGCCCTACTGCCATATGCTGTTAAGTAAGGAGATCTGACATGAAAGTTATCCTACTTGAACGCGTAGCAAAGCTAGGCCAAATGGGTGACGTTGTAGACGTCAAACCAGGTTTCGCACGCAACTTCTTGTTGCCGCAGAAGAAAGGCCTCACAGCCTCTGCAGCAAACGTTGCAAGCTTTGAAGCACGCAAAGTTCAGCTTGAAGCACAAAACCTAGAGTCCAAAGCCGAAGCAGAAGCAATGGCAGTGAAACTAGACGGACAGAAATTCGTTGTGATTCGCTCCGCATCTGATGCTGGCGCTTTGTACGGTTCTGTTACCACACGTGACGCTGCAGAAGCTGCTACAGCTGAAGGCTTCACAGTGGATCGCAAACAAGTCGTTTTGATCACACCGATCAAATATCTTGGCGTTCACAACGTATCAGTTGTTCTGCACCCTGAAGTCACCGCAACTATCGCTATGAACGTTGCACGTTCTGCGGAAGAAGCTGAACTTCAAGCAGCAGGCAAATCGATCCAAGAATTGGCGGCTGAAGAAGAAGCAGAAGCAGAATTCGAAATCTCTGAGTTGTTTGAAGACATCGGTGCTGCCGCATCTGACGACGACGATCTTGCTGAGAGCGCGGGCATCCCGAACGCTGCAGAAGACGACGCAGAAGAAGCATAAGCTTCCTAAGTATCGCTTAGATTATTTATTTAGAAAGGCCGCTCAGCAATGGGTGGCCTTTTTTGTTTGGGGCCTTCTATGCACGATGCAACCTTGGTCGACATAAATGGTTATATGTGACCGAAACGCTGTTGTTGTTCTCCGTTTTGCTAACATGTCAAAACTAAGTGATGTCCAACAATCAACGCACTGGTCGCAATAATTGGGTAAATTAACTCCAGTAGATACGCCCTTCTTTGCGGTTAATCGAAACGAGGCACTTGAAAATGCAAATGGTGCGGTCGTGAAGCACACAAAAAATTGCGGCCAAAATGCCTGCGTGAATCATTGAGCGGTTCTTGAACTTGTGCTAACGGCTTTCTCGAATACGTCGAACGGCGCATATACCGAGGAAAAAAAATGTCTAATAACAATTTTGATGCGGATCACCTTGATACGCTAGACCGCGACTTAGGTCGTTTGGCGAATCTAGAAGCGGCGACGGCCTTTGCTTCACGCCCGATGGTTGGTCTTGGTATCTCATTTGTGTTTGTGGTGCTTGCCAGTCTTTTGGCAACTGTCTTCTTTGGTCAGTCCAATAACACCTTCATCGTAATTATTGCCGCTGGTATTGGTGCCTACATGGCGTTGAACATTGGTGCGAACGATGTGGCTAACAATATGGGTCCAGCCGTTGGGGCGAACGCCCTGTCGATGGGTGCCGCAATTGCGATTGCTGCTGTGTTTGAAAGCATGGGCGCATTGTTGGCGGGGGGCGATGTTGTGTCGACCATCGCTAAAGGCATCATTGCACCTGAAAGCATGCAAACCTCAGCGATCTTTATCTGGGCAATGTTAGCAGCGCTTTTATCAGCTGCCCTTTGGGTGAACTTAGCAACATGGGTTGGCGCACCGGTTTCCACGACGCACTCTGTTGTGGGCGGTGTGATGGGTGCTGGTATCGCTGCTGCAGGTTTTGCAGCTGTGAACTGGCCGACCATGTCCAAGATCGCTGCCAGCTGGGTGATTTCCCCAGTACTTGGCGGCGCAATCGCCGCTGGTTTCTTGTGGTTTATTAAATCTCGCATCGTTTACCAAGACGACAAAATCTCTGCGGCGAAACGCTGGGTTCCAGTTTTGGTTGGCATCATGGGTGGTGCTTTCTCAACGTACCTTGCGATGAAAGGTCTGAAGAAGATCATCAAGATCGATCTATCAACTGCCCTGACTGTTGGCCTCGTGCTTGGCATCATTATTTGGTTGGTCATGATCCCGGTAATCCGCAAACAGGCTGAAGGCCTTGAAAACCGTAACAAATCGTTAAAGGTTTTGTTTGGTATTCCACTCGTTGTTTCTGCTGCTTTGCTTAGCTTTGCACACGGTGCCAACGATGTTGCGAATGCAGTTGGTCCATTGGCTGCGATCGTTCAAGCATCTCAATCAGGCGATTTCACGGCTGATGTTTCTATCCCGCTTTGGGTTATGGTTATTGGTGCGATGGGTATTTCCTTTGGTTTGTTCCTATTTGGTCCAAAACTGATCCGTATGGTTGGTGGCCAGATTACCAAACTAAATCCGATGCGCGCTTACTGTGTGGCCTTGTCTGCTGCGATTACTGTTATCGTTGCCAGTTGGTTGGGCCTGCCAGTTAGCTCGACCCACATTGCTGTTGGTGGTGTGTTTGGTGTTGGCTTCTTCCGTGAGTGGGACGCATCACGCCGCATGAAACGTGCACGTGTTGAAGCAAACCTTCCAGAGCTAAGCTCAGATGAGCGCAGCCGCCGTAAACTTGTGCGTCGTTCGCACTTCCTGACAATCATCGCTGCATGGGTCATCACAGTGCCTGCTGCTGCGATCTTATCGGCGGCATTATTCTTGGTGGTTAGCACAATCGCTGGCTAATCACCTTAGGTTAAATGACAAAACGGGCAGGGGATCAAATGATCTGCTGCCCGGTTTCGTTTGTCTGGAGGGGCGGTTACTTGTTCGCCCTATCCTCTGCGGCCAGTGCATCGCGACGACGCTGACGGCGCAGCATATGCCCCACACGGACCGACATAACGTGGCCTGCGCGTGTGCGGGTTTTCAGCACGGGTGTGTTCTCTGATGCATCGCTCGTAGCTTCGCGTTTCAGAATGTAGATACCGGATAGCACAATCACGGCTGTACCGAGATAGGTTTGCCACTCCGGCGTCTCTGCAAAGATGAAAAACCCAAACAAGGTGGCCCAGATAATTTGTGAATACTGCATTGGCGCCACGATGATCGCGTCTGTGCGCGTATAGGCGGCCACGAGCAGCCACATAGCCGTCAGCACCAGCAAAGTATCAATGGCGAACAGCCCAAGGTCTGCCAACGGGATTTGAACGTAGACAAAGGGCAGCAACAGTGCGGTGATGAACAGGTTGGACATCATGGGATAGATCATCATCACAACTCCGCGTTCGTCCGCGCCGATCTTGCGGGTGATGATGGATACAAATGCACCTGCACAGGCCGCCGTGATCGCCGCGATATGGCCCGTTGAAAATTCAGCAGAGCCCGGGCGGATCACGATCAGGACCCCGATCAATCCTACCACAATAGCCAGTCCACGGCGCAGTCGCACCACTTCGCCTAGCATAGGGATCGCCAGAACGGTGATGATGAGTGGAGAGGCAAAGATGAACGCGTAAAATTGCGACAGCGGCAGAGCGGTCACAGCGTAAAACGCACAGAGTGCTGCAGCCACGCCAACAATGCTGCGGATGGTCATCCAGTAGGGGTGTTTGGGGTGGATTGTGTCAGGTTTTTGATCACTCATCATCACAAGTGTGAGGATTGGAAAGCTAAGAAGGGCTGTAATAAACACCACTTGGAACGGGGAATAGGTGGCCCCTAATTTCTTGACAATCACGTCATGGGTGGAAAAGACAGCAAAAGCGGCCAGTGCCATCAAGGCACCTGCTGCGTTGTTTGAAAGGGTAGGAAAGCGCATCAGGTTTGTCCTGTTTAGGTGTGTTATTTCATCGGTAGCACAGGCTCAGACAGGATCAAGGTGCAGAATGGGCAATAGCTTGTCTTGGTCCTCCAACCTACCCTTGAAATGAGGGGGCAAGCCAAGGTATGAGCAAGGCAACAAATTCTTAAAGGGCAGAGCATATGCGCAGAGTCGTCGTAACAGGTTTAGGTTTGGTCACACCGCTGGCTGATGGTGTCGAAGAAAGCTGGAGCCGCATTCTAGACGGCAAATCCGGCGCTGGACCGATTACCGGTTTTGACACAACGGGCCTTGTCACAACGTATGCCTGCGAAGTTCCTTTGGGCGACGGCACGGACGGCACATTTAATGCTGACACTTACATGTTGCCAAAAGAGCAGCGCAAAGTTGATACATTTATTCAATTCGGTTTGGCTGCGGCCCAACAAGCGGTTGAAGACTCTGGCTGGACGCCGACAGAAAATGACGATCTAGAGCGCACAGGCGTTTTGATCGGTTCTGGTATCGGTGGATTGAACTCTATCGCCAACACAGCTGTGTTGATGGAAGAAAAAGGCCCACGCCGCGTCAGCCCGTTTTTTGTACCCGGTGCATTGATCAATCTGATCTCTGGCCAAGTGTCTATCAAATACGGCTTCAAGGGTCCGAACCACTCAGTTGTGACCGCATGTTCCACTGGTGCGCATGCGATTGGTGATGCGTCCCGTTTGATCATGTTCGGTGATGCGGATGTTATGGTTGCTGGTGGTGCCGAAGCTGCGATTTGTAAAATTGGTATCGCGGGCTTTAACGCCTGTAAGGCGCTGTCCACTAAGGGTGTGGATGATCCGCAAAAAGCCAGCCGTCCATATGACTCTGACCGTGATGGTTTCGTCATGGGCGAAGGTGCGGGTGTTGTTATTCTTGAAGAATACGAACATGCCAAAGCGCGTGGCGCGAAAATCTATGCCGAAGTTCTGGGTTACGGCCTTTCAGGCGATGCATACCACATCACAGCCCCATCAGAGACCGGTGAGGGCGGCGAGCGTTCCATGCGCGCAGCATTGCGCAATGCGGGCCTAGAGCCATCAGATATCGACTATATCAATGCACACGGCACCTCCACGATGGCTGATACTATTGAGCTGGGCGCGGTTGAACGGATGTTGGGCGATCACGCTGAAAACGTGACCATGTCCTCCACCAAGTCCTCAACAGGTCACTTGTTGGGTGCGGCTGGCGCGATCGAAGCGATCTTTAGCGTTCTTGCAATCCGCGACTCTGTTTGCCCACCAACGATTAACTTGGACAATCCAGAGGTTGAGACCAAGATCGATCTAGCAGCCAACAAAAAGGTCAAGCGCGAAGTTAAAGTCGCCTTGTCCAACTCCTTCGGCTTTGGTGGCACGAACGCTTCTGTTATCTTTGGGAAAGTCGACTGATGTGGCGAAATATTGCGTCTAACGCAGTAACATTCTTGGTGGTTGCCCTGTTCTTGCTGGGCGGCCTGATAGCATGGGGCAAAACCCAATACACGACTGCAGGTCCATTGGATGAGGCGATCTGCCTGCAAGTTGATCGTGGATCAAACATGAAGCGCGTTAGCGTTGATTTGGCTGAGCAAGGGGCTGTGTCCTCTGCTGGGATGTTCCGCGTGGGTGCTGATTACGCCGATAAAACAGGCTTATTGAAGGCTGGCAGCTATTTGGTTGAGGGCGGCACCTCTATGGAGCAGATCGTTGATCTGGTCACCAAAGGCGGTGCAAGCACCTGTGGCACCGAGGTTGTGTACCGTATCGGGATCAACCGTGTTGGCGTGCAAGTGCGCGAACTTGATCCAGCAACGGGTCGTTACGTTGAAAAAGTACAGTTCAACCCTGCAACGGATGACGCCCCAAGCGCATATGCAGCTGTCAAAGACAAAGCTGACACACGTTTCCGCGTGGCATTGGCTGAGGGCGTGACCAGCTGGCAGGTTGTGGTCAGCCTCAAAAGCATGGACGTTTTGAAGGGTAATGTGGCTGAAGTTCCGGCCGAGGGCACATTGGGTCCAGACAGCTATGAAGTGAAACTGGGCGATGATCGTGCGGGCCTATTGGCGCGTATGCAAGATCAACAGGCACGGTGGATTGCCGATGCATGGGAAGGGCGCAACAGCGCTGTTCCGGTTGATAGCCCTGAGGAATTGCTGATCCTTGCGTCGTTGATCGAAAAAGAGACTGGCGTGGCCCGTGAACGTGAACAGGTCGCCAGCGTCTTTGTGAACCGTTTAAACAAGAACATGCGCCTACAAACCGACCCGACTGTGATCTATGGGATCACAAAGGGCGAGGGCAACTTGGGCCGTGGTTTGCGCCGCTCTGAACTGCGCGCGGAGACGCTGTGGAACACCTATGTGATCCCTGCGTTGCCACCAACGCCAATCGCCAACCCTGGCCGCGCCAGCTTGCTTGCTGCAGCCAACCCTGATGAAACGCCCTATATCTTCTTCGTCGCAGACGGCACAGGCGGCCACGCCTTTGCGGTCACGCTGGAAGAGCACAATCGAAACGTCGCCAAGTGGCGCAAGATTGAAGCTGAGAAGAAGGCGGCGGAGGGCAATTGATAATGCTAGGTAAAGGTGTGGGGTGATCCGGTGCCTTGCCCAGCTTTTGACTACTATGCTGTTCATCCTGTTGGGGACGGGATTTGCAATCGCCAAGTCCCAAACTCTACTCGACCTCATCTTTTTGCATGCCCAGATCGACATTGTCGCGCAGTACGCCATGAGTGAGTTTGATACACGCGCACCCCCGAGTGCAGCGCAATATGTTGCGACCACAGGTGGTTTCACTGTCATGCAAGGCAGTTCACTGGTTGTGCATGGGCAAGAAGCGGTAGCGGTGTCCTTTGGGTTTGGTGCGGATTTAAACGCTACAAATACGGGAGTGATACCGACTGCAACTGCTTGGACGCAAAATTTGAGAACCAATATGAACCGCGAAGGTATACGGTTCGATCCTGGTGCGGAAGCGCACCACATTGTAACCAAAAATGATACTCGTGCTGCACGGTCAAGAGAACTGTTGGGAGAAGCCGGGATGAACATAAGCAGCCCCGAAAATGGGGTTCCACTGCCTGGAACAAGAACGACAGCTAATCCGAACAACAAGGCTGTTCATCGTGGTGTTGTCATTCATTCAGAGGGTTATTATCGATATGTCGAGCAGGAGTTTCTGGATGCGCCAGTGACACAAAGACTTGCGGTCATTCGTAGAATCGTGGCTGAACTGGATCGCTGCGACATTAACTGGACTGACTGATGAATTTCTATTGCCTTGGATATGGAAGCTTTAACGGCTGGATAGCAACGCTTGGGCAAACACCCGAACAAAAGCTTGATGAGAAGACCGGCAAAGAGGACTTGACAGAGCAACGCCAAGTTGGCGCGTATTTTAGGTCTTGGCGGCCATATGAAGTATGGTTCACCCAACCAATCTGTCTACATTTCAAGGCTAGAGGCCGAAAACGTCATAATACTGATCGCATTTTCCATAACGCAGTTGGCCCTTTCATATCCGAGCATGCGGCTGAGATAATGCGTCCGCTTCTTAAGCGTGAAGGGCACATCTTGCCGCTTGATGCTTGATGTGATGAATAGCGATGAGAGATTTTATCTGTGGTGGGTGCCTTGGGTCGAGGAATGCGTTGATCTTGGTCGGTCTGAAAAGTTCCTGAATGTCAAGACTGTGAAGCACGACGCATTCAATGGAGGCAAAGTTAAAGGCCTGACGGCGTTTCGACCCATTCAATTTGGTAATAGTACTGATCACAGGTTTGCGTTTGGCAATTTAAGTCTTACATGGCTATTCTAAGCAAGAACCTAAAAAGGCTTTTACCATGGCTGATGCACGCACCAACATTCAATCTATCGACCCAGTTTGGGAACAAATCCAAGATGAAGCCCGTCAGGCCGTTTTGGACGAACCCTTGGTCGGTGGTTTTATTCACGCTTGTATTTTGCACCATAAGTCGCTTGAAAAAGCGCTGTCTTACCGTGTTGCGGCTAAACTGGCGTCTAACGAGATGTCGATGGTTGTGGTGCGCGAGATTGTGGAAGAGGCCTATGCAGCTGAACCTGCATTAGTTGTTGCGTCACGCGCAGATTTGGTTGCGATCTTTGAACGAGATCCAGCCTGCCACCGTCTTTTGCAGCCAATCCTTTATTTTAAAGGCTATCAGGCGATCCAAGCCTACCGCATTGGCCACTATTTGTGGACCCAAGGGCACAAAGACTTAGCCTATTTCTTTCAAATGCGGGTCTCAGAAATCTTTGGTGTTGATATTCACCCAGCGGCCAAAATTGGCCGTGGGATCATGATTGATCACGCGCACTCAATCGTCATCGGTGAAACGGCTGTGGTGGGGGACAACGTCTCCATGCTGCACTCTGTGACCCTTGGTGGGACCGGTAAAGAAGAAGAGGACCGTCACCCCAAGATCGGCAATGGGGTATTGATTGGGGCAGGTGCAAAGGTTTTGGGCAACATCAGAGTTGGTCATTGCAGCCGTATTGCTGCTGGGTCTGTTGTTTTGCAGGACGTGCCGGAGTGTAAGACAGTTGCAGGTATTCCGGCGAAGATTGTGGGAGAGGCGGGTTGTGATCAACCGGCGGTATCAATGAACCACATGCTGGGTCCAGACGCGAATTAATTAACTGATAGTGTTAAAAATGGCGCGGCAGGTCATTCCTGCCGCGCCATTCTATTTAGGCTAGCATGCCCATAGGGTTTTCAAGGTTGTCGACAATTGCGTTCAGCAATAGCGCACCCAAGGCACCGTCAATTACACGGTGATCAACAGACAGTGTCACGGACATCACGGTTGCAACTATTAGGTCGCCATCCGGTCCAACAATGGCTTTCTTCTTGCCCGCACCAACGGCCAAGATTGCGCCATGTGGTGGGTTGATTACCGCATCAAAGTTGTCGATGCCAAACATGCCCAAGTTAGAGATAGCGAAGCTGCCACCTTGGTATTCATGTGGGGCCAGTTTGCGATCTTTGGCGCGTGTTGCAAGGTCTTTCATTTCTGCGGAAAGTGCAGAAAGTGATTTAACTTCAGCGTCTTTAAGAACTGGAGTGAACAAGCCACCTTCGATGGCTACGGCCACAGCAACGTCTGATGGCTTGAGGTTGAACACACGATCACCAGCCCAAACCGCATTCGCATCAGGCACAGATTGCAGCGCCAAAGCACAGGCTTTGATAATGAAATCATTGATCGATAGTTTGACGTCACGCGCAGCAAGCTGCTTGTTCAATTCACCACGGAACGAGAGCAGCGCATCAAGGTTGATGTCACGGCGCAGGTAGAAGTGTGGTACAGTTTGTTTGGCTTCTGTCAGGCGTGCCGCGATTGTTTTGCGCATGCCGTTCAATGAGATTTCGGTGTATTCGCGATCTGCGTACATTTTAGCAACGGCTTCGGCTGATGCACTTGCTGGCATTGCAGCGGCAGTTGGTGCTGCGGCAGAAACGGCTGCTGGTGCAGCGCTTGCGCCTTCAACGTCAGCTTTGACGATGCGACCACGTGGGCCGGAGCCGGACATAGTTTTCAGATCGATGCCTTTGTCTGCAGCGATGCGACGAGCCAAAGGTGAGGCAAATACGCGATTTCCGTCTTTGGCTGCCGGAGCGGCAGGCGCAGCGGCTGGTGTTGCTGCTGACGCAGAGATGTCACCGGCGCTTTCGCCATCTTCCAAAAGAACAGCGATGACGGCATTTACTTTAACACCTTCAGTGCCTTCAGCGATCATGATTTTGCTGATAACGCCTTCATCAACTGCTTCAAACTCCATCGTCGCCTTGTCGGTTTCGATTTCAGCGAGTAGATCGCCAGAGGATACAATGTCACCTTCTTTAACCAACCATTTGGTAAGTGTGCCTTCTTCCATGGTTGGTGAGAGTGCGGGCATGAGAATTTCGATTGGCATGTCTGCAGCTCCTTATTTGTAGGTGACTTGTTTCACAGCGGCGATAACTTCATCCGTTGTGATCAAGGCGTGGCGTTCAAGGTTTGCGGCGTATGGCATCGGTACGTCTTTGCCTGTGCAGTTGATCACTGGGGCATCAAGGTAGTCAAATGCTTCTTGCATTAAGACCGAGCTGATGTAGCTGCCAACAGAACCCTGTGGCCAACCTTCTTCAACTGTCACGCAACGGTTCGTTTTCATGACAGACTTGATGATAGCTGCAGTGTCCATTGGACGGATCGTACGCAGATCAAGAACTTCAACAGAGATACCTTCTTCCGCCAGCTTATCAGCGGCTTCTAGGGAGTAGGTCATGCCGATGCCAAAGCTGACGATTGTGACGTCAGTACCTTCGCGCCAGATGCGGGCCTTTCCGAATGGAACTGTGTAGTCCTCAACGTCTGGGACATCGAAAGTTTTGCCGTACATAATTTCGTTTTCTAGAAAGATAACCGGGTTATCATCGCGGATTGCTGTTTTCATCAGACCTTTGGCGTCAGATGCTGCGTATGGCATCGCAACCTTCAGACCAGGCACTTGCATGAACCATGCTGCATAGTCTTGTGAGTGCTGTGCACCAACGCGGGCTGCAGCGCCGTTCGGACCACGGAATACCATAGGGGCACCCATTTGGCCGCCAGACATGTACAATGTCTTTGCTGCAGAGTTGATGATGTGATCCATCGCTTGCATGGCGAAGTTGAATGTCATGAATTCAACAACTGGACGCAGACCTGCAAAGGACGCACCCGTTGCGATACCAGCAAAGCCGTGTTCCGTGATTGGAGTGTCGATCACGCGTTTCGCACCAAATTCAGCCAACATGCCTTGGCTGATCTTATAAGCGCCTTCATATTCAGCAACTTCTTCGCCCATCAGGAACACGCTGTCGTCGCGGCGCATTTCTTCGGACATACCTTCGCGAATTGCTTCACGGACGGTTTGTTGCTTCATCGGTGTGCCTTCAGGCCAGTCCGGTGATGTGTCTACGATTGTCGCTGCTGGTGCAGATGTGGTTGCCACTGGGGCAAGAGTTTCTGCACTAGGTGCCGCTTCTGCAACTGGTGCAGAGGCCACGATCGCGCCAGCGCTTTCGCCATCTTCAAGAAGCACAGCAATCGCCGAGTTCACTTTGACGCCTTCGGTGCCTTCAGCGATCAAGATTTTGCCGATGATACCTTCATCAACCGCTTCGAACTCCATCGTCGCTTTGTCTGTTTCAATCTCGGCCAAGATGTCGCCAGATTTTACTGTGTCGCCTTCTTTAACCATCCATTTGGCCAAAGTGCCTTCTTCCATCGTTGGAGAAAGGGCAGGCATTAGAATTTCGGTAGCCATATCAATCTCTCCTATTATGCGTAGATGTCGGTCCACAGCTCTTCAAGAGCTGGTTCCGGGCTGTTTTTTGCAAATTCAGCGGATTCATTCACGACCGCCTTAATGTCTTTATCGATTGCTTTGAGGTCATCCTCGGTCGAGTGTTTACCTGTTAACAGCATTTCACGAACTTGTTCGATTGGATCACGCTCGTTGCGCACTTTTTGGACCTCTTCGCGGGTCCGGTATTTTGCTGGATCCGACATAGAGTGGCCGCGGTAGCGATATGTTTTGATTTCTAGGATGTACGGGCCTTTGCCCGAACGGCAGTGCGCCACGGCAGTTTCGCCAGCGGCTTTGACTGCCAGAACGTCCATACCATCAACAGCTTCACCCGGAATGCCGAATGATTTGCCGCGCTCGTAGATTTCTGCGGACGATGTTGAACGCTGCTGGGAAGTGCCCATAGCATATTGGTTGTTTTCGATTACGAAGATACATGGAAGGTCCCAAAGGGCGGCCATGTTGAATGTTTCATATACCTGACCTTGGTTTGCAGCACCGTCACCGAAGTAGGTAAAGGTCACGCGCCCATTTTCTTGGTATTTATCAGCGAAGGCTAGGCCCGCACCAAGTGGTACCTGTGCCGCAACAATGCCGTGTCCGCCGTAGAAATGCTTTTCCTTAGAGAACATGTGCATAGAGCCACCTTTCCCTTTGGAATAGCCACCCTCGCGTCCAGTTAACTCTGCCATAACGCCGTTTGCGTCCATGCCGCATGCCAGCATGTGGCCGTGGTCACGGTAAGATGTGATGCGCTTGTCGCCTTCTTCAGCAGCAGCTTCTAAACCAACAACGACAGCTTCTTGACCGATGTAGAGGTGGCAGAAGCCGCCAATCAGGCCCATGCCATATAGTTGCCCGGCTTTTTCTTCAAAGCGGCGGATCAAAAGCATGTCTTTATAAAGAGCTTTCAATTCGTCAGCTGAGACGTTCGGCTTGTCTGCGGGTTGCTTTGTCGTTTTGCGCGCGGCCATACGGCATCCTCCATCAAGATAGTTTAGTGCTAAACTATCTCTTATATGAATTGTTCTTGTGATGCGAGAGGCAATATTCCTAAAGGATGTTCAGGCCATTAATGGCCAGTTTTTATAAAAATTCTTGGAAAAATTAAGACTAGAGGGTAGGGGCGCAATTAACGAATAACGATTTCGTCGGTGCGAACCATTCCCAAAACTGAACGGGCTTGTTCGTCCAGAAGGTCAAGATCAAGATAGTCATCTGAGAGGCGACGCGTCAGGTTTTCCATCTGCTCAACGTCTGCTTTTACTTGGATCAATTGAAGCTGAAGGGCTTCGGCTTCCGCCGTGATTTCTACACGGCGGAACAACCCGAAGTCCCCTTGCACTGCTGCAAAAGTAAAATAGACGCATAGGGCAAAAGCCACTGCGAAAAATGTAAACGTCCCCAAAGCTGGGGGTGCGATACGGGTCATATGTCTGCCTCAAAACACCTCTTATCGGGTGGTGAGACCACTATGCCATAGGTGATTCGTTGTGTGAATCCCCTAAATCACAAAAACCGTTTATTTATTGGCTTTAGTCCTGCAACGCAGCGACGCCCGGCAGTTCCTTGCCTTCCATCCATTCAAGGAAAGCACCACCAGCTGTTGAGATGTAGGTAAAGTCATCTGCGGCGCCTGCAAGTTTCAGCGCTGCAACCGTATCACCGCCACCAGCAACGGTGATCAAATCGCCTGATTTTGTAAGCTCTGAAGCTGCTTTGGCTGCGGACATTGTTGCTTTGTCGAACGGTTCGATTTCAAACGCGCCCAATGGACCGTTCCAGATCAATGTCTTCAACGCTTTAAATTCATTGACGATCAGATCCGTGGCTGCATCACCTGCGTCTAGGACCATTTGATCATCATCAAGCTTGGTATCGGCGTTCAGCGTAACCATTTCGTAGTCAGCACCTGCAGCAAAGGTGCGTGAAACACGGCCATCAACTGGCAAGATGACTTTGCAGCCGATGCTTTCCGCTTGCTTTAGGATGTCACGGGCTGTGTCGTGCAGGTCTTCTTCTTGCAAAGAGCTACCAAGGGATGCGCCCATTGCGCCCAAGAATGTGTTCGCCATGCCGCCACCGATGACAAGCACGTCAAGTTTGCCAACGAGGTTCAGCAAAAGATCAATCTTGGTCGATACCTTTGCCCCACCAACAACAGCGCCAACAGGGCATTTAGGTGTTGAAAGTGCAGCTTCGAGCGCTGTTAGCTCTGCCTGCATCAGGCGGCCTGCACAGCTTGGCAATAGTTTGGCCAGGCTTATGGTGCTGGCGTGTGCGCGGTGCGCAGCGGAAAATGCATCGTTGCAGAACACATCGCCAAGCGCAGCAAGGCGTGCAGCGAAAGCTGCATCATTGGCTTCTTCGCCCGCGTGGAAGCGGATGTTTTCCAACAGAACGATGCCAGCGGGTAGGGTACCTGCTTCTGCCGCTTCTAAGGTTTCAACTAATGTGACGGGTTGACCAAAGGTTGCTTCAAGTTCTGCCAAGCAAACGCCCAAGGACAATTCAGAAACAACTTGGCCTTTAGGGCGACCAAAGTGGGCGATCAAAATTGGCAGCCCGCCTTTTGCCAGAATATCAGCAACCGTTGGTGCTATGCGTTCAATGCGGGTTGCGTCTGTGACTTTCCCGTTTTCAACAGGGACATTGATGTCCACACGCAGCAATACGCGTTTGCCGTTGAGCTCCATATCGTCCAGCGATTTCCAACCCATGTGCGTCATCCTTATCATTATTGTAAATTATGGGCGCTGTTTCGCCGTTAATCGACCTAAGGTCAACGGATGAGTGGCGCATGTGCTTGGCAATTGCCGCCGTTCGAATTAGATAACTTGGGAATTAAGTTTTGAGGAGCGCCAAGATGGCCGAGATTAAAGACCCAGAAAACACGATCCTAATGGAGCTGAAAGGTGGCACAGTCACTATCGAGCTTTTGCCAAAGGTTGCACCGTTGCACGTTGAGCGCATGAAAGAACTTGCACGCGCAGGCGAATACGACAACGTCGCATTCCACCGCGTGATTGATGGTTTCATGGCGCAAACTGGTGATGTTGCTAACGGCGACATGGAAGACGGCTTTGACATTCGCGCAGCGGGTACGGGTGGTTCTTCATTGCCAGACCTAAAGGCTGAGTTTTCCAAAGTGCCGCACGCACGTGGTTCCATTGGGGCAGCACGTTCTGCAAGCCCAAACAGCGCGAACAGCCAGTTCTTTTTCAACTTCTCTGAAAACTCATTCCTGAATGGTCAATACACTGTGTACGGGCAAGTGATTGAGGGCATGAAGTTGGTCGACGAAATCAATCGCGGCGAGCCACCAGCCGAGCCAGATCGCATGATCAGCGTGAAAGTTGCAGCTGATGTTTAAGGCTGCTGCTTTTCTGGCTTTGATTGCATCGCCTGCAGCAGCAACTGGCATCGCAATTGAAGTGGCTGGTGAAGGTGCGAATGGCACCATCACCATCGAGTTGTTTGAAGATGTGGCACCAGCACACACTGCACGCATTGCGGGTTTGGCAGCTGACGGAACCTATGACGGCGTGGTGTTTCACCGCGTTATCGAAGGTTTCATGGCGCAAACCGGTGACGTTCAGTATGGCAAAGACCCAAGCAACTTAAGCCAAGCGGGCCGCGGTGGTTCAGATCAGGCAAATTTGCCTGCCGAGTTCTCTGAGCTTCCGTTCGACCGTGGTGTAGTTGGTATGGCGCGTTCGCAAAATCCAAACAGCGCAAACAGTCAGTTCTTTATCATGTTTAAACGAGGTTACTTTCTGAACGGTCAATATACCGTCGTGGGTACAGTCACTGATGGTTTGGACGTGTTGGACGCGATCAAGCTGGGCGCAGGTCCAAACGGATCTGTGATTGGCCTGCCTGACGTAATAAAGTCGGTTACAGTTATCGACTAATATGTTGGTTGCTATTGGCACTGTGACAATCAAATAGTGAAAGGGCGTACCGGTCGGTGCGCCCTTTTTCCATATGTTTTCACATTTTTGTGCGACACCTGTTCAGGCGACAAACGATCTGTCAGCTTTGGGTGAAGGTTATCTGGAGGTATGAAAAGCGCAGTTTTTGGTTTTCTTATTCGGTGGCGTTTTGGGCCCCCGTTGCTGCTGTTGGATCTCCTGAGTTCTGGCAACACGAATGGCCTGAAACTGATTTTAGTCAAACCACAGTTGAGAGCTGGGTTGAGGTTTTGTCCAGTTTTCCACCAAAAGATGGCAGCCCATCGCTCATCGATCCGCAGCTTATAACCGCTTTTAGCGATAACCAAATCACCGATCGTGAACCCGTCATCAGCGTTTAGATTGATGGGGAAAAACCACGCGCTTATCCTGTGCGTTATCTTATCTGGCACGGGATCGTGAATGACACCGTTGGTGGGATGCCGATTGCTGTAACTTTTTGTCCGCTATGTAATTCAGGAATTACATTTGACTGTCGCGTCAACGGCCAGACCCTTAGTTTTGGGGGCAAATGCAAACTGCGTAATTCCGATATGATTATGTATGACCGCGAAACTCAAAGTTTGTGGCAGCAGGCCGAAGGGCGTGGGATTGTTGGTGAGTAGACGGGGCAAGATCTAGAAACATTACCAACATGGATGGAAAGCTGGGCCGAATTTAAGGCGCGCAACCCCGATGGTTTGGTTATGGCGCAACCCGTGACCAATCGCGATTACGGCCGTAACCCATATACGGGCTATGTCAGCCTGCAACGGCCGTTCCTCTACTCAGGCGAGGAGCCACCTCATAACATCCCATCCTTGGCCCGTGTCGTTCGTTTGGGAGCACAAGCTTGGCCTGTGACGCGTCTGCGTGAGGACGGTATCACCTTAACATGGTCCGTGGGCAGGCCAGTGCGCTGGACACCTCTGATATTGGGGAGGGGCGCGATGGGGGACGATACGCGTGCGTGACACGCAGCGGAATGATCTGGCCCATGTCGTGATGTTCGCCTTTGCGTTTCATGCTTTCTAACCCCCGAGGGCAATTGGATGTTGGGGCGCTAACCCCAGTCCCCGGCAGAAACAAAAAAGGCGCCACAAACAAATGCGACGCCTTTTCTAATTCTTGTGTTAAACAGTTTAGCCTGCAGGCTCTGCCTTTGGCGCAGCAGCAGTAGATGCTTTACCTGGATTCAATGGGTCGTCCTGACGTTGGACTGAACCTTCAAAGTGTGCACCTGATTCAATTGCGATTGTCTTGTGTATGATATCACCCTCAACACGTGCAGTTGAAGTCAGACGAACCTTTAGGCCACGTACACGGCCGACGATGCGGCCATTGATTACAACGTCATCGGCAATCACTTCGCCCTTGATTGTTGCAGTTTCACCAATTGTAAGCAGGTGGGCGCGAATGTCGCCTTCCACAGTACCTTCAACCTGGATGTCACCAGTGGTCTTCATGTTGCCCGTCACGTGCAAATCAGTGGACAGAACAGAGGCCGCAGGCTTTGCCTTTGGCGCACTTGCCTTGAATTCACTTTGGGGTTTTGCAGCAAGAGTTGACGCCAATTGCGCAGCAGGAGTTGCTAGTTTTGCCGCGGCAGTGTCTGTCGGGGCAGGGTCGTTGATTTTACTTTTAGAAAACATCGTTTGCAGCCTTGATATAAATCATTGGGTTAACAGCTTTACTACCTACACGTACTTCGTAGTGCAAGTGGACGCCGGTAACCCGTCCAGAAGCACCCATATCACCGATACGATCGCCACGCGAGACCCTTTGGCCAACTTTTGCACGTAGCTTACTCATATGGGCGTAGCGGGTCTCGATACCAAACTCGTGCTGAATCTTGACCAAACGACCATATCCTGAGGACCAGCCCGCATGTGTCACAACACCGTCCGCCGTGGCATAGAGTGGCGTGCCATTTGCAGCGGCAAAATCCACCCCTTTATGCATCCGGCGACCACCTGTTTTAGGGTCACGACGTGGGCCAAACTTGGACGTGAAGCGGAAAGCCGCCTTAACTGGGTTCGCAAACGGCGCTTTTTGAGCTGCAATCCGGTACAAATTGAGTCGGTCCATTTGGTTCAACAATTTGTTGGCGCGAAGTGTGTCTGCTGATGCTTCTCCACCGCGGGTAGAGAAGGATAGGGGCGTCAGCGGGCCACCTTGCCCCGAATAGCCGCGACGCACCTGTTCAATGATACGCTCAGTCGGCATACCAGCCGCGCGGAACATTTTTGCTAGTGGGGCGACCGAAACGGTCATCGCTTCTTCAAGTTGACGGAAAATCTGATTGTTCTGATCTTTCATGGTCGCAATCTGCTGGGCCATATCTTCGGCCTGCAACAATGCATCCTGTGCATCGCGGACAACTTGATCACGTTCAGCGGCTGTTTTGGCGAGGGCTTCGGCAACAAAATCCATGGGTGCGCCGCCACCAGCAAAGGCAAAGGATTTACCCTCTTCGCCGCTGTCGACTTGGCTTTGCAGCTCTGCAACCTGACCACGTGCTATTTCGCGGTCTTTCATTGTGCCACGCAGTGTCAACTGGATCACTTCGATCCCTGTTTCCAGCTCGTGACGGTGTGTTTCACTGTTTAACAACTCGGACTGCATCACAGAAATCTGGGCAAGAGCTGCGTTGAAACGGTTTTGCGCGGCCAATGCTTCAACAGCACGGCTGTCGCGTTGTGATGAGATTTCGTTCAAGCGGGCCTGATAATTGCGCTGGTCACGCTTGGCTTGTTCGCGGAAATTTCCTGAGCCGATGCTGTCCATCAAGATGATGGCCGTCGCAACGATAGCCCATGCGACAAGCATCGCACTGCCGGTAAAGGCAACCAACTGCATCATTGGGCGTACCCGAATGAATCGGGTGTCCGTATCTGACTTCAGAAATACGCGACGCTCTGGAAACATACGTTCCAATTTCGCATTTATTTTTTGTTCTAGACGTGTTCGCACTGAGCGCGTCCCTTTTTGCCATCCCGTTACAGGCGCTTGGTCGTCACAACCTCGCGTCACAAGGGATTGGAGTAAACAGTGGTTGTCTGTGGGGCAAGTGCGGAGTGACGATCAAGCGAATCAGGTGGGCGGAATGTGGCAAGTTGGCAAAAAACCGCTTATTATGGTGCGGTTGCGGTGCAGACTTCAGGTGGAAGCGGCTAATGGCCAATAAAAGTCTGGTGGAATTCCGGCCTCTGCACGCTTCTCTTCGTTAAACGGTGGTTTAAGCGTTGAATGAAAATATTTTGTCACCAAGTTGTGGAAAACAGGTTTGGGATCCAAATTATTGCGGCCACATAAGAAGTGAAACCACTTCGATCCGTAGGCAACATGCGCCACTTCTTCAGCGTAAATAGTTTCAAGCGCCGCAACGGCGTTCTTCTGTTTCGCTTGCTTGAACAGGTAAATCATCTTTGGCGTCACATCCAATCCACGGGCTTCAAGGACCATGGGTACAACGGCCAATCGTCCCATAAAATCGGTCGCGGTGTCTTGGGCGGCTTGCCACATACCAGCATGGGCTGGAAGGGCGCCATAAAAGCTGCCCAATTCCTCAAGGCAATCGGCCATTAGGTTAAAATGTTTAGATTCTTCATCCGCACACTTAACCCAATCATCGTAAAAACCGATTGGCATTTCGACGTCTGAAAACCGTGCAATGATGTCCCAATGTAGGTCAATCGCGTTCAGTTCTATATGCGCAACAGCGTGAATCAACGCTATTCGTCCATCGACTGTTCCGGGCTTACGATGGGGAACATCGCGTGGATTAAGCAACTCTGGTTTGTCTGGTCGGCCTGGCTTTATCGGTGGTTCTGCGCGTCCGATTTCTGGTATTTCACCTTCAGCACGGGCCGCCTGCCATTGTGCCGCGCAGCTGCGTGACAGTTTTGCTTTTCCACGGCCATCGGCATATTTCAAAACATTGACAGCCATTTCAGCCAACGGGATCATTGTATCGCTCACAGGGATTCCACGGCCCCTAGGACGTCTTCAACGTGTCCCGGAACTTTTACTTTCGCCCAAATTTGCGCGATTTTGCCATCTGCGCCGATCAAAACCGTAGTGCGTTCAATGCCCATGTAGGTCTTGCCATACATGTTCTTCTCTTTCCAAACGCCATAATTCTCACACACAGAGCCATGTTCGTCTGACAGCAAAGGCACTGTCAGGCTGTGCTTCGTCGTGAATTTACCGTGTTTGGTTAGGCTGTCTTTGGAAATGCCAAAAACTTGGGCACCCGCATCGGCAAACTCTCGCAGGCTCTCAGAAAACCTGATGGATTCCTTTGTGCAACCTGGCGTATCATCACGTGGATAAAAGAAGAGAACGACAGCCGATCCCTGCAATGCTGATAGTGTAACATCGTCCCCACCATCTTGGGGGAGTGTGAAATCGGGTGCAGTAATAGAAATTTCGATCATTTGATCCTCATTGCTTGGCCGTTGTGATTGTGCCTGTCATACTAGCGTGAGGCGGACAAGAATAAAGACATGAGCAACGATCAAATACCTCCAGCACCGAAAAAGCGCAGTTTTCTACGCAAAGCTGCGCTGTGGGGTGTCGGAATTGTTGCGGTTCTTATGATTGTTCTGGCCGTTGGCTTGCTAAGTATGGTGGGGCGGACAGTTGTTGCGCCTGATTGGGTTCAGTCGGTGATTTCTGAACGGATCGAAGCTGCGACACCGCAGCTTGAGGTTGAGTTTGGCCAAATTGAATTTACATTGGATGACAATTGGGGGCCGCAAGCGCTTGTGCGCGACGTAGCCGTGAAAAGCCAACAAGGTGAAGAAATTATTGCGTTTTCTGAGGCTGGGGCAAAGCTGGCCTTGCGTCCATTGATGCGCGGCGAGTTGAAACCAAAGTCGGTTTCGATTTCTGGTGTGTTCGCCACATTGCTACGCGACATTGATGGCAACATGAGTTTGCGTGGCGGATCGGCGCTTTCGGCACCGTCCAAGGAAGCTGCAAACTTACCTGCTTTGATTGAGCAGTTAGATGCGGCCTTTGAGTTACCAGAACTCAACGCGCTGATCAGTGCCGAAATTCAGGCGCTCACATTGCGTTATGAAGATGCACAAGCTGGGCGGGTATGGGTTGTGGATGGTGGGCGCGTTCGCCTTGGACGGAATCGCGGGGTTCTAGACCTTGCCGCTGATTTGGCTTTGCTCAGCGGCGGCAGTAGTGTTGCGACCCTTGAGGCCAATTATTCCAGTGAGCTGGGCGACAAACGTGCGGAATTTGGACTGAATATTTCAGAGGTCTCAGCGCAGGACATTGCGCTTCAAAGCCCAGCCCTTGCATGGTTGTCCGTGTTGCGGGCCCCAATTTCGGGTGCATTGCGCAGTGGCGTGCTTGTTGATGGGACGCTGGCACCTCTAAGTGCAACTTTGCAAATTGGGGAAGGGGTTGTGCAGCCCACCGATGCGGCCAAACCGATTCCGTTTTTATCAGCGCGCAGTTACCTGACTTATAACCCAAAGCTACAAACAATCGATTTTGACGAACTGTCGATTGTAAGCAAATGGCTTACTGTCAGTACTGAAGGGCAGGCGGTTCTTAGTGGTTTGGACGACGGTGTGCTGGATGAGCTGGTTGGCCAGTTCCAACTGTCAGGCATCGCAGTCAATCCCGATGATTTGTACGAAAAACCTGTTTTGTTTGACGCTGCTGACATGGATTTCCAGCTCAAGCTTGACCCGTTCCTGTTCAAAGTGGGCCGCATGCAGGTTGCCGATCAAGGTAAGGTTTTGCGCCTAGATGGCGATCTATCGGCCGATAAAGACGGCTGGAATTTTGCAGTGAACGCACAAATGAACGGTATTAATCCAGATCGATTATTGACCCTTTGGCCTGAAAATCTGGTCATTCCGGCGCGCAAATGGATTAACCAGAACCTTATCGCAGGCAACTTAACAGACTTGGACGTCGCTTTGCGCGGTGGGGATGATCAACGGATAAACACGTTTGTGAGCTTCAATTACGACAGGGCTGATGTTCAATTCATGAAGACAATGCCGCCTGTTATGGGGGCTAGTGGTCATGCGACGATGTTGTCGAACCGTTTTGTTGTCGCGATTGATGAAGGACAGGTGTTGGCCCCCCAGGGTGGCAAGATTGATGTCGCAGGATCGGTCTTTATTATTCCTGATGTTTCTTTGAGGGGTAAAGTGGTGGGTGAAGTCCAATTGAAAACCGACAGTACAGTCACGGCGGCCTTGTCGCTGCTGAACCAACCTAAGTTAGAGGTGATGGATAATGTAGGTTTGCCTGTGACATTGGCCGACGGGCGTGCGGTTCTAAATGGCAAGATAACAGTGCCGCTGCGCAAAGGCTTAAAACCCAATGATATAAAATACAGCGCGGCTGGTTTGTTGTCTTCTGTAAAGGCATCGGGGTTGGTGCCTGATAAGGTGATTGCTTCAGATGCATTGCAGATTGCGGTTTCTGACAGTGGTGTTCGAATTTGGGGCGTGGGCCGCATTGGCACTGTCCCGTTCGATGCAGAATGGTCGCAAGCGATCGGCGCAGGAAACGGCGGACGCAGTCAGGTCAAAGGGACAATCGAATTGTCCGAACGTTTGATCGATGAATTCAACATTGGTCTGCCGGTGAAAACCTTTTCAGGTGCCGGTAGTGCTGAGATGACGTTGAAACTGGCCAAAGGCGAAGCGCCAGCGCTTTCGCTGACCTCTAATTTGCGAGGTGTTGGGATCAAGATTTCTGCACTTGGTTGGCGCAAATCTGCAAAGGCTGCAGGGCAGTTGACCCTGACAGGGCGCCTGAGTGCTCAGCCGATTATTGATGACATTTTATTGGATGCACCTGGTCTTACAGCTCGTGGCACCATCACGACCTTAAAGAGTGGTGGTTTGGACAAAGCAAACTTTAGCCGCGTGACTGTTGGCAACTGGCTGCGTGCTCCCATTCTATTGACGGGGCAAGGCAAAGGTAAACCGCTTAAGATCGATGTGTTTGGTGGCAGCTTGGACTTGCGCAAAGCTGAGTTTGGCCAAGGCGGCGGGCAGGGCGGCGGTGATGGTGGCCCGTTGAATTTGAAGTTGGATAAACTTCAAATTACGGACACTTTGGCCCTAACTGATATGCGCGGCACGTTCACGACAAAGAACGGTTTGGACGGGGCGTTTACTGCAGGTCTTAACGGTGGCACGCAAATTCAGGGACAAATCTTGCCGCAAAACGGTCGATCTGCTGTAAGGATCAAATCAAACAACGCTGGCGGTGTTTTTGCATCTGCAGGGCTATTAAAACAGGCGCGGGGTGGTGATTTGTCTTTGGCCCTATTGCCTGTTGGTAAAGATGGCGCGTTTGACGGTAAGCTTTATGTTGAAAACACCCGCGTTAAAGATGCGCCAGCAATAGCGGCCCTTTTGAATGCCTTAAGCGTTGTGGGCATACTTGAACAAATGGGTGGATCCGGCATCCACTTTCAGGAAGTTGAAGCTGACTTTCATTTAACACCGTCCACGATGACACTTATTAACGCCAGTGCCGTTGGTCCCTCAATGGGTATTTCGATGGACGGGGTATACGCCGTGGATACGGGCACTCTTGATATGCGTGGCGTCGTGTCACCATTGTTCTTCTTGAATGGTATTGGCAGCATTTTTAACCGCAAAGGTGAGGGGCTTATTGGCTTTAACTATGGCTTAAGTGGGCCTGCCAAATCCCCCAAAGTCAGTGTGAACCCATTGTCCGCATTCACGCCGGGAATGTTCCGCGAGATATTCCGCGCCCCTGCGCCCAAAGTACAAAACTAATACGCCGCGCTATAGCCGCCCGATCTTTCATCCCAAGGTTACAACGCTAATACTTGATGATTTTTTTACAGGACTGTATGGGCCAATTGATGCAGCTTTCAGATTTTGATTTCGACCTTCCCGAAGAACTTATTGCGACCCGCCCAGCGGTGCCGCGCACGTCAGCACGTTTGTTGGTCGCGCAGGGTGCGCAGACAACGGATGCCCGAGTGCACGACCTTGGTAAATGGCTGCGGGCAGGGGATCGAATGATCCTTAATGACACCAAGGTTATTCCGGCGCGATTGTCAGGCACCCGTGCACGTACTTCTGCCCAAGGACTGACAGAAGCACGTATTGACGTGACCTTGCTTGAACCACAACCAAATGGAACGTGGGCTGCGTTGCTAAAGCCACTGAAAAAAATGAAGCTTGGGGAAGAAGTACAGTTTGGCGCAGGATTGTCTGCAACACTGGAAGGTGTTGCCGATGGTCAGGGCCATTTGCGGTTCAACCTTGACGGCGATGATTTCGAGGCCGCATTGAACCAAGTAGGCGCAATGCCATTGCCACCCTATATCGCGGCGAAACGCCCTGCTGATGAACAAGACCACCACGACTATCAAACCGTTTTCGCAACGCACACAGGCGCAGTTGCGGCCCCTACAGCCTCTTTGCACTTTGATCAGGATCTACTGGACGAATTGGCCGTCCTTGGTGTGCAGTTCAGTCGTGTGACCCTGCACGTCGGTGCTGGCACATTCCTGCCCGTTAAGGTGGATGACGTTCTAACCCATAAGATGCATTCGGAATGGGGCCGCGTCTGCGCACAAACTGCTGATGAAATCAACGCAACCAAAGCGGTGGGTGGGCGCGTGATTCCTGTCGGTACAACGGCGCTGCGCCTTATTGAAACAGCAGCGCGCGATGGTGAAATCGAGGCATGGGAAGGGGACACAGATATCTTCATTTACCCCGGCTTTACCTTCAACGTGGCTGACGCATTGATGACCAATTTCCATCTGCCGAAATCGACATTGATGATGTTGGTTTCTGCGCTTATGGGGCAGGATCGATTGCGCGAAATTTATGACCACGCAATCGCACAAAACTATCGTTTCTTTTCATACGGCGACTCTTCACTGTTGATCCCTGATCAGGCGGATTAACGCCAACGAGACGAATACGACTTATTCGATGTCGTCTCTGGCGCGGACCGCGATCTTGCAAGCTGCAACAGGGGAGGTGTGAATTGATATTTTAGGCGTGGAGCGTCGTTATGTTACAAGTTATTTCCAGCGCGTGGGCATTGTTGCTTGGTATGGGCCTATTGATGGTCGGCAACGGCATGCAAAGTACGCTATTAGGTGTACGCGGACAGATCGAAAATTTCGGTACATTCGAAATGTCGGTAATTATTTCTGCGTATTTTATTGGTTTTCTTGGTGGTTCCCGCATGGCACCAAACCTGATCCGCAGGGTTGGGCACGTTCGGGTTTTTGCCGCATTGGCGTCCCTTATTTCGGCGGTGATGATCCTGTATCCAACGCTTGTTAATCCATGGGTTTGGGTTTTGGGGCGTATCTTGATTGGGTTCTGTTTTTCTGCGGTTTTTGTGACGGCAGAAAGCTGGCTGAACGACGCGGCAAGCAACGAAAACCGTGGCCAAGCGCTGTCGATCTATATGATCATACAGACGGCCGGGATCGTCTTGGCTCAAGGTTTGATGGTGACAGCTGATCCATCTGGATATGTTCTGTTCGTGATCCCATCGATCCTTGTGAGCATCGCAATCACACCCATTTTGCTGTCAATTAGCCCGACACCTGCCTTTGATACGACCAAAGCGATGAGTTTGCGTGAATTGATGGGATTTTCCCCCCTGGGCTGCGTTGGCATGTTTTTGCTTGGCGGTGTTTTCTCTGCCCAGTTCGGAATGGCGTCAGTTTATGGAACAGAGGCTGGACTAACTGTTGGCGAAATTTCAATTTTTGTTGCGACGATCTTTATCGGTGGCATGCTCACTCAATACCCCCTTGGATGGCTGTCTGATCGAATGGATCGCCGCGCTTTGATCGCTTTGACTGCTGCGGTTGGGGCTGTTGGTGCCAGCATTGGCGTCATGTCAAATGGTGACTTCAATCTTATTTTGGTGGCAGCGTTTTTAATGGGAAGTACTTCTAACCCTCTGTATTCACTGCTTCTTGCATACACCAATGACTTTCTGGATCACGAGGACATGGCAGCGGGTTCTGGTGGAATGATCTTTCTAAACGGTCTTGGTGCAGTAAGTGGCCCACTTATTACAGGGTGGATGATGTCGGTTTTCGGACCCTCTGGTTTCTACATCCTGATTGGCGTTTTGTTTACGATGCTTGCGATTTACGCGGTCTATCGTGCGACACAGCGTCCTGCTATTCCTGTTGATGAGACCGGTAGCTTTGTTGCGATGTCACAATCTGCAATGACACCTGTTGCGATGGAAATTGCGCAAGAATACGCGATTGAAACCGATCTAGAGGAAGAAAACGAAATCTCTGCCGAATAATATGACGCAATTGTCGCAAATCGTGACTGTTCTTTTCTGCAAGCTAGGCTAACGTCGAGTTATTGACGCTATGGAATTGTAGGAGAATTCACCATGGTTGGACCGGATGATGTATTGCGCTTTTGGTTAGATGAATGTGAACCAAAACAATGGTATGTGCAGGATGACGCACTTGATCAAGAGATCTGTGATAAGTTCATGGAGACATGGGAAGGGGCCTGCGAAGGCCGTCACGCGCTGTGGCTGACCTATCCTAACGGCGCGTTGGCCTACACAATTTTGATGGATCAATTTACACGGAATATGTTCCGCAATTCGGGCAAAGCATTTGTATCTGACCGCGCTGCACTGGCTGCAGCAAAGTCTGCGATTGATAAGGGGTGGGACCTACGTGTTGATGAACCCGCGCGTCAGTTTTTCTATATGCCGCTAATGCACTCTGAAAACTTGTGTGACCAGGAACGCTGTGTTCGCCTAATGTGCGAGCGCATGCCAGAACATGGGCCAAGCAACCTATTGCACGCTCAGGCGCACCGTGATGTGATCCGTCAATTTGGCCGTTTCCCGTATCGCAACGATGCGTTGGGTCGTGCAACCTCGATACATGAAGTGGCCCACCTTGAAGCGGGCGGCTACTCAGCGATATTGCGGGACCTACAGGCCGATAAGGCAGCCTAAGCCCATATATTTATGCGCTGAAGGTTATTGTTAGCATTTGCCTGATAGAACGCGGTTCACGCGAATTGCATCCTGTGCAAAACTAGTTTAGCGGTGAACTAAATTTGAAACACTGCAATGTGAGGGTGCAAAATGGCTGACACTTCCTTTGATTTGATTGTTATTGGGGCAGGTCCCGGTGGCTATGTTGCTGCTATTCGTGGCGCACAATTGGGGATGAAGGTCGCCGTTGTTGAACGCGAACACCTTGGTGGTATCTGCCTGAACTGGGGCTGTATCCCAACCAAAGCAATGTTGCGTTCATCCGAAGTGTTCCACTTGATGCACCGCGCCAAAGAATTTGGTCTAAAAGCAGATAACATTGGCTACGATCTGGGCGCAGTTGTAAAACGTTCACGCGGCATCGCGGGTCAACTGTCCAGTGGCATCGGTCACTTGATGAAGAAAAACAAAGTCACCGTATTCATGGGCGAGGCGACAATTCCTGCCAAAGGCCGTGTTTCCGTTAAGGGTGAAAAAGGCGCGCAAGAGCTGACAGCCAAGAACATCGTTCTGGCCACAGGTGCGCGTGCGCGTGAATTGCCGGGCCTGGAGGCAGATGGTGATTTGGTTTGGACATACAAGACCGCACTGACACCACCACGCATGCCAAAAAAACTGTTGGTGATCGGTTCTGGTGCGATCGGAATTGAATTTGCCAGCTTCTACAACACGCTGGGTGCTGACACGACTGTGGTTGAAGTCATGGACCGCGTTTTGCCAGTTGAAGACGAAGAAATTAGCGCATTTGCGAAGAAATCTTTTGAAAAACAGGGCATGAAAATCTTGCAAAAGGCAATGGTCAAAAAGCTTGACCGTTCCAAAGGTAAAGTAACTGCCCATATCGAAAAAGATGGTAAAATCATAACTCAAGACTTTGATACTGTCATTTCAGCGGTTGGAATTGTTGGAAATGTTGAAGGTCTTGGCCTTGGGGAATTGGGCGTAAAGCTGGATCGCACCCATGTTGTGACCGACGAATACTGCCGTACTGGCGTTGATGGCTTGTATGCGATTGGTGATATCGCGGGCGCGCCGTGGCTTGCACACAAAGCCAGCCACGAAGGCGTGATGGTTGCCGATTTGATTGCTGGCAAACCCGCACATCCCGTAAAACCGGAAACGATTGCGGGCTGCACCTACTGCCACCCTCAGGTTGCTTCTGTTGGCTACACAGAAGCCAAGGCAAAAGAACTGGGTTACGATATAAAAGTGGGCCGCTTCCCATTCATCGGCAACGGCAAAGCGATTGCTTTGGGCGAAGCAGAGGGATTGGTTAAGACAATCTTTGATGCCGAGACTGGCGAATTGTTGGGCGCGCACATGATTGGCGCTGAGGTGACTGAGATGATCCAAGGTTACGTTATCGGCCGTCAGCTCGAAACAACGGAAGAAGATTTGATGAACACGGTCTTCCCGCACCCAACGCTTTCTGAAATGATGCACGAAAGTGTCTTGGATGCATATGATCGCGTGATTCACATGTGATTGAACAGAGCACCTAAGTCTCAGGTGCCCTTATGCTACAATCAGACATATTATTATCTATAAAAACAATGCGCTGCGTACCAGCAGCGCATTGTTCGGTTGCACTCAGAACACAGGCAGATTTGACATGAGCAAAACACCTTTTGGCCTCGTCTTCCTACTTTGGGGCTCAGGATTGGGTGCGGCGGCGCAATATGCAAAGGTGAGCGTGGTTTTTGACCAATTACCCGGCGTCTATCCCGATGCTGGAGCTGGACTTGGCTTTGCCGTGTCTTTGGTTGGGTTCATCGGGATCATGTTTGGCGTGGTAGCGGGGCTACTGGTCGCACGTCTGCGTTATCGTCGTGGATTGCTTTGGGCGCTGTGGCTGGGGGCAGCGGTTTCGGCACTGCAGGCGCTATTGCCACCGTTTGAATGGTTCCTAGCACTGCGCGGGATCGAGGGCCTTTCCCATTTGGTGATGGTTGTTGCCGCCCCAACACTGATCGCACAACTCAGCGCCTCACAGCATCGCGGCTTTACCCTGACCCTCTGGGGCACGTTCTTTGGTGTAGCGTTTGCAATCCTGACATGGGTTGGTTTGCCTTTGGTTGCGGCCTATGGCGTGTCGTCACTGTTTCTTGCCCACGCAGTCTATATGGCTGTTTTTGCAGTGATTTTGACCTTTGCGCTGGCGGACATTCCATCGCTGGAAGCGGTCACAACAATCTCTGTCAAAAGCATCGCAAAAGATCACATCGCGATCTACCGCTCCCCACGCATTTCGGCGGCAGCCCTTGGTTGGTTGTTCTACACCTTTTGCTTTGTGTCGGTATTAACAGTTTTGCCGCCGTTCCTTGATCCCTCGCAACGCGCAATGGTTATGGGGGCCATGCCTTTGGCATCTATCGCAAGTTCGATGACATTTGGCGTATGGGCGTTGCGCCGAATGTCTGCCGTTAGCCTTGTGATGTTGGGATTTTGTTTTAGCGCAGCTTGCATGATGTGGTTATGGGTCGGTCCCGCCAATGTAACTGCTTGTATCGCGCTAGCAGCGGCTCTTGGCTTGATACAAGGCGGCAGCTTTGCTGTAGTCCCGCAATTGAATAAAACAGCCGTCACACAGGCGCAGGCCAACGGTGCGATGGCGCAGATGGGTAACCTGGGCAACACGCTGGGAACGCCCGTTATGGTCTCTGCTTTGGCTGTGTTTGGCTACAACGCGTTGCCTATGTTTGTTGGCTTGGCGCTAGTTCTAGGATTGCTGGCCCATCTTGTTGCGCAGGTTTTGCGCCACAAAAGTTGATGTTCACTGTTTGTTCTAAGTTAACAGTTGGAGAATTCTGATCTGCAAACTATGTCTAGACTGTTAAAGGAGCATGAGATGGCTGAATTAAAAAATATTGAAGTACGCGGCGCGCGTGAAAACAACCTAAAATCAATCGACGTGGATATTCCGCGCGACCAATTAGTGGTTATTACAGGCTTGTCTGGGTCTGGCAAATCTTCGCTCGCTTTTGACACCATCTATGCCGAAGGTCAGCGACGCTATGTTGAATCCCTCAGCGCATATGCCCGCCAATTTCTTGATATGATGCAGAAACCTGATGTGGATCACATCAGTGGTTTAAGTCCTGCGATTTCGATTGAGCAGAAAACAACGTCCAAAAATCCACGCTCTACTGTGGGAACAGTCACTGAAATTTATGACTACATGCGTTTGTTGTTCGCACGCGTCGGGACGCCCTATTCACCGACGACAGGCAAGCCGATTGAGGCCCAACAAATCCAAGATATGGTTGATCGTGTTATGGCAATGGAGGAGGGCACGCGTGCTTATCTATTGGCTCCGATCATCCGCGATCGTAAAGGCGAGTACCGCAAAGAGTTCATCGAACTGCGCAAACAGGGTTTTCAACGTGTCAAAGTGGATGGTGAATTCCATGATCTGGACGAACCACCGACGCTTGATAAGAAATTTCGTCATGACATCGACGTGGTTGTTGATCGTATTGTGGTGCGCGAAGGGTTAGAGACACGTCTGGCGGACAGTTTGCGCACTGCGCTTGATCTGGCGGACGGTATTGCCATCGTTGAAACCGCACCGGCTGAGGGTGACCCTGTCCGCAATACATTTTCTGAGAAATTTGCCTGTCCCGTCAGTGGTTTCACGATTCCAGAGATCGAACCGCGCTTGTTCTCATTCAACGCGCCTTTTGGGGCCTGCCCAACCTGTGACGGTCTTGGCAAAGAGCTGTTCTTTGACGAACGCCTTGTCGTGCCGGATGCAGATTTGCGCGTTTATGATGGTGCTTTGGCCCCGTGGCGCAAAGGTAAATCACCGTACTTTTTGCAGACAATCGAATCCATCGCCAAACATTATGAGTTTGATCCACAGACAAAATGGAAAGACCTTCCAGCGCATGTGAAGCAGGTCTTTTTGCACGGTTCTGGTGATGAAGAACTTGAATTTCGCTATGACGAAGGTGGACGTGTTTACAACGTGACCCGCGTCTTTGAAGGGGTCATCCCAAACATGGAACGCCGCTATCGTGAGACCGATAGCAACTGGATCCGTGAAGAGTTTGAGCGCTACCAAAACAACCGCCCATGCGGGAAGTGCGAAGGCTATCGTCTGCGCCCCGAAGCGCTTGCAGTGAAGATCGCAGATATCCATGCAGGGCAAATTGTACAGATGTCGATCAGCGAAGCATTCGCGTGGTGTGACACTGTTCCTGAGCGTTTGACCAAACAAAAGAATGAGATTGCCAAAGCCATTTTAAAGGAAATTCGTGAGCGCCTTGGTTTCCTTAATAATGTTGGATTAGAATATCTTACGCTGTCACGTTCAAGTGGTACATTGAGTGGTGGTGAAAGCCAACGTATCCGTTTGGCTAGCCAGATTGGTTCTGGCCTGACGGGCGTTCTTTATGTTCTGGATGAGCCTTCCATCGGCCTGCACCAGCGCGACAATGATCGCCTTCTACTGACACTTAAGAACCTGCGCGATCAGGGCAATACCGTGATCGTGGTCGAACATGATGAAGAAGCAATTCGTGAAGCCGACTACGTCTTTGACATCGGTCCGGGCGCGGGCGTGCATGGTGGTGAGGTCGTATCACACGGGACCCCTGATCAGGTTGCCAATGACCCTAAATCTTTGACCGGTCAGTACCTCACGGGTGCTCGTTCAATTGCAGTGCCAGAGACACGCCGTAAAGGTAAGAAGAGGTCGCTGAAGGTTGTCAAAGCCACGGGCAACAACCTCAAAAATGTTACCGTTGAATTCCCATTGGGGCAGTTCGTTTGTGTGACGGGCGTTTCAGGGGGCGGTAAATCCACGCTGACAATTGAGACACTGTTTAAGACTGCATCCATGCGCCTGAACGGGGCGCGCCAGACACCTGCGCCTTGTGAAACCATCAAGGGGCTTGAGCTGTTGGATAAGGTCATCGACATCGACCAACGCGCCATTGGCCGTACGCCGCGGTCGAACCCCGCAACCTACACAGGGGCCTTTACTCCGATGCGTGATTGGTTTGCTAGTTTGCCTGAATCCAAAGCGCGCGGTTATAAGCCGGGGCGTTTCAGTTTTAACGTCAAAGGTGGACGCTGTGAGGCGTGCCAGGGCGATGGCGTGATCAAGATCGAGATGCACTTCCTGCCTGATGTCTATGTTGAATGTGAAACCTGCCGCGGTGCGCGTTACAACCGCGAAACGCTTGAGATTAAGTTTAAGGGCAAAAGCATCGCCGATATTTTGGACATGACGGTTGAGGACGCGCAAACGTTCTTCCAGGCGGTGCCAAGTATTCGCGACAAAATGGATGCATTGGTGCGTGTTGGGCTGGGCTATATCAAGGTGGGCCAACAGGCGACGACCTTGTCAGGTGGTGAAGCACAGCGTGTGAAACTGTCTAAGGAACTCAGCAAGCGCTCCACTGGCCGCACGCTGTATATCCTTGATGAACCAACGACTGGTTTGCACTTTGAAGACGTGCGCAAGTTATTGGAAGTTCTGCATGAATTGGTGGATCAGGGGAATTCGGTGATCGTGATCGAACACAACCTTGATGTGATCAAAACCGCCGACCACATCATCGACATCGGCCCAGAGGGCGGTGATGGTGGTGGTATTGTTGTTGCCATAGGCACACCTGAAAAAGTGGCCGAGGTCGAGGGCAGCTATACAGGCTATTACCTGAAGGACATGCTGAAGCCGAAAGCGGCACCCGCTAAATAGTTAGGCAGCCATTGCCGCCAAAAGCGGCCCAGCTTCGCGTCCTTTAATACGAGGGCGCGCGGAACCCCCATGATTGCCAAGATTTTCGCGCAGTTCAGGGAACAGGGTTAGGATCTCTTCTTGGGTGTCATAGTGAAAGCCAGACATTGTCTGATCCCCCGGTTAATAGCTTTCACAGGCCACGCCATTGGCGGTGATCACCTAGTGACGATCAAACAGCATGTGGTGGTATGTGACTTGCTCCATGTCATAGTCGTTGGTTACAGTCAGGTTGTGGATCAAATCCTTGGCTTTTACCAGCACCTCTGTTTCGCCAAACAACGGTTCCCCCCAACACCCTTCAACAAGAACGCGGTGCTGTGGTGAAACCAACAAATCTGAGGTTGCGCCGAATGAACCTTCTTTAATTCGAATAGGGCATTGTTTTGGATTGTTGAAAATTGTGCTGTTCCCAATCCAACGGACCATTTTCAGGCCGTAATCATGGGTGTGAACATACATGCCAGCGGTAATGTTTTCGATCAAGACAGAGCCATTAGTCGTTTCAATGGAAGTCCCTGAAACGAAAAATAGAATTTGGACGACTTCGACCAAGGCACTGTCAGTATTGTGTGCCGCATCTTCAATTGTGTAGTTGAAATAGACAGTCTCGAGGTCAGCATCGCCCTGAATTTCAAACGTTCCGTCGGACAGGAGGGTAATCGTTTGTCCTTCGCCAAGGTAATTGAATTGTTGGAAGGGTCAGATGTGACAACAGCCTGACCGTGTAAGTGCGTGACCGTCAATGCACCACCAGTTGAACTGTCATTGCCCAAAACATCAAGAATTATTGTATCATTTTTGCCAAAGATGATGGTGTCATCTTTGGCAATGACAGTCGAGTGAACCGAACCACCTGCGATCAAAAAATTGGTATCATAGCCGCTGTCGCCAACATCTGCGACGCCAACTTTTAAGGTATTGATTGCGCCAGGGGTTACAGGTGCAACAAAGGTCAAGGTAACAGTGAAGCCATCCATTTCCGTGTTAAATTGATCTGCCAAGTTATTGTTGAAAATATTTTGCGTTTCGCCACTGTTAATGTTGCTAATAGATGCCGTACCGTCGCCAACACTGACCGTCGCGAGAGTGCCATTCACCCAAACGCCAATGACGTCGTTGTATTGTGTGTTCACAAAGTCGGGATATTCTTCAGAGCTTAGGACGAAATCAAGGGTAATGGTGTCGCCGGTTGGCGTAAACGTTATCTCTAGAAATGTCGCGTCAAACGAGCTGCCGATAGCAAGAGCATTAAAATCAGCGTCACCATCAATGCCACCAGTTGCATTGGTTGAGGTCCCACCTGATTGGTTTGTATTTGTGCTGCCGTCACTGTTTGTAAAATCGTTTGCGTTGCTGGTTGAAAGGATAACGCCTGTATCGCCGGGTGTTGTGAATGGGGAAACTGCATCTCCGTTTGAATATGTACCACTAGAGTCTGCGTCACCGCTGTAGGTGGCGGTATTGACGTCCATGCCGCTGCCGAAAATTTCATTTGCCATATCAAGTGCTGTCGTACCCGTATTTATAGGCAGCTCTGTTGCTGTCGCCATTCTTCCCTCGATCTCATTAAGCGGAGTTGATCCGCCATGAGGCAGTTATGCGGGGAGAATTTGTCATTCGATTGTAGTTAATAAGGAAATAGTGGGATCACAGAAGTGAAATGCTAAAACGATTTATGCTTTTCGGTACTTATAATTAATCTATTATTATCAAATAATTATGTCGAATTGTGTATTGCCCTCACTACCGAAATAATCGCTTTTCTGAGAAGCAATACCGCAATTCAAACTCATTTAAGTCAGGGTTTGACCCAGATCACACCCTACGGTTGAGCTGTTCGAACCGTGGCAACATGGCACTGAAATCTTTGCCCAAACCGCCTTCGTCCTCAACGAACTTCTTATACAACGCATGGGCCAATGCACCCATTGGCGTATCTGCATCTACCGCACTTGCAGCCTGTTGGCTTAACCCTAGGTCCTTCAGCATCAGCTCAGCTGCAAATCCCGGCGCGTAATCATTGTCTGCGGGGCTGGTCGGACCAACGCCTGGGGCAGGGCAGTAGGCGTTCATCGACCATGAGTATCCAGAGGATGTGCTGACAACGTCAAACATCTTTTGACGATCAAGGCCCAGCTTGTCTGCCAAGGCAAATGCCTCGCAGGTCGCTATCATTGTTGCTCCCAAAACCATGTTGTTGCAGATCTTGGCCGCTTGGCCTGCACCTGACGCGCCGCAATGTACTGCCTTTTGTCCCATGATCTCAAACAACGGGGACACAGTGGCAAATGCCGCCTCAGACCCGCCCGCCATGAATGTCAGCGTTCCACCGGCCGCACCACCGATACCACCCGACACAGGCGCATCAGCAGCAAATAGGCCCGCCGCCTGAGCATCCGCAGCCACGGCGCTGGCGCTCTCAACGTCGACAGTTGAACAATCCAGTAAGGTCGCACCTGATTCCATCGCAGGGATCACTTCGGCCGCAACACTGCGCAGGATCGCACCGTTGGGTAGCATTGTGATAACAACATCTGCACCTGTTGCAGCTTCAACAGAGGTGGCCGCCACAGAAACGCCTTCAGCCGTTGTGCCAGCCGGGTCAAAGCCCGTCACGTTATGTCCCGCAGCAGCCAAGTTGGCAGCCATAGGTGCGCCCATGTTGCCCAGTCCGATAAAGCCGATGTTCATGCCGTGTCCTTCCGATGTGTCGGTTTGCAAATTTAATGCGTTTTGGCCCAATGGCAGCAACATTTTTGAAACAACCGTCGCAGGAACGGTGCCATCTGCGAATTGCCATTTGGGGCTGTGGTCTTTGTCGATGATCGCGGCGCGGATGCCCTCGATAAAGTCGCCGTGCTCCATACTCCGCGCGGTAAAGCGGTATTCAAGGTCCAGTGCCTTCGCCAGCGAGATGTTAGAGCCACGCAAACGGTTCAGAATTTCAAAGGTACACGCCATAGAAAGCGAACTGTTACGGCGCAGTTGTTTTAACGTCTTTTGGGCAAACTCACTGTCGTCGTTTTCCAGTGTGGTCAAAACATCCGACAGGCCAACGCCACGGAAATGTTTGGTGATCTCAGGCATCTGTGACTGGATCGGTCCAATTTCGGCGGGGGTCTCAGGAACAAGGCAAGCGGTGTCGCCCGTTGTTTCAAGCTGGGCAATCAGGTCAGACCATTTGCCTTCGGGAATATAGATATCTGCAAAACCGGCAAAGATCGCATCGGATGCATTCATGCGCGACGCGGTTGTACCAAGGTATTCACCCAAGCGTTCAGGAGCCAAGGCAAGCATCAAGGTACCGCCAACGTCAGGGACCAATCCAATGCCCACCTCAGGCATAGCGATCTGGCTGGTGTCACCGACAATGCGGTGTGATCCGTGACACCCAATCCCAACGCCGCCTCCCATGGTGAACCCTTGAAGGAAGGAAACAACAGGTTTTGGGTATTCAAATATCTTGGCGTTCAGGCGGTATTCATCTGCCCAAAATTTCTGACCATAGGCAAAATCACCTGCCGTGCCCGTTGCATACATATCCGCGATGTCACCACCCGAGCAGAAGGCGCGATCGCCCTGCGCGTCCATGACGACCAACTTAACAGCAGGGTCTGCGCGCCAGTCATCAAGGGCGGCCTCAATCGCCAGACACATCTCGTAGGTCATGGCGTTCAACGCCTGCGGGCGTTGCAAAGTGATGCGGCCAGTCTGGCCGATGATGCGAATAGAGATGTCAGTCATATGATTTAGCGGTTCTTCAACATGTCGCGGGCCACGATGACCCGCATAATTTCATTGGTGCCTTCAAGAATTTGGTGAACGCGCAGGTCGCGTACTAGCTTCTCAATGCCATAATCAGCTAGATAGCCGTAGCCGCCGTGCAGTTGTAGGCATTGATCGACAACTTTGCTGCCGACTTCAGTCACGAATTTCTTAGCCATAGCGCAATATTTGGTCGCATCTGGCGCACCTGTGTCCAATTTCCATGCCGCTTGACGTAGGAAAACACGGGCGGCTTGCATTTCGATTTCCATATCCGCAAGGCGCCATTGCAGCCCTTGGAATTGGTCGATGGATTTGCCGAAGGCTTTGCGCTCGCCCATGTAATCCAGCGTCGAGTTCAGGGCAGTTTGGGCTGCACCTAGCGAACAGGCAGAGATGTTCAAACGACCACCGTCTAAGCCCATCATCGCATACTTAAACCCTTTGCCTTCTTCACCAATCAGGTTCTGTGCGGCGACTTTGCACTCATCAAATTGAACCTGCGCAGTGGGTTGTGAACGCCAGCCCATTTTTTGCTCTAACCCACCAAAGGACAGACCATCTGACCCGTCTTCGACAAAAACAGTGGATACACCCGCAGCGCCGTCTTCGCCCGTGCGCACCATGCAAACATAGGCGTCTGAATAGCCACCACCCGAAATGAACGCTTTGGTTCCGTTCAGGGTGTAGCCCTCGTTTGTACGCTCTGCGCGGGTTTTTAGGGCTGCGGCGTCTGATCCTGATCCGGGCTCTGTCAGGCAATAGCTTAGGACAGTGTTCATCGCCAAAACGTCAGGCATCACACGTGCCTTCATTTCATCACTGCCAAAGCCGTCGATCATCTTGGCGCACATGTTGTGGATGGAGAGGAAGGCCGCAACTGAAGGACAGGCCATGCTGAGGGCCTCAAAAACGAGGGTCGCATCAAGGCGCGAAAGGCCTGTGCCGCCGCTGTCTTCAGAAACATAAAGACCACCAAAGCCAAGTTCGCCAATTTTTGGCCACAGGTCTTTGGGGATTGTTTCGGCAATTTCCCACTCACGTGCGTAGGGCGCGATGGCGTCTTGGCCAAAGGCATAGGCCATATCAAAAATTGCAGATTGTTCTTCGCTTAAGGCAAAATCCATGTCGGTCCTCGCGTGCTGGTTGCTAAGGGAATTGAACAGATGTTAAATTGAAACTATTTCACGAATATTTCAAAGCATGAGAGTTTGTGTTGGTCGTATTAGGGTGGGAGTGCCACCACAACGGGCGGCACTCAGTATTGCTTATTCCATCACTGGGATTGAGAATTCTCCGCCTTCTTTAATGCCTGATGGCCAGCGCGCTGTCACAGTTTTGGTGCGTGTGTAGAATTTGAACGCATCTGGACCGTGTTGGTTCAAATCGCCGAACACAGATTTCTTCCAGCCACCAAAGGTGTGGTAGGCCAATGGCACAGGGATTGGCACGTTGATGCCGACCATGCCAACGTTGATGCGGTTTGCGAAATCACGGGCTGCGTCGCCGTCACGGGTAAAGATCGCCGTGCCGTTGCCGTATTCGTGGTCCATTGCAAGGCCTAGGGCCTCTTCGTATGTTTCTGCACGTACACATGTGAGGACTGGGCCAAAGATCTCGTGTTTGTAGATGTCCATGTCTTTGGTGGCGCGGTCAAACAAGTGTGGGCCAACAAAGAAGCCGTCCTCGTAGCCTTGCAATGAGAAATCGCGACCATCAACAACCAACTCAGCACCTTGATCGATACCGGTTTGAACCAACCGTTCGATGTTGGCTTTTGCGGCTGCTGTCACAACAGGACCGTAATCCACATCGTTGCCTGAGGTGTATGGACCAACTTTTAGCTTTTCGATCCGTGGAACCAGCTTTTTGATCAAACGATCGGCTGTGTCGTCACCCACTGGAACCGCAACGGAAATCGCCATGCAGCGTTCGCCAGCAGCGCCGTAACCGGCACCGATCAAAGCGTCAGCTGCTTGATCCATGTCAGCATCTGGCATGATAATCATGTGGTTTTTCGCGCCACCAAAGCACTGAACACGTTTGCCGTTCGCACAACCTGTTGAGTAGATGTATTCCGCGATTGGGGTTGAACCAACAAAGCCAACAGACTGGATTACGTCGTGGTGTAGAATCGCGTCTACGGCTTCTTTGTCGCCGTTCACAACCTGAAGGATGCCTTTTGGTAGGCCTGCTTGTTCCATCAATTCAGTAAGCATCAATGGGACAGATGGATCACGCTCGGAGGGTTTCAGGATGAACGCGTTGCCACATGCGATGGCAGGGGCAAACATCCACATCGGGATCATGGCGGGGAAATTGAACGGGGTAATGCCTGCAGTCACACCAAGAGCTTGGCGCATGGAATACATGTCGATGCCAGGGCCTGCAGAGTCAGTGTAGTCGCCTTTGAGCAGCTCAGGGGCACCGATGCAGTACTCAACCACTTCAAGGCCGCGCTGCACGTCGCCTGCGGCGTCGGGCAGAGTTTTGCCGTGCTCGCGGGAAAGAGCCTCGGCCAACTTGTCCATGTTGTCGTTCAGTAAAGCGACGAATTTCATCATCACACGGGCGCGGCGCTGTGGGTTTGTTGCAGCCCACTTTGGCTGTGCAGCAGCAGCGAATTGAACCGCTTGGTCCATTTCAGCAGCAGATGCCAATGGGCACTTGGCCTGAACTTCGCCGGTGGCTGGGTTCATGACGTCTGCGAAACGGCCTGATGTGCCTTTGACGTGTGCGCCGTTGATGTAATGCGTGAGCTCTTGCATGTGGTAATCCCTTTGGTTGATTTGATCATAGCTTAGCCTTGCAAAAAATCATGCAACAGGGGAAAGATGTCAAAACAGCTTTGCATTTTTATAGGTGTGGGGATGAGGTGGGAGCAGGGGCTTTGCCCCCGGCCTGCGGCCTCCCCCAGAGTTTATAGGGTAAGGTGAAGGTGGAGCGGCAACTGGGGTGATGGGTCATGCAAGATAATTGGGATGACGTGCGTTTATTTTTGGCGGTGGCGCGTGAGGGTGGGCTGTCTGCAGCAGGCAAGCAGTTGCGCCTTGATCCCGCGACGCTGGGCCGGCGCATGGCGCGTTTGGAGACGTCGCTGGGGACAGGACTATTTGTAAAATCCCCTCAAGGGTATGCGCTGACCGTTGCTGGGGCTGAATTGTTAAGTCGTGCAGAGGAAGCCGAGACCGCGATGCGCATCGCCACAAGCAGTCTGCCGGTGCAGAGTGATAGTCTGACAGGCCAAATGCGCATTGGGGCCCCCGATGGCTGTGCTAACTATATCCTGCCGCAGGTTTGCGCGGCTTTGGCGGTTGTGCATCCGGAGTTGGACATTCAGATCGTGGCCTTGCCGCGTGTTTTCAATCTGTCGCGCCGTGAGGCGGATTTGGCAATTGGGGTAAGTGCTCCAACGGCTGGGCGTTTAACGGTTCAGAAGATCACGGATTATCGCCTGCATTTGGCGGCATCTGAGGCGTATCTGAAAGGGTCGGGCGGGATATCGGAAAAGGACGCGCTGCGCGGGCACCGAATTGTGGGTTATATTCCGGATATGATCTTTGACAGTGAGTTGGATTATTTGGCTGATATCGGGGTAGGGCGCGTGCCGCTTGCGTCCAACTCTGTATCAGTGCAGTTGCACCTATTGCGCCGTGGCGGTGGCGTGGGTGTGGTGCACGATTTTGCGATGCCTTTTGCACCTGAGTTAAAATTTGTGCTGCAAGATGAAATTGCCCTGACACGCAGTTTTTACATGATCCGCCACGAGGATGATCGCCAAAATGCAAAGCTGGCGCAGTTTGCTCAAACTCTGTCTGATGGGGTGCGCAAGGAGGTTTTCCGCCTCGAAGCAGGAATCTTGACTTAGACCACTTTTGCGGCAACCCTATAGTTATTCATTACATATTTTAGGGGAGTATCTATGCTGGTATATCAAATTCTAAAGTCAAAATCTGACGACGCAGTTGTCACTGTGAAATCAGGGTCTTTGGTCTCAGAAGCGGCAAAAATACTTTCGGACCGTAAGATTGGTACTGTCGTTATTTCTCAGACTGGTAAGGACGCCAAGGGCATTTTGTCCGAACGTGATATCGTGCGCGCGATTGCCAATCGTGGTGCCAGCTGTCTGATGGATAAAGTTGATGCCTACATGACCTCTAAGCTTGTAACCTGTTCACGTGATGAAAGTGCAGACAACGTTTTGAAGATGATGACAGAGGGCCGTTTTCGCCATATGCCTGTGGTAGAATCAGGGGATATGGTTGGTTTAATAACGATTGGTGACGTTGTAAAAGCGCGCCTAAGTGAATTGGCGATGGAGAAAGATGCGCTTGAGGGCATGATAATGGGCCACTAGGCTTTTTGTTGGTCTGTTGACGCTAACACCTGCTTGCAATCTTTGGCACAAAATGATTGCCTGCGCGCAACTTAATTATGCGACGGAGCGTGGCCATGCGCGTAGGACTATACCCAGGAACCTTTGACCCGATAACGCTGGGTCACGTTGATATTATACGTCGCGCAAGTATGCTGGTGGACCGCTTGGTTATCGGCGTTGCGATCAACCGCGACAAGGGTCCGTTGTTTTCCCTTGAGGAACGCGTGGTGATGATTGAAGCGGAATGCGTCAAGTTGTCTGAACAGACAGGCACAGAGATTGTAGCACATCCTTTTGAGAACCTTTTGATCGATTGTGCCCATGATGTTGAGGCTACGATGATCATTCGTGGTCTTCGTGCGGTAGCCGACTTTGAGTATGAATACCAAATGGTTGGCATGAACCGTGTGCTGGATGACAGCGTTGAAACTGTGTTCTTGATGGCCGAAGCAAAGCATCAGGCAATCGCATCCAAGCTGGTAAAAGAGATTGCCCGTCTGGACGGTGATGTCAGCAAATTTGTGACGCCATTGGTGAACCAAAAGCTGAAAGAACGCTTGGGCTGACCCATACTAATTTAAGCGATTTACCATTATAAAAGGTGCGCCAAAAGCGCACCTTTTCATTTATCTAACAGGCTAGGCTTTGCCTTACGCGAAGCTGCCCATCTTAACTGCTGTGTCCAACATGCGGTTCGAGAAACCCCATTCGTTGTCATACCAGGTCAAAATACGCACCATGTTGCCATCCAGAACCTTAGTTTGGTCGTTGTGGAACGTGGAGGATGCAGGGTCGTGGTTAAAGTCTGTGCTGACCATTGGAAGGTCTGTGTAGGCAAGAACACCTTTCAGCGGGCCATCAGCGGCTGCGCGGATGGCTGCATTCACTTCTTCAACAGTCGTGTTGCGTGACGCTTCAAACGTCAGATCCACACAAGATACGTTTGGTGTTGGAACTCGGATCGCAACGCCATCCAGCTTGCCGTTCAGCTCAGGCAATACAAGGCCAACTGCCTTAGCAGCGCCCGTAGATGTTGGGATCATAGACAATGCTGCAGCGCGACCACGATATAGATCTTTGTGCATCGTATCTAACGTTGGCTGGTCGCCTGTATAGCTGTGGATCGTTGTCATGAAGCCTTTGTTGATGCCGATGGCATCGTTCAAGACCTTAGCAACAGGGGACAGGCAGTTCGTTGTGCAGGACGCGTTGGAAATAACGTAGTCGTCGGTAGTCAATGTGTTGTGGTTCACACCGTAAACTATTGTTTTGTCTGCATCTTTTCCCGGTGCGGAGATCAATACGCGTTTAGAGCCGTTATCAAGGTGCGCTTGGCATGCTTCTTTGGAAGTGAAGATACCTGTACATTCCATCACAACGTCAACGTCAGACCATGGCAGGTCTGCTGGGTTGCGGATTGCTGTCACGCGCATTGGGCCGCGGCCTGCGTCAATTGTGTCTTTGGTTGTTGTTACGGTGCCTGGGAAACGGCCGTGGACGGAATCAAAACGCAACAAGTGTGCGTTTGTTTCAACTGGACCAAGGTCGTTGATCGCCACGACTTCCAAATCTGTGCGACCTGATTCAAGCAGTGCGCGCAATACGTTACGGCCAATACGGCCAAATCCATTGATTGCAATTTTAGTGGTCATATACGGGTTCCTTCTTGAACGGTCTCGCTCGTCAAATATGACAAGTTCATGTTATCGCTAACATTGCTATTATGAAGGTTTTGTCAACCGCCAAACCTCACCAGCGCTTAGCGCCAGAAAGCCAACCATTCTGTGAATTCAGCGAGTTTCCTTGCTAAAAAGAGAAGGTAGGCTGTATCGAACATAAAAATATCGACACATATGCCTATCACAATAATCAGGCCAAGAACTAAAGCGATTGGGTTTGTCATATGAATGGGGCTTAAAACAGCTAAAGGGTAAGGCTGATATGCCAGCCTTACCCTAATCTCGCAAGTGTACCGTTGTTAAGCGGGTGGCTTAATCCAACTGACCCATCGCAACAGCCACATCGGCCATACGCACAGAAAACGCCCACTCATTGTCATACCATGCCAGCACACGCACCATGCGTCCACCAACAACCTTGGTCTGGTCAGGGGCAAAGATCGAGCTGTGTTCGGTGTGGTTAAAGTCGATCGAAACCTTCTGCTCGTCGTCATAGGCCAATACGCGGCCCATCGGACCAGCGGCGGCTTTGGCGACAGCGGCGTTCACTTCTTCAACCGTCACATCGCACTTGGCGTAAAACGTCAGGTCGACAGCCGAAACATTGGGGGTAGGGACGCGCATCGCGGAGCCGTCCAATTTGCCCTTAAGCTGTGGGAGCACTTCACCCAGCGCTTTGGCAGCACCCGTTGATGTGGGGATCATCGCCATAGCCGCAGCGCGGGCGCGGTACAAATCATCGTGGCGGCGATCTAGGGTGGGTTGGTCGCCGGTATAGCTGTGGATCGTGGTCATGATGCCAGACTCAATGCCGAATGCCGCGTCCAACACCCTGGCCAGCGGGGCAAGGCAGTTGGTGGTGCAGGATCCGTTTGAGATCATCGTGTCATTAGCTGCCATCAACTCGTCGTTAACGCCAAACACCACAGTTTTATCCACGTTTTTGCCGGGGGCAGACAACAGCACACGTTTCGCGCCGCGCTCAATATGCTTTTTCGCTTTATGCCCGTCGTTAAAGTTGCCGGTGCATTCCATCACAACATCGCAACCCGACCAATCCAGCTCGTCCATATTATAGGTCGAGAACATCTCGATCTCGCCGCGGCCCAAATCAAGGGTGCGATTGCCAACGGTGATTTCGTGAGGATAACGGCCATGGACAGAGTCATATTTGATCAGATGCGCAGCAGTGGCCAAAGGCCCCGTCGCATTGACCTTAACAACTTCGATGTCGTTACGCAGCGATTGCGAGATATGAGACAGAGTGCAGCGCCCGATGCGGCCAAACCCGTTGATGCCTACTTTTACCGTCATTTTAGAATCCTCGAGATATCTAATTTCTAAAATGTTTTTAGGGGGCTGGGTTTGATCAAGAAAGGGTTAAATGGCGCAAATTCAGACTGATAGCGGCAACGGTAGCGCAAACATCGATGATGGCGCTAACAGTTTGGGTGAGCTACGTAAGAAAGCGAAGTGAGCGGCCGGTGCCTAGGCGTGCATAGAGGAGTCGGCTGTGCATTTTGTTTGTCTCGATTTACCCCGTTCATAAATACACTGGCATCAAGTTGGTCAGTTGATACATGAAATCAGTTGCTGAGATGAAGGTGAACCGCAGGAAGCCGAACGATGCAACCGCTAAACCGAATTTGGTCAGCAATTCCTGCACAGCAGATGCAGACGGCTCTAGGAGAGGCACCCCACATCTAAAATGATTAAGGTCACTGTACTTTGGGTTTGAAATTGCACCGAATGAACCAGGCGCTAAAGGTAATGAGTCCAAATGGGCCACCGAAGATCAAAACGCTGGCGACGCCGCAGACGAGTTGACCCGTATGCGTTTGAAATAATTCCTGTGCTACTTTAAGTCGTTTCGTTGCCAGTGGTCTTTCGGGCTTCGGACTTGGCCCTTTGGTACCCATTGGCGCTGATCTGACATCAAGAACTTCGACCGACAGATATGCCCGTGGGAAACGCTTGTCGGAGGCGTTTCGAGAAACTCTCAGTCTTCCTCCAGATTTCAGTTCAACGATGTGACCGTCTTGCGGTAAAGTATTTGAAAGACTTATTGAGTAAATAAATTTATTCACTGCGTTGCGCACGTTATCCAACAAGAGTGCGGTTGCTTCTACGAGAACGTGATGGCCGGTGATATGTTCAGAGCCAAACGCGTGAAAACCGACTTTTAAATTTCCTGCTGGATCACTGCCGTCTGAAAACATATTTGGGTGAACCTAAACGCCCATAGCGCAAGGATCTTTTTGTAGGTCAAACTGGTCTGGCGTCAAAAGTTGATCAGACTGGCACCAGGGAATGAGGTCTGGTTTAGTCATATTGGCGATGTGGCTGGCAAAAAGTTGCGCAATGAATAGCCAGTTTGAAAACTCGTATTGATTTGGTGTTTTGGGAGCGAAATACTCAGCCCCCATGATATCTTCAAGCGTTCCAAAATCACGGTCAGACAAGCCGTCAGGCAAACCATCAGTCAAAATTTCATCGCTTCCGACGGTGATAAAGATGTTTTTACGATGCGCCTGAACCAGCGCCTTTGCGTCGGGACTTTTCATTTGTGTGAAAGGAGAGAGAAGCACGCCTGCAAACCCTCGAGGGCCAATGGCGAACTGTTCTGGCTGATCTTTAGTACCACACCATTGATTATGACAACGCCGAACAATCCATCATGATGATGACCAAGTCCTACCTCGTAATTGTCACCAGCTATCAACTGTAGGTCTTGAACAAGTTTTCCATATGAGAACGGTTCATAGTCTTGATAAAGGAGCCCAACATCTACTTTAGTTGGGCGAACTGGCGGTACCATAGAATTACCTCTGCTGTATTTATCTGGCAGAGTAGACTGGAAATTAGGGTATTTCTTTGACGATCATTGGGAGATTTTTGGGCTTTACACTATTCATATTGCCCGCTGTCTTAATGCCACTTGGGTAGTCAATGCTTAGGTCGGCATTCCATCAGTTGCCACTATTGGGAATTTCGGTGTGATAGGCTTTCCACTGTTAAACCCAACATTCCCTAAAAAACAGTTAACCGCCCCGTTCAAACGTTAACGCGCACCAATCCTAAACAAGATGTTAACGCACCCCGAGCCTCTAAAATGTACAGTTCACACCCTGATCTGTACATTTTACCTTTAACCCCCACATTTCTGACGCAAAAAGGGTGGGTGCATTGTACATAACACCCGCCCTTTTGTATATTTTAGCCGTTCAGTAGCGCCGAACGGTGCGTTTACGCCTTACAGAAGCGCCTTGGCTTTCGCCGCAACGTTGGCTGCTGTGATGCCGAATTGTTCGAACAATTCGTTCGCTGGTGCAGAGGCACCAAAGCTGTCCATGCCAACAAAATCAGCTTTGTTAGATTTGCCACGTTCGCCCAGCAACCACTGGTCCCAACCTTGGCGTACAGCCGCTTCAACACCCACACGAACTGGGCCGCCCGGAAGCACGCGTTTGCGGTAGCTTTCGTCTTGCTGTGCGAACAATTCCATACATGGCATGGACACAACGCGTGTGCCGATCCCTTCCTCTTGTAGGATGTCACGTGCCGCCAATGCGATCTCAACTTCTGACCCAGAGGCCATCAAGATCACCTGACGCTTGCCCTCTGCATCCGCCAAAACATAAGCGCCTTGTGCGGTCAGGTTTTTGGTTTTGTGCTCGGTGCGAACCGTTGGCAAAGCTTGGCGTGTTAGGGACAAGACAGAAGGGGTCTCTTTGGTGGTTAGTGCGATTTCCCATGCCTCAGCCGTTTCCACAGTGTCCGCTGGGCGGAACACGTAAGTGTTTGGCGTTGCACGTGAAATTGCAAGGTGCTCAACAGGTTGGTGTGTTGGGCCATCTTCGCCAAGGCCGATGCTGTCGTGCGTCATAACGAAAACTGTTGGGATTTTCATCAAGGCCGCAAGGCGCATTGCTGGGCGTGCATAGTCGGTGAAGCACATGAACGTTCCGCCGTATGGACGTACTCCGCCGTGTAGCGCCATGCCGTTCATCGCAGAGGACATGCCGTGCTCACGGATGCCCCAATAGACGTAGCGACCTGCGCGTGTGTCCAAATCGAAAACACCCATGTCAGATGTCTTGGTGTTGTTGGATCCTGTAAGGTCGGCAGAGCCGCCTACAGTCTCTGGCATGATCGGGTTCAAGACCTGAAGCACCTTCTCAGAAGAGGCGCGTGTCGCTATCTTAGGAGCTGTTTCAGACGCTTCTTTTTTGAACGCCTTTACGGCGGCGCTTAGCTTCTTTGGCGCCTCCAAAGCATAAGCACGATTAAAGTGTTCTTGCTTGGATTTAGGTATGGTCGCAAAGCGCTCTTCCCACTCAAGACGCGCAATTTTCCCCTTTGTTCCAATAGCTTCCCATGCAGCCTTTGTTTCTGCAGGAACTTCGAACGGACCTGTTGTCCAACCATAGGCGGCTTTGGCTGCTGCCATTTGCTCTGGGTCAGTCAATGCGCCGTGGCCTTTGGATGTGTCTTGTGCTGCGTGGCCCAATGCGATGTGGGTCTTGCAAGCGATCATAGTTGGCTTGTTACCCTTCTTAGCTTGGGTCAATGCCTCATTAATCGCGACTGGGTCGTGGCCGTCGATTTCTAAAACAGCCCAACCTGCTGATTTGAAACGTTGAGCTTGGTCAGTGCGGTCTGATAATTCGACAGTACCATCGATGGTGATGTTGTTGTTGTCCCACATGACGATAAGCTTGGACAATGCGTGGCGACCTGCAAGCGTAATTGCCTCTTGGCTTACACCTTCCATCAAGCAGCCGTCGCCAGCCATGACGTATGTGTAGTGATCCACAGCTTTTTTGCCATAAGTGGCGCGCTGGATCTCTTCGGCCATTGCGAAGCCAACAGAGTTTGCAATGCCTTGACCCAAAGGACCTGTTGTGGTCTCGATACCAGTTGCGTGACCGTACTCAGGGTGACCGGCAGTGATAGCGCCCCACTGGCGGAAATTTTTGATCTGCTCGAGGGTCATGTCTTCATAGCCCGTTAGATGAAGCAGAGAGTACAACAACATTGAGCCGTGGCCGGCAGATAGGATGAAACGATCGCGATCTGGCCAATGTGGGGCAGATGCATCAAATTTCAGGTGCTTTTCAAATAGTACAGTTGCAACGTCGGCCATACCGATTGGCATGCCCGAGTGACCAGAGTTGGCAGCTGCAACAGCGTCTAAGGTAAGCGCGCGAATGGCGGCTGCTTTGGGCCAATGATCGGGGTTGGCGGTGCGTAGGGCAGTCAAATCCACGGGGTATCATCCTTTGAAAAGTGTCGAAGTTAAAGCTGCATAACAGCCGAGACGCAAAGATCAAGTCGGGGATATTGTCTTAGTGCGAAACTGGCACGAGCGACGACCCACAAACCCCTGAAACCAAAGGGGGCGCATTTTCTTGTCGCTTTGGGTAGTCTGTTTGAAACTAGGGACTAAATTCGATTCGATTGTGGCTCGATTATGGGCTGTCTTTAGATATAGTTGATGAAAACGAATATATGTCAGATACTAAAAGACGAGGGCAATACATGAGCGATATTGACGAACTTCAGCGACGGATTATGGCGGCAATGGACCGTGTGGCCGGTGGCTTGGATCAATTGGGTGCCAACAGCGGTGGCGATTCAGCAGCCCTTGAACAAGCGCTTGAAGAAGAAAAGTTAGCCAATGCACAACTGGCTGAACGTGTCCGTGTGCTCAACCAACGCCAAGAAGGCGAATTGGCTGCAGCGACACAGATGGCAGAAGGTGCCAAGGGGCGCATGGCCGAATTGGACGCCGAAATCCAGCGGGTGCGCAAAGTCAACGATGGCCTTCGCGAGCTGAACGATGCGTTGCGCATTGCCAATGAGGCGGGTGTAGGTGAACCACACTTGATTAACAAATCTATGATGGCTGAGCTGGAAGCGCTGCGTGCAGCCCGTTCTGTCGATGTTTCAGAAACAACTGCAATTATCGAGGCGTTGACGCCACTGATCAATGAAGCAGAGGGAGTAGCCTAATGCCAGAAATCACAATCTTCATTGGTGGGCGTAATTTTGAAGTGGCGTGCCAAGCCGGTGAAGAACAGTATTTGCAGGCTGCTGCAAAGATGTTGGACGACGAAGCTCAAACTTTGTCAGACCAAGTTGGACGTATGCCCGAAGCACGTATGTTGTTGATGGCGGGCCTAATGCTGGCGGATAAAACCGCAAGCTTTGAGGACAAGGTAAAACAAACCCAAGGGACACTAAATGAGCGCGATGCGGAGTTGGAAGGCTTGCGTGACATGGCACCACCACCGCCAGAGCGCGTCGAAGTGTCTGTGATCCCAGCAACTGTCACTGATACTTTGGCAGAATTGGCAGCCCGCGCAGAATCTTTGGCAGCCTCAGTTGAAGAAAAGGCCTCTGGATAAATCCAACGGCCTTTTTTCGACTCTATGAACTAACAAAGATGCGTAATTTGCGCATCTTTTTAGTCTATGTGTTGGCTTCGCGAATTTTGTCTGCTGCGTCTTTGTCAAACGCCACACCGCTTTCAGCAAACAAGGTGTCCAGTTCGCCGGACAATGTCATCTCAGTGATGATGTCACAGCCGCCGACGAATTCTCCTTTGACGTATAGCTGTGGAACAGTTGGCCAATCAGAAAACTCTTTGATGCCTTGGCGAATAGCTTCGTCAGCCAAAACATTTACATCAGCAAATTCGACGCCCATGTAGTTCAAAACGCCAGCAACTTTGCTGGAGAAACCACACTGTGGCATCTCTTTGGTGCCCTTCATGTACAAAACAACGCTGTTATCGCTGATCTGAGTTTGGATTTGTTTTGCTGTATCAGTCATCGGATTATCCTTTGGATAGGGTATTATTCGAAACGTCGGCGCGTGGCCTTGGTCAATTATTCTGGAACTTTAGTCGTCAGCGCGAGGGCGTGTAGTTCGCCGTGCGAGCCATCCATTTTGCCTTTAAGTGCAGCATAAACAGCGCGTTGTTGTTGAACGCGGTTCTTACCTTTGAAGCTTTCGTCGATCACTTCAGCCGCATAGTGATTTCCGTCACCCGCAAGATCAGTGATGGTGATCGCAGCGTTTGAAAAAGTCTCGCGGATCAAGTCTTCGATGTCTTTGGCCTGCATTGGCATGGGCGGCACTCCGGCATGAGAAATTTATAATTGCCTGATAGATTTAGGGGGGCTTTGGTGCAAGCGCAAGGACATGCATCTGATCTGCGACAACAAAGTGGATCAAAGCCTCTGGTCATTGCTGCATTCTGGGGCGAATATCACTGAAACGGAGGGTCCAAATGGACATGTTTGAAAATGCACCAGAGCAGGCTTTGGTATGGCACCGCGCTGGAAAAGGCGCGGCACTTGCGACTGTAATCCAAACATGGGGCAGTGCCCCGCGCCGGATTGGTGCCCAATTGGCCATTGCAGGTGATGGCGAAATGCAGGGATCGGTTTCGGGTGGCTGCGTGGAGGGCGCCGTGGTTTTTGAGGCGCTTGAGGCGTTGGCGCAGGGCGAGGCTCGTGTTTTGGAATATGGCGTCAGCGATGGTGATGCTTTTGCAGTGGGCCTAGCCTGTGGTGGCACGATCAAGGTTTTGGTCGAACCGATTGGCGCAGTCTTTCCAGAGGAACTATTAGCCCAATTGGTAGAGGCGCGCACAACCCGCAAAGGGATCGCTTATGTGGTCGACATCAAAAGTGGTATGCGTATACTTACCAGCGATGGCTTTGCTGAGCGATTTGTTAAGGACAGTTCAGGTTTCGAAGAGGATGGCATGACGTTTGTAGCTATCCACAATCCACCTTTGCGCTTGGCTATTGTTGGTGCGGTTCATATTGCCCAAGCATTAATACCGATGGCGCGCATTGCGGGTTTTGATCCGGTCGTGATTGATCCGCGTGGTGCTTTTGGCTCAGCTGCACGGTTTCCCGGTGAGACGATCCTCGAGGATTGGCCTGACGAGGCGCTTAAGACTTACGGCGTTGATGCCCGCACCGCATTGGTGTTGCTGACCCATGATCCCAAATTAGATGATCCGGCATTGCATGTTGGGCTGCGATCAAAGTCTTTTTATATCGGGGCCTTGGGGTCTAAACGAACCCATGCAAAAAGAGCTGAGCGCTTGCTAGCACATGGTTTTGCACATAAGGACATAGACCGTATTCATGGACCCATTGGGTTAGACATCGGCGCAGCGAGTCCACAGGAAATTGCTGTCTCGATCCTGTCTGAGATGGTTCAAGTATTGCGCCAGCCAGTATGAATTTTGGTTCGGTTCTAACATCTCAAGCTGTTGGGGCTTTGCTTGCCCATTCGCTTCATGTTCAGTCTGGCGCGAACGGTACCAGTTACAGGATTGCTAAGGGCACTGTCCTTACGAATGAACATATCAAAGACCTTTTAGCGGATCAGCAGACTGACATTGTTGTCGCGCGTCTTGAAGATGGGGACGTTGAGGAAAACGAGGCTGCGACACTATTGGCGGCAGCCGTTGTGCCAGATGCTGCGCAATTTGGGTTGCGAATTTCGGCTGCAGGGGCAGGGCGCGTCAATCTATATGCAATCAACGCAGGGGTTGTAGAGATTGATGAGGCTGCTGTAATGGCGCTAAACGCTGTTGATCCGATGATTACAATGGCAACGGTCCCACAATTCCATCGGACTGATAGCAACGGTATGATCGCAACGATCAAGATTATTGCCTATTCGGTCCCGCAATCGTCATTGTCACAGGCCGCAAGCGTAGCTGCCAATGCCATTCGTATTGCGACACTGCAGTATCGAACTGCTACGTTGATCGAAACGCAGGTTGGCGATGAAATGCTCTCATTCAAGGGCCGTGACGCCATGCGTGGGCGATTGGATCGTTTTGGTGTCGAGCTGCTTGAACGAACGGTTGTGCCACATAATGAGGCGGCGATTACGACGGCTTTGTCAGAAGCTGAAGGGGAGTTCGTCTTGTTGCTCACGGCCTCTGCAACGTCTGACCCCATGGATGTTGGTCCCCAAGCGTTGCGCCAAGCAGGTGGTCAGGTCACAGGTTTTGGAATGCCGGTTGATCCCGGGAACCTTTTGTTTTTTGGTCAGTTAGACGCAAAGCCAGTGATCGGGTTGCCTGGCTGCGCGCGGTCCCCTGCGTTAAATGGTGCGGATTGGGTTCTGGAACGACTGCTGTGTGGAATTTCCTTGTCACAAGGGGACATTGCAGCGATGGGGGTGGGTGGTTTGCTTAAGGAAATCCCAACCAGACCCCAGCCACGCGCAAGAGTTTTGCCAAGAACGTAGGGTCATTAGGCCTGCCGTAAGGGAAGTTTTTTGTTCTCAAGTGGCCCGCATCATGCTTAACTCAATTCAATTAAAACGAAACAACAGGGAGAGAGATATGGCACAGGTCACGATGATCGTGAATGGCAGAGCCGCGTCTGGCACAGTTGAGGGACGCACGCTTTTGTCTTCATTCTTGCGCGAGACGTTGGATTTGACCGGAACGCACGTTGGGTGCGACACCAGCCAATGTGGGGCATGCGTGGTTCACGTTGATGGGGTCGCTGTTAAATCTTGCACCATGCTTGCTGCCGAGGCTGATGGCACAGATGTTGCGACGATTGAAGGCCAAGCGGCACCTGATGGCACGTTGAATATAATCCAACAAGCGTTTCAGGACCACCATGGTTTGCAATGTGGATTCTGCACCCCGGGTATGGTGATGACGACTGCGGCATTGTTGAAAGACAATCCCAAGCCGTCCGAACAAGAAATTCGTGTGCATTTGGAGGGTAATATTTGCCGCTGCACCGGATACCACAACATCATCAAGGCAATCTATGCCGCGTCCGGACAGGACGTTGCTGCATTGGGTGCTGATTAACTTCAAACGAACGGGGAAGGGAGAGTTTCCCAGCGTTTCAGTCCAAACATCATGGAAAGGCGGATGTCCCGCCTTTTGACCAAACATCAGCGTATGATTGACAACAGTTGATCTGCGATAGGGAGGAAAGACCATGCCAAAAGACGGTGAGATTAAAAGCGGAATTGGTGCCAGCAGTAAGCGGCGCGAGGACGTTCGGTTCCTAACAGGGAACGGCAATTATACAGATGACATCAATATTCGCGGACAAGCCTACGTGTTCTTCCTGCGCTCAGATGTTGCCCACGGCACATTAAATTCTGTTGACACATCTGCCGCAGCTGCGATGCCGGGTGTTGTCAAGATTTTCACGGGTGCTGACTTTGAAGCTGTTGGTGGTATCCCTTGTGGTTGGCTTGTAACCGACAAGCACGGCGAACCGATGCAGGAACCTAAACACCCTGTTTTGGCGCATGGAAAAGTACGCCACGTTGGCGAACCAATTGCTGCTGTTGTAGCTGATAGTTTGGAACAGGCACGCGATGCAGCAGAGGCGATCGAGGTCGATATTTCTGAGCTGTCGGCTGTGATCAACATGAAGGACGCCTTTAAAGAGGGCGCAACCAAGGTCCACGACGATTTAACATCCAATCTTTGTTACGATTGGGGATTTGTTGAAGAAAACAAAGGCGCGGTTGATGAGGCATTTAAGAACGCCCACCACGTGACCACGCTTGAGTTGGTCAACAACCGCCTTGTGGCAAACCCGATGGAACCGCGTGTTGCCATTGGTGATTATGCCCGTAGCGATGAACAACACACGCTCTATACCACGTCCCAAAACCCGCACGTAATCCGTCTGTTGATGGGCGCATTTGTTTTGGGCATTCCGGAACACAAACTGCGCGTTATCTCACCAGATGTTGGCGGCGGATTTGGTACTAAAATCTTCCATTATCAGGAAGAAGCGTTTTGCACCTTTGCGGCCAAGGCCTGTAATCGCCCAGTGAAATGGACCTCGTCGCGTTCAGAGGCATTCATGTCGGATGCACATGGTCGTGACCACGTTACCACCATTCAGTTGGCGCTTGATAAAGACAACAACTTTACAGCCCTACGCACGGATACTTTGGCCAACATGGGTGCATATTTATCCACCTTCGCTTCATCCGTTCCAACATGGCTGCATGGCACGTTGATGGCGGGCAATTACAAAACTCCGCTGATCTATGTGAACGTCAAAGCGATGTTTACCAACACGGTGCCTGTGGATGCGTATCGCGGCGCTGGACGCCCTGAAGCGACCTATCAAATCGAACGTGTTATCGACATGGCTGCGCGTGAATTGGGCGCTGATCCAGTTGCATTACGTCGTCAGAACTATGTGACTGAATTCCCATATGCCACGCCTGTGGCAGTGGAATATGACACGGGTGATTATCACGCGACGATGGATAAATTGGAAGAGATCGGTGATTTCACCGGCTTTGAAGCACGCCGCAAAGAATCCGAAGCCAAAGGCAAATGGCGTGGGCTTGGCATCAACAACTACATTGAGGCTTGTGGCATCGCGCCGTCGAACCTTGTTGGTCAGTTGGGTGCGCGTGCAGGTCTTTATGATGCTGCTACTGTGCGTGTGAACGCTACGGGTTCCATCTCAGTTATGGTCGGGGCGCACAGCCACGGGCAGGGGCACGAAACCGCATTTCCGCAGGTCGTTGCAGATATGATTGGTATCGACGAAAGTCAGATCGATATTGTCCATGGCGATACCTCTAAGATCCCATTCGGGATGGGCACCTACGGTTCGCGTTCCCTCGCGGTTTGTGGATCTGCAATGGTACGCGCCACGGAAAAGATCATCGCGAAGGCCAAGAAGATTGCGGCTCACCTTCTGGAGGCGTCAGACACTGATATCGAACTAAAGGACGGTATGTTCAGCGTTGCAGGCACGGACAAGTCAGTGGCTTGGGGCGATGTTACCTTGGCTGCTTACGTTCCACATAACTATCCTTTGGAAGAGATCGAACCTGGTTTGGAAGAAACTGCGTTCTATGATCCGTCAAACTTTACTTATCCTGCAGGTGCTTATGCCTGTGAAGTTGAAGTTGATCCGGATACCGGCAAAGTTACGATTGAACGGTTTGCCGCTGCGGATGATTTTGGCAACGTCATCAATCCGATGATCGTTTCTGGACAAGTACATGGTGGGATCGCCCAAGGGGTTGGTCAAGCTTTGCTTGAGGGATGTTCCTATGATGAGGAAAGTGGCCAGTTGTTGACGGGGTCCTACATGGATTACGCGATGCCACGTGCCGATGATCTGCCATTCTATTCGGTTGATCATTCTTGCCAAACGCCTTGCACACACAACCCATTGGGTGTGAAGGGATGCGGTGAGGCTGGTGCGATTGGATCGCCTCCATCGGTTGTAAATGCTGTGATTGATGCGCTCCATTCGGGCGGTAAGAAGGTGGCGCATATAGATATGCCACTGACGCCGGACCGCGTGTGGAATGCGATCAATAACGCTTGAATTTGAGGTTGGGGCATTGCCCCAGCTCTTGTGATGTTTTGGCCATTTAACCCAGCAATGGGCGGCCAACTGAAAGGACAAAAGATGTATAACTTTGAATTTGAGAAACCCAGCAGCATTGCCGATGCAGTTGCAGCATTGGGAGGCGACGAGGCGCAGGCCATGGGTGGGGGGCAGACCCTTATCCCAACGCTGAAACAACGCCTTGCTTCGCCAACAACATTGGTAAGTCTGTCTAACATTCCTGAGATGCAAGGCATTTGCACTGGCGACGACGGCGCACTGTGCATTGGCGGGTCAACGACACACGGCGCTGTTGCATCCGGAGCTGGCGCTTATCCTGGCCTAGCAGCGCTTGCAGGGCATATCGGTGATCCTGCAGTCCGCAATCGTGGGACAATTGGCGGCTCACTAGCCAACAACGATCCATCTGCATGTTATCCTGCGGCGGCTTTGGCATCAGGTGCCACGTTGGTCACCAATACACGTGAAATCGCGGCGGATGACTATTTTCTAGGGATGTTTGAAACGGCTTTGGAGGAAGGCGAAATCGTCACCGAGGTGCGTTTCCCAATTCCAGAGGTTTCGCACTACGAAAAGTTCGTACAACCAGCATCGCGTTTTGCGCTTGTTGGTGTGATGGTGGCGAAGTTCGCTGATGGCGTGCGAGTTGCGATCACGGGGGCGTCCGAAGAGGGCGTGTTCCGTTGGGCCGAGGCTGAAGCGGCGTTATCAGCTAACTTCTCATCAGATGCGTTAGATGGTCTGATATTGGATGCGGACAATATGATTGGTGACTTGCATGGTTCCAAAGAGTACCGCGCGCACCTATGTGGTGTGATTGCCAAACGGGCTGTGGCCAAGGCAGCTTGATTTAGGCCGAGTTAAACGAAAGGCCCCGTTGGATTGTATCCAGCGGGGCCTTTTGTTCGATAAAGCGATTAGTTTTTTGAAGCGATTAGATAGAGCCAGCTTCGATCATAAAGTTTGAAGCGGTGCACATCGCTGCATCGTCTGATGCGAGGAACAATACCATTCGTGCAACGTATACTGGGTCAATCAGATCAGGCAGGCATTGGCTTTTGCGATGGGCCTCTAACCCTTCTGGTGTTGCCCACAATTCCTTCTGGCGATCCGTCATAATCCAGCCGGGGACGACAGTATTAATGCGAATGCGATGTTGCCCCAGATCACGCGCCATTGTGCGGGTCAGACCGTGAACTGCGGCCTTGGCCGTTGCATAGGCTGGAAAGCCGCCAACGGTTTCCCACCATGAGTTTGAGCCTAGATTGATGATCGATCCGCCACTCATCACAATCATCGCAGGTGCCACGGCCTGAATAGCGAAGAACATGTGGCGCAGGTTGGTGTCCATGCGTTCGTCCCAATATTCGGGTGTTACGTCCTGCCAGTTGTGGCGGTCATCGCGGGCCGCGTTGTTGGCAAGGACACTGAAAGGGCCAATCTGATTGGCCAGTTTGGCAATTGCGGACTGCATCTCTGGAATATTGCGTAAATCGCATATGGCATGCGGGGCACCGGTAGCCTCCGTTACAAGCGCGGAGTTCTCAACGTCGCGATCAAGGAAGGCGACGTGGGCACCTTGGGCGGCAAATGCTTCAACCGTCATGCGGCCAATACCGGATGCGCCACCTGTGACGAGAACTGATTTGCCCTTGAGGCTGGGATAATTGGCGAATTGGGACATTGAGCACTCCGGTCAGTAGAAATGAAAAAGGCCGCACGACAAGCGGTGCGGCCTTTTAAAAAGTCTTCGGTGAAACAGCTTAGCCTTTTGAAGGCAGCTGACCGATAAGCATGACCATTTGGCGGCCTTCCATCTTCGGGAAGTTTTCGACTTTGCCGTGCTCTTTTGTATCTTCTGCAACGCGTTCTAGTAATTCGCGACCCAAGTTAAGGTGGGCCATCTCGCGGCCACGGAAACGAAGGGTAACTTTTACTTTGTCGCCGTTTTCAAGAAACTTGAAAACGTTGCGCATTTTGACTTCGTAATCATTGGTGTCCGTATTCGGACGGAATTTGACTTCCTTGATCTCAATGATCTTTTGTTTCTTGCGTGCCTCAGATTCGCGTTTCTGGGTCTCGTATTTAAACTTGCCGAAATCCATGATCTTACATACTGGTGGATTGGCGTTTGGCGAGATCTCTACTAGATCAAGACTGGCTTCGTCAGCCATCACCATAGCGCGGGATGGGGAAACAACGCCTACGTTTTCGCCGTCAGCGCCAATGAGGCGGATTTCAGCATTGCGGATTTTGTCGTTGATGCGTGGGCCAGTGTCACGTTGTGGCGGCGCGTTATGAGGTCTGCGAGCGATGAGATTCGTCCTTTGGTTATTGCATGTATCTAATAGTGCAAAGTAAGCATTGGCGTAGCCCTCCGCAAGACGCAATTTCAGCTGCTATGTGCCAAAATCGCACGTATTCCCCCTTGTACCTTTCTTTTTGCCCCCTCATTTGACACCTCATACAGCGCACTACCAATATCTGCGTTTGAATGTCTGAGGGGACAAAGTTATGAAAAATCTATTGTGGATCGTTGTTGCAGCCGTAGTCGTGGGTGGTGGCTATATGCTATATTCGGGTTCAAGCCCAAAAGAATTGATGGACACAGCAACTGATGTAGTAAATGCACCAGCCGCATTGGAAGCTGCGTCTAACGCAGTTGGTGATGCAGTTGACGCGACTGAAGGTGCTGTAGATGGTGCGGTTGACGCAGCAAGTGACGCAACTGCCTCATCAGCTGAAGCTGCAACAACGGAAGCAGCGACTGATACCGCAGCAGCAGCCGATGAAACAGCAACAGACGCCGTTGCGGGTACAGCTGAAGCAGTAACTGATACTGCAGCTGCAACAGCTGAAGCTGCTTCTGGTGGCATGGCTGATTTGTTGTCTGTAGATGGTTTCGACTTGGACAAAGTGTCTGAGATGATTGACGGTTCTGAAATTGGCGCGTTTCAGAAGACAGCGTTGAAAACAGCTTTGGAAAAAGCCAAGGACAACCCTGAAGTTTTGCAAACTGTTTTGGACAAGATCAAAGAAGCCGCGGGCCTTTAATCTAACCCACATAAAATGACTGAAACTGCGCCTGTCATGGGCGCGGTTTTATATTATTCAATTGATTTTTATGAAGAAAAAGGGGCTTCGCCCCCGCGCCAAACGGCGCTCCCCCAGAGTTTATTTGGCAAGATGAAGGTATGCCTCGACTGGAGAAACTGATTTGATTTAGCCTACAAAGGCTTTTTCGATAACGTAGTGTTGTGGGTCAGAGTTGGCGCCTTCAATAAGGCCAAAGCCCTCTAGGATGTCTTTGATGTCTTTGTTCAGCCCCATAGACCCACAAACCATCGCACGGTCCGTGTCGACGGAAATGCCGTCGATCCCTAGATCTTTGAACACTGTCCCATCTTCCAGCAGCGTCGTGATGCGGCCCATCTTTGAGCTCTCTTCACGTGTGGTCGTTGGGTAATAACGGATCTTGGCAAGGTTTTCGGCCCCGATCAGTTCTTGCATCATCTCGTCGGCTTGTAGGTCTTCGACCAGTTTGCGGCTGTATTCCAACTCTGCCACGTCGCGGCAGGTGTGGGTGATGATGACCTCTTCGTAGTCGTCATATGTTTGTGGCTCGCGCAGCAGCGATGCAAAGGGCGCAAAGCCAGTGCCGGTTGCGAAGAACCAAAGGCGTTTGCCTGGCAGCAATGCGTCATGAACCAAGGTGCCCACAGGTTTCGGGCGCATGATGATTTCATCACCTATCTTGATGTGTTGTAGGCGCGATGTCAGCGGACCATCTTGAACCTTGATCGAATAGAATTCCATCTCGTCGTCCCATGCAGGGGAGGCGATGGAATAGGCACGCAGCAATGGTTTTTGCTTGCCCGTTTCTGGATGCGGTTTACCCATCAGTCCAATCATAACGAATTCGCCGGAGCGAAAACGCAAGGACGTGGGGCGCGTCACGCGAAATGAGAACAGGCGATCGGTCCAGTGCGTCACGGATGTGACGGTTTGGGCGTCGGGCAAGGTTGGGGCTTTGGGCGCGGATGTGGTGTTCACTGCTTTTTGCTCGGTCATAGCTGAAATGTCACAAGGGAACCCTTGCGCCTTTTGATCTAGGGAATGTGAAGATGTTTGGAAAGAGGGCAATCAGCCGCGCATACGGTCTTGATAGTCGTTGTCTTTCCAATCCGCCCGGAATTTCCATTGTTCTTGGGGTTGGCGTGCTGCGAGGTCTTGGCTGATTTCGACTTCGTCAAAACCTATGCGTCGCGCCATTGGATATTGATCTGAAATCACGTGCCCATGGGCACGCAAGCGTCCAGTGTAGCCCGTAAGGCGCAACATCCGCGCGATTGTGAAGCCGCGACCATCAGCAAAGCTGGGAAAGTCGATGCGCACCATTTTTAGGGTTGGCGTGATTTCGATGTCAGCAGGGTTGGTGTCCGCAGGCACATCAATGGAAACCACATCGTTGGCGGCCTCACCAAAAGGTGTGTAACCTTGATCCCAAGTGTCGGCGGTAAAGCCTGTGTCAGTAACGAGAATAGTCATGTGTTCACTCCTGTACGCACCATTTTGCCGTTCACAAAATGAATGCCGCATTCTTCTTTTTCGGTTTCACGCCAGCGTCCTGCACGTGGATCTTCATCCTCTTTTACAGGGGTAGTGCAAGGGGCGCAGCCGATGGATGGGTAGCCTTTTGCCACCAAAGGATGGCGCGGCAATTGCGTGGCTTTCATGAAACGCTGGGTGTCTTGTGCGCACCACAATGCCAGCGGATTCACTTTGATCCGTGGTGTGTTGTCCTCGGACTCAAACATATTCAGGCGCGCGCGGGTGCCAGACTGGTGGCGTTTGCGTCCTGTGATCCAGCCATCATATGAGGCCAAAGCCCCCTGCAATGGCGCGGTTTTGCGCAACGAACAGCAGGCGTTTGGATCGGTTTTATGCAGTGTTCCAGCTGGATCATGCAGGTCCGCATCCTTGGCTTTGATGACTCGGACGTTTGTGAGGCCCAGCAAGTCAGCAACCCGCGTTTTGTACTCTAGCGTTTCATCAAACAACATCTCGGTGTCGACAAAAAACACCGGTGCGTGACGATCCACTTGGGCAACCAAGCGCAGCAACACAACAGAATCCGCACCGAAACTTGAAACCATGGCGACCTTGCCGATTTCGTCAAAGGCGGCTTTGATCACCTCAACGGCACCCGCATGGGCGAACCGCGCGTTCAAAAACGCGGCACGACCATCGTTGCGGTATGCGGCATCAAACGCGCTACTATGCAGCATCGGCTTGGGCCTCTGGGTAAAGTGCCGCTTTAAATGGCGCGAGGCCAAGGCGGCGGTATGTTTCGATGAATTCTTCATCCTTGCCCGTGCGCAGATCAAGGTAGGCATCCACAACACGTTCAATCGCTGGAACAAGTTCCTTAGCCGTGAAACCATGACCGGCACGATCACCAACTTTGGCAGTCTCAGTGTGGTCGCCGCCAAGGGTCACTTGATAGTTTTCGACGCCAGCTCGATCTAGGCCAAGGATGCCGATGTGGCCCACGTGGTGGTGGCCACAGGCGTTGATGCAGCCTGAGATTTTGATCTTAAGATTGCCGATTTCGTGCTCAAGCTTCAAATCATCAAAGCGTGTGGCGATTTCCTGTGCGATTGGGATCGAACGGGCCGTCGCCAGCGCGCAATAATCCATACCGGGGCAGGCGATGATATCGCTGATCAGCCCGATGTTAGCCGTTGCGAGGTCTTGCTCTTTAAGCGCTGCGTGCAGCGCTGGCAGGTCAGATTTGTGAACGTGAGGAAGGATCACGTTTTGCTCGTGACTGATGCGCAGCTCGTTGTGGCCATAGGTTTCTGCTAAATCCGCCATCAGGCGCATTTGATCTGACGTTGCATCGCCCGGCGTGTCGCCTTGTTTCTTGATGGAAATCGACACGATGGAATAGCCGTCTGCCTTGTGCGCAGACAGGTTGGTGTCGGCCCATGAGCGGAAGATCGGATCGCTGTGATATGCGTCTTTGAACACAGCCTTTGCTTTCACAGTGAAGTCAGGTGCCGCAAAATGCGTTTTGTATTGGGCCAAACGGACCTGATCGATGCCAGAGAAGCTGCCTTTGACTATTGCGAAACGTTCATTCACAAGGCGGCGAATTTCTTCGATACCGTGCTCGTGCACAGTGATCTTGATCCGTGCCTTATACTTGTTGTCGCGACGACCGATTTGGTTCCAAACGGACACAACGCTTTCCAGGTATGGCAGCAGGTCTTCTTGGGGCAGGAAGTTAGTGATGACTTTGCCAATCATCGGCGTGCGGCCAAGGCCACCACCAACGATGACTTCAAAACCAGCCTCGCCGTCCTTTTCAACCATGCGCAACCCGATGTCATGGGCACGGGTCACGGCGCGGTCGTTCGGGGACCCCGTGATTGCAATCTTGAATTTGCGCGGCATAAATTGGAATTCAGGGTGATCGGTGGACCACTGGCGGATCAATTCGGCCACAGGACGTGGATCAGCGATTTCATCTGCAGATGCGCCAGCAAAGTGGTCGGCGGTCACGTTGCGGATGGTGTTGCCCGATGTTTGGATCGCGTGCATGCCCACTTCGGCCAAGGCATCCAGCATATCAGGCACATCGCGCAGTTCTGGCCAGTTGTATTGGATGTTTTGGCGCGTGGTGAAGTGGCCATAACCCTTGTCCCACTTGTCCGCGATGAACGCGAGTTGGCGCATTTGGCCACCGTTCAACGTGCCATAAGGAATGGCCACGCGTAGCATGTAGGCGTGCAATTGCAGATACAGACCGTTCATCAGGCGCAACGGCTTGAACTCGTCCTCGGTCAGCGATCCGTCGATGCGGCGCTCCACTTGGTCGCGAAATTGGGAGTTGCGGGTTGCGATGAAGGATTTGTCGAAATCATTGTAGGTGTACATCTTATGCGACCTCTTGTTTGCCGTGGACGTAATTGGATGGGCCTTTTGCGCGAAACGCTTCGCGAAAATGCGTGGTTTGTGGGGCTGTGCCATCTAGCGCGATATCCATCAGATAAACGCCAACAACATCAGCGATCTGCTGGCTGCCCTCGATCAGGCGCAGATCGGCGTGGGCCTCATCTGTCAGGATTTCGGCATTGGCCAAATCGCGGGTCCAGCCGTTGGCTGTTTGATAGATCACGTCGCCTTTGAGCAGATCATTGGCGGTGACGACTTTGGGTGTGAATGACTTAGACATATGCAAATTCCCGTGAGATGACGGTTGGAGCGATTTCAGAGGTCGCGCGCGGCGCAAGACCGAAGAAGGTAAGGGCGGGGCCGATCATGTTTGCTTCTGCCAAATCGGTAGGTAAATGAGCCAGCGTTGTAGAAAGAACGCGCTGATCAGGGCGCGATGCGTTTTCGATCACGGTCACAGGCGTGTTTTGGTCAGCGCCGTGCATGATCAAACGACCTTGAACGAAACGGGCAGATTTCTTGCCCATATAGATCGCGGCGACTTCATTCGGTTGGGCCAGCGCGGCCCAGTCGTGATCCGCGAAACCTTGCATATCGTGACCCGTCAGGAAGCGCACAGAGGCGTTGCGGTGGCGTTTGGTCAGGCTTTGACCGATGGAGGCCACAGCAGCAGATGCCGCGGTGATACCGGGCACAATGTGCCAGCCGATCCCTGCCGCGGTTACAGCATCCAGTTCTTCGTCGAGACGTCCAAACACCGTGCTATCGCCAGATTTCAGGCGCACCACTTGGGCACCTGTCAGGCCATGCTCGACCAGCAGATCATTGATGGTTTCCTGTGGGGTGGATGGGCCGAAGCCTTCTTTGCCCACATCCAGCATGATTGCCTCACGGCGCGCCAGTTCTAGGATTTCAGGGCTGATCAGGCGGTCATAGATAATCACATCGGCCTCATCCAACGCCTTGCGGGCCTTTAGGGTCAGTAACTCAGGATCGCCCGGACCAGCACCCACAAACGCGATGTGACCCTCACGGGCCTCGCGGTTCAAGTGATCGTCAAGCAGCGCATCAAGGGCAGGCTGAACCGCCTCAGCGCCATCCGCAATCGCGGCGGGTCCAGCATTAAAGTAATAGTCGCGCCAGAAATCACGACGGGCACGGCCAAAGGGCAGCTTGTAAGACATCTTGCGAAATGTTTTGCCAATGCGGGCAAGGGTGCCGAGCGTGCTTGGTAGTTTTTCTTCCAGGTCAGCCTTGATCGCGCGGGCCAAAACGGGGGCCGCGCCCTCGGTCCCGATGGCGATGACCACAGGATCGCGGTCCACGATAGCAGGCGTGATGAATTGGCTGTCTTCAAGGTTGTCGACCACATTCACCAATGCGCCGTCTGCGTTGGCGATGGTGGCGGTGCGTTTGTCTTCAACCGCGTCTCCGTCGGCCGCGTAGAAGATAACGGCGCACATTGTGTCGCCTGGTTCCATGCTGCGCTTGATCAAGGTCAGTTTGCCAGAGGTCGCCCAGTTTTCGATTTCTGGTGCAGCATCGGGCGCAAAGACGGTGATGTTGGCAGTGGTCTTGAGCAACAGGCGCAACTTGGCCAAGGCCGCGTCACCGCCACCGGACAGCACAATGCGGCGTCCTGCGGTTGCTAGAAAGATTGGGAAATGATCCATAATGCTTTTCCTTGCTACCTTTTTTAGCCTCAATATAGGAAATTTTCCTGATAATACGCCACCCATTGACATTGATAAGAATGATTGTTTTATATCTGTCAGTAAATAGAACGTATGTACGCATTTATGGGAATGAAGCGAATGAACGTCCGAATTGACGAAGTAGACCGGAAAATTATGAAAGAGATGCAGCGCGATGCGAGCCAGTCTTTAGACGAAATCGCCAAAGCTGTGGGCAGTTCTAAGACGCCGGTGTGGAATCGCATCCGCAAATTGCGCGAGGCAAAAGTGATCGGTCAGCAGACCGTTTTCCTAGATGCAGAGGCGTTGGGATTTGAGGCGTGTTTCTTCGTTTTGATCCGCACATCTGAGCACGAAGCCGAATGGCAGGCCAAGTTCCTGAAGGCGCTGAACGACCGCCCAGAGGTGCAAGAGGCGCATCGATTGGCAGGCGATATCGACTATATCCTGAAGGTGCGTGTGAAAAACGCCCGCGCCTATGATGAGTTCTATCAGGCGCTGATTTCAGAGGTGCGCGTGTTCAACGTGACCGCATTGCTGTCGATGGAAGAAATAAAATCGACAACAATGCTGCCGCTTTAACGGCTGACCATCAGCTGTTCCAATTTGTGGAAATGATAGCTGTCCGCATAGACTGGGGTTTGCGCCAGTTTGAGATTGGGGCAGGCGTCAAACAACATCTTTAACCCAATTTGCATCTCAAGCCGTGCAAGCGGGGCGCCGACGCAGAAATGCAAACCACCGCCAAAGGCGAGGTGTGATTTGCTGTTTTTGCTTGGCGCGAATTGGTCCGCACTTTCCCAAACCTTCTCGCAACGCCCGGCTGATCCTAGGACCAACGCGACTTCGTCACCCTTTTTCAATGGCACTCCACAGACCTCGATATCCTCATAGGCATAACGGGTGAACATGTGCAGCGGCGGGTCATAGCGTAATAATTCTTCGGCGGTGCCTGCGATGTTGTCAATAGCCAAGGCACTGCGCGGGGTATTGTGTTCCAACAGCGTTTTAATGGCGTTGCCCATGCTGTGAACGGTCGCTTCGTGACCCGCGTTCAAGAGTAAGACACAGGTGCCAATCAATTCGTCTGTGCTAAGTTTTACACCGTCTTCTTCGGCGGCAATAAGGTTGGTGATTAGATCATCACGTGGGTCGTCGCGACGTGTTTCAATGTAGTCACTTAAAAAAGCTGAGAACTCGGATGCTGCCGCATTGGCCGCATCTTCAATCTCGCGGCTGCGGTTTGCCTGATACATCGATACCATTGCATTGGACCATCTCAACAGGTCATCGCCGTGTTCTTCAGGCACGCCCAAAAGGCGTGCGATCACGCGCACAGGCAATTGCGTGCAATAGGCGGGAATTAAATCGAACTCACCTTTGGGGAACTTTGCAATTAGGACGTTGCATATCTCAACTACATCGTTGTTCAGGTTGGCAATGCGGTGGGATGTAAAGGCTCGCAACACCAATCCACGCAGGCGGCTATGTGTATGGCCCTCTTTTTCAAGCATTGAATACTGTTCAACAGCATCAAAGGCTTGCAGGTGATCGGGCACCGGTTTGCGCAAGTCCGCAGGCACCTCGCGCCCCAAACGTTTGTCGCGCAATAGCGCGTGAACCGTTGCATGATCAAAGGCGGCTAACATGCCGTAGTCTTTCCAGTATGCGACAGGCGTGTCGCGGCGTGCTTTTGTATAGAACGCATAGGGGTCTTGGACAAAAGCGGGATCGGTTGGGGATTGATTGAGTGTGTGCATGTTTGCACAAAAGCGCAGGGTCGCTGGTCAATGCAAGGGCTGCTTTGCTAAGAGAGGACATGAAACACTATTTTTTTTATCGTCTGTCGCTGATTGTTGCGTTCCTTGTACTTGTTGGGATCGTTGCAATTGGTGTGTGGCGTTATGGTTATGTGCAAGCGCTCAACCAGTCCTCGCGTCAAGCTGAGGCAGATCTGGCGCTGGCCAGTGATCGGCTGACAGGCCAGTTGCAGCGATACCGCGAATTGGCAGTGCTGACTGCCGATCGCCCTTCTTTTCTTAATGCAATCCAAAGTGGGAGTGATGCGCGAACACGGGCCATCTTGCTGGAAATTGCCGATAAAACCGCAGCTCTGGACGTTATGTTGGTGGACAGACACGGCCGTGTGGTTTCGGCAGCTCGTGGAACCGTTGGCGTCGATCTTAGCCACACGCCCTATGTACAGCGTGCGATGCAAGGTGCACTTGGCAGAACGCATGGTGTCCGCCAGCCATTTGACGAACGGGTCTATTACTACGCCGCGCCGATTGTGGATGAGGCGTCAGAGGTCACGGGTGTTATTGTAGTGGCCGTGAATATCGCTGCGATTGAGTGGGATTGGGTGGGGGGCAACCCTGCAGTCTTTTTCACTGATGCTTCTGGTGTTGTCTTTATTTCAAACCGATCTGATCTGGTTTTCTGGAACCGTACTGTCGGGCAAGCAGGTTTAACCCCTCCAAGTGGGAAAGCACCAAAATTTGACAGCTATACTTTAGGCGGTCATGAGGTTTGGAACCTTGGCTGGGGGCCTTACTTGCCCAAAAAAGCGCTGCATTTGACGCGTAATCTACCGGTGGTTGGATTGGTCGGCGAGGTGCTGGCCGATGTGCAGCCAGCGCGACGTTTTGCTGTGTTACAAGCCGCTGCGGTTGCAGCACTGTTCTTAGCCTTTGGTGCATTTTTGTTTGTTGCAACAGAGCGGCGGCGCACGTTGTCACAAGCTAATGCGATGCTTGAAGGGCGTGTTGCAGAACGTACCGTGGAGTTAGAGCAAACTAATACACAGCTGCGGCGTGAAGCGACTGAACGTGAAGAAGCACAAGCGGCTTTGGCCCAAGCACAGGTTGATTTAGAACAAGCCAGTAAGTTAAGCGCGCTCGGGCAAATGAGTGCGGGCATCAGCCATGAACTGAACCAACCGCTGATGGCAATTAGGTCGTTTGCGGAAAACGGTTTGCAATTTATGGAGCGTGATAAACTCGAAAAAGCGACAGAGAACCTTGTACGGATTTCCGACCTTGCGCGGCGGATGGGGCGGATCATCAAAAATCTAAGGGCATTTGCACGACAAGAGACCGAGAGTTTAGTACGCATTGATGTGGTTGCCGTTTTGGACAGCGCACTCGAAATGACCCAAACCCGTTTGCAAGAAGATGGCGTGGCGTTGGTATTTGAGCGGCCCAATGCGCCCGTCTGGGTTCGCGCGGGTGAAGTTCGGCTGGCGCAGGTATTCGTCAATCTGATCAGTAACGCTGCCGACGCGATGCGCGCGGTCACGGACAAACAATTCGTTATCAAAATTGATCCTGAAGAGGACAACGCACTTATCTTACGTTTCAGCGATTCTGGACCCGGTATTGATCTTCCCGAAAAGGTATTTGACCCGTTCTATACTACCAAAGAGGTGGGTGAGTCTGAAGGAATGGGTCTTGGGCTGTCCATTTCCTACGGGATCGTGCAAGGGTTTGGCGGCGAAATTCAAGGCCGAAACTTGGACCAAGGGGCGGAATTCGCGGTGAAATTGGTGCCATGGCATGAGGGCGATCAAGCATGAGTAAACAAATTTTATTGGTCGATGACGACAGTGCTGTGCGTGATGCAGTTGCTCAAACACTTGAGCTTGCTGATCTTGAACCGATAGCATTCAGTTCATTCGTAGCGGCGAAAGATACGATCTGTGCCGACTTTGAGGGCGTTGTCTTGTCTGACATTCGTATGCCCGGTCGCGATGGATTTTTCCTTTTGGATTACGCCAAAAGCCAAGATCCAGACTTGCCTGTAATATTGTTGACTGGTGAGGGCGATGTTCCGATGGCGGTAAGTGCAATGGGTCAGGGCGCGTTTGGGTTTTTAGAAAAACCCTGTGCGCCCAAAGACTTATTAGCTGTGGTTGAGCGCGCATTGCGTACGCGTAACATTGTGCTTGAGAACCGTCGTCTTCGGGTTTTGGTCGAAACAGGTGATCCTGCTGAACGGATGTTGTTTGGGCAGTCTGAGTTATCACAAGCTTTGCGTACAAGGGTACGCCGTGTTTCGCAGCTTGAGACTGAAGTGTTGATTATGGGTGCGCGTGGTGCCGGTATTTCAAAGGTCGCAGAGGTTATTCACCTGTCATCACCACGTTCCAAATCTCCCTTTGTGAAGCGTGCGGGGTCTGGCATGTCGCCAGACCAACTAAATGAAGCGGTCAGCTCTGCGAAAAGTGGTAGTCTGTTTATCGATGAAATCGCTCTACTTCCCGCAGATTCACAGCTTGCATTATTAGAGCACCTTGAACAACTAAACAGCGTTCGCCTCCTTGCTGGCAGCACACGTGATCTTGTGCAAGCTGTTGAAACTGGTTCGTTTAATGGTGATTTATTCTATCGAATTGAGGTGACTCCATTGCGCATTCCCCCACTATCTGAGCGACCGGAAGACATACCAGTCTTATTCCGACACTATGTGGCACAAGCCAGTGAGCAGGCAGGTTTGACAGCGCCAGAAGTAACTCAAGAGTTTACCTCTAGTTTGATGACCCAAGGCTGGCCTGGAAACACACGATCCTTGATGAGCGCCGCAATGCGATTTGTTTTGGGTATGCCCGAGGACGTCACACAGGCTGTCGAACTGGGGTTAAGCGAGCAGATGGCAAGTGTGGAGAAGTCATTGTTGATTGCTGCATTGGGCCGTCACAACGGGCGCGCAGTAGAAGCGGCTGCGGGCCTGCAACTGCCGCGTAAAACATTCTACGACAAGCTGGCCCGCTATGGGATTCGCGCAGAGGACTTCCGTCGTTGAGATGTGCGGATTTTCGCACTTTGGGGTTAACAGTTGTGCGGATTTTCGCACAGAACTAAAAATGTGCAACAAAGCGTAAACAGTCAAATTACATTAAACATATGTTTTTAAAAGAATTTACCAGAATTACCTAAGTTCCCCACAAACACATTGCCGCAATGCTTTTCCTAGGCTCAACTGTGGGGGACGCGGCAAATTGGAATTGCTGCGTAAGACTTAAAATTCTCTGGGAGGAGACCACAATGAAATTATTTACAGCTGCCGCTGTTGCACTCACCATGTCCGTATCTGCGGGCGCGGTTTCTGCGGCTTGCGATGACGGCGAGATCGTTATCAAGTTCAGCCACGTGACCAACACAGACAAACACCCAAAAGGCATCGCAGCCACGTTGCTTGAGCAGCGCGTCAACGATGAGATGAACGGCAAAGCCTGTCTCGAAGTTTTCCCGAACTCTACACTTTATAACGACAACCAAGTGCTAGAAGCGATGCTGCAAGGCGACGTTCAATTGGCGGCTCCGTCATTATCCAAGTTCGAGCAGTTCACAAAGCAATTCCGCATCTTCGATTTGCCGTTTATGTTCAAAAATATCAACGCAGTTGATGAGTTCCAAAACTCAGAGACTGGTCAAGCGATGAAGCAATCCATGACAAAGCGTGGCCTTCTTGGTCTAGCATTCTGGCACAACGGCATGAAGCAAATGTCAGCAAACGTTCCTTTGAATGTTCCATCTGACGCAAACGGTTTGAAGTTCCGCGTTCAGAACTCTGACGTTTTGAAAGCACAAATGGCAGCGATGGGCGCGTCTCCTCAGCCGATGGCTTTCTCCGAAGTTTATGGTGCTTTGCAAACTGGCGTTGTTGATGGACAAGAGAATACTTGGTCCAACATCTACGGCAAGAAGTTCTTTGAAGTGCAAGACGGTGTGACAGAAACAGACCACGGTATCATCGATTACTTGGTCGTGACCTCTACTGACTTCTGGGATGGTCTGCCTGCAGATGTACGTGAACAATTAGCGACAATCGTTGACGAAGTAACTGCAGCACGTAACTCAGAGTCTACATCTGTAAACGCGTCAAACAAGCAAGCAATCTTGGATGCTGGCGGTGTTATCCGTACACTTGATGCAGCAAAGCGCGCCGAGTGGGTTTCCACTATGAAACCGGTTTGGAAGCAATTCGTTGGTGACGTCGGTCAAGAAAACATCGACGCAGCTCAAGCGATCAACGCTAAGCACTAAGATCACGTGATCTTATCTGCCTGCCCACTGATATCAGTGGGCAGGCATTTTTCTAGATAATCCAAATTTGATCCAAAAGGGGGGTGGGACGTGGCATCAAGCTATGAACCCAAAACACCACTGGGCCGTTTCGTGAACGAGTTGGAAGAGACCGTCATCGCGCTGCTGCTTGGGGTGATGACGCTTATCACATTTACCAATGTTATTTTGCGCTACGGTTTTAACACTGGCCTCATCTGGGGTCTGGAGATGGTGACATTTCTATTCGCGTGGCTTGTCCTGTTCGGTGCGAGTTATGCGGTTAAGGTCACAGCACACCTTGGAGTGGATGTGATTGTTAATCTGTTTGGTCCGCGTGGGCGCAAAGTTTTTGCGCTTGTGGGTGGCACAATCTGTATTGGCTATGCCTTCCTTGTCTTTAAAGGGTCCTGGGATTACTGGGCGAACTTTGCCAACCTTCCACAGACAACAGGCCGTTGGTTCCCAACTGGTTTTGAAGAGATGCGCGGCACATCATATCGCGGCTGGTATGAAGTGATCGATATTCCGCTGCCTGAGTGGATGCGCTTTATCGAACCCATTATGAATGACGGCGACGCATACGAGAAAATTCCGCGCTTTATTCCGTACACGATCATGCCGTTTGGTATGGGCCTGTTCTTGTTCCGTATTGTTCAAGCAACCGTGCGTATTTACACGGGTGAAAATAAAACCCTGATCGTTAGTCACGAAGCTGAAGAAGCAATCGAAGACGTCAAACATATGAACGCTGGGGACTAAGACATGGAAATTGCAATTCTTTTCGCGATGGTCATCGGATTGATGTTGATCGGTGTCCCGATCGCCATCAGCCTTGGTATGTCCTCTATTTTGTTTCTGCTGGTCCTTAGTGATGCATCTCTGGCCTCGATTGCACAGACCTTGTTCCAAGCGATGGCGGGTCACTACACCTTGCTGGCGATCCCGTTCTTCATTTTGGCTTCAACATTCATGTCGACAGGCGGTGTGGCGAAACGGATTATTCGCTTTTCAATCGCTATTGTTGGTCACTTCCCTGGTGGTCTGGCAATTGCGGGTGTGTTCGCTTGTATGATGTTCGCGGCTTTGTCGGGTTCATCGCCTGCGACTGTTGTGGCCATCGGGTCCATCGTGATCGCGGGTATGCGTCAGGTCGGTTACACTAAGGAGTTCGCGGCAGGCGTGATTGCCAATGCGGGGACTTTGGGCATCTTGATCCCACCAAGCATCGTTATGGTGGTTTATGCCTCCGCAACCGACGTTTCCGTTGGCCGTATGTTCCTTGCGGGTGTTATCCCAGGCCTTATGGCCGGTTCTATGCTGATGATTACCATCTACATTATGGCGCGAGTCAAGAACCTGCCAAAAGGTGAATGGCAAGGTTGGGGCGAAGTCGGTGCATCTGCTCTGAGTGCATCAGGTGGGCTGTTTCTGATCGTAATCATCTTGGGCGGCATCTATGGGGGGGTATTTACACCAACAGAAGCCGCCGCTGTGGCGTCGGTCTATGCGTTCCTTGTGGCCTGTTTTGTGTACCGCGATATGGGACCACTGCACGTCAAAGGGGACGACACTAAAAACCATAGTTTGTTCCAAAGACCTTGGACGTTGATCACGGTGTTCTTCCACCGTGACACCCGTGATGCCTTGTTTGAGGCAGGTAAGCTGACTGTCACCCTGATGTTCATCATCGCCAATGCGTTGATCCTAAAGCACGTTCTTACGGATGAGCAAATCCCACAACAGATTGCCTCGGCGATGTTGTCTGCGGGCTTTGGCCCAATCGTGTTCTTGATCATCGTCAACATTATCTTGTTGATCGGTGGGCAGTTCATGGAACCGTCAGGTCTGCTGATCATCGTCGCCCCATTGGTGTTCCCAATTGCAATGGAGCTGGGCATTGATCCAATTCACCTTGGGATCATCATGGTTGTGAACATGGAGATTGGGATGATTACGCCGCCGGTTGGCTTGAACCTCTTTGTGACTTCTGGGGTTGCGGGTATGCCAATGATGAGCGTTGTACGTGCTGCGCTGCCGTTCTTGGGCGTTATGTTCATTTTCTTGATTATGGTGACATACATTCCTGCGATCTCAACGTGGTTGCCGACCTTAATGATGGGGCCCGAAATCATAACGAAGTAACGAAAAAGGCCCATCCCTTTGCAGGGGTGGGCCGCTGAGTCATACGATAATGAGTGATTAAGAAGCGCTGAGTGTGTCCACAATGGGCGAGAAATCAGCAGCTTTCAGGCTTGCGCCGCCGACCAGTGCACCATCCACATTTTCAGCGGTGAAGATCTCTGCAGCGTTGCTCGCTTTGACTGAACCACCATAGAGCAATGAAATACTGTTGCCGATTTCTGCGCCAAAGCGTGCATTAAGCTCTGCGCGGATAAAGTCATGCACTTCAATGATTTGCGCAAGGGTAGGGACCTTACCTGTTCCGATGGCCCAGATGGGTTCATAGGCAATAACCAAGCTGTTAGACGTTGCGCCCTCTGGAACGGAGGCGGCCAACTGTGCGCCGATAACATCAAGTGTTTTGCCCGCTTCACGATCGCTGAGGCTTTCCCCGATGCACAAGATTGCAATCAAACCAGCATCACGTGCAGCAATCGCCTTGGCGCATACATCGTCGTCTGTTTCGCCGTAGATCTCGCGCCGTTCAGAGTGGCCAGCGATAACATATTTTGCACCCGTATCTTTGACCATAGGGGCTGAAATATCACCAGTATGCGCGCCAGATTGCGCTGTGTGGCAATCTTGTGCACCAATAGCGATTGATGACCCATGGGTCATTTCGACAGCTGGAAACAGCAATGGGGAAGGTGGGCATATCACAACCGTGCATTCCGCGCTGGTTTGGCTTTTGGCAAGTTCGCTCAGCTGGTCCAGTGAATGAGACAACCCATTCATTTTCCAATTGCCTGCTGCTATTTTTGTGCGCATTTGATGCACTCCTATTTAATCTTTTTCTAAGCTAGCATTTGGGTTAATTGGGGGCAACGCGAGGGTTTCGCGAAGTTTAAGAACAAGGCCATTCCATGATCCCTAGATTAGACGCCGCATTGATCCGTAAAGGTGATCCAAAAACACTTGCCGCTTTGAAAGAAGCAGCAACAGGGGTTGGGTTTGCGACTGTATACAACACAGCATTGACGGCTGATCGTGTGACTGAAGTCATTGAAACCTACCGTGCTTTTTTCAAACTCCCAGAGGCTCAAAAGCGTGAAATCGATATGTCCGTCACGGGCAGCAATCGTGGCTGGGGTGCTGCAGGATCAGAGCAAGTTGATCCTGATGTGAACCCAGATTATAAGCAATATTTCGACAGTGGTGTGGAATTGGCGAAGGGTGATCCACGGGCAGAAATGCCTGTGTATGGATTGAACCAATGGCCGTCTGACGACCTTGAGTTTAAAAGAATCATCCTTGAATATTATGACGACGCGATCTATGTGGCGATGAGCGTTTTGCGCGGTATAGCGAACGCGATTGATATGCCTGATGATTACTTTGACAAAGCGTTTCGAACACCGATGGCGCTACTGCGCGGTAACTTTTACCCAGAGCGTCCAAAGGATGCGACGGATATGGATTTCGGAATCGCGACACACACCGACTATGGCTGTTTGACCTTGCTGGCGACGGATGGATCACCCGGTTTAGAGGTGCGTAAACGGGGTGGGGGCTGGATACCAGTTTCTGCGCAACCCGGTCAATTTGTTATTAATTTCGGGGAAATGTTGGGATTTTGGACTGGTGGTATTGTCCAAGCGACGCCGCACCGTGTTGTGGGCGGGGAAGCTGAACGTATATCTGTTCCACTGTTCTTTAATCCATCCCATGACACCAATGTTGCACCACCCGAAAGTGGCGAAGTTGTGCGTGCAGGGAAACATTTGGAACGCCGTTTTAACGAGACGTATCTGCACCTTCAAAAGCTCTAAGGGCCTTTTGCGCAATCTGCTTATATTTCAGCAAATTTGATGGACTCACCACAGCCACAGGCTTCGGTTACATTAGGATTTCGAAACTTGAAGCTGGACTCTAACAGACTGGTTTCATAGTCAATTTCTGTTCCAAACAGGAACATTTGCGCCATTGGCGCGATCAAAACACGGGCACCATCCTGTTCGACAACTTCGTCGTTCGGATCCTGTTCAGCCACATAATCCATCGTGTATTCCATGCCCGCACAGCCGCCTTTTTTGACGCCAATACGCAGGCCCTGATGCCCGCCAGAGGCCATCAGTTTTGCGATCTGAGCAGCCGCTTTTTCAGAAATGGAAACGGCCTGTTTGCCTGGAATTGAAAACATGATACGTACTCCTTTGTCCCTAATCTAGGGACGATGTTGGGCTGGCTCAACCCTTGTGTAAAATAGCCCGTTCACAACGTCGGTATTACGTCGGTATACTGTCTGTAAGACGTTGGTGCACACAGCGGTGTGCCAAAATTAAAAAATTACATGAAACCTAGTTCAAGACGGGCTTCGTCAGACATCATGTCCATGCCCCAAGGTGGTTCCCAAACAAGGGCCACATCCACAGTTTTGACACCAGGGATCGGTTCAACCGCATCCGCAACCCAGCCCGGCATTTCGCCAGCGACAGGGCAACCCGGTGCCGTGAGGGACATCTTGATGTTCACTTCGCTCTCGGCGTTGATGTCGATCGTATAAATCAAACCAAGTTCGTAAATGTTCACCGGAATTTCAGGGTCATAAACCGATTGGCAAGCGGCCACCACGGCCTCGTACAAAGGGTGGTCAGTTGATGATGGGGCGATCAGTGGTACGCCTTCTAGCATTTCTTTAGGCTGGTCCATATTGGCTCCGGTGTGTTCCTGACTCTTTATATAGGGTTTAGGCGTCGGGGCGTCCAGTGGGGCACTGGTTGAAAGTGGTTTCTTTATTTAGGTCACTTAAATGTCGGTACATTCTCAATTCATTTGACGGATGAGATATGGATTTGTATCAATATTTTTGTGTAAATTTAATTATTTACAAGCCTAACGGGAATTTTCGTTTGGCGCAGATTAGGATAACCAGCATGACAGAAAAAAATGATTACCACGTAGGTGAACGCGCAAGCGAAATTCTACAGCCAACCCAGTATAAGCCAAGCCCTTTTAAAAAGGGCCGCCCACCAGAGCCGTTGCAGTTTGAGGTCAATCTGACCGCACAAGCGCATGACCGTCAGAAGAAATCTGGCATGGTGCAGGTGAACATTCCAGGGTTCTCGCCGCTGAAACTATATTGTGATGAGCAAACACCGGTTGGTGATGACACTGCTCCGCCCCCGTTGGCTTATTTTTGTGCAGGTATCGGTTTCTGCCTGATGACCCACCTGACAGACATCTACACCGCGCGTGGGATCAAGATTAAGTCGATGAACCTTGAGCAAAAGCTGCGGTTCCAAACGAACCTAAGCAACATGCGCGACTTGGGCCACACTACAGAGGGCGAGACATTGGGCATTGAAACTCACGTGTTGATCGAAAGCGATGAGTCCCAAGAGGTCATTCGTGGATTGATGGAAGAGGCCGAAAACGCCTGCATGGCACACCACGCCTTGCGCAACCCGATCCCCTGGTCGTCACGCCTTATTCACAACGGTGAAGAACTGTTGAACAAAAACGGTTGATAAGAATGTAGGGCGGGGTGGAGCCCCGCCTTATGTATATCATACCTCATTCCACAAACGACGAATTTCTCGCTGTTGTCTCAAGCAATTTTCAGTCCTGTACTCGTGGTCGGGATCTTTGAATTTTTGCGTGATGTGTTCGTCCCATTGAGCTGCGAGCCAATCAATCTTTTGGAAGACATGCAGGTTTTTGACGGTTTCTTTGTGGACAATATCCAAATGTCTTTTGGTGTTCTGCGCGATGTTTTTAATGATTATAGAATTGTCGTAAATTTCTTGCCTCAAAACCTATACAATGGCGTTTGACGACCAGACACCATCATCATCACGAACTATTAGTTTGTTATCTTCTTTTTTGGTCATGCTTTCTTGTATAAATTTCAGAGCCATCTTATCCAGTGCAATCCTCGAATTTACTTCCAAAGTGCTTTCGAATTTATATGCTGCTACAACCGCTGGGCCCCATGGTGTGGTTTCCCTCTTCGAAATCGGCCCGAGCGATGCTCCGCCCCGTATCCAAATGCCCATTGCCATTAGGTCTATTGTTAGCTTGGCTAACTCCATGAACAGCCGGGAAACGGCTTCTGGCTTTGGAGTGACGGAGAGCAAAATGCAGTCTGAAAAATGTGACTTCTTAAGCTGCTAATTGATCGTAAACGCTGGATGTCTTCGATCCTGTTGAGTGCGCAGTCCACGTGCTGAGCACCATCTCCCTCTGGTGATCTTGACGTGTCCTTAACCAGTGCTTCAAAGCCTAAGATGTTGATAAAAAAGACCATGCGCTCTTCAAAAATAGTGCTCACTAATTGTCCCGATTCATATCTAAAATTGCGATTTTTATTCTCAGTAGGGTATTTCGAGCGACCGATGTTTTCCAATCGCATACCTAATCGAAGATTAGGTAGCGCCCGAACCTCCCCCATGGGGAGGGCGCGATTGCGTATGGGGCTAGGTAAAAGAAGAAGGCGGGGTTAAGCCTTATGTGCGGCTCGAATGTCAGCTTGCAGGCCAGAGTGCGTGCTAACTTTCAAGAAGGCTGAGTTCTTCCTCCTCAAGTAACACTAGTCCAGTGGGGGTGACTATCGCTTCCTCAAACTTACTTGCGATGACCTCAAATGTTACATCCTTAAATCCGATAATGAAGTGTCTTTTGCCATCATGTAAAAAATCTGCATCGCGTGGGTGGCTACTGTTATTGTCTCGAAGTTATAACACCCAAGGAGAATTTAGTACTTCTTGAAAATCTTATCTAGCCATTCCAAATTGCTGGAGTGGGTGGCCTACTTCATTATTTGGATATCTATATTTATATAGAGTTGAACTGAATTTTAGCCCAAGGATTTTATCCCCTGTTTTTTCAAGAAAAAATAGACATGATGTTGCGTTGAAACAACGAAGTTTTCGTACAGGAATCTATATTTTTTGCTAAGCAAGACTTCTAAAACTACGGGATCGCCAATTGATTTTTTGGCCTTTTTGAACATTTTTTGTCCTATCTTTCTACTCTAACCCATTTCATAATTTTGCCCACGGGACTAAAGATGAACGCCATTAAATTGGTCGAACTCAGTCTCGGGTGAAACGTCGTTTTGTTCACATGCCGATCCTTTGCCATTCAATCTCAATCATTAATGTCGTGAGTCACGCGCCGTGCGCCGGAACTCTGGCTTTTGAACACGCGCTTCAGCACGATCCATGCCGCCAGTGACAGCCCTGTAAACAGGGCCAGTGCGGCGGGGACCATCATGGCGGTGGGGAACAATGCCACCACCGCTGTCATGATCAGCGCCCCGATGGCGAAACCGATAAAGATGAAGCTGGGGGCGAGAACCTCTAGCACTGCCAGCGCGATTGCAGCAGAGAGCCAGACCCACCAGATGCTTACCATTGTATCCATTATAGGCGTCCTTTCAGTAGTTTAAACGCGTCGCCAAAGGCATCCATTGCCGATGCAGGTACAATGACGGTTTGCGATCCGTTGCTGGTGCCAAGGGCGGTTAGCGCTTCGACTTGCTTCAAAGCCACTTGGTATTGTGCGGCTTCAATCCCGTGTTCTGTGATGGCCGTGGCAACAGCTGCGGTTGCGTAGGCTTCGGCGTCTGCCAGCACTTTACGCGCTTTGGCGGATTGCTCTGATGCATATAGTTCAGCATCGGCACCTAGTTCCACGGCACGTTTTGACCCTTCGGCCTCTGTCACCTGTGCACGACGTGCGCGTTCAGCGTTCAGCTGTTGCATCATCGCGGCGCGGGTGGCGGCGTCTAGATTTACATCGAGGATTTCGGCGCGTGTCACTTCTATGCCCCAATCGTCCACGGCACCCTCGACCAGTTGTTTGACTGTGGTGATCAGGGACGTCCGGTTTGCCTGTACTTCATCAAGGTCCATTTTACCGATTTCTGCACGCACGATCCCTGCAACCGTTGTGGAAATCGCGCTGTCGACGTCGCGGATACGGTAAACTGTCTTTTCTGGCTCAGTAATGCGGTAAAAGACGGATGTGTCGATCTGAACCAGCACGTTATCGCGGGTAATCGCGTCTTGGGACGCAGTTGGCAACTGGCGTTCTAGGATCGAGATTTTATGTGCAACACGGTCAAGGAATGGGATGATCATATTGATCCCTGGGCCAAGCACCGAGTGGAGGCGACCAAAGCGTTCAATCACATGCTGCTCTGACTGTGAAACGATGCGAACGGCCTTGAGTACCAGCACAACGAAGAGGACGGCGAGCAAGAGATAGACGATGTTACCTTGGATGGCGTTCAGGATCAGTTCTTCGATTGGCATAATGCGCGTCCTTTGATTATTGTATTGTTATTATAGGTTGAAATATGGGGGCTCATCACGCTGATTGCAAGTTTGTGTGAACCGGTTTATCGCCTGTTTAACACCCTGAGAGGCCCTGACATGACCAAAGTTACATTCGATTTACACGCCACCGATGGCAAGGCCCGTACGGGGCAAATCAACACGCCGCGCGGTGAAATTCGAACACCTGCGTTTATGCCTGTGGGCACGGCTGCGACCGTTAAAGCGATGATGCCTGAAAGTGTGCGTTCAACCGGTGCTGACATCTTGCTGGGCAACACCTATCACTTGATGCTGCGCCCAACGGCTGAGCGGATTGAGCGCCTTGGTGGTTTACACAAGTTCATGAATTGGAAACGCCCGATTTTGACGGACAGTGGCGGATTTCAGGTGATGAGTTTGGCAGGATTGCGCAAGCTGACCGAGCAGGGCGTGACGTTCAAATCTCACATCAATGGGTCCAGCCACGAGATTACGCCAGAGCGGTCTATGGAAATTCAGCGCATGCTGGGATCAGACATCGTGATGTGCTTTGATGAATGTCCGGCGCTTCCTGCCGATCGCAAACGGATCGCGGAAAGTATGCGCATGTCGATGCGTTGGGCAGATCGGTCCAAGGTGGCCTTTGGCGACCGTCCGGGGCACGCGCTGTTTGGTATTATGCAGGGCGGTCTGGAAAAAGATTTTCGCGAGGAAAGTGCTAACGCACTGACCAACATTGGTTTTGATGGGTATGCTGTTGGCGGATTGGCTGTGGGCGAAGGGCAGCAGGCGATGTTTGATTGCCTGGACTATGCGCCTGACATGCTGCCAGCGGACAAGCCGCGCTATTTGATGGGCGTGGGTAAACCTGACGACATCGTGGGCGCAGTAGCACGTGGCATCGATATGATGGATTGCGTACTGCCTTCACGCTCTGGTCGTACGGGGCAGGTGTTTACCCGTCACGGTGTTGTGAACATTAAAAATGCACGTCACGCAGATGATCCGCGCCCACTTGATGAGAACTGCAGCTGTCCTGCTTGTTCCAACTATAGCCGCGCATATTTGAACCACGTGTTTCGCAGCAATGAAATGATTTCGGGCATGTTGCTGACATGGCATAACTTGCAATATTTTCAGGATATTATGCAGGGAATGCGGGATGCAATTGGGGCTGGTACTTTTGAAGCATGGCAAAAATATTTCCATGACGGGCGTGCTCAGGGCGATATAGAACCCTTATAAAACCTCAGGAAAATGCCAACAAGTTTGCTGATCTCATTGCACCTCAGTGGGGATCACGTCATTGTTGCCCTTGAAACAGGCATATAAGACCTACACTTAATAAAGTCGAAACAGGAGACGGTCACTGGTTGCCTAGATTAGGGACCGCGCTGTCTTGCCAGATTAAGGAATTGAGCATGCAAGAGCCACTTAACGCATCCTACCCAGTATTGCCTTTGCGCGATATTGTTGTGTTCCCACACATGATTGTGCCGCTTTTTGTTGGTCGCGAAAAATCAGTACGCGCCCTTGAAGAGGTCATGGCCGACGATAAGCAAATCTTGCTGTCCAGCCAAACCGATCCGTCTGAGGATGATCCACAAAGCGATGGTATTTTTAAGGCTGGCGTTCTGGCCAATGTCTTGCAGTTGCTGAAGTTGCCAGACGGAACTGTTAAAGTGCTGGTCGAGGGCCAAGCCCGCGTGCGCATCACTGAATACCTAGACAATGACGACTTCTTTGAAGCCCGCGCTGAGTATCTGACCGAGATGCCCGGTGATGTGGCCACAACTGAGGCGCTATTGCGTACGGTTGGCGACGAGTTTGAGCGCTATTCAAAAGTTAAAAAGAACATCCCTGAAGAGGCGTTGGCCGCCGTTGGTGAATCTGACGAGCCATCAAAGCTGGCCGATTTGGTCGCTGGTCACCTAGGTATCGAAGTTGAGCAAAAGCAAGACTTGCTTGAGACCCTCAGCATTTCTGAACGTCTTGAGAAGGTCTATGGCCTGATGCAGGGCGAGATGTCTGTTTTGCAGGTTGAGAAGAAGATCAAAACCCGCGTCAAAACACAGATGGAACGCACGCAGCGTGAGTATTATCTGAACGAACAGATGAAAGCGATCCAGCAAGAGTTGGGTGACGGCGAAGACGGCAAGAACGAGATGGACGAGCTGAACGAGAAGATCAGCGCGACCAAGCTTAGCAAAGAAGCGCGTGAAAAGGTTGATTCTGAGGTTAAGAAGCTCAAGAACATGTCGCCTATGTCTGCTGAGGCCACTGTTGTCCGCAACTATCTAGATTGGATACTGGGCGTTCCGTGGGGTGTAAGATCCCGCGTAAAAAAGGACTTGGTCCGCGCGCAGAAAATCTTGGACGATGATCACTATGGTCTGGAAAAGGTCAAAGAACGCATCATTGAGTATTTGGCTGTGCAGCAACGCTCTTCCAAGATGAAGGGCCCGATCATGTGTTTGGTTGGTCCTCCCGGTGTTGGTAAGACATCGCTTGGTAAATCTGTGGCTAAAGCCACAGGTCGTGAGTTTATTCGCATTTCCCTTGGTGGTGTGCGCGACGAAAGCGAAATTCGTGGTCATCGTCGTACCTATATCGGCTCTATGCCGGGTAAGATCATTCAGGCTTTGAAAAAGGCAAAGACCAGCAATCCGCTGATATTGTTGGATGAAATCGACAAAATGGGCCAAGATTTCCGCGGCGACCCTGCATCTGCAATGTTGGAAGTGTTGGATCCGGAACAGAACTCTACCTTTGTGGATCACTATCTAGAGGTCGAATATGACCTGTCTGATGTGATGTTCCTAACCACATCCAACAGCTACAACATGCCTGGTCCATTGCTGGACCGTATGGAGATCATTCCGTTGTCAGGTTACACTGAGGACGAAAAGCACGAGATCGCCAAGCAGCACTTGTTGCCTAAGCAGATCAAGAACCATGGCCTGAAAAAAGGTGAGTATGAGCTGACTGATGACGGCCTGACCGACATCATCCGCTATTACACACGTGAAGCTGGTGTTCGTAACCTTGAGCGTGAGATTGGCAAAACGGCACGTAAGTCGTTGACTAAGATCATCAAAAAGGAAGAAAATAGCGTCGTTGTTTCTGCTGAAAACATGAACGATTTCTTGGGTGTCAAAAAGTACCGCTATGGTTTGGCGGAACAGCACGACCAAGTTGGTGTTGTAACTGGATTGGCATGGACATCCGTTGGTGGTGATCTGTTGCATATCGAGGCGTTGAAATTGCCTGGTAAAGGGCGGATGAAAACGACTGGCAAGCTGGGCGATGTGATGAAGGAGTCGATTGAGGCAGCGTCATCCTATGTGCGTTCGATCAGCCCTAAAATTGGGGTTAAGCCAACCAAGTTTGATAAGCTTGATATCCACGTTCACGTGCCAGATGGCGCGACACCGAAAGATGGGCCATCTGCTGGTCTGGCGATGGTTACATCGATAGTGTCTGTCTTGACGGGTATTCCTGTGCGCAAAGATATTGCCATGACAGGTGAGGTTTCCTTGCGTGGCAACGCGATGCCGATTGGCGGCTTAAAAGAAAAGTTGTTGGCGGCGCTGCGCGGTGGGATCAAGACAGTTCTTATTCCCGAAGAGAATGAGAAAGACTTAGCCGAAATTCCAGACAACGTGAAAGAGGGATTGAAGATCATTCCTGTGACGCATGTATCTGAAGTTTTGAAATACGCATTGGTGTCTGAACCTGAGTCCATCCACTGGGATGAGGCGGCAGAAGAGGCTGCAGCAGCTGCAGCAGCTGCTGTCACGCCGCCAAGCGCGACAGCACACTAAGTTCAAAGTGATGACAAAAGGGTGGTTCATATTATGAGCCGCCCTTTTTGCATCTGCAACTAAGTTTTTGAATTGTTAACTAAATTGTGTCAACTCTAGTCTAAGTTCAAAGGAATGGCGGGTATTCCCGTATTTTGGGACTAAACTGTTTCCAATAAAGAAACAGCCATTGCGGCAGGGATGACACTAATGCCGACTAAAAAGTCAAAAACACCAGTAGTACTCGAGCAAACAACAGATCAAGAGAATGCGGTTCAAGCTGAAGTTAAGGCCGTTGTAGAAGCACCAGCAAAGGTACCAACAACAGCATCTGCATCTCCGATTGTTATCGAAGGCCAACAACCTGTTGTGAGCGGTCCTGTGATGCGCAAAAAAGAACTGATCGACCTAGTTGTTGAACGTTCTGGTATGAAGAAAAAGACGCGAAGCCAGTTGATGAAGCAACTTTGGCAATTCTGGGCGAAGCCTTGGCAGAAGCGTGCGAACTGAACCTACAGCCACTTGGTAAGGTCAAGGTACGTCGTGAAAAGCTAACGCCAAACGGCCGCGTTTTAGTGACAAAGATCCACCAGTCTAATGCTGCCGAAGGCGCGGACAACGATGCTGCTGATGCGTCTGACATGCCAACATCTGCTGAATAATCAATCTCCATAGAAACATTTTAAACCGCCCCTGTCCGCAGGGGCGGTTTTCTTTATTGGGCTTACGTGGTTTTAGTGAACGAGCGTGAAAAGGAGCCTACAGATGTACCCTGAAATTTATGTATTGCGGCACGGTGAAACGTTTTGGAACTCTGAAGGCCGGATGCAGGGCGGTTTGAATTCACCACTTACACCCCTTGGAACAGAACAAGCTGAACGTCAGGCCGCGATTCTTTCTGAAATTGATTTGAGTGGATTCGCTATTTTTTGCAGCCCACAGGGCAGGGCATTCGAAACAGCGGCGATTGCTTTGGCCCGTCAGGTCAATAATATTCACACTGATGCGCGTTTGCGCGAGATTGAAGTGGGTGATTGGGCAGGTCATCTGCGTTCTGAATTCGCTGAGCCAGGAGAATTTAAAGAAACACCTGACGGCGCTTTGGAGCTGTATGAACGGGCCCCTGGCGGGGAAGGTTTCGCCGCTCTTGAAGTTAGATGTAAGGATTTTATTTTGTCTTTACAGGGGCCTAGTATATTGGTGACACACGGAATTACATCGCGCATGTTGCGTTTAACTGTGCTGGGACTTGGGCGTGAAGGCATGTCAAAAATGCCTGGTGGGCAGGGCGTTGTGTATCATTTGAAAAATGGTGTGCAAAAACGTCTATCTTAGGCTTGCGTCTGTCTAAACCTTTGTCTAAACACCGCTTTAACGGGTCGTTAGCTCAGTTGGTAGAGCGCTTCGTTTACACCGAAGATGTCGGGAGTTCGAGCCTCTCACGACCCACCATTCATCCCGTTGATAACATAAATAAATCATACTTTACCGACCTTTGCGGATCAAAAACGCAACTACTATTGTAACTATTTATGTAACTATCAGTAGGCTTCAAGTTATCTCCGAGTCAGCGGTTGAGTCAGGTTATAGCTATCCTTTCTCACGTTTGAAGATGATGCGAGGCAAACAAACTGTCGTAATTAACATCCCAGCACATCTCAGGCATCTCTATGGCGTCTTGCGAAGCATACGGAGAACAACAGGCACAAGTGATCCCAAGGTGGCTCAAGTTAAGCACCATTACATTGCTCAGCAAATCTATGATGAGTTCGATCAGAAGCAGAGTGAACACTTAAATAAACATCATGCTGTCGCTGATAACTTTGTTATTGATGCAATCTATGGGTTGGCG
>CAJJAR010000007.1 GCA_905182105.1 uncultured Paracoccaceae bacterium
TTGGTTAGTTGGTTGGAGCTGTTGATAAAAAAGTGTTATCGCGCTGGAACATAGCTGGTTTGCACTACATTGGGTTTTAACCATAACGGTTTAAGTTTAAGCTATCCTAACTATTGCTGCCAATGGCGCAGCCCAAAAGGCCGATAACATGCGTGATCTGAAAATTCCTGAACAACGCCACCCTGAAAAAGCACGGCGTCCAGACAATCCACAACCTAAAAAACCGGATTGGATCAGGGTCAAAGCGCCTAATAGTAAGGGCTATGACGAGACACGCAAAATCATGCGTGACAATAACCTTGTCACGGTCTGCGAAGAAGCAGGGTGCCCAAACGTGGGCGAATGTTGGAGCCAAGGGCACGCGACCATGATGATTATGGGGGAGGTCTGCACACGCGCATGTACCTTTTGCAACATCGCGACGGGTAAGCCACCTGAAGATTTAGATGCATTTGAACCGGGGCGCGTGGCCCATGCGGTTGAAAAACTAGGCTTGAACCACGTTGTTGTGACCTCTGTGGACCGCGATGATATTACGGACGGTGGTGCGGATCACTTTGCACAAACCATTCGCGCGATCCGTCATCGCAGCCCAAACACAACCATCGAAATTCTAACACCGGACTTTATCCGCTGTGACCCATCCGTACTGGAAGTGGTCGTTGAGGCGCGTCCAGATGTTTTCAACCACAACCTTGAAACGGTTCCGGGACTGTATCCAGAAGTGCGTCCTGGCGCGCGGTACTTCCACTCATTGCGTCTATTGCAGCGTGTGAAGGAGTTGGATCCAATGATGTTCACCAAATCGGGTATCATGGTTGGATTGGGTGAAGATCGCCAATCGGTCATGCAAGTCATGGAAGACATGCGCGCCGCTGATATCGATTTTCTGACTGTGGGCCAGTACCTGCAACCAACGCCAAAGCACCATGCTGTTGACCGCTTTGTACATCCCGATGAATTTGCAGCTTATGAGAAGGCCGCTTATGGCAAGGGGTTCTTGATGGTGTCCGCAACTCCGCTCACGCGGTCTAGCTACCATGCAGGTGATGATTTCGCGCAATTGCGTGCGGCACGTCAGGCCAAACATGGTTAATTTGCGGTTTTCCGCCTGATACTACTGAAATTCAAACTGTGTTTCCGACCTTAAGTGGCTGGAAAGGCTTTTTCTGACTTTTTGAAAAACCTTTTAGCTGAAAGTCGCGTAGGCTTGGGCGAGACATTGCCACGCTTTGACTGCGGCCTTTACTTGGAATCAGTTGCCTAAATAGGCAGAGGTGATGCTATCTGTAGCTTACAGTTTATTGCAAACCAACCTATTATTTCCGTATCATATACAGTAACGGTTTCAGTAGCTTAACTTGGTTCACGCAATGGTGTCCATTCCGACACAAATCCGTGAATGCATCACTTTCTTGACATTTTTTGAACGTGAGATCACCAAAACCTGAAGTTTTTACAAGACATGGTTAACGGCACTGCTAGTTTGAGCTCACTATTTATAAATGGAGTACTTATTATGAAAACTACAACTTTAACAGCAGCAGCCGTTTTGGTTTCTTTCGCAGCGTCAGCAATGGCTTGAGAAGGTAAAGTTGTCGCTTGCTACGACAGCGTTTGGGTTCCAGCGAAAATTGAAACACACAAGAAATTACACTCTGCAGCTCACACTAAGTGGGAGCACCTTGGTGGCCAATTGGTAGAAGTATATTACGCACCAGTTTACATCCAGCACTCACACCAGAAGAGCAAAGGTTATTACCTAAAAGTTAAAGCTGCTTGCAACGAGTAAGCCTTTAACCAATTGAAAATTAAGAGGCGTACATCTGCTGTGCGCCTCTTTTTTTGTGGGTTTTCACCCGCAGTTTTGCATTCTTGTCAGAGTGGGGAAGCTTTTTAGCCCTTTTTCTTAGTTAACCAAAAGTTAGGTAACTTTTAAAAGGATATGTTATGAAACATTTTTTGTCCCCATTAGTGGCAATCTCATTTGTTATCGCAGCATCGGTCTCTGCTGTAGACGAGTCACGCGCGACACGCGTCGGATACTTTCAGGAAGTTTAAGTCCCTGCACAATACAGCGTGAAACGCCTCAAAATCAAAGACGAGTATAGCCAGTACATCAAACGCACGAACGGCCGTATTGATCTGATGGAATTTCCAGCAGTTTATTGTGAAGACAAAACCAAAGTTGCCGAAGCACATACTGTAATGCGTGAAATCATCTGTAACTAAGACCGATTCATTTTAGATCACGTGAACCGAACCTTCCCAATATAGGGGAGGTTCCGGTTGCGTTGAGCAAAATCAATTCCATAGCCCACGACAAATTCATCGGGGATATCAAAGCCAACATAGTCCGCACGAAAATCCACTTCGCGCCGTGACGGTTTATCCAACAAAGCCACAGATTTCAGACGTGCAGGATTACGTGTCAAAAGCATCTTTGTGACGTGGTTTAAGGTGTGACCTGTATCGACGATATCCTCGACAACCAAAACATCTCGCCCTTCAATTGCGCCGCGCAAGTCTTTGAGAATACGCACTTCTCTGCTGCTTTTCATGCTGTCACCATAACTGGATGCTTCCAGAAAATCGACTTCGATTGGCAAATCCAATTCGCGTACAAGATCAGCAATAAACACGAACGAGCCGCGTAAAAGGCCAACAACAACCAGTTTATTGGTCCCGTTGAATTCGTCTTGAAGCACGTGACTTAGCTCTTCAATCCGTGCCGCAATGGATTTGGCCGAGATCATTTGATCGATGACATATGGACGCTGTGGCATGTTCACCCCTTGTATTTGCAAGAGTTTCGTAACACATGGATTTAAACTATAACCATATTAAAATGCAAAAAAGTTATGCCCACACATTCAGAAACACGCCCTCTGCCATACTCAGCCCAACAGATGTACAATCTGGTGGCCGATGTGGCATCTTATCCCCAGTTTTTACCGTGGTGCGCCGCTGCGCGCGTTCGATCCACAACACCGGTTGAGCAAAGCGTAGTTCTTGAGGCGGATCTGGTGATTTCTTTCAAGGTCTTCCGCGAGAGTTTTGGCAGCCATGTGACGCTGTTTCCAGATGAAATGAAGATCGACACCGAATATTTGGATGGCCCGTTTAAGTACATGAAATCCAATTGGGCGTTTGAGGACACTCCAACAGGGTGCAACGTCATCTTCTTTGTTGATTTTGAATTTAAAAACGCCATCCTACAGAGAATTATAGGCCTTGTGTTTAACGAGGCGATGCAACGTGTCGTCCGTGCGTTCGAAGCGCGGGCTGTCGCACTTTACGGCTAAGCAAGTCCGCTTTGGTCGTTCATCTGACCGGAGCCATAGATGACCCTTACCAACGATTTGATCGCCTTTACGAACGCACAACCAAACGGTGATGCGCGCAATGTCATGCAATTGTCAGTCTTAGATTGGGCCGCTTGCGGATTGGCGGGCGCAGCTGAGAGGAGTTTTGATGGCTTCGTCACAGCAAACGCAACGGAGGGGCCGTGCCAAATTTTTGGTGGTGGCACAGGATCACCTACCAATGTGGCACTTATCAACGGAACGCTGTCTCATGCGCTGGATTTTGATGACACGCATTTTGCGCATATAGGGCATCCATCTGTAGCTGTAGTTTCGGCGGCGTTAGTCCTTGCGCAACAGGTTGATGGGTCCATTCCTGATGTGATTGACGCTGCTTTGATCGGCACCGAAGCTTCGGTTCACGTTGGCCTGTGGTTGGGTCGTGATCACTATCAAATCGGATTTCACCAAACCGCCACAGCAGGGGCCTTCGGTGCAACGATTGCAGCGGCACGGTTGCTTAAATTGTCTGACGCCCAAATTCGCGCGGCACTTGGTTTGACCAGCACAATGGCGGCAGGTCTCAAATCTCAATTCGGAACGATGGGCAAACCATTGAATGCAGGGCTGGCCGCGCGCTGCGGTGTCGAAGCGGCGCTTTGGGCGCTATCGGGGATGACATCCGTGGATGATGGATTGGAAGGCCCGCTTGGATTCAGTGAAACACATCACGGCCAGAACAACCCAACAAATTTAGGGCTCGGCGTATGGCAAATGGAAACCGTCAGCCACAAATTTCACGCCTGTTGTCACGGCCTACATGCTATGCTTGAGGCCTTGGCAGATGTGAACGTTGAAACTGAAACGATCCAAAGTATCCATGTAACCACGCATCCACGTTGGTTGACTGTGTGTAATATCGCGCAGCCACGTACAGGTCTTGAGTGTAAATTCAGCTATTCACAAACCGCTGCTATGGCTTTGTCAGGGATCAACACAGGGGATATTGAGCAGTATAATGATGATGCAGTAAAGGATCAGTCGCTTACCCTTTTGGCGCAAAAAGTAGCAGTCACTGGGGATGAAACACTATCTGAGATGCAATCCAAAGTGCGCATCGTAACGGACGTTAAAGATCGCACAGTCACCCATGATCTTGCAGCACCCATGCCGCTTTCAGTGCGCAAAGAAAAGCTGTTGAAGAAGGCAAACGGATTGGTGGGATCAGAAGTCGCTAATGCTCTGTGGGCCGCTGTGCAAGGCGAGGATCTAAATATCTTCACAACCCTCTTAAACGCAAAACGGGCCCACTAGGGGCCCGGATTACGTATCTAATGATGCTCAGAGTTTAGCTGCTCATGTCGTAAGCACGTTCGCCGTGAATCGCGAGATCAAGACCGTTCACTTCAGTCTCTTCGTCAACACGGATAGGGATGAACAAACGGATGATTATTACCAATGCGACACTTACAGCCATCGTATAAACACCAACAATGGCCAATGAACCCATCTGTGCGGTCCATGTGCCCGCACCGAATACTGCGATCATGATGGTACCAAATATACCGCCAACACCGTGCACCGCGAAGACGTCCAAAGTGTCGTCAATTTTGCATTTGTTGCGCACAAAGTTCACCGCTTCTTGGCAACCAACACCTGCGATCGCACCGATGATCAAGGCCTCAACTGGACCCACAAAACCAGATGCTGGCGTGATGGATGCCAGACCTGCGATTGTACCTGTTACGATACCAACCAAAGAGGCGCGGCCAAATTTGATACGCTCCCACAGTGCCCATGTCAGGGATGCTGTAGCTGCTGAGATGTGCGTGACTGTGATCGCCATTGCAGCGCCGCCATCAGCAGCAAGCTGTGAACCACCGTTAAAGCCAAACCACCCAACCCATAGTAGGGCTGCACCAATCATCACCATGCCAGGGTTATGTGGTGGTGTGTTTTGGTTTTTGCGTGCGCCCAAGAAAACAGCCAGAACAAGTGCGGCAATGCCTGCGGTTTCGTGAACCACGATGCCACCGGCGAAATCACGAACGCCGGTTTCACCAAAGATGCCGCCGTCAGCCAGGAAACCTCCGCCCCATACCCAGTGAACCACCGGTGCATAGCACAACAACATCCACGCGGCTGAGAAGGTTAGAACAAAACCAAAGTTCATACGTTCTACATATGCACCAACGATCAAAGCAGGGGTGATGATTGCGAAAGTCATCTGGAAGGCAAAGAACAGAACCTCAGGCAAAGTGCCCGATAGGCTGTCTGACGTTACGCCAAGCAACATCATCTTGTCCAAGCCACCCCAGTAACCGCTGTCGCCGCCACCAAATGCAATGGAGTAGCCAAAGAAGAACCACAAGACGCTCATCAAACATGCAATCGCATAACAATGCATAAAGACGCTAAGGACGTTGCGCGCCCGTACTAGGCCACCATAAAAAAGGGCCAGGCCCGGCAATGTCATCAATAGCACCAATGCAGTGGCTGTGATGATCCAAGCTGTATCAGCTCCGTTCATATCTATTCTCCCATCTTAATCAGTTTAATTGCGGTGGTCGTAAACGAACTTTTGCGAGAAAAAGCAGCAAAATGACATTCCAACGCTTAAAATGAGGGCTATAAAGGGAGTGCCTAATAATCGTGCGGCGTGACAGCATGATTGCTTAAATATTGTGCGAAGTGAGGTTTTGTTGGTTCTTAGGGTTGCACCTACGCGATACCGACAAAATACTGATGTTATACCGACGTCGAATTTAGCTGTGAATGCTGCCGTTTTGGGTCAAGCGATTCAATAACATTTGCATGGCATGATCGCGTGCCGCTGCACGTACATTGGACCGACCCAACGCCCCAAATTCGACAGTCTCTGTCACGCAATTTTTCTCGTCAGAAATTCCAAAGCAAACGCGTCCTTCGGGTTTGTGATCTGATCCACCTGGTCCTGCTACGCCTGTGATTGAAACGCTCATGGCTGCCTCAGAATTGCGCAGCGCACCCTTTGCCATCTCTGCGGCCACCTGTTCGCAGACGGCGCCATGTGCGTCCAGTGTGGCACCAGAAACACCCAACATCTGCATCTTAGAATTGTTGGTGTAGGTGACAAATCCACGCTCAGCCACTGCTGATGAACCGGCGACATCAGTCAGTGCTGCCATAACCATGCCGCCAGTGCAGCTTTCTGCGGTGGCAATCATGATTCCATTTTGTTTTGCTAAATCAATTATTTGAGTTGCAAGGCTCATCCGATGAACAGTCTGTGTGCAACACCCGCCATAACAATCACGCCGATGGCTGCAAATATGCCTGCGATGACATCATCCAGCATAACACCTAACGCATCGCCACGTTTGTCAGCCCAGCCGATGATCCATGGCTTCCAAATGTCGAACAGGCGAAACAGGGCAAAGGCCGCGATCCAGCCAGGCCACATTACATGAATTGGAATGTCGCTGTTCCATGCTGCAAAGGATAGAGGCATCAGGGCGATCCATTGGCCCACCAGTTCATCCACAACGATTTCTGATGGGTCATGATCGTCGGACCCTTCGGTCATCTTGGAAGTGGCCCACCAGCCCTTAAAAAACGCAGTGATTGTGCCAATGAGCAAAAGCGGGAAGCCGCCAATAATATGAACCAACCACGCCCAAGGTAGGGCAACAAACGAGCCCCAAGTGCCAGGTGCAGGACGGATATATCCAATCCCCATAAGGGTACCGATCATTGTTGCAATTTTCATAATTTCACCAGTGTACAAGTTGCAATGCAGGCGATCCCTTCGCCCCGTCCAGTAAAGCCCAAGCGCTCGGATGTAGTGGCTTTGACCGACACGCGGTCCAGATCTATACCCATCAAGCGCGCCATTTCAACGCGCATTTCGTGACTGCGTGGGCCGATTTTGGGGAACTCACAGATCAAGGTGCAATCGACGTTAGATATTGAAAAGCCCATACTTTTAGCCATCTCAACCGCATGCGTTAGAAAAATATGGCTTTCTGCGCCCTTCCATTGAGGGTTGCTTGGTGGAAAATGCTGTCCAATATCACCCTTGGCTAATGCGCCGTAAATCGCATCGGTCACCGTGTGCATACTAACGTCAGCATCTGAGTGCCCAAACAGTCCGTGGGTGTGCGGAATTTTAACGCCACATAGGGTGACATGATCGCCTGGTCCAAAGGGGTGCACGTCAAATCCGTTGCCTAGTCTAATGTCCATTGCGTCTCTCTAATATTTGTTCAGCCCGCGCGAAATCAGCGGGTAGGGTGATCTTTAGATTGTCTTCGTCTCCATCCACAATCGCAACTGAAATTCCAACCGCGCGGGCGACTTCG
>CAJJAR010000008.1 GCA_905182105.1 uncultured Paracoccaceae bacterium
TGATGTACTTCAGTTATCAAAGATAACAAAAGCCGTTCAAACAGTGAAGCTGACACCGGTCATCGATAAACACATAAATGCGCGTCTCTACCGGCGTTGATATGAAGAGGTTGATCCATCGAAACGAACCAAACCGCCCACATATCTCTTCAGATATTAAATTTTCAAACAACGTAGAGACAAAAATAACCAAGATGCGCTAATTACTACCAGCGCGCCCCGCCATTCAAATCTCTGAATTCTTTCAACAACTTCAATCCCTTGGCGTCTCCGCTTCGTTCCTGCCGCTGCACCGTAGTGCATCAATGCCCTTCCGGTAAATGGGGTTCTAGTGTTACTCCAACAGAGTCGCAACCTCTTTCTTCAAAAGATGTGAAGATAATCTCATTTGGGTGTCCTGACCTTTATTTACTTAGGTTATCTGCTCCATTTCCCAATACTCATATTCCAAGCTCCCGAAAAATCGTTGGCAAGTAAGTACTCTAATGAGCCAAAATGTGTTTCCTCACGGCTGAATCACTTCAGCCAGTGATTCCTGCCCTTAGAGGGTAAGTCATAAGCCAATCGTTTTCATTGGTATAATGAAAGCCCTGAGTAATCTGCGCAAAAAGCTAAGGCCTTTCCGTTCGAACGACGGCACCCAGAAAAAGCTATAACCGCATACCCTCAAAGTAAACTAACTGCTATATGGCAGTATCCGAGAGTGGCGGTCCCTGAAGGACTCGAACCCTCAACCTGCCCATTAGAAGTGGGCTGCTCTATCCAGTTGAGCTAAGGGACCGCTGATGCTGTTTTGTGTTATCTACCGCGTCTTGGCAAGAGTGTTCAGCAGCGAAATTATACGACGCGCGTCATAAATACGCTCAACGGATCTTCGGCATATGCGCCAAAGGGCGGACACTCTTTAAATCCATGAGATTGGTAAAGTTGTCTCGCAGGTTCGAAAGGCCCTTCGGACCCAGTTTTTAAACTTACAGCTTACAAACCCATAGTGCCGGCTTGTTTTATCAAAGTTTGAAGGACCTTCCGTCCTGCGCCCTGCCCGCGCGCCGCTTCCAACGTGTGCATTGATTTCAGTTCTCCGCGACCCGGAGCAATCACTTTCAGCCCACCTATGGCTAGCAAATGCCCCTCTTGGCGTGCCCCCATCAAAATAACATCCGCCTCCAGCAAGCTATCAGGTTCCATCACGTGACAGCTTTCGGTAGGCGAGGTCGCACGCATAAGTTCAAAATGGCACTGTAGAATGGCGCGGACGTCACCGGCTTTTGGAGATTCAATTTGGACCTTTAGTTCAATCACCGCTGCATTCCATTATTGTTAGATGTCGATTCCATCGAACAATAAGTACATCCTAGTTCAGCAACCGTAAAGTTGTAGCGCTATTGGGCCTCGGCGACCGCCAATGCAGCCATCTCTAAAATTCCCTCGCGCGAGTCAGCCACTGCGATGAAGCGTGCATTATGACAGAACTTTGCTCCCTTAACGCCACAAGCGTTTTCAAGCGCCTCATCTGTTAAGCCAGCCCATGCCTCAGGCAGATCAGCGCGATTTTCAAAAGTCTCATTCGACAATTTTATACCGCCAATCGTCCAGTCATCTCCACGCGGAGTAACGACGAACAGCATGTGATCAGCACCAGCTTTATCAAGCGCCGAGCGATAAGGCATGCCCATTGGTAATTCTAGAATTGGAGAAGTTCCTGCCTTGTCGATAGCCTCTAGCACGAGGCTGTGAGCGCGTGCTTTGGCAGCGAAGTTACCAATGGATGCTTCGATAAAGCTGCGTGCAATCGGAAGCGCTGCCATGAACGCATCATCATCTGCCGTTTCCGATGTGTCATCGAACACTGGCTTAAGGCTACCTAAAAGTGCGGGCAGCGTTAGGACCGAAAGTGGACCAGCAACAGATGGTTCCATTGCACCATTGTCCAACAAATCAATCGGTAGAACAAATTTGGAATCAAATTTATCGTGGATTGGTTCAATATCATCGGCAGGCACATTCATGGCCGCTAGATATTCACGACCATAGTGGGCCCAGATCAAGCCGAAGGAGCTATAGGGTTGCTCGTCCTCGCGTAGTGGATTTGGACGCTGATGATGGTCGAAGATTTGAGCTTCAGCGTTATAGTCGCGACCCACATCATAAATAATCTTACTTGGTAATGGTGTGACCCAATCATTGTCACGCGTGCGGATCAATTCCGCCTGAGGAAACAACCTTGTCAGGATGACAGAAGACAGCAATTCATCGGCGTGAAAGCCGCCCGAATGGGTAACAAGGTGTGTGATTGTCATGCGGTCATTCCAACATTTCAAAAGTAAAAATACGGCTAGCAAGCCGCCTTGTTTCAATTGATTATAATTTCAACGATTCAGTCATCAGGTTAACATATAGTTAACTCGTCTTCACAGCTTAGTGTGTCCAGGCACCACGACGTCCTGTTGCAAAGTTCTCCGAATATCCATTTGGACGAATGTTCACTTTGCGTTTGTTGGGCTCTTGAACCTGCGCCTCGATCGCGTTCTCGCCTGCGTATTCAACAGCTTCTTCTTTGCTGTCAAAGTTAAGGCGCACTTGGCTTTGGGTATCGCTAGACGACGTCCAACCCATCAACGGATCAACTGAACGCGCACTTTCTTGTGTGAATTCCAAAACCCAGCCTTTTGTTTTGGCTGTTCCAGATGACATTGCAGTCTTGGCAGGTTGAAAAATGCGTGCGCGCATGGGGTCGTCTCCGGTTTATGATCGGTACACGTATCCGAAATTTAGCACCTCAGGGCAAGTCACCTTTTAGGGTCATGGTTTCCACAATCTAAAACCCGGCAGGAAATGCCTAACTCAACCTAGAAGATGCATTATATCTGACTGTTAGCAGCTCACATCTGATGCTAAGAACCATTATCATCAGCCAACACTACTGATTGTTTCTGTCAGCGTAGCACTTCACCCCCTTGAAGGAGCCAAGAAACAAATCAAATGTGTCTGTGAAAGCGAGTCGATTATGCCATATGCCCACTCTGACCAAGCCAACGCCGAAATGGGCGCAATTTCTGGCGATGTACGCAATCGGTTGAAGCTAGAGGGTGGTCGCCCGTTTGTTCTAAAAACTGAATTTACACCTGCTGGCGATCAGCCCACTGCAATCAAAGAACTTGTCGCAGGGATAGCGGACGGCGATCGTGATCAGGTTTTGCTTGGGGCAACTGGGACTGGCAAAACTTTCACAATCGCTAAGGTGATCGAGGCAACCCAACGCCCCGCGATTATTCTAGCACCAAACAAGACGCTTGCTGCTCAGCTGTACGGCGAATTCAAAGGCTTTTTTCCAGATAATGCCGTCGAATACTTCGTCAGCTTTTATGATTACTATCAGCCAGAAGCCTACGTTGCCCGTTCTGATACGTTCATTGAAAAAGAAAGCCAGATCAACGAACAGATCGACCGCATGCGCCACTCTGCAACGCGGGCATTGCTAGAGCGCGATGACGTCATCATCATCGCCTCTGTGTCCTGCATATATGGTATCGGTTCGGTAGAAACCTACGGCGCAATGACCCAAGATTTGAAAGTTGGCGGTGAATACAATCAGCGCCAAGTCATAGCAGATTTGGTCGCCCAACAATACAAACGCAACGACGCCGCGTTTTTCCGCGGTTCATTCCGCGTGCGTGGTGATGCACTAGAAATTTTCCCTGCCCACTTGGACGACCGTGCATGGCGCCTATCGTTCTTCGGCGACGAACTCGAAAGCATCACAGAGTTTGACCCGCTGACCGGCGAAAAAACCGACAACATAGAACAAATCCGTGTTTACGCGAACAGCCACTATGTGACGCCAAAACCTGCGATGTCTCAAGCGCTGATAAGCATCAAGAAAGAGCTGCGCCATCGTCTTGACCAACTGGTTGGCGAGAACAAACTGCTAGAGGCCCAACGCTTAGAACAACGGACAAACTTTGACCTTGAGATGCTTGAGGCCACGGGCGTGTGCAACGGTATCGAAAACTACTCCCGCTATCTGACAGGACGCGCACCCGGCGAGCCGCCCCCCACATTGTTTGAGTTCATCCCAGACAACGCAATTGTTTTCGCCGATGAATCACACGTATCCGTGCCACAAATCGGCGGCATGTATAAAGGCGACTTTAGACGTAAGATGACCCTGTCAGACCACGGCTTCCGCCTACCTTCGTGCATGGATAATCGCCCCCTCAAGTTTGAGGAATGGGATGCAATGCGTCCACAATCTGTATTTGTATCCGCGACACCAGCCAAATGGGAAATCGAACAAACGGGCGGTGTGTTTGTTGAACAAGTCATTCGACCAACAGGCCTTCTAGACCCACCTGTAGAAATTCGCCCTGTCGAAATGCAAGTCGATGATTTGTTGGACGAAGTACGGATCGTTACAGAGCAGGGCATGCGCACATTGTGCACCACCTTGACCAAACGCATGGCCGAAGACCTGACAGAGTACATGCATGAACAAGGCATTCGCGTGCGATATATGCACAGCGAAATCGATACGATTGAACGCATCGAAATCCTGCGTGATCTTCGCCTCGGTGCCTTTGACGTTCTGATCGGCATCAACTTGCTGCGCGAGGGTTTGGACATTCCTGAATGTGGGCTTGTTGCGATTCTTGATGCGGACAAAGAAGGGTTCTTACGCTCTGAAACCTCTCTGGTTCAAACCATCGGTCGCGCTGCACGTAACGCTGAAGGACGCGTGATCATGTACGCCGACAAGATTACGGGTTCCATGGAACGCGCTTTGGGTGAAACAAATCGTCGCCGCGCCAAACAAGAAGCCTATAATGTTGAACACGGCATCACGCCTTACACCGTCAAAAAGAACGTCGAAGACATTTTGGCCGGTCTCTACAAAGGCGACACGGATCAGTCCCGCATCACCGCCAAAATCGACAAACCTTTGGTCGGCGCAAATCTACAAACCGTACTGGAGGGGCTTCGTACAGATATGCGTAAAGCTGCCGAAAACCTTGAGTTTGAAGAAGCCGCCAGATTGCGTGATGAGGTCAAGCGGCTAGAGGCTGTCGAGCTAACAGTCTCAGCCGATCCCATGGCGCGCCAGTATGCGGTAGACAAAGCTGTGAATGAGGCCAAAAAATCATCTGGTCGTTCCACGATGGGACGTGGCGGTATGCGCGGTGGCGTTAAGCGCCGCGGGCGTTAGGCACCATGTAATTTAGGCCCGCACATACTTGCGGGCCTAAATACGTCTCCCTCAGTCCATTCGTATTGCAACCTGCACCGCACCTCGAACAGGCTGTTCCCAGGTCAACTTAACTTGATCAAGATTACTGCCTTATCGAAGGTCAACATAAGGGGTTGGAAACACCACACTGTTTGAACTGTTGCGAATTCGGCCAACCACAACCACGCTATCCATCGCCAACGCCTGCCCTTTGAATGGCAATTGATCCGCAGTATCGATGGTCCATGTTGTCGCAGCACTCCCCTCAGTATATTTGAACCGAAGCGGATTTGAAACGCGTTCATTCACACCATGAAAGGAATTATCAGCAAAGTTAATTTCGCGCATTCGACTATAGTCTAAATCAGCGAAACTGGTGTCGACCCGTTCAGCGCGATCAATGGCTAGACCCAAAAATTTAAAGCGATTTCCAGAGATGCTAACATCTTTCAGGAAATGCCCCACACCATGCGGTTTCACCACAACGTAACTGAACCACGGCGCAACATCCCCCGATAGGAACACATTGTCATCTACGCTTAGTGCACTGAACTGAACTCTGGCGCGGGATCGTATTCATTGCTCCATTCAATCGAACAGTTATCGATATAGTCGCCAAAGATAATTGAACTGGCGTGCGCTTTAACAATGACCAAACCTGCGGTTCGAATACCGCTGGCAACCGTGTCACCTTGGAAAAAGTGATCGCCCATAAACAGTGTGCTGCCCCCGCCGAGAATGGCGAAGTGACGGAACCTTGCCACCCGATTGTTGCGAATTTTCACATCGTTGACATGAGCGTTGATTGCAATCGTCGTTCGGTTGGCAACGTTTTCACCATCCTCTGATGACAAGAATTGGCAGCGATCAATGAGCATTTCCTAACACCCCGACCCATGAGAGGTAATCCCTCGATTAACCAGGCCGAGAGATGAAGCACTCATTAATCTCAAACACTGACCCCAAGGGAGCCAACAAAATGCCACTGGCTAAGTTGTTGCATTGGAATTCGACACCCAAAATTCCAAATTTGCTAAGGCTGTTGTAACCGCTGAAATCAAATAAATATTTGAACCTGCGAAACGTAAAGTTCTGCGTACCCTCAGAGTCAGATAATGCAGCACTTAGGGTCAATTCCTATGCCGCGATATCCTTGTATCGCACGTATACCTCACGCCCAAATCCGACGCCTTCAACAAGCGATCCGACCTGAATGTTGGCGATGTTCGCAACACCCTGCAGCTTCTTATTGTCGAAGGTGCTGTAAGTTGCCTGCGAGGTTGCCACTTCTGTTGCCCAATCCCCCGAAGTGGATGCCTCGATCTGGCCATTACGGATCACTCGGCGGGTCGCGCATGACGTCCGCTCGGGTTTTGCCGCTTGCATATCGATCGGTTCCGTCACCCAAACACGACGCCCACACAAATCCAAAGAAACGTGATCAACGTTGTTCAAAAATGCTTGGAACGACTTCTTAAACGCCAATTCTTCATTTTTGAACGCGTCGATATAGGAGGGTAAATCGAACTGTTTACGCATCAAGAACAACTTGTCCGTCGGCTTGGTTACTTTGCCTTCAAACTGCACCTTAGCATCCAGCGTCACGTCATCATTTAAATAGTACGTACCAGTGGGAACCAAAATTGTGCGCCCACTGGCCGCTGAGTTGGCGGCATCAAATGCAGCACTGTCGTCAGTGACACCATCCCCTAACGCACCGTAATCTCGAACATCCACAAGCGAAATCCGATCGCGCACAAAGACCGAAGTTACATCGTCAATTTCGATGTCATCAATACGTACAACACCACCATTTGGCCCCGTCAAATCCAAACCAAAGTGACCGTAAAGCGCATTGCTGCCCCACACCATATCAACACCGTTCCGTTGCCCCACACCGATGATCGCGCTGACCTCTGTCACATCACCATAACTGGTCAATGTAGTCGTTGAGCCAGACGTGGAAACGCCACTTACCGGTCCACCGCCTGCTTGCCCGGCATAGGCTGCGATGCGCACATTTGGCAGACTGCCGATGATCGCTTTGATCCTTGCTTTCTCCCTCAGATAACAACCGGGCAATGGTGGGGTTTCACCCATATAACGTAGTTTGGTCGTGACGGATGTTTTCTGAATTTCGATGCATCCCACAAAATCCTGATCCGCAGGAACAAACGCCGCGTTGCTTGCGTTTGCATAGGTGTCTGACCCGGGCGTGCCGTCGCCAATCGACCAAACATCCAACCCATTCGCAAATGCAGGCGGCATCAATAGCACGCCATCAGTAATTGCCTTGTTCATTCGAAACACCCTTTCCCACGGGGCCACACCTTTGAAACTTCCAAAGGAATGGACACCGATCAAATCCAAAAGCAACGCCACCCACATGGTTACGTGCCAACAGAAAGGAAAATATCAACAAGCCATTAACAGGGTCTCATAGCGCCGCATGATGGTGTGCCAAACAGGTCGGATTAGGCACCAACACCGGGACTTGGAAACAACTGAACACCGTTGATTTTCCACCCCATATCAGTCTCTAACATGCGATACCCAAGGACGTGTACAACACCCTTTTGATCCTTGATCAGAACCTTCTGCCAAAGGCTGCCATTCACGTCAGCCAACTCCAAATAACGCACCTCGGCAGGTCTCCAAACCATCGGATAACCACGTGTCACCATGCTGCGGAAATTGTCGGGGCTGCCAAACAACCGCTGTAAATTCGGGCTGGCAAACCCAAACGCTGTCTCAAAGTCGTCGGCCTGAAATGCTTCGATTTGTCGGTCGATCGTCGACTTTATGTCAACCCCCTGCGCCTGCGCACCACCTATTCCTAGGCCGCTCATTAGCATCACAATCATTGCGATTTTCAGGGTACGAAGCATTTCCAATCTCCAGCTATTATACGGCTTAGTTAGCCCGCAATCAGCCCAAATCAACTGGACATGAAGAAGGGCGGCTTGCCAAAACAAACCGCCCCTTTAATTTCAAACCACTTTGCGGCTACTTAAAGCAACTCACCTGCCAAGGCGCGATCAATCAAAGCAACAGTTTCATCAACGCCGTACAGCGCGATGAACCCGCCAAAACGTGGACCCTGTGAGGCTCCCAACAGCACTTCATACAGTGCCGTGAACCAGCCACGCATCGGGTCAAAACGTTCACGACCACAAGCAAAGACTTCGGACTGCAACGCATCACTGTCCAACTCACCATCCCACGCTTTGAGACGATCACGCAGAGCTTCCAACGCTTCGCGCTCAATGTCTGTAGGCGCGCGGAACACTTTGGTTGGTTTTACAAAATCATTGTAATACCGCACTGCAAACCCAGCAGCCTGATCCATGTCAGGGTTCGTTTCTGCAGATGTGTCAGGCGCGTAACGCTGGATGAACCCCCACAACTGATCCTTTTCCTCAGCACCCGAAACAGAAGCCAAGTTCAATAGCATGGAATACGGAACCACCATTTTAGACTCAGGAACGTCACCACCGTGAATGTGCCAAATAGGGTTGTTCAGCTGGCCTTTGATGTCTTGACCAGCGTAGGCACGCAACTGCTGATGATACTCGTCCATCGCTTTTGGGATCACATCGAAATGCATCCGCTTTGCCGTCTTCGGCTTTTGATACATGAAGTATGAAAGGGATTCAGAGGACGCATAAGTCAGCCATTTATCAATGCTCACGCCATTGCCGCTGGTCTTTGAAATCTTCTGACCGTTTTCATCCAAGAACAACTCGTATGAGAAGTGCTCTGGCGCTTTGTGACCCAAGATACGGCAGATGCCATCGTAGATCGGCGTGTTGGTTGAGTGGTCTTTGCCATACATTTCAAAATCAACGCCCAAAGCAGCCCAACGTGCGCCAAAGTCTGGCTTCCACTGCAACTTAACATTGCCGCCAGTGACAGGCAGCGTCCATTCAACACCATCTTCATCATCGAATGTAATCGTGCCGTCAGCCTTGTTGACCGACTTCATCGGCACATACAAAACGCGACCGGTTTCTGGGTGGATAGGGAGGAAAATCGAATAGGTCTGACGACGCTCTTCGCGCAATGATTTCAACATCACCGCCATGACTTCATCGTATTTTTCAACTGCGCGCAAAAGCACTTCATCAAATTTACCTGAACCATAAAACTCCGTGGCAGAGATGAAATCGTATTCAAACCCGAAGGTGTCCAAGAAGCGGCGCAGCATTGCATTGTTGTGATCACCAAAACTGTCATGCGTTCCGAACGGATCAGGTACGCGCGTCAATGGACGCTGAAGATGCTCGGTCAGGCTGTCTGCGTTTGGAACGTTACTTGGAACCTTGCGCATGCCATCCAAATCGTCAGAGAAACAAACCATCTTGGTTGGGATATCGCTGATCTCTTCGAACGCACGACGGATCATCGTTGTACGGGCGACTTCGCCAAAGGTACCGATGTGGGGCAAACCTGATGGGCCATAGCCAGTTTCAAAAAGCACATAGCCTTTTTCAGGTGGCGACTTGGCAAAACGTTTGAGCAGACGGCGGGCTTCTTCAAAGGGCCACGCTTTGCTGGCCAGTGCGGCCTCTCTTGTCCCAGTCATCTTAATATCCAATCCGGCATAAACCCGCGCCCGATGCGCGCTGTTTCGCCGCTACCTATTGATCAACGCCTCAAGGGTCAATAAATTGGTTATATCAACAGATGCGACATTTCGAACAGTCAAAGGGCTTTACCCAGTGCAAGATTTCCCAAATTCAATGACACCACAAGACGCGCTTGTCGCAGTTATGATCGCTGTATCAGCATCCAACGAAGATATTCGTACCGCTGAATTGATCAAAATTCAGTCAGCTGTAAACATGCTGCCCGTTTTTGCAGACTTTGACGTCGACCACTTGAAGTCAATCAGCCAAGTGGTGTTTGATTTGTTTGAGCAAGAAGATGGCCTTGATGCCCTGTTTGGACTGGTACGCGAAGCCCTGCCAGAACGCCTATACGAAACTGCCTATGCGCTTGCATGTGATGTCGCTGCCGCGGACGGAGCTTTGGACGAGGCAGAACTGCGCCTGCTTGAAGAAATCCGTTACGAGCTTAACATCGACCGCCTACACGCCGCAGCGATCGAGCGTGGCGCACGGGCACGACACACAGTTTAATAATCTTTGCTCATTTGCTCAGCGGTGCAGCATTATCCCAAAATGGCTTTGCCTTTTCCAATCAAGTTTCCTATACGAAACCCACATGATGCGACTCGCATGGGAGAGCTCAGCTAAGTGCTGACGCCGAAGGAGCAACGCCCCGGAAACTCTCAGGCACATGAACCGTGCAAGTTGCCGCAAAATGCGGACATTGTGTATCTGGAGAGTGGTCTGTTTTAACGCAGCAGGCCCACCGAAGGAGAAAGCTGCCAAGGCTTGGTGGTCAAGCTCTCAGGTCACGCGACAGATGGGGACACGACTCGGCAATTCTGACGATCCTTTGTGTCCACCTACCATCGCGTTTGACAAAAGAGCATAGAATATGTCCCATATCGCAGTCATCGGGGCCGGCATCACCGGTATCACCACAGCCTATTCCCTCGCTTCACGCGGATACAAAGTCAGCGTATTTGATCGCAATCGTTACGCTGCGATGGAAACCTCTTTCGCCAATGGCGGTCAACTTAGTGCATCCAATGCCGAAGTTTGGACCCGTTGGGGCACCATCTTTAAGGGCCTCAAGTGGATGCTCAATTCTGATGCGCCCTTGTTGGTCAACCCAAAGCCAAGCTGGCACAAACTGTCATGGATGGCAGAGTTCATGGGCAACATCCCAAACTATGAAGCCCATACAATCGCCACCGCCAAAATGGCAATCGAGGCGCGTCAGCATCTGTTGCGCTTTGCTGGCGAAATTGGGTTTGAGTTCGACATGGAAAAACGTGGTATCCTCCACGTTTACAAATCCCAAGGCGAATTTGATCACGCTCGCCGCGTCAACGAAATGCTGACCAAGGCCGGTTTGGACCGTCGTGAAGTATCCGCTGCTGAAGTCCAAACAATCGAACCGGCCCTGAAAACAGATACCCTTGGCGGCTACTATACTGAGAGTGATTTCACCGGCGACATCCACCTTTACGCCCGCGCCCTGTCAAAGGGCTGCGAAGCGATGGGCGTTGAGTTTCACTATAAGGCAAATGTGTCCGAGTACGATCACACAGGCAATGGCGTAAAGCTAAGCTGGGACACCGACGATGGGGCCCAAGACGAACATTTTGACGGGATCGTCATCTGTGCAGGCGTTGGATCAAAAGCCATTGCAAGCGCCCTTGGGGACCGCGTGAACATCTATCCGGTCAAAGGATATTCAATCACCGTAAACCTTGACGACAAAGAATCCCAAGAAGCTGCACCATGGGTCAGCTTGTTGGATGATGAAGCGAAAATCGTCACCTCACGCCTTGGCAAAAACCGCTTCCGCATTGCGGGAACGGCAGAATTCAATGGCTACAATCTGGACATCCGCGATGACCGGATCAAACCACTGTGCAAGTGGTGTGAGACTTTCTTTCCAGAAGTATCAACTGAGCACTGCGTTCCGTGGGCAGGCTTGCGTCCAATGTTGCCATCCATGATGCCAAAGATCGGCCCAGGTTCAAAACCAGGCGTGTTCTACAACACAGGTCACGGACATTTGGGCTGGACATTGTCAGCCGCAACTGCCGAAGCAACAGCAGACTTTGTTGAAGCAAGCCGCGTCAAAAACGCAGCCTAAGAATACGGCGCTTGCCCTCACTGGGCAGGCGCTAACTGCTGTGTACAGCGCCCCAACGAGAAATCAGTTTCTGCTGCAATTTTTTGGAGCGGTTGTTGTAAGAGTTCGCACCCTTGGGTGCTTCACGATCCGCCTTTGAAATCCGCGCACGTATCTTTTCGTTACCCGTGAATATCGCAAAGGCAAGGACAGTGCCATCAGGCGTCGTCATATAGCCGCCTAACCCAGATACAAAATTCAGCGTCCCAGTTTTTGCATCAATCTTGATTGCTGAGTTCTCAATCACTTTGCGGCTCTCGTCACGCACAGGGATGCTTTTCAAGATCGGGCGCAGCGCGTTGCTGTCATAAACTTTGACCAGTGCCCCAACCATCGCGTCTGCTGTCATGCGGTTTGCAGCGCCAAGGCCCGAATGGTCCACCAGCCTCATACCCTGAACGCCCAAAGCAGAGCGGGTCCATGCATTCATTTCAGTGGCAGACGCCTTCAGACCACTGACCTTGCCACGGCGTTTAACCGTCGCGGCCATACCCACCATCTCAGCCGTTAGGTTGGTGGAGTACTTTAGCATGTCGCGCAAAATTTCACGCAACGGCGCACTTTGATGTGTGACCAATGCCGTTCCCGCCGATATCCGATTCACAACCTTCACAGGTTTCAAACGAATGCCCTGCGCACCTGACATCGTCGCTAAAACATCAGCAGCATAAAGGGCAGGTTTTCGTACAGGCAACCAACGTGCCCCACCACCACCCAGCACACCGCGGGCAACAGACCAATTATCAGCACCACCCTTGTCAGTGTAGGTAAAGACAGGCGAACTTCGGTTCGCGATGTTCATTTTTGCCATTGCCACATCCGGACGATATTTTGCAGTTCGCGCATCCATCGTGGTTGAATATTGGCCAGAATTGCGCCGCCATTCAAAGTGAATTCGGTTATAGTTTAACGCGATTCCACTCACCGCAGGGCTGTAAACCACCTGAACCGGCTGATCTTTGTCGATGGTTTTGACGCGTGGCAGCGCGCCATCGTAGGCTAAAAACCTACCCTTAACTTCAGTGATACCAGCCGCCTTTAGCTGACCTGCCATCTTAGCTAAGTCATCGGTGGTCAGCATGGGGTCACCACCACCGACCAAAATTAAATCGCCCTGAACCACGCCACCAACGATACTACCGGTTGCAATCAGGCGTGTGCGAAACCGATGGTTCGCACCCAAAACATCCAACGCATACAGGGCCGTGACCGCCTTTGTCACACTGGCAGGTGCAACAGATACGTTGCCGTTCATCCCCTCAATACGCGCACCTGTTTTTGCATTTGCCACAGCAAACGTCACGCGCCCACTGACCTGTGAGGCACGCACAAGGGCATCGGCACTTTTGACAACAACCTTGGGCGCATCCGCACCGCGCAGCGCAGGACGCAGCGAAGACAGCGGTGCTTCGGCCAAAACCGCAGTCGTTCCAAGGTAAGAAATAGCAGTGCTAATAAATGAGCGTCGTGAAATATCTTTTAACATATTGAGGAGTTAACCAATGAATTGTGACAAGCTCAAGTCACAGATCGTACACGTTTGCATCCATTAAATGGCATGATAGCGATTAGCCATGAGCAAACTTAGCACCCAATCTATCCTTATCATGTTTGTCGCCATGTCGATGATCCCCGCAGGGGACACCGCAGGCAAACTGCTCAGCTGGGGTTTGGGTGCCCATCCAATCTATGTGTCATGGTCGCGGTTTTTCATTGGAACCCTGATGGTGCTCCCTTTCATTCCAAAAGGAACTTGGGCGCTTTTAAAAGACATCCGTGTCTGGGGTCGTGCGCTCTTGATGGCAACGGGGCTTAGCTGCATTCAGATGGCGCTGTCCTTAGAACCCATCGCCGATGTCTTCGCCGCCTTCTTTATCGGCCCCTTGGTCAGTTACGTTCTGGCAACCATATTCCTGCGTGAAACCATCACATGGCAACGCACAGCTTTAATTTTCCTTGGCTTCATTGGTGTACTCATCGTTGTGCGCCCCGGTTCAGACGCTGGAGTTGGTCTGCTATGGGCCGTGGCAGCTGGAACCTGTTATGGTGCGTTCCTTACCGCATCACGTTGGATCGCGCATCTAGGCACGCCCATTGGGTTAACCTTTACACAGCTGTTTATCAGCGCCTTGGTTTTGGCTCCCATCGGGGCAATGAACATCCCTACTCTCACTGGCGAAATCATGTGGCTTACAACACTATCGGCCCTGTTCTCGATGCTGGGCAACCTACTGCTGCTTTACGCCTATAAAACAGTACCCGCGACGAGACTTGCGCCATTGGTCTATTTCCAGCTTTTAGCAGCCGTCATTTTGGGTTGGGTGTTCTTTGAAACTTGGCCTGCGATGCTCACGTGGGTCGGACTTTTGATCGTCATGGGCGCAGGGATCACATCGGCACGCCTGCGCGCCTAAGCGGTCCAGCCACCCGCTGCACGAATAGCGGTCGAAGACTGGTCCACCATTGGCACATTCACAAAGCACCACGCCGGTGCCTCAACACGTGACAACATCTGCGAATGACGCCCTGCAATACGGTTTGCGCGAAACAGACGCGCTGCTGGCGACATACGGGCAGAAATACGATCACTGGGGCGGGCCAACACACCAATCGCGACGTTCTCCATAATCCACTGCCAGTCCTGCCACAGATGGAACTGTGCCAAGTTATCAGCGCCCATCAACCACACAAACCGAACCCCGCGATACCGCGCCTGCAAAGCTTGCAATGTCTGGGCGGTATAACGCGTCCCAAGCTGGCGTTCGATATCCGTAACCTCGACCCGCGGGTGATCCATCACCGACCGCGCACGCTCCATCCGCTGTTCAATCGGCGCAGGGCCACGATCCTTCAACGGATTACCTGGCGACACCATCCACCAAACGCGGTCCACGCCAAACCGCTTCAACGCTTCACGCGTAATATGCGCATGACCCGCATGGGCGGGATCAAAGGAACCACCAAGCAGGCCAATAGTCTGCCCACTGCGGGCATATGGATATGAAGACTTCATGCTGCTTGTTGCCCGTTTGAACCCCGCAATGTCAATCAACCAGCACATTTGTACCGCATGTTCGAACATGGTTGAAGCAGCGCCAATCCCACGATAAGACATCCCGCAACCTAGTCCTTATATATCGGAGCATCCAAATGGCCGCTGCTTATCAATACGTTTACCACATGTCCGGCGTCTCAAAAACCTACCCAGGCGGCAAGAAATGCTTTGAAAACATTAACCTAAACTTCCTACCTGGTGTGAAAATCGGTGTGGTTGGGGCCAACGGCGCGGGTAAATCCACGCTGATGAAGATTATGGCGGGCATGGACAAAGACTTTACCGGCGAAGCGTGGCACGCTGAGGGGGCCAAAGTTGGCTACCTCCCGCAGGAGCCAAAGCTGGACGAAACCCTATCCGTCCGTGAAAACGTGATGCTGGGTGTGGCCGAAAAGAAAGCCGTCCTTGATCGCTACAACGACCTTGCGATGAACTATTCTGATGAGACTGCCGACGAAATGGGCAAGCTTCAGGATCAGATCGACGCGGAAAACCTGTGGGATCTAGACTCCCAAATCGACGTTTCTATGGAAGCGCTACGCTGCCCAGCCGATGACGCGAACATCGCAGACCTATCAGGTGGTGAAGCCCGCCGCGTGGCCCTGTGCCAACTGTTGCTGTCCGCACCTGACATGCTGCTCCTCGATGAACCAACCAACCACTTGGACGCTGAAACAATCGCATGGCTGCAACAACACCTGATCGATTACAAAGGCACCATCCTGATCGTAACCCACGACCGCTACTTCCTTGACTCCATCACCAGCTGGATCTTGGAATTGGACCGCGGCAGTGGTGTGCCATGGGAAGGGAACTACTCTTCTTGGGTCGACCAAAAAGCCAAGCGCCTGATGCAAGAAGCCCGTGAAGACAAATCACGTCAAAAGACTATGCAACGCGAGCTGGAGTGGATGCGCCAAGGGGCCAAAGCCCGTCAGGCAAAATCCAAGGCACGTATCAGCGCCTATAACGAGATGGCCGACGTGTCAGAGCGCGAAAAACTAACATACGCGCAGATCGTTATCCCGAACGGCCAACGCCTTGGGAACAAAGTGATCGAGATCGAAGGGCTGAAAAAAGCCATGGGCGACAAGCTGTTGATCGATGGTCTAACGCTTTCCATTCCTCCGGGCGGTATCGTCGGTGTGATCGGGCCAAACGGCGCGGGTAAATCCACACTGTTCAAAATGCTCACGGGCCAAGAACAGCCTGACGAGGGTACAGTTGAAATCGGCAACACGGTTGAACTGTCCTACGTGGATCAGTCACGCGATGACCTGAACCCTGATGATAACGTTTGGGAAGCCATCTCTGGCGGTGCCGAGCTGATTGTACTGGGCGACGCCGAAGTAAACTCACGCGCCTATTGCTCGTCGTTCAACTTTAAAGGCTCCGCGCAACAGAAAAAAGTCGGGCTACTGTCCGGTGGTGAGCGCAACCGTGTTCACATGGCGCGCCTGCTCAAAGACGGCGGCAACGTGCTGCTCCTCGATGAGCCGACCAATGACTTGGACGTAGAAACACTGCGTGCGCTCGAAGACGCGCTTGTTGATTTCGCAGGCTGTGCGGTCGTCATTTCGCACGACCGTTTCTTCCTCGACCGTATCTGTACACACATGTTGGCGTTTGAAGGCGATTCACACGTTGAATGGTTTGAAGGCAACTTCGAAGATTATGAAGAAGACAAGAAACGCCGTTTGGGTGCCGATGCGATGGAGCCTAAGCGTCTGAAGCATAAAAAGTTTACGCGTTAATTTAACGAAGTTAATTTAACGGGTGCGAGGCAGGGTGCGCATGAGTGTATTCTGTCTCGCGGTCGGTAATGCTGGGAATTTCCCCCAGTTTTGTTAGGTAGTAAATATGTCATTTGACAAAACAGAAATTAAGAACAGCTGATCATAGACTAAGTTGCACGAATTCGTCGCGGGTTTAACCAACGAAGAACAAGCCGCTCTAACAGGCTGGTTAACCGAATTGCTGAAAATTAAAGCTTCTAAAACAACAAGAAAACAGAATCTGAACCAACTTTCAGCTCTACTAAAAAAATCCACTCCACTACTTCCAGTTATAAAACATCTTGCCAATGAGACAAACCGCATTGTCTGGGTGGAGCGAAAGGGTGGATTCCGCTCATTTATCGCTGGTAGTGCTTTTGCAATTTTTCTATTCGGATTTCAAGGTGCTGGAATAGCAGCATTCGGCACCGCCGTCAGCCTACCCTTATAGGTTGTCTTCGGCGGAGGAAGTACCCTCGCCTATTCACTCCTAAATGAACTACGAAAAGACAAATAATGTAGGGCGGGGTTCACCCGCCATAACCACCCATCAAAAATCACCAATATCGGCGGGGTGAACCCTGCCCTACGCTTTCCATGCCCATTCGGCGTTTGCGTAACGCCCCGCTGCCATCCCACGATGCACCGATGACATGCACCAAATTACTCACTCTATCCTTACCGAACCGTTAAAACCCACCACACCTCACTCACACAGCTGCCCCCAACCACGCCCTTTCGTCTCAGACCCCTCCGCCTGTTCCGCCGCTAAAATCACCGTTTGTCGATCCTTCAGCATGATCGCTTCTGCCTCCAGCAGATACCCCCCTTCATCTCTAGATAGGTCGCCAAGATCCGATTGATCCGCGCCTGATATCCCTGTCCCATCGCCTTGAACGCTTTGGCCACGGGCGCGTCCAGATACAGCGTCACCTTCTGCTTGGGCGCATGGCAGTCTAGGTCCACCACAATAATGTGCCACGCGTCTGGCACCTCTTCGCGGACCTCCTGCATCGGGACTCGATCTTCACTCGACGACCACATGTGATAGATAAGGCGTCGCCACGCTAGTTTCTCTGATTTGCTGATTTGCGCCAACACGTCACCCCGTTTTTAGCCTGCCCTCACAGCCTGCTAGAAATCCTTTAACGCGTCCAAAATAGAGCTTGCGCCGCGCACCGACGTTATACCGACGCGATACATACGCTGTACCGATTTGCCATTTGGCCCTTCAAAATATGATCATGCACAATTGTCGCAGCCCAAAGATACCCCTTGCCCGAATCCTAAACCTCTGCCATATGGCAGCTGCTTACGTTATCTTTTTCGACCACTGTCTCGTTTACACGGCTTCAGTCTTTCGATCACAGACCGACCACGCCGAGCCATCGCACTTACGCGGATGGCAGTAAATTGGAGACTACGGATATGGCTAATGGCACCGTAAAATGGTTTAACACAACTAAAGGTTTCGGCTTTATCGCACCTGAAGGCGGAGCAAAAGATGTGTTTGTACACATCTCTGCAGTTGAGCGCGCAGGCCTAACAGGCTTGGCTGACAACCAGCAAGTAACATTCGACATCGAAGCTGGCCGTGACGGTCGCGAATCTGCGACTAATATCGCACTCGCATAAGCTTCTTTGCTTAACGATTAGAAGGGCCGGATACTGTAAAGTGTCCGGTCTTTTTTATGCCTGATCGAAATTTTGTTCATTTTTATCAATGGAACAACAGGTAGCTAGAACACTGTTATTGTAAGATTTAATAGATTTCAAGAATATCCCACTCAGCAGATTTTCGCTGTTAAGTGCTCTCGTCTTGAAATTGTTACCCACAGACCCCATATTACCTGTGCGACGTTACACCTATCGACCCTACTGCTCCTTTCGGCTCAGTCTCTCGATGTGATTATGACCTAGCCGACCTGCCGCATACTGTGGGCAGTAATATACAGGAGTACAGACGATGGCTAATGGCACCGTCAAATGGTTCAACTCAACTAAAGGCTTCGGCTTTATCGCACCAGATGGTGGCGGAAATGACGTATTCGTACACATCTCTGCAGTTGAACGCGCTGGCCTTACAGGCTTGGCAGACAACCAAAAAGTAACTTTCGATATCGAACCTGGCCGTGATGGCCGCGAAAGCGCTGCGAACCTAGCACTGTCTTAAGCTACTGGTTTTATAACCGGATTATAATACTAAAACGGACGCAAGCGCGTCCGTTTTTCTGTTTCTATCAACCGGCAACGCGTTCCAGCAGTTCAACCAATTTCGGCCCAACCCCCTGCACAATCAACGCAACCCCATCCGCATTCGGATGAATGGCATCACCTTGCATATAAGGTCCTAGGGCCACGGGATCGGTGATTGCATCACCCAGTCCCGCAAAGAAACTATCCAAGAATACCGCGTTAAATTCTTTAGCCAGTTCTGGAAATATGCTGTCAAATTCGGCCTTATAGTCCGGTCCAAAATTCCCAGGTGCTTTCATTCCAATCAACAGAACAGTCACATCCGCAGCCTGCGCTTCGCTCAAGATATCGTGTAGGTTTGCACGGCTCACTGCGGGATCAATGCCGCGCAAAACGTCATTGCCACCCAACGTCACGATCATCGCCTCTACCTCAGGCGTCAATGTCCATGCCACCCGCGACAGACCACCCGCCGTCGTGTCACCCGATACACCTGCATTGCTCAAAGCAACCCCAAGCCCCTGCGCGTCTGCCCACGCTTGTAGCTGTGGGACAAACCCATCCTTAACCTGCAGCCCATATCCTTGGGTCAAACTGTCACCAAAAGCCACCACTTGGATCGGGTCTGCAATAGCCGGAAATGCTAAGAAACTTGTGGCAATACTGATGATTGACTTGCGCATCGTGATCTAAGCTCCATATCGGTTGTTACACTCTATAAAGGCATCAAAGCATGACAACACCAGTCCTCTCGCTAAAAAACGCAATGTTATCTTTGGACGGCAATGCGGGACGTGTTGATATTTTGCACGGCATCTCTTTGGACATTGAAGAAGGGCAGACCGTCGGGCTGGTTGGCCCATCCGGTTCAGGGAAGTCATCCTTACTAATGTTGATGGGTGGACTTGAACAAGCAAGCGGCGGAACCATCCACGCCCTCAGCCAAGACCTGACCGCCATGAACGAAGATGCACTTGCGCGTTTCCGCCGCGATAACATGGGCATTGTGTTTCAGTCGTTCCATTTGATCCCAACCATGACTGCTGTTGAAAACGTCGCAACCCCGCTGGAATTAGCAGGGGTCAAAGATGCCTTTGAACGGGCGCGTTCTGAACTATCTGATGTTGGGTTAAGCCACCGTGCAGATCACTATCCATCACAAATGTCAGGCGGCGAACAACAGCGCGTTGCCTTGGCGCGCGCCTCTGTCGCAAGGCCGAAAATCTTGTTGGCAGATGAACCAACAGGCAATTTGGACGGCACCAACGGCAACGCCATTATGGACCTGTTGTTTGGCCTGCGCGACAAACATGGTGCCACCTTGGTCCTTGTCACGCACTCAGATGTCCTAGCTGCGCGTTGTGATCAAATCATCCGCCTCGAAGACGGGTTGATCGCCCAGGAAAGCACCATCAAATGAGCATCGCCATTGCTGCCCGCTTTGCACGCCGAGAGCTGCGTGGGGGGCTGAAGGGCTTCACAATCTTCCTATCCTGCCTTGCCCTTGGGGTGGCTGCCATCGCAGCCGTTGGTTCCGTACGCACCGCAATTGAAACGGGTCTTTCGATTGAGGGTGCCGCCCTTTTGGGGGGCGATGCAGAACTCGATTTCACCTACCGATTTGCCAATGCAGAGGAAAAGGAATGGATGCAATCGCAGGCCAATGCCGTATCTGAAATCGCAGAATTTCGTTCGATGGCCGTGGTCGACAATGGTGAACAAACTGAACGTGGACTGACCCAAGTCAAAGCCGTCGATGATGCCTATCCGCTGATTGGCACGATGGAACTATCCCCTGCAATGGACTTGGAAGCAGCCCTAGCAACGCAAAACGGCATGCCCGGTGCGGTGATGGAACGTGCGTTGATCGATCGTTTGGGTCTGTCTATCGGCGATACCTTCGCGCTTGGAACCCAACAGTTCAACCTATCCGCAGAAATCATGCACGAACCTGATGGAGCCGCTGATGGTTTTGGGTTGGGGCCACGCACACTTGTGCGAACGGCCGATTTGGCGAACTCGTCCCTGTTGGCCTCTGGAACGTTGTTCAACACAAAGTACCGCCTCGGCCTCCCGCCAAATCCTGACCTTGAGGGACTTGAGGCGAACGCACGCGCCCAATTTCAAAACAGTGGAATGCGTTGGACAGACGCACGAAATGGTGCGCCCGGCGTCACCGAATTTGTAAACCGCTTAGGTGCGTTTTTGGTGCTTGTTGGGCTGTCAGGATTGGTCGTTGGTGGTGTGGGTGTTGCAGCAGCCGTACGCGCCTACCTTGCAGAAAAAACCAATGTCATCGCCACATTGCGGACCCTTGGTGCAGAGCGCAGCACGATTTTTCAAACCTACTTTATCCAAATCGGATTTTTATCCCTCATCGGCATCTCAATCGGTCTTCTACTTGGTGCACTTGCTCCACTATTGCTGGCTCCCTTGATTGAGGCACGCCTACCGATCCCCGCCAATTTTGGTATCTATCCAGCGCCGTTGTTTGAGGCCGCGATCTACGGTCTATTGACCGCATTTATCTTCACTCTCTGGCCATTGGCCCGCGCCGAAGACGTGCGCGCCGCGATCCTGTTTCGCGACGCACTTGGCAGCAGCAAACTGCTCCCCGCCCCCCGTTACCTTTTGGCCATCGCTATCGTACTATGCGCTTTGATCGGATTGGCGGCCACCTTCTCTGGAACATGGCGGCTTACCTTGGCGACATCAGGTGGCATCATGGTTGCCCTACTGATGCTTGTCGTCTCTGCAGCCATCATACAGTGGCTCGCCAAACGCGGTGGAAAATTCACCAAGGGGATTCCATCATGGCGTTGGGCGTTGACCTCTATTTCAGGGACCCAGGAAGGGGCGGCATCTGTTATCCTGTCTTTGGGTCTTGGCCTATCCGTCCTGGCCAGCGTCGGCCAAATCGATGGCAACCTGCGCAATGCTATCACTGGAAACCTACCTGACATCGCGCCATCCTACTTCTTTGTCGACATTCAACGCGACCAGATGGAGGGCTACACCAAGCGCCTTGAAGGCGACCCAGCGGTCCGGCGGATCGACAGCGCCCCAATGTTGCGCGGGGTCATTACCCAGATCAACAGAAAACCCGCCCGTGAGGTTGCGGGGGATCATTGGGTGCTTGAAGGAGATCGGGGCGTCACCTACGCAGACCGACCCAGCAAACGAACCCGCATCACAGATGGCGAATGGTGGCCTAAGGACTATTCTGGCCCTCCGCTTATCAGTTTTGCAGCCGAAGAAGCCGAGGAAATGAACCTATCCTTGGGTGATACCGTCACGATGAACATCTTGGGCCGCGATATTACCGGCACCATCAGTTCCTTTCGTGAGGTTGATTTTTCATCCGTTGGCATCGGTTTCATCCTCTCAATGAACCCCAGTGCTTTGCAGGGTGCGCCGCATACTTTCATCTCAACCGTCTACGCAGAACCAGAAGTGGGAACAGCCATCCTGCGTGATCTTGCCAAAGCCTATCCCAACATCACCGCAATCCGCGTGCACGACGCCATTGAGCGGGTCGCGGATGTCTTGTCAGGTCTCGCAGCCGCCACATCTTATGGCGCATCAGCAACTTTGCTAACTGGTTTCCTTGTTCTGATCGGCGCGGCAGCCGCAGGTACCAAGGCACGGACCTATGAAGCAGCTGTTCTCAAAACACTTGGGGCCACACGCGGGCGTATTTTACTCAGTTTCGCACTCCGCTCTGCCCTGCTGGGATTGGCCGCTGGCCTTGTTGCATTGGCGGCCGGTATCGCAGGCGGATGGGCTGTAAGCACATTTGTCATGAACATCGAATACATCGTGATTTGGCCATCGGCATTGGCGATCATTGCGGGGGGTGTTATTGCAACACTTGCTGCTGGTCTTTTGTTCGCATGGGGCCCATTGGCGGCGCGCCCAGCCCAAGTGCTTCGGGCCCGAGAATAAGGACAAGACCATGAGCGATCCACACTTTTTTGGCTATGGCAGCCTCGTCAACACGGCGACCCACATTTACCCCAACGCGCAAAAAGCGACTCTATCGGGATGGCGCCGTGCATGGGTACGCAATGGCGGTTATGGCACCATCCTCTTGACGGCTGTTCCGGGTGACCCCTCTGAACAAATCCAAGGTCTGATTGCCGCGGTTCCCAATGCCGATTGGGCCGCTTTGGATGAACGCGAAACTGGGTACCGCCGCATTCCGTCAGCGGGCAAAGTTAGCCATGGTGGCGATCCATCAACCGATATCGCCCACTATGCAGTTGCCACTGAAGACATGCTAATGGAGGGTGATCAGGCCATCCTACTTAGCTATCTAGATGTGGTTATTCAGGGGTATCTGCAACAATTTGGTGAAGACGGCGTTGATGCATTTTTCGCCACCACCGATGGATGGGATATGCCGATCCTAAACGACCGCGCCACGCCACGGTATCCGCGCAGCCAAATCCTAAGCGCCTCAGAAACCGCGCTGGTGGATGGACATCTGGACCGCATCGCGGCCCAGATAGTCAGTTCTTAAGCTCGGGCTTTAACAACCTGCAAAAGTGTCATTGACGCGGACATATCTGGTCCGTGGCTTTGACCTGTCAGCGCTTTGCGCAGCGGCATGAATAAGCCCTTGCCCTTGCGGCCAGTCGCTTCTTTCACGGCACCCGTCCACGTTTTCCATGTGGTGTCATCGAACGGACCTTCAGGCAACATATCCATCGCTTGGGCCACGAATTCTGCGTCTTCATCGTCGATCACGGGATCAGCGCCTTCGCTGAACAATGTCCACCACGCAGCCAAGTCTTTTAGCGTTGTGATGTTGTCACGTGTGACCGTCCAAAATGTTTCGGCCAGATCAGCAGGAACGCCAAGATCAGCAATCTGATCAGCAACGTCAGCCAATGGTTTTACTTGCAACACATTTGCCGTCAGCGGGAATAGGTCAGAGACATCAAACTTCGTCGGTGCGGTGCCAAAGCTGCTGACTTCAAAGCCATCAATCAGTTCGGACATTTCGCTCCGCAGTTCCATTGGATCAGACGACCCAAGACGCGCCATCATGGACAACAGTGCCATTGGCTGAACGCCCTGCTCACGCAGATCACGCAGGGCCAAAGTGCCCAGACGTTTCGACAACGCCTCGCCCTGTGGACCGGTCAGCAACGAGTGGTGTGCGAAGGACGGTGGGGTCATGCCCAGCGCCTTCATAATTTGAATTTGGGTGGCCGTGTTGGTCACGTGGTCAGAGCCACGCACAACATTGGTCACGCCCATATCCGTGTCATCGACAACAGATGCGATTGTGTACAGAACCTGACCGTCACCACGGATCAAAACCGGATCGCTGACAGATGCCGCATCGATAGAGATGTCGCCAAGAATGCCGTCTTTCCAATTGATGCGTTCCTGATCCAGCCTAAAACGCCAGACGCCATCACCGCGCTCAGCGCGTAGAGTATCGCGTTCTTCAGCGCTAAGGTTCAACGCCGCGCGATCATAGACCGGTGGTTTGCCCATGTTCAGCTGTTTCTTACGCTTCAGGTCCAACTCAGTCGGGGTTTCGAACGCTTCATAAAAACGATCAATGCTGCGTAGTTTTTCAGCGGCATCCGCGTAACGGTCCAAACGATCGGACTGACGCTCGACCTTGTCCCAATGCAGACCCAGCCATTCGAGATCCTGCCTGATCCCATCAACGTATTTCTGTTCCGAGCGCACCGGATCGGTATCGTCGATGCGCAGAATGAAAGTACCGCCAGCCTTGCGGGCAATCAGGTAATTCATCAGCGCAGTGCGCAGGTTACCGACGTGGATATAGCCGGTCGGCGATGGGGCGAAACGTGTGATGGTCATTTGCGTGATCTCCTATGCGGGGTTTGAGTGTCATAGGGGCCGCGATTTGTCCAGTTCGATGCGTGTGGGGTGTGGCGGAGTTTTCATGAGCAACACTTGGACAGCCTAAACTCAAGAAACGTGGACTTTACGGACAAACCACTGGAGTAAGTGGGTTTTTTTGATCGAGCAGCAAAGGATTTGAATTCAGGAAATAGTTGTTACACTCACTGAGACTTGAATGATTTTAGGAGAACATTGCCATGCCTGTGTTCAGTAAGGAAACTGCCAAAACTGAGAGTGATGATGGCGCAGGCAACCCTTGCGGCCCGTATCATGCACTCCTTTTCAGTGATAGCGGGGGATTGACCCAGTTTGGCGCTTTTGAAGAAATCTTGCCACCAGGTTCCTCTTCGTCGGTCAAACATTGGCATGCAGGTGATGATGAGATGGTTTATGTATTGCAGGGGGAAGTCACACTTCACGAGGTGGATGATAGCGTAATTTTGTGCTCGGGCGACGCTGCGACGTTTAAAGCTGGAGATCCAATTGCTCATAACTTGCAAAATTGCAGTAACACAGAGGTCCGATATCTTGTGATTGGCACAAGGTCTTCAGGCGACATAGTGACGTACCCAGATCATGACTGCGCCCTGCATGTCGACAGAAAGGCAGAGAGCAGCAACTGGACGGATCATGCTGGCTCTCCCGCAGATAGCCCTTACAAAATGAACTGAAGGCATTAATCGCGACAACAGAACCGATATTGGAGTTCAGCTTTAGTGCACATCACGGTCATTCGGCGTAGCGCAGCATCCAATATTTTGGGCTCAAAGCTGCCATCGGGCATCTCCAGCTCCAGTTTTCTCAGCCAACCCTGATCAATCTATCACCCGCTCAACTCGGATCGCGCCAACGGTTCACAATTGGATAACGGCGATCCAACCAGAACGCCCCCTTCGTTAATCGCGCACCCGGTGCGGATTGGAAGCGTTTGTATTCGGAAATATAGATTAGGTGCTCGACCTTCTTTACCACATCACGATCAAACCCAGCGGCCACGCAATCGGCGACAGAGGCGTCATTGTCCACCAGCATTTCAAGCAACGCATCCAGCACCGGATAATCCGGCAGGCTGTCGCTATCTTTTTGATCGTCGCGCAGCTCTGCACTTGGGGCCTTGGTGATGATGCTATCAGGGACCACAGCCCCCTCTGGTCCCATCATCCAGTCGCGGTGGTTGGCATTGCGCCAGCGGCAGGTTTCGAACACCCGCATTTTATACAGGTCTTTGATCGGGTTATAACCGCCAGCCATATCGCCATAGATCGTGGCGTATCCCACCGCGACCTCTGATTTATTGCCAGTGGTCAAAACCATCTCGCCAAATTTGTTGCTCATCGCCATCAACAACAAACCGCGCAGGCGGGACTGGATGTTCTCCTCGGTCAGCCCTTCTTCAAGGCCTGCGAACAATGGGGCCAACGTATTGGTAATCGCCTCACGCCCCTCAGCGATGGGAACGTAATCATACCGACAGCCCAGCGCATTGGCGCAGGCCTCTGCATCCTCAAGGCTCGCCTTGCTGGTGTATTCAGACGGCAACATGACGCAGCGCACATTTTCAGCGCCCAAGGCATCTGTGGCGATCGTCGCCACGATGGCAGAATCAATACCGCCGGACATACCCAACAGAACCTTTTTGAAACCCGTCTTGCCCATATAGTCGCGCAACGATTGAACCATCACACGGTAGTCTTGTTCCCACGTGTCTGGTTGAGCGGTCTTAACCCCATCCTTAACACGCCAGCCATCAGTGCCGCGTTCAAGATCAACATGGACAATAGCCGTATCAAACGCAGGCATTTGAAGGGCCAACCCGCCACCCGGGTTCAGCGCGAATGAAGCACCGTCAAAGACCTGATCGTCCTGACCGCCCACCATGTTCAGATAGATCAGCGGCAGACCTGTTTCGACAACACGTGACACCATGTGGTTCAGGCGGGTTTCGAATTTGTCACGGTAATAGGGCGATCCATTGGGGATCAAAAGGAATTCAGCACCTGTTTCAGCCAAGGTCTCTGCCACATCTTCGTGCCATGCATCTTCACAGATTGGGCTGCCGATGCGTGTATTTCCAACGGTATAGGGTCCACCCAAAGGCCCTGCATCAAAGATACGGACCTCATCAAACACGGTTTCATTTGGCAGGTGATGCTTAAGCGCCTTGGATGCAACTTTACCGCCCTTACAGATCAGGTAGGCGTTATACAGACAGCCATCTTCAAACCACGGGCCACCAATCGCCAAGGCGGGGCCGTCCACACAGTCTTTTGCCAATTGTTCAACAGCAGCCATAGCTGCCTTGTGAAACACAGGTTTCACCACCAAATCTTGGGCATTGTAACCTGTGATAAACATCTCAGGCAGCGCCACCAGATCAGCACCGGCCGCGCGCCCCTGCTCCCATGCATCACGCGCTAAGGCTGCATTGCCAGCGATATCGCCAACGGTTGGATTTAACTGGCACAGTGTAATGCGAAACGTATCAGCCATGGGATGCTCCGGTCAGATTTCATCTGCACCTATATGCGTTCCAACACGCCCAGAAAACCCCTGACACGCCCAATTAGACGCGAACATTATAACCCATGTGCAAAACCCATTGCGAGGTGGGCCACCTTATTCTAGGCTGAGCAAGCTTGCACAGTTGCGTGCAGGCCAAGAATTAACACAGGTCTCGCCATGAAACGTCTTATTCTCGCTTTGTGTTTAGCTGCTACTCCCATGGGGGCATTGGCACAGGATGGTCAGGTTCAGACCAAACAATACGACGATGGCGGCATCTATGAGGGCAGCTTTCGCGGCGGCCTACAGCACGGAGAAGGCACCTATCGCCTGCCCAATGGCTATGAATATACCGGCGCATGGGATGACGGCGAAATAAAAGGTGAAGGCGTTGCGCGTTTTCCAAATGGCTCCGTCTACCAAGGTAACTTTTCAAAAGGTAAACCTGACGGCTTTGGCAAAATTACCTTTGCCGATGGCGGAACCTATGAAGGCGACTGGGTCACTGGTGCAATTATGGGCCAAGGCGTCTCGCTGTATGCAAACGGCGTGCGCTATGAAGGTGAGTTCCGAAATGCCAAACACCATGGCAAAGGCGTTATGCAAAGCCCGGGTGGCTATGAATACAAAGGCGACTGGATTGACGGCGTCAAAAACGGCGTAGGCACAATCACCTATCCTGACGGCGCTGTATATGACGGCGACATCGCCAACGGCAAACGCGAGGGTTCCGGCAAGCTAACGATGCCGGATGGGTTGATCTATGTCGGTTTGTGGAAAGACGGCCAAATCGATGGCTCTGGCACGCTAACTCAACCCAACGGCGACGTTTATGACGGACAACTGGTATCAGGACGCCGCCAAGGTACAGGCCGTGTAACCTATGCGAACGGTGACATCTACGAGGGCGAATTCGCAGATGATCGTCGTCACGGCACTGGCACATTTACCGGCACGGATGGCTACACCTACGTCGGCGCATGGATCGCAGGCCAGATCGAAGGACAAGGCCGCGTAACCTATCCCGATGGTTCAATCTACGAAGGCAGCTTTCGTGATGACCTTGCCGATGGCACTGGAAAAATAACGTATAAAGACGGTTCTGTCTATGAGGGCAGCTGGGTCGCTGGTGTGATCGAGGGCAATGGCAAAGCCACCTATGTCAACGGCGTGGTTTATGAAGGTGGTTTTAAAAATGCACGTAACCATGGTCAAGGCATCATGACCTATGCCGATGGCTATCGCTATGACGGTGCGTGGGGAAACGGCCAGCGCCACGGTGCAGGCACTGCAACTTATCCAGATGGCACAGTCTATGTTGGTAACTTTGACAATGGACAGCGAAATGGCACGGGCAAGATCAATATGGCCAATGGCTTTGAATATAATGGCCAATGGCAAACGGGTGAGATCAACGGCATAGGCACAGCAACCTACGACAATGGCGATATATACGAGGGCACGTTCCTAAAGGGCAAACGCCAAGGCAGCGGCACAATGCGCTATGCAACGGGTGAAGAAGCCACTGGCTCTTGGGAAAACGGTGCGCTTACGGAAGGCGGTTAATCGCTCATTCCTACCAAGGCAGCGCCGTTCCTGAATAGTCATAGAAGCTACCACTTTGCGCAGGTGTAAGGTTATCCATAACATTCACCAAATTCGCCGCCGCTTGATCCGCTGGAACGCTTGCATGGCGGGCAAGGTACTTGGACGTGAACGGCGTTTGCACAGTTCCCGGGTGCAACGCAACGACGCTAGAATGCGGATGGCTGCGCCCCAACTCAATCGCAGAGGTGCGCACGATCTGGTTCACTGCCGCTTTAGCCGCACGGTAACTGACCCATCCACCCAATCGGTTGTCTCCGATAGACCCCACCTTGGCCGACAGCACAGAAAATACGCTGGCGCGGTCTTTTCTTAACAGGTGACTCGCATGCGCAAGAAACAGCGCAGGGCCAATAGCGTTAACCGCGAACTGATCTGCCATCGCGACAGAATCAATCGCTCTGATCGTTTTCTCAGGGGCCGCACCATTCACGCTCAGCGCCCCAGTGGCAACGATCACCCTGTCAAAGGTGCGATCCAAGCGTCCCAAATGATCAGCGACACTTTGGGCATCCGTAATGTCCAAACCGTCAATTGAGCGTGAAAGCCCTATAACACTGTCGCCGCGCGTCGTGTGATGGTGTGCAATCGCACCGCCAATGCCGCCCGAAGCGCCAATAATCAAAACATCTATCATACCCTCGAGGTAGCACAGCACAAACACACTTCAACGCGGATGGCCCAAAATCATAATGCTACGCTCCGCCTCAAAATGGCACCCCATCCAATTAGACATAAAAACCTACTTTTCATTTGAAAATCAGCGGCTATAACTACCTCAATGACACGTGACGCACATACCCTGACCGCGCGCCCTCTCGGCGCAGCACTTTTGTGCGAGCTCTTGCTCCTATCCAGCCTCTGAGCGTGTCCATCGGCACATCCGCTCAGAGGGTTATCCGCGAGGGTCGGATACGTGCCAAGAACTAGGACACAAAAGAGAAACCAAATGACATCTTCCCAAGACAACGTCGTAATTTTCGACACCACATTGCGCGACGGCGAACAATCCCCCGGCGCAACCATGACTCACGCCGAAAAGCTTGAGATCGCTGGACTGTTGGACGAAATGGGCGTCGACATTATCGAAGCCGGCTTTCCGATTGCGTCTGAAGGCGACTTCAACGCCGTTTCAGAGATTGCCAAAAATAGTGTGAACTCAGTCATCTGCGGTTTGGCCCGTGCCCAACTGGGCGATATTGACCGCTGCTGGGAAGCCGTGAAGCACGCCGCGCAGCCCCGTATTCACACCTTTATCGGCACATCCCCATTGCACCGTGCGATCCCGAATTTGACCAAAGACGAAATGGCGATCCGGATTGAAGAAACCGTAAGCCACGCGCGCAACCTTTGCGACAACGTACAGTGGTCCCCGATGGATGCAACACGTACTGAATTTGATTATCTGTGCCGCACCGTTGAAATAGCAATTAAAGCAGGTGCGACGACAATCAACATACCTGACACCGTGGGCTACACTGCGCCACGCGAAAGCGCACAATTAATCCGTGATTTGCTTGAGCATGTGCCGGGTGCCGACAACATCATCTTCGCCACGCACTGCCACAACGACCTTGGCATGGCGACGGCCAACAGCTTGGCTGCGGTTGAAGCAGGTGCACGTCAAATAGAATGCACCATCAACGGCCTTGGCGAACGCGCTGGCAATACAGCGTTGGAAGAGGTCGTAATGGCCATGAAGGTACGCAATGACATCATGCCGTATCAAACTGGTATCGACACAACCAAGCTGATGAACATCTCACGCCGCGTTGCAACAGTTGCTGGCTTTCCTGTTCAGTTCAACAAAGCCATCGTTGGTAAAAACGCCTTTGCGCACGAATCTGGCATCCACCAAGACGGCATGTTGAAAAACGCCGAGACGTTCGAGATCATGCGCCCCGAAGATGTGGGCCTGTCTGGCACCTCCTTGCCCCTTGGCAAACATTCTGGACGCGCAGCACTGCGCGCCAAGCTGGAAGAGCTAGGCGTTGAATTAGGTGACAACCAGCTGAAGGACGTTTTTGTTCGCTTCAAAGCACTGGCTGATCGCAAGAAGGAAGTGTTTGATGACGATTTAGTCGCCTTGATGCGCAACTCTGACGATCCTGAGAATGATCGTCTAAAAATCACGTCTTTGCGCGTTCAATGCGGAACCGAAGGGCCACAACAAGCCGACCTAAAACTGGAAATCGATGGTACAGAACACACAGCCACCGAAACCGGCGATGGCCCAGTGGATGCAACATTCAATGCGATCAAAGCATTGGTTGAACACGAGGCAAAACTGCAGCTTTACCAAGTGCACGCCGTGACTGAAGGCACAGATGCCCAAGCCACTGTAACAGTGCGTTTGGAAGAAGACGGTCGTATAGTAACGGGCGAATCCGCAGACACAGACACTGTTGTTGCCTCTGCCAAAGCCTACGTCCATGCACTAAACCGCCTGCTGGTACGTCGTGAAAAATCAGGCAAAGACACGCCTGAAATCAATTACAAAGATGCCTAATAAAATAGGGTGCGCATTATCTGCGCGCCCCACCCTCCTTCTCTTGTTCCTAAATATCCCGGAGTCTGAGGCAGCACCTCAGTCCACCAGAAAACCCAATCCCTAACCTCGGTAAGGATCCCGCGCGCCGCGATCCGCAGACAATGAGTGTTGGGACCGCTCCACAATCAACTCAACAGCATCCGCCAAATGCACTTCCCCAATCGCCATATCCCCTGCAGAAACACGAAGCTTGTGCGCCTCCAACATGACTTCAGCATGGGATGATCCACGTGGTGGGATGAACTTGTAACAGGCCAGTTCGATCAACTGCCCAAGCGGGTCTTTGAAATATACCGAATCCATAAACCCGCGATCTTTAACGCCCGAATGCCCGATATCACGTGCCTCCAACCGTTTGGGCACTTGAGTGAACATCGCACGGTCGACCTCAAACGCCAGATGATGCACACAGCCAATATCCATCGACGTGCGCGTCCGATCAGGTTTGCGGTTCTCATTCGTAAACACAGTGATCAAACGCCCGTCGCCCGGATCAAAATATAGATGCCCTTCATTGGGGTCATCAAGGTTCGGTTGATCAAAGATAAACGGCATGCCCAGCAGCCCTTCCCAAAAATCAATCGACGTCTGGCGATCTGCACCTGTCAACGTAATGTGATGGACGCCCAGCACTTGAATTTTGCGCATTCTATTCTCCTTACTCGGTTAGAGTTAGCCTATCGAACAACGCCGCCTGACGGAATGAGGCAAATTAGGTCCAAAATGCGCGGATTGCCGCCCCAGCTGAGCAGCATTCCCTCTTTCACCCAAAGCGCCATCGCCTTATAAGATAGCGTGTCCATTCAATACGACTCATGGGCGACTTCAATGCCACGCGCTATTACCTACAAGGCCTTAACTCATGTCTATTTTCGATAAACTTGGTGGTCTCTTCTCGTCAGACATGGCGATTGACCTCGGAACTGCCAACACCTTGATCTACGTTAAGGGCAAAGGCGTTGTTCTTTCTGAACCATCCGTCGTGGCCTACCACATCAAAGATGGTGTGAAAAAAGTTTTAGCTGTTGGCGAAGACGCTAAATTAATGTTGGGTCGGACACCTGGTTCCATCGAGGCAATCCGCCCAATGCGCGAAGGCGTTATTGCCGATTTTGACACTGCTGAGGAAATGATCAAACATTTCATCCGCAAGGTACACAAGCGTTCTACCTTTTCGAAACCAAAGATTATTGTCTGCGTCCCACACGGCGCAACACCCGTTGAAAAACGTGCTATTCGCCAATCTGTTCTGTCCGCTGGCGCACGCCGCGCAGGCCTGATTGCAGAACCTATCGCTGCGGCGATTGGCGCTGGCATGCCAATCACGGACCCGACAGGCAACATGGTTGTCGACATCGGTGGTGGTACCACGGAAGTTGCCGTTCTTTCCCTTGGCGACATTGTCTATGCGCGCTCTGTACGCGTTGGTGGTGACCGCATGGACGAGGCAGTCATCAGCTACCTGCGTCGCCAACAGAACCTTTTGGTTGGTGAAACAACTGCGGAACGCATCAAGAAATCTATCGGGACGGCCCGTATGCCAGACGACGGTCGTGGCACATCCATGCAAGTGCGTGGACGTGACCTTTTGAACGGCATCCCGAAAGAAATTGAAATTACTCAAGCACAGATTGCCGAAGCTTTGGCAGAACCTGTACAGCAAATTTGCGAAGCAGTTATGACCGCACTTGAGGCAACTCCACCAGATCTTGCAGCCGATATCGTTGATCGTGGTGTCATGTTAACTGGTGGCGGTGCATTGCTAGGTAAGCTGGATTTGGCTCTGCGTGAGAAAACAGGCCTTGCGGTCTCAATTGCAGATGAACCACTGAATTGTGTGGCTTTGGGTACGGGCAAAGCGCTGGAATATGAAAAACAACTTCGCCACGCTATCGATTACGACAGCTGATACAAACGCCCAAACAGCCCAAATCGCTTGCCACATCCGGTCAAATCTTGGACAGTCCAAGTAGCCATTCAAGGGCTGACTACCGCAGGAAATAACCGCCTTGGCCAACGATCGATCAAACAGTCAGAATTACACCCGCCCTTTGCGCAGGTTGCTTTTGGTTGTCGTATCCTTGGTCTTGATCGCGACCTTTCTGGTTTGGCGCATCGACAGCCCACGTGTAGAACGGTTTCGCGCCCAAGTCACCGACCGGATCGTTCCAAACTTTGACTGGGCCATGGCCCCTGTCACCGGTGCGGTGAACTTGTTTCATGATTATCAAAGCTACAACCGTATTGCAGAACAAAACCAAGAACTGCACCGCGAGTTGCGCAAAATGCAATCGTGGAAAGAAGCCGCACTACAACTTGAACAAGAGAACGCCCGTCTGCTTGACCTAAACAGCGTACGCCTTGATCCCCGCCTAACATTCATCACCGGTGTTGTTCTCGCCGATAGCGGATCACCCTTTCGCCAATCCGTTCTGCTGAACGTTGGCGCACGTGATGGCCTTGTCGACGGCTGGGCCACCATGGACGGTATTGGCTTGGTTGGTCGTATTTCTGGTGTAGCGAAAAACACCAGCCGTGTTATTTTACTTACTGATGCGTCCAGTCGCATTCCTGTTACCATTCAACCCTCCGGCCAGCGTGCGATTGTTGCTGGTGACAACAGTGCCGCACCGCCTATCAATTTCATCGAAAGTCCCGATCTTGTGCGCCCCGGTGACCGTGTTGTCAGCTCAGGCGACGGCGGAGTATTTCCTGCCGGTCTGGTTATCGGTCAGGTCGCAGCTGACCCCAGTGGCCGTTTACGTGTCCGCCTTGCCGCTGACTATGAACGGCTAAAATTCTTGCGCGTCTTGCGCAGCCACCCCACCGAACCTGTGACCGACACCGCAAATGTTTTGACAAACAATATCGGTACGTCTGAACCAACAAGCGGTGAAGAGGCTCCAGCCAGTGAGTGAACACCAGACATCGCGGATTTGGATTATGCGTGGTTGGTTCATCGTGCTGGGATTGGCGACCTTGTTCATCCACCTACTCCCCCTCAACGCAATGTCACGCCCTTGGGCCACGCCCGATCTACTTTTAGGTTTTGCCTTTGCATGGTCAGTCCGCAAGCCTGCATACGTCCCAATCGTATTGCTGGGGATGATGTTATTGCTATCGGACCTTTTACTGCAACGCCCCCCAGGCCTATGGGCGTTCTTGGGTCTTCTTTGTTGTGAAAGCCTCAAGGGGCGCGCCAAACGTTTACGTGCATCGAACTTCGCCTCTGAATGGCTTACAGTCATTGTAATGTTGGCTGGCGCTACTATTTCTTACCGCATCATCTTGGCCATGCTTTTGGTCGACCAACCGAACTTAGGATCGCAACTCATCCAAACGATAACAACGATCCTATACTACCCAGTCATCGCTTTTGCGGCCCACGTCTTCATGGGAGTGCGCAAAGGCATCCCTGGCGATTTGGACACACGTGGAGGCAGCCTGTGAAACGCAAAAACGCCGATCACGAAGCAAACCAAAGTTTGTTATCACGCCGCGCGTTGGTTGTCGGCGGACTACAGCTTGTGTTGGTTGGCGCACTGGCTGCGCGTATGCGTCATCTCCAAATCAATGAGGCCGATCAATTCCGGACATTGGCAGAAGAGAACAGGATCAAGTTTAAACTGATCCCACCCGAACGCGGTGAAGTGTTTGATCGCAACGGCGTTCAATTGGCACAAAACATCCCAAACTATCAGATCAAGATGGTGCGCGAAGACACCCGCGACGTTGAGGCTGTGATCGCACGCCTCAGCAAGATCATCGATTTGGATGATCAAACCATTGAACGCGCTGTCGCACTGATCAAACGCAGTGCACCGTTCTACCCCGTCACCATCGCTGAAGATGTGACTTGGGAAGACATCAGCCGCGTATCAGTCAACGCACCCGCACTGCCCGGTGTGACACCAGAAGTCGGCCTTTCCCGCGTTTATCCACTGGGCTCAGATTTCGCACATATCTTGGGTTATGTTGGCCCAGTCAGTGACTACGATCTGAAAAAGATCAATGACCCAGATCCTTTGCTGCGAATTTCACGGTTCCAGATTGGTAAGGTAGGTGTGGAAGCCAAAGAAGAAATTCGTTTGCGTGGTTCTGCGGGAAACAAGCAAATAGAGGTCAACGCAGCTGGCCGCGAAATGCGCGAACTGAGACGGCGCGAGGGCAAACCAGGAGCAAACATTCAGCTAACAATTGACTCCAAACTGCAAAACTATTTGCAGGCCCGCCTAGACGGCGAAAGCGCCAGTGCGGTTGTGATCGATTGTGAAACTGGCGATCTGGTCGCAATTGGGTCAGCACCAACTTACGATCCAAACCTCTTTGTATCTGGCATTTCCGTCGCCGATTACCGCGAGCTGACAGACAATAAATTCCGTCCGTTGGCGTCTAAAGCAGTCCAAGGGACCTATCCCCCCGGATCAACGTTCAAGATGATCACCGCAATGGCAGCCCTTGAAGAAGGCATTATCGGGCCTGACGACACGGTACGCTGCAACGGTCACCTCGAAGTGGCCGACCGCAAATTCCACTGCTGGAAACGCTCTGGTCACGGCAGCGTTGATCTGAAGAACTCGCTCAAGCGCAGTTGCGATGTTTACTACTATGACCTGGCGTTGAAAGTCGGCATCGAAAAGATTTCCGCAATGGCCAACGTCTTTGGATTAGGTGTGCGCCATAACGTTGAAATGTCCGCAGTTGCCCGTGGCCTGACACCGACCAAAGCTTGGAAAAACCGCGTTCATGGCAAAGATTGGGTAATCGGCGATACCGTCAATGCCTCCATCGGACAGGGCAACATGCTTGCCTCCCCATTACAACTCGCCGTGATGACCGCGCGCCTTGCAACAGGTCGCGAAGTGACGCCACGCTTAGTAAAATCTGTAGACGGCGTTGAACAAGCATCAGGTGCTGGTGGACCGCTCAAGGTGGACCAGAACAACCTAAAGAAGATGCGCAAAGCGATGTTTGCCGTGGTCAATGACCGAGGGGGCACCGCCAACAAAAGCCGCATTACAATTGAGAACATGCGCATGGCCGGCAAAACTGGCACCAGCCAAGTGCGTAACATTTCTGCCGCCGAACGGCGAACCGGCGTTATTCGAAATGAAGATTTACCATGGGAACGGCGTGACCACGCCTTGTTCGTAGACTTCGCACCTGCAGACAATCCTAAATATGCTGTGGCTGTTATTGTGGAACACGGTGGGAGTGGCTCAACAGCCGCGGCCCCTATCGCGCGCGACATTACACTTCAGGCGCTATACAATGGACCACCGCCACTAGAGGCATATCCATCCAAAGACCGTGGTCGCATCCGCAGCCAACAAAAGCGCCTCGCGAAAATGCGCCCAATGGCCAAAACTCAGGATGCCGACAAAACATGAGTTATCTTGAGTATACGGTAAAATCGACGCCAACGGGCCTGCGTAAAATTCTGTTCCTGAGCTGGCCTCTCACACTCTTGCTCAGCTCAGTCGCCTGTGTCGGTTTCCTCATGCTCTACTCAGTGGCAGGTGGCAGCTTCACCCCTTGGGCCGAACCGCAAATGAAACGCTTTGCTGTTGGTTTGATTCTGATGATTGCGATTGGGGTGACCCCAATTTGGTTTTGGCGCAACCTCTCTGGGTTTTGCTACGGCGTTACAGTGATACTTTTGGTTGCCGTTGATCTCTTCGGGGAAGAAGGCAAAGGCGCACAACGCTGGATCGACCTTGGATTCATGCGCTTGCAACCATCCGAGTTGATGAAAATTACCCTCGTTATGTTTCTGGCAGCATATTATGACTGGTTGCCGCCCGAAAAGAAATCGCGCCCCCTTTGGGTTTTGTTGCCCATTGCCATCATCTTGTTGCCAACAGCGTTGGTAATTCAACAACCCGACCTTGGCACCTCGCTTCTTTTGGTTATGGCTGGTGGTGGCATCATGTTTCTTGCAGGCGTACACTGGGCCTATTTCGCAGCAGTAATCGCATCTGGTGTCGGTCTTATCGTGGCCGTTTTCCAAAGTCGCGAAACAAGTTGGCAGTTGCTCAACAACTACCAATACCACCGCATCGACACCTTTATTGATCCAAGCGCCGATCCACTGGGAGCAGGTTATCACATCACCCAATCCAAGATCGCACTTGGGTCAGGCGGGTGGACAGGGCGCGGGTTTATGCAAGGGCCCCAAAGCCGTCTGAACTTCCTGCCTGAAAAACACACCGACTTTATCTTCACCACCTTAGCCGAAGAATTCGGGTTTGTTGGCGGGATTTCTTTACTTGCAATATACCTGCTGATAATCTTCTTTTGCATCGCCTCAGCACTGGTAAACCGCGATCGATTTTCATCGCTTTTGATCCTTGGGATCGCGCTCAACTTCTTTCTCTTCTTCTCAGTGAATATGGCAATGGTCATGGGGCTGATCCCCGTCGTTGGCGTTCCACTGCCACTTGTCAGCTACGGCGGCTCCGCCATGCTGGTTCTTATGCTCGCCTTTGGTCTGGTCCAAAGCGCACATGTCCACAGGCCAAGATAGGTTTCGTAAATGACACTCAACATCCTATTCGCAGCAAAAAAAGAACGCTGGCCTTTGTATGAAGGGCCGTTGAACGATGCGTTCAAAACAGCCGGCCTAGACGATGTGCATCTGGCATTCGACATTGCGCCAGCGGATGTGGATTACATCGTCTATGCACCCAACTCAGACCTCAAAGACTTCACACCCTACACAAAGGCCAAGGCAGTCTTGAACCTGTGGGCGGGTGTCGAAGGGATCGTGGGCAACCAAACCCTAACCATCCCACTCACCCGTATGGTCGATCCCGGCCTCACCCAAGGGATGATTGAATGGGTGTGCGGCCATGTGATGCGCCACCATTTGGGGATGGACGCACATATCAACAACCCAACCCATGAATGGGCACCCAGCCCACCAGCCCTTGCATGGGACCGCTCAGTGGTAGTGTTTGGCATGGGTGAACTCGGCAGCGCCTGCGCATCCACATTGGCAAAATTCGGCTTCAATGTCTCCGGCTGGAGCAGGTCAGAAAAAACTATCGAAGGCGTCACATCCTATCACGGCGCAGAGGGGCTAAAAACAGCACTTTCAAAGGCCGAAATCGCGGTACTCCTTCTGCCGGATACGCCTGCCACAAACAACACACTCAACGCTGAAACCTTTGCAATGATGCCTAAAGGGGCCACAATCATTAACCCGGGGCGCGGACCGCTCATAGACGACAATGCACTTTTGCAATCGCTCGATGCTGAACAAATCAGCCACGCAACACTCGATACATTCCGCATCGAACCGCTGCCAACGGATCACCCATATTGGGCGCACCCAAAGGTCACAGTCACACCCCACATCGCAGCCGAAACACGGGCGAAATACTCCAGCCTAACAATCGCAGAAAACGTCAAACGCGGGCAAGCAGGCGAGCCGTTCCTACACCTCGTAGATCGCAGCGCTGGCTACTAACCACCCCTACTTCATCTCACCAAATAATCTCCGGGGGAGACGCGCGACGGGGACAGCGCCCCCAAGCACGGTTCAAGCGGCCAAACCACGCCCTTTTAGCAACGCCTCAACGCCGGGCAAACGACCACGGAACGCGACATACAATTCGCCCGCATCACGGCTGCCGCCGGTTGAAAGAATGTTGGCCTCTAACGCTGCTGCGCGTTCAGGATCAAAGGCACCGCCCGCTTCCTTAAACGATTCAAACGCATCTGCGTCCATCACCTCAGACCACATGTAACTGTAATATCCTGATGAATATCCGTCGCCGGAAAACACATGCGCAAAATGCGGTGTGGCATGGCGCATCGTGATCGCACGCGGCATGCCAAGACCTGTCAAAATCTCAGCTTGACGTACCATTGGGTCACGCGGTGCATCGCCGTCGTGGAATTCCAAATCCACCATCGCAGACGCCACATATTCTACTGTAGAAAACCCCATATCATAGGTCGCAGCGCCCAACACTTTAGACAGCAACGCCTCTGGCATCGCCTCACCCGTTTGCGCATGTGTCGCGAACTTGGCCAATACTTCGGGCACTTCCAACCAATGTTCATACACCTGGCTTGGCAGCTCAACAAAATCACGCGCAACAGAGGTTCCTGAAACACTTTCATAGGTCACGTTTGACAACATCTGGTGCAACGCATGACCAAATTCATGAAACAATGTGCGCGCATCATCATAGGACAATAACGCAGGTGTCCCTTTCGCAAAGTTACATACGTTGATCACCACAGGCGCTTGCACCTCAGGGTACTTCGCTTGGGATCGCATTGCAGAACACCACGCCCCTGAACGTTTGGAACCCCGTGCAAAATAGTCGCCAATGAAAACCGCAATATGTTTACCGTCACGGGTCACTTCCCATGCGCGGCAATCCTCGTGATAGAGCGGCACATCGAGCGGTTTAAATTGCAAACCAAACAGACGTGTGGCGCAATCAAACGATGCATCAATCATACGGTTCAATTGGAAATATGGCTTCAATTCTGCCTCATCCAAATCATGCAATTCCTTGCGGCGACGTTCAGAATAGAAACGCCAATCCCAAGGCTCCAAATCACCGTTCACACCATCGGCATGCATCATAGCCGTTAGCTTTTCTGCATCCGAATTGGCTTGTGCCTTGGCTGGTTCCCAGACGGCCATCAACAAATCACGCACAGCTTGCGGCGTTTTCGCCATCTCTGTTTCTAATTTGTATTCAGCAAAGTTCGCATAGCCCAACAGCTGTGCGCGCTCGGACCGCAACGCCAAAATCTCAGCCGTGATGTCACGGTTGTCTTTGTCGCCGCCATTGGCCCCGCGGGCACCCCACGCCTTGTAGGCGACCTCGCGCAAATCGCGGCGCGTCGAGAATTGCAAAAACGGCACGATGATTGAGCGCGACAATGTCACAACCGGACCACCCGCCTCTTTTTCCTCACCTGCAGCGCGTGCAGCGGAAATCACAAATTCTGGCAAGCCGTCCAAATCGTCTTCGCCCAATTCCATGAACCATTCGCGTTCATCAGACAAAAGGTTCTGGGTGAATTCAGTGCCTAATACGGCCAGTCGACCCTTGATCTCTTTGATGCGGGTCTCGTCCGCACCTTCCAAGGCAGAACCAGAGCGCACAAACCCACGATGGGTCAGCATCAAAACACGCGCCTGTTCATCGCTAAGCGTCAAACTATCGCGCACACCCCAAACCGTAGCAACGCGTGCAAACAACGCTTTGTTACCAGACACTTCTGAAAAATGCGCTGCCAGTTGTGGTGAAAAATCACGTTGCAACGCCTCGCGTGCGGGATTACTGTCGGCCCCCGCAACAGTATAAAACGTAGACAACACCTTATCCAAATCACGACCTACTGCTTCAAGTGCTTCAATCGTATTGGCGAATGTCGCGGGATCTGCAGACCCTGCAATCACATCAATATCTGCTTTATGGCTGGCCAAAGCGATCTCTAACGCAGGGACAAAATCATCGTCAGAAATCTTGTCAAACGGAGTTATACCAAACGGTGTGTCCCAAATTGCGAGCAATGGATTTGTCATTCGTGTCTCCTTTGGAGGTTATTCAGATTTGAAACAGATCGGACAATCGGCCCGACGCTCCAGCGTAATTTTGCGGCTTTCACCGTACAGCCCGTCATAGATCACCATCTCACCGCACATCGGCGCACCGGCACCCGTGATCATCTTAATCGCTTCAACTGCCATCATTGATCCCACCACACCAGGCAACGGACCAATCACACCAGCCTCAGAGCAACTTGGGGCCAATTCAGGTGCAGGTGCTTGGGGGAAAATACACTGATAGCACGGTGCGCCCTTGGTAGGATCAAAGACACTCAACTGTCCCTCCCACTGCGTCAAAGCACCAGAAATCAGCGGCGTTTGCGTTTCGACGCAAACCTTGTTCACCAGATAGCGGGTTTCGAAATTATCACATCCATCCAGAACTAAATCATATTCAGCGATCAATTCTGCCGCGATGTCATCTGTCAGGCGTCGCTGGTAAGGGCGCACATTTACAAATGGATTTTGCGTAATCATCGCCGCTTGGGCCGAAAAAACTTTAGCGGTGCCAATGTCATCATCCCTATGGATCACTTGACGTTGTAGGTTGGCGCTATCAACCACGTCATCATCAATCACACCAATTGTTCCAACACCTGCTGCAGCCAAATACTGCAACACGGGAGATCCCAAACCACCCGCGCCCACGACCAAAACCTTCGCTTCTTTTAGCGCCCTTTGACCGACACCACCTATCTCGCGCATGACGATATGACGGGCATAGCGGTTCAGTTCTGTTTCACTAAAAAGGGGGGCATCAATTGCGGCGGCTTCTTCTTTGACCACCGCCTGTGTACGCAATCTGCGCAGCATCCAGCGGTAACCCCAAACCAATCCAGCGATGCCCAAAACGAACAACCAAGGGACCGCCGTTTCACCCAAACTAAGGCGCAGAGGGTACCCAACCGGCAATACCAAATGCACCACAATCACCACGACCAACAATGCCAAAATCATGATCCAACGCGAACGCTGTGGCGCACCAAACGCCGCGCCCAGTCCCCACAATCCAGCAGACATCACCGCAACGAAAAACATCAACCGCGCCCTGTTGAGCCAAAGCCACCAGCGCCACGCGCCGTTTCATCCAAGCGGTCCGCGATCACGAAATCACCTTGAACAACGGGGGCCAAAACGACTTGAGCAATGCGTTCACCGTGCACAACTTCAAACGCATCCGCACCCGTGTTCAACAGGATCACCCCAACAAGACCGCGATAATCGCTATCAATTGTGCCCGGCGAATTGACCAATGCGATACCATGCTTCAGCGCCAAACCAGAACGCGGACGCACCTGCACTTCGAACCCTTGCGGGATTTCAAATCGCAAACCCGTAGGGATCAAAGCGCGTCCACCGCTGGGAATGACAGTGCTTTCGCAACCCTCAAAGTTCGCGCGAATATCGGCACCCGCCGCCCCCACAGTTTCGTAAAACGGCAAAGCAATGTCAGGATCAAAACCCGCATCGCGCACAACCTTGATTGTCACACTCACGCGATTGCCTCTACAATTCGTTGGGCCAATTTACGCGACACTATATCCTTGGACATTCGCGGCCATTCTTCGACACCCGCTTGGGAAATGATGGCGACATAATTCTCGGATCCACCCATGATGCCAGTTTCAGGTGATACATCATTGGCAACGATCCAATCACAGCATTTACGCTTTAGCTTGGCTGTTGCGTTCGCCTCAACGTCGTTTGTTTCAGCCGCAAAGCCCACAACCAATGCAGGACGCCCCGTCTTCAATTGGGATACATGTGCCAAGATATCAGGGTTTTCGGCGAATGTGAGCGTTGGTAAACCGTCCTTGGTTTTCTTTAGTTTGCGATCACTCATACCCTCAACACGCCAATCGGCAACCGCGGCGGCAAAGATGGCAACATCGGCAGGCAGCGCTGTTTGCACAGCTTCCAACATTTGTTGTGCCGTTTTGACCGCAATCACCTCAACACCAGATGGCGGGGCAACGTCGGCAGGGCCCGTCACAAACACAACATCCGCGCCCAGCGCAGACAGGGCGTTGGCAAGGGCCGTGCCCTGCGCACCAGAGGAACGATTGGCGATATAGCGCACCGGATCAATCGGCTCGTGTGTGGGACCGGATGTGATCAACACACGCTTGCCCTTCAACGGACCATCAGACAATTTCGCCTCAACAGCGGCAACAATTTCCAGTGGTTCAGCCATACGGCCCGGACCAAATTCACCGCACGCCATGTCGCCCTCATTGGGGCCAACAAAGGCAACGCCATCATCGGCCAACGTTGCAATGTTGCGCTGTGTCGCCGCGTGACCCCACATGCGCACGTTCATCGCAGGGGCCACCAAAATCGGGGTATCCGTGGCCAGCAATAGGTTCGAAGCCAAATCATTAGCCAAGCCATGCGCCATCTTAGCCATCAAGTCCGCAGTCGCAGGAGCAACCACAACCAGATCGGCAGAACGTGACAGTTGGATGTGGCCCATTTTGGCCTCATCCGTCAGGTCAAACAATTCGCCATATACTTTGGAACCAGACAACGCGGCAACGGACAGCGGAGTTACAAACTCTGTCGCGGCACCTGTCAAAACAGGGGTCACAGCAGCGCCGCGCTCACACAATTTGCGGATCAGATCAAGACTTTTGTAGGCAGAAATTCCACCGCCAATAATCAATAGAATGCGTTTTCCGGTTAGCATTGCATGCCCCCAAATAGCTGGTTAATTGACCAACCATACTGCGGCGAACGGTGTTCTGCCAGCCCGTAAGATGCGCTTGGCGCACACTCTATCAATTCAGGAAATTTTGCACTTCTGAACCATGGGTTTCGAGCCATTTGCGCATTTTACCAAAGGCGGCTGATTCAAGCTGACGCACACGTTCTTTGCTCAGGGACAATTCCTTGCCCAAGCTTTCCAATGTGCGTGGATTATCCTGCAGCTTGCGTTCGCGCACAATGAAGCGTTCACGTTCGCTTAACGCCGCCATCGCGTCAAACAACCACGACCGCAACTGGACAGTGTCATGGTTGTGCTCAACAATTTCAGCCGCTTGGGCGCTGTCGTCCTCAAGGGCATCGATCCATTCACGGCCTTCGTCCTCAACGGATTGGGTTGCGTTCAATGAATAGTCAGACCCTGATAGGCGACCTTCCATCATTTCGACGTCGTGCAATGGCACTCCAATCTCTGTCGAGATTTTTTGCAACAACTGGTGCTTGTCCAGTTTGACGCCCGCGGATTCGCTTTCACGCTCCAAGCGCGCTTGAACGCGGCGCATGTTAAAGAACAATGATTTCTGCGAGGATGTGGAACCAGTACGCACCATCGACCAGTTGCGCATTACGTGATCTTGGACAGACGCTTTGATCCACCACATTGCGTAGGTCGAAAAACGAACGCCACGATCAGGATCAAATTTCTCTGCGGCTTTCATCAGCCCCAGACCGGCTTCTTGGATCAGATCGTTCATCGGCGCGCCGTAGCGTTTGAATTTGGAGGCCATCGAAATGGCAAGGCGCATGTAGGCTGTGATCAAGCGGTGCAATGCTTCTTCATCACGGTTGTCGCGCCATGCATAGGCCAGTCGCAGCTCTGTTTCAGCGTCCAACATTTCTGCTTTCATCGCTGTGCGTGTAATTGAAATTTCTCTAGCCATGTCCAAAGCCATATCGGATCTCCCAAAGAATGAATGCTTGTTTTGGTCTTTCACTATAGGTACGCAGCAAACCAATCATTGGTTCACAATCGAGGCGAAAATGTTGCCAAATTTGTCTTTCGTTCTGGGGGGGGCCGCTTCGGGGAAATCCCTATTTGCGGAAAAAATAATCCTTAACAGTGGGTTAATACCCCTCTACATTGCGACTTCGCGCATCTGGGATGACGAAACAAAATTACGTATTGAGGTGCATAAATCGCGCCGCGATGACACTTGGACAACTGTCGAGGCCCCATTTGATCTGGCACCTGCCCTTGCGACTGCCACCGCAGATCAGGCCATTCTGATCGATTGTGCGACCATGTGGCTGACCAATCATCTGCTTGAAGATCATGACCTATCTGCACAATCTGACCTGCTGATTGATGCGCTCAAATCGTGCAAAGCCCCCATCGTCATCGTCTCTAACGAAGTGGGCCAAGGGATCGTTCCAGACAATGCGCTTTCACGTCAGTTCCGCGAGGCCCAAGGCAGGCTGAATATCGCACTTGCCACACAATCAGACCTTGCCGTTCAAGTGGTTGCGGGCCTGCCCAACGTCTTAAAAGGAATGCTACCATGACCGCCCCAACCACATGGCACTGGGTGCGCCACGGCCCAACCCACCAAAAGACATTTGTGGGCTGGCGGGACGTTCCTGCCGACCTTTCAGACACAGATCAATTGGCCCGCCTTGCGGCCAATCTGCCATCAGATGCGGTGATAATTTCATCTGATCTAACGCGCTGCATCACAACAGCGGACGCGATCCAAGCAGGGCGCGAACGTTTATCCGATAACCCACATCTGCGCGAGTTGCATTTTGGCACGTGGGACGGCGTTCACTTTTCAGAGGTATCAGAAAAGCACCCAGACCTGTCACGCGCCTATTGGGAAACACCTGGCCCGCACACACCACCGGGTGGCGAAAGCTGGGATGAGTCCGCCCACCGCGTCCATACAACAGTGCAACATCTCACACGCAAATACGCGGGGCATCACATCATCGCGGTTGCACATTTCGGGGTAATCTTGACCCAAGTACAGATGGCAATGGGTGTACCTGCAGAGCAGGTCCTTGCCCATAAGATCGACAATCTGTCTGTCACCGATATCACATGGGAAAACGGCACAGGGCGCGTTGGTACGATCAATCGCCTTTTGTGATATTCCACCTCACAAATCAAATTTTGCCTAATGCACAGTCTTCACTTTAGGCTTCTTCCATGACATATGATTTATACATTGGTGATAGCACCTTCTCATCTTGGTCGCTGCGCGGCTGGCTGTTGCTCGAAAAATTCGGGCTGGATTTTAATACACATTTGATTGGCCTTTACCGCGGAACAATGGCGGCTGACATGGCCCATCTTGCGCCTGCCAAACTGGTGCCCACGCTCAGAATACCAGATGGCGCAGTGGTTGGCGAAAGTCTCGCAATCGCAGAAACCTTGGCCGAGCATCACCCCGACATTGCCATGTGGCCAACCAATCCAGCTGCGCGTGCCACAGCGCGTTGGCTCTGCGCCAAAATGGCCAGCAGCTTTGGCGAACTGCGCAGGCAATCGCCGATGCAACTTCAACACGTGAACAAAGGGTTCAATGTGAACGCGGCCCTTCAAGCCGATCTTGATCGCCTTGAAATTCTTTGGGCCCACGGCGCAAAATTCAAATCAGACGGCCCGTGGTTGTTCGGTGAATATTCCATCGCAGACTACATGTTCGCTCCTGTCGCCGCGCGCATCATTGGCTATGACCTGCCCATATCCGCAGCGGCCCGCGCCCACTGCACGCTCACGATCAACGATCCGCCATTCAAAGCATGGCGCGCTGAAGGCCTGAAAACCACATAAGATCCCTTCCCCTATGACATGGGCGTGCCATTAGAACCGTGGCCCGTTTCCTAATGGCTCAAAGCAGGCGTTAACCAATCATCAATCCCCCTGCGTTAGCCATTAACCATAATGAACGCATGACGGAGGGGGATCATGATTACACGTGCCTACACCGTCGCATTTTAAGGGATCGAAGCACGCCAAGTCGAAGTGCAATGCGCCGTTACCGCAGGCCTGCCTGCCTTTTCAATTGTAGGGCTACCGGACAAAGCAGTGTCAGAGGCACGTGACCGCGTGCGCACGGCCCTCAGCAATATGACAATAGCAATGCCCTCAAAGCGGGTCGCGATCAACCTATCGCCTGCAAACCTTCCCAAAGTCGGATAGCATTTTGATCTGCCCATCGCGGTCGCCCTTCTCTGAGCCCTTGAAATCATCCCACCCGATGTCACCGAAACCCACGTAGCTTTTGGTGAATTCTCCCTTGATGGCACACTGGTCCCTGTGATCGGTGCCCTTCCCACAGCAATGGCCGCCACTGAACAAAATCAGAGCGTATTGTGCCCGTTAGAGTCTGGGGCAGAAGCCGCATGGGTCGGCAACGCCCAAGTTATCGCCACCGCAACCTTGGGCGATGTGGTGCGCCACTTTACCGGCCAATTACCGATCGAACCCTCTGAACCGGGCGAAGTTACGCAGACCCTCAGTTCCAAAGACCTCATGGATGTCAAAGGCCAAGAGCGGGCGAAACGCACGCTTGAAATTGCAGCCGCTGGACGGCACCACTTGATGATGGTCGGCACACCGGGTTCAGGAAAACCCATGTTGGCCGCACGTCTCCCCGGTATCTTGCCACCCCTATCCGCGACTGAGGCGTTGGAAACGTCGGTGATCCACTCCATTGCGGGCTTGCTCAGCGCCAGTGGAATTTTTAAATCGCGTCCTTTTCGCGAACCCCATCAAATTGCATCCATGGCGCGATCATAGGTGGGGGCCGCAATGCCAAACTGGGGGAGGTGTCATTGGCCCACAATGGCGTGTTGTTCATGGACGAGTTCCCCAAATTTCCATGCACGGTGTTAGAGACGCTAAGGCAACCGATTGAAACAGGCGAGGTGATGATCGCACACGCCAATGCCCACGTAAAATACCCCTGCAAGCTCATACTGATCGCTGCCGCCAATCCCTGCAAATGCGGGTACCTGACGGATGCATCGCAGGCCTGTGAGCGGGCACCAAACTGTGGAGAGGATTATATGGACCGTATCTCTGGTCCACTGTTGGATCGGTTCGATCTGCGCGTGGATGTCCATCCGTTGTCTCCACCGATCTGGATTTACCAACCGGTGGAGAGAGTTCCCAAACCGTGCGCCAAAGGGTCGTTACAGCCCGCGCGGTGCAATAGGCCCGATACGGCGATACGCCAGACATGCGCAGCAATGCCGATGCCGCAGACGAGGCCTTGTCAGAGTTCGCAACACCGACGCCTGACGCCCGTGAACTGCTTTTACGCGCAGCCGAACAATTCAAACTGTCCGCGCGGGGCTATCACCGCGTTCTTCGCGTGGCCCGTATCATCTCGGATTTGGACGAGTTGGAGGACATACAAAAACCACACATCGCCGAGGCGATCAGCTTTCGTCTGCCCACCCAATTCGACGGTTGATCCATCCCGCCAAACCATCCAGCGTCGTGCGCGCCTCTGGCAGCACGTTGTGGAACATCGGCCAAACATGCGGCAGATCGCGTTCGATATGCATCTGAACATCGACGCCTTGCTTCGACATGTTCGCCGCCAATCGACGGGTGTCATCCAACAAAATTTCAGTATCACTAACGGTCAACCAAACGGACGGCGCACCGGTAAAGTCTGCAAACACAGGGCTGACCAATGGATCAGCTGGATCCGTTCCATCCAAATACAGCGTGGCCATTTCATAGGCACGGTCTGCTGGTAAAATCACATCAGCATCAGCATTCACTTGAAAGCTTGCACCGCTAAAGGTCAGATCGGTCAAAGGCGAAAACGCAAAAACGCCAGCAGGTAAATCAGCCGCGTCTTGCAGCAGTTGCGCTAGCAAAGCCAACACCAAATTACCGCCCGCACTATCACCACCAACAACAATCTGTGGACTGTGATAGCCCTGCGCCAACAGATCATCATACGCAGCACGCAATGTGTTCAATGACGCTGGAAACACATTTTCAGGAGACAATGGATACACTGGCAAGATCGCCTCGCACCCAACCCGTTTGGCCAATTGCGCCACCATCGCTGAATACATTTTTGGGCTACCAAAAACATGCCCGCCACCGTGGCAATACAAGATCACTTTTTCCGCATCCAAACCCTCAGCACCAATGCGCAAAGCAGAGATGCCACCAAGGTCGAACCACTCCATTTCCGTCCCGCGCGGGGCGTGAAACAGAATTTTTGCCTTTAACTCAAAGGCGCGGCGCAGACTGCTTGGCCCTTTTGCATTTGCCATCTGACGTTTCTCAATCAGGCGCAAAAATGGGTTCAAAAGTGACTTTTGCCAGCTCACTTGCGTTTGGCCTCAATCGCATCCCAAATTTTTCCCGCGATGTTTACGCCGTCAAAACGCTCCAATTCTTGGATGCCGGTTGGGGAGGTCACGTTGATCTCTGTCAGGTATTCCCCGATCACGTCGATGCCTACAAACACTTGACCCTTTTCTTTCAAAAGCGGGCCAATGCGTGCGCAAATTTCTAGGTCGCGATCGGTCAGTCCTACCTTCTCAGGGCGGCCACCCACGTGCATGTTAGAACGGGTTTCACCTGTGGCTGGGACGCGGTTGATCGCGCCAACACATTCGCCGTCCACAAGGATCACGCGTTTGTCACCCTTGGACACTGCGGGCAAGAATTTTTGCACAATTAATGGTTCACGGGAAAACCCTGTGAACATTTCAAATAGACTGCTGAGGTTGCGATCTTCTTTGTTCAGAAGGAAAACACCCGCGCCGCCGTTGCCATACAGCGGCTTCACAATCACATCGCCATGTTTGTCTTTGAATGCTTTAATAGTGTCCAAATCGCGCGACACCGTTGTTGGTGGCGTCAGATCTGGGAAGTCTAAAACCATCAATTTCTCAGGGTAATTGCGCACCCAAAACGGGTCATTCACAACCAAAGTTCCCGGGGCCAAACGGTCCAGCAGATGGGTCGAGGTGATGTAGTGCATGTCAAACGGCGGATCCTGACGCAGCCAAACAACGTCGAAATCAGCCAAGTCAACTTCGCGCATTGGACCCAATTCAACGTGGTCTCCCTGAACCCGTTTTACGGTAAAGTCATGGCCGCGCGCTGTAATGCACCCCTCTTGATAAGCCAGATAATCTGGCCCGTAAAAGAACAAGGTATGACCCTGTGCCTGTGCTTCTTCAGCTAGACGAAAGCTGCTGTCGGCGTTGATATCGACATTGCCGATTGGGTCCATTTGGAATGCAATTTTCATAGGGCACCTCTAAATACTGTTACCCATTAGATGGCGCAGCTTGCCCTTAGGTGCAATGGGTCAGCCGTGCCCGAATGCGTTTTTGATAATGCGAACTTCGCCCAGTGCATTCACAAGTGCGACATCAAACCAAACATCCGTAAGGGACCGATTAGGCATTTGGCCCAAATGTTCCTCTGCGCTGGCATAAAGGCGTTTTATTTGGCGCGGGCTAACGCGCGCTGCTGCGCGGTCAAAATCACTGCTTTGCTTCACTTCGACAAACACCAATCCATCGCCATCACGTGCGATCAAATCAATCTCACCGCGTTTGCCACGCCAACAGCGCTACGCGATTGGAAAACCACGACGTTCGTAATCTGTTGAAACGCGTTCTTCTGCCGATAAGCCCGCGTGATACGACATCGCACCACGATTGCGGTGGGTTTCAGCAGTTGTGTCCATCAGTCATCTTTTCCAATGTTCAACGCCAGTTGATATACCTGTCGGCGTGGTTTGCCATGGGCTTGGGAAACGGCATCAACTGCATCCCGCATCGACATCGTCTCGAGCGCTTCTCTCAGCACCACGTCTAAATCAACTTCATTAAGAGTCGCTAAATCCCCACGATCGATCAGCAGAACAATCTCGCCCTTAACGTTTCCGGTGCTGTAAGATTCGGCCAACTCATCCAAGGTTCCGCGTCGCAGTTCCTCAAACTTCTTGGTCAATTCACGGCAAACCACGGCTTTGCGCGTTCCACCCAATATGTCTGCCGCATCCCTAAGCGTTGCACCAATTCGTTTTGGTGATTCGTAAAATGCCAAGGTCGCGCGGATTCCGGCCAACCCTTCCAACGCTTTACGTCGCGCATTTGTCGCATTGGGCAAGAATCCTGCAAAGTGGAAGGCATCCGTTGGCAACCCCGCCAAAACCAGCGCGGTCAGCACCGCTGAGGGTCCCGGCGCACAGGTTTGCATGACGTCTTGGGCCACCGCCGCGCGTGATAATTCAAAACCCGGATCTGCAATTAACGGCATGCCAGCCTCAGAGGCATAAGCCACTGATTTTCCCTTATTAGTAGCGTCGAGTAACCCAGAGACGACCTTGTCTGCGGAGTGATCGTGCATCGCAATGATGCGCCGTCCATCAAGGGGAACACCGTGAATATCCATCAAACGGCGCAGGCTTCTGGTGTCTTCTGCCGCCAGAACATCCGCAGATGCCAACACGTCCAATGCACGCAATGTGATGTCGCGGGCCGTGCCTATTGGGACACCCACAAAATATATCCCGGGTGCAAGGGGAACCTTTTGGAAATTCAAAGCTGGACCCGCCTTTCATGACGTTTATGATTGCATAAAATCACGCCGCTCGAACAAGCGGCGCACATAGGGAGTATCTGCACCAATGTTCGCGCTTTTCCAATCTGCCCGCAAGTCACTGCGTCAGTTTCGTTTGCCTATTTTGGCACCTTTCTTCGCAATGGGTCTGGCCGCATGTGACCCGACCACACTTTCAGGCATTGGAAACTCCAGTCTGTCCGTAGATACCAGCAAACCAATCGCCGTGGCATTATTGGTTCCGCGTGGCTCTGGCTCTGCCAGCGATGACCTGCTGGCCCAAAGCCTTGAGAACGCAGCGCGCCTTGCCATGCGTGATCTGGGTGACGTGAAAATTGATCTGCGGGTTTACGGAACTGCAGGCAATGCGCAAACAGCTGCAACCCAAGCCTCCCTAGCGGTGAGCGATGGTGCCCAAATTATCCTTGGTCCAGTTTACGCAGAGGCGGCCAATGCTGCTGCAGTGGCTGTTGCCGGCCAGAACGTGAATATCTTGTCCTTTTCAAACAACACCACCATCGCTGGTGGTAATGTTTTTGTCTTAGGTCAAACGTTCCAGAACACTGCGAACTGCATGATCAGTTTCGCAAAGTCCCAAGGCAAAAATCGCATCGTAATTGCACATGCTAATGACGTTGCTGGTCAATTGGGCCGTAACGCGATCCAATCCGCTATTACCGCCAGTGGCGCGACGTTGGCTGGATCAGTTGATTACCCGTTGTCCCAAGATGGCGTTGTGGCCGCGATCCCACGGATCAAAGCAGCCGTCGACAATAGCGGTGCAAACGCGGTCTTTATGACGTCGCCCTCAGCCTCTGCCCTTCCGTTGCTGACGCAGCTGTTGCCAGAGGCAGGTGTATCACAAGCCACCACGCAATTCATCGGCCTGACGCGTTGGGACATTCCTGCCACAACGCTAGACCTACCTGGCGTACAAGGTGGTTGGTTCGCCATTCCAGATCCAGCAACAAGTGCGGCCTTCCGCGCGCAATACTCTGCGGCATACGAAGGACGACCACACCCAATTGGCAGCCTAGCGTTTGACGGTATCGCTGCAATCGGTGCCCTAATCAAAAGTGGCAAAACTGATCCACTTTCTGCAGCTGCAATCACGCAAGGTGCTGGGTTCAAAGGTGCAAACGGCGTTTTCCGCTTCTTGGCAGATGGCACAAACGAACGTGGCCTTGCCATCGCAACCATCCGCGACAAAAAAGTGGTCGTGATCAAAAATGCACCATCTGGCTTTAGCGGTGCTGGTTTCTAATGCACCTCACTTATGGACGGCCGATTGCGTCGTCCGAAAACAAACCACTGATTTGTGATCCTGAAGCCATCTTCCATGAAGATGACTTCATTGCTGCGTTTAAGCAGGCCCAAGCCACCAATGAGCCTACAGAAGCACGCAAAGAAATGGTGGGTTGGCTGCGCGAAGCACAATCCAGTGGTCGCGCCCTAATCGCGCAAGCCTTCCAAGAAAAGCCATTCAACTCCCGGCCGATGACACGCGCCTACACCTACTTGACTGATCATTTGGTTTGCGCCGCATTGCACGTTGCAATTACGACACTGGGCGCAGAACCAACCGCCAAAGAACGCCTGTCCGTCATCGCCGTTGGTGGGTATGGACGCAGGGAAATGGCACCATCTTCTGACGTTGATCTGCTATTTTTAACGCCGCAAAAAGTTACACCTTGGGCCGAAAACGTCATTGAAACCATGCTCTATATACTATGGGACCTTAAGCTAAAGGTAGGCCATGCGACCCGCACCATCAGCGACTGCATCCAACTGGGTACAGAAGATTACACCATCTGTACCGCGATGCTTGAACATCGCTTTGTAGTCGGAGATATTGACCTTGGCGAAGAACTGGATCGCAAGCTGTGGTCTGATCTGTTCAAACCCAGTATGGGCCGCGCGTTTATTCAGGCAAAACTGGATGAGCGCGACAAACGCCACGAAAAACAGGGCCAACGCTATGTCGTTGAACCCAACGTGAAAGAGGGCAAAGGCGGGCTGCGTGATCTGCAATCCTTGTTCTGGATCGCGAAATTCATTCACCGCGTTCAAGACGCAGATGACCTTGTTGAAAAGGGCGTCTTCACATCCGAGGAATATGACAGCTTTGTCGCCGCCAAAAACTTCCTTTGGGCCGTTCGCTCGCACCTACACCTAATCACCAAACGTGCCACCGAACAGCTGACCTTTGATATGCAAGTCATGGTGGCAGAAGCCATGGAATACAAAGACACGGACGGACGGCGCGGGGTTGAGGTGTTTATGCAGGCTTATTTCCGCCATGCAACCGAGGTGGGTGATTTGACCCGTATCTTGCTGTCCAACCTTGAAACGCTGCACATCAAAGACGGTCCCCTTCTTGAGCGGTGGTTCAAGCGCCGCCGCAAAGTCAAAGAAGGTTATCAAGTGGTAAACAACCGCCTGACCGTGACCGATGAAAAGGTATTTCTGTCAGACAAGTTGAACCTGTTGCGCCTGTTCGAAGAGGCCCTACGCACAGGCATGTTGATCCATCCAGACGCAATGCGTTTGGTGAAATCCAACCTTGACCTGATCGATAACGACATGCGCACAACGCCCGAAGCCCAGCGCATCTTCCTTGATCTAATGCTCAAACACGGCAACCCAGAACGGGCCTTGCGCCGGATGAATGAGTTGGGTGTGCTTGGGGCGTTCATCCCAGAATTTGAAAACATCGTCGCGATGATGCAGTTCAATATGTATCACTCATACACCGTGGACGAACACACGATCCAATGCATCACCAACCTTGCCCAAATCGAACGCGGCGAATTGGTCGAAGACCTACCATTGGTATCCTCCATCCTTGAAAAAGGCGTGAACCGCAAAGTTCTGTATGTTGCGTTGCTGCTGCATGACATCGCCAAAGGGCGGCCTGAAGATCACTCGATCTTGGGTGCCCAAATGGTGCGCAAGATCGCACCACGTCTGGGATTGAAACCTGATGAGGTCGATACCGTTGAATGGCTCGTGCGCTATCACTTATTGATGTCGGACATGGCGCAAAAACGCGACATTGCTGATCCGCGCACTGTGCGTGATTTTGCCAAGCTGGTAAAAACTGTCAAACGTCTTGATCTACTGTGCGTTCTTACCGTGTGCGATATTCGCGGCGTTGGCCCGAATACGTGGAACAACTGGAAGGCCGTATTGATCCGCGCCTTGCACAGCCAAACCTTGGATGCGCTAGAAAACGGGTTGGAAGATCTGAACCGCAATAACCGTGGCAAAGAAGCGAAAAAGAACCTGCGCGTGCAGCTCAAAGACTGGCCGCGCAAAGACCTGCAAATCGAAACATCGCGCCATTATGACCCCTATTGGCAGGGTCACCACGTCACTGCCCATATCGTGTTTGCAAACCTTTTGCGCAACATATCTGAAGACGAAATTCGGATGGACCTGCACCCTGATATCTATCGCGATGCAACCCGCGCCTGCTTTATCATGGCCGATCACCCTGGGATTTTTGCACGTCTTACTGGGGCGCTCGCACTTGTCGGGGCCAATGTTGTGGATGCCCGCAGTTACACAACCAAAGACGGTTATGTGGCGGATGCGTTCTGGATCCAAGACAACGATGGCCAACCCTTTGAAGCATCGAAACTGCCGCGTCTGCGCAAAATGATCCGCAAAACCTTGATGGGTGAAGTGGTAACGCGTGAAGCGATCAAAGACCGCGACAAGATCAAGAAACGCGAAGGTGCATTCAGGGTGCCCACTCACATCAGCTTTGATAACGATGGGTCAGAAATTTATACAATCATCGAGGTGGACACACGTGACCGTCCGGGCCTGTTACACGACCTAACACGCACCCTTGCATCTCTCAACGTCTACATCGCCAACGCAGTCATTGCGACCTATGGTGAACAGGCCGTCGACACCTTTTACGTCAAGGATATGTTCGGCTTGAAATACCGGTCTTTAGACAAGCAAGCCACGCTTGAGAAAAAGCTGCGCGAAGCGATTACAGAAGGTGCAAAACGCTCTAACGCGTGATCGTTTTGAATTCACTGGCTCTGTTTGATTTTCACACTTAGGGTGAAGGGAAATACCATTCCCTTTGCTCTAAAAGTGAGACCGCTACCATGTCCAAACACGGCTATGAATCAGGACGCCTAGACCTGCCTTTCGTTGGCATTTCAACCTTCGGCAAACGCCCCTACGTTTCTGACTGGACCAAGATCGACGCAGACGTTGCTGTCCTTGGGGCTCCATATGATTTCGGAACGCAGTTTCGCGCAGGCGCGCGGTTTGGCCCACGTGCGGTGCGCGAGGCATCCACCCTGTTCAGCTTTGGCCACGGTGGTGCGTATGACCACGAAGACGACGCAACCTATCTAGGTTCAGACGTGCGCATCGTTGATCTAGGCGACGCCGATATTGTCCACACCAACACCGAAAAAAGCCACACCAACATTAAGACAGGCGTAAACGCAATGCTGGATGCTGGGGCATTTCCTGTGACCATCGGGGGCGATCACTCAATCAACATTCCGTGCATTGATGCATTCGAGGGGCGTGGCGATATCCACATCCTTCAAATCGACGCCCACCTTGATTTCGTCGACGAACGCCACGGCGTGCGCAATGGCCACGGCAACCCCATGCGCCGCGCGGCTGAAAAACTATATGTCACAGGATTGACCCAAGTTGGTATTCGCAACGTCTCCTCCACCGCCAAAGAAGGGTACGAGGATGCGCGCAAAATGGGGTCTGATATTATTTCTGTGCGTCAAATGCGCGATCTTGGAGCGCAAGGTGTTATCGACCGCATTCCCGCAAAGGCCCGCGTTTATGTCACCCTAGACATCGACGGCTTCTGCCCCTCCATCGCGCCAGGCACAGGGACGCCAAGCCACGGTGGGTTCTTGTATTACGAAGTGCTGGAGATGCTGCAAGCGGTGGCCAAACGCCATGAAGTTGTCGGGATCGATCTGGTCGAAGTCGCACCAGATTTTGACCACACAGGCGGCACCGCGATACTAGCGGCGCAAATCCTGCTGAACTTCCTTGGCTTCGTGTTCCACGAACGCAGCCAACAAAAAAGGTAACCCATGCACAATCTCACCAGCATTCAATCCCCCCGCATCATCCGCATCGGAGGCGGCGTCGCATCAAAAACAGGCGAGGTCCTCCAGCAATTGGGTCTTACAAAACCGCTGATCGTGACCGACACAAACCTCATAAAAATTGGACACGTCAAAACCCTGACTGACATCCTCAAGGCCGACAACATCACGCCATACATCTTCGATGGGGTGTTAGAGGACCCAACCGACACCTGCGTCACTGATGGGCTCAAAGCATTGAACGCAGGAAACTTTGATTGCATTATCGGGTTCGGTGGCGGCAGCCCAATGGACACAGCTAAAGCGATCTCGTTCATGGCGGTAAACGAAGGGCACGTGCGCGACTACAAGGCACCGACGCAGATCGACAAATGCGGCTTACCCATAATACTGATCCCAACCACAGGCGGCACAGGCAGCGAACTGACACGCTGGTGCGTGATCACAGACACCAAACATCCCGAAAAATACAATCTCTCCGGTCTCGCTTGCGTGGCCACTGCTGCCCTCATCGATTGGACTTTCACCACGACCAAACCCGCAAGGATTACCGCAGACACAGCTGTGGACAGCCTCACTCACGCGATCGAGGCCTACGTAAGCAAACGTGCGCATCCCTACACTGACGCTTTCGCCCTTTCAGCAATGCCATTGATAGCCAACAACGTCCGTGCCGCCTACGCCGATCCCGAAAATGGACCAGCGCGCGCAGCTTTGATGCTAGCCGCCTCTCAGGCTGGAATGGCATTCTCCAACGCGTCTGTGGCCCTTGTCCACGGAATGAGCCGGCCGATTGGCGCACACTTTCACGTTGCCCACGGGCTATCGAATGCAATGCTATTGCCCGCAATCACAGCCTTCTCAGTGAGCCATGCCCCAAGCCGCTATGCACAAGTGGCACGTGTTATGAAATGGGCGACGGACACCGACACAGACGAAACCGCATGCGCCAAATTGGTCGAGGGCTTAACGCAATTGAACGCGGATCTTGAAGTGCCGACACCTCGCAACCTTGGACACAACAAAGATGACAAAATGTTCGCACTCATGTCAGCCCAAGCGTTGACATCAGGGTCTCCACAAAACAATCCACGTGTGCCAACCGTCGATGAAATCATCCAGCTTTATGACGAGATTTGGTAGTTAGCAGCCAGGCCAGTGATCGGACCAATTGTCCGAGTTCCACCAACGATCCTGGCTTGCAAAAATCTAACTAAAAACTGTTCGACATCATTGTCACTACGCCCGCAGTGTTGGTCATAATTGTATACTATTTTGTCGGCTTTCCGGTGGGTATTTCAATACCTTAAGGTATAAAGAATTGGTCAAATTAACTCTTTTTCCGGTAGTTTTTGACAATTATACGAAACTGCACAGTTCACGTGTTGAAATGTACAGTTTGCCCAAGACACATCTCATTTGATACTTTTTGACGTCGTTAAAGTGTACACTTAGGCACCCAAAATACACAATTTTCCCCACAAATGCTGCACGATGGGTCACCGATCTATTACCACACCTCACTTAACAATACGCGCGCTACCCTTGTCAGCCCCCTATCCAACCCGTTAGTCACTGTCTTAATCACCCATATGAGGCCAACAATTCCGTGAAACCAATCCGAGTGCTGTCTGGCTTTTTAACCGTGGGATTTTGGACGCTTATGTCGCGTGTCCTTGGTGTTATCCGCGAAATTTTATTGACGTCGCTGATTGGACCCGGCCCCATCATGGATGCCTTTATTGCGGCCTTTCGCCTGCCCAATATGTTCCGCCGTTTCTTTGCCGAAGGGGCATTTAACGCGGCCTTTGTGCCAATGTTCACAAAGAAATTAGAAGCCAATTCAGATCCACATGAATTCGCCACAGATGCGCTTGCTGGCCTGGGATTTATCGTGCTGCTTTTGGTTGGCATCGCCATGATTTTCATGCCTGCGATGGTCTGGCTTACAGCAGGTGGTTTTGTCGGTGACAGCCGCTTTGATATGACCGTTGGTTTTGGACGAATTGCCTTTCCCTACATCTTTTTCATGTCACTTTCCGCATTGTTTTCTGGGGTACTGAACGCCACTGGACGCTTTGCTGCGGCGGCTGCAGCACCTGTTTTACTCAATATTTTCATGATCATAGCAATGATCTGTGCGAATATCATGGGCGCAGAAGTTGTTGTTTGGATCGTCTGGGTCGTTCCTTTTGCGGGTATCGCACAACTCGCGCTCACGTGGGTTGCAGCCAGTCGCGCAGGCTTTGCCTTGCGCCCCGCGATGCCGCGTTGGTCACCGGATATGCGCAAGATGGTTGTGGTCGCAGTCCCGGCTGCACTAGCCTCTGGCGTGATGCAGATCAACCTTGTGGTGGGTCAATTTTCAGCAAGCCAATTTGAGAACGCAGTCAGCTGGTTGTTCGTCGCGGACCGCCTGTATCAATTGCCCCTTGGCGTTGTTGGAATTGCCGTAGGGATCGTACTTTTGCCCGACCTTGCGCGGCGCCTTCAATCCGGCGATGACAAGGGAGCAAAGTCAGCGTTTTCGCGGGCCGCTGAGATTTCGCTCGCCCTAACAATCCCTTGCTCCATCGCCTTAACGGTCATCCCATTACCGTTAGTTTCCGTATTATTCGAACGCGGCCAAACCGGCCCAGATGATGCCGCAGCCATAGCCGTTGCCGTCAGCATTTATGGCCTAGGATTACCCGCCTTCGTCATCCAAAAGTTCGTGCAACCCCTTTATTTTGCAAGAGAAGATACACGCAATCCCTTCCGGTTTGCATTGGTCGCAATGGTCATCAATGCGGGTCTTGCACTGGGCCTATCCCCTATCATCGGCTGGACAGCTCCAGCAATCGCAGCAACGGTTGCTGCATGGACTATGGTGGCATTATTGCTGATCGGCGCACGTCGCATGGGCGATGTTGCCCGCTTTGATGCACAGCTGCGTAAACGCCTTTGGCGCATCACCGCAGCCTCTGTTGTTATGGGCGGTGTCTTGATGGTTGCACATGTCGCATTGGCCTCGGCACTTGGCATGGCTGGCGTGCGCTACATTGCCCTTATCGCTCTTATATCAATTGGTATTATCGCTTATTTTGCATCAGGTCTTTTGATGGGCGCGTTCGAAATTTCAGAATTCAAAAAGGCAGTTAAGCGCAGATAATCATTTGCGTTGAATAGTGGTGCGCAGCCTTGCAAGGCCACCCGGCATCACGATCACTGACAATGCAAATCCACAGACAAACCCTGCTAATTCGGCTACCCAATCCTGTCCTGTGACAAAGAAAATACCAAATATCAGTTGGATGCCCATCAAGAAACCAATGAGGCGGAACGCTGTCAGTTGCTGCATTCCCTGCCCTGCAACCCGTTGCCACAGTAGAAATGTATAGGCACCGATCAGCCCATAGACACTGGGGTACGCGCCAATCAGCCATGCCTGATCCGTAAGCAACCCAAAGACCACCACGCCAAATACGCCGCTGAAAACAAACAGAATAATGACGGCTAGCTGCCCCATCACTTCGCCAACCAGTTTACCCATCGCCAATAAAATAACGCCAGAGAAGATAGCCGCGGTGAAGCTGCCGTGAAGAAAAATATAACTGAAGCAACGGATAAAGTACTCAAACGGCATTTGCCCGCTCTTGATCATCCAATCAAACGCCACGCCCGAAAACCCGTATTCGGTGATCGCGCCAAGGCGCCATCCCAAGGCCCGCGCACCGCCGATGATGCCCTGTTCGCCAAGAGTGAATACAATCTCAATCCCCGTCAAAATAAGGAACAGAACCCAGACAACAGGTGGCATTGGATTGAATGGCGGCACGTTGTGATCTTGGTTCATGGACGGCTCTCCAGTATTATCAAATCAGAGCGCCTGTTGACGTCTCTTTGCCCCATGGGTAAGCCAGCTCAGCAGATTTGCCCAGAGGGTTTGCCCCAAAGTGAGGACAACAAGATGACCGAAACGACATTCACACCCCGCGTCTTTTCAGGCATTCAGCCGTCTGGCGGCCTGACCCTTGGCAACTACCTTGGTGCCATCAAACGTTTCGTCACAATGCAAGACGAGGTCGCAGAGTCGATCTATTGCATGGTTGATCTTCACGCGATCACAGTATGGCAGGATCCAAAAGCCCTACAGCACAACACACGTGAATTGGCAGCTGGTTTTATCGCCTCAGGCATCAGCCCCGAAAAATCAATCCTAATCAACCAAAGCCAAGTGCCAGAGCACGCCCAGCTAGGTTGGATTTTCAACTGCGTCGCTCGCATGGGCTGGATGCAGCGCATGACCCAATTCAAGGACAAGGCTGGTAAAAATTCTCAAGCGGCGTCTCTGGGCCTGTTTGGCTACCCCGCGCTTATGGCAGCAGATATCCTTGTGTATCACGCGACGCACGTTCCAGTAGGTGATGACCAAAAGCAACATCTTGAGCTGACACGCGACATCGCAGCGAAGTTCAACCACGACTACGGCGTCGACTTTTTCCCAATGACAGAGTCTGTGATCGAGGGTGCTGCCACCCGCGTGATGTCTTTGCGTGATGGTTCCAAGAAAATGTCCAAGTCAGACCCATCAGATGCCAGCCGTATCAATATGACAGATGATGCAGACACAATTGCTAAGAAAATTCGTAAAGCAAAAAGCGACGCAGACGCTTTGCCTTCCGAGGTAAAAGGTCTTGAGGATCGTCCAGAGGCACGCAACCTGATCAACATCTACGCCTCAATGGCGGACATGACTGTAGACCAGGTTTTGGCGGATGTTGGCGGCAAACAGTTTGGTGAATTCAAACCTATGTTGGCCGATTTGGCCGTTGCAAAACTATCGCCAATTTCTGGTGAAATGGCCCGCCTCATGAGCGACCCTGCTGAGATCGATCGCATCCTTGCCAAAGGCGCATTGCAGGCTCGCGAAATCACAGCACCAATTTTGCAAAAGACATATGATATCGTTGGCATGGTGCGTCCAGCGATCTAATAAAACCTAGCCATAACAACTGGACAATGCGCGCGCCCTAGGCCACGCTTTGTCCAACTTTGGATAGGAACATATCATGACTACTGGGTTTTACTGGGACGAACGCACATTCTGGCACGGCGGCGGTAACTATGCTTTTACACAGCCCCTTGGCGGGTTGATCCAACCCCTTGCAGCTGGTGGCATACCTGAAAGCCCCGAAACCAAACGCCGCCTAAAAAACTTGATGGACGTCACAGGATTGACCCAAGAGCTAGAATTACGCACAGCGCCTGAAACCAGCAAAGAAGATCTGCTGCGCGTTCATCCAGAAAGCTATCTAGATGAATTCAAAGCGTTGTCAGATGCACATGGCGGTGAAATGGGGCCTAACGCTCCCTTTGCCAAAGGTGGTTACGAAATTGCAGCCCTTTCCGCAGGCCTGTGTGCCTCAGCTGTCGAAGCTGTCCTAGTAGGTGAGATCGACAACGCCTATTCCCTGTCACGCCCCCCCGGCCATCACTGCCTACCAGATCAACCAAACGGGTTCTGCCTGATGGCGAATATTGCGATTGCAATTGAAGCAGCCAAGGCCAAAGGATTGGCTGGTCGCGTTGCTGTCTTGGATTGGGACGTGCACCACGGCAACGGCACAGAAGCGATCTTTTATGATCGCGATGACGTTCTAAGCATTAGCATTCATCAGGAACACAACTACCCGCTCGACACGGGCAACATTGAAGACCGCGGGCAAGGTGATGGTGTTGGTTATAATCTCAACGTACCCTTACCTGCAGGTGCAGGTCACTCTGCCTATCTTCATGCAATGGACCGCATCGTTGCGCCCTCGATCGAAGCCTATAATCCTGACATCATTATCGTTGCCTGTGGGTATGATGCGGCCGTAATTGATCCACTTTCCACGATGCTGGCAACGGCGGATACTTTCCACCAATTAACGTTGAGAATTATGGAAGTCGCCGACAAGGTATGTGACGGTAAATTAGTCCTCAACCACGAGGGTGGCTATTCCGAAGTCTACGTTCCCTTCTGCGGCCATGCGACGCTAGAGGCATTGTCCGGCAGTTCAATCACAGCGCCTGATCCCTTCCAACGTGCTTTTGCCTGTCGCCAACCAGGTGAACGCCTTGAGGCGTTTCTGATTTCAGAGATCAATAGAATGGCAGACATTCTAGAACTATAATCTGACGGCACTTGAAAGTGGGCCCTAACGGCCAAAAATGTTAACAAAATATCGATAGGTCCCAAATGCCCACGCCCAATCCTGAAGCCCTAAATTTCTTACAAACGCGCCGATCTCGCCCCGCTAAAACACTATCCATGCCTTTTCCAGATCGGTCTGAGATAGAGCAATTGCTCACCACTGCTGCCCGTACACCCGATCATGGAAAGCTAGAGCCCTGGCGCTTTGTTGTTATCGAAAAGGCTGCGATGCCGCGCATAGCAGAAATCGCCGAAGCGCGTGGTAAGGCGTTAGATTTAGACGACGAGCAAGTCAAAAAGGGTCGTGGTCAGTTTGATTTAGGCCACTTGGCGGTCGCCGTCGTTGAGGTGCACAAGCCGTCTGAAAAGGTGCCTGAATTGGAACAAACCTATTCTGCTGGCGCTGTTTGCTTGGCTTTGCTGAATGCAGCCCTTGCTGCAGGGTGGGGTGCCAATTGGCTTAGCGGCTGGGTCAGCCATGATCGCGCATTTATGACCAACGCACTGGGTTTAGAATCGCATGAGCGCATCGCTGGCTTCATACACATCGCAACGGAAACCACGGCACCACCAGAACGCCCACGACCTGACGTTGGCGCAATGACATCATGGGTTAACGAATGATCTTATCCAGCTTCTTTGCCGCCTTGGGGCAGATGGGTGATCCGCGATTTCGACACGTCCTGATTAAGGGGGTTGGGCTAACAATTGCGCTGTTGATCATCGCAACCACCAGCTTTATTTTACTAATTAACTACATGACGGGCGAGTCTGCCTTCTTCCAATTCTTGGGAAGTGTGCGCTGGATTTCTGACCTCATCAGCTGGGGGTCATTTTTTCTGATCTCGTTCTTATCCATTTTTTTGATGGTACCCGTTGCCTCAGCAATCACATCACTATTTTTGGACGAGGTCGCACAGGCCGTTGAGGACAAACACTATCCCCACATCCTACAGGTCCGCTCTGTTCCATTTGGTGAAGCATTGCGGGACACAGTAAGCTTCTTAGGCGTGCTGGTGGGGGCCAATTTCCTAGCCCTGTTTTTGTATGTCCTACTCCCATTCGCTGCACCATTAATCTTTTGGGTGCTGAACGGCTTCTTATTGGGCCACGAATATTTCACCTTGGCCGCGATGCGCCTTGTTGGGCGCAGTCAAGTTAAGGCCATGCGGAAACAACACAGAGGCACTATCTGGGTGGCAGGAATTTTGATGGCGATGCCGCTGTCTATACCTCTGCTCAACCTGATTATTCCAATCTTAGGTGCAGCGACCTTTACTCATCTGTATCACCGTATTTCAGAGTGTCGAGTTTAAAGAACTCCATCTCGCTGATCTGTACTTTTTCAGACAAGATGATCGCTGAAATGATACCCCATGCAACCAAGGCGATAGCCGTTGTGATGATCGCCTTTTTGGGCAGATTGTGCACCTGAGGAGAACCCGCATGTGTGCCCGGTTCAACCACGCCAACGTCACCTTGCGTTTTCACCTTAAAGGGCAACACAATCAAAAAAGTCATCCACCAGATGACAGCCAGTAATACTAATGCTGAAGTAATACCCATGATTTAAACCTGCTCCAATTCTACAAGGCATCCATTAAAATCTTTGGGATGGAGGAATAATACGGGTTTACCATGCGCGCCATTTTTTGGTTCACCGTTCCCAAGAACACGCGCACCTGTTGCAACAAGGTGGTCACGCGCTTGAATGATGTCATCGACCTCATAACAAATGTGATGCATCCCACCAGCGGGGTTCTTTTCCAAAAAACTGTTGATCGGGCTGTTTTCGCCCAAGGGATATAGCAGCTCAATTTTTGTGTTCGACAGTTCAATGAACACAACAGTCACACCGTGATCCGGTTCGTCTTGCGGTTCACCCACTTTAGCGCCCAGCGCATTGCGGTATTGATCAGCTGCGGCCTCAAGATCAGGCACAGCAATCGCAAGGTGGTTTAATCTACCAATCATGTTTTTCCCCGAAGTTAGACGCTTTGCCGCTTTATGCGGCCCATACGCAACAAGAGCAAGCGACGCACCGACGCACCCCTATTTGACACCTAGAATTAACGGGCTGTTAGCCAAGCTTGCGTAGCTTCTGTGTCGAAGTAGATTTAATGAGGTAGGGCCATGGATACGATCGACCCTTTCAGCCCAAACTTGCCTGCCCCGACTGTAAACCGCTCCCTATTGGGGCTTACGGTTCTGGTAATCGAAGACAGCAAGTTTGCTTGTGAAGCGATGCGTTTGCTTTGCCTTCGGAGTGGTGCACGTATTCGACGTGCCGACAGTTTGCGATCTGCACGACAGCACTTGTAGGTGTATCACCCATCGGTCGCGATTGTTGATCTAGATTTGCCTGATGGCAATGGTGAGAACCTTATCAAAGACCTTGTGGAGGATACCCCGCGGCCATTAATCGTGCTGGAAACCTCAGGCAACCCGCATTCAAGAGATACGGCTATGACGGCAGGTACCAACGGGTTCCTTGCGAAACCGATCACATTACTTGCCACATTTCAGGAAACAATTTTAGGGACCTACCTGCAAATCGCCATCCGCATGGACCACGGATTGTAACGGATGAAACTGTCATTCCAGACCCTATCACTTACCAAGATGACATGGCGCATGTGGCAGATGTCCTTGAAGACAGTAAGGACAATCGAACGCTCGATTATGTTGCACAGTTTCTCGGAGGCGTCGCACACAGCGCCAAAGACCACAACATGCTTAAGGCTTCTGAAGCACTTGCCGCGAGACGAGATGCAAGTGAACCAACTTCTTCGGAAACAGCGCAGATTATCGGACTAATCCAGTAACGCCTGACTGAAAGAATTACCATTTGAAAAGGATCTAAAGTGACGGATCACTGTTGGGCCGAACTAATCGCGTCAAATCGCTTAAACGTTCATTCTGGCGACCATTCACATCAAAGTTGGACGAATCCAACCACGCCTTAAACGCCTCCTTCAGCGCGGGCCACTCACTATCGATTGCTGCAAACCATGCCGTATCACGATTGCGACCTTTGACAATTGCAGCTTGGCGAAACACGCCTTCATAGCTCATACCCAAACGCTGTGCAGCGCGCCGCGACGGTATGTTGGCTGCGTTACACTTCCACTCATAGCGCCGGTACCCGGCCTCAAAGGCCCATTGCATCATAAGGTACATCGCTTCGGTCGCTGCAGGCGTCCGCTGAAGCGCAGGACTCATATTGATATGGCCCACTTCAATTGTTCCGGCTCCAGGTGAAATTCGTAAGAAACTTGCGACCCCCTCAAAGGCACCACTGTGCAAATTCCTTATCGCATAGAACACTGTATCTGTTAGTGCAGCGACCTCTTTGACCCAGCGATGATACTGGGCTGATGACGAGAATGGGCCGTATGGCATATAATCCCAAATTTGATCGTGCCCTTCAAAAACACGAAATAAAAGGGCTGCATGTTTTTCCGCATCTAGCCGCTCAAGCTGGCAATAATTACCCCTCATTACATCCTTATTTGGATACGGGGGCACGGGCCAGTTTTCGACGACGGGGCCAGAAATGGCCGGGGTTTGATCAGAGCGTGCCACCGCCAGACACTAGGCTGTTTTCCACTACAGTCCAATCCCTAGTTGCGCGGCGCGAAACCCACGGGGCCAGCCACGCAAAAAGGGCGGGTAGCTTTCAAACTACACCGCCCTCAAATTGATTTTAAAAAAACTTAGTCCTGCGGGATAACGCGCAAGCCCAGCTCCATAAGCTGATCAGCCATCGGTTCAGACGGTGCTGACATCATCAAGTCCTCAGCACGTTGGTTCATTGGGAACAAAATAACTTCACGGATGTTCGCCTCATCGGCCAACAACATTACGATGCGGTCGATCCCAGCAGCACACCCACCGTGGGGCGGAGCACCGTATTGGAATGCGTTGACCATACCGCCAAAGCGTTTTTCGACTTCTTCTTTGCCGTAACCAGCAATTTCAAATGCTTTGAACATGATCTCTGGTTTGTGGTTTCGGATCGCGCCAGACACCAATTCGTAACCGTTGCACGCAAGGTCATACTGATAGCCCAAGACGTCCAATGGATCGCCTAGCAGAGCGTTCATTCCACCTTGTGGCATTGAGAACGGGTTGTGTTCAAAATCAATCTTACCGGTTTCTTCGTCTTTCTCGTAGATCGGGAAATCAACGATCCAAGCGAATGCAAAGCGGTTTTTATCGGTTAGACCCAGTTCTTCGCCGATCACGTTACGGGCACGACCAGCAACACCTTCAAAGGCTTTAGGCTTACCACCCAAGAAGAACGCGGCATCGCCAACATCCAGACCAAGCTGTTGGCGGATTGCTTCAGTGCGCTCTGGACCAATGTTTTTCGCAAGTGGTCCAGCGGCTTCCATGCCACCTTCAACTTCACCAGATTTTAATTTGGCTTGCGCCTCTTTCACTGAAATACCCATTGCTTGGGCAACAGCATCTGCTGTTTTCTCGCGCCAGAAGATGTAGCCCATGCCAGGCAAACCTTCTTTTTGCGCGAAGGCATTCATACGATCACAGAATTTACGGCTGCCGCCTTTTGGCGCAGGAATGGCACGAATTTGTGTGCCATCTTGTTCTAGAAGCTTGGCGAAAATCGCAAAACCAGAGCCTGCAAAGTGCTCAGACACAATTTGCATTTTGATTGGGTTGCGAAGGTCTGGTTTATCAGAGCCATACCAAAGAGCCGCATCTTTATAAGAAATCTGCGTCCAATCACGGTCAACATTCCGGCCGCCACCAAATTCTTCAAACACGCCAGCAATTACAGGTTCGATTGTGTCAAACACGTCTTGCTGTGTGACAAAGCTCATCTCAAGGTCGAGCTGGTAAAAGTCTGTAGGCGAGCGATCCGCACGTGGATCTTCATCGCGGAAACACGGTGCAATCTGGAAATATTTGTCAAAGCCAGAAACCATCAACAACTGTTTGAATTGCTGAGGAGCCTGCGGCAAAGCGTAAAACTTGCCCGGGTGCAGACGTGAAGGCACCAAGAAATCGCGTGCACCTTCAGGTGAAGACGCAGTGATAATTGGCGTTTGAAATTCTTTGAAGCTCTTATCCCACATGCGCTTGCGGATCGACGTAACGACATCAGACCGCATAATCATGTTCTTCTGCATCTTCTCGCGGCGCAGATCGAGATAGCGATATTTCAGGCGTGTTTCTTCTGGGTATTCTTGATCACCGAAAACCATGAGCGGCAATTCAGATGATGCACCCAAGACTTCAAGGTCACGCACAAACACTTCGATTTCGCCAGTTGGGATTTTGGCATTCACCAACTCAGCATCACGCGCTTTAACTGTGCCATCGATGCGGATGCACCATTCGGAACGTACCTTTTCAAGCTCAGCAAACACTGGGCTATCTGGATCGCACAGCACTTGGGTAATTCCGTAGTGATCGCGAAGGTCGATGAACAGAATGCCACCGTGGTCGCGGACGCGATGAACCCAACCAGAAAGGCGAATGTTATCCCCAACATCAAGTGCTGTCAGGTCTGCGCAGGTATGGCTACGGTATTCGTGCATGGGATGGTCCCCTCTGTGGGCGAAAAACTTTGGGCAGATACACCGCTCAGCGGCTCAGAAGTCAAGACGAATGGGCAAATCCGGCACGAAATAACGACCATATTTACTTTATTTCTCTGAAGAACACCTCTTCGAGCAACATGTCACCACGTTCTTCAAACGCTTCAAGTTCAATATCAATCTCTGTCACCTTTGGGTTTAGCCAATTTCCCTTTGGAAACAAACCAGCTGAAGCAAGTTGCGCGCTGGTCTTTCTAAAGCTGATGAGAGGAATTACTTCGTTCAAGGTAACAGGCACACCTTCACTGGACCCAGCGCTTTTGTTTGATCGCGGTGACTCAACACATGCTGATCGTCTAGAATCCTCAGAAAAATACTGGGCAAATGCCAACCGCATTGGTTAGACTGATACATCTGGCATTGGTTTATTTAAAGCAGCACTATAACAGATCAGACAATCGAGCATATGCTACTGTCCACATTGGATGAGCACGAGCAGCTACTAGAGCTTAGTGGTGTTTCGGAAATGGTTCACAAAGCAGAAGGACTTCACAAAGAGAGTTTCGATCGACTTATGAAGTAGCGTGATGCAGTCATGTTGTTTCTACATCTATCACTTCTGAGTGGCCGTGTAGCTCCAAGTCAAAAAGCCATTAACACAAATCTCAAACGGCTTTCTGCGGCGAAAGTCTGAGACTTCACTTGGACTGCCCAACACAGGGCAGTCCAAGCAAGTAGTAATATTTTTAGAGGCGTAGGCCACTTTCAATGTCGAAATAGTGAGCGAGCTCAGGATCGATAGTAAAGCCAATCATATCACCTTTAACAGCCTCTGGTGGTTTCAGAGTCTTCGCGATAAACTCAACGCCAGTTTCAGAAATCAAGTGAACCAAAGCATATTCGCCCAAGTTTTCAACCAAATCCAAACGACCTTTAACAACAGCTTTTGCCTTAGTTGTTACAACCAGATGCTCAGGACGCATTCCGACATTCGTAGTCTCTGAAAGTGGGGCACCCAAGACTTTTGTCGCATTCGCAGAAAGATCTTTTGTAGAGAAGAAACTCATCTTCGGGCTACCAATGAACTGCGCAACAAAAGCATTAGCTGGGCGTTCATATAGCTCGATTGGTGAACCGACTTGTTCAATACGGCCATCACGAAGCACAACAATTTTGTCAGCCAATGTCATAGCCTCGACCTGATCATGTGTCACGTAGATCATTGTCGTCTGCAGGCGTTCATGCAGGCGCGCAATTTCCAAACGGGTTTGAACACGCAACGCAGCGTCAAGGTTAGACAACGGTTCGTCGAACAAGAATACCTTAGGATCACGAACAATCGCGCGGCCAATCGCAACACGTTGACGTTGACCACCCGACAAGTTGCGTGGGCTGCGGTCGAGGTAGTCAGTGATCTGCAAGATTTCAGCAGCTGCTTTAACACGACTGTCGATTTCAGCAGGATCTGTTTTTGCCTGCTTCAGGCCAAACGCCATATTTTTATAAACAGTCATGTGCGGGTAAAGCGCATAGGACTGGAATACCATTGCGACACCGCGCTTTGATGCAGCTACGTCATTTACGACCTCATCACCAATAGCGACAGTCCCGTCAGAAATTTCTTCAAGGCCCGCGATCATCCGCAGCAAAGTTGATTTTCCACAGCCCGATGGGCCGACAAAAACAACGAACTCACCATCTTCAATATCAAGGTCAACGCCATGCATAACTTGCGTTTCACCATAGCTTTTGCGGACATCGCGTAGGGTTAGACCGGACATTTTAGCTCCAATTCTTTAATCTCACGTCGCAGGGTTTCGACGAATTCAGGATAGGTTTCAGGAAGGTCGCCCCAAAGCTGACGGTTAGTAAAAAACGCTTCAGTGCCTAGCATAGCCTCAAGGTCGCTCCAGCCGGGTTCGACATAATTAAACGGTATTTTCCCAGCAACAACATGGCGTGCAAAAACATACCAGCTAGCAATACTGCGAATGGTAAAAATTGGCAGGATACCCTGCGCGAAGCAGCCCGAAAGCGTCGGTCGGATGAAGATCGGAAACTTAGCCATTCCATCTGCGCAGATGCGCTCAATGGTATCTCCAATTGCTTGATTGCCAAAACGACGTTCAATCGCGACCACATAATCTTCTTTTGAAAACGGAAGAACGATTGTGATAGCGGGTAACACTTCCTGGATTTCGAAATTCTGAAAGTGTTCGTTTAAGTGGGGAATACGCATGGCAGCATCAAAGGTTTCGACCCCTTCAAGCGCTGCCAGATATGCTAGCGCTGTATGGCCACCGTTTAAAACACGGATTTTAGTCTCTTCGTAGGGATCTACATCAGACGTGACGGTAACACCGGCTTGTGCCAGGTTCGGCATTTCGGCACCCGCACTATCCTGAAGCACCCATTGAATGAAATCTTCGGCCATGATGGGGGACGTAACGTCTTTGCCAACCAACAACGATAACTCAGGTCCAAGTTCAGCAGGACTACGCGGTGTGATCCGGTCTATCATCGAACAAGGAAACGCTACATTTTTCTCAACCCAGTCAGCCAAAATTAGATCACCACAAGCAACCAAATAGGCCAGCAAATTGCGACGCAACATTTTACCATTTTGGCGAATGTTATCACAGCACGCGATTGTTAGCGCAGCATCGGTTTCAGCAGTTCGTTTAGTTAATCCGCCACGCAAATATCCGTAGACGCTTTGTGGCGTACTACCAGATAACTCCGCGCTAATAGTTGGATCAGAAAGACTCAAGTCTCCGTTCGGATCAGTGTAGTAACCGCTCTCAGTCACTGTAATGGTAACCAAATGGACAGACGCTTTGGATAACAGCGCTTCCGCTTGCGCTGGTGCAACACTCCAATCTTCGAAGTGAACGTGCGGGCGGACTCGACGCAGCGCAACTTCACCATCCGAGGAAATAGATTTCAAGTGGTACCCATCGTGCGCTTTGATATCAGCAACCGCCGCATCAAAGTGCGTCGTCTCAGTACCACGTAGGTTGACAGCAGCTATGCCCCAACGAAGATCATTGCAACATGCCATGTAGTCGTCAATATATACTGCTTGGTGCGCACGATGAAACGCGCCAAAGCCCAAGTGGACGACACCAATCTGACAAGCTGAGCGATCATATTCTGTCGCGAAAATAGTGGTGTTTGCCGCATTGTTCATCAGCTGTTCTCCAATTGCGGTGCAAGATCTTTGCGCGCTGTTTCGCGATATTCAGAAGGGGTCATACCCTTCACTTTCAAAAAGCGCCTATTAAAGTTGGCAAGATTTTTAAAACCAGCCGCCTGCGAGATCATGATGATCTGATCGTCAGATGCATACAGCATTCCGCAAGCCTCACCGATGCGGATCCTATTTAAGAATTCGACAAAGCTGTGGCCAGTTACAGTTTGGAAATTACGGCTGAAGGTAATCTCAGTCATACTTGCCATTTTCGCAGCCTCACTTACTGAAAGTGCTTCGCTAAATTCTTTGACGATGTAATCCACGACTTCAGCAATACGCGCATGTTTGCTCCCACCTTGCGGCTGGATCAACTTTGCAACTGATAGAGTTTTCTTTTCAGCATGTTCATTTAGGCGCACGAGGAACCTGACAAAGGACAAGATGCGTTCGGCGCCTTTATTGTCACGGATAGCTTCCATGTGGCCACGTGCAAACGTTGGGTTGAAACCTTCAAAAATAATGCCCGATTGCGCCAGTTGCAAAAGCTGCAAAACTTGTGAAAATTCGGGGAATCCTTCAGCCAATTTCTCAACGCTTTCGTGGCTAAACTGAACCAACATATCGCGCGTTAAAACCGGCTTTGACCAGATTTTATCTGTGACCCAGTTGTGCGGCAGATTCGGGCCCGTCATGAACAGATCACCCGCTTTAAAATCGCCGATGTGATCTCCCACAAATGCCTTCCCACGGGTGTCAGTAATCAAGTGCAATTCATACTCTTCATGGGCGTGCCAGCGACACAGGTCATTCGGCCAGCCATGTTGTAGGTAGCGAATTGACCGTGTACTGCGGTCCACCATTTCGATTTCTGGGGCAATTATTGACATTTGATCACCGCAGTACGTTGCCACCATCGACACCGATGGTTTGTGCGGTCAAATAGGAAGATTGCTCGCTTGCAAGGAAAACTGCAGCACGTGCAACATCGTCAGGTGAACCCATATAACCAAGTGGTACAGCCTCACCGACCTCACGTTTTTTTTGGCCAATTTCTTTGTCCTCAAACTTCGCAAAGAGCGCGTCAACAGTTGCCCACATTGGCGTATCGATCACACCAGGGCTAATTGCATTCACACGAATCTTATGAGGTGCCAAAGCAAGAGCTGTGGATTGAGTGTAGCTAATGACTGCAGCTTTTGTTGCACAGTAGTGCGCCACCAAAGCTTCACCACGATGTCCCGCCTGTGACGCCAAATTAATGATAGAACCTAGCTGTTTTTGCTCAACCATAGACTTAGCGCAGGCTTGCATGATTGCGTAAAATGCACGGACGTTAACGCCAAACAATTTGTCCTGTTGGACCAAATCTCCTGCATCCAACACACTACCCATCGCGAAAAGCGCGGCGTTGTTAAAGAGCACGTCCGGCTTGATCTCAGCAATCCAATCGCAGCATGCGCTGAGATCGCCGTCGCTCAAAAGATCAAACCGTTTGTAGATTGCAGAGCCATCGAAAGCGTCGGCAATATCCGTTGCGTAGACTGTAGCACCTAGTGCAGAAAAGTGTGCGACTGCACTGGCGCCGATGCCACCAGATGCACCAGTGACCAGACAAACTTTGCCTGTCAGATCTGTTGGTGCAGCGTTAAAGGTCACTTGACCGCTCCGAATGTGAGGCCAGCAACAAGTTGCTTCTGACAGAACCAACCAAGGATAACGATAGGTGCAACAGCAGCTGTTGATACGGCCGCCAAACGACCAAAGAATAGACCTTCTGGTGCACGGTTACCTTCAATCAACGTAGACAATGTTGCAGCGTCGATGGTTGTTAAACGAACTGTCCAATAAGCTTCATTCCAGCAGAAGATGAACGTCAGCAACGCAGTAGACGCGATACCACCCCAAGCAAGTGGGATAAGAATGTCTTTGATTTCACCCCATGTGCTGACGCCGTCCATTTTGCCTGCTTCGATGATCTCTTTGGGGATCTCCTTGAAGTAGGTAAACAACATCCAGACCACGATTGGCAAATTAATCAGGCACAGCACCAAGATTACCAAAAAGTGCGTGTCATAGATACCAAGCATGTTTTTCGTCAGGAATGTCATCGGATACAGAACAGCAGCGGCCGGCAACATCTTTGTAGAGAGCATCCACATCAAGATATCTTTGGTATGGCGGCTTGGATTGAATGCCATAGCGTAAGCCGCTGGAACACCAACCACTAAAGCGAACAAAGTAGCGAAGCTAGAAGTGATGACTGAATTTGTCGCAAAGCGCCAATAATCATAATTCTGCGTCATATTGGTGTAATTTTCGAGCGTGGGTGTGAAGAAGAACAAGAATTCTGGCTTCACTGCGTCAGCGTCCGTTTTAAAGCTGGTGAATACCAACCAAAAAATTGGAAAGAAGAAAACCAATGCTATGATCCAAGCCAGTGCAGGCCAAAGGGCATTGCCAAGTTTTGAGCTTTGAGAAACTGTTGCCATTGTCTTGTTCCTTAATCCATCAAACTCTTGCCAACCATACGCAACAAGAAGATTGCGACGATATTGGCAAGGATAACTGCGAAGATACCTGTGGCACTCGCTGCGCCAATATTGTTGTTGGTAAATTCACCGATCAAATAGGGCAGGTTTTTGTTACCACTGCCGCGACTTACTATTTCAATCTCAGCGTACAGAGACAAGTGAAAGATTGATTGGATCATCACAACAATCGCAATTGGACGCGCCAAATGTGGCACCGTAAGATTGATGAACTGCGACCAAGGGGACGCACCATCAAGTGTCGCTGCTTCTTTTTGAGACTCATCTTCGGACTGTAAAGATGTCATGAAGATTAAAACTGCGAATGGCGTCCATTGCCATGCGACCATCATGATTACTGCGTAGGCTGATGTCTGCGTCGCTCGAAACGATATAGGTTCGAACGTCGGCCAGAGGTTGAAAAAGGCACCAAGCACAGGAAAATCACGTAGGCCGTCGATCATATCGTTGATACTACCAACGGCTATCCCCTGAAGACCCAACACTGGATCCAAGATCATGTTAATCCAAAGTACTGCGTTTACGGCAGGCATCACAAAGAATGGGGAAATCAAGAGAACCCGTACAATGCCGCGACCCGGGAAGGACTTGTTGATCAGGACAGCGATGCCAAGTCCAAGAACAACTGTGAGCACAAGAATACTGGCAACAATGAAGACAGAGTTCTGGATAGCGAACCAAAAATCTTTGGCATCCAGAACGTATTTATAGTTCCCGAAGCCGCGCCAGTTGCTGAGGGAAGGAGACATCCACTCAGGGCGTATTGAGCTATTCAGAACATAGCGTATGAAAGAAAAGTACAGCGTCATGCTGAGGGGAACGAGCATCCAGATGAGCAACAAGATAACTGCTGGAGTCTGGAGTATGCGGGGGAGCGTTCTATTGGACATGGCTCAAGTAACCCTTGCGAAGCGGTGGTTTCATTAAGTACGAATATTGGCGGATGCTCGTCTGTGGAGGCGATAGTTTTTATAAGTATCCGTCAGCCCAGAGGAACGAAAATTTTATTAAAAGATAGGGCCCGATGGTTTCCCACCGAGCCCTACTTTATTTAGCTAGATAGCTTAGTAGTAGCCCGCTTCAGACATGATTGCGTCTGCTGCTGCTTGTGACGCAGCCAAAGCTTCGTCTACAGATTTCGCACCGGACAATGCCGCTGCGATTTCTTGTGCTACTGCTGAACCAACTTCTGGGAACTCAGGAATAGCTGCGAATTGAACACCTACGTATGGCTTGATGTCTGTAGCTGCTGGAGCTGCAGATTCAATCGCTGCCATCTCAGCTGCTGCGAATTTCGCAACTGCTTGGAACTCAGGGATCGCATATGTTGACGCACGTGTACCTGTTGGAACAGAACCCCAACCGAAGTCTGGGTGGTTACCTACAGCTTGGATGTACGCTTTAGATGTTGCCCACTCGATGAAGTCGTGTGCAGCTTCTGAGTTTGGTGAACCAGTTGGAACAGCCATTGCCCATGCCCACAACCAGTTCGCGCCCACTGGGTTACCAGCGTTTGGTGACTGTGCGTAAGCAACGTTGTCGTTTTCTAGGAATGATGCAGCGATAGTCGCATCGATCCACATGCCGCACTTGTCTTCGTTATACAAAGCCAAGATCTCGTTGAAGGAGTTGCCTTCTGAGCCTGGAGGGCCGTAGTTGCCCAATAGATCAACATAGAAGTTGATTGCAGCTTTCCACTCGTCTGACTCAAGAGCTGGACGCATGTCAGCGTCGAACCAAGCGCCACCGAATGAGTTAACAACAGTTGTTACGAACGCCATGTTGTCGCCCCAACCTGGCTTACCGCGCAAACATGCACCGTAAACGCCGTTGTCTGGGTCGTGCATTGCAGCAGCTGCTGCTTTTACGTTGTCCCATGAGTCGTTGTCAGCGATTGTTACGCCAGCAGCTTCAGTTAGGTCCTTGCGGTACATAACCATTGAAGACTCACCATAGAATGGTGCTGCATAAAGCGTACCTTCGTGTGACAAACCATTGCGCATTGCTGGTAGCATGTCGTCAACGTCGTACTCTGCGCCGAACTCAAGTGGCTCGATCCAGCCTGCAGCGCCCCAGATTGGTGCTTCCTGCATGCCGATGTTGATGATGTCGTACTGTCCACCACCGGTTGCGGTGTCAGATGTTACTTGCTCACGAAGAACGCCTTCTTCTAGAGATACCCAGTTAAGAGTAACGCCAGTGTCAGCAGTGTAAGCTTCAGCAACTTTTTGCATGTTGATCATGTGACCGTTGTTCACGATCGCGATTGTCAACTCAGTGTGACCGTCAGCTGCTGCAACAGAAGCACTTGCGATGCCCATTGCCAGGCCAAGGGCCGTATTACGTAAAGATGTCATGTTAGTCCTCCCAAAAAAGATTACAGATTTGTCTTTCTGTGCACCCAAATTGCGTGATTCTTTCTGTCCGCGCAAATACTATAGGGGCAAAAACACATACGTTTCCATCATATTCGAGAGATGTTTTCACTATTAGCAGTTGGAAAACAAAGTTGGAGCGCTTAACTTGTACACGTGACGCAGGGGAAAATGATGCCTAATTCGCATACATTGCAGACATGGATAGCTGTCGCAAAACAAAGCACCAAAACTGGTAGATTGTTGGAATCTAAAGGGAGATTTTATACTATTGAAGCCCAACGGCTAGGATCTCAACCTGATTGCTTAGACGGCGATCAATACGCCGCTAAAAATTCCACCTCATCGCCTAAGATCCAAGCAATGAGGTGCCTTTGCGTACGATTATACGTTTTTGACCAAAGCAATCAGTTTTTGATGATCCTGATCAAAAGACCGAATCCCACTCGCCATCAACTCAGTAGCCATCGGATCAGCGTTTATTTGATACCTGAAGTCAGCTTCTGAAAGAGCCGGTGTTACTGCTGAGTGTTCAGATACCGGCGAAAGTACACGCGTCAGCTCACCAGTTTCATTTTCCAGCTCATCCAACAAAGCAGGCGCAATAGTTAGGTTGTCACAACCAGCAAGTGCCTTGATCTGCTCAATGTTGCGGAAGGATGCACCCATCACGATGGTATCAATACCTTCAGCTTTAAAACCGCGATAAATCTCGCGTACTGATTTCACACCTGGATCTTCATCGGCAGGATAGCTTTCGCAGCCTTCTGCCTTTTTATACCAGTCAGTAATACGCCCAACAAACGGAGATATCAGAAAAGCATCAGCCTGTGCAGAACCCAGCGCTTGAGCCATTGAAAAAACCAACGTCAAATTACAATCGATCCCTTCTTTCTGGAGAACCTCAGCGGCACGAATACCTTCCCAAGTTGCAGCAAGCTTAATAAGGATACGTGATTTATCGACACCACGCGTAGCGTAGTCAGCAATGATCTCACGGCCACGTGCAATCGAGGCTGTCGTATCAAAGGACAAACATGCATCCACTTCGGTTGAAACACGTCCTGGCACAAGTTTGGCTAATGTCACACCAAAAGCTACGGTCAATGTTGCACAAATTTCCTCAGCAGACAGGCCTTTAGCGCGGCCTGTAGCAACCTCCGCATTAATAACATCCAAAGACGCTGGGTCTTGTGCCGCCTTCAGGATCAATGAAGGGTTGGTGGTGCAATCGACAGGAGCATAACGCTTGACCGCGTCAACGTCCCCAGTGTCTGCGACCACGGTGGTCATTTGGCGGAGTTGATCAAGTGTGTTGGCGGTCATTTTAGAGTCCTGTCAATTTACTGAGAAGAGTATACTGCTGCAAGTTTCGAACCGAGACTACTGCAGCGTCTTATTGTTAGTTTCGAGGATATCAGGCGGGTTGTCCAGACCACCGCTAAGGAACTCTGGTAGCGCCTGCCCCGGCTAGCGTTAGGTACAGTTCCCTAAAATGAAATGAAGACTTGCACCAATCAACCAGTGGACGTTTCGAATTTGTGTTGATCGAAGGAGTAAGACCGAGCCACTTTCTGCGCCTTCAGAGCAGAAAGTGTTGTATTGGCCATCTTTGATACGCATTAACTTTTACGTAGTAGCCCACATCAAGGTTAACCTTCACAGCGCATTCAACTACTTAATGGGTCCACCCTGTGAAATTACATGTAGTAAATGTAGAAATCTCTTAGCGCTTCAGGTGTGAGCCCCTCGGTCTTTTCAACTTCTGCAATCTTCATGAAAACGTGATTTTCCACAAGTCCTGCACCAACTGCATTGGACAATGCAACGTCAGCTGACAGGTCTGCGATTGCAGATTTTAGATCAGCGCCGACACCGACCGTTGCGTCTGTATCGACGAATCCATCGCCTGTTTCTATCGGTTGCAAATCATAACTATTTTCAACGCCAAGAAGTGCGGCGTGCAATACTGCAGCCACAGCGGTGTAGGGGTTGGCCGATGCATCCGCCATCCTGTGTTCGAGGCGTGCTTTGGCACCACCTTCTGTGCTGACGCGTGTCGTTACGTTGCGGTGATCGCCACCCCAGTTTTGCCAGTGACCTGATAGTGAACCTGGCTGCAAACGGTCATAGGAATTGGTTGTTGGTGCTATAAGACCAGCGAGGCCTTTATGGTGATGCAGCAAACCAGATAGGCATCCGCGTGCCAGATCATTCAAATGTTCTGGTCCACCTTTGCCGCCTGCAGAGAGAGCATTCTCGCCGTTATTATCCATAAAGGAGAAGTTGATGTGCATCCCGTTGCCGCCCGCTTCGGCAATCGGCTTGGGCATAAAGGTCAGGATCACGCCCTCTGCCAAGGCCACTTCGCGTGCCATTTGGCGGAAGAGAATAATATCGTCCACAGCCTTAAGTGCATTATCAAACGTCAGTGTGTATTCAAACTGCGGGCTGTCATATTCGGCGGTGATCATATCAAGGTTGAAACCAACCGTTTCTGCCACGTCCCAGATCGCATCGTTAAAACCACGAGGGTCAGTAAACGGGCCAGTTCCATAAACGACACCACCAAGACTGTCGTATGGCACAAGCTTGCCGTCAGCGTCGTGAATGAATGCAAAGGCCTCAAGTTCTATCCCGACTTTGGGCGCCAGCCCCTTAGCCTCCCAAGCGGCGACCGCACGCTTCAACGCGCCGCGCGGGCACATTGGCAGGGGTACGCCATCGGTGTCGTAAAGATCGCCGAGCACGATTTGAGTGCCGCTTTCCCAACATTCTCGGATTTCGCTTTCAAGCCACCGCAGCTCCATATCAGGGAGGCCTTCCATCATCATGGCGCCCGGCGCTGGCAGCAGATCTTTGTCGTAATGGACGCCAAATGTAGACCTACAAAACCGCGTTTCGTTGTCGCTGATTTTGGAATGTGGAAGGTACTTTCCACGCATGATGCTAAGGTGATCGCAAAAAACCGCGCGCAATCTGTCTTTCATGTTCTTCTCCTTCTAGGCACGTGTGATGCGCACCGGCAGTGATTTCAGTCCATTAACAAAATTTGATCTTAGAAAATGCTGAGGTCCATCGGCAGTGATACCCACGATCCTTTTGCTGAGCTCTTGAAACAGTACCGTGACCTCGAGCCGCGCTAGCCACATGCCGAGACAAAGGTGTGGTCCACCTAATCCGAAGGCTAGATGTTTGTTCGGGTTGCGCATGAGATTAACACGGTTCGGTTCGTCAAAGTAATTTTCGTCGCGGTTGCCCGAGGCAAACCAATATAGAACCTTGTCGCCTTTGCGGATTGTCTTGCCGTGAAGGTCGTAATCTTGCGTGGCTGTGCGGCGGAAATAGGTGGCGGGGGTCGCCCACCGGATTACCTCATCTGCCATTGTATCCCAGACGGTGCCGCCCTCTTTCATCTGCTCCAACAGTTCGGGCTGTTCGCACATCGCTTGGATACCCGCTGCAATGGAATAACGCGTTGTATCATTGCCAGCGGCAACAAGCAGACAAAAGAAATTGCGGAACTCCGTTTCTGATATGACAGAGCCATCTTCACTGGGCTGCATAATCAGGTGCAGGATACCATCGGTGTCACCGCTGGCGTTTTTCTTATCCATCAAGTCCTTGGCATAAGTATACAATTCAGCCCCCGCAGGGGAATTGAACGGCATCATCCTAAATTCATCCGTCGTCATCTGATCAAGTACGTGAATCGTAAAGTCGGGGTCCGTATTCGCAATCAGCGCGTCCCCCTTTTCGACCAGCCACGGCAGGTCCTCGTTGGGTGTTCCCAAAATGCGACCCAGCACCATCATCGGTAATTGTCGTGCAATCTTTTTAGTGGCGTCAAAGCTGTCGTCTCGCAAAGCCTCGTCTAGAATTCCAACGCACAGTTCGCGGATGATACCCTCAAACCCTGAGATCACATTCTTGGAAAACGCCCGCGCTAGCTTAATCCGCATCTGCATATGTTCGGGGGGATCAGTCTCTTGGAAGGTACGTCGCGCGAGGTATTCTTCATAGCTTTGATCCTCCATGCGAATGCCTTGAGCCGATGAAAACACCTCAGTGTTGCGGTTCATCATCAAGATGTCGGCGTAGCGTGTGACAGACCAAAACCCTTTGCCGCCCTCCCATTCTGTCCAGCACAATGGATCGTCACGGCGCATGCGCGCGAAAGTGTTAAGGGGCGTGCCACTTACAAATGTGTCATGTGATGTCAGATCGGAAAAACCGGCATCTATAGGTGTCCATATAGTCATAAATTTATCTCTTGCGAATGCAACTTACTTAGCATGATAAGTAATTACTTTTGGAAAGGAAGTCACTAAATGCGTCTTGCCTTGTTGATGACAAACACAGACGAAAGCACCTTTGCACAGCGCCACCCAAAGGACGGCGAGAAGTTTGCAAAGCTCATCAAATCCGTTCGTCCCTCATGGCAGGTCACTTCATACGCGGTGAAAGACGGTGTGTTCCCACAAGACATCAAAGCATACGACGGTGTTATGATTTCAGGCAGCCCAGCATCCGTGCATGACACAAACCCGTGGATCGCGACATTGTTCGATCTAATAAGACACATTTATGCGCAAGGCATCCCAATGTTTGGGGCGTGCTTTGGGCATCAAGCAATCGCTATGGCACTAGGGGGCAAGGTTGGGCCCAATCCAAACGGTTGGGTATTTGGATTAACCCACTCTGAGATCCTACATAAAACGACATGGATGCAAGGCATGCCAAAAACTCTAAAGCAATACGGGGCACATATTGAACAAGTAACGATCCTGCCAGAAAACGCGGTTATGTTGTCCGCAAATGAAGCATGTTTAAATACTGGATTCCACATCGCGGGCACCGTCTATACAACACAAAACCATCCAGAGATGACGCCGGAGTTTATGGCAGCTTTAGTCGCAGAATACGCGAAAAAGCTCCCCACAGACGTTGCCAAAGCGGCCCAATCGTCACTCACCGAGGGTGCTGACACAGAGGCCTACGCCGAGTCCATCGCACGTTTTTTTCAGAGCGCTAAGATCCCTTTAAGCCATGTGTAAACGTTGGGCTGCGTCCTTAGCTGCCGCGCGTATTGTGCGTGCGAACAAGGTCACGTCGATCTCTGTCGCTATGAACGTGGCACCAATATCGCGGCACTTTTCTTGCAGTTCTTGATCCAGGGTCAAAATACCCGCAGCTTTGCCTGACTTCACAATCTTGGTGATTGCACCAACCACTGCATCCTTAACCTCAGCAGCGCCTGCTTGTCCAATAAAGCCCATATCTGCTGCCAGATCAGATGGGCCAATGAACACACCATCGATCCCGTCCACAGCCAAAATATCGTCTAGAGCGTCCATGCCTTTTTGGTTTTCAACTTGTGCCAACAGGCAAATCTCATCCCGCGCTGTTGTCAGGTAATCCCCGATAGCGGCAAAGTCCGATGCACGCGCCAAGGCCGATCCGACACCACGCACGCCGTGCGGCGGATATGTCACCGCGTCGACCAGCGAGCGTGCCTGCTCTGCACTTTCGACCATTGGGATCAGCAGACTTTGTGCACCCGCATCAAGAAGTTGTTTGATCACCCAAGTTTCCCCAATCGGGGGGCGTACAACCGCATGGCTGTCACGCGCTGCGATCACTTGAAGCTGTGCCACGATCGAGCGCAAATCGTTTGGCGCATGCTCTGCATCAACGAGCAACCAATCAAAACCTGCCCCTGCGCTGATCTCAGCGACATACGCATCCGCAAGCCCCAGCCAACAGCCCAGCTGAAGGATATTGTTTTTTAGTGCGTGTTTGAACGGGTTGTGTGGAGCTGGCATGAAAACGTCCTTATGCGAAAGAAATGTCGACACGGCCAAAGTCGCCAAAGTCGGCCGTGATTTCTGAACCCTGCGGGCATTCAACAGGGCGGATAAAGCTGCCCGATAAAATGACATGTCCGGGTTCGATGCTTTGGCCATATTGTGCCATGCGGCGGGCCAACCAGACTACGCTTTCGACAGGATCATTCAACACACCTGCCCCCAGACCGGTTTCTTCAACCTCGCCATTTCGTGACGTGATCGCCCCGACCCAACGCAAATCAAACGCATCCACAGCATGCCGTTGTTCACCAAGCACGATGCCGGCATTGGCAGCATTATCGCTGATCGTGTCGAACACCTTGCGGGTTTTACCCGTCTCCGGGTCAACACGGATAATCCGCGTGTCGAGGATTTCGATGGATGGCACCACATAATCAGTGGCGGCCAACACATCTTCGTGGGTCACGTCAGCGCCACCCAATGGGGCCTTGAGCACAAATGCAATTTCGGCTTCGATCCGTGGCTGAATGAACCGACCCTCAGGAACGGTTGCACCCGTTTCGAACACCATATTATCAAACAAAATCCCGCTGTCGGGGATATCAATATTCAATGCGTATTGCATGGCTTTTGATGTCAGGCCGATCTTCCACCCAACAACGCTGCGCCCTTGCGCCAGTTTCGCGCGATAAATTGCGTTCTGGATCGCATAGGCATCGTCCATTCCCATGTTCGGATGATCACGCGTTAACAAGCCAATCTGTTCGCCTGTTCGCTCTGCCTCTAGCAAAGCCGCCGCAACGGTTGTGTAATGGTCTGGCGTCATAGGGTTTCGTCCGCGACAGTGTTGCGCAGTGTCCCGATGCCATTCACTTCGACCTCAACTACATCACCGGGCTTTAGATATTGTGGTGGGTCAAGGCGCGCGCCCGAACCAGTTGGCGTGCCTGTCACAATAATATCACCCGGCTGAAGTGTCATAAAGGTTGAGATATATTCGATCTCACGGCGGATCGGATGCATCATGCGCGAGAGCACATCATCTTGGCGCACTTCGCCGTTCACGCGGGTGATAATACGGGCATCGTCAAGCTGCTTGGCATCTTTAAACGGTACAAGCCATGGACCAATTGAACCCGAGTTATCCCAATTTTTGCCTTGAGTGACGTTAAATTTAGCATGGCGCACCCAATCGCGAATGGTTCCCTCATTGCAAAGTGTGATCGCAGAAATATGATCGTAAGCGTCAGCTTGCGTGATACGGCGACCAGCCTTACCAATCACAATCGCAACTTCACCTTCATAGTCCAAGGTTTCGTTTTCAGGCGGGCGAACCAATGGGCGGTTATGGCCAGTGAACCCACTGGCAAAACGTGGAAATAAGGACATATATTTGGGTTGGTCTGACCCGTCTTTATATTCCGCATTGCGGTCAGGAAAATTTACACCAACGCACAAGATACGACGCGCGTTTGGTAATACCATTTCGAATTCAAAATCTGTATGAACGGCAGTCTTTCCCCCGGCGGCGGCTTCAAGTGCATCCAAACCACCTGCCTGCACAACATCAAAAAGCGTTGGCCATTGTGGGAATTCATCGTTCAATGGGATCATCCCATCATCACTAACCGCTCCGTAGAAGGTGTCACCAGCCGTGGAATAAGTTGCGTAATTCATTTTGTTTTTTCCCATATTTCTTGAATGACGCTATGCGCCATCATCACGTCATCGCGTGTTGTGTCAAATTGTCCGACCTGAAATCTGATGATCTTTTGGTCCCTGAAACTGCCCTGTGTTAAATAAATGCGTCCATCATCATTCAACGCATCCACCAACCGCTGTTGATCCACATCATCACCGGGGCAACGGAAGGAAAACAGGCTAAGAATGGGTTCGGTTACGATTTCAAATCCATCAATTTTCCGGATTTCATCGCAAACTTCTTGCGCCCATGCGATGTGATTTCGGATACGCGTGCGAAGTCCCTCTAGACCATAGGACCGGATTAGGAACCAAATTTTCAGCGCTCTAAACCGACGCCCCAGTGGGATCGTCCACTCAGAGTAATTGGTGACACTTTCACCAGTTGTCTTGAGATATTCAGGCTCAATCTTAAGGGTGTTGAGCTGGGGTTGCGCATTACGCAGGAACTGAACCGAGCAATCAAACTGCGCCCCAAGCCATTTATGCGGATTGAAAACGATGCTGTCGAAGCCGTCCACATCAGCCCAAAAATCACGGTGCAACTCTGGGCAAATCATTGCAGAACCCGCCCAAGCGGCATCAAGATGTGTGTACAAATCTTCATCCTTAGCGACCTGCACAATTGGCCCGAGCGTATCGCAGGCACCAATACCTGTCCCGCCCGTGATCGCGATGATGCCAGCAGGTGAATGCCCCGCCTCGCGGTCTGCTGAGATAGCCGCGCGCAATGCGTCAACATCCATGCCAAAGCGGTCACCCGTTGTCGCAATCTTAACCAGGTTGGCTTGGCCTATACCTGCTACCCAACAGGCGCGATCGATTGAGGAATGCACCTGATCGGAGCAATAGATCCGCATGTGACCTTTATTTGCCAAACCATCACGGTTGCCTGTGTATCCTGTCGCGCGTTCCCGCATTGTCAGAACGGCAGAAAGCGTCGCTGATGACGCGCTGTCTTGGATGACCCCTACATAACCATCAGCCAGCCCCAAGGCTTGCCGCAGCCAATCAACCATGACGGTTTCGACTTCAGTCGCTGCGGGTGACGTTTGCCACAGCATACATTGCGCGGCAATTGTGCTAACTAACATTTCCGCCAGCATTGAGGGCGGAGCAGCATTGGCTGGGAAGTAGGCAAAAAACCTTGGGTGTTGCCAATGGGTAATCCCGGGCATCACGATTGCCTCAAAATCCCCCATGATTGTTTCCATGGCTTCCGCCCCATCAGGTGGGGACTGAGGCAATTGCGCAGCCGTCTCACCAAATGCTGTTTGTGCACGCACAGGACGGTCGCGCAGCGTTTTGTGATAGTCCGCACTCCACTGAGAAATGTGTTTACCCCAGTGTTCAAATTCGTCCCAATTCATGCCTTAGTCCTTTTGCAGCGATGCCAGCCTAACCAGTTTTTTGATGCCATAGCGATCATTACGGCGCAATAATCGGGCTGGCCTTAATGGTTGAATCCTTTGTATCGATTCCAGCAAACTTAGACCCATGTTTGAACCAACTTTCAGGTGCCGCAGCACCCCAAAGTGTTTGGCGTTGTGGGTCTTGCAGATCCCATTTGATCGGTTCCAAATCTGGATCAACTGTTTGGTAATCCGAACAATAAATTTCAATTCGATGCCCATCAGGGTCAAGGATATACAAGAAGAATGCGTTGGAAATACCGTGGCGACCTGGGCCGCGTTCGATGTTATCGACGTAACCCGTTGTTGCCATCAGATCGAGCAGATCAATGATGTTCAGCGGCGTTGGCACCCAAAACGCAACGTGATGCATGCGTGGCCCCGTACCATTGGTAAACGCCATGTCATGCACGCCACCCTTGCGATGCATCCAAGCGGCCCATAGTTTCTTGCTCTCATCATCCTCAGTGTACTCTGTCACGCGGAAACCAAAATCACTATAAAAGTCGACCGATGCATCAACGTCATGGCTGAAGCAATTAAAGTGATCGATGCGCAGCGGTTTAACCCCGCGGTAAAGAGCGTATTTTTGGTGGATCGGGGAAAGACGATCCATCTTGTGATAAAACTCCAACGGGATGCCCATGTTGTCTGACGTCAACAATGTGCGCCCCTGATATGGACGATCAACCCAAGATGTTGGGCGACCTTTCCCCTTGAAATATGCCTCAGCCTTATCCAAATCTGCGTCATCGAAGGTCTTGAAACCCATGACCTCAACCGTGCCCGGTTGATCCGATTTTTGCAAAATTATGCAATGGTGCCCGCGTTCTTCCATCGCCCGCAAATAGATGTGACTGTCGGAATCGTCTGTCACCTGAAGACCAACAATCTCCGTATAAAACCTTTTAGACGCGGCTAAATCTTTAACGTTCAAACACACATGGCTGAGGCGAATTGTGTTGAAGTCGGGGTATAGGTTTGGCGCTGGTACGGGCATCAGAGGGCTCCCAGTTGAGTAATTTTATGTTGTCCTGTGGCGAAGCCAATGTGCTTTTGCTCCATGTAAAACTCAAACGACCAATCGCCGCCATCACGGCCAATGCCGCTGGCTTTGACACCACCAAATGGCGTTGGCAGGTGGCGGACGTTTTCTGAATTGACCCAGATCATCCCTGCCTCAAGCGCTTCGGTGAATCGCAAAGCCCGAGTGAGGTCGTTGGTCCAGACATAGCCAGTCAGGCCGTAGTCGGTGTCGTTTGCCATGCCCAACGCTTCTTCTTCAGTCGAGAATGGAATGGAGGTCAGTACAGGGCCGAATATTTCTTCTTGTGCAATGCGCATCTTGTTGTTGGCATTAGTGAACAGGGTTGGGCGGACGAAATACCCCTCATCCCCAACCTTAATGCCACCTGCAGCGACGGTCGCTCCGTCTTGCTTGGCAATTTCGAAATAGCTTGTGACTTTGTCATAGTGTTCTTGCGTGACAAGCGGACCAATCTCGGTCGCGGGATCAAGCGGATGACCCACTTTGATGTTATTGACACGTGCAACCAACTTAGCCTCGAACTCTTCACGAACGGTGTCTTGAATCAGTAGACGTGAAGACGAAGTGCAGCGTTCGCCATTGATTGAATAGATCATAAAAATTGCGGCATCTAATGCGCGATCCAGATCGGCATCGTCAAACACTATAACTGGATTTTTTCCTCCAAGTTCAAGGTGGTTACGCTTATGCGTGTCCGCGCCCTGTTTGGTGATCAGACTGCCTGTGCGGGACTCCCCAACAAAGGCAATCGCCTTGATTTTGGGGTGTTCACACAGCGCTTTACCCGCACCTTCACCAAAGCCGTTCACCGTGTTCAAAACACCTGGTGGTAGGCCCGCTTCTTCGGCAATTTCGACCAACAAGCGTGCCGTCAATGGCGATGCTTCGGCAGGTTTGTGAACCACGGTACAACCAGCGGCCAAGGCTGGTGCAATCTTCCATGTGGACAACATGAACGGCGTGTTCCACGGCGTAATGACACCCACAGGGCCGATAGGTTTGCGCGTCGTAATGTTCATTAATGTTGGCGATTGCAGATGCTGACCATCGCGGGCTTGTACAACTTGGTCTGCAAAATAACGGAAGTTTTCTGCACCGCGCAGCGCGGCCTTGGACATGAATTTAATCGTCTGACCTGTATCCCAGCATTCGCAAAGCGCGATTTCTTCGGCGCGGGCCTCGATGCCTTCAGCGACGCGGATCAATATCTTCTTACGCTCAAGTGCAGGCATATCGCGCCACATCGCAAAAGCATCAGACGCCGCATTTGCTGCCGCATCAATATCTTTGACTGAACCATGGGCAACATCGCAAATCAGTGATTTATCAACAGGTGATGTTGTTTGGAAAACGCCTTCACTCCCGCCAACGTCCTGACCATCGATACGGTTTGGAATGCCCGTTTCACGAAAGCGTTCAAGATAGCCATTAAGTTTGGTAATGTTGGTGTCGAGCGCAGTCATGCGTGGTCCTCCAGGTGGTCTCGGATGTTACCGAATTTCGGGGATAAATCAGCGTCGATGTCGCGCATCTCGGCGGATAGAGCAACGGAAAGCGTTTCCATCGTTGGTGCCATAAAATCAGTCAGTACGGCGAAAATCTGTGTAATTGCATCGCGTTTTACATCATGTGGGCGGCCCTCGCGCAATCGGACAGATAGGTCAACAAACCCATGTTTTGGATTCCCATTAGCAATCGCCACGTGATCAACCCGCGTGGCTCGCACCCGAATTCCAGCCATTGGAAAGGTATCAATTGTTGCCGCCTTTGCACGGACCGCTTCACACAGCTGTGCCATGTCCACAAGAGACTCAAGGTTGGCAGAATATTCGATATGAAAGTGCGGCACATCATTTCCTTAACATGTTAAGTATTGTAAATTTAGATAATTTGAACTTGCATTGTCAAGCACGACTTGGCAGCAGTGGATAAACCCAACAACCAATTCGAGTAATGCATGTCATCAACGCTACCATCCACATCACGCTCCCTTCCAATTGCGCTGATCCGAGCACGTGAAGGTGTGATGGCCCCAATCCGCGAAATGCTATCCGAAACAGGCATCACTGAACAACAGTGGCGTGTTTTACGCGTGCTGTCCGAACACGGACTGTTAGACACGACAACTCTTGCCGAACGCTCTAGCCTATTGTTTCCGAGCCTTACACGTATTGCTGCCAGCATGCGCGATAAAGGCCTTATTACCCAAACACGTGACGAAATTGACAGGCGCCGCCAACTTATCGAAATTACCGCTGCTGGGCAAAAAATCATCGATGACCGCACATCCCAATCGATACAGATCGTTGACGATATCAAAACCAAATTGGGCACCGATAATTATGAAACGTTACTCGATCTTCTTGGTCTCTTAGATCTGAATTCAAACGACTAACCCTTTTGTCCGCCAGTCATCGAAAATTTCCAATGCCTTGTTGGCAAATGCTGCGTCATTGATATGGCTATCGATGCGGTGAGCAATGACGTTATCCGGTAGCGTATCCTCAAGTTCTTTCAGGAATATGTTAAGCCCCTCTTGATCGTGCAGATCGGCCCCCTCGCGGTCCCATTCACCCAAACCCCGTTCTGGTAAGATCATCGCGACTGGTCCTGTCGCTTTAGCAAGCTGCACACTATGTGCCCGCGCAACCTGTTTGCGTTCTTCTTGGCCCAACACAATAGAGGTGAGTAAACGGTTATGTTCGTGCCTTGGATGGTTCGACCATCTGTCAGGCAAAGGTTGCCAGCCGACAATATCCACCAAGTCATAACAACCCGGCGCAACGATCTGAGGCGTCCCAAA
>CAJJAR010000009.1 GCA_905182105.1 uncultured Paracoccaceae bacterium
GTTGATTAATGCCCAAGTGGTGGCGCAACCGGATCCCACCTTGGCAGCACGCGTGATTGCCCAACTTAGTGACGGAACCCCTTTGGTCACGCGCAAACCGGTTGGACAAGGGCAAGTTGTCTTGTTCCACGTCACCGCCAATGCCGAATGGTCCAGCTTACCGTTTTCAGTCCTGTTCGTGGAAATGCTGGAACGGCTGGCAGTTTCTTCACCCACCTCAGCGCCGTCTATCGAAGATCTTGAAGGTACCGTATGGATGCCACGCCAAGTGATGGATGGCTTTGGAGTATTGCGTGACGCAGGTACGATGCCAAGTGTAGACGGCCCTGATTTGGTGGCGGCTGATTCATCAGCCACTTTATTGCCGGGCATCTACACCTCTGGGGATCGGACGCTGGCGCGTAATGTTCTGGCTGACGGTAATGTTTTGAATGCTGCAAAATGGCCTGACACTGTGTCTGTCAGCTCTTATACGACCGTTCCGCCACGCCAGCTTGATGGGCCACTTCTAGCTTTGGCTTTGTTGCTTTTACTGGTTGATGTGATCGCATCGCTTGCTTTGTCGGGCAAGCTGTTGGGTCAAGTGTCGCGTAGTGCCATCGCGTTGATCGTGCTGGGCTTGATGGGCCTAAACGGACCACCCGCACATGCACAAACCGTCGACATTGATGTGGCATCAGAACTGGCATTGGCCCACATTGTGACAGGCAACACCGAGGTGGATGATATCGCATATGCAGGTCTGCGCGGTCTGTCCGATACGCTGTTCTTTCGAACCTCAATTGAACCCCAAGCCCCCGTTAGTATCAATCTTGAAACAGATCAATTGGCACTGTTCCCGATTATCTATTGGCCGATTACCCTTGAACAGCCGCGCCCATCAGTTGAGGCATATGCAAAGCTGAACGCGTACCTGCGTTCTGGTGGTTTGATCATTTTTGATACCCGCGATGCCAATGTCGCAGGCTTTGGCAGCGCCAGTCCGAATGGACGCAAGCTGCAAGACCTAGCAAAATCGATGGATATTCCCGCGTTAGAGCCAACACCCAGCGACCACGTTCTGACGCGCGCGTTCTATTTGCTTCAGGATTTCCCTGGTCGGTACGTGGGCCGTGATGTCTGGGTTGAGGCAGCGCCAATAGACGCGCAGCAAGCCGATGGCATGCCGTTTCGCAATCTGAATGATGGCGTAACGCCTGTTGTGATTGGCGGCAACGATTGGGCAGGTGCATGGGCCACGGCCACTTCGGGTGCGCCTTTGCTGCCTGTTGGACGTGGATATGGTGGTGAACGTCAGCGCGAATTGGCAAACCGCTTCGGCGTGAATTTGGTAATGTATGTTTTGACTGGAAACTACAAAAGCGATCAGGTCCATGTGCCTGCCTTGTTGGAGCGATTAGGCCAATGATCAACTCCATCATTTTTGATCCACTGCTTCCTTTGACTGTACTTATGGCCTTGGGCGGTGTTGTCGTTTTGGGTGTTGTTTTGGCGTTATGGCGTGGGTTGCGTGGCTGGGCCTTGCGTGGATGTGCAGGGCTGGTTGTTTTGCTTGCGTTGTCAGGTCCATCGCTTCAACAAGAGGATCGTAGCCCACTGTCAGATATTGTAGTGATGATTGAGGATGTGTCTGCTTCACAATCCCTCAGTGACCGCGCGGTGCAATCGCGCGTCGCGGCGGACAAGATGGCGGCGGCGATCACGGCACGTGGCAACATTGAACTGCGTCGCATCACCGTTGTTGACGGGGAAGGGGACGAAGGTACCCTTCTGATTGGTGCGCTCAATGACGCATTATCCCAAGAACCCCGTGGCCGTATCGCAGGTGTGATTGCCGTGACGGATGGGCAAATTCATGATTTAGATGTCCCAACCAATTTGCCCGCACCCTTTCACATGATCAGATCAGGCTACGCAACCGATTGGGACCGCCGTCTGACCGTGAAAAACGCACCGGCCTTTGCCATTATCGGTGAGCCGATCACGCTGACCCTGCGCATTGATGATATTGGTGCCGCCCCACAACCGCAGGGCGCCGCACTGCTCGATATCTCTATCGATGGCGGGCCACCGCAACGGTTTAGCGTGTCCATTGGGCAGGACATCGACGTGCCCTTGACCTTACCCCACAGCGGGCGAAACGTAATCCAATTTACGGTACCAACAGCTGCCGCAGAATTGACGGATCGCAACAATACATCACTGATCCAGATTAACGGCGTGCGAGATCGTTTGCGCGTCTTGCTGGTGTCGGGCGAACCCCATGCGGGTGGGCGCACATGGCGCAATCTGTTGAAGTCCGACAGTTCAGTTGACTTGGTGCACTTCACCATTTTGCGCCCCCCGGGCAAACAAGACGGTGTACCGGTTGAAGAGTTAAGTCTGATCCCTTTCCCAACGCGTGAGTTGTTTCTGGAAAAGATCAACGACTTTGATTTGATTATTTTTGATCGCTACAAACGGCGCGGCATCTTACCTTTGATCTACCTTGAAAACATCGTGAACTATGTTGAGCAGGGCGGTGCTGTTCTGGTTGCAGCTGGCCCTGATTTTGCCAGCGCTGATAGCATTTATCGCTCGCCCTTGGGGCGTGTCATTCCCGCTGAACCCACGGCGCGCGTTTTGGAAGAACCTTATCTGCCAGTTGTGACCGATCTGGGGCAACGCCATCCTGTGACGGCTAATCTGCAGTCCAATGGTGAATGGGGCAAATGGTTGCGCCAAATTGATGTGGTTACCACTTCGGGGGACACTGTGATGGAGGGTGCGGATGGGCGGCCTTTGTTGGTTTTAGACCGTGTTGGAGAAGGGCGTGTGGCGCTGCTGGCCTCAGATCATGCGTGGTTGTGGAACCGTGGCTATGACGGTGGTGGGCCACAGTTGGAATTGCTGCGCCGTTTGGGTCACTGGATGATGAAAGAACCCGATCTGGAAGAAGAAGCCCTAACCGCCAATGCAATCGGTCAAACCATGCGTATCACGCGCCGTACTTTGGCCGAAGACATACCTGAGGTCACAATAGCTGCCCCTGATGGCACCATTGCGACACAGCGTTTGGATCAGGTTGAAGCTGGTAAGTTCGAGGGCACGTTTGAGGGATCAGAGATTGGGCTGTATCGCCTTAGCAATGGCGAGCAGGACACCGTTATTGGCCTTGGCCCTGCCGCCCCGAGCGAGTTTGTGAATACGATTGCGACGGACGGCATCTTGGCCCCGATAATCAAGGCCACGGGCGGTGGCGCGCATGGGATTGAAGATGGCCTGCCATCCCTGCGCAACGTGCGCGAGGGACGCCCCGCAACAGGGCGTGGTTGGATCGGACTGACACCACGCCACGCGTTCGAAGTGCGCGAGGTGCGCCTGACCCCATTGATGCCGAGTTGGTTGGTCCTGCTGATCTCAGGTCTGTTCATCATCGGCGCGTGGCTGCGCGAGGGGCAGCGCTAAGCGGGCTGATTGGCCTGTGTTAGAGCCTGTTCAATATCATAAATCAGATCATCTGCATCTTCGATCCCGATAGACAGACGTAGCAAACGTGGATGCACGGGAAAGCCGTCGCCTGAAACTGTCTTGCGATGTTCAACCAAACTCTCAACCCCACCCAACGACGTTGCTGGGTAAAACAGTTTGCAGAATCGCGTGGTGTCGATGGCTGTTTGCTCAGTCCCTTTGACGATGATCGACATCATACCACCGAACTGACCGTTGGTCTGGCGTTTGGCCACTTCATGCCCTGGATCGGACGCAAGGCCAGGATACAGCACGGCCTCTAGCAACGGATGCCCCTCAAAATGGGTGGCAATCGCCATTGCGTTTTTACACGACCGTTCAACGCGTAAGAATAAGGTGCGCATCCCACGGATCAACAACCACGCGTCAAAGGAATGCAGTGCGGTGCCATGAAGTTTGCGCACCATGCAGATGTCATCCCAATACTTGCCTGTTTCACGTACAGACAAAACGCCGGCGGTAATGTCAGAGTGGCCGTTCAAGTATTTGGTGGCGGAATGAAACGAAATGTCGGCCCCAAAATCCAATGCTTTGGTCATAGAGGGTGGCGTACCAGTACAATCAGCGACCAACTTGGCACCAGCAGCATGCGTGATGTCTGCGGCGGCCTGAATGTCTGTGACTTCCCAGTTTGGATTGTTGGGGGTTTCGACCCAAACAAGGGTGGTTGGTTGCGCAGCAACTGCGCTTTCCAATTCTGCTAAATTTCCAGCGGTATAGTAACTGACTGTGACACGGCCGTTGGCGGCGTAATTCTGTATTTGCGCCAAAACGCCGTGATACATGACCTTGGGTGCCACGATATGTGACCCTGTGGGCAAGTGTTCGATCACAGCGGTGCAGGCGGACATGCCGGATGCGAACAAAAGCGATTCAGTGGCACCCTCCATCTCTGCAATCACGGCTTCTGCGAGGGCTGTGGTTTGGCTTCCATCACGGCGATACCAATAGGGTTTTCGCACTTCATAGTTTTCATCGCGTGCATATGTGGCCGCAGGTTGGATCGATGGGACAACAGCGCCTGTTTCGGCTTCGACAAAGTGCAGGGCTTGGGCCACGCGTGTTTGGATCGACATTTTACGGTTGCTGTTCTTAGTCATTGGATAGTGCCCCTTAGGTCGGTTTTGAGCATCTGGCCATCAGTATGATCATTTGTACAGACAATGGATGCTAAATGTTTTGATTTACGTAACTGTTAAAAATGACGCATAGCTTCGAAAGCGAGCCACCGATACGAAATTTTTTGAACCCTTTGGCCGCTGCCGTTTTAATAGTTATTTAGCTTCTGGGTAAGGGCGCACAAACACCGGTTTATCCGCTGTGGATAGATCGGGCTGATAAGCATAGCCGCCGGCGTCAAATTCAAGAATTGATTTTGGATCGGTCAAACGGTTTTGCGCCATATACCGCGCCATCGCACCGCGCGCCTTTTTGGCGTAAAAACTGACGATCTTTGGGCCTTGGCCTTTATCTTCCATGAAGGCTGGGGTGATGACGCGCAACTTTAGGGCTTTTAGATCCACTGCGCCAAAATACTCTTGGCTGGCGCAGTTTACCAACACGTCACTGCCAACTGCCGCCGCTTGGGTGTCCAGCTCGTTAGACAAAGTGTCCTGCCAGTAATCATACAGGTTCTTGCCGTTTTCTGTTTTCAAACGGCTGCCCATTTCCAAACGGTAGGCTTGGATCAAGTCAAGCGGGCGCAATACGCCATAAAGGCCGGATAAAATGCGCAAGTGATCTTGAGCCCATTTCATTTCATCGGCGTCCAAAGTTGCGGCCTCAAGCCCTTGATAGGTATCCCCCGCAAAAGCGAGCGCCGCAGGACGGGTTACATCCGCTTCAGGTACATCTTGAAATGCCTTAAATCGATCAAGGTTCAGGGTGGCCAGTGCATCACTGAGGTGCATCAGTTTTTTCAGATCGCCGTGGGACAAACCGCGGACGGTTTTCGCCAGCTTGATTGCATCATCTTGAAAATTAGGGGCTGTGGTCGCCACATCCCGCTCTGTCCAATCCAGCTTTTTCGCTGGTGAAATCACAACTAACATTTCGTCACCCCTTCAATCTTTTAACTTGATCTAGCCCGCATCTAGCAGCACGTCCAGAAATGCCGCAGTAAATCGTTCGGCACGCCGCTCACCCAGCAAACGGTTCATCGTATCCGCATCGCCAGACCGCATTTGCGCGACCTTGGCCAGCATCGAGGCAGAGCAGGTCAGCGGCTTGTCGATGCCACCTTCACCACGGGTCAATTCAGCCTGAACCTCAAGCAATCGGTCATAGATAGAACCCGCATCACGCCCCGCCAGTTTGCGCCGTGTCGGGTGCATTTGGGCGGCTTCTCCGTTTATGACTTCAAGAAATGCATCGCCATAGCTGTCCAACTTTTTGGCACCGATCCCACTGATCCCTGCCATTGCATCCAGATTGGCGGGGCGTTTCTCTGCCATTTCAATCAGCGTTTTGTCGTTGAAAATGATATAGGCAGGAACCTTTGCGGCTTCTGCCAAACCACGGCGCTTGGCCTTAAGGGCGCTGAGCAATGGGGCATCTTCGTCGGATACCATCGCTTTGACCGCTGGGCGGCGTGTGGCAGATTTGATTGTGTCACGGCGCAACGAAATCTTGGCCTCGTCACGCAGAATAGGCAAAGCGGCATCGGTCATACGCAATGCCCCGTGGCGGGTGGGATCAGGACGGATCAAATCGTGACCCATCATCTGGCGGAACACGGCCTGCCACTGTGGTTTGCTGTACTCACGTCCAACGCCGTAGGTGGGCAAACTGTCGTGACCACGTTCCCGGATTTTTTCGGTTTGGGCACCCAATAGAATGTCAATCAGATGACCAGAACCAAACCATTCTTTGGTGCGCAAAATAGCGGACAACGCTTTGCGCACAGCAACCGTACCGTCGAACACGTCCACAGGGGTATCGCACAGATCGCACTTGCCACAGGTCACTTCGGTTTCGTCAAAATAGGCCAGCAGATTCTTGCGACGACATTCCAATGCCTCTGCCAATCCAAGCAACGCATTTAAGCGTGCGTGGTCTGCCGCGCGACGTTCGGGTGGGGCAATCCCTTCATCAATCTGGTTGCGGCGCAGACGAATGTCTTCGGGCCCAAAAAGGGTCAGGGTTTCGGCTGGGGCGCCATCACGTCCAGCACGGCCAATTTCCTGATAATAGGCCTCAATCGATTTGGGCAAATCTGCGTGTGCGACCCAGCGGATGTCTGGTTTGTCGATCCCCATCCCAAAAGCAACGGTGGCAACCACAATTAATCCGTCTTCTTGTTGAAAACGGCGTTCTGCGATGCGTCTGTCTTCGGCATCCATACCGCCGTGATAATGCAGCGCCAAATGTCCCGCATCGCGCAAGCCACCTGCCAAACCTTCGGTCTTGGCGCGTGTCCCACAATAGACGATCCCCGATTGCCCTTTGCGCGCATCAGCGAAATCCAGAATTTGACGGCGCGGGCCATCTTTGGCGGCAAAGGCAAGGTGGATGTTTGGGCGATCAAACCCGTGCAAGAATTTGCTGGGTGCGTGGCCATCAAACAGCTTTTCGATGATCTCTATCTGGGTTTCAGCGTCCGCCGTTGCAGTAAAGGCGGCCAATGGCACGTCTAGGGCACGGCGTAATTCACCAATGCGCAGATAATCAGGGCGGAAATCATGGCCCCATTGGCTGACGCAATGCGCCTCATCCACCGCAATCATATTCACGCCAACACGGCGCAACATGCCCATAACACCACCAGCGGCCAAACGTTCAGGGGCCATATACAGCAGCTTTAGATCACCACGTTCCAACCCCTCCCAAACCGCGTCAGATTCTTCGGGGGTGTTGCCAGAGGTCAAAGCGCCCGCATTCACCCCCGCCTCTTGCAGTGCGCGCACTTGGTCGCGCATCAAAGCAATCAAAGGTGAGATAACGACAGTAACGCCGTCTCGCAGCAATGCGGGCAATTGGAAGCACAGGGATTTACCGCCACCCGTTGGCATAATGGCCAACACGTTTTCACCCGCAGTTACGGCTTCAACAATATCTTGTTGGCCGGGGCGGAAGGCATCAAAGCCAAAAACATCGCGTAGCAACGTGGCAGCGCCGATCATGCGGGGAACCCTGTAAATTTTAAGTTATCTGCTCTTACAACTGACAATTTCACACTAAGATTCAGGGAACAAGAGCCTTACGCAAATCCAAAGATAACCGGTAAGATATAAGTGCGCAGCGAAATCACGATGATCAGTGCCACAAGGGGGGCCAAATCCATTGGACGGGTATCAGGCAAAATGCGGCGTATGGGTTCGTACATAGGCTCTAATAAGCGGTTTAGGCCTTGCCAGATTTGCATTACCATCGGTTGGTGAAGGTTCAAAACCTGAAAGTTGATCAACCAGCTCATGATAATATGCGCGATCATCACAAAGTAAACGATCCCTAGGATCAATTGCAGTGGTCCGTAAATTGCCAACATCTTATACATCCTTGTAGCGTTGCCAATTACCTAAGGTCGCACAGCCCAAAGGGCAAGCCTGCGGCCATGTACTTGGTTGACCCTTTGCAAAAAACCCCGCCATAGCAGCCTCAAAGGAGACTGCACATGTTCCCATTCGTTCGTATGATTAAAGATATCGTTTTAGCCCGCAATCTACCGCCCCTGACTGACTTTTCCGAAATCCATGAATCCACGCACATTTGTTGGCCGTGGGATATCGATTTCTTTGGTGAGATGAACAACGGACGTGTGTTGACGATCTATGATCTTGGTCGTTTTGCATCCGCCCAACGCGGTGGTTTGATCAAGGCGCTGTATGTCAACAAATGGGGACTGGCGATGGCGGGGGCCATGGTGCGCTATCGCCGCCGTTTGACTGCGTTTGAACGTTTCACCATGCGCAGCCGTGCAGTGTGTTGGGATGAACGGTTTATCTACATCGAGCAGTCGATGTGGAAGCTAAACGGTGAGTGCGCCAACCACATCGTTTACCGCGCCGCCGTAACCGAAAAACGCCGCGCTATTTCACCCGTTCGCGTGGCTGAGGCGCTGGGCCACAACCCTTTCAGCCCACCCATGCCTGAATGGATGCAAGCGTGGACCGCAGCCGAAGACAAACGCCCATGGCCGCCCATGTCAGAAATTACCTGAAACCTTTCCTTGCGTCCGTGTCATTGCCCCGTCCATAAACGGTTTAATATACAAAAAAGGATCTGGGGCATGGCGCACTTATCACTGAAAAAGCGTATCTGGGGTTGGTACTTTTTTGATTGGGCCAGCCAGCCTTATCATACAGTCCTAAACACCTTTATCTTTGGCCCGTTTTTCGCGTCAATCGCCGCCGTCTATTTTCTAAACCTTGGTTTGAACGAAGAGCTGGCAGACGCCAAAGCCCAATCCCTTTGGGCGTGGAGCACAGCGCTGTTTGGTATTATTATTGCGCTTACTGCCCCCGTCTTTGGCGCGATGGCTGACAGTACAGGGCGGCGCATGCCGTGGATTGTGGGCTTTAGCATAATGTATTTGGTTGGTTCGGTCCTTTTGTGGTTTACCGATCCTGCGGCCAGCAATCTTTACTGGATGCTTGCATCCTTTGGGATGGGGTTTATTGGCGCAGAATACGCGCTTATCTTTGTGAACGCGCAATTGCCTGCGCTGGGCACCAAAGAAGAAATTGGTAAGATTTCAGGTTCTGGATTTGCCTTTGGGTACCTGGGGGGTGTGTTTTCACTGATCCTTGTTTTGGCGTTGATCGTGGAACAAGGGAACGGCCTGACGATCATTGGATTGGAACCAATCTTTGGTCTTGATCCAGAAAAACGCGAAGGCACCCGTGCGACCGGTATTGTGACCGCACTTTGGTTTGCAGTCTTTATGATTCCCTATTTTATGTGGGTGCGTGAAAAACCATCTACCGCCAAACGCGCTAGCGTGCCTCAAGCGTTGAGCAGTGTTATGATCTCGATCAATGGGCTTCGGAACAAGCCAAGCTTGGCGGCCTACCTTTTTTCCTCAATGCTGTACCGTGATGGCCTGAACGGGCTTTATACTTTTGGAGGTGTTTACGCGGCCTTGGTCCTGAATTGGGAAGTTAGCCAGATTGGTGCCTTTGGCGTTATTGCGGCGTTAGGGGCGGCATTGTTTAGCTACTTAGGCGGATTTGCTGACCGTAGGTTTGGGCCAAAGCCCATTATCATCTTTTCGATTCTCGCGTTGATCGTCGTCAGCTTTGTCATCATTAACCTGTCCCCAACTACATTCTTTGGCGTCTCATTGGCGGAAGGAACGGGGCTTCCAGACACTGTATTTATGGTCTGTGGTGTGTTCATCGGCGGCATGGGTGGGGTTTTGCAATCCACCAGCCGTTCGCTCATGGTGCGCCATTGCGATCCAAGCGCATCTACAGAATATTTTGGGCTTTATGGCCTGTCAGGGCGGGCAACCGCATTTTTAGCACCTCTGTTGATTGGGATCGTTACCCATGTCAGCGGAAGTGCACGAATCGGTATTTCACCGGTTATTGGTTTGTTCCTATTTGGTCTCATTCTTTTAATTTGGGTAAAAGGAGACGGAGAAAGTAACAAGTGAAAAGATTACGCAATGTTTCGATCATCGGGGTAACACTCATGTTGATTGCGTGCTCGGGATCATCTGATATCAATATTGATGGTACCCAAGTTGTTGAACCCAAAGCCTCAGAAATTAAAGGTCTAGCGAAGGCCGCTTTTGGTGGTGTGGCATTCGCATCGACCCAAGCACCCGCAGTTCATGGGGGTTATGCAAAAGGATGTCTTGCTGGCGGTGTAGAACTTCCTGAAACTGGTGCCACATGGCAAGCCATGCGCCTGTCGCGCAATCGCAACTGGGCTCACCCTGAAATGGTGGAAATGGTTAAGAAGCTGTCGCGCGTTGCGGCCCGTCAACCGAGCTGGAACGGTCTGTATGTGGGTGACATGAGCCAACCACGTGGCGGCCCAATGCTGACGGGACACCGCAGCCATCAAAGCGGTTTAGACGCAGACATTTGGATGCTGCCTGCCAAGAACCTGAACCTTTCTGTCAAAGAGCGCGAATCGATTTCATCAATCTCCACGCGTCGTTCAAAAGGGGCTTTCACCAACGACAGTTGGACCCGGGCCCACCACGAGATCATTAAGGCGGCAGCCAAAGATAAACGCACAGAACGGATTTTTGTTTTCCCCGGTGCCAAAGTTAAAATGTGCGCAGATGAAAAAGGCAGCAAAGCGTGGCTGCGCAAAGTGCGCCCGTGGTATGGCCATCATTATCATTTCCACATCCGCCTTGCCTGCCCGAAGGGCGCACGCGGATGCAAAAGTCAGAACTCGCTACCGGCAGAAAATGGTTGTGTGGATGCACAAAAGTGGGTGGATGATATACTGAACCCACCAGCGCCAAAACCGCGCGACCCGAATGCACCCAAACCGAAACCTCGTCGCGAATACAAAGTCGCAGATTTGCCTCAGAAATGTACAAACGTCTTACGCTCGCGCTGATTTGCGCAGGCAGTTTTTGGGCAGGGGCATCTGTTGCTGAACCACATCCGGTCTTTTCTGGGAAAGTCTCGGTTAAGGGGTCTGGTGGTTTGTCTGCGCTTGATTTGGAAGCGGATGGCCAGTCTGGAATCACGTTGTAGAAGAGCGGTGATCTGTTGATGATTACGTTGGAGCGTGATGTGGGATTGCTGAGCGTGGGCACGTTGGTACCGTGGCCCACACTGTCCAAATTGATGGAGATATCGAGGGAATTGCCTACAATGGTAACAGCCCATATTTCTTTTTATTCGAGGCTCCGGCACACGTCATTTCGATCAATGACGTGTGTGAAATCAAAGAGCTTCCAAACCACCCGGATTTTGCCAAGATTACGCGCAACAGAAAGCTTGAGGCGCTGGCGATCGATGCCAATGGTGCATTGTACACACTTCCCGAAGTTGCATCCCACCGCGTCAACGGGTTTCAACTTTATGCGCTCAAAGAAGGTTTTTGGCAGGTCGTAGCGCAGGTTCCAAGCTGTGGATTTTTCATGGTGGTTGGCGCAGACTTTGGGCCTGACAATTTGCTCTACCTTCTTGAACGCTCTGACAGTCCGCTGGGTTTCTGGACACGTGTCAGACGCTTTGATCTGGCCCAAGATGATCTGGCTGAGGAAATCCTTCTAAAACGGGCCAATTGCCCCATGATAATCTTGAGGGCATCAGCGTTTGGGTGGACCCGAAGGGTGCAACACGGGTGACTATAATCTCTGATGATAACTTCCTGCCTGTCCTGCGCAGTGAAGTTGTTGAGTACGTTTTACACGAATGACTTGCGCGACGGCCTGACACTGTTTAGGCAGCGTCCGTCTGCATGGTGCAGGCCGAGTTCTCCGCTACCTTGTAAAACGGATCAAAATTATGAACAATCTATCACTCTCACGTGGGCACCTCCCTGGTATCCTCGCTATGGCCGCAATCGTTGTCGCCTCTAACATCCTTGTGCAATTCCTGATCCTTGATGGGCTGCTCACATGGGGCGCGTTCACCTATCCGCTCGCCTTCCTTGTCACTGATGTGATGAACCGCGTCTATGGCGTTTCCGCAGCGCGCCGCGTTGTTTTTGCAGGCTTCATCATGGGCATCATTTGCTCGCTCATCGGCAGCCAAATCATATTGGAATACGGTCCTGCCGTTCCACTGCGTGTGGCGATTGGATCAGGCACCGCCTTCTTGATCGCACAGTTGACAGACGTTGGTATCTTCAACCGCTTTCGTAGTGGCACTTGGTGGCGCGCGCCTCTGATCTCTACGCTTGTGGGATCTGCGCTTGATACTGCGCTGTTTTTTACGATCGCATTCTCAGCGACTGTTGCAATATTTGGCGCGGATGCGGATGCTGCGATCTCTTGGGCGTGGGAAGCCGTGCCATTCATGAACGTTGGTGCGATGGCGCCCCTTTGGGTTACATTGGCCTTCGCAGACTGGTTGGTAAAGCTGACCTTGGCGCTGATCGCTTTGGTTCCGTTTAGGATGATCACTGCACGGTTGAGCGGCGCATAATAAAAACGTCGCAACCGCTGAAGTTTAAAAATGCACGGGGTCAAGGCCTCGTGCATTTTTGTTTAGATATTGAAAAAAGTTAATCTTCTTTTTCAAAGTTTAATGGCGGGTAATCATGAACGCATAGTTTCACTGTGGTCGCTTCGAACTGTAAAGAACTTGGTGCAAACTGTGCAGCTCTTTGAAATCCGCAATATTTGGGGCGTTCTGGCGGTCGTAAACTGAACAGATTACAGCCCGTTCTCCACATCGCGCCTTTGATGAATAACTGTGCGGTCGATTAACCCCACACATTATGTCACAAATTTTTTATAAAAAACCTCTTTGTGATTTTTAAAACCTGTGCGAAGATTCAAGTGAGTTCAACAAATGTAAAGGAGGTGATCTAGTGTCTAGAAAGATATTGGAGAGTGGTTTTGGAACAGCTTTGGAGGTCGCCCGTTAAGGCAGCCCTTGACGGTAAGAACAGCCAAAGTGGATCGATCCGGTCTAACCAGGATCCCTCCTAAAATTTCGAAAGGGTCGCCCCATGTAGGGCGGCCCTTTTTTGTGGGCGCATTGCGTTGTATAGGATCACTATGGTCCGCATCAATGATGACATAACCCTGTTCGATTGGGAGCTATCAGAAAGCTTTATGCGCGCGTCTGGCCCCGGTGGTCAGAATGTCAATAAAGTCTCTAGTGCAGTGGAATTGCGCTTTGAAGCCGAGCGCAGCCCATCCCTTACCGTTCCTGTCAAAATCCGCCTCAAACGGTTGGCCGGACGGCGTTGGACACTGGACGGTGCATTGATCCTGCAATGTGATGAAACCCGCAGTCAGGCGCGCAATCGCGAGCTAGTACGCCAACGCCTTACAGACCTTATTCGCAAGGCGTTGGTCGCTCCAAAACGGCGCATCGCAACCCGTCCCACACTGGGATCAAAGAACCGCAGAATCAAAGCTAAAAAGGTCCGTGGTGAGGTTAAGAACATGCGCGGTAAGGTGGATCCTGACAGTTAAGACTGTCGTTTTTAGGCATACCTTTTTGATCAATCCAGCTAGGATGAAGTGAACCAAGGTTTGGACCCTCATGCGCCCCACAGATAGAACAAATCTCGCCATCATTCTAAGCCTTGTGGCTTTGACACTTTTTGATGCGATGGGGCTGATCATCAAACACCTGTCTGATAGTTATTCCGCTGCGGAATTATCCGCGTGGCGCAACCTTTTTGGGTTGATCCCATCCATAATCGCGCTGTGGTCTTCAAAGGCGTGGCGCGATGGTGGAAAGCGTTTGAAAATCCGCCAATGGAAGCTTGGCTTATTACGCGGTGCAGTCGTCACCTTTGCCCAGTTATGTTTCTATATGTCATTGGGCTTAATGGCTTTTGCCACAGCTTCCACCATCACTTATGCAAGCGCATTGTTCACTACTGCACTTGCAACTCCGTTGCTTGGTGAACGTGTTGGTTGGATCAGGTGGTGTGCTGTTTTGATCGGCTTTGCAGGTGTCATTATGGTTGTTCAACCAGGCGGAGACAGCTTTTCGATCTATGCGCTTTTGCCGCTTGCAGCCTCTGCTTTTTATGCGTTGGTTAGCGTTACTGCGCGGCTGTTTGATGATAATGTTCCTAGCCCATTGGTGAACCTTTATTCATCGTTCACCGCTGCGATTGGCGCGTTCCTAATCGCCTATTTCTGGACTGGTTTCACACCGATCGCCACGGCCTCTGATCTAGGGTGGATCATCGCAATGGGTGGCTTCGGGGGGACGGCTGTTCTGTTCCTTATCGTCAGCTATCGGATGACGGAACAAAGCAATCTTGCGCCTTTCAGCTACTTTGGAATTCCGCTCGCATTTGTGCTGGGCTGGTTGTTCTTTGACGAGGCTCCATGGGGCACATTATTTCCCGGTGCGCTCCTGATTGCAGCGGGCGGGTTGCTGATTGTATGGCGCGAAAGAACGCAGCCTAAACAGAGTTAGACAAAGACGTCTTGCACCTTTTGCTCACCCACACCAAACACGCGTTTGTAGCGTTCGATTTCGGCCTTTGGGCCCATAGCTTTGTTCGGGTTGTCCGACAGCTTGACCGTAGGTGACCCGTTGGCTTCAACAGCCTTACAGACCAAAGAAAACGGTGCCAGTGCATCGTTTGGAACCAGCTCGCGGAAGTCGTTGGTTAGCAAGGTGCCCCAACCAAACGAGATGTTGGTTTTGTCATGGAATTGGCCATGCAGTTCTTTGATCTTTTTGACGTCTAAGCCATCGCTAAAAATGACACGTTTTTTCTGTGGATCTTCGCCGCGTGAAACCCACCAATCGATCGCAATTTGAGCAGCAGTTGAAGGGTCCCCACTGTCGATTCGGATGCCTGTCCACCCTGCTAACCAATCAGGTGCTTTATCAAGGAAACCTTGGGTTCCATAGGTATCTGGAAGGATGATGCGAAGGTTGCCTTCGTGCTCATCGCGCCAATCTTTGAGAACGTCATATGGGGACTGTGCGAGTGCCGCATCATCCTCAGCTAAAGAAGCGTATACCATAGGCAATTCATGGGCGTTTGTGCCAATGGCCTCCAGCTCGCGGCTCATTGCGATTTTGCAATTTGAGGTGCCTGAAAACTTGCTGCCCAATCCCTCACGCATCGCTTGGGCACACCAGTCTTGCCATAGGTAGGAATGACGGCGGCGGGTTCCAAAATCAGCGATGGATAGGCCTTCAAGGTCACGTATATCTTCGATTTTTTCCCATACACGGGTCATGGCGCGTGCGTACAAAATTTGTAGTTCAAACTTGCCCATTTGATCCAGAACCGCCCGTCCGCGCAGCTCCATCAGAATGGCTAAGGCTGGGATTTCCCAAAGCATAACTTCGTGCCATTTCCCCTCAAACGTCAACTCATATTGATCGCCCACGCGCTCAAGGTGATAGGGGGGCAAACGTAGCCCTTCGAACCATTCCATAAAGTCAGGTCGGAACATCTGGCGTTTACCATAAAACGTGTTCCCGCGCAGCCATGTGCTCTCTCCGCGGCTAAGCGAAAGAGATCGAACATGGTCCAATTGTTCGCGCAATTCACCTTCGTCAATCAGGTCTGCCAACGGGATTTTGGTTGAGCGATTGATCAGGCTGAATTTGACGTGGGTATCAGGTTTGTTGTGGAAGATGCTTTGGCACATCAACAGCTTATAAAAATCAGTATCGATCAGGGATCGCACGATTGGATCAATCTTCCATTTGTGGTTCCAAACGCGTGTTGCAATATCGACCATTTTTTCGGCTCCGGATGGGTGTTTAGGCGCTTAAAGCAAACGCACATGTGACTTGCAAGGATCAGGCGAATGTGACGCCGGATGCCTTCATGCCGGCAATCGCAGCATCCAACGATCCATCCATGTCAATGGCGCGACAGAGATCCATGTTTACGGTGACATCAAACCCTAAATTGACGGCATCCACCGCTGAAAAATTGACGCAGAAATCTGTGGCCAATCCAACCATGACCAGTTTGGAAATTCCGCGGGTGCGCAGATAACCCTCAAGCCCTGTTGGGGTCTTTTGATCGTTCTCAAAAAACGCTGAATAGCTGTCGATTGAAGGGTTATACCCTTTCCGAATAATCATATCCGCGCGGTCTTGATTTAGATCGGCATGAAACAGGGCACCGTCAGTTCCCTGTACACAGTGATCTGGCCAAAGAACCTGATCACCATAAGGCATCTTTGTTTGCTCATATGGCCTTTTATCTGCGTGTGAGGATGCGAAGGACGAATGGCCCTCAGGGTGCCAATCTTGGGTTAGCACAACGGCGTCTGCCCTGGTCATCAAAGCATTGATGCTGGACACAATTACATGTCCCCCAGAAACGGCCAAAGCGCCATTTGGGCAAAAGTCATTTTGCACATCAATTACGATCAACGCATGGGTCATTTGGCATCCTTCAACGGTATTTGTAGCGGGGCTATGATCGCCCTAAGCGGGCGTTAATGCAAACCCCTTGTCCAAAGCACCACTTAGGCGTATCTGAGCGCCCATGATTACAATTGCTGCATTATACCATTTCACCCGTTTCGAAGACGCTGACGCATTGCGTCCAGCCGTGCGCGCCTTGTGTAATGAGCAAGATGTGAAGGGCACGATCCTGTTCGCCAATGAAGGGGTCAACGGAACGATTGCCGGTCCGCGCGCAGGAATCGACGCCGTTCTGGCGCACCTGCGCAGTCTTCCGGGTTGTGCTGATTTGGAGTGGAAAGAAAGCTTTAGCAAAAAACAGATTTTCGGCAAAATTAAAGTACGCCTGAAGCGTGAAATCGTCACGATGGGTAAGCCCGATGTTGATCCGCTTTCTGCTGTGGGCAACTATGTGCAAGCCAAAGATTGGAATGATCTGATCGCGCAAGACGACGTTGTCGTGATCGATACGCGCAATGACTATGAAGTGGCAATTGGCACCTTTGAAGGCGCGATTGATCCTGAGACGTCCACTTTTGGTCAGTTCCCCGTGTGGTGGGAAGCCAACAAAGAACGCTTCCACAACAAGAAAGTCGCAATGTTCTGTACGGGTGGTATTCGCTGTGAGAAATCGACTAACTATCTGTTGGGGCAGGGCGTTGAGGATGTGTACCACCTTAAGGGTGGGATCCTGAAATACCTTGAAGAAGTGCCCGAAGCGCAAAGCACATGGCAGGGCGATTGCTTTGTTTTTGATAATCGTGTCAGCGTTGGTCACGGTCTAAAAGTTGGTGAGCATACATTGTGCCACGCCTGCCGCCGTCCGTTGTTTCCAGAAGACATGATGCGTGCTGAATTTACCGTTGGCGTTAGCTGTCATCAATGTGTTGATGAAACGTCTTTTTCAGACAAAGAGCGTTTTCGTGAGCGTCAAAAGCAGATTGAGTTGTCGCGCAAGCGCGGCGAAGATCACATGACGGCGAATGGTTCCTAAACCAGTTTTCCGCATTAGGTTTATATACTTACAGACAATTGAAATTGTTAAGAACTGCGTAACAGCTGCCTGCTAATTCTAACCTTGGGTGAAATTGGGGTGGTGGATATGCGCGCGCATCTGAATGCCGCACCAGCCATCATTAAGCGTAAAAAAGTTATCAAAGGGGGCCGGCACCATGGTGGTGTGTGGAAAGTTGCGTATGCCGACTTATGACCGCAATGATGGCGTTTTTTATGTTGATATGGCTGTTGAATGTGACGACTGAAACGCAACGAAAAAGGATAGCGGATTAATTTCACCGACGATACCTGTGAACTGAATTTCTGGTGGTAGCGACGGTGCCTCTGGAGGGCAGTGTGTTCTCTAAAGATGCATTGCCTCAGAACGGCACTGGTGCCTCTTCCTTGCGCACGACTGCGCAGAACCAAGTGCGCGGTGATATGGGAAGATCTGATAACGATGGTGGCGAGGCTGCCGCGCAAGATGAGGCTTTTGAGTCTCTCAATGCTGAATTTGTGGGCCGTGGTGGTGAAAGCCACGTCATGGAAAATGCTTTGGAACACATCATTACACGCGTGACAGATGAGGGATTGGTAATTGATATTTTTACAATCGAGGACCAAGCGTTGTTTGAGCCAGGTACGGCAATTTCTACCGACTTGCTCGAACTTGTGGTCTACTTAATAGCCGACATTGTAAAGACTGTTAGAAATGGGATTGCGATTGAAGGGCATGTACCAACGGGTGCAATTGTGTTGGCCAATAATCCTGTGTGGGATGATTCCACAAAGGCGGCAAATGCTGTGCGCAAATTGTTTGAAGCAACAGAGCTGGTTAATGAGACGCGCATTCTTCGTGTCTCCCAAGGTAATCTAGTCCTTCGTATCCAAGAGGCACCACTTGCTGTGCAGCCGAATCCATTTGCAGTAGGAGAAACGGTTGTTGTTCCTCGAACCGACGTTGCGATCGAAGAGGAATTCGAAATTGGTCTTGCTGAAGAACCTGATGGGACGTCGTTGTCAGAGGTGATTGCCTGCTTGAATGCTTTAGGCGTTGCGCCCCGCGATATAATCGACATTTTGAAAAGCATCAAAGCATCAAAGCATCAAAGCATCAAAGCATCAAAGCAGCAGGCGCGCTTCATGCTGATTTATTTTCAACTAGTTGTAGTTGGCGCTGAAAATTTGAATCAGCGCCAACTGATTTTTAGAAGTCGAGGTTTTCAACGCTCAGTGCGTTTTGTTGAATGAACTCACGACGTGGCTCAACAACGTCACCCATTAGTTTGGTGAACAGATCATCGGCTTCTGCCATGTCTGACACCTGTACTTGCAGCAAAATACGTGCGTCTGGATCAAGAGTGGTCTCCCAAAGCTGATCTGGGTTCATTTCACCAAGGCCCTTGTAGCGTTGTAGGGATAGGCCTTTTTCGCCTTCACCCAAAATGGCGTCCAGTAAATCAATTGGACCATGGATAACTTGGCTGCGATCTTTTCGAACCAAGGTGGCCGGCAATTCGTAAACGTCTTGCAAGCTTTTGGTAAAGCTACCCGTTTTATGGGCTTCACCAGAACGCAACATTTTTCCATCCAAAGTTCGAACTTCTTCGACACCGCGCAAAATACGAGCCAAACGCATACCGTGATCTTGCGTAATACGGCCGCTCCAGCCTTTTTCGTATTCTACAGCAATTAGGTTTAAACGGGCTGCCAGTCTGTCAGCGGTTCCTTGTAAGTCACCATCAACGGCACCCGGTACAAAAGCACCAGAAATCGCGGCTTGTTCTAAAATGTGACGCGGATAATGGGTTGGGAAGGCTTGGAAAACGCGGCGTAATTGGCGCGCTTCGTCGACAATGCGAATAAGATCCTGACCTGATATTTCTTCGCCGTTGCCCTGGCGGAGAACTGCACCCTCGATGCCTTGCTGGACCAAATAGTTGTCCATCTCGGCTTGATCCTTCAAGTAAACTTCTGAACGACCACGCGAAACTTTGTACAGCGGTGGTTGTGCAATGTAGAGGTGACCATTTTCGATCAGCTCCGGCATTTGACGGAAGAAGAAAGTCAAAAGCAACGTGCGGATGTGTGCACCATCGACGTCAGCATCGGTCATAATGACGATCTTGTGATAACGGAGCTTTGCGAGGTTGAATTCCTCACGTCCAATTCCTGTACCCAAGGCCATGACCATATTGCCAATTTCTTGTGATCCCAGCATGCGGTCAAAGCGTGCGCGCTCGACGTTCAGGATTTTACCTTTAAGCGGCAAAATTGCTTGTGTCTTACGATCGCGTCCGGTTTGTGCGGAGCCTCCAGCACTGTCACCCTCGACGAGGAAGATTTCAGTGTTAACCGGATCTTTGTCAGAACAATCTTTCAGCTTCGAGCTAAGGAAGTTCATGTCCATTGGGTTTTTACGGCGTGTCAGATCACGGGCTTTGCGTGCGGCCTCACGGGCTAATGCAGCTTCGATGATCTTACCAACAATGATTTTCGCTTCAGTTGGATTTTCTTCAAACCATTCTGCTAACTTTTCGTTCACCATACCCTCAACGGCTGGACGAACTTCAGAGCTGACCAGTTTGTCTTTGGTTTGGGAGCTAAATTTTGGATCTGGAACCTTAATAGAAAGAACACAGGTTAGACCTTCACGTGCATCGTCACCAGTGAAGGTAATTTTCTCCTTTTTCGCGATTCCTGTGGACTGTGCATAGTTGTTGATGGTCCGTGTCAGCGCCCCACGGAAGCCTGCCATGTGCGTGCCGCCGTCGCGTTGTGGAATGTTGTTTGTGAAGGGCAGAACGTTCTCGTGGTAGCTATCGTTCCACCACATTGCGACCTCGACAACGATATCGTCGCGTTCACCGATGATATAGATTGGCTCAGGCATCACAGTAGTTTTTGAACGGTCTAGGTATTTAACGAATTCTTTCACGCCGCCATCGTAATATAATTCGCTGCGCAGTGGCTCAACTGGACGGTCATCACACAAAATGATCCGAACACCTGAATTCAAGAATGCTAATTCACGAAGACGTTTTTCTAGTGTCTCAAAAGAGTATTCGAGGTTCGAAAACGTTTCTGTAGAGGCCAGGAAGCGTACTTCGGTACCCGTGCGGTCACCACATTCGCCAACCACTTTGAGGTGCTCAACTGTGTCACCGTGGGCAAAGCGGGCAACATGCTCTTTGCCATCACGCCAAATACGCAGATCCAACTCAACAGACAATGCGTTCACAACGGAAACACCAACACCGTGAAGACCGCCGGAAACTTTGTAAGAGTTGCTGTCGAACTTACCACCAGCATGAAGCTGCGTCATGATAACTTCAGCCGCTGAAACGCCTTCTTCTTCGTGGATGCCCACTGGAATTCCGCGCCCATTGTCACTGACTGAAACGGATGAATCGGCGTTAATTGTTACAGTTACTGCGTCGGCATGCCCTGCAAGGGCCTCGTCGATGCCGTTGTCCACAACTTCGTAAACCATGTGGTGCAGACCAGAGCCGTCATCAGTATCACCGATATACATTCCTGGGCGCTTCCTAACAGCCTCTAACCCCCTGAGAACCTTAATGGAACTTGCATCATACTCTTCGGAAATCTGCTCGTTTTCAGCCATGCCATTACACCTTTATTATTTGGTAATAGTATATGGTTTTTTAAGAGGATTGTCACGCGTCAGCCACAACATTTTGTGTCAGAAGACGGCAATGACCAGTCCAACAAGAATGAGCAAAACGCCTGATCCGATATTAAACTTTTTTAGAAGTGTGGTAGAGGATAAAAGGACGCGAATTTGCCCAACACATCCTGCCAAAACAAGGTTCCCTACAAATGGAACAGCTACGGATATTGAGAGGATTATGAAGATGTCGATCGTAGTGACTGTACGCAAATCGAAGAATCCGGGCAGCACACCCATGTAAAATAGGACGGCCTTAGGGTTGCCAAGAATTGCAGCAATTCCTGCCAGAAAACCAGCCCACATTCCTGGGCGGGTCAATCTGCTGTCGTTTGAAATGGCACGACCTGCGTGTCGGATTAGAGCCCAACCCATGGCAATGAAAACCCCACAAGCAATCCACCTAAGAACAATCATGAAAGTATCAAAGACCGACAAAATCCATGAAATCCCAAGAATGGCGATCAGTGGCCAAACAATATCCCCAACCGCAACACCCAGGGCCAAGGGCCACGCAGCGTGAAAGCCACCTGAAAGCCCTCGTGCAGTTAATGCGACCAAGACAGGCCCAGGGGTCAAAAAGAGGATGAGCAGCGCACCAGCGTAAAGAAGCAGGTCGTTTGGATCTAGTGTCATTACATGGCCCTAACTATGGATGAGCCGGCGTCTTCGGTGACTTCAAAGTATTGGGCGCGATCACCTAAGCTGTCAAATAGCTCGGTACCTGTGCCGGTCATCCATGCTTGGGCCCCTAAAGCTGAAATTTCATCATACAAGGCAGCGCGGCGGTCCGCGTCTAAGTGGGCGGCGACTTCATCAAGCAACAAAAGCGGTGGCGCACCGAAATCTTGTGCCAAGGCGCGGGCATTGGCGAGAATCAGTGAGACAAGCAACGCTTTTTGTTCTCCAGTTGAACAGTCGCGTGCCGGTACGTCTTTAGCTTTGAAAGTGCCAATCAAGTCCGCGCGATGTGGACCAATTAATGTGCGACCAGCCACCAAATCACGCGGGCGATTTTCGGCTAACGCAGTACAGAGGTCATCAACTGACGTGGGTAAAGGACCGTCGGCATAAGTCAGTTCAAGGAAGGCATTTGGGAAAGCAGTGACAGCATCTGTTTGGGCTGTTTCGATTTGCGTTAATGCTGACAATCGGTTGTTGTGGATCGCCACGCCCGTCTCAGCCATGGTTGCCTCAACTGCAGTGTACCAATGGGGGTCGCGCACCATATCTTTCAGCAGACGATTGCGTTCGCGCATCGCCTTTTCGTAGGTCAGGGATAGTTCGGCATGGCGCGGTTCAAAACTAAGGGTCATGCGGTCCAGAAAACGCCTGCGCCCCTCTGCGCCTTCGATCCATAGGCGGTCCATCGAAGGGATCAGCCATAGGACACGCGAAATGCGGCCCAACCCAATTTGAGGGGCTGCCTTTTCGTCTATGCGTAGTTGTCGGGCTGCACCCGCTTCAGACCAAATATCAATCTCGTGTGTTTGTGTCGGCGCATGCAGCAACCCGCTGATTTTCCAGCCCAACGCTTCGGGCCGTCTTGCCATATCTTCGGCACTGGCCCGACGAAAGCCACGGCCTGGGGAGAACAGCGAAACCGCTTCTAGTATATTGGTTTTGCCAGCACCATTTGGACCGAACAACGCAACAGGGCGTTGATCGACAGAAATACGAGCAATCTTGTGAGATCGGAAATGCGAAACGATCAGTGAGGAAAGGTACAACGACATGTCCGTGACCTTTCTTGTTCCAAAAGTACTACAGCCAGTTTTTTAGGCTTAGACACGCATCGGCATGACGACATAAACTGCGGAAAGGTCATTGCCTTCACGCATCAATGTCGGGTCGCCTGATGAATTGAACATGAAGACAGCATTTTCGCGATCAACTTGGTTTGCAATCTCAAGCAGATACTTGGCGTTAAAGCCAATTTCCAAGGGTTCATCGCTATAGGCAACTGCCAGTTCTTCTTCGGCTGCACCGCTGTCTGGTGCGTTAACGGAAAGGATCAAACGATCGTCTTCCAACTGCAATTTAACAGCACGTGATCGCTCTGATGAAACAGTCGCAACACGATCAACTGCTTTTGCAAAATCAGCAGCATCAACTTCCAGCTTACGTGTATTCCCTTGTGGGATGACGCGTGTGTAGTCAGGGAATGTGCCATCGATGACTTTAGATGTCAGCGTGATGTTTGGCGTCGCAAAGCGAACCTTCGTTTCAGAAACAGAAACGGCAATCATCATATCGTCATCGTCAAGAAGCTTGCGCATTTCACCAACTGTTTTGCGCGGTACAATGACGCCAGGCATATCTGAAGCGCCTTCAGGCATATCTGCATCGATACGGGCAAGACGGTGTCCATCTGTTGCAACACAGCGAAGTACTTTTCCGCCATCTGATTCAGAAATGTGCATATAAACACCGTTCAAATAGTAGCGGGTTTCTTCCGTTGAGATTGCAAATTTTGATTTATCAAACAAGCGGCGCAGAACAGGTGCAGGTATGCTAAAGTTTGATGCGTATTCCGAAGAGGCTATGACTGGAAAATCTTCGCGTGGCAAAGTCGCCAGTGAGAAGTTTGAGCGGCCCGCTTCAACGGTCAAACGACCGGCTGCGCTGTCGGCTGTCAGAGTGACCAATGCGCCGTCTGGCAGTTTGCGTACAATTTCGTGCAGTGTCGTTGCGGACACGGTCGTTGCGCCTGCGCGCTCAACTTGTGCCGGTGCTTTGTCGACAGCTTCGATATCAAGGTCGGTTGCACGGAAGGATACATCTGATCCTTCGGCTTCAATTAAGACGTTCGCAAGAATTGGAATGGTGTTGCGGCGTTCAACAACCGACTGTGCTTGAGCCACTGCTTTTAGCAAATCACTGCGTTCGATACTGATTTTCATGTGGCTTCTCCAATCCCGACTGTCGGGACAGTCAAAATACCCTGTCCCGTCATATTCTCAAGCGTTTAATTGGTTTTGAGGCGGATTAGCTGGGTCGTCAAGTGAAGCTGCCACATTAGTGTGATTTTTAGATCAGGCTTCGAGTGAACGACGCAGTAATTCCAGGTCTTCAGCCATCTGCCCATCTTGAACGCTGAGCTCTTCAATGCGGCGAACACCGTGCATGACAGTTGTGTGATCACGGCCGCCAAAACGGCGCCCAATTTCTGGCAACGAGCGGCTGGTCATCTTCTTGCAAAGATACATTGCCACCTGACGTGGGCGTGCATAGCTGCGCAAGCGTTTAGGGCCAATCATATCGCTGAGGCGAATATTGAAGTGATCGGACACTTTGCGTTGAATTTCTTCAACTGTGATTTTACGCTCAGACGCGCGTAGAACATCAGCCAAGCAATCTTGGGTCAGCTCCATGTTGATTTCACGACCAACAAGAGAGGCGAATGCAAATAGACGGGTCAAAGCGCCTTCAAGAACACGAACGTTGGTCGAAATGCGGTGCGCAAGGAATTCTAGCACGCCATCTTCAACTTTTAGGCCTGGATAGTTGGCTTGTTGCATTTCTACTTTGCTTTGCAGGATACCAAGACGCAGTTCGTAGTCCGTTGGGTGTAGGTCCACGACCAAACCACATTGCAAACGTGACTTCACGCGATCTTCAAGATCCTTGATCTCGCCTGGTGCGCGGTCAGCAGAAATGATGATCTGTTTATTTTGATCAACAAGCGCGTTGAACGTGTGGAAAAATTCTTCTTGCGTGCTGTCTTTGCCTGCGATGAATTGAACGTCATCTACCATCAAAACATCAACAGAGCGGAAGATTTCTTTGAAATCCATCATCTTGCGATCACGCAATGCTTGTACAAAACGGTACATGAATTGTTCGGCTGACAGGTACAAAACGTTCAGGTCAGGACGGCTGGTTTGCAGTTCCCAAGCGATAGCATGCATCAAGTGTGTTTTGCCTAATCCAACGCCACCATAAAGGAACAGTGGGTTAAACGTGACGGGACCGCCTTCGGCAACGCGTTTTGCAGCAGCGTGCGCCAATTCGTTTGGTTTGCCAACAATAAAGCGGTCGAAGGTGAAGCGTTTATCAATCGGTGCAGTGCTCAACGTAGGGCGCGGGGCTGCAACCTTTGCTACTCGTGCTGTTGCTGTGGGAGCCTTTGGGCGTGATGTTGAGGTGTGCGTTGGAACGGCGAAGCTTAAACGGCAAACTGATGGATCAACTGTACGTAACTCGTGCAGGATCGCGTCAGCGAAATTTTGGCTTACATAGTTTCCAAGAAAATTCGTTGGGACGTGGAAGGTTGCGATACCATCTTGCAAGTCACGAAACTTAAGTGGCTCGATCCATGTCTTGAAATTGTTCTGGCCGATTGTTTTGAGCAACTGTTGGTTCAGTTGTTCCCATTCTTGTTGTGTCATATGCTGCGCACCGTCCATTAATGTATTACAACCAGATAAGCGTCTTGGCTCATTCAGCTTAACCACAATTCACTTATCACTAGACGAAAAATTTAGATCCGTTTCCAACCAGAAACAGATTTTTCGTTTGGAATTTGACAGATTTGGTATGGAATTGATCGAATCACAGCAGTGAATCTTGATCAGATATAATACCGTCCTGTACACCAATATTTCCGACAGGCTTGTATCACGGTAGCGACACAAAACAGATGTTGAAGAAACGCAGTACGTTCTTCTTACCTTCAGCCCAACTGTCCCGTCCCAGAAACCGTTGGGTTTGAACTGTCCCCCAGTAGGCGAAGTGAATCGCTTGAAATAGTAGTAACAAGTTCGATAGTGGTGCGGCAACAGAACTTCATTGTTGACTCTATGATTCTACAAAAAGAATCTGAGGGACCGTTTTTTGTGTACTGGAATCAAAAAAAGACACCGCAGTGAGCGGTGCCTTTTTTACAATAGGTTTGATCGGTTTAAGTGATTGATTTAACACGTGCAGACAGGCGCGAAATTTTCCGCGACACTGTGTTCTTATGGAAAATACCTTTGGTCACACCGCGCATCAGCTCAGGCTGTGCTGCACGAAGTGCTGCGATTGATGCTTCTTTGTCGCCAGATTCGATGGCTTCTTCGACAGCACGCAGGAATGTTTTGATGCGCGAGCGGCGCGCTTTGTTTACAGCTGCACGGCGTTCGTTTTGACGTGCGCGTTTCTTGGCTTGAGGCGTATTTGCCATTTTATCTCGTCCCGTTTCATGTTCGGTGCGGTAGTTTTATACAGCTAAAAGCTGCGGTGAAGTGGCGTATTTAGGCGCTAAGTCTTTGTGAGTCAATGTATGAATGGCGTTACTTGTCGCGGAACTGTGCTTCACGCTTTTCTAGGAATGCCGACATGCCTTCTGATTGGTCCTCGGTCGCGAAAAGTGCGTGAAAAACGCGGCGTTCAAACAACAGTCCCTCATTTAAGGAAACCTCATAGGACCGGTTCACTGATTCTTTAACGGCCATAGTCGAAAGAATTGATTTTTCAGAGATCTTTTGCGCAGCGCCCAACGACTCTTCAAGCAAACGCTTAACTGGGACAACACGGCTAGCTAGGCCACTACGCTCTGCCTCGTCCGCATCCATGAAGCGCCCAGTTAGGTTCATATCCATTGCTTTGGATTTCCCAACAAAACGAGTCAAACGTTGTGTGCCGCCGATACCAGCCATGACACCGAGGTTGATTTCCGGCTGACCGAATTTTGCAGTCTCAGAGCAGATGATGAAATCACACATCATTGCCAATTCAGCACCACCGCCCAGCGCATACCCAGAGACGGCTGCGATAATTGGTTTGCGCACACGCAAAATTTGATCAGTTTCTGGAGTGAACAGGTCTGTGGTAAAGGCTTCAACAAATGTCATTTCACGCATCATTGCGATGTCGGCACCAGCGGCAAAGGCTTTTTCGGAACCGGTCAACACAATGCAACGCACTTTGTCGTTGTTTTGGCAGGCTGTCATCGCATCGGCCAGTTCACCGAGTAGCTGAGCATTCAAAGCATTGAGCGCGTCAGGCCGGTTTAACGTGATAAGTGCGACGTGGTTTTCAACATCAACGATGATGGTTTCATATGCCATTTAGGTTCTTCCGTTATCCATGTCAGAACTAATTTAGTATCACGACTGAAGTCTGTTTCAAGCTATGTTTGGCAGGAGGGGCAATGGAACGATGATCTGCCGGACTGAACAATGCGTTCTATGGCCTTTGTACAACCCTCTGCACGACAAGGGTCTCCCTCGCGCCCATATACGTCAAAGGAATGTTGAAAATATCCAAGTTTTCCATCTGCTTGGCGGAAATCTTTAAGCGAAGATCCTCCCGCCTCAATCGCCTCAGATAAGACATCTCGGATGATTGGAATCAGTGATCTGACCCGCTTTTTTGTCAGGTCTTTGGCAAGTCGTGTTGGGGCGATGCCTGCGCGAAAAAGTGCCTCACAGACGTAAATGTTGCCTAAGCCACAGACGATTCCCTGATCTAGCAGTGCAGATTTAACTGGTGATTTCTTGTTTTCGAATGCTGTGATTAGTACTGAGTCGTTGAAATCGTTTCCAAGGGGTTCAGGGCCCAGCGCTGCCAACAACTTGTGTTTTTCAGCGGTTGCTGTGTCCAATAAATCCATCGCGCCGAAGCGACGTGGATCGTTAAAGGTCACGCGTGCCCCGTTGCCCATGTGAAAAACCACGTGATCGTGTTTTTCGGGTGCTGGGTGTTCATGCACAAATTGCCCCAATGAATCACCAGAAATCAGCATACGGCCGGACATGCCCAAGTGGATTAGTAATGTTTCACCACTGCTCAGGTCTGCCAGTACGTATTTCGAACGTCTGCGCAGCCTCAAAACGGACTTACCAGTCAGGCGCTCTGACATGTTGTCAGGGAAGGGCCGGCGCAGATCAGGGCGGTTTACATCTGCCTGGACGATGACCTGTCCCTCCATAGCTGGTGTTAAACCGCGACGGACTGTCTCAACCTCTGGAAGTTCGGGCATTGGATGCTCACTTTTATTAACGGGCGCAGGACGATACCTGTGACAAAGGGGTGTATTGTGCGTGGCCCCCAGCCCCTTATAACAAGGGTATATTGTAAGGACGACAAGACCTATGACTCGAGATAGCGCAAATACCACCCATTTCGGCTTTAAAACTGTACCTGAAGGCGAAAAAGCTGGGCGGGTCCAGGGCGTGTTCAACTCTGTCGCCAGTAACTATGACATTATGAACGATGTCATGAGCATGGGCATCCACCGCATTTGGAAAAATGCGATGATGGATTGGTTGGTCCCGCGCAGTGGTCAAAAGCTATTGGATGTTGCTGGTGGTACCGGTGATGTGTCGTTCAAATTTCTAAAACGTGCTGGCAGTGGTCATGCGACAGTTCTTGATCTGACAGAACCTATGTTGATCGAGGGCCGCAAGCGGGCCGAGGCTGAAAGCATGCATGACAACCTTGATTGGGTTGTGGGCGATGCGATGGCATTGCCGTTCGAGGACAACAGCTTTGATGTTTATACAATCAGCTTTGGCATTCGGAACGTGACCCGCCCACAGGGGGCGCTGAACGAAGCGTATCGAGTGCTGCGTCCGGGTGGTCGTTTGATGGTTTTGGAATTCAGCCAACTGCCGAATGCAGCAATGCAAAAAGCATATGACCTGTATTCATTCAATGTGATCCCCAAGATGGGCAAAATGATCGCCAACGATAGTGAAAGCTATCAATACCTAGTCGAATCAATTCGTAACTTCCCAGATCAAGAAACATTTCTAGAAATGTTGCGCGTCGCTGGTTTCGCAAATGCGAAGTACCGCAATATGACTATGGGAATTGCAGCACTGCATTCAGGATGGAAAATCTAATATGCGTGGCCCACACAATATCTGGCGACTAATCCGTACAGGCGCAACACTTGAGCGCACAGGCGCGATGAATGTCGTGCTGGATGCGTTTGAAGCGCCGCGCTCTCTGCGGTTTGTTGCCAAGGTGCTGGGCAAGCCATTTATGTGGTTAGGCTACAAAGGTGACCCTGAAATGCCACCAGCGACCCGTGCGCTGACGGCGTTAGGCCCTGCATATATTAAGCTGGGGCAAGTCCTTTCGACCCGTCCAGATGTTGTCGGCGACGAGTTGGCGGTTCAACTGCGTGTGCTTCAAGACAAACTACCGCCATTCACAATAGAGGAAGCCAAGGCTGAAGTCGAACGGGAATTGGGCCAGCCTGTTGATCAGATTTTTTCAGAGTTCAGCGAACCTGTCGCTGCGGCTTCAATCGCACAGGTTCATCGGGCACGTGTTGCGGCAACGGGTGAAGATGTTGCGGTCAAGGTGTTGCGTCCTGGAATTGAACGGGCATTTGGCAAAGACGTTGATGCGTTTTACCTTGCTGCACGGATTATGGAAATTTGCGCTCCAAGTGCGCGCCGCCTTAGGCCCATCGAAGTGATCGAACATTTTGATGGCGTGGTTCAGGGTGAACTTGATCTGCGCTTAGAAAGTTCTGCAGCTTCTGAATTCGCGGCTAACACCGTGAATGATGAAGGCTTTCAACTTCCGAAGATCAAGTGGGAATATTCAGCACGTCGTGTGATGACTTTGGGTTGGGCAGACGGCGCTCCAATGGGCGACAACGATGCAATTGATGCTGCGGGTCACAACCGCGCTTTGCTTGGTGATCGTGTTTTACAATTGTTTCTAAGTCATGCTCTGCGCGATGGCTATTTCCATGCTGACATGCACCAAGGCAATCTAAAGGTTGCTCCAAACGGTGACATCATTGCCTATGATTTTGGGATTATGGGCCACATCGATGAATACACACGTCGCGTTTACGCTGAGATTTTGTACGGCTTCATTCGCAAGGATTATAAACGGGTCGCGCAGGTCCATTTTGAAGCAGGTTATGTTCCTGCTGACAAAGATGTTGATGAATTTGCACGCGCACTGCGCGCTGTTGGCGAACCCATTTTTGGGATGGATGCATCCCAAATGTCTATGGGTCGCTTGTTTAGCTATCTGTTCGAGGTGACCGAACGCTTTGGCATGGAAACACGGACCGAATTGATTTTGCTGCAGCGCACCATGGTTGTGGTCGAAGGCGTCGCCCGTAGTTTGAACCCGCAAATTAACATTTGGGAAGTCGCCAGCCCAATCGTGACTGATTATATCACGAAGTCCATTGGGCCGAAGGCTGTTCTATCTGATCTAGGGAAAACCGCGCGCGTTCTGGCGCGCTTTGGCCCACGCTTGCCGGCATTGGTCGAAGGCCTGTTGATTCAACAGGGTCAACTCGACACCCCTAATCGCCCAACGTTTTGGCGTTGGATTATCCTTACGGCTGTTTGTTCCGTTGGAATCGGTGCCTTTGGCCTTACGCTGGTCGCGCGCTTTTTCTAAGCAGGCGTTAGTTCTTTGCGACCCGTGGCGGTTAAAGTCCACGCCTTGCAACCTTCGAACACGGCTGTCGTTAACGGTTTGAACTTACCTGCACCGGTATCCAGATTGATGCGGTTTCCGTAATGGGTGGCTGCTTCGACAATGGTGTGGCCGTGAACGATCATCTTTGGATGGGCGGCTGTGTATTCGTGAAACCCCTTACGGATCCAAATTAAATCTTCCAAGCTTTGTTGATCGAGTGGCACTTCTGGACGCACACCTGCGTGACAGAAAAACAGGTCGTCATGCGTATAGGACAACGATAACTCTTTTAGGAATTCTACATGGGCTTGCGGTACAGCGGCTAGGGCCTCGGCATGGGTGTCCATTAGTCGGGTACGACCTGACGAAATGACATTGTATGACGCAAGTGTGGTATCGCCGCCAAGACGCGGGTGAAGCCAATACAATTCAGTGATGATCTGTGGATCGTGCTGTGGTGGGCTTTGCATGAACAACTCAAACATGTGGTCGTGGTTGCCTTTGATAAATGTCCAATTGCGGCCCGTGCTTTTGCCCTGGATCAGCAGATTAATCACACCGAGGCTGTCTGGACCGCGATCAGTGTAGTCACCCAAGAACACAATTTGTGCATCCTTACCGCCATCTTCTTCAATCAAATCTAACACGCGGTGCAGTTCTGCCAATTGCCCGTGGATGTCCCCAATCGCGTAGATCGAGCCAGATTTTTTTGTTTCCGATGTCATTGTTCAGTAGCCTCACGCAAAACGCCACCCCAACAATTGGAGCGGCGTATGCATTGTTAAATATTTTGTCGCCTTAGGCTACGTCAAAAGCCAATGGCTTCACTTGCTTGAACAATGTCGTCGCGTCTAATGCATCGATAACATCCTGTTTCACAGGATGATCGATGTAAAGAAGGGCAATCGCTTCGCCGCCAACTTCGCTACGGCCCAGGGTAAAGTTAGCGATGTTAACGCCATTTTCGCCCATAGTGTTGCCCAGCAAACCAATGATGCCGGGAACGTCTTCGTTCGTGGTGTACAGCATGTTTGCACCGATTTCGGCGTCAACGTTGATGCCTTTGATCTGAATGAAACGTGGCTTGCCATCGCTGAACACAGTACCTGCAACAGAACGCTCACGTTTGTCTGTTACCACAGTTACTTTGATGTATCCGTCAAAAGCGCCTGACTTATCTTGGTTGGTTGTGCTGATCTGGATGCCGCGCTCTTTTGCGATTAATGGTGCGCTGACCATGTTCACATCTGGGTTGGCTTTTTTCATGATACCCGCAACAACGCCGCAGTTAAGCGCGTCTAGGTTCATTTCAGAAACCGCACCGTCATAAAGAATGTTGATGGCTTTGATTGGCTCGTCCGTCATCTGGCCTGTGAAAGAACCGAGGTGGCTGGCCAGCTCAAGCCATGGGCCCATAACCTTGGCTTCTTCGGCTGTCACGGATGGCATGTTCAGCGCGTTGGTCACGGCACCTGTCAGAAGGTAGTCAGACATTTGTTCAGCAACTTGAAGCGCAACGTTTTCTTGGGCTTCTGTTGTTGCCGCGCCAAGATGAGGGGTGCAGACAACGTTTGGCAAGTTGAACAATGAGTTCTCTTTGGCAGGCTCGTTTGCGAACACGTCAAAGGCAGCACCAGCAACGTGGCCGGATTTCAACGCTTCCGCCAACGCTTCTTCGTCAACCAAACCACCACGGGCACAGTTGATGATGCGAACACCTTTTTTGGTTTTAGCTAGGTTTTCACGGCTTAGGATGTTGGCTGTTTGCTTGGTGAACGGAACGTGCAACGTGATAAAGTCTGCCCGCTTAAGCAGCTCTTCTAGCTCAACTTTTTCAACGCCCATCTTCTCGGCTTTTTCTTCGCCAAGGAAGGGATCGTATGCCACAACCTTCATCTTCAAACCACGGGCGCGGTCGCAAACGATGCCACCGATGTTACCTGCGCCGATGACGCCAAGGGTCTTGCCAGTCAGTTCAACACCCATGAATTTGGACTTTTCCCATTTGCCGGCATGTGTAGATTCGCTGGCTTCTGGGATCTGACGTGCCACTGCAAACATCATCGCAATCGCGTGTTCGGCGGTAGTGATCATGTTGCCAAAAGGCGTGTTCATGACGATCACACCCTTTTTAGAAGCGGCTTCTTTGTCGATGTTATCAGTACCGATACCGGCGCGTGCGATGACCTTTAGGTTTGTTGCATTCGCAAGGATCGCATCAGTCACGCGGGTCGCGGAACGGATGGCCAAACCATCGTAGTTACCGATGATGGCCGCCAAGGCTTCCTTGTCTTTTCCAAGGTCTGGCTGGAAATCAACATCGATGCCGCGGTCACGGAAAATTTGAACAGCTGCTTCGCTAAGCTTGTCGGAGATGAGTACTTTAGGTGCCATGATGGGCTCCAATTCTAATGTATGTTTTATGTCGGTATAACGTCGGTATTGCGTCGGTGTTTGAAACCGATGCTTAAGTGGACGCGATTTCGGATTCGAAAGCCCAAGCGAGCCATGGCAACATCGCTGCGATGTCAGACGTTTCAACCGTCCCACCACACCAGATGCGCAAGCCTGCTGGTGCGTCGCGATATGCACCAATGTCGAGCGCCACGTTTTCGTCGGCCAGACGTTTTGCAATCGCTTTTGCAAAATTTGGACCGTCAGTAATGCGCTCATCTGTGAACTTCACGCAAACAGATGTGTTTGAACGTGTCGCAGGATCAGCCGCAAGAAAATTAACCCAATCGTTGACGGCAACGAAATCTGTTACGGTCGCAGTGTTTGCATCCGCACGTGCAATCAAACCCTGAAGGCCGCCAACTGAACGGGCCCAATCAAGGGCAAATAGGTAATCTTCAACAGCCAACATAGAAGGCGTGTTGATGGTTTCACCTTTAAAGATTCCGTCGATCAATTTTCCACCTTTGGTCAGGCGGAAGATTTTTGGCATTGGCCATGCTGGTGTGTAGCTTTCCAGACGTGCAACTGCACGTGGGGAAAGGATCAGCATGCCGTGGGCCGCTTCGCCACCCAAAACTTTTTGCCAAGAGAATGTTGTAACGTCCAACTTGTCCCATGGCAGGTCCATCGCGAAGGCCGCAGATGTTGCATCGCATAATGTCAGGCCGTCACGGTCCGCAGGGATCGCATCGCCATTTGCCATACGAACGCCAGAAGTCGTGCCGTTCCAAGTAAAGCAAACATCGTTGTCATAGTTCAGGGCAGACATGTCCACGATTTCGCCGTAGTCGGCGGTGTGAACGGTATGTTCAATTTTCAGCTGCTTGACCACATCAGTGACCCAGCCCACGCCAAAGGATTCCCATGCAACCATTTGTGCAGGGCGCTCACCCAACAAAGACCACATCGCCATTTCAAAGGCGCCAGTGTCAGAGGCTGGAACAATGCCGATTTTGTAATCAGCTGGAATGCCAAGAATATCGCGTGTCTCTTCGATTGCGGCAGCGAGCTTAGCTTTGCCGACAGCAGCGCGGTGTGAGCGACCAAGTGGTGCATCGTTCAACGCTTCAAGAGTGTGGGTGGGGGGTTTAGCACACGGGCCAGACGAAAAACGCGGATTCGCCGGCCGCGTGGCCGGTTTCTGAGTAGTCATTGATGCTATCCTTACAGATAATTGCCCTTCGTTGGGGAAGGGTGTCCCATCTCCGGGGATAGTCGGGGATGCAGACTGGCACAACAGTGAAAACGCAGTTAGAACGCCGCCTTGTCAGCTTTTTGCGACATCAATGACGCCGATCGGAAACTTTGCTATGTATATTTGCACTTTGCTCACCTCTCCACAGAATCCAAACCTTGAACCTGCTTTGGTGGAATCACTTCGGAATGCATGGGGTGGTGGCGATGCTATCTGGTTGGCACCGGACGAAGCGGCAGAGTTTGCATTGGCTGACATTCCTGCCAATCGCTGGGACGTTTGGGCGGATCTGCAAAAGATGTCTGTCGATTTGATCGTTCAGCCTGTTGTGGGGCGTCGCAAGAAGATGTTGCTGGCCGATATGGACAGCACGATGATCCAGCAAGAATGCATTGATGAACTGGGCGATGAGGCCGGTGTGGGCGAGCGCGTGAAAGACATCACTGCACGCGCCATGAACGGTGAGTTGGGTTTTGATGGTGCGTTGCGCGAACGCGTGGGATTGCTCAAAGGTCTAAGTGCCGATGTGATACAGAAGGTTTTGGATACACGCATCACTCTGATGCCTGGTGGCGCGACATTGCTTGCTACGATGAAAGCTGATGGTGGTCACGCGGCGCTGGTGTCTGGTGGTTTTACTGCTTTTACTCAGTCTGTAGCTACCAAGCTTGGCTTTGACGAAAACCGCGCCAACACCTTGATCGTTGAAGACGGTGTTTTGACAGGTGACGTGGGCATGCCGATTCTTGGCAAGCAGGCCAAGATCGATGCGCTGGAACAGATCACCGCGCGCTTGGGCATTTCTGAAGAAGACGTCATGGCCGTGGGTGATGGTGCCAATGACCTTGGCATGTTGCACCGCGCTGGTACTGGTGTGGCGTTGCACGCCAAGCCAAGTGTCGCTGCCGAGTGCGATGTGCGCATCAACTACGGCGATCTAACGGCGTTGTTGTATGTTCAGGGGTATTCGCGCGACGAGTTTGCCGCGCTGAATTGATTTTTGAATGGGGCTTTGCCCCAAACCCCAGAGTTTACCTAGTAAGATGAAGCTGTGCGTTAGATAAGCTGAGGCGCGGCACGTTGCGTGCCTGTGCGTGTGCCGACCCAATTGCGGATTGGCGCGTTAAGGTACTTCATCGTTTCAGGGTGCTCTGCATCAAGCACACCAAGTTTTACGAGGATCGCAGCGATTGCGCATTCTGCCGCGCGGGTTGTTCCGTCGGTGATCTTGAGTGCAACGCCCATTTTCAGTTCCGGAATGATGGCGATAAAGAATGCCTCAGCCCCTGTTTTGACAGCGACCTTGCCCCCCATTGCGCGCATCAGGTTGGTACAAGCCCGTCCTTCACCCGCTACCAATTCTGGGTGCAGCATCATTGCCGATCGCAAGCGTTCTTCGGCACTGTCTGCTGGTGCGGCTGCGAATGTTGCCATTGCGCGTGCCATGCCGTGAACAGTGGTTGCATAGTTCGGCGCACCACAACCATCGATGCCGTAGCCGGGGCTGGTGAGTTGTGTGGTTTCTTCGAATGCATCTAGGCAAGCAACTTGAACTGGGTGGGTCGGGTCGATGTATTCTGGCCCCGCTTTGAGATGTTTGGTGAGCGTCAGGAATCCAGTGTGTTTGCCAGAGCAGTTGTTATGCATTTGGCAAGGCGTTTCATGCGCGCGGATCAGGCTCTCGCGGGCGTCTTTATCGCTGGGTGCTTGTGGACCACAGCGGAAATCATCATCGCTGAGCCCCATTTGTTCCAGCCATTTAGAAACAGGATCTGTGTGGATCGCCGCCCCTTGGTGAGAGGCGCAAGATAGGGCGAGTTGTTGGGTGGTTAATCCATGTGCATCGGCAGCACCTGAGCGGATCAATGGCAGTGCTTGGATCATCTTGGAGGAGGACCGTGGGAGCACAACTGCGTCCGGATCACCCCATGCGTGAACGATTTGTCCAGTGTCATCGCAGACGACTGCATGCCCAGAATGGACGCTTTCAAGGAACGGACCGCGCCAAATTTCGGTCATTGGTGCTGAATTTGTCATAATTTTCCTCACAACTGAGCGAAAACCTACCAATCAGGCTTTCGCAACTCGCTAGTTTCGCGCTAATATGCTTCTTGTCGAGAAGAATACGGACGCTGACAAGAGTGTGGTCGCAAAAAGAACCATGGGCAGCGATCTGAAAATTGAGGTTTAGGACAGTCTGGAGGCTGGACAGATGGGAATTAAAACAACTTTTGCTGCACTACTTTGTGTAGGTTCGCTGGTGGCATCAGGTGCCATGGCACAAAGCCAAAGCACAAATCGTGTTGCTCAAAAGACCAAATGGAGTGTTTTCGTTGAAGACGATCCCACAGAGTGCTGGAGCGTATCCGCACCTGAAGAGACCGTAAATTCACGTGATGGGCGGGTCGTCGCTGCCACGCGGAGCCAGATTTTGCTGATGGTGTTTTATCGCCCAAGCGAAGTTGCAAAAGGTCAAATCGCGTTTACTGGTGGATATCCATTTGCAAGCGGTAGCACAGTCAACGTGAATATCAGTGGCAATGAATTTGAAATGTTCACTGAAGGTGAGTGGGCCTGGCCTGCAAGCGCATCGGATGATGCTAAAATGGTGACAGCGATGAAGCGCGGTGCGAGCGCCATCGTGACCGGTGTTTCTGGCCGCGGCACAGTGACCAAAGATACGTTTTCACTGCTTGGCTTTACAGCCGCGGTCGAGGATGCAGAAAAACGCTGCGGCGGTTAATGCGCAGCTTTTGACAGTTAAACGCGGCTCCGTCAGGGGGTCGCGTTTTTTCTTGCTCTGTCGAAACCTTTTGATACTGGCCGACATTCCTATATAGAGCGGCATCTAACCCATATTGGATGAACAACATGTCTGCTCCCAGCGCGCCGATTACCCAAGACCTGATTACGATCCCTCGCAAGATGCCGGATGGCCCTATCAATTTAGTAGGTCTGTCACGCGATGCTATGCGCGAGCTGTTGATCGAACACGGGACAAAGGAAAAACAGGCCAAGATGCGTGTTGGTCAGATTTGGCAGTGGATCTATCAGTGGGGCGTACGCGACTTTGCTGAGATGACAAACCTGTCCAAGGATTTCCGCGCTGATTTGGCAGAGAAGTTTGTGATCGCTGTCCCTGAAGTTGTGAACAAACAAGTCAGCACCGACGGAACACGTAAGTATCTTGTCCGTATCGCAGGTGGCCATGAGGTTGAGGTGGTTTACATCCCCGAAGCTGATCGTGGCACGCTGTGCATCTCTAGCCAAGTTGGCTGCACGCTGACCTGTTCATTCTGCCACACGGGTACACAGAAGTTAGTGCGCAACCTGACGGCTGGCGAAATCATTGGCCAAGTTATGTTGGCGCGTGATGATCTGGACGAGTGGCCAGAGCATGGCACCCGTACTTATGAGGCGCGCAAATTGTCCAACATCGTTCTGATGGGCATGGGTGAGCCGCTGTATAACTTTGAGAATGTGCGTGACGCGATGAAGATCGCGATGGACCCTGAAGGGATCCAGCTGTCACGCCGTCGTATTACATTGTCGACCTCTGGCGTTGTTCCAGAGATTGCGCGTACCGCAGAAGAAATTGGCTGTTTGTTGGCAGTGTCCTTCCACGCGACGACAGACGAAGTGCGCGATAATTTAGTGCCGATCAACAAACGCTGGAACATTGAAACATTGTTGGAAGCATTGCGTGCCTATCCGAAGGTTTCCAATTCTGAGCGTATTACGTTTGAATACGTTATGCTTGAGGGCGTGAATGACAGCATCGAAGATGCGCACCGTTTAGTAAAACTGATTGAGGGCATTCCGGCCAAGATCAACCTTATCCCCTTCAATGAATGGCCTGGTGCGCCGTACAAGCGTTCGTCGGGCAACCGTATTCACCGTTTTGCGGATATTATTCATGAGGCTGGTTATGCCAGCCCAATCCGCACGCCACGCGGCGAAGATATTTTCGCCGCATGTGGTCAGCTAAAGTCTGAGACGCAACGCGAACGTAAGTCGCGCAAGCAGATTGCGGAAGAGGCTGGTTTAGAGTCGTAATAACTCTTTCCGAAATCGAAACAATGTGGCGCACTTGCCTCATTGTTTTGAGTTGTGCCCCTTAATGACCCCAATTCCGTACGATTAGTGCTATTTGTGGAAACAATATTGGACCCTGTAGAGACAACAGGAGACTTCAATGTCCATTCTTTTAAACCAAGACCAATTCGCTAAAGCGAAAATTATCGAACTTGTTATCGGTGAGTGTACAAAAACATTGTCAAAATGCGAATGGAAGCACTGCTCGGCAGGATATGGTTATGTGATCCGCGAAACCAACGCAGGCGATGTGCTTGAAACAATACCGTACCACGTTGAAGTTTGCACTTTGCTGGCAGAAATTGCTGCCTAAGCGATGAACTGAGTGTGGGCTAAGTTTAGCGGCCAGGGACTTCCTCGCGACGTGAACTGGTTTCCCAATTCTCGATCAAATCCATTGCTTCTGCAGCTGTGTCGACAAAGCGGAACAGATCCAAATCCTCATTAGAGATCGTGCCTGCATCTGCGAGCACATCCCAGTTGATGATACCTTCCCAGAAGGCTTTGCCGAACAGCAAAAACGGTACGCGTTGCATACGACCCGTTTGAATGAGGGTCAGCGCTTCAAACATTTCGTCGAGTGTGCCAAAGCCGCCGGGGAATACGCAGATTGCGCGTGCGCGCATCAAGAAGTGCATCTTGCGGATCGCAAAATAGTGGAAGTTAAAGCACAGCTCAGGCGTGACGTATTCGTTTGGTGCCTGCTCGAACGGCAGAACGATGTTCAGACCGATTGATGCGCCGCTCGCATCGATTGCACCGCGGTTACCCGCTTCCATCACGCCGGGCCCACCACCGGTGACGATGACGTTTTCTTTGCCGTCACTTTCCTTAGACTTCAGCGTCATCAAACGTGAAAATTCACGTGCTTCGTCATAAAAGGATGACAGGTCAGCCAGCGTTTTGGTCCGCGCCGTTTCCTTTTTCGCTGGCTCAGGAATGCGTGCACCACCAAACAAAACGATTGTGCTGTTGATGCCCGCTTCGTCCAGCATCAATTCTGGCTTGAGCAATTCAAGTTGCAGCCGCACAGGGCGCAATTCGTCGCGGCACATAAATTCGTCATCTGCAAAGGCCAGCTTATAAGCCGGTGCCCGTGTTTGTGGCGTATCTGGCGCGTCTTGCGCCGCAGCGCGGTCCGTGTGTGCATTGCGAAATGGCTTGGCTTGATCTTTGCTCATAATCTCTATCCTTAAAACTCCTAGTGGGGCTAGAGGTACCGTGCCAGAAGTGGGTTGCCCAGATATGATTGCACTGTTCACAGTATTGTTGTCTAAGCGCTGCAACTTATTTTCAGAGGAACTGACATGTCAAATGCACAGCTTGAAGCCGCGATCGAATCCGCATGGGATGCACGCGATACCATTTCACCTGCCACAACTGGCGAACAGCGTGAAGCAATTGAAAATACGCTTGCTGCCCTAGACAGCGGCAAACTACGCGTTGCAGAGCGTCAGGACAGTGGCGATTGGCACGTAAATCAGTGGGCAAAGAAAGCAGTTCTTTTGGGTTTCCGCATCAAAGATATGGAGATGCAAGACGGCGGCCCACAAGGCAGCGGCTGGTGGGACAAAGTTGATTCCAAGTTCAAAGGTTGGGGCGAAGCTGAGTGGAAAACTGCAGGTTTCCGCGCCGTTCCAAACTGTGTTGTTCGCAAGTCTGCATTCATCGCACCTGGCGTTGTTTTGATGCCATCCTTTGTGAACCTTGGCGCGTATGTAGATGAAGGCACAATGGTAGATACATGGGCCACTGTTGGTTCGTGTGCACAAATCGGTAAAAACGTTCACTTGTCTGGTGGCGTTGGCATCGGTGGTGTACTTGAGCCAATGCAAGCGGGTCCAACAATCATCGAGGACAACTGTTTCATTGGTGCGCGTTCAGAAGTTGTTGAGGGTTGCATCGTGCGCGAAGGTTCTGTTTTGGGCATGGGCGTGTTCATTGGCCAGTCTACCAAGATTTTGGATCGCGAAACGGGTGAAGTGTTCTACGGCGAAGTGCCTTCAGGCTCTGTCGTTGTTGCGGGTTCCATGCCGTCTAAAAACGGTGTGCACCTGTACTGCGCCGTGATCGTTAAGAAGGTGGATGCAAAGACACGTTCTAAAACTTCGATCAACGAGCTGCTGCGCGACTAAGTACTGCACTCAATTCTAAAGAGGGGAAGGGGCGATATACCTCTTCCCTTTTTTGTGGGCGCTGCGCAATAAATGCGTTAGTCCAAAAAGACACAACAAAGGATCGGCACAATGGCTGGGTCAAAGCAAAAAGTTTACACACTCTTGGTCGAGATTGGCCGCAAAGAGGGCGATGGTCTTCCAAAGAAGGCAACCGGTGCCGCACTGATGTGTTTTGCCAGTGGTGTGGACGAGGCTGAAGCTGTTCGTGAAACGGTTGCGATCCTTAAGCAAGCGGACACCGCCCCGTTGGATGTCTCAGGCTACGGCACGTTGGAAGAACGCGAAGCCGAAGGTCACGAGATCGAAGAAGGTGAACGCGAGTTGATGCAACGTGCCTTGGAAGAGAACTCGGTTATTATTGCGCAGATGACGCCGTTCTTCGATTAACCTTTACGGGTTTTCGTCAAACCATTTCAGATAGATTTCTGCTTAGGTACCATCTTCGCGGAATTTCAAAATCGATTGGTTGATCGGTTCAATCCATTCGCTGTCCGAAGTCAGTGCGATGCCATAGCTTTCGTGCTGGAATGTTGGACCTGCCAGTTGGCCGAATGCCGCGCCATCCGTCAGAATTTAATAGGCAAGGATCGGAGAGTCGAAGACCACGGCGTCCAAGTCCCCGTTTTCAACGGCCGTTGCGCCTGTATCGATCGGAAGTTCGGATGCTGCTACCATTTTGCCTCTGCCCAATTTAGGAGACAAAACACGCCAACAGCCCACAAGTTATCCTGTGTCTTATAACGTACATCGTTGGCACGAGCGCCGCTCATTGAAGGCTTATACTGCTAATTGCCCTGCCTTGGGTCATATTATTGTCATCAGAATAGCAGCTGTTTTTACGTTTTGTTAATGAATTACGTCAGAAGGGACTTGGCATCGCGCCATTTTCGCCACATTCCTATACGCATCTTTGATGAAAACCATAGGAAACACTATGTCTGGTATAGATCCCGCCGAACTCACAGCAGATTTAGTACGCTGCCCGTCCATCACACCTGCTGACGCGGGTGCGTTAGACATACTTGCGAACCTATTGGGCGATGCGGGCTTTGAACTGAGCTGGGCAGACCGTGGTGGAATACGGAATTTGTTCGCTCGTTGGGGCGAAAAAGGGCACGCGCACACCTTTGGTTTTAATGGTCACACTGATGTTGTTCCGCTTGGCGATGAGGCGGCATGGACCATGCCCCCATTTGGAGCGGAAATTAAAGATGGCGTCATGTATGGGCGCGGTACCACTGACATGAAATCTGGCGTTGCGGCGTTTGCTGCTGCCGCTGTTGATTTTGTCAAAGAAACGCCGCCTGATGGTGCGCTGATCATTGCCATCACCGGCGACGAAGAAGCGGATGCTATTGATGGCACTACCGCCCTTCTTGAGCACATGGACAACAATAACGAAGCGATGTCTGTTTGCTTAGTTGGTGAGCCAACTTGCCCTAATGAGATGGGCGATATGATTAAGATTGGGCGCCGCGGATCGCTGACCGCCTTCTTTAAGCTCACGGGTAAACAGGGGCACGCGGCGTACCCGCACCGTGCAAACAATCCGCTTCCTGCGATGATGCGCCTAATGGATCGTTTGGCGTCCCATGAGCTGGACACCGGTACTGATCATTTTGATGCGTCTACGTTGGCTGTTGTCACCGTTGATACAGGCAACCCAGCGACCAATGTGATTCCTGCGGATTGTTCTGCTGCGGCAAACATTCGCTTTAATGACACCCATTCCGGCGCAAGCCTACGCACTTGGCTGCAAGGTGAGGCAGATAAGATAATCGCAGAGTTTGGGGTAAAGATTGATCTGAGGATCAAGATTTCAGGTGAGAGTTTTGTAACCGCTCCAGGTGAGTTGTCGAACTTGGTCAGTGCTGCAGTTCAAGCGGAAACCAACATCGTTCCAGAGTTAAGCACCACAGGCGGCACGTCAGATGCCCGGTTCATTAAGAACCATTGCCCAGTCGTTGAATTTGGGCTGGTTGGCCAATCAATGCATCAGGTCGATGAGCATGTGAAAGTTGCGCATATTCACCAACTGAAATCCATCTATGGCCGTATCTTGCGGGACTATTTTACATGAGCATCGAAATTGATCAAACTGCTGATATTGAAGCCTGTCGTGATTTGCGGCGCACGGTTTTTATTGGGGAACAGGGCGTTTCAGAGGAAGAAGAGCTTGATGATCTCGATTCCGTAGCCATCCACATTTTGGCGAAGGTTGACGGTATTCCTAAAGCTACGGCGCGTATTTTGATCAAGGGTGACACAGCCAAGATTGCGCGCGTTTGCGTGCTTGCAAATCTACGTGGAACGGGACTTGGCGCTGCACTGATGCGCAAGACTATTAAAGTGTGTAAAGCCCAAGAAGGTGTAAAAAGATCTGTGTTAGGGGCGCAAATGTACGCGATTCCGTTTTATGAAAAACTTGGATATCGCGCCTACGGTCCGATCTTTTTGGATGCTGAAATCGAACATCGTGACATGACACTGGATCTATGATCCGCCCAACTTTGATTGTTATGGTCAAAGAACCACGCGCAGGGCGGGTGAAGACACGCCTTGGTAAAGATATCGGTTTAACGGCTGCGGCATGGTGGTTCCGCCATCAGGTGAAACGTTTACTGCGCCGTATTGATGATCCACGTTGGAACGTTGTTTTGGCTGTCGCGCCTGATCGTGCTGGAATGCTCAGCCGTATTTGGCCTGCGCATTTTGAACGAATTGCACAGGGGCAGGGAGATTTGGGGGACCGTATGGCTCGGGTTATGCAGGCTGTACCTGTTGGCCCAGTATGCGTAATCGGCGCCGACATTCCTGACATTGGCCCTGTTCAAATTGCGCGTGCTTTTTCGGTGCTGGGCACATCTGATGCTGTCTTTGGCCCTGCCCCTGACGGTGGGTTTTGGTTGATCGGGTTGAGGCGAACCAATCCAATGCCTGCCAAATTTTTTCAAGATGTACGTTGGTCGACCGCACATGCGCTCGACGATAGCCGTGCTAGCCTAGGCGAGCTAAGGGTCGCTTTGATCGATGAATTGCAAGACATAGACACGGTAGACGATTTGCAATGACGTTGGCGCATTAGCGTGCTATCCGAGCGCCATGAGCCGTATCCCTACAAAGCCCGAAATTCTTGATTGGATCACATCCAATCCAACGCTGACTGCCAAACGCGATATCGCGAAGGCCTTTGGTATCAAAGGGGCTGCGCGCATCGATCTAAAACGCTTGCTCAAAGAACTGGAAGCCGAAGGGCATCTTGAGAAGCGTCAGAAATCCTATAACGACCCAGATCGGTTGCCCCCTGTCAGCGTATTGCAAGTGACGGGCGTGGGTACAGACGGTGATCTGTACGCCAAACCAATGGAGTGGCACGGCACTGGTGCGGAACCTGTTGTTCTGCTGGTGACCAAAGTGTCTGAACCAGCGCTGGGTGAAGGGGATCGTATCCTTGCGCGCTTAACTGCTGTTGAGGGCGATACACACGCCTATGAGGGTCGCATGATCCGTCGCGTTGGCACAAACCCACAGCGCGTTTTGGGTGTCTTTCGTAAAAGTGCCGAAGGCGGTCGTATTGTTCCGATCGACAAGGGCCAAAGCGATGAATGGCTGGTTGGCGCTGGTGCGATGAACGGCGCCAAAGACGGTGAATTGGTTGAAGCAGAGCAGTCCGGTCCGAAGGGCCGCATGGGCCGTCCGCAAGCGCGTATTGTTGAACGCCTTGGCGATCCATCAGCACCCAAAGCGGTGTCACTGATTGCGATTCACCAGCACAACATTCCTGACGATTTCCCTGATGACGTGGTGGCTGAAGCCGACGCGCATACACCCATGGAATTGGATGGCCGTACAGACCTACGTGAAATGGCATTGATTACGATTGATCCGTCAGACGCACGTGATCACGATGATGCGTGTTATGCGCACCTTGATGACGATCCAGAGAACGAGGGTGGCCATATCGTATGGGTCGCTATCGCTGATGTTGCGGCTTACGTGACACCTGGTTCTGCGCTGGATCGCGAAGCGCGGAAGCGCGGTAACTCAACTTATTTCCCTGACCGCGTTGTGCCTATGTTACCGGATCGTTTGTCGGGCGATTTGTGCAGCTTGCACGAAGGTGTCCCGCGAGCCTGTATCGCTGTGCGTATGAAGCTGGATGCCCATGGTCAAAAGCTAAGTCATGAATTCGTACGCGGCCTTATGCGTTCGCCTGCGTCCCTTCACTATGAAGAAGTCCAAGAGGCCATGGACGGCAATCCGAATGAACGCACTTCGGCATTGTTAGAGCCTGTTCTTAAGCCGCTTTACGCAGCTTATGCAGCGCTTGTTGAGGCGCGCCAATTGCGTCAGCCGCTTGAGCTGAACCTGCCAGAACGCCAGATCGTTTTGGGTGATGATGGCACTGTGCAGTCCGTCAACTTTAAGGATCGTTTGGACGCGCACAAGTTGATCGAAGAGCTGATGGTACTGGCCAACGTGGCCGCTGCCGAAACACTGATCGCTAAGAAAACGGCGCAACTGTTCCGCGTTCACGAAGAGCCATCAACAGAAAAGTTGAACGCGCTACGTGAGACCGCCAGTGCGACAGGCCTGAACCTTGCCCGTGGTCAAGTTTTGCAGACCTCACATTTGAACCGCTTGCTTGCACAAGCTGCTGGTACGGATGATGAAGAGCTGATCAACTTGACCACTTTGCGCTGCATGACGCAGGCCTATTATAGCCCGACCAACTTTGGCCACTTTGGCCTCGCGCTGAAAAGTTATGCACACTTCACGTCACCTATTCGCCGTTACTCTGACCTGATCGTGCATCGTGCATTGGTCACGTCACACGGTTGGGGCGACGATGGTTTGACCCCTGTGGATGTGGACGAGCTAGAGCAAACAGCTACCCATATTTCCGACACCGAACGCCGTTCGATGATGGCAGAACGAGATACGACAGATCGCTACCTTGCCAGCTATTTGTCCGAGCGTGTGGGCGAAGAGTTCACTGGCCGCATCAACGGAATCGCGAAGTTTGGGATGTTCATTAAACTGGATGATTCCGGTGCTGATGGTTTGGTTCCAATACGTTCATTGGGTGGTGAATACTTCCACTTTGATCGTGAAGCTGGAACGTTGATGGGTGCAGATACGGGACTTACGTATCGTATTGGCCAACAGGTCACAGCTAAATTGACAGAGGCGGCACCGATCACTGGTGGGGTTGCACTTGAGTTGCTGACAGTTGAGGGCAACGAGGTTCCACGTGGTGGACGTTCGTCCCCTGCGGGTCGCTCGCCACGCCGCAAAGCGGGGCAAGCTAAGCACAAAAGCGCAAAGATGAAGCGTAAAGTCAATCGTTCGCGGCCTTAACCAAGGGCCGCGTCGACACGATCGATAAAAGAAAATAATACCTGATCATTGGCAGTGCGCCGCGATAGGATCGTTTCAACGGGCGTTGCGCGCATTGTGGCAAGGACTGATGTAAGGCTTGCATCTGCTGCGCAAGGCGTATCGCCAAATAAAAAACCATCCTGTGTTAGAGCCACTTTAATCGTGATGATCCCGCGCGCCGCAAGTAGATCCTCGAAATCGCGCAGGCTCAAGGGAAACCGAAAACAAGACCAGACCGCATATGCAACGATCTCAGGTGAGAAACGGTGGCCTTTGAAGGCGCCAGAATGGTTGGCTTTTGTCATGTCAGCCGGTACGATTTCAGATCAGGCCCCGCAAGTTGACGATGCCGTTCCGACTTGACCGTATAATGACTTTAGATGTCACAGATCAAAGTTTCCGCCCCCATCGCATTGCGTTGCTGCGAGAGCATCTTGATCTTATCCGCGCAGGTGATGGTCCATCGGCGGCAGATCGCAAGCCACAGGGTTGATTGCTTCCGCAGTGGGTTGTTTGTTGCTAGGCTCGAAACAATCGATAAAATGCGGGGCGCATCTATGAAACTTCAAGGTCTCTTTTTTGTGGCTGCTGGCATTGTCAGTTCCAGCCAGCTCTCTGTTGGTGGCATCATGGGCCCGACTCCCAGTACTGGTGGGAATAATGTGGTTCAAACAGTTTCATTTCAAATGACACCACCAACAAAGCATTCAGCGGACCTTGTGACCCTTAATCAATCCGATGTTGCGCCGATCAAAATTGCTTCGGATGGTGGCCTGAAACGTTGGTTGCGTGGCTTCAAACGACGCGCAGCTAAGGCAGGTATTGATCAGCGCGTTCTGGAAACGGCGTTGGATGGCATAATCTATGATACAGACATTATTGAACGTGATCGCAATCAATCTGAATTTACCAAGACGATTTGGGACTACCTGAAAACGGCGGTTTCCGACACACGTATTTCGAACGGTAAGGTGGCGCTTGCGAAACATCAAAAGACGTTGAGCGCGATTGAAGGAAAGTACGGCGTAGATAAAGAGGTCGTCGCCGCAATCTGGGGATTAGAAAGTGCCTATGGCAGCTTTCGTGGCAGCAATGGTGTCATCCAATCGCTTGCGACACTTGCTTATGACGGGCGACGGGGGGCGTTCTTTGAAGAACAACTTATTGCAGCGCTAAAGATCATTCAAAAGGGTGACACTACACCTGAGAACATGACGGGTAGTTGGGCCGGTGCCATGGGCCATACTCAGTTTATTCCGACATCGTTCTTAGAGTATGCTGTTGATTTCACCGGCGACGGCAAACGCGACATCTGGTCTGATGACCCGACGGATGCGTTGGCGTCCACAGCTGCTTATCTCAAGAAGTTCGGTTGGAAAACAGGGCAACCTTGGGGTGCTGAAGTATCGATCCCTAACGGTTTCAATTTCACCCTCGCTAACCGTGCGATCACAAAACGTCCCTCAGATTGGGCGAAGCTTGGAGTGAAGGGTGTTAATGGTTCTGTTTCCAACCATGGCCCTGCCGCAGTGCTTTTGCCGGCAGGTGCGGATGGTGCAGCTTTTCTAATTTTTGATAACTTTAGCGTCATCGAAAAGTACAATACCGCGGACGCCTACGTGATTGGTGTTGGGCATCTAAGTGACCGCCTACAGGGCGCTCCTGCGATTAAATCAGGTTGGCCCATATGGGACCGCGCCCTGACGTTTGTGGAACGCCAAGAGATGCAACGCCGCTTAACTGCGCAAGGGTTTGATACCGAAGGTGTCGATGGCCTGATTGGCCCCAAGACGCTCAACGCCGTTCGTGCTTTCCAGCTTAGCAAAAGCCTGCGTCCTGATGGCTATGCATCCCTAGGGCTGCTCAAAAAAATACGCTAATCAAAAAATACCGCGCTTACATATTGTAAACGCAGCGCTTCATTTTACCAAATAAACTCTAGGGGATTCTGCCCTATGGCAGAGTGTGGCTGGCCCCCTCTAAACCTATGCAGGGCTCATACCGCGCAAACGTTCGGACCGGCGACGCAATAACTCAACTACGGTCAGCAAGCCGATCGAAACAACCACTAGGATCGTTGCTACCGCTAGGATTGTTGGGCTGATCTGCTCGCGTAAGCCGGTGAACATTTGCCATGGCAATGTCTTTTGGCCAGCTGATCCAATGAACAGCACCACAACAACTTCATCAAACGATGTGATGAAAGCGAATAGGCCACCAGAGATAACACCTGGCAAGATCAATGGCATTTGAATGCGGAAGAACGTGGTCATTGGGTTTGCACCCATGTTTGCGGCCGCTCGTGTAAGCGATTGGTCAAAGCCAACAAGTGTTGCGGTAACGGTGATGATTACGAAGGGTATACCCAGTACAGCGTGCGCCAAAATCACCTTTATGTAGCCGATCAAGTTCTTGTCCATTCCCAACGTGTTTTCCATGAACTGTCCAAGCTGGGAATAAAAGAAAAACATTCCAGTTGCTGAGATGATCAATGGGACGATCATCGGCGAAATCAAGATCGCCATGATCGTGCCTTTGAACGGCATATGGCTTTGTGACAGGCCAACTGCGGCAAGTGTTCCAAGCGAAACTGAGATGACCGTCGCAATTGGTGCGATGGTAAGTGAGTTCTTCAAGGAACGTTGCCATTCGTTGTTGGTAAAGAAGTCCTGATAGTGCTTCAGGGAATAAGCTTCGGGGTCCAAACGCAACATGCCGGGTGTGTAGGTAAAGAAGTCTTGTGCGTTAAAGCTAAGCGGGATGATCACAAGGATTGGTGTGATCAAGAAGATAAAAATCAGCGCCGCTATGCAACGAAAACCATAGTGCCAAAGAACCTGTCCCGGGGTGAGGTATGGCAAAAGTTTGGCGCGATAACGTCCCTCATAAAGCCAATAGATCAGCCAGTGATAAAACATGCCTACAAGGCCGGCAACGATTGTCAGGATAATCCCACCAAACATAAAGCCAACGATTCCAAAGCCAATAACAGAAATCCACTTTGAGAGCTTCTCGTTTTGCAGGTCAACAATGAAACCATATGCCATTGCAGCAACAATAGCAGCGCCCAAAAGCATGCCAATTAGGCCAGAGCCGTTGCCCGTCCCAAGCAACAATCCAAGGAACGCGCCGATACCGCCAGCAGTTGGCAGAACGAAGGAAAGTGGTTTACGTGAAATCGGTGTTGATGCAGCCATTGTCTTTATCCTAATTTCACGTTGTCGATGCCCACGATCCGATCATAGGCCCAATATAAGGCTAGAACGACTATCAGCAGAATGGTGCCAAGTGCAGCAGCCAGTCCCCAGTTGAGCGATGACGAAATGTGGTATGCGATCCGGTTGGAGATGAAGACCCCTTTGGTCCCACCGACGATTTCAGGAGTAATGTAATAACCAATCGAAAGAATGAAAACGAGAATAGACCCCGCTCCAATTCCAGGGATAGATTGAGGGAAATAGACGCGCCAGAACGCTGTCCAATTCGTTGCGCCCATTGATTTAGCTGCGCGCAAATAAACCGGCGGAATTGTCTGCATCACGGAGTACATCGGTAGGATCATGAACGGCAGTAAAATATGCGTCATGGCTACAATGGTACCAAATTGATTGTTGATTAAGATTAACCGTTCTCCATCGGGAACCAGCCCGATCCAAACAAGAACTTCGTTAATAACGCCGTTTTGTTGGAGCATTACTTTCCATGCCGATGTTCGTACCAATAATGAAGTCCAGAAAGGTAATAAAACGAGTATTAACAATAGGTTAGCTGAACGCGGGGAAACGTTAGATAATAGCCACGCGATTGGATAGCCTAGCAGTATGCAAGACCCAGTGATGATCAATGACATGACTAAAGTGCGTCCAAATAACTTTAGCAATATTTGCTTGTCTTCGGGTTGCCAGGCCATTCCCTCCGGTGTCATGCGCGCATCAACTGAGTTCAAGAAATAGCCTGATGTATAAAGACCAGAATATGTTTGAAGTGTTTTCCACGTTTCAATATCACCCCAACCTTTATGAATTTTGATGAGCTTGTCTTTGAAGGGAGCATCAACCACTGGATCAAGCTTTTTCATCTTGCGGCCGGATTGGCGGAACATGGAAGAGAACCCAGTTTTTTCGTAGTTAAGGCGTGAACCTAAGCGTGTGTGTTTCTTTGCTTTGATTGCAACAGACATGTCGCGCATGAAGGCGGCATAAACGACTTCATTTGGAAGGTCTCCGCTTGAAGAATCCCATGCACCCAGTACTCGAACTGTTTCTGGCAATGTCTCAGGAACGATATCATTTTGAACCGAGCGTGAAAGCATCACACCGATTGGATAGATGAATGTTAAAAGAACAAAGATCAACAATGGTGCAACGAGCATGAAGGCCCGCATTTTTTGACGGCGCATAGAACGCGAGAGGCTTCGTTTTAGGGGCGTGCCATCAGCGGCCAAGACAAGGCCATTTGCAGTGCTATCACTCATCTTTAGTCTTTCGGTAAAGGAGTGGCGGGGGCTGAAACGCCCCCGCCGAATTGTGTAACATTAGGAGGGATTAACCCCTCCATGTTGGCTTACTTGGCCAACCATGTTTGGAATTTTGCGTCAATGTCATCACGGTAATCTGCCCAGAACTCGTAGTTATACAAGAATGTGTTCTTTGCGTTGTTTGGGTCTGTTGGCATGTGTTGTGCCATGTCGATGCCCAATGTCTTGTGCTTACCAACGAGTGGTGCAGAAGATTTACGCGCAGGGCCGTAAGAGATATACTGTGCTTGGTCAGCTAGGCGCTGTGTGTCAGTTGCGAACATGATATAATCAAGTGCGCGCGCTTGACGCTCAGGGGAAAGACCCGCTGGGATAATCCAACCATCAAGGTCAAATACTTGTGCGTCCCAAAGCATACCGATTGGCTGCTTTTGCTCTTCGATCGCTGCGAACAGACGGCCGTTGTATGTGGAACCCATGATGACTTCGCCATCAGCTAAAAGCTGTGGAGTGTCAGCACCAGCAGACCACCAGATAACGTCGTCTTTGATTGTTGCTAGTTTATCAAGAGCTTGCTGTTGACCTTCTTCAGTCGCAAGAACGTCATAAACTGCGTCTTTTGCAACGCCATCACAAAGAAGAGCCCATTCCATGTTGTTGATTGGGCGTTTTTCTAGTGAACGCTTACCTGGGTATGTTTCGGTGTCGAATACAGCGCATACAGATGTTGGTGCAGTGCTGCCGACTAGATCAGTGCGGTAACCAAATGTCGTTGAATAAACGATTTGTGGAATAAAGCATTCAGAAACCAATAGGTCGCCGAAGTCTTCAGAAGCTTTTGTGCCGTCTGGAGCGTCTGCAAGCATTGTGTCTGGATCAATTTCTAACGCTAGGCCTTCATCGCAAAGACGCATTGCGTCAGCTGCAACTACGTCAACTACATCCCAAGTTATGTTGCCAGCTTCTGACATAGCGCGCAATTTAGCCACGGCTTCTGCTGATGAATCATCGTTGATAATCGTTACGCCGTTGGCTGCAGCGTATGGGTCGTGGTAGGCACCTTTTTGTGATGCAGAGTAAGCTCCACCCCAAGATACAATTGTCATCTCAGATGACATGTGGCCGTCGGCGCTAACCATGCCAGCTGCAACTGTAAGAGCTGTTGTGGCCAACAGTGTTTTAGTAAGTTTCATTGGTAGTCTCCCTGATAAACCCGAGTAGTCTAGAGGTTGGGGTACGGGCTTGTTTCCCAACGTCATATTCATCGCAAATAAATAAATATCCTGCGATATCTCATACCGCTACGCGTCGAGCGCACGGCAATCCTCAGCTAACCAACCGATGTCTATTATCTGGCCTGGCTGTAAACGTATTTGATCTGGTGCGTTACGTGTTTTGATTACAAAAGCGTCACTGCCAGCAACTCGAAGCCGAGTGCGGAATATGTCGCCCATATAGATAAATTCTAAAACTTCGGCTTTCAGTGTATGCGCGTCCGATGATAAACGAGATTTGTCCATCTCAACGCGCTCTGGACGAATAGAAACGCGCGTACGTTGACCGGCTTGGGTCACGTTGATCGGCTTAGCATCGATTAAGTCACCATTGTCGAGTTGTACGAGAGCAACGCCGCCTTTGATTTCTTTAATGACACCCTCAAGAGTGTTATTTTCACCAATGAACTGAGCAACAAAGCTGTTTTCTGGCTCTTCATACAGTTTGTCTGGTGCAGCCAATTGTTGTATGCGACCGTTTTCAAATACTGCAACACGGTCTGACATTGTCAGTGCTTCAGTTTGGTCATGGGTCACATAAACAGTCGTAATACCCAGTTCGTGTGCCAAGTTCGTAATTTCAAATTGTAGGGTTTCCCGGAGCTGTTTATCGAGTGCCCCAAGAGGTTCATCCATTAAAACCAATTCCGGTTCAAACACCAATGCTCGTGACAATGCGATGCGTTGTTGCTGACCACCAGAGAGTTGTGAAGGGCGACGACCTGCAAAATCTTGCATTTGAACCATGCCTAGTGCGCGCATGACTTTTTCTTCACGTTCAGATTTGCCAATCTTGCGAACCTCTAAAGGGAAGGCAAGGTTTTCAGCAACTGTCATGTGTGGGAATAAAGCATAGTTTTGGAACACCATACCAATGCCACGCTTGTGCGGTGGAATGTTGTTGATTGAGGTGCCGCCGAGTCGAATATCGCCGTGTGTTGCTGTCTCAAAACCTGCAAGCATCATGAGGCAAGTTGTCTTGCCCGAACCTGATGGGCCAAGCATGGTTAGAAATTCGCCACGTGGCATGGACAGGTTCAAATCTTTAACGACTAGATTAATGCCGTCATAGCTTTTCTGGACGCGTTCAAATTCAACGAACGCATCGCTTTTTTTAGTATTGGCCAATTGTGGCTCCCTGGTTTTCCCCGCGATTTTTCGGGCGTATTAGCGTTGAGTAGAACCAGTGAGTTCAAAATTTGCAACCGCATATATATTAAAAGTACCGTTTAATTCGCTATTTTTAGCTAATCGCCTGTTTTGCGCGCCTTAAACAGAATAATGCTTAATAATTTATGAACTGGGCAGTCGATCCTGCAAGGGTTTGTTCGAGGAAATCCCTCAAAGTATCTGAAATGTAGCATTCCTTTAGGATAATTAGGGGTTTTATGCCTTAAATATTGCCGAATCTTGGTCTGCTCGTAAAGCAGCCCTCATAAGTGCAAAAGCATGTATCACGCAACGAAGCTATTAATGTTACAAATACTGCTGTTATGAACTTTGCTGTTGGGAGTGCTTTAAATTTGGAAACCTAAACGAGCGTATCTAATTCTCATACTGTTGGTTTTGCCCATGTCAGTGCAACAGGTGGGCTGTTTCTGTTAAAGGCGATTGGTGCTGATTTTAATGGGTTTTCTATTGCACCCAGATTGTTCAGGTCGCATTTGTGCCCAAAAGGATTCATTTATGACCAGCACACTATTGCCCTTTGATCAGGCGGAATATGATCGTCGCCTGTTGATGACACGTATGGCAATGGCTCTTGCAGGCTTGGATGCTCTTTTTGTTAGTGATCCCGCTAATATGCAGTGGCTTACAGGTTATGATGCGTGGACGTTTAACCATCATCAGGGTGTGATCATTTTGCAAGATGCGGATCCAATGTGGTGGGGCCGTCAGCAAGATACACAAGCAGCTATGCATACCGTTTGGATGCCAGAGGGTTGTGTGATCAGCTATGAAAGTGATCTCGTGAATTCGATGGATCGCCATCCGATTGAGGATCTAGCGCGCCACATTAGTGGTTTGGGTGTTCAGAATCTTGGTATCGAAATGGACAGCCAGCATTTTTCTGCCAAAGGGTTCTCGGTTCTTTTGCAGGTTCTACCAGATGTCGGTTTTGCTGACGCAACAGGAATGGTGAACCTTCAGCGTGCGATCAAGTCTGCGCCTGAGATTGCGTTTATGCGTAATGCTGCAGCCATTTCCGATAAGGTCATGGACGGTGTGATCAAGCATGCAGATGTTGGCATGGCCAAGAACGAGCTGGTCGCATTAGCCTATCGTGATGCCATTCAGGGAATAGATGATGCACGGGGAGATTACCCTGCAATACCGCCGATGCTGTCATCAGGGTCTAATACAAATGCGTCCTTATTGACGTGGAGTGATCAGAAGTTGGTTGCTGGTGAGGAAATGACTTTCTCTTTTTCAGGATGCTACCGTCGCTATCATGCGCCACTTTGCCGAACTATTTTTCTGGGAGAAGTGCCAGATGAAATACGTCGCGCTGAAGCAGTCTTGATTAAAAGTCTGGATGCTGGAATTATAGCTGCAACTTCGGGCAGAAAAGTCAGTGATGTCGCTAGAGCTTTAGCGGGTCCTTTGGGACATGGTCCAGACCGCGGTGTTGGCTATGGTGGACTGATTGGCGTAGCCTATCCCCCAAGCGTGGAAGATGACGTCATTTCAGTGAATGCTGATAGCGAAGCAGTCTTAGAGCCAAACATGACGTTTCATGTTAGTCCAAGTCTGAATGTCCTAGGTGCCACTATTAAGATAGGCCAGAGCATTCGGATCACCGATGATGGGGCTGCAGAAATATTTGGTGGCTTATCTCAGCTGATAGCCACCAAATAGAGTTTGCTATGACGCTTCTTTCAGAAGGTCTAAATCCTTCATCTGCACATAAGCTTCGTCTAGTGCTAGCCGTGCACGTTGCCCAATCAGCTTGATCTCTTCAGGAGTAATTACCAATGGTGGCGAAATGATCAGACGGTCATAGACGTGCCGCATAATCAGGTTGTTGGCAAAGCTCCGTTCGCGACACATGTAGCCTGCAGTCCCAGAATCAGCAGCAAACTTTGCGCGCGTTTCTTTGTTGGGTGTAAGGGCAAGCGATCCCATCATTCCAATTATTTTTGTTTCACCAACCAACGGATGATCGCCCAGACCGTTCCACATTTCGGCAAGAGCAGGAGCAGCGACATCACGGACGTGATCCAGAATGTTTTCTTCTTGCAAAATACGTAAGTTTTCGAGTGCCACAGCCGCAGCGACTGGGTGGCCAGAATAGGTATAACCGTGATTGAATTCGCCAGAGTTGATCACCGCTGCGATTTCATCAGAAATGATTGAACCACCGATAGGCTGGTAGCCAGAGCTAAGGCCTTTTGCGATGGTCATGATGTCTGGGCGAATATTTACTGTCTCTGAACCAAACCAGTTTCCTGTGCGCCCAAAACCACAGATAACTTCATCAGCAATTAATAGAATTTCGTACTTATCGCAGATGCGTTGAACTTCAGGCCAGTAGGTTTCTGGTGGAATAATTACCCCACCAGCCCCTTGAATGGGTTCTGCGATAAAGGCGGCAACACGATCTTCGCCCATAGCAAGGATTGTTGTTTCTAATTCTCGTGCACAGGCCAAGCCGAAATCATCGGGTGCAGCATCACCACCCTCTGCCCACCAATGTGGCTGATTGATGTGTGTGATGTCAGGGATCGGTAGACCGCCTTGTGCATGCATTGGGCTCATACCACCAAGTGATCCAGACCCAACAGACGAACCGTGATATGCATTCTTACGGCTAATCACGACAGTTTTTGAAGGTTTGCCCTTCATCGCCCAATAGGTTCTGACCATCCGCAAATTTGTGTCATTCGCCTCAGAACCAGAACCCGCGAAGAACACGTGGTTCAGGTGAGCAGGGGCAAGTGATGCAATTTCTTTGGCAAGCGCAATTGCTGGTACGTGGGTCGTCATAAAGAAAGTGTTATAGTAGGGCAGCTCTTTCATTTGACGGGCTGCGACTTCGGCCAATTCTTCACGTCCATAACCTATGTTTACACACCAAAGACCAGCCATGCCGTCCAAGATTTTGTTGCCCTCACTGTCGTGTAGATAAACTCCGTTGGCGCGGGTGATGATCCGTGCACCTTGCGACGCCAACTCATCATTTGTGGTAAAGGGGTGCATGTGATGTGCAGCGTCTAAGGCCCGTAGTTCAGCAGTTGGTAGGTGATTGGTAATAGCGGGCATTAGACTTTCCTTTGAAAGCGGGCCTTGATTGAGGCCGAATATGTTTGAAAGGAGAATATGATCAAACAGCGTCAAGTCAACACAGGTAAAACACAGCTAAGAAGTTAAATTGGGCACCTGTTTCAATGCTGAAATATAAGAAGTCTTGATCAAGAGTGTAAAACTTGATCAAATCAAAGAAAGTCGGGTCCAACCCGATCCGAAAAACGGGAGAAGAAAATGAAACAAATGTTAAACACCGTTGCCGTATTGGCAATCGCTTCCACAGCTGCTTGGGCTGAAGAGGTTCGGGTCTATAACTGGTCCGACTACATCGACGAAGAATTACTGACTAAATTTGAGGCCGAAACAGGCATCAAGCTTATCTATGATGTTTTCGACAGCAACGAAGTTTTGGAAACCAAAATGTTGGCTGGTTCGTCTGGCTATGACGTTGTCGTTCCATCAGGTGAATTCCTACAGCGCCAAATATCTGCGGGTGCCTTCCAGCCGCTCGATATGTCTAAGCTGCCGAATGCTGTGAACCTTTGGGATGTCATAAAAGATCGAACTGCTCAGTATGACGCGGGCAATGTCCACTCAATTAATTACATGTGGGGTACAACTGGCCTTGGAGTTAACACAGGTAAAGTTGCAGAAATCTTGGGTGCAGATGCTCCAATTTCCTCGCTTGAATTGGTGTTTAACCCAGCGAATATGGAAAAATTGGCAGAATGTGGCGTGCACTTTTTAGATGCTCCATCTGAAATAATTCCTGCTGCGCTGCAATACATCGGTGAAAATCCAGATAGCCAAGATGCTGATGTGATCAAAAAAGCCGAAGCTGTGCTGTCGGCTGTACGTCCCTACATCACCAAGTTCCATAGTTCTGAATATATCAACGCTTTAGCGAATGGTGACATATGTGTGGCCTTTGGTTGGTCGGGTGATATTCTCCAGGCTCGGGATCGCGCAGCTGAAGCTGAAAATGGTGTTGATATCGCGTACAATGCCCCTTCAGAGGGTGCGCTGATGTGGTTTGACCAAATGGCGATCCCTGTTGATGCGCCAAATTCTGAAGCAGCTCACACGTTTCTGAATTTTATTATGGACGCGAAAAACATGGCTGATGCGTCAAACTACGTTTATTACGCGAACGGGAACAAAGCTTCGCAAGAGTTTTTGGTTGAAGATGTAATTGGTGACACAGCGATCTACCCAGATGCAAAAACACTCGAAAATCTCTACACTAAGGGCCCCTATGGACAGAAAGTTCAACGTGTCGTGACACGCATGTGGACTAAGATTAAATCGGGCACCTAAACTATAAAAATGGGCGCAACCTATGTTGCGCCCTACTTTGATTTATAAGGATTTCTTGTGGTAGACACTGTTTTTGCACCCTGGGATGATCCGAACGTGGCCCCTCTTATCTCATTTAAAAATGTGACCAAACGTTTTGGCGACTTTGTTGCCATTGACGATTTGACGCTGGATATCTTTGAACGCGAGTTCTTTGCGCTACTTGGGCCATCTGGCTGTGGTAAGACGACAATGATGCGTCTGTTGGCTGGTTTTGAGAACCCTACGTCGGGTTCGATGTTATTGTCTGGTCATGACATAGCGGGTATTCCACCCAACAAGCGCGCTGTGAACATGATGTTCCAATCCTACGCATTGTTCCCGCATCTCTCCGTTTGGGAAAATATTGCCTTTGGGTTGCGCCGTGATGGTGTCGTCAAAGATGTTTTGAACGCACGCGTTGAAGAGATGCTTAAACTGACGCGCTTGGAAAAATTTGGACGACGTAAACCACATCAAATTTCAGGCGGGCAGCGCCAACGTGTTGCATTGGCCCGTTCGTTGGCTAAAGCACCAAAGTTGTTGCTACTTGATGAACCTCTGGGCGCGTTAGATAAAAAACTGCGCCAAGATACACAGTTTGAATTGATGGATATTCAAGAACAAACGGGTACAACTTTTGTAATCGTAACTCATGATCAAGAAGAGGCGATGACAGTTGCATCGCGGGTTGCTGTTATGGATGAAGGGCGCATTATTCAGGTCGCTACACCTGAGAAGATTTATGAAGCACCTAATTCTGTTTATGTTGCTGATTTTATTGGTGATGTGAATATATTGACTGGTCCAGTTAAAGCTGCTGGTGTTGACACTTACTCATTGGATTTTGGCGGAACGGAGCCTGTGACTGCAAACAGTGATCGGGCGTTCGCAGAAGGTGAAACCGTACATTTGGCAATTCGACCTGAAAAAATTGGTATTCATGCGGAACGCCCTGATGGACCAAATACCGTGCAAGGCAAAGTATTAGACATCGCATATTTAGGGAACCTAAGTACCTATCATGTGCAGTTGCCTAACGGCCAAATTATCAAGGCTCAAACTACAAATACCCGTCGTATTTCCCGCCGCGCGTTTACATGGGAAGATCTTGTTTGGATTAGTTGGAGCGCCACAGCTGGCGTTCTGTTGGATCAATGATTTGAGACGTTTCGTACTTATAGCATTACCATATTTTTGGCTGCTGGCCTTGTTCCTTGTTCCGTTTGTGATTGTGTTCAAGATTGCACTGTCTGACGCTGCGCTTGCGATCCCGCCTTACATGCCGACGATGAAAGATGGCCTAAGCGCAATGTTTTTGCAGCTAGATTTTGAGAATTTTGTCTTTTTGACGGAAGATGATTTGTATTGGAAAGCATACCTAAGCAGCCTTAGAGTTGCGTTTATCTCGACAGTCCTAACTTTGCTATTTGGCTACCCGATTGCATATGCGATGGCGCGTGCACCGCATGAGTGGCGCGCGACTTTAATGATGTTGATTATCTTGCCATTTTGGACGAGCTTTTTAATCCGTGTATATGCGTGGATCGGAATACTAAGCACCGAAGGGTTATTAAACCGCTTCTTGTTTTGGATCGGTGCAATCAGCGAACCATTGACGATTTTGAACACCTCCACAGCAGTCTATATTGGAATCGTTTACACATATATTCCGTTCATGATTTTGCCCATCTACGCTGCGTTAGAGCGTTTGGACGCCTCATTAATCGAAGCGGCTGAAGACTTGGGTTGTTCAAGGATGAAAGCGTTTTGGTTGATTACAATTCCGCTTTCTAAAGGCGGGATAGTCGCGGGTTGTTTTCTAGTTTTCATTCCTGCATTGGGCGAGTTTGTTATCCCATCGTTATTGGGTGGTTCTGGCACATTGATGATTGGAAAGGTTCTGTTCGAGGAATTCTTCTCTAACCGCGATTGGCCTGTTGCCAGCGCAGTTGCAGTAATCTTGCTTTTGATCCTGATTGTACCAATCATTCTTTTCCAACGGAACGAGCAACGCCAACAGGATGCTGAAGGATGAACCGCCTTAGCCCCTTTAATGTGGTGTCCCTGACTTTTGGATTTGCGTTTCTATATTTACCAATGCTGATCCTTGTAATTTATAGCTTTAATAAATCAAAGTTGGTAACGGTTTGGGCTGGATTCTCTACAAAATGGTATGGCGAATTATTGAGCAATGAGGCCTTTCTTGACGCTGCCTGGGTGACGTTGAAAGTGGCCGTGATCTCATCCTCAATTGCAACCGTTTTGGGAACTATGGCGGCCTATACGTTGGTCCGTGGAGGTAGATTTTTTGGGCGAACTTTGTTTTCTGGAATGATCTATGCACCACTGGTTATGCCCGAAGTTATTACGGGGCTTTCCCTACTCTTACTTTTCATTGGGGTGGGAATGGATCGTGGTGTTATGACCATCGTCTTGGCGCACACAACGTTTTCGATGTGCTTTGTCTCGGTCGTTGTGTCGTCTCGGTTGGCAACGTTTGACCGTGCATTGGAAGAAGCTGCGCTTGATTTGGGTGCATCGCCGTTTGAGGCGTTTAGACTAATTACATTGCCAATCATCGCACCTGCAGTGGTTTCAGGTTGGTTGTTGGCGTTCACGCTTTCTTTGGATGATTTGGTTATTGCATCATTTGCAACTGGACCGTCGGCAACAACGTTACCTATGAAGATTTGGTCGTCCGTGCGACTGGGAGTGAGCCCTGAAATTAATGCGCTTAGTTCGATCTTGATTGGGCTGGTTGCTAGTGGTGTGATTATTGCGTCACTTGTTTCAAAGCGGCATTCAGTCCGTGTGCAGCAAGAAGAACGTGCAGCAGAACGATTTGAAAACGACTGATGATCACGTGCACTGATTGGTGCTGTACTGTGGAAAAACTCTATAAATCTGGACAGATTGTTGACAGTTTGGCCGTCTGTGATTATCCCAAAAGAAAAATTTTTAAGGTGTTAGGTTCATGTAAGTTGCGATGATCGGTACAGGCTATGTTGGCTTAGTGTCTGGTGTTTGTCTTTCAGATTTCGGACACAACTTTGTTTGCGTCAATAAAGATCCATCTAAAATTGAAATGCTGGAATCGGGAAATGTTCTCATCTGCGAGCCCGACTTAGACGAGTTGATGGCGAAAGTTTTTACTGCTGGTTGGTTGTCTTTTTCAGTGAACAGCATTGTAGACCAAGCTGAAAGGGCAGTATCCAGGAATGCACGTATTTTGCGCTCGTAAGGTTCGTTAATCACCCGTGTGATTTCAGAGCCTTGTTTTATGACAATAAGTGTTTATTGGCGCGTTACCCGCAGTTGATCCATGAATTGTGATTGTCTATAAATATCCCGATCTATGTTCACAAACCAAAGGTTATTGTGGGCTGAGTTCTCTGCCATCAATTGGGCAATCAATTCTAGTTTTTCGGTGCATGTATGGGGCTAAGTAGCACGGAACTTTAAGATCACTGTGTGATCCGTTTGCTTTAAATCGCCCCAGGTTGCTGGAGAGTGTTCTACCAAAATATAGGCCTGTGCAGCCATTGGCATAACAAGTAATGTGGCAGAGGCCATCCAAACAGTGCGACGTTTCATTGGGGTCTCCGGCATGAATTCAATTGGCGATCCATAAGGAATAAAAATGGCCCTGATAAGGTCGACATTTAGGTTTTTGTTTGGCGTGACAGTTGTACCGCTAAAATACCTGCTGCGATGGTCGCAACGCCTGCAATGTCATACAACTCTAACTGCTCTTCCAAGATAACTGCGGCGATTGCTACGCCAAAAAATGGGTTGAGAAAGTGAAACGTTGCTGCGCGCACGGCACCAATACGTTCGACCAATTTGAACCATATCCAGGTCGCGAAAAGTCCTGGCGCTAAAGTGGTGTAGATAAAGGCAATGATCAGTGGTGAGCTGAAGTTCACAGCAATCGTTTCCGTTGCAACTGAAGCGAATGCCAGTATTGCGGAACCTACTAACATTTGTAGACCGACAATTATCAACAGATTTCCGCCTGAGGAGGCATTGCGCATAGAAAGTGTCGCAATTGTAAGGGCGATAGCCGCAACGAGACATAGTGCGATCCCAGTCGCATCAACGCCCGCTTCGATTCGTGTTGCCATGATCATAGTTACGCCCACGATCCCAAGTATTAGGCCTGCTATACCAAACATCGGCAGGCGTTCCCTAAAGATGACCCAACTGGCCACAGCGACCATCAAGGGCATGCTTGAAGCGATGATGGAGGCGACAGATGCTTCGATTGTTTGCATTGCATAAAAGTTCAGACCTAGGTACAGCGCATTTTGGCACAGCCCGAAGACAAACGTTGCCTTCCATTGTTCTGATGTTAACCGCGTGGATTGCCCCAGTGCGCGAGCGATTGCGACACCAATTAAACCTGACAGAAAAAACCGTAAGGCAAGAGATGCTAACGGGGGGGCATCGTCCACGATAATGCGGGCTGATGTGAAAGCTGATGACCAGATCAGGGCGAACAAAAGTCCCATGCCGATTGCACGTAAATCCATCTTCGTTCTCCACCCAACTTCTAAGGAGACCCTTTCGTAAAATAGATCAGTATTCAAGGGATGGGGTGCGCAAACAAAAAGGGTCGCCAAATTGGCGACCCTTCCTGAATTTATGCAGAATGAAGGCTTAGCCGTTCACGCTGTCCTTCAGTGCTTTAGCAATTGTCATTTTGGCAACTTTGTCTGCGTCTTTTTTGAACTGTTCGCCAGTTGCAGGGTTACGTACCATGCGCTCTGGACGCTCGCGGCAATAGATTTTGCCAACGCCTGGCAAAGTGACTGCGCCACCACCAGAAACTTCTTTTGTGATCAGTGCACATACTGCTTCAAGAGCTGCGCCTGCTGCTTTTTTGTCTGCACCCATTTCTTCAGCCAGTGCGGCGACGAGTTGGGTTTTTGTCATTGGTTTAGCCATTTTCAGTTCTCCTTCGTCCGCCCGATGTTGGGCCTCATTCCGAGAATGTAACGGAATGTAGTGTCCGAACACAACAAATTGTAGCAGGTAAAAGCAGTAAAGTATGTGATTTTGGCGCTTTTTTTCAAATTTATAGGAATGCGGTTTCCTCAAAAGACCTTAATTTGCGGCTTTGGATGCGTTCTAGCGGCATTTCACGTAAATGCTCCATCGCCCGAATTCCGATCATTAAGTGATTTGCAACCTGGGTTTTGTAGAAATCTGAGGCCATTCCAGGCAGTTTTAACTCCCCATGGAGCGGCTTATCTGAAACACAAAGCAACGTGCCATAGGGTACGCGGAACCGATATCCATTAGCTGCAATCGTTGCGCTTTCCATATCAAGGGCGACTGCACGCGACTGACTTAGGCGTTGAACGGGCCCAGATTGATCGCGTAATTCCCAATTGCGGTTATCGATGGTAGCGACGGTACCAGTCCGCATGATGCGCTTCAGTTCAAATCCCTCAAGTTTGGTCACTTGGGCCACTGCTGTTTCCAGTGCAATCTGAATTTCGGCCAACGCTGGGATCGGGACCCAAACAGGTAGGTCGTCATCCAGAACGTGGTCTTCGCGCAGATATGCGTGCGCTAAAACGAAATCGCCCAAGGCTTGTGTGTTGCGCAATCCTGCACAGTGACCAACCATCAGCCATGCATGTGGGCGCAAGACCGCGATGTGGTCAGTTGCAGTTTTCGCGTTTGAAGGGCCAACACCGATGTTGACCAACGTGATGCCAGAACCATCAGCACGCTTTAGGTGGTAAGTCGGCATTTGGGGTGTCTTGTCCGAAGTTGATAGTTCCTCGTCGCCGTTGGTGATCACTTCATTCCCTGTAGAGACAAAGGCGGTGTAGCCGCTATTGGGATCGCTCAATTGGCTGCGTGCGTAGGATTCAAATTCGGACACATAGAACTGGTAGTTTGTGAACAAAACGTGGTTTTGGAAATGTGATGGATCAGTCGCTGTGTAATGTGACAAGCGCGCTAAAGAGTAATCGACGCGTTGCGCTGTGAACGGGGCCAATGGTCCAGTGTCGTCTGGCGAAACATATGTACCATTCACGATATCATCGTTTGTTGTACTGAGGTCAGGTACATCAAAGAAGTCGCGTAATGTAAAATCTGCCGCACCGTCTTGGGGCACGGTGATGCTGGGGTCACTTGCTACCGCAAAATGTACTGGGATCGGCGTTGTTGAAGACATCACTTGGACTGAAGTTTTATGGTTCTCGACCAGCAACCCAATTTGCTGAATTAGATAGTCACGAAACAGGTCAGGGCGCGTGATTGTCGCCGCATATGTGCCTGGTGATGAGACATGGCCAAATGCCAGTCTAGTATCGATTTTGGCAAAGCTGGTCGTCGTGATGCGAACCTCCGGGTAAAACGCTCGAATGCGTCCCTCTGGCGCACCGTTAACCATCGCTGTGGTGAAGGCACCGCATAAGAATTCGGTTGCTTCGGTGTACAGCTTTTCGAGTTGTGCAACTGCGGATGCTGCATCATCAAATTGTTTTGGGGCATCTACGTTTGGTGTTATAATCTCTTTTCTCATTTTACGTCTCTATTACAGGTATAAATTCAAATGTACGCACGTCGACCAATCCAAGGTCTGAAATGCGCAGTTCAGGTATTACGACTAGGGCCAGCAACGAATGTTGCATGTAGGCATTGTTCAAGGTGCAACCGCAGTCGCGCATTGCTTGCATCATTTTTTCGGCACTCGCGGCCACTTCAGTTGCGGGTTTGTCAGACATAAGACCTGCAATAGGCAGTTCAACCAATGCCGTTTCGTGACCGTCTTTATAGATTGTGATTCCCCCACCGATCTCAGCCAGACGGTTGGCGGCCATTGCCATATGCGCACGATCAGTTCCCACAACGATCATATGATGGCTGTCATGCGCCACGGTTGAGGCCATTGCCATTTTACCCTCATATCCAAAGCCCAAAACAAAAGCGTTCACCACACCACCTGTCGCGCGGTGTCGTTCAACCAGTGCAATTTGACAGGTGCCATTCGCACTCTCAACCAACCCATCGGACACGGGCAAATCCACCTTCAGGGCTTTGGTGGGGGCCTGATTTTCAATAACACCGATCACATTGGCTGTAACCAAATTTGCGCCACTCGGCGCGCTGACTTCGAAGTCAGCCGCTGAAAGGGTTTTACCCATGTTGACGGTTTGGCGTGCACTATCGGGCCAATCTAAATGTGGGCAGTCTGTGATGATCGTGCCGTCCACTGCAATAAGTTGCCCACGGGCAACTACTTTCTCAATGGTTAACGTGCGCAAATTAGAGGTGAGGATGACGTCAGCACGCCGCCCTGGGGCCAGGGATCCAATCTCGCGCTCTAACCCGAAATGGGTGGCCGTATTGATTGTCGCCATCTGCAATGCAACCAGAGGATCACACCCACACTGGATCGCGTGGCGTACCGCACGGTTCATGTGTCCGTCATTGACCAACGTGCCTGAGTGGCAATCATCGGTACACAAGATCATATTTCGTGAATCTAAACCTTTTTCGGTGATCGCAGTGATTTGGCTTTCGACATCATACCATGCAGAGCCAAGGCGGATCATGGACCGCATTCCTTGGCGCATGCGTGCTATGGCATCCTCTTCACAAGTTCCCTCGTGATCATCTGCAGGACCGCCTGCGACATAGGCGGCAAAGGCAGGACCCCGATCGGGAGAAGCATAATGCCCTCCAACTGTTTTTCCTGCGTTTTGCGTGGCTGCAATCTCGGCTAACATTTTTGGATCGGCGTTACTGACACCAGGGAAATTCATCATCTCACCTAAGCCAATGATGCCGGGCCAATTCATTGCCTCAGCCACATCTTCGGCACTGATTTCAAAACCAGTTGTTTCCATGCCGGGAGCTGATGGAGCGCAAGACGGCATCTGTGTGAATACATTGATGGGCTGCAATAACGCCTCGTCATGCATCAACCGTACGCCTTTAAGACCAAGAACGTTGGCGATTTCATGGGGATCTGTGAACATTGACGTTGTGCCGTGTGGGATAACTGCACGCGCAAATTCTGCAGGGGTCAACATGCCTGATTCAATATGCATGTGGCCATCACAAAGGCCCGGGATCATGTAACGACCTTCGGCTTCGATCACCTCAGTGTCATCCCCAATACAATAGCTTGCGTCAGGTACAACACAGGCAATCCGCCCATGAGTAATGGCGATATCATGATTTGGAAGAGTTTCGCGGGTGTGTACATTTACCCAGATACCGCGACGAATGACGGTCTGTGCAGGCGTGCGTCCTGCAGCTACTTCGATCAGATGGTGAGCGACGTCAGGCCAGCTTGGGAAAGGGTTGTGTTCCATGTACTGATTATTCAGGGATTTGCAGCGGGCGCAAGGGGCGTTCGTATCGTGTCTTGAAACTGTTACATTGTGCAGGGTATTTAGGCGTATGGATATAACAATACATCACTTCCCCGAATGTGGAACATCAACCCACACGCTGCAAATTATTCGTGATGCGGGCTATGACCCGATCGTTGTGGAATACATGAAAACGGGTTGGACTAAGGTCCAGTTGATTGAGCTGTTTGAGGCCGCTGACATGACGGCCCGCCGCGCGTTGCGCATCCACAAAACCAATGCAAAAGAGCTGGGTTTAACGGAAGAGGGAGTAAGCGAAGAAGCGATTATTGACGCTATGGTTCAGTTCCCCAAACTGGTGAACCGCCCGATTGTTGTAACAGAATATGGAACAGCATTGTGTCGCCCATCAGAAGACGTTCTTGAACTGCTGCCTAAATGGCCTGCAGGACCTTACAACGCCAAAAACGGAACATTGTTGATTGATGAAGAAGGCAACCGCGTAGATTTATCATGACAACGCCGAAGTGATTATGCCATATTTTCTGATATGGATTTTGAAACAGTAAGCCCCGAAAACTTTGGTAAATCCTTGCGTGGAATAGGGTTAAACCTAATCGTGCGGGATGTGCTGAAGCAGTGTGATTTTCTTGCTGCGGTATTCGATATGAAAGCGCATCGCGTTTCCGCCGACTTCGCCATCGTGACTTACGGCGATCAGGTGTTCCAGCTGCACAGTGATGGCACCTATCATTCAAATCCATTGCTTGGGCTTCTGCCTGAAAATCCACCGCGGGGTGCTGGAGTTGAAATAAGATTGTATGACACTGATCCAGAAGACGCGATTCAGCGAGCGATCGCAACTGGTGCTGTCATATTACAAGAACCAACTGATAAACCACACGGTCTGCGCGAGGCCTATATTTTGTGCGAAAATGGATACGCTTGGGTTCCATCAACCCAGCTATAGTCATCCGACATTTCGTCTTTGATCCAGTCGGCGAACCACCGAGCTTGTTGGTTGCGGTCTGTGCACGGATTCAGAGTTAGGTAATAGGCTTCGGGCATGGTGACAGCATGAGAGAAGGGGCGGATTAGTCGCCCATTATCGATCAAGTGCTTAGCAGTGCAATCATGGGCCATGGCCAAGCCAGCACCTGATTCAGCAGCTGCTAAAGCTGTTCCCAAAACCTGACAGTGCGTGATTTTAGGGCGTCGACAGATCATTTGATCTTCGGCCCAGGTATCCCATGTTGTCATCATCGCGGTACAGTAAAACAATCTGTGTTGATCTATGTCTCCCAGATTCACTTGGTAGCCTGGGGCACAAACTGGATAGAATTTGTCCCAAGTTAGGCGTTCTGCATTCTGGTCGACATCAGGCGAAATCAGGAACCGTATTTCTATATCCGCCTCTTCGGCGCGTTCCATCGGATCCCAGATTGCCGTAGAGATGTGCAGGTGGATGTTTGGGTGTCGAGCATACAGTTTGGGCAATCGTGGAGCGAGCCAATAGTTTGCAAACGTGAGGTTGGTTTGCACATGTAATTCTTGGCCAGTGCCACCATCCAAAAGCATGCGGGTGCCACGACTGAGTGTTTGAAACGCTTCACGTACTACTGGTACGTAATTGAGCCCCATTACGGTCAACTCCAAGGTGCGTGGCCTTCGGTAGAAGAGTGGTTGCCCAAGGTGTGCTTCAAGCGATTTGATTTGCTGGCTGATAGCGCTTTGAGTCATGTTCAATTCACCAGCTGCTGCAGTGAATGACAGGTGACGTGCCGATGCTTCAAATGCACGAAGGTGATTCAAGGGGGGAAGGGTTCTGCTGTTCATAAGTTAAGCATTAGTCAAACTTATGCGTTGGCGATAGTTTTTTCGTTGGTCACTTGTGGGTCTAGCCTTCAATGTCAGTTTCAACAGCAAGGAGAGTTGAAATGACACGGACTGATAAACGCCCGAACATGGATCATTGGCAGGAACGAGTCGACCTTGCAGCCGCATTCCGCTGGACCGTGCGATTGAACATGCACGAAGCGGTCGCCAACCATTTTTCTTTGGCTATCAATGACGAGGGAACCAAGTTCCTGATGAACCCAAATCAGGTGCATTTCAGTCGGATCAAGGCTAGCGATTTGATTGAAGTAGATGCCAATGACCCTACCAGCATGGAGGGGCCTGATGCGCCGGATCCAACGGCGTGGGGCCTTCACGGCGGGATGCATCGTCATTGCGCGCACGCACGCTGTGCAATGCACGTTCACTCACCTTACGCTACAGCTTTGGCTGCCCTTGCTGACAGCCGCTTGCCGCCTGTGGATCAGAATGGGTGCACATTTTTCAATCGCTACGTAATTGATGAAAGTTATGGCGGTTTGGCCTTTGAGGAAGAAGGCACGCGATGTGCCAAATTGTTTGATGACCCAAAGAAGAAGGTCATGATTATGGGGAACCATGGCATTATGATTGTTGGCGATACGGTCGCAGATACTTTCAATCGACTGTATTATTTTGAGCGGGCGTGCATGACGTACATCATAGCCCTGCAAACAGGACAGCCACTTCGTGTGATCCCTGACGATATTGCAGAAAAGACAGCGCAAGAACTTGAGGGATATCCCGAACAAGACGCACGTCATTTGTCTGAATTAAAAGCGATTTTGGACGACGAAGGGTCCAATTACGCCAGCTAATCCACGCCGCCACATACACCTCTATGAAGAAGTTGAACCTATGATCTACGGACAAACAGACGAACAGTTGATGATTGCGGACACGGTCCGATCTTTTGTTGAGAAAGAAATTTATCCTCACGAGGAATTTGTTGAACGCACCGGTGAAGTCCCCGCAGAAATTGCGCAAGATATCAAACAAAAGACGCTGGATCTGGGTTTTTATGCCTGCAATTTTCCTGAAAGCGTCGGGTGCGCTGGACTGAACCACGTTGAATTTGCGCTTGTTGAGCGCGAGTTGGGGCGTGGTTCTATGGCGCTGAACCATTTTTTTGGGCGACCTCAAAACATCCTGATGGCATGTGAGGGGGAACAGATTGAACGGTATTTAATGCCAGCGGTTCGCGGTGAGCGCATGGATGCCCTCGCTATGACTGAGCCCGGGGCAGGCTCCGACGTACGCGGTATGAAATGCGCCGCTGTCCGTGATGGTGGTGATTGGGTTGTGAACGGCACTAAGCACTTCATTTCTGGAGCAGAACACGCAGACTTCATCATTGTGTTCATCGCAACAGGTGAGGATGAAACCCCCCGTGGACCGAAAAAGCGGATCACAACATTTTTAGTTGATCGCGGCACGCCGGGCTTCACCATCCGTGACGGGTATAAGTCTGTCAGCCACCGCGGTTACAAAAATATGATCCTTGATTTTGACGATTGCCGCATACCTGATGCTCAGGTTTTGGGCGAAGTTGATGGTGGATTTGAAGTGATGAACGAATGGCTTTACGCCACACGGATTACGGTTGCTGCAATGTCAGTGGGACGCGCACGTCGTGCATTTAATTACGCGCTAGACTACTCAGCCCAACGCGAGCAATTCGGCCAACCTATTGGTAAATTTCAAGGTGTGAGCTTTCAACTCGCTGATATGATAACCGAAATTGATGCTGCAGATCTGCTTACAATTGCAGCGGCGGACCGACTGGACAAAGGGTTGCCTGCTAACCGTGAAATTGCATCAGCGAAGCTATATGCGAGTGAGATGTTGTCACGCGTAACCGATGCAGCAATCCAAATCCACGGTGGCATGGGGTTGATGGATGATTACCCTCTGGAGCGTTTCTGGCGTGATGCGCGTGTAGAACGAATTTGGGACGGCACTTCAGAAATTCAACGCCACATCATCAGTCGCGACTTATTACGCGCTTTGGGAGCATGAAGGGCTTTGTGCCTCCGGCGGGGATATTTGGAAATAGAAGAAACGGGTACCAAAAACTTCGATACCCGCTTGAAAAGCACAAGTGCTTCTCCTGTTATGGCCATCTGCGTCCCCGCCTGTTCCGCACCACCAAATAATAAGATGAGGGTTAATAAACTGTTGCTTCTTCTATTTCTGAATTTCCCCGCCGGAGGCATTCTAACATTTGAGAATGTTAGTCGCCATGCGTGATCTTTCCCGTCTGTTACGCCCCACGTCCATTGCAGTCGTTGGAGGCGGGGCGTGGTGCGAGCAAATCATCCTTCAGTGCCAGAAGATAAAATTCCCTGGGCATATTTGGTTGGTTCATCCACGTGAAATTGAGGTCTGTGGTGTCAAAGCGGTTGCTTCATTGGCTGCGCTGCCATCTGCTCCGGACGCTGTATTTTTGGGCGTGAACCGCCATCTTGCGATTGAGTTGATGCGTGAGTTATCGTTGATGGGCGCGGGTGGGGCTGTCTGTTTTGCTTCAGGGTTTTCTGAGGTTATTGCTGAGGATGCAACAGGTGCTGATCTCCAAGCGGCGTTAATAGATGCGGCTGGTGAGATGCCCTTTTTGGGTCCGAATTGCTATGGGTACGTTAACGCGTTGGATAGTGCGTTGCTTTGGCCTGACCAGCATGGATGTACGCCGGTCGAAACAGGTGTTGCGATCCTTACTCAGTCCTCAAACATTGCAATTAACTTGACCATGCAACAGCGTGGGTTGCCGATTGCCTATACGATTGCTTGTGGTAACATGGCGCAAACCAGTCAGGCTCAGATAGCTACCTCACTCTTGGACGACCCGCGTGTCACAGCAATTGGCCTGCATATTGAAGGGTTTTCAGATATTGGCCAGTGGACTGAACTTGCGCGTAAAGCGCATAAGCGTGGCGTGCCATTGATTGCGTTGAAGGTTGGGAAATCGGATCAGGCCCAACGGGCGACAGTATCTCATACGGCGTCTCTTGCAGGCAGTGACGCTGGTGCGGATGCACTGTTGCGTCATTTAGGTATTGGGCGTGTTTACGACTTGCCGGCCTTCCTTGAGACTTTGATGGTGTTGCATTGCAATGGGCGCTTGGATGCCCCCACGTTATCGTCGGTCAGCTGTTCGGGTGGTGAAGCTAGTCTAATTGCAGATCTTGCGCATAACACTTCGATGATATTTCCTGCATTGACTGAGGGCCAAAAGATCGAGTTGTCAGGGGCGTTGGGCCCTATGGTCGCTCTCTCCAATCCGCTTGATTATAACACATACATTTGGCGTGATACTGAAGCGATGACACGCGCATGGTTGCCGATGACTGCTCCGCATATCGGGATGACCATGTTGATTGTGGACTATCCCCATACAGATGCGAGTGACTGGGTCTGCGCAACGGATGCTGCGATTGCAATCCGGGAAAAGAGCGGCAGGCCAGTTGCAGTTGTCGCAACTTTGCCGGAATTGATGCCACTTAATATTGCCCAGAAATTATTAGCTGCCGGAGTGACACCACTGAACGGCTTGCGTGAAGCAGTTGCTGCGGCTGAAATTGCCTCATCTGCTGTCGTTTTGTTTGCAGATGTGCCCCTGCCTGTAGGTGTAGATAGAGACGTGATTGTTTTGAATGAAAGTGATGCGAAGGCAGCTTTAGCATCTTGTGGCATGCGAGTTCCACAACAAGCGGCAGACGTTGAATCTGCTGGCGCTTTGGCTGAACCATTCGCGGTTAAAGGAACAGGGTTTGCGCACAAATCTGAGGCAGGTGCCGTTGCATTAAATGTCTTTCATGCTGAGCTGGCGAAGGTTGTCAAAAGCATGCCTGGTGAAGGTGTCTTGATTGAAGAGATGATAACAGGTTCGGTTGCTGAAATGCTGATTGGCGTCGTGCGTGATCCTGCGCATGGTTTTATCCTGACCATAGGTGCCGGAGGTGTTTTGACGGAGATCATGCACGACGTCATTTCCTTTATTGTGCCGGCTCGCGCAGAGGTTATTCGTGCAGCATTACCACGTTTGAAAACATACCCTTTGCTTTTGGGTTTTCGGGGTGCAGCTGCTGCAAACATCGATGAATTTATCGAGGGGATAATGGCGTTGCAATCTTATGTGATTGCGCATGCTAACAGACTCGAAGAAGTAGAAATCAACCCAATGATGTGTACACCAACTCATGCCATTGCTGCGGATGCCTTAATCCGTATTGCCCCAAGAGGACCTGACCTATGAACCCGATTAAGACACACCGTGAAGGCGCTATTTTGCTGGTCACCTTGGACCGCCCTAAGGCAAATGCAATCGATTTGGAAACAAGCCGCATCATGGGAAAAGTGTTCGCTGATTTCCGTGATGATCCTGAACTGCGGGTCGCTATCATTACTGGCGGTGGCGAAAAGTTCTTCTGCCCTGGTTGGGACCTGAAGGCTGCTGCTGATGGCGATGAAGTAGATGGTGACTACGGCGTTGGTGGTTTTGGCGGCCTTCAAGAATTGCGTGATTTGAACAAGCCTGTAATCGCAGCAGTGAATGGAATTTGCTGTGGTGGCGGTTTGGAATTAGCGCTGAGTGCGGATATGATTTTGGCTGCAGATCACGCCAGTTTTGCCTTGCCTGAAATTCGATCAGGTACAGTTGCGGATGCTGCAAGTGTAAAATTGCCCAAGCGCATCCCTTATCACATTGCAATGGAATTGCTGCTTACTGGTCGTTGGTTTGATGCAAGTGAGGCCAAAGGGTGGGGTATTGTGAATGAGATCCTTGTGGGTGATCAATTGATGGATCGGGCCTGGGAATTGGCGCGCTTGCTCGCCTCCGGTCCCCCACTTGTTTATGCTGCGATCAAAGAGATTGTGCGCGATGCTGAAGATTCCAAATTCCAGGATACGATGAACCGCATTACGAAACGCCAGTTACCGTCTGTCGATAAGTTGTATGCGTCAGAGGATCAGCTAGAGGGTGCCAAAGCATTTTCTGAAAAACGTGATCCGGTTTGGAAGGGCCGTTAGGCCTTTCGAAACAAGGTGATGAGGCCAGTGTCTCGGGCGTGGTCGCCTGAACCGTTGGCTGCGTAAATCGGCAACTCTCGAAATTCTAGGTCGGTAATAATATCGCCAAGCGATGCAAATTTTGCCTCAAACCCATGCGAAGAAAAATGTCCGCTGTTGATTGAAATGACGATCCATCCGCCGCTTCGAACAAGTCGTATCAGTTCATCAATTGCCTCTGGCCCAACATGACCATGGGTGAAGGTTCCTGAACTGGTGATGCCTGCATAGCTGTCTGCCTCAACACCTAAACCAGCCAATATATCACCTTCAAATATGGTGTGGTAGATTCCTTTGGCTTTTGCGACTGCTAGCATGTCAGGTGAAATGTCGGTTGCGTCGACGTGATCCAACCCACGTTCACGCAGTGCTTGGCCGCACAATCCTGTTCCCGCACCCACGTCTAAAACGGGTTGGAAACCTCCTGCATTCACATAGGCGCGCGCGACATGCTGGTGCATGATATAGGCGTGTTCTTTGGCAAAGGTTTCATCGTATGTTTCTGCCCAATCGCGATAGAGGCGAATAGAGCCTTCAGGTGTTTTGAGGTCATATGCCCCATCGAGATCAGGTTTGCGTGTCATAAAGGAAGTGGAACGTACTGTGGTAAATTGCGCAACCCCTTGTGTTCAGTAAAGAGGCACGGCACCTATAGGCTATGACACATACACTCCTTTCTTTTGGTCACGGATATTCAGCCCGTGAATTGACTAAACACTTGTTGCCCCAAGGCTGGCGGGTAATTGGCACCACGCGGACGTCTGAAAAGGCGGATGAATTGGCGGCCTCAGGTGTGGAGCCGTTGATATGGCCCGATAGTGATATGAGTGCTGCGATTGAGGCGGCGGATCACATTCTAATTTCGGCAGGTCCGGACAAGGGCGGTGATCCGACACTAAATTTACTGCGCGATCAAATCACACGAAAAAGTTCAAAATTTATGTGGGCAGGCTATTTGTCGACCACTGGCGTTTATGGAGATTTTGACGGTGCGTGGGTCGATGAAATGACGCCACTGAATCCTACAACGAAACGTGGGCAGTTGCGCAAGGCAGCTGAAGAAGATTGGGCTTCTATCGCAGGGTTGCCGCTCCATACCTTTCGTTTGGCAGGTATTTACGGTCCGGGCCGTGGTCCTTTCGCAAAAGTACGCAATGGGACTGCGCGGCGGGTAATCAAAGAGGGACAGGTTTTTTCGCGTATCCACGTTGAGGACATTGCGCAGATCTTGTGGGCGTCGATCCAACGGCCCAATTCGGGTACCGCCTATAACGTGTGCGATGATGATCCTGCGCCACCACAAGACGTGATTGCATATGCTGCTACTTTACTAGGGATGCAAGTGCCACCTGCGACGGCCTTTGAGGACGCTGAGTTCACGCCTATGGCCCGCAGCTTTTATGCGGAAAATAAGAAGGTACGCAACGACCGGATCAAGACAGAGCTAGGCGTGGAACTGATCCATCCTACCTACCGTGAAGGATTGCAATCATTGTTAAATCAGATGGCTTAGGCGGTCGCGGCACCGATTTGGGCGATGCCTAAAATATCGAGAACTTTCGTCTCGATGTCGTCTGCATTTAGTCCTGCAGCTGCATACATATCGGAAGGGTTCGCATGATCGATGAACGTGTCAGGTAGAACCATTGAGCGGTATTTAAACCCGCGGTCAAATACACCTTCATCTGCGAGTAATTGGGACACATGACTGCCAAAGCCACCAATTGCGCCTTCTTCAATAGTGATCATCGCGTCGTGGTTTTGAGCCAGCGACAATATCAGATCACGATCAAGTGGTTTGGCAAAGCGGGCGTCAGCAATCGTTGGCGCAATCCCTTTGGCTGTAAGTTTTTCTGCAGCTTTTTCGACTTCAGCCAAGCGGGTACCAAAGCTGAGTAATGCAACTTTTGACCCTTCTTTGATCATTCTGCCCTTGCCGATTTCTAGCGGGATACCGCGTTCTGGAAGCTCTACACCATTGCCTTCGCCACGCGGAAAACGAAAGGCAATTGGGCCCTGGTCATAAGCGGCAGCTGTTGCAACCATATGCGCCAATTCTGCCTCGTCCGCGGCCGCCATGACGACGAAGTCGGGCAGGTTGGCGAGGAATGCGATATCAAACGCCCCCGCATGTGTTGCGCCATCAGCACCAACCAGACCAGCGCGGTCAATTGCGAAGCGAACTGGCAACCGCTGGATGGCAACATCATGCACAACCTGATCATAGCCGCGCTGCAGGAACGTGGAATACATTGTGCAAAATGGCTTCATTCCACCAGCGGCAAGTGCGGCTGCGAATGTTACGCCGTGTTGTTCTGCAATTCCTACGTCGAAACAACGGCTGGGATAGCGTTCTGCGAATAAGTTCAGGCCGGTGCCGTCAGGCATGGCCGCGGTGATAGCGCAAATTTTGTCATCTTCTGCGGCAGCTTTAAGCAAGTAGTCAGAAAAGACATTGGTGTAGCTTGGTGCATTGCTGGGCGCTTTTTTCTGCTCGCCAGTGACGACGTTGAATTTGGCCGTAGCGTGACCTTTGTCGCGGGCGGCCTCTGCGGGTGCATAGCCTTTGCCCTTTTTCGTTAGGACGTGAATGAGAATGGGTCCAGTTGCGCGCTGCTTAACTGTCCGGAGTACAGGTAAGAGTTGATCCATGTCGTGACCATCGATTGGACCAAGGTAAGAAAAGCCGAGCTGTTCAAACAATGTGCCACCAACGGCTAAGCCTTTGAGTAAATCTTTGGCGCGGCGCGCGCCTTCACGGAAAGGTTCCGGCAATAGACTTGCCGCACCTTTTGCAGCAGCTTTCAATTCTTGAAATGGCTCTTCTGCGTATAGACGGCTGAGGTAGGCAGACATCGCGCCTACAGGTGGAGCGATCGACATCTCATTGTCGTTTAGAATAACGATCAAGCGTTTGCCCAAATGACCTGCGTTGTTCATCGCTTCATAGGCCATACCAGCGCTCATTGAGCCGTCACCGATGACTGCAATCGCGTCGCCCAATCCTTCGGGCACATTGCCACCTAGATCACGTGCGACAGCGAAACCAAGTGCGGCACTGATTGAGGTTGAACTGTGCGCAGCGCCGAATGGATCGTATGGCGATTCACTGCGTTTGGTGAAGCCACTTAGGCCATCTTTTTGACGGAGTGTACGAATGCGATCACGGCGCTCTGTTAGGATTTTATGAGGGTAACATTGGTGACCCACGTCCCAGATAATTTTGTCCTTTGGTGTGTCGAAGACTGCATGAAGCGCAACGGTCAATTCGACCACACCCAAACCTGCACCAAGATGTCCACCGGTTTCCGCAACAGCTGAGATTGTTTCAGACCGAACTTCCTGTGCTAACTGGGTCAGTTTGGCATCAGACATTTGGTTCATATCAGCTGGGCGCTGTACGGTGTCCAAAAGCGGAGTGTTTGGGCGGTCAGTCATTGTGGTGTCCTAATTCTTGCGAGTGATCACAAAAGCCGCTGCTTCACGCAGTGCTTTTGCGTCATTACCATATACACTTAGCGCATCAGATGCAGATTCGACCAGTTCACTTGCGCGGCGTTTAGCCTCCTCCAAGCCCAATAGCGACACAAATGTTGCTTTACCTGCCTCAGCATCTTTGCCTGTGGCTTTGCCTACGGTTTCTGCATTGCCTTCGACATCTAGGATATCATCGGCAATTTGGAAGGCGAGCCCTAGCGATTGGGAGTAGTGCGATAGCGCGGTTATGTCGCTTTGTGCCATGCGTGCACCTGCCGTGGCGGACCATTCTATTAGGGCTCCTGTCTTACCTCGTTGGAGCGTCGTGATTTGTTGGAGCGTCAATGGAATGGCTGATGTTTCGGCTGCGATGTCCAACGCTTGGCCTAGAACCATACCTTGAGCGCCGCTCGCTTTTGCAAGGCTTAGGGCGAGGTTGGCGCGGACGTCGCCATTTCCAACTTCAACCCGTGATACCATTTCAAATGCGAGTGTTTGAAGGGCATCACCAGCTAGCACTGCAGTCGCCTCATCCCAAGCTTTGTGAATAGTCGGTTCTCCGCGCCGCAAGTCATCATCATCCATGCAGGGTAAATCGTCATGAACCAAAGAATATGCGTGCAAGGCTTCAATTCCTGTTGCAGGCCAGATCGCAGATATAGGATCGATGCCATGCAGGCGTGCAGATTCCAGAACAAGAAATCCACGCAGTCGTTTGCCGCCGTTGGTGGCATGCGCCATTGCGTCAACAACGGGCAGGCTATCCAATTTAGAAAGGGTTCGGTCGAAGTGCGTTTGGATTTGACCCGCGCATTCCGTTAAGCGTTGGCGAAACATTGGTTTTAGAGGCCTTCAACAGGTTTCAAACCTGCTGGGTTGCCGTCTGCATCCAAAGTAATCGCTGCAACCTTTTCTTCAGCTTCTTTCAGTTTGGTCTCGCAACGGGCTTTCAGCAAAGCGCCACGTTCATACAGCGAAATGGATTGATCTAAAGCTACATCACCGCGTTCAAGCTGACCCAGAACCTGTTCTAGTTCAGCCATCGCTTGTTCAAAACTCATCTCAGTCACAGGGATATCGGTCATCGTGTGGCCTTTGTTAATTTGCAAGTATGGTGCGGGCCAAAATTGCCAGCACTTCAATATCATAACCGTCTTTTAGGCTTCATACCAGACGACGATTAGATGGTTCGGAGCTCGGTCAGTTGGGAGCCAACATATAGCCAGCCCCTCGTACCGTTTGTAGGTAGCGCGGTTGCTTAGGGTCCATTTCGATTTTACGACGTAAGCGAGTAATTTGAACATCAACAGCACGTTCTTGTGCTTGGCCGCGATCACGGCCAAGCTCCTCAACTAGTTTGTTTCGGCTGATCGGCTCCCCGGGCTTTGCAGAGAAAATCTTCATTAATTGCATTTCTGTTGCAGTGAGGCGGACCAGGTTTTCACCCTGCCACATTTCACCGCGCTCAAGGTCATAGCGGATGCTGCCAAGGTTGAGAATTTTTGGAACTGAGTCTTCTGCAGGTGTTTCAGGCATTCGGCGCAAGATTGCGTTAATTCGAAGAAGGAGTTCTTTTGGTTCAAACGGTTTTGGTAAGTAATCGTCAGCGCCTGCTTCAAGTCCCTCGATCCGATTTCCGGTTTCACCCTTGGCTGTTAGCAACAGGATGGGCGTCTGGCTGGTCTCGCGGATTGATCGGCATAATGATAGGCCGTCTTCTCCCGGCATCATCACATCCAGAATGAGCATATTAAAATCAAGGCCGGTGAGGATGCGCCGCGCGTGGGCTGCATCACGTGCTGCAGTTACTAAAAAGCCATGGCGCACAAGGAATTTTTGTAACAAAATGCGAATGCGCTCGTCATCGTCCACGATCAACAAGTGGGCGTCTAGTGCGCTCATGCTCCGGACTCCTTAAGACGCGTGTAGGCGCGCTGCATTTTGGTATCCATCATTGCTTCTAACACAGTTCGAAAGCCCGCAACAGCTTCGGGGCCTGCGTCACGAAATGCGCTGCGCATGCGTGCGCGCTGTGCGTCTGAAAGTGTTTGTTCTAGCCGGCTACCTTCATCGGTTAGGAACAGATGCCGTTCACGTTTATCTACCTTGCCAACTTTGCTGATGACTAACCCTTGTTCGATCAGCGTGCGCAAAACGCGGTTCAATGATTGCTTTGTTACACCTAGGATATTGAGCAAGTTGTTGACTGTTGTGCCTGGCGCGCGATGAATGAAATGGATAGCGCGGTGATGGGCGCGGCCATACGCCATGTCTGCGAGAATACGATCGGGATCGGCAGTGAAGCCCCGATAGGCAAAAAACATCGCCTCAATTCCCTGACGCAATTGTTCGTCAGTTAGGAACAGGAGGTTTTCACCGCTGTATGTTGATGTGCTGCGCCCGTCCGACATAACAATCGTTCCTGCTCTAAATCATTTTGTTACAGTATATGTCAGTGTTATTGACATTCCAACGTCAAAGGACTAGAGAATTGTAGGTTTTGCGCAATATTATATCCGGATCGGAACCATTTGCGCAATTAATGGAATAATTTCGGAGGATACGGCGATGGCTGCTGGTTATGATGATCGTGATGGAAAAATCTGGATGGACGGTACATTGGTCGATTGGCGTGATGCAAACGTCCACATCCTAACGCATGCTATGCACTATGCATCTTCTGTCTTTGAAGGCGAGCGTTGCTATAATGGTAAAATTTTCAAATCTCGTGACCACTCCGCTCGTTTAATCCAATCTGGCAACCTGATTGATTTTGAACTTCCCTATTCGGTTGATGAAATTGAGGCTGCTAAAGAAGCAGCTTTGGAAGCCAACGGTTTGACCAATGCATACGTTCGCGCTGTTGCATGGCGTGGTGCAGGTGAAGACATGGGCGTCGCATCCGCAAAGAACCCTGTTCATATGGCTGTAGCATGCTGGGAATGGGGCAACTATTACGGCGACGCAAAGATGAAGGGTGCTAAGCTCGACATTGCCAAGTGGAAGCGCCCATCACCTGAGACTGCGCCATCCCAAGCCAAGGCTGCGGGTCTGTACATGATTGCGACAATGTCTAAGCACGCAGCCGAGGCAAAAGGCTGTTCAGACGCTATGATGTTTGATTACCGTGGTTATGTTGCTGAAGCGACAGGTGCGAACATCTTCTTCGTTAAGGATGGCGAAGTGCACACACCAATCGCTGATGCATTCTTGAATGGCATCACTCGTCAGACCGTAATCGGCATGCTGAAAGAAAAAGGCATAGCTGTAAACGAACGTATCATCATGCCAGACGAATTGGCTGATTTCGAACAGTGCTGGTTGACTGGTACTGCTGCTGAAGTGACCCCTGTCGGCCAAATCGGTGACTTCAATTTTGAAGTTGGCGCGCTGACACGCGATGTTTCTGAGTGCTACGAAAAACTGGTCCGTGTTTAACTTGGATTACGCTGCATTTGCGATCGAGTGGGAGGCCGCATGGAACTCCCACTCGCTTGATCGTATTCTGGCACACTACTCAAGCGACGTTGTTTTCCGTTCCCAAAAGGCGATGCGCCTTGTTGGTTCGGGCGAATTACTTGGCAAGCAGGCCTTGCGTGCATACTGGTCCAAAGCATTGGCAAAACAACCTGATCTTTCCTTTGTGGTGGTCGATGTTTTGCATGGCTACGGTATGATGGTCATAACTTACCGAAATCAACATCATGTGCTGGCTGCGGAAACTCTGCGCTTTGGCGCGGATGGATTGGTTGTTGAGGCATCGGCGTGTCACGCCAAGGGCTAATTTATTGACCTTTGGGTGCGGTTGCTGCGCGGTCTTTACTGCGATCCATATCCAGCTTTCTTTCCCGCCAGATAATCAAAACACCACCAGATACGACTAAGATTGCGCCGATCATCATGTTGATTGTCGGAGCTTCTGAGAAGAAGACATAGCCAATGACGCTTGCAAAAATTAGAGACACGTAATCGAACGGAGCCAGCATGGATGCGGCACCATGCCGGTAAGACGACGTGACCAGAATTTGGGCCACCGCGCCAATGGTACCGGCTCCAATCAACAGGCTAAGCGAATATGGCGTGGGCCAAATCCAACCGAATGGTAGGGACAATAGAGATAGGCACGTGGCGGTAAGTGAAAAGTAGAAAACGATTGCCCCTGTCTTCTCCGTTGCGACCATTTTACGAACGTGAATTTGTACAAGGCCACGTAAGGCTGCGGCTGCAAGTGTAAATATTGCACCTAGTCCAGCGCCAGTGGTCATTGCGTCTGGATCAAGCGAGAGCCGAGGTGCCATTACAATCATGACACCGATCAACCCTAAGAAAACTGCTGACAAACGATAAATTCCAACGCGCTCGCCAAGTAGAAAGATGGCAAGGATCACGGTGAACATCGGTGTAGCATACCCGATCGCGGTTGCTTCGGGTAGTGGGATCAAAGATAGCCCTGCAAATGTTAGGAACATTGCACTAGAGCCAAATAGCCCCCGCCAAACATGGCCCCAGATATTGTTTGCCACCAGCCCAGTACGCAATTCCCCACGAAACCGAAGCCACAGCAGAATGATTGGGATCGGCATTAGTGACCGAAAGAAAACCGCCTGACCAACAGGGACTTCCTGAGTCGCTTCCTTGACCATGCCGGCCATAACAACAAACAAAAGCACGGCTGTGATTTTTAGGCTGATAGCTAAAACGGGTCTGTGGTCTGTGCGGGGTTTTTCCATACCTTTAGCTGCGCTTTTTGATTCAAAGGCGCAAGCTTAGATTATCTAGAGTATCGTAACGTGGGCTGTCGTTGGGGCTTTGGTCTCAACCAATTTGTCCTTGGTTCTTACCAACTTGACCACGATGCATCAGGATATGATCCAAGATGACACAGGCCATCATTGCCTCACCAACAGGCACCGCACGGATACCAACGCATGGATCATGACGCCCTTTGGTGATGATATTGGTTTCTTCACCTGACTTGGTAATCGTTTTGCGTGGTGTCGTAATCGACGAGGTAGGTTTGACTGCAAAACGGATTACAACATCTTGGCCGGTGGAGATACCACCAAGGATACCGCCAGCGTGGTTGTCTGAGAAGACAGGACCGTCTGGACCCATTCTAATTTCATCAGCGTTTTCCGTTCCCATCAAAGTGGCTGCAGCCATGCCTTCACCGATTTCCACAGCCTTTACGGCGTTGATCGACATCATGGCAGCCGCAAGATCGGTATCTAGCTTAGCATAAATCGGCGCGCCCAGGCCTGCTGGGACATTACGCGCTGTCACTTCGATAACAGCACCAACACTGTTTTGGGATTTGCGAATGCCGTCTAGGTAGGTTTCCCATTCGGAAGCGGCCGATGTGCTTGGAACCCAAAATGGATTTTGATCAATAGCATCCCAATCAAATTCGGATCGGTCCAAGTGCTTTTCACCCATTTGAACCATGTAGCCTGTGATCTTTAAATCAGGTGCTAACAACTTAATCGCTTCGCGTGCGATCCCACCTGCAGCAACGCGGCTCGCAGTTTCGCGGGCGGAAGAACGGCCACCACCACGATAATCGCGAATGCCGTATTTGATCCAATAAGAAATGTCGGCGTGACCGGGGCGGAATTTTTCAACGATGTCGCCATAATCTTTGGAACGCTGGTCAGTGTTTTCGATCAACAATTGGATTGGGGTGCCGGTTGTCTTACCTTCAAATACTCCAGAGAGAATTTTAACCTCATCAGCTTCCTTGCGTTGAGTAACGTTTTTGCCTGTACCGGGCTTGCGCATGTCGAGCCACACTTGAAGCATCTCAGAGGTAACTGGGACATTCGGTGGACAGCCATCAACTGTTGCCCCGATCGCTGGGCCGTGGCTTTCGCCCCAGGTAGTGACGCGGAACATGTGGCCGAAGGTATTGTAAGACATAAGCGTTTTCCCCTGCTTGCTTAGTAGGCACGACATCCTTTGGGTGGGTTCTAACTGCGACGGCTTGTCCCCTCAAGTGGTTTCGCCTTGCGACAGTGATGGTGACCCTCTATTCAAGGATTACCTTGGGGTGCTTTAAATAGCTGAGATGCCACTGTGCGGACCCATTGAACCTGAACCGGCTAACACCGGCGGAGGGAAGGTAACGGCACAAAAGCCCCCTTTTCCCTATCGCCGCAAAAGGAGAGTGCCATGAAGTATTCTACATTTGCAGCGGGCGTACTGACTGCAACCTCGGCTTTTGCCGAGACGCCCATACTAACTGTTTACGCAGGTGACTATTTCACCTCAGAATGGGGCCCCGGCCCTGTTATAGAAAAAAGCTTTGAAGAGATTTGTGAATGTGATCTGCAATTCTCAACGGGTGATTTAGTTCCACGTCTGTTGCTGGAGGGTGCGCGTACCAAGGCCGACGTTGTAATTGGTCTGACGTCAGACGTTACGGCGAAGGCCCGCGCCACTGAATTGTTTGCGCCACATGGCCAAGACAACACTGCGTTGACTTTACCGATTGCATGGACGGACGAAACGTTCCTGCCGTTCAATTATGGTCACACAGCGTTCATCTATAACGAAACGACAATGGAGACGCCCCCAGCTAGCTTTGATGCGCTGTTAGCAATGCCAGACGACGTTAAAATCGTAATCCAGGATCCACGTACATCGCTATCTGGTTTGGCTTTGGTTCTGTGGGTGGATTCAGTTTATGGTGAAAATTCAGCCAAAGTTTGGGCGCAACTTGCTCCAAAAATTCTAACAGTGACCAAAGATTGGTCTTCTAGCTATGGCCTGTTCACGGATGGCGAAGCTGATATGGTTCTTAGCTACACCACGTCGCCAGCATACCATATGTTTGCTGAGGACGACTTCACTAAAAAGGCTGCAATCTTCCCAGAGGGTCACTACTTCATGGTTGAGACGGTTGGGAAGATCGCGGGAACAGATCAGCCTGAATTGGTAGACGCATTCATGTCGTATGTCATGAGCGAAGACTTCCAAACGGTTATCCCAACGGCCAACTGGTCATTGCCTTCTGCATTGCCAACAGACCAATGGCCTGAGGGTTGGGCGCAATTGCCACTGCCAGAGAAGGTACTTTTCTACTCCGAAGAAGAATCCAAAGCGGTTCAAGAAAAGGCCATTGAGACATGGCGCGCAACGCTAAGCCAATAAACAACGTTACAGGGATTGCCGCGGCTACGTTTATAGTCGTGGCGGTTCTGTTGGCGTTTGTTGGAATTGGCCTTCGGGTTGATTCAGTCAGTGGGCTTGGTCCTGCTGAGTGGCAAGCGATCCGTTTTACTATTTTACAATCGTTGCTGTCTGCGTTTCTCTCTTGTGTGCTGGCGGTTCCCGTTGCCCGCGCTCTCGCTCGCAGAAGGTTTTGGGGACGGACCTTTCTAATTACCTTATTAGGTGCTCCATTCATCTTACCCGTTATCGTCGCAATGCTTGGATTGCTGGCCATTTTTGGTCGCTCTGGTGTTTTAAATGATATCTTGGCGATGCTTGGGATTACCAAAATATCGATCTACGGCTTGCAAGGCGTCGTTCTTGCCCATGTGTTCTTTAATCTTCCACTTGCTATCAGGTTGCTGGTGCAAGGTTGGCAAGGTGTTCCAGCAGAACGCTTTCGTTTATCTGCCCAGCTGGGCATCGGGCCGGGGATGATGTTTCGCCTAATCGAATTGCCGCTTCTGTTGCGAATTTTACCGGGCACTTTTGCTTTGATCTTTGTAATCTGCCTTACCAGTTTTGCGGTTGCATTGACGTTGGGTGGCGGGCCACGCGCAACTACGATCGAACTGGCAGTTTATCAGGCGTTTCGTTTTGACTTTAATTTGGGGCGTGCCGCGTTGTTATCTTTGGTCCAGCTGTTTGTGGCTGGCGGTGCGGCGGTGCTGGTCTTTTGGTTGGTGCCCTCAATTAGTTTCGGTGGTGGCATGGACCGCATGCAAAGGCGTTGGGATGGGCAAGGGCGCGGGGCGAGGTTTTTGGATAGTGCATTCATATTTGTCGCGGCTAGTTTTTTGACCCTGCCACTGTTTGCGATTTTGATTTCTGGTTTGCGGGGATTGCTTGAGGTTCCCCTTATTGTTTGGTTGTCAGCATGGACGTCACTTTGGGTCGCCTTGATCTCAGTTTTGGTTCTTCTTGGAACCGCATTACCAATGGCAGGATGGATTGCCACGTCTAGAAACGGAAGCGTTGAGGTGATTGGTTCGTTGGGCCTCTCGGTTTCACCACTGATGATTGGCACTGGTTGGTTCATTTTGATCTATCCGTACGCGAATCCAACAGATTGGGCCTTACTCGTTACTATCGCGGTTAATGCAATGATGGCTTTGCCTTTTGCGTTGCGCATTTTAGTGCCTTCGATCCGTGAGACACTTCAAACATATGGGCGTTTAAGCGCTGCGCTGGGCATTTCTGGGTTTGCGATGTGGCGATGTGTTTTATGGCCACGCTCGAGGCCACAGATTGGCTTTGCGGCGGGCTTAGCGGCAGCACTTTCCGTTGGTGATTTAGGTGTGATCGCGTTGTTTGGTGACCCTGATCGCTCGACATTACCGCTACAGATGTATCGTCTGATGGGCAGTTATCGCACAGATGCGGCAGCAGGAGCTGCGTTGATACTGCTGGTTCTGGCCTTTGGCCTGTTCTGGATCATGGATTACTGGGGGCGGCGCAATGCTATCGCTAAATAAAATCGAAATTGTCCAAGGTTCTTTCAACTTAGGTGCGCATTTCGACGTTACTGCAGGTCAAAAAGTTGCCGTTGTTGGACCATCAGGTGCGGGTAAGTCGACATTAGTTGGTGCGATATGTGGCTTTATTGACCTTAGAACTGGGCAGTTGATACTGGCGGGACGTGACATCACAAATGCGCAACCAGATGCGCGCGATATGGCGATTCTGTTCCAAGACAACAATCTTTTCCCTCATTTAACGATCGCACAAAATGTAGGTCTGGGGATTTGTCCTGCTTTGCGTTTGACGAGTGATGAGACAGCTCAGGTGCATAAAGCTCTTCAGCGCGTGGGCTTGACTAACTTCGGGTCGCGCAAGCCAAGCGAACTGTCTGGCGGCCAACAAAGCAGAGCAGCGCTAGCACGGGCTTTGGTTCAATCCAAAACATGGATGATTTTGGATGAACCCTTTGCAGCCCTTGGTCCCGCGTTGCGAGCAGAGATGTTGGACTTGGTCGCTGAGGTTGCCGACGAAACGAACGCGGGTATCATGATGGTAACACATGCACCTGAAGACGCGCGGCGCATTGCTGATAGCGTTGTGTTTGTCGCTGACGGTGTGGCGCATGGTCCGCAGGCGACAGCTGGATTATTCGACAATCCGCCGCCTGCGTTGAAAGCGTATTTGGGTTAGATGGTTTCGCGTGCTTTGACGATGCTAAGGGCGGCTTGTGCGGCTTCATGCCCTTTGGTCACAAACTGATCGCGGTAAATCGTGTTGTGATGGTCGGTCTCTTGGTAGTTATGTGGCGTGAGTGAGACTGATAGAACAGGCACACCAGTATCTAGGCTGGCACGCATTAACCCATCAATCACAGCCGAGGCGACGAAATCATGGCGATAGATGCCACCATCAACGACGAAGGCTGCGCAAATCACAGCTGTGTATTTGCCCGTCTGCGCAAGATCACGCGCGATCAATGGCATTTCAAATGCGCCGGGCACATCGATGACATCAATCTGTTCCATTGGAATAATTTTGGAAAATCCGTCTAACGCACGATCAACAATGTCAGCGTGCCACTGCGCTTTTACAAAGGCGTATCGGGTGGGTGTCATAGTAATCTCCTTTTGGTTCGACACAGCACCCAAGGCGATTACATGCAATGTTTCGCCCCTAAAATTGGGACGTTACACGCACATTCTCTTTCATCCGGACTATGACCGTCGGCTCTGGTTTTTCACCAGATCTGCTTGACCCTCGATGATCGAGGCGCTCGCGGGCTCGTGGATCATGTCCACATACCGCCGGTGGGGAATCTCGCCCCGCCCTGAGAATATCTGCACTGTTGCCAATGTTTGTACGGCTCTGCAATATCAAAATTGGATTGCTAAGGATTAACAGATGCACCCAAATCAAGTTTATCACACAGCTGATGCACAGCGTAATCTCGATTTTGCACGCAAACGCGCCTTTGGTGTGCTGGCAGTGAGCGGCGAAGAAGGGCCTGTAATTTCGCATATTCCATTTGTTTTGTCAGAAGCAGGCGAAACACTTGATTTGCATTTGGTACGCTCCAATCCAATTGCGCGTATGCTGACAACACCGCTGAAGGTAAGGATCGCGATTTCAGGTGGTGATAGCTACATCTCTCCAGATTGGTATGAGGTCGATGATCAAGTGCCCACATGGAACTATGTTGCCGTCCACCTAACGGGTATTTTGGAGCTGCGACCCCAAGAAGAAATACGTGAATTGTTAGATAGGCAGACATCGTTTTTTGAAGAGCAATTGCGCCCGAAAGAGCCTTGGCGCGTGGCAAAGATGACGCCTGATGTTTTGGATGCGATGATGCAGCAAATCGTGCCGTGCCGAATGCAAGTCACAGGTGTGGATGGGACATGGAAATTAAGTCAGAATAAACCTGATCCAGTGCGGATGCGTGCAGCAGATGGCGTTGCTGCATATGGTTTGGGTACAGATATACATACTCTTGCGGAACTTATGCGTGGTGCTATATAACAGCGATTTTAATTAAATTTTTTCTAGATTTTTTGCCTCGTTGGTGAGGTCTTTGGTCGCTGGAACCACAACTTTGGAGTTACACATGAAACTTTACCACAGCCCGATGTCGCCATTCGTTCGAAAAGTCATGGTTTTACTTTTCGAAACTGGTCAGCTTGATGACGTCGAAATTGTTCCGGTGACGACTACACCAATTGCACCGATGGACGGTCTGCTTGCAAAAAACCCGTTGGCGAAGATCCCAGCATTGGAACGTAATGACGGACCCACGCTTTATGACAGTCGAGTCATATGCGCATTCTTAGATGTAAGGGCGGGAGACAAATTATATCCATCCGGGGCAAGGAAGTGGGAAACCCTAACGCTCGAGGCAACTGCCGATGGGATTCTGGATGCAGCTGTTTCTATTACCTATGAGGGCCGTGTTCGCCCTAAAGAAAAGCAGTGGGATGGCTGGACGGATGCGCAATGGTCCAAAGTCATTGGTGGGTGCAACGCAATTAACACACGTTGGATGAGCCATTTAAATGGACCTTTGGATATGGGGCAAATTTCCGTTGCTTGTGCACTGTCTTATCTGGACTTCCGTCATGATGCGCGCGGTTGGCGAAAAGGTAATGATGCTTTGGCCGCCTGGTATGAGGGCTTTGAAAATCGCGAGTCGATGCAAGCGTCGGCACCACCTGTAGCTTAGGTCACGAATTTTGATTCGCTAGGATGGGTGGGTTGGAAATCTTATTTTAGACCCAAAACCTTCTGATCAGTTAGTGAAGTGCTTGGTTTTAAGGTCATTTCTGCATCAGATTGGGCAACTGCGACCAGATGCGTCACTGATGTGCCTAGACGCACCCTCACTCCCTCGTTACATAGCGGCCAGCAAGGGTGCGTCTTAGACGCGCCCGATGTGTCTATTGGCCCCAAGAGGGCCGGAAAAATTGGAGAAACCCACGTGTCACACTCAGATGAACACGCAGGCACCCGCCGGGATTTCCTGTACTATGCCACAGCAGGTACAGGTGCCGTAGCCGCAGGTGCAGCCGTATGGCCGCTAGTCAATCAGATGAACCCGTCCGCAGACGTGCGTGCGCTCGCGTCGATCTTTGTCCCTGTTGGGGACATTGAACCCGGCACGCAGCTTACCGTTAAATGGTTGGGCAAGCCTGTGTTCATTCGTCGTCGCACGGAAGAAGAGATCGCAGAAGCACGCTCAGTAGATTTGGCCGACTTGGCTGATCCTATCGCGCGCAACGAGAACTTAGGTGAAGTAGACGCTTCTGACGCAAACCGTTCATTGTCTGAGGACGGTGAATGGTTGGTCATGATGGGCGTGTGTACGCATCTTGGCTGTGTGCCTTTGGGCGATGCTGGTGACTTCGGTGGTTGGTTCTGCCCATGCCACGGTTCGCACTATGACACGGCTGGCCGTATCCGTAAGGGTCCAGCACCGACAAACTTGCCGGTTCCACCGGCTGTCTTCGTGGATGATTCCACGATCAAACTAGGTTAAGGGAGAGACGCAATGGGTGGAATTCCTCACGACCATTACGAACCAAAGACCAAAGGCGAAAAATGGCTGCATAGCCGGTTGCCTATCGTTGGTTTGATGTATGCAACATTGACGGCACCGACACCGAAGAACCTTAACTGGATGTGGATCTGGGGAATAGTTCTGACGTTCTGTCTGGTATTGCAAATCGTAACAGGTATAGTTTTGGCGATGCACTATACACCGCATGTCGACAACGCATTCGCTTCTGTTGAGCATATCATGCGTGACGTGAATGGCGGCTACATGCTGCGTTATATGCATGCTAACGGCGCATCTCTGTTCTTTGTCGCTGTATATGCCCACATTTTCCGTAGCTTATATTATGGTTCATACAAAGCACCACGTGAAGTTACGTGGATTATTGGTATGTTGATCTACCTTCTGATGATGGCGACCGCCTTTATGGGCTACGTTTTGCCTTGGGGTCAAATGTCATTCTGGGGTGCAACTGTTATTACCGGTTTGTTTGGCGCAATCCCGTTCATCGGTGAAAGCATTCAAACGTTGCTATTGGGCGGTCCAGCCGTCGATAACGCAACACTGAACCGTTTCTTCAGCTTGCACTACTTGCTGCCCTTCGTGATTGCTGGCCTTGTCATCCTTCACATCTGGGCGTTCCACACTACTGGCAACAACAACCCAACGGGTGTTGAAGTTCGTCGTGGTTCAAAAGAAGAAGCTGAAAAAGACACGCTACCATTTTGGCCATACTTCGTGATCAAAGACTTGTTCGCGCTGGCTGTGATCTTGGTCATATTCTTTGCTGTTGTTGGCTTCATGCCAAACTATCTGGGTCACCCGGACAACTACATCGAAGCAAATGCGCTATCTACACCTGCACACATCGTTCCAGAATGGTACTTCTTGCCGTTCTACGCGATCTTGCGCGCCTTCACTTCTGAAGTGTGGGTTGTTCAAATTGCGTCATTCGTGACCGGTGGGATTGTCGACGCTAAGTTCTTTGGTGTTCTGGCGATGTTTGGTGCGATTGCAGTTATGGCGCTTGTGCCATGGTTGGATACATCATCAGTTCGTTCTGGTCGTTTCCGTCCAATGTTCAAATGGTGGTTTGCGCTTTTGGTCATCGATTTCTTTGCCCTGATTTGGCTTGGTGCGATGCCTGCTGAAGAGCCATATGCTAGCTTCTCATTGATTGCATCAGCGTATTGGTTCGCCTACTTCTTGGTTATTCTCCCACTATTGGGTGTGATCGAGAAGCCGGACGCGCAACCTGCGACCATCGAAGAAGACTTTGCCGCCCATTATGGTGGCGACGCAGACAAGTCTGCGGGATAAGAGGAAGATGCGCATGTTCAAAAAACTCGCAATCAGCACTGTGGCAGCGATTACGCTGGCCACAGGCGCTTTCGCCGCAGGCGGTGAAGGTCATATCGAAGACTTTGATTTCTCATTTGAGGGGCCATTTGGTACTTTCGATCAGAATCAGTTGCAACGCGGCTTGCAAGTCTACACTGAAGTTTGTTCTGCCTGTCACGGTTTGAAATTCGTTCCGATCCGCACACTTGCGGATGAAGGCGGACCACATCTGCCAGAGGATCAAGTTCGCGCTTATGCAGCACAGTTCGACATCTATGATGCCGCTTTGGACGAAGATGTACCTCGTAAGCCCTCTGACTTCTTCCCAGAGTCTGCGTTGGAAAATGCACCTGACCTTAGCCTAATGGCGAAAGCACGCGCTGGTTTCCACGGCCCTTACGGCTTGGGAATTAACCAATTCGTAAAAGGCATCGGTGGTACTGAATATATCGCTTCAATCTTGACTGGTTATACGGGTGAAGAAAAAGAGCAGGCGGGTGTGACGTTCTATGAAAACACGGCATTTCCAGGCGGCTGGATCGCTATGGCACCACCGCTTTATGGTGAGGATGTAGAATTTGCTGATGGTCACAACAATGACTTGCACCACATCGCTGCTGACGTTTCAGCATTCTTGATGTGGACAGCGGAACCAAAAATGATGGCGCGTAAGCAAGCTGGTGTTGTTGGTGTTCTTCTGCTGACCTTGTTGTCTGTACTTTTGTACATGACCAATAAGAAGCTTTGGGCACCTCATAAAAAGAAGCACTAAGTTAGCTTCCTTTAGAATCCAAAAGGCCCTGCACTGGCGACGGTGCAGGGCCTTTTTCTTTGGAATGGATATGGGTCGCTTTAAGCTATTAATTGTTTGTCCTGTACCGCCAATATAATTGCCTTAAAGATCTGGCCTTCGGTTTGCGGCTTGGCGAACGATACCTCGGTAAATTGTTCTGTACGGCCCATGTTCGGGTTCTCCATCAATATTTGATGAGTTTTCCCAACCTGAGCCTGTAAATGGCGCTGTACTTGTGTTTTGCCCGCTTCACGCAATGCCGCTGCACGTATTTTGATAGCTTTCCCATTAACCTGCGGCATCCGCGCAGCTGGCGTGCCGGGGCGTGGCGAATAAGGGAACACATGCAGCCACGTCAGATCGCACTCTGTGACCAGCGCAAGTGAGTTTGCAAACATTTCTTCGGTCTCTGTGGGGAAGCCTGCGATGATGTCTGCACCAAATGTCATATCTGGACGTAGTTTTTTCGCTTCTTGGGCAAACTGGATTGCATCATCGCGCAAATGGCGGCGCTTCATCCTCTTAAGGATCATGTCGTCGCCGTGCTGCAACGAGAGATGTAGGTGCGGCATCAAACGCGGTTCAGTTGCGATTGCCTCCATAAGGTTTTCGTCAACTTCAATGCTGTCGATCGAACTAATACGCAGTCGTGGAAGGTCAGGGACCAAACGCAGAATACGCATAACCAAGTCGCCAAGCTTTGGTGCGGCGGGAAGGTCTGCACCCCAACTGGTCAGGTCTACACCTGTTAAAACAACTTCGTTGAAGCCTTTGTCGACTAAACGCTTGATCTGATCAACAACTACGCCTGCTGGCACAGAGCGCGAGTTGCCGCGGCCGTATGGAATAATGCAGAACGTACAGCGGTGGTCACATCCGTTCTGAACCTGGACATAGGCGCGACTGCGAGTGCCAAAACCGTCGATGAGGTGTCCAGCTGTTTCTGTGACGGACATAATATCGTCAACTTGTACCGCCTCTGTCTCTCCGATGAAGTCAGCAGCTAAGCCTTTCCAGGTGTCGCCCATCATCTTTTCGGTATTGCCGATCACAGCATCGACTTCGTCCATTGCTGTGAAGGTCTCAGGTTCTGTCTGGGCCGCACAGCCCGTTACGATTAGTCGGGCGTCAGGGTTCTCGCGGCGTAGCTTACGAATGTCCTGACGGGCCTTGCGCACGGCCTCAGCTGTAACAGCACAGGTGTTGATGACCACAGCGTTTTGAAGGCCAGCGGTTTCAGCCAGTTCCTTCATCGCCTCGGTTTCATATGCATTCAGCCGGCAACCGTGATTTGAGAATTTGGGGGAGGTCATTGTAAGGAGTCCAAGAAACTTTGTGTCAGCGTTCCAGAAAAGACGTGCATTGTACCACCGGTCATCCATACGCCATCGTCGCGCCAATCAATGTGCAATGTGCCACCGTCAAGGTCTATGCGCACTTTACGCCCCGTTAGGCCACGCCTGACAGCAGCGACTGCAGTTGCGCAAGAGGAAGAGCCCGAGGCGAGTGTAACACCCACGCCGCGTTCCCATACACGCATGCGGATGTGATCGGTGCCAACGACTTGGGCGAATTGTACATTTGTACGTTCGGGGTAGAGCGGATGATGCTCAACAAGGGTTCCTTGAGTTTCAAGATCAATGGCTCCGATGTCATCAACGAAGAACGTACAATGTGGATTACCCATACCTGTTGCGGTTGGTGCGCCATCGATCGGTAACTCAAGCGTATCGATATCTTGAGACAACGGAATGTCCTGCGAGCTCAGAACCGGATGCCCCATGTTGACTGAAGTGATTTGATCACCCATGTCCCTAGCGTGTAGAATTCCATGTTCGGTTTCTAGGGAAAGCGACTGATCGCCTGTTTCGTTCATCAGGTACCGCGCGATGCAACGTGTTGCGTTTCCGCAAGCACCAGCTGTGGATCCGTCTGAGTTATAAAATGTAAGGTATGCATCAGCGATGCTATGGTTCCTCGAAATTATAGCAAGCTGATCAAAGCCCACTCCACGATGGCGGTCGCCCAAAGCGCGGGCCAATGATTCTGTCATTTCAAGTGATTGCGCACGCGCATCGACAACAACGAAGTCGTTACCAAGTCCATGCATTTTCATGAACGGAAAAAGAATGTTATTTTTTACCTGCATTTAGGCCATATAACCGTGCTTGGCGGTTGAATCCAGCAAGTAGCAAATAAAGTTGAAATTATAGGCTTGACCCTACCGCCAACTCTTTCTAGTAACCCGCCTAGTGGGCCTGTAGCTCAGTTGGTAGAGCAACTGACTTTTAATCAGTAGGTCTCCGGTTCGAGCCCGGACGGGCTCACCACTTTTTCTAAAAGATGACCGGTCTTGGTGGAAAAATGGTGTTCAATGCTCGAAAGCCTCATTTAGAAAATCAACACTGGTACGACTGTTAGATCTGGCCTGCTTTGTGGTGTTTCGATGCTAATTAATTGTTTTAAAATAAAAAAGGCCTCCGCAATGATGCAGAGGCCCTTCCTGATTTTCTAAGTTAAGCGATTTAGTAGCGATAATGCTCTGGCTTGAATGGGCCATCAGGTGAAACACCAATATAGGCTGCTTGGTCTGCGTCCAATTTCGAAAGCTTCACACCAATACGATCAAGGTGCAGGCGTGCTACCTTTTCGTCGAGGTGTTTTGGCAGGATGTAAACGCCAGGCTGATATTCGTCGCCTTTTGTAAACAATTCAATTTGCGCCAAGACTTGGTTCGTGAAGGAAGCGGACATTACAAAAGATGGGTGACCCGTCGCGTTTCCTAGGTTCAACAAGCGGCCTTCTGATAAGAGGATCAAACGGTGACCGTTTGGCATCTCAATCATATCAACCTGTTCCTTGATGTTTGTCCATTTGTGGTTCTTCAAAGAAGCGACCTGGATTTCGTTATCAAAGTGGCCAATATTACCAACAATTGCCATGTCTTTCATTTTACGCATGTGTTCGATGCGGATAACGTCTTTGTTGCCCGTTGTAGTGACAAAGATATCCGCAGTTTCGACAACATCATCCAATGTGGTAACTTGAAAGCCATCCATAGCTGCTTGAAGTGCGCAAATCGGGTCAACTTCGGTCACGATTACACGAGCGCCTGCGCCTGCAAGAGATGCCGCAGAACCTTTACCCACATCGCCGTAGCCCATAACGACAGCAACTTTACCTGCCATCATAGTGTCTGTGGCGCGTCGAATGCCGTCGACTAGCGATTCTTTACAGCCGTATTTGTTGTCGAACTTAGATTTTGTAACTGAGTCGTTGACGTTAATCGCAGGGAACGGCAGTTGCCCGTTCTTGTGCAGTTCATAAAGGCGGTGAACGCCAGTTGTTGTTTCTTCTGAAACACCTTGAATTTCGGCTTTGGTTTTAGTGAACCAACCTGGCGTTTCTTTTATGCGCTTAGCGATTTGAATTTTGATCGCTTCTTCCTCTTCGGACTGAGGAACTGGAATAACATCCTCTCCAGCTTCAGCGCGCGCACCTAGTAGAATGTACAGGGTCGCATCGCCGCCGTCGTCGAGGATCATGTTTGCGCCCTCAGGGAACATGAATGATTTGTCTAAGTAATCCCAGTGTTCGGTCAAGGATTGGCCCTTGATGGCGAAGACTGGTGTGCCACCAGCAGCGATTGCCGCTGCTGCGTGGTCTTGGGTTGAGAAAATGTTACATGATGCCCAACGTACGTCGGCACCAAGTTCTACTAATGTCTCGATCAAAACTGCAGTCTGGATTGTCATGTGCAAAGAACCAACGATACGAGAGCCAGTCAGTGGCTTGCTCTCACCATATTCTTTACGCAAAGCCATTAGGCCGGGCATTTCCGTTTCCGCGATATCCAGCTCTTTACGGCCAAAGTCAGCGAGCGCGATGTCTTTAACAATATAATCGTTAGCCATTTCATTGTTCCTTTTAAGGTTCTGTGGTTCCGATAACGGCTTTCAGAGTCTATCTCAATGGCTAGCCATTGAGATAGTTAAAGGTGTTGCACGTGAAGCCCCCGTTACTAGATGATTATATTTTTGATAGTTGATTTTGGCACAACGTATTTTATAATAATTTATTGCGTTCGGCGATAAATATTTTCCCTTGTCCGAAAGCGATTTGGTGGCAAGTTTTAATTGCAGGCCGGAGAGCTCGGCCAGTCCAGGGTGGGAGAATGACTATGGGAAAACGTGACGATCTAATCGCGCAATATGTGGACGACTTGAAAAACAAATGTGGCATGACGCCAGATATGGTTTTGCTGACCAAAGTAACAATCGGTTGTGGCCCTGCAATTTATAATGTGGACGCATCTACAGTTGCAGGATCTCAGCCTGATGGGCTTGAGACTGTGAGAAAAAACTTTCTAATTAAAAAGTTAGGTCTGGCTGATGGATCGCAGTTGATGGAAGTAATCAATTCCGTCATCGAAATCTATGGGCGCTCAGAGCGTAACAAATACCGTGCAGTGATATACTATATGCTATCAAAGCACTTTGGCAAAGAAGTTGTTTACAACTAAAAATTTGAAACAAGCTATAAAGCCCTGATATCTTAATCAGGGCTTTATTTTTCATACGGTCTTTTACGTAGTCAAAATTTGAAATTCATGATGGATTAATATACTGATTTCTTATCTGGCCAGTATGGTCAGAGCCTATATCATATACGCGTGTGGTGGTTTCGGGAGCACACGGGGTGAAGAAGGGTTCGGGTAGTTCACCGGAATCCTTCTGTTTTCAAAGTAACATTAGAACGGCACCCATGACGGTGCACCCAATCGTGGCATAGCCGCCATCGATCAAAAGTAAGTTTCGTGGTTTTTCAACAAATCCATAAAAGATCCCAATCCATGGGGTGACTAAAAATAAACCAATACCGAACCCTGCCAATGCTCCTTCGCCAAAGCTGTCGATAGCGCTCAGTGTAAAAACGTGCTGCATTATAACAGTAACCAGAACCGCGGCAACAAAGCTGGTAATATATGGTATCGGATCAGCATTATTAGTGGGCCGACCGTCCTCACCCACTTCCACTCCAGAAGCGGCCATCCATGGCTTTGCCAAACTCATGTACCAAATGGCCCCAAATGCAAAATTGGCCGCTGCAGAGAGTATTACGCTTAAAAAAACCCATAATATTAACTCTTCTTTTAAGTTGAGAGGTTAGTTTGTATTAATTTTTCTAAATCGCAAAATCTGAAATTCCAGCGAGGCTGCAAACAATAGCCCATTCCAATGGCGTTACAGGCTGAACAGAAAGCCGCGAGTTACGGACCAGAATCATATCATCCAATCGGCCGTCCGTTTTGATCGCTTCGAGTGTCACTGGTTGAATGACTGATTTTACTGCAACTATATCGACACAATCCCATCGTGCGTCGTCTGTTGTGCTGTCTTGATGGCTTTCAGCAATTATTGAAACGACACCCACAACAGATTTTTCTGATTGAGAGTGGTAAAAGAATCCAAAGTCACCAATCCGCATCTGGCGCATGAAATTACGCGCTTGATAGTTGCGCACGCCATTCCATTCTTCCCCGTCGGTTCCCTTGGTAATTTGGTCATCCCAACTCCATGCTGCTGGCTCTGATTTGAACAGCCAGTAGTTCATTACCCGATAACCTTGTTCCAAGGCATCAGCGTCATTTCGCGAAACAGTCCTGCGTGCGCGTAAGGATCTGCTGCTGCCCACTTTTCAGCGTCATGGAATTCAGTGACTTCAAGAATGATCAACGAACCACACATTTCGCCGTCTGCATTTAGGAAAGGGCCTGCTTGGCGGACTAGATCACTGCTTTTGAGATACGCGACATGTGCATCGCGGTTTGCTTTCCGCAATTCCAATGCGCCGTCTTTGTCATAAGCCATCAGTGCAACGAGCATATTATTCCTCCTTCAAGGGTCTTGATAATAGATGTTTCATTTCGGCTGCGACTGTTGATTTTTCGTCAATGATCGCTGCGATACTTTGGGTAATTGGCATATCGATTTGATGCGTTTCACTCAAGGCTTTCACTGCGAACGACGTCGCAGCGCCTTCGATAGTTGTGGTGGCATCAAATGGCGCGTCGCTGCCCAAAGCCAAGCCAAATCTATAGTTGCGTGACAGCGTTGATGTGCAGGTCAATGTTAGATCACCAAAACCTGATAAGCCGGCAAGGGTTTGCGGATGCGCTCCGAAATGCATCGCAAAACGGTTCATTTCCGCAAATCCACGGGTTATTAATGAGGCACGTGCGCTCTCGCCCAAACCCGCGCCAATCGCCGCTCCAGCTGCAATCGCAAAAACATTTTTTAATGCTCCACCAATCTGAGCACCGACAATGTCTGTTGTACGATATAGGCGTAAGAAGGGGGTCGAAAGACGATCTTGTAGGCCTAGCCCGACGGCTTCGTTTGTGCACGCGAGGCTAAGTGCCGTTGGCAATCCAATTGCAATGTCGTTGGCGAAGCTTGGACCGGTTAGGATCGCGCTGTGGGCTGTTGGAATAATCGTTTTGATCAGGTCAATTGGCCCAAGACCTGTTGCGCGATCGATACCTTTGCAGCAAGCAACCAATTGTTTTCCAGAAAGCTGTGAGGCGTTTTCTTTCAAGAAAGAACCCAGCAATTGCATAGGGACTGCCAGTAAGAGGATGTCATTTGAGGATGCGGAAACTAGCTCTGCTGTCAGCTCCAAGTTCTCTGGAAATTTTGCACCCTCAAGTCTGCGACTATTCTGGCGTTCAAGCTGCATTTCAATGACGTGCTCTTGGTTTCTTGCCCACAGAGTTACGGGTTCCTTAGATGCCAAAGCTATCGCTAAGCTGGTTCCAAATGCGCCAGCACCTAAAATTGAAATACTCATGCCTTGGCTCCTTTCTTTCCATGTCCCAGCATTGTGGGGCTTGAGGTGTCAAGGGGCATTCGTGGCTTAGCAGATAGGCCCATGTCATCCGAAGAACGGTACGGCAATTGTGCCAGAGCTGCATATGCAATCATTGCTGCGTTGTCCGTACACAAGGCTAAAGGTGGCGCGACGAAGTTAGCTTTATGCTCACGGCATACTTCCTTAAGTACGTTACGAATTGCCATGTTCGCAGCAACACCTCCAGCCACACAAAGAGTTGGTTGGGCTGGAGACAATTTCAAATACTCAAGTAATGCGCGCCTGCTCTTTTCGGCTAAAACGTCAGATACAGCATGTTGAAAACCTGCAGCAAGATCGGCTTGATCTTGTTTCGTTAGGCCACCGTCTTGTACAATCACTTGGTCACGCGCTCGTAATGCAGCTGTCTTAAGGCCAGAAAAAGACATATCGCACCCCGATCTATCCAATAGTGGGCGAGGTAACTTGAACCGTTTTGGCTCACCATTTAGGGCGGCGGCTTCGATTGCCGGACCGCCAGGTTGATCGAGGCCAATTAGACGGGCTACTTTATCAAATGCCTCTCCCGGGGCGTCATCGATTGTGCCACCAACTCGCAGAAAACTCAGTGGGCCTTTAGCAATCAAGAACTGACAGTGGCCCCCAGAAACCAATAGCACCAAATATGGAAATGGTACGTTATCGGTTAGGCGTGGAGTAAGCGCATGACCAGCTAAGTGATTGACCCCGTACAAAGGTGTTTGTGTGGAAGCGGCCAGTCCTTTGGCAAGCATCACACCGGCAACAACACCGCCGATCAATCCAGGACCTGCAGTCACTGCGATGGCGTCAATTTTGTCCATTGATAGATTCGCATCTGCTAGGGCCTTGATGACGCTGACATCAAGTTTCTCCACATGTGCGCGTGCTGCGATTTCAGGAACGACACCGCCAAAAGTAGCGTGTAAATCAGTTTGGCTTACGACAATCGATGACAGTATTTCTGCTGATCCATTTAGGTGTCCTGAAATGACTGCTGCAGCCGTATCGTCGCAGCTGCTTTCTATCCCAAGGATGTTTAATTTTTCTGACATCCGTGGCTCCATTGCGTAGACCTTTGGACCGAGTTACCATCCTAACCCGTGACGGACAATACAAAGCACCCTCGGTTTAATCTGCTTTTAACTCGGCCTTTGGCTGGGTCTAAAGCATTCTGGCAGGCGTTGGTGCCTGAAATTAGCAAATCTCTAATCCCCATCTTCAGTCCATTGATCGAAATTGTTCCAGTTGATTGCGTTCCTTGTATCGAGGGTAGCGTAATTTTTACATCCGTGAATGGAGTGGAAAACAGCCCAAATGGTGATGGGCGAATAGCTTTCTGCGTTGGCGAAATAACGACAAAGGCAGCAGCGGCATTTGGATGGGATGCGTTTCAAAAAGGTGAAACGGCGCAGCAGTTGATCATTGCGCTATCTAAGATGCCAGACAAATCCGTGTTTACTCATCTGGCTGGAGTGCACACCCGTGGAAATATTGCTGAACGTCTTTCGGTTGCCGGGCATACTGCACGCCACATAGCCGTGTATGATCAGTTGAGATGTAGGTTTTCTGCAGAGGCAAATGAGGCTCTCGCATCAAATTTCCCTTTGTTGGTTCCTTTGTTTTCCCCTCGAACTGCACTTGTTTTTGCAGCTCAAGATTGCGGACGGGCACCACTGCGCATAATTGCATTAAGTGAGGACGTTGCAGATCCGGTTCGGGGGCTTGATTGGGAAACGCTAACTGTATGTGAGGCCCCAACACGAACGGCTATGGTCGACGAGCTTCAAAAGGTTATTGCGGGCATGACCTTGGGTTGAGCAGCTGCATTTGCCCGCGTAAAGTACGAATAAAATTTTTGAATAGACCGAAAAGATTCGGAAAGGTGATAGAGTGGCTAAGAAGAAAAAGACTGCGAAGCCAATCGATGCGGTTGAGGTTCAAGATGTTGAAATCGAAGAGCTACCTGTAGTCGAGAAAGATGTCATAGTTGAACTTAAATCTGAAACTGTTTCTACAGATGAAATCACTGAAACACTTGAGGAACCTGCCGAGGCAGTCGCTGAAGAAGTTCCGCTTGAATTGAAGAAGAACTCTGTTTGGCCGTTAGTTTTTGGTGGTATTGTTGCTGCAGCACTTGGCTTTGTGGCCACGCGATCCAATTTTGTCGATAATTTTCTTCCTCCATCTTGGCGGATGAATGCAAACGAAGTTGTCCTTCAAGAACAGATTTTCAATGCACAGGACGAAATCGACTCGTTGAAAGAAAAGCTTACGGAATTTTCTGACAGACTGGAAAAGACGCCGCAGGTTGTGGCTACCGATAGTACTGCACTAACTTCAGTTATTAAGAGTTTAGTCGCACGAATTGATGCCATCGAAAGTCGTCCAGTTGTCGTGCAAGGTGAAAATGCTGATTTTACCAAGTTGCGTGAAGTCGCGGAAAGACAACAAGCTGAAATTGATATGCTGCTTGCAGATGCACGATTGGCTGAGCAAACTTCACAAGAAGCCGCTAACACGACCTTGGCGCGCGCAGCTGCTTCGCAAATTATTGCTGCAATCGAAAGTGGAGCGCCATTTGAAACTGCTCTAGCTGATCTTGAAGCGGCCGGTGCCTACGATATTCCCGAAGCTCTAATAGCGGCAGCGGCAGACGGCGTTGTGACATTGGCTGCGCTGCAGGATGCAATCCCTGCAGCCGCTCGCGAAGGTTTGGCTGCAAGTCCGCCAGACGCTGAAGCTGGTTTAGGTGGTTTTTTGAAGCGCCAGCTCGGTGCGCGCTCAATTGCCCCTCGTGAGGGTGGCGACGCGGATGCGGTTTTGTCCCGCGTAGAGGGGGCTGTTCGCCAGGGCCGTTTGACGGATGCGTTAGCAGAAGCAGAATCTTTATCACCTGAAGCAAAATCTGCGATGTCTGATTGGCTTGAAAACACTGCCACTCGTTTAGCGGTTACAACCGCCTCTGAGACGTTGATGCAACGCCTAGCTGCGAACTAAGGAATTATTATGCTTTGGTCTCTCGTTAAAATTATCCTGTTCGTATGTCTAGTTGCAGCTGCAGCCTTCGGTGCTGTTGCTTTGTTGGAAGCTGATGGTGGTTTGCAAATTCAATTTGGTGGCACTGAATATCTGCTTGGACCCCTTGAGACGGTGATCGCACTGATCGTTTTGGTTTTGATTGTGTGGTTTTTTTTAAAACTTGTCGCACTGTTTACCGCAGTTTGGAAATTTTTCAACGGGGATGAAACGGCATTGTCGCGCTACTTCGAACGAAATCGCCAGTCCAAAGGTTATGATGCTTTAGCAGAAGGTATGATGGCTTTGGCTTCGGGCGAGGGCCGAACAGCAATGGCGAAAGCGGCAAAAGCTGAAAAGTATTTAAATAAGCCTGAATTGACCAACTTGTTGACCGCCCAAGCCGCTGAGCTTTCTGGTGATCGTAAAAAGGCAGAGGAAACTTACCGAAAACTCGTTGAGGTTGATGCGACGCGTTTCGTCGGTGTTCGTGGGATCCTGAAGCAGAAGCTTGCGAGTGGTGACACGGCAATGGCACTTAAATTGGCAGAGAAGGCTTTTGCCCTCAATCCAAAGCATGAAGATACCCAAGATGTACTTTTGAAATTACAGACTCAATCCAAAGACTGGAATGGGGCACGTGAAACACTCAACGCTAAATTGAAGCATTGCAGTCTGCCACGCGATGTCCACAAACGTCGTGATGCTGTTTTGGCACTGTCTGAGGCACGCAAGGTATTTGATGCTGACCAAGCGATTGAAGCACGTGAAGCTGCGATTGAAGCAAACCGTTTGTCGCCTGATTTGATCCCTGCTGCTGTGATGGCTGCACATAGTTATATTGAACAAGATCAAAAGAAATACGCGACGCGCGTCATCCAGAAAGCGTGGGATGTTTCACCTCATCCCGATCTTGCTGTTGCCTATGCCGCGGTGGAGCCTGATGAGACGCCAAAGGCACGCCTGAAGCGGTTTAAGGCACTTACAAAAAGTCACATGAACCATCCCGAGTCCAAAATGCTGATGTCTGAGCTGCATATGGCAAATGAAAATTTTCCAGAAGCACGTCGTGCATTGGGCGATGTGCACGAAACTGACCCTACCGCGCGATCTGCAACCTTGATGGCTGCGATTGAACGGGGCGAAGGTGCTGGTGATCATGTGGTGAAAGGGTGGCTGACAAGTGCACTTTCATTGCCACGTGGACCGCAATGGATTTGTGATAGCTGCCAACATATTCATGCTAAATGGGGGCCGACTTGCGGCAATTGCGAAAGCTTTGACACATTGTCTTGGAAGGCTCCGCCAAAGTCAGAGGTTTCGTTGCCAAGTGGCTTACAAATGTTGCCACTGATGGTGGGCGCAGCGGATGAGGCAAGCACAGACATTACGGTTGTTGATGCGGTGGAAATCGTCGAGCCGTAAATAGTCTTTGACTTAATTGAGCATTGGCGTTCCAACTCATAGTTTTGATGGTGACCCCGATTGGATTCGAACCAATAACCTGCCCCTTAGGAGGGGGCTGCTCTATCCAGTTGAGCCACGGAGCCTTGTAATGATTTGTTATCTTTTTTATTTAATTAAGTCAAGTGTTTAGGTATAATTCTTAGGCTATATATAGGCGTGAATTGAGTAAGTAATTTAAAAAACGCTACACAAAAAGCGGCAAAAAACTACACAAAGGTATGCTGCATGACATACAACAATTGACAGTAACTGCTAAAACTAAAGTGTACGGCTATAGACCCCGTTTACCCGAAGATGTGCGCTATATCTTCTCTAACAAAAGTGAGATTGTTAGATCGCTCAAAACCAAATCTTTGGCCGTTGCTCTGGTGGAAGTTGATCGTCTTAATAAATGGTTTGATGAGCGTGTTGCTACTGTTGGTTATTCAAGGAATGTCAGTGCAAGACTTCCTGCTAAGATGTTGCGCGACATATACGAAGATATGAAGTTAGCAGGTGATCACCCTGATATTGTTCCTGTTCTCAACGCTCAATCTGATCTTGAAGATGTTGCACGGTTCGTAAGAGACTTTGGTGAGATAGCTATTATGCGAATGGCTTTGAATAGAGGTGAGGTAACGCCTGCAGACTACTTTGGAGAGACAAGAGCATACGAAGATACAAACGTAGGTAAGCTTGTTCAGTTCCAGATGAATCGAGATCATCTCCGACTATGGCTACATGAAAAGTATATGGTCCAGAGCGGTTACAAGGGGGAACTCTTGAACTCAGAACTAGACTGTGACGCTGAGGACTATTTTCCACCGCAGTTAAAGTGTGATGAGTCTGATCCAGAAGTGATCAGGTACAGAATTATGATGGGCGAAAACCTAGTGCCCTCTCCGACATGGCAAAACGCCACCGATAGTTAAATCAAGAAATATGCCAGATCAAAGAAACCGCGGACTCCTGAACAACTTGTAAAGCACAGGAAAGCTACAGAAAAACTGTGTATTCGCTTCAGCACCCATTTATCTGACGGGATACGTACTCCGTTGAAGGAAATAGATACTCAAGATGTAGAAGCGTTTGTTGATGGGGCAGGAGTTTCGGATTCTACTAACGCAAAGAACGTAACCATTTTGAGAGCCGTCTGGAATAGTTGGAACAAACACAATGCTAAACAGAGGGTGGAAGGGGACCCTTTTGCTTTTGCTGTTAGTGATAGTAAAGCAGCAGCGAAGACGTCTGCGAAGATTAGACGTCCCATGATACCAAGCGAGTTTGAGTACTTTTGTGCGAGCATTGCTAATGAGCCTGATCCAGAGGTGCAGATGATTGGCAAGATTATGGCGTATTGTGGAGCCCCCACTATTGAGGCTGCAAAGTTACAAAGATCAGATGTTAAATTAGACGCCGCCGTACCGTACATCGTGTTTAGAAGCACCCAAGATAGCATCACTGGCAAAGATAGGCTTGACCGTGCAGTGCCTATAGTCGGTGCACTATTGGATGATTTCAGAGGTTATGTGCGGAATCACTTCAATAAAGGTGAAGGCAGCGGTTTTGAGATGCAGCGACTGTTCCCGAATCTTTGTTATGGAACCCATTCAGCAAGTAAGCGTTCTAAGGTGCTAAAGTCTCATGTGAAAAACCTGCGACCCAGAGACCCAAAACTGCTTGGCCCTTATTCGTTGCGACATACATTCAAGGATAGGGCACCAAAAGCAGGCGTGAGGACTGATATTGCTGAGTACCTTTATGATCATAAATTAAAGCAATCTAGTGCGATACACCGAGACTATGGTGCGAAAATGCCAGCATCTGACACATTAGACTTGATGCGTCGTATAGATGAAATATCTGACTGGGGTTTCATAGAAGAGTACGATGAGTGATCAGCATGAATAAGATTTGCCTCACGATTATTGCCATCGCCTTAGTTGCCAAGGTTTACGTGATCGTAACTTCAGTGATTTAACAAGTCAGCCAAAGTACAAGACACGTGACACCTACGCCCTTAATGAACGACACCCAGTAGATCGCGTAATGTGACCAGCCACGTTTAAGCCGTAGTAGCTCTGCTTAGTCTTCACTGCGTAGTTTTTCTTTGCGACCCGCCTGCATCAATACCATGCCCAAATAGACGCCAGAAACACCCAATGGTACTTGGCAAAGAACTACAATTAGCATTGGATTGTCTGATGACATAATAGTGTTCAAGTTGAGCGCCATTGCCAAGCCGCCAACAAATGCACAGCCAAGAAAAGCAAACAGTGCGATTACTTGCTTTTTGATCATGCTTTTTATCTGTTTCTCAACTTGATTGCTTTGGTTTTTCACCATGTCTTACCTTTTTAAGTAGCAGAAAATCTGAAGCTACAAAGCTCCAACTAGATTAGCATTTACTGGAACAGAGTTTTGAGTAGCGCCATCTTTAGCAGCTAATTCAGCAATTAATATTGCTGTCTGGACTGCAACAAAAGTACTGCGATCATAGCCTAAATCGTTTAGTTGGCGGTCAGACATGTAGTCCATAACCTGCCTAGCTGCAGTTGCTTGACGTGCTACGATGAGTGCATTGAAAAAGTTTCTAAACATGACAATCTCCTTTGTGTTTCGAACAGCACCTAGCAAACTGTTTTAATGGTCACATCAAACAATACGTACTTTCCGTTATGCGATAAATGCATGGGTCAGCTCATCAAACACATAGCTTCGCAAATCATACGGTTTACGTATGCTGGTCTGACGTGATTATTGGGACAGCAATAGATGGTGTGATGGCATGAGAGTACGAACAAAGGACTGTAATATTTGCAAGGATGCAAAGGAAGTCCTGTATCGGTGTCGATGCCAAGATTTAACTGCTTGGGTGTTTCTCTGTGGGAAGTGTCTGACAGATGTCAAATCTAAGTATGAGGACACTTACCAATACGGCGGGACATGGAAGAGCAAAAAGAAATAAGGGCCAGCCAATGAGGCTATCCGCAACTAGTTTTCACCTCAAAGTCTATTCGCTGCATTTAACACTGTCTTGCCATACCACTTTCCATCACGTGCAGTTTGTATATTCAGCGCTCTAAAAACCTCTTCTTAAATGCTATGGCAAGATATTCTTTTGACGCCCTAAGATACTCTTTGTGCGCATTCTCGGTCTGCTCATTTAACTTTGAATAAGGTGCTTCGGAAGATGCCACCTGTTCCATTAGGCTCTGCAATGCACCTTTGCTACTTAAGTAACGGCGCTCTGCTTCGTCAGCTAAGACGGCACAAACTTCGTCAATGTATTTCATCTATTTTGGTCCTGTTTCAAAAGTGGGTTCGTTTTATTCCACAACTCGCCATTTGTTTAGCTTCCTATATGTGGAGACAACATCTTTAAGTGTTCTGGACACGGCGAACTCCGATAAGCCTACCTGTCTAGCAACTTCATTATTGCCTACGCTCTGCTGTGATAGTTCTTTAATCAACACAAACTGTTCAGTTGCATGCGAAGGTTCGCGTCCACGGTATTTTTGAGGCCATGAGACCATGAGGCTTTTGCGTGAGCGGTACCTGCAGCTTGTGCTTACTTCATAGCCGCTACCCGTGCCTCAGCTATGGCAGACATGAACTAGAGCATCGAATCCCTGATAGCCCTTAGTAAAATGTTTAGGTGTTTGATGTTAACTGCACAAATGTTTGAAGCAACTAGAGTTGCAAATTATGCATAGCGGCAATGCTAATCTGTCTGTTGTTTCAACACTGAGATCGATTATTTATCATTCAACATCAACGATTACGACGCCGTCCCGAAAGGACAAGACATGACATACTTTACAGATACAGCCGCCAACGCAACTTTGATTGAACGCCTAATGTTTGCAGTATCAACAGCATTTGCAGCCACTGCAGAGCGCCACGCAAGACGTCGTGTGTATAAGACCACGATGAATGAATTGGGTGCCCTGAGCAACCGCGAATTGGCAGACTTGGGCATCTCCCGCTCTGAAGTGCGCCGCATCGCTTGGGAAGCAGCATACACAAATTAAGAATTCCGAAATCGGGCGTGATATCTCCTCCCTTGAACGCCTGTACTAGCGGTGGCATCTCTCCTCCCTTGATGCCACCGCTGTTCAAACAAAATCGCGTCATTCGCAACACATAGATACCGAACGATGCTTTCCTCCCAGATCGTGTTTTGGTTGTTTAGAAGCGGTCCCATCCTCCCATGGGGCCGTTTTTTATTGGCACCATCATTTGAAAAGCGATAAGTAATTGTATTGCTATCTTTCATCGCATTACTAATCGCTTCTGATGCCTAAGATGGAAGGTGGAGTAATACAGAATCTGGAAATTAAACTATGGCTGCAAGACTTCGTGCACACATTGGCTGAGTTATATAAGCAGAGTTTTACAGCGATTTAGTTTGCCACCAGCAGCATTAAACAGCCAAGGTGTGACCTCAGCAGGTTAGCTCATTAGCCAATGCACAAAACACGTTACAGCTACACCTTTGACGACGGACACCCAGCAGATCGTGTAATGTGACCAGCCAAGTTTTATGCTTAGTTTATGAACAGGTTCGTGATATTATCATTGTAGCCATCTACTCGCATGTCTTCAGCCAATACGAATGGACCTCGTCTTTTGTGCGGCCTCGCTAGGCTGACCAACTTATCAGTCATTTCACGCCACACTTTGGTCATCTGATCACGGCTTTCTTTAAGCTCAGCCTTAATTTCAAAGACCTCCTGTTTCAACTTGTCATTGTCATGCTCTGATGCCTCTAGCTTTTGCTTCACAAAACTTAGCTCTAGCTGGGCCTTGAGGGTGACTAGTTCATGCTGGGGAGTGGGAGCTAAAGGTGGGATGCCACTATTATTTTCACCGGGAGCTTTAGGGCTTCGCTTCTCACGGTCCCTAATCCAGTTAGCTAAATCAGTAGGCCTAATCATCCAGTAGTTCTGATTGTTCCTATGCGCAGGTAAGTCCAAACTTTTGACGCTGTTCATAATAGTCTTACGACTAACGCCAGCTTTGGTTGCAGCTTTCGCAGGTGAGAACATCATGGGAGTAGCAGTCCTTGTAGGTAGTGAGATAACCCGTAGGTATCAGTGGGAACTCTCATCATCAAGGATGTAATGTTTTACAGCTGCTGTCGGTTTTCTGCCCGCAGGGTCCCTGCCAAGTCTCACACAAACGCCTATGCTGCATCATTGTACGGCAGATAGATTGGCTTGAGTGAGGCGGGCATGGGGCGTGGGCCACATGGGGTGCGTGGGTACTATGTATATGCAGAAATACACACTCAAGGTTTTTGGTAGGGAGACTAACTGGAGCAGGAACTAAACAGTATGCCCTGTCACTCAGCATCCACTGTAGATCACTGAACCGTCTGGCATGGTTGTATTGCAGAGGATTACGCCATTCATAATTGCGCCAATGAGCCTAGCATCCCTCAGAACAGCACTGCTTAAATCAACATCCTGAAGATTAGCATCCCACAGAGTAGCACCCCTCAGATTAGCACCCCTCAGAAAAGCACCCCTCAGATTAGCGCCCCTCAGATCAGCATCCTGAAGATTAGCATCCTGAAGATTGACTCCCTGAAGATTAGCTCCCTGAAGATTACATTGCACACATGAATTGGTATCCTTCAGCTTCTGTAGATCATCAGGATTAAACGCTGATGCACCATTGGCAAACATGCTTGCGGCTAAAGTCAGTGCTGTTAGTGTTCGCTTCATAATCAGTACCCACGCTTCCTGAAGTTACTAGCCTGCGAATTGCCACCGCTGTAAAACTATAACCATCTGATCCGACTTGAGAGCCTTAACGCTGGCAGAGGGAGTATCAGAGGAAATACCAAAGGCTTCCTCAAACTTACACTCAAGGCAGGCAATCTTAGTCGCATCGTAGCTTACTGTCCGTCCGTTGCAGACTGGGCAAATGGCCTGAACATCATCGTTAAACATGATAGTTTCTCGCTTTGAGATGGCTGTTTATTCAGACAAGCTTAGGGTTCTACAGCATTACTGCAAGGACTGTTTAGCTTGGAAACTAACTAGGAACGATGGAAGGACGGCCTAGCTAATCTGAACAAAGCCCTTCCTTGTGGGCTTTGACATGGCGTCCAGCCCAGAGCCCAAACAAAAAATGGCCAGGCCGTAAAGGCCCAGCCAAAGTAATACCCATGGGGAAGAGAGTACATATTAACAGATAGTTAGCCTAAATCTTCGTTTCAATATGATACTCTAAAAAATGTTGTGGCCTCAGGAGGCTCATTCTGGTTAGGCACCCTTCACTCACCAATATCGCCAATAGCTGCGACACCACGCTTGTATGATCTGTCTAGAGCTGCTGAGTCTGCACCAAACGCCTGTTGGTTTCGCAGGCGAAGTCTCCCTAGGTCGCTTGTGACCTAGCTCGGACCAGCTGTGTTACCCCTCCAGTACGACTTGATACGTAATGTTACCCATCACGCCAAAGCTACGAATCTGGCTCTCTGGCGTACCTCATGGGCTATGGTGTCGCCTCCTACAACAGCTACCAGGTTTAATACCTCTAGAAGAGTATGATGCTTACAGGCTCCACACTTGATGCAAAAAAACGAGCAGATCACACTCTTCTTTGGGATGGTAAGATCAAGTCTGCCAACATGAGGATGTCATGGAGGAAAGATAAACTTCTGTGATCTGCTCAGTAACAACAGTATCATTAAGATCTGCGCCTCTGCGATTAATGCAACGGCTTTTAGTGTTCAGATACTGAACAAAAAAATGGCCAGGCCATAAAGGCCCAGCCATAAGTGGTACTCTTAGGGAATGAGAATACATAACAGATACGTTAAAGCTTTGATGTTGGATCACTATGAGATTCAATGCGGTCTGCAGGCCCATTACAGCCAGACACTCAACAGAAGACTGCCTAAACGAGCTAAACCCCTCTACAGACCGCACTAGAATGCCTGTCTGGGTTGCTTTAATGCTTAGGGAGTGTAGTCCTAGCAGTGTGAAGCCCTTATTTACTCATTGAGCATAGGCCATAGAAGCAAGCGGAGTTATCCTAATGCGAATAAATGTTCTGTTATTAACGCTTGGGTGGTTAGCCTTTACGCTTGGTTTGATTATCACGATAATGGCTTTTTTTTATAACGTAACTTCGGATGGTGCAGGGTATCGTGGCGTGTTTTTGATCTCGATGGGAGTTATAATACTAGCAATACAAAACAGAAGAAATAGAAAGCCTGAAAATAGGATCAGAGCCAGACCACCTTAAAGAACTTAAGCGAAGCTTGCCACCTTAAAGAAGCGATACTTACCACTATGCAGGCGTTTAGAGAGAACCAGTTTTGCTAAGAGTATTACTTGTTTGTTGTGCTTTATACCCAAAATCCAGATACACATTTTAATACAATGGGTTACGGTTATTTTGAAAATGGGGTACTTCAATGCAGCTAAGGCGTTTGAAGGTGCAATCTGGTTACTAAGGTTAAAATCACTACACAAAAACTTAAAAAATCACTACACTTTTTGAGATGTTATTAGAATGTAAACAACATAACATATTGTTTCTAATGATAAATACGGTGTGGTAATATATATGCCTGCCCCTTGAGGGGGCTGCTCTATCCAGTTGAGCCACGAAGCCACCAATCTTTATCTAATTGGTAGTGCAAAGAATGTCATGTTGTTTTCAGTGAACTTGATACTTGTGGGCTTGGTGCGTTAACAATGATCTAACAATTTCAGGAATATGCTGTGACCCCTCGTAATAAGCGCCCCCTCACTCTGCGCGATGTCTCTGAGGCATCGGGCGTTTCAGAAATGACCGTAAGCCGTGTGCTCCGCAAGCGCGGTGACGTTAGTGAGACGACAAGGAAGCGTGTCTTAGCGGCCACTAAAGAGCTGGGGTACGTCCCCAATCAGATCGCTGGGTCATTGGCGTCTCAGCGTGTAAATCTGGTTGCTGTTATTATTCCATCACTTTCTAACATGGTTTTCCCAGAGGTTTTGACGGGTATTAATCAGGTGTTAGAAAATACGCCGTTGCAGCCTGTGGTTGGCGTAACAGACTATATGCCCGAAAAAGAAGAACGCGTTTTGTATGAGATGCTGTCTTGGCGTCCATCTGGTGTGATACTGGCGGGACTTGAGCATTCGGACGCAGCGCGCGCAATGATGCGCAATTCTGGTATTCCCGTCGTTGAAATTATGGATGCTGATGGCCTTCCGATCGACTCAATGGTTGGCATTTCGCACCGCCGTGCTGGGCTTGAAATGGCACAGGCTATTCAAAAGCAAGGTTATAAGAACATTGGATTCATGGGCACAAAAATGCCGTTGGATCACCGTGCTCGTAAACGTTTTGAGGGTTTTACTGAAGGCCTTGCCAAAGCTGGGATTGAAATCCAAGACCGTGATTTTTATTCGGGTGGATCCGCTTTGGCCAAAGGTCGCGAGATGACTCAGTCGATGCTGGAACGAAATCCAGATTTGGATTTCTTGTATTTCTCAAACGACATGATCGGTGCAGGTGGATTGCTGTATCTTTTGGACCAAGGGATCGATGTGCCGGGTCAAATTGGTCTTGCCGGTTTCAATGACGTTGAATTGTTGCAAGGGTTGCCACGCAAATTGGCAACGATGGATGCATGCAGGCTAGAGATTGGCCGCGCTGCAGCTCAAATCATCTTGGATCGAAATGCAGAAGACACAGATGACGAACCTGTCCTACAAACGATGTCTCCTACAATCAGCTATGGCGATACACTGCGCCGCGATCGCAGAGTTTGATTTGGTGTGACAGGGTTCGAGCTTACCAATCGTATGGCACGCCGGGTCTTTATGGGCCGGCATCTGTTGATCGACACACCGCAAGGTGACGCGGGCCCAAACGAAATGCTTGAGGTTGTTCGTGGCCTTGGTTTTGTGCAACTCGATAGTATCAATACGGTTGCACGTGCGCATGATCTGATCCTGTTCACCCGCAAAGCGCGTTACATGCCTAATGCATTAAAAACGTTATATGAGCAGGACAAAGGTCTTTTTGAGCATTGGACACATGACGCAGCCGTCATACCTGTTGAGTTCTACCCCTATTGGCAGATGCGGCGTGAGCGTGACGCGATCAAACTGCAAAAGCAGTGGAAGAACTGGCGACGCGATGGCTTCGAGGCGCAGTTGCAAGTCGTTTTAGACCAAATTCGGGAGCAGGGTCCGCTGAGCTCGTCGGATGTTGGAAAAGAAGAAGCGCGTGGATCCGGTGGTTGGTGGGACTGGCATCCCTCAAAGACCGCTTTGGAATATCTTTGGCGAACTGGAGCATTGTCTGTGGTTGGGCGCGAGGGCTTCAAAAAGCGTTACGATTTGACAGAACGTGTACTTGAGGCAACGTTGTCTGACCCAACCAACGCACCCGATGTTGAGGGAGCAATAGATTGGTGCTGCAACGGCGCTTTGGATCGGCTAGGCTTTGCAACACATGCAGAAATTGCAGCATTCTGGGCGCATGTCACCACGGCTGAAGCCAAAGCCTGGTGTATCGCAGCATTAGAGCGTGGCGACATTATTCAGGTCCAAGTCGAGGGTGCAGATGGAACGGCAAAGTCAGCCTTTGCGCGACCCTCTTTGCCAGATGATGCGGGACTAAATGCGGAACCCACAAGTCGCTTACGCGTCCTTAGCCCGTTTGACCCAGCTCTTCGTGATCGCAAACGCGCGGCACACTTGTTTGGATTCCAGTATACTGTTGAAATGTTCGTGCCGAAAGCCAGACGTAAATACGGCTACTATGTTTTCCCACTGCTTGAACGAGACCGCTTGGTCGCCCGCGTTGATATGAAAGCGTTTCGGGATCGAGATTGCTTGCATGTGAAAGCGTTGTGGCCAGAAGAGGGCGTTAAATGGACGTCTGCGCGTGCAAAAGCCTTTGAGGCAGAGTTACATCGTATGATTGATCTTGCTGGGGTCTCTAAAGTCACCTTTGAAGATGGTTGGCTTCGACTAAACGGGGTCTGAATTAAACCAATTTGCATATGTTTCGCGCAAAACGTTTTTCTGTACTTTTCCCATCGCGTTTCGTGGGAGTTCATCGATAACGATGAAATCTCGTGGGTGCTTAAAGCGCGCGACATCGCGTTTCATCAGTGCTTGGATTTGATCAATATTAGGCCCAGCTCCTTTGCCAACCAGTATAGCCAATGCTGCTTCCCCCATATCGGCATGTGACACTGCAATTACTGCGCTTTCCAATACGCCCGTTTGATCATTCAAGATCATTTCGAGTTCTTTGGGATAAATGTTGAAGCCACCTGAAATGATTAAGTCCTTGCTTCGTCCAACAATGGTAACGTAGCCATCTTCATCCATGCGTGCCAAATCACCAGTGATGAAAAAGCCATCAGTGCGCAATTCTTCAGCGGTTTTTTTGGGCATGTTCCAGTAGCCTTGGAATACATTTGCGCCTCGCACTTCGATCTCGCCAATGCCGCCTTGTGGGACAACTATGCCGGTATCAGGGTCTGTTATCTTGAGATCTATCCCAGGCAGAGGGAAGCCGACACTGCCTGCCCGCCGTTCGCCAAAGTATGGGTTTGACGTACTCATGTTGGTTTCGGTCATCCCGTAACGTTCTAAGACTTTGTGGCCAGTCTTTTTTGTAAACATCGCATGAGTCTCGGAGAGCATGGGAGCGGACCCAGAAATAAATAGCCGCATGTGTTCTGTTAGATTCTTATCAAATTTTTGGTGGTCTAAAAGCCGCGTATAAAACGTGGGAACTCCCATCATTGTTGTGCACTCGGGCAACCCACGGATCATTTGCTCCACGTCGAATTTAGGTAGGAACATCATTGCCCCGCCCGCTGATAACGTCACATTGGTTGCAACAAACAAGCCGTGAGTGTGAAAGATTGGCAGAGCATGCAATAAGGTGTCGTGTGCCGTAAATTGCCACAACTCAGTCAGCGCCTCTGCATTCGAAAGTAAGTTGCCTTGGCTCAGCATTGCGCCTTTTGAACGACCGGTTGTTCCAGAGGTGTACAAAAGGGCAGCAAGGTCACGTGAACTGCGCTGTGCGATTCTACATGTTTTTGGTTTGGTACTAGCTGCATCGGCAAAGCTGCCTTCACCATTCGACCCAAGCGTTAGAATTTGTGCACCCGCTGTCTGCGTAATTGCCTTCAAGGCCGAATAATTTTTGGGATCACACAGAAATAGACGCGCACTACTATCGTTTAGAAAATAAGATAATTCGGCGGGTGCATAAGCGGTATTAAGGGGCAAGAAAACGGTACCGGTTAAGGCGCAAGCCGCATATACAGCAAGCGCTTCGGGTGATTTTTCGATTTGAACAGCCAACCTGTCACCAACCTCAAGACCGGAGTCCCGTATCACGTTGGCGTACTGTGCGGTTTGACCCAAGAAACTATTATAACTAATTTGATCACCGTTTGGCAAAATTAGGAATGTCGCTGTCGACCCGATGTGGGGTGCGAACAGTTTGTCAAAGAGTGGGTTGGCCATATGCGTTCCTTCTGTCTAGCGTATTTGTAGACTGGATACGTGTAAGAGGCCACGCGTTGCTTGCGGCGGGGTCGACGGCAACCTAGTCTAAAATCAAAGCACCGAAATGAAGAACCTGATGACAGAGAATTTTGAAATTCAAGAGACATGGCCGCAGATTAAAACTGTTGGTTTGGCTGGGATCATTGTCACGTTCTCTGGTGTATTGTCAGAACCGGCCAATCGGGCAGCGATAGCGTTCCTCGCTGCAGCACGCTCTGCGGAGTGGGAAGAGGTAGAAGAAAGCAACTCAACTCTTGTTTCAACCTTTTTAAAGATCGATTTGTCTGTTCATCGACTTGAGCCGATCATCGAGCGGCTACAGAATTTAGTTGATAGTAGGGACTGGTTGGCTGCGCCGCTTCCGTCTGGGCGGACACTATGGCGAGTCCCGACGTTGTTTGGCACTGATCGTGCTCCGCAACTGACAGAAGCTGCGGAGCTAGCAGGGCAAACTATCGAGCAGGCGATCACAGATTTATCTACGACATCGATGCGAGTTCTGACGATCGGTTTTGCACCGGGTCAGCCTTATCTAGGTACATTGCCTGAGTATTGGAATATCCCAAGACAAACGAAAATTACGCCTAATGTTCCTGCGGGATCTTTGGTCACAGCCGTGCGCCAATTCTGCCTTTTTCCATATGCAACCCCAACGGGTTGGCGCCATGTTGGTGCGACAGGATTTTTGTCCTTCCGGCCTAAGTCTGAGAGACCCTTTCCATTGTCACCTGGTGACGAGATGATATTTGATCCCGTGACCGAAGCAGAGTTCTTGAAGATAGAATCCAGTGATCAATCTGGCAATGGTGGTGCCCAAACTGAGATGCTTAAATGAACCGAACCTTGATTGTCCGCAGTATTGGGCCAGCAGCTGCGATCCAAGATTCGGGTCGCACTGGCTTTATGTCGGCGGGATTGACCCGTGGTGGCGCGTCTGACCCTGCGGCGCTGCATGAAGGGGCAGCTTTGCTTGGTCAAATGCCCTCATGTGCGGTGTTGGAGATGGCTGGTATGGGGGGCGTTTTTGAGGCCACCAGCGACATTCGAATTGCTCTGTCTGGTGCTGTTATGGATGCGACAATCGATGGCGCCACAGTTCAGTGGAATGCGAGTCATCTATTACCGGCGTGCAGTGTTTTGAAGATTGGAGCCGCGAGACGCGGGAACTTTGGATATCTGCATGTTGGGGGTGGTTTTGCCACCCCGTCTTATCTGGGGACGCAAGGCTGTCATATGTCTGCAGGTTTAGGGCGGTTGATTGCGAAAGGAGATATATTGCCTGTCGGTAGTGATGCATCAACTGATACGGGTTTTTATGTGGTTCCTGAGCAACGCTTAGACGGCGGTAAAATCCGTTTCGTACGTAGCATGCAAAGCGACAAATTCGAAGGCAGGACGATTACCCGTTTCACCAAAACTGAGTTTCGCCGTGATCCGCGTGGAAACCGCCAAGGTATTCGGATGGACTTTGATGGTGAAGGTTTCCAATCAGGCGGACAATTGAACATCGTTTCCGAAGTGACCATTGCAGGTGACATTCAGATTACTGGAGATGGGACGCCATTTGTCTTGATGCATGAGTGCCAAACGACAGGTGGTTACCCTCGCCTTGGGACGATCTTACCTTGTGATCTAAACAAAGTTTCGCAAGCACCGATTGGCAGTTCCCTTAAATTTGAATTGTTAACATTTAAAGAGGGTGCTGCGATTCAGGCCCGCTCCAGTGCAGTACTTTCTGGTCTACGTAAATCAATTAAGCCGTTGATCCGAGACGTAACAACGATCCAAGATTTGCTCAGTTATCAGCTGATCAGCGGTGCAATTTCTGCCAAGAACGCTCCCTTAGATGAAGGATAATTTTAAATGAACCAAGTCGATCTGAATGCTGACATGGGTGAAAGCTTTGGTCCGTGGAAAATGGGTGATGATGCAGCTTTGCTCAATATTGTATCATCAGCCAACATAGCTTGCGGTGCACATGCTGGTGATCCAGATGTAATGTCCGCAACTATGGCGCTTGCGCGTGACAATGGTGTAGGGATCGGTACGCATCCAGGCTTTCCCGATTTGCAGGGATTTGGTCGGCGCAGAATGCAAGTTCCTATTGCTTCGTTGCAAAACTCTATTCGTGTTCAGGTGGGTGGATCACTTGGAATGGCATGTGCGTTGGGTACAAAGGTCCGACATTTGAAATTACATGGCGCGATGTCGAACATGACGTGTGAAGACGAATCAATGGCATACGCACTGTATGAGGCTGCATTATCGGTTGACCCAAATTTAATAATTATGGTTTTGGCAGCGACAGAACAGGTGAAAGCTGTGCAATCTTTGGGTTGCGCTTACGCTTGCGAAATTTTCGCCGATCGTGCCTACAATGACGACGCAACGCTTGTTGATCGAAGCAAACAGGGGGCGGTCATCCATGATGCTGAACTTGCAGGAAAACGGGTGGTAGAGATGGTGCAGGCCCAAGCAATCATTACAAAAAGTGGCAAACATATCCCAACGCCTATCGATACGATTTGCTTGCATGGGGATGGATCGACGGCAGTTCAGATGGCCAAGGCTGTGCGTGACGCACTTGAAACATCGAAAATTTCAATCGGGACCTTCAAAGGGCGCTTGACGTGATGAGAATTTAATTCTGACTAATTTAGTCAAGCATCTTGCATTACCCGTGAAATTCGTTAGTTGACTAAAACTGTAAGTTAATCTTAGAGGGTATCATGTCCATGAAATTGAAACTACCAGTACTTGTCACAGCCTTGATCGCGTCCAGTGGCTCAGCCGCTTTTGCGGAGAGTGAAGTTAATCTCTATTCCTCACGTCACTACGACACTGACGAACGCCTTTATTCTGAGTTCACTGAGCAGACAGGCATCACCGTCAACCGTATCGAGGGTAAAGCGGATGAGTTGATTGCACGCATGAAGGCCGAAGGTCTGAATTCTCCGGCTGATGTTTTGATCACTGTGGATACGTCCCGCCTAGAACGTGCAAAAGACGCTGGTATTTTGCAATCGACCGACAGCACAGTTTTAGAGGTGCGTATTCCAAGCAAGCTACAAGATTCTGACAATCAATGGTTTGGCTTCTCACAACGTGCACGGATTATCTTCTTTGATAAAAATGATGTGACTGAACCACCTGCATCTTATCTCGATCTGGCTGATCCGGCCTACAAAGGTATGGTATGTCACCGTTCTTCAACCAATGTTTATTCGCAAACGCTGTTGTCTTCTGTGATAGAAAATCATGGTGAAGAAGCAGCAACTGAGTGGGCAAAAGGCTTTGTCGCTAACTTTGCTCGTAAACCCCAAGGCGGTGATACGGATCAGTTGCGGGGGCTGGTTTCTGGTGAATGTGAAATTTCTATCTCTAACACATACTATTTCGCCCGCGCACTGCGCCGCGATGTAAAGGGTGTAACGGCTGACATTGATATGATCGGTTGGGTGTTTCCCTCACAAGAAGCTGAAGGTGCGCACATGAACCTATCAGGCGCTGGTGTGGCTAAAAATGCTCCGAACCGTGATAACGCGGTTAAGTTCCTTGAGTACTTGGCATCAGATCAGGCTCAGAAATACTTCTCTGCTGGTAACGACGAATATCCAGCGGTAGCCGGTGTTGGACTTAGCGATTCGGTTGCAAAACTGGGTCTCTTCAAGGCGGATGATGTTGATCTAAGTGCTGTGGCGAAGAACCTTCCAGTTGCACAAAAAATCTTTGCGATTGCTGATTGGCAATAAAGCTAACGACAATTTAGTTCTTGAACAGGCGTGGGTCATTCCGCGCCTGTTCTTGTATCTAAGAACCCTATACCCTAGCGTCAGAATTCCCTCGGCAGGTACTGACCTAGATGAACGATATAACCCAAGGATTGCTTGCCGCGCTGCGTCTTATTTTGACGTTTGACGCGGAGCTATGGGAAATCAGCTTGCGATCATTAAAGGTCAGTTTGACGGCTGTTATCATCGCCTCTGCTGTTGCGATGCCTTTTGGTGCGTTCCTCGCGGTGAAACGGTTCAAGTACAGACGGCTCGTTATCTCGATAATGAATGCACTTATGGGATTGCCACCGGTCGTTGTTGGCTTGATCTTTTATATCCTTTTGTCCCGCTCAGGCCCCTTTGGTGTCTTCGGTTTGTTGTTCACGCCATGGGCCATGATCATTGTCCAGATTGTGATTATCACCCCAATTATAGCCTCAATTTCGCACCAAGCCACGCGCGAACTTTGGGCAGAATATCATGACCTTCTTATTTCGCTGAACACCAGTAAATGGCAGCGGATTAAAACACTGATTTGGGATGGGAGACGCAATCTTTTGACTGCGGGACTTGCTGGTTTCGGCCGCGCCATTGGTGAGGTCGGTGCGATCATGATTGTAGGTGGCAACATCGAACATGCCACGCGTGTTCTGACGACAGCGATTGCGCTGGAAACGGGAAAGGGTGACTTTGCCTTAGCGCTGGGTCTTGGCTTTGTTCTTATTGGTCTCGCGCTGTTTGTTAATATCTCAATCCACTGGTTGTCACGTACAGAAAGGGAGGGGAGGTGGTGAACAATATGTTTCCTTTGATCCTTTCAAATTTAAGTGTTCGGCGCCACGGTAAAACTGTTTTAGGCCCAATCGATCTGGTGATTGATCAAGGTGGCCCTACAATGGTGATCGGCCCTAATGGATCAGGTAAGACGACGCTACTGCGTGTGATGCATGGGATTGAACACATTTCTGAAGGCACTGTTGATTGGGCGCAGCCTGATCACGCAAACCATGCTTATGTCTTCCAGTCACCTGTTGTCTTGCGCCGGACGGTTGCTGAAAACCTTAGTTATCCCTTGAGCTTGATCAACCTCCCAAAACTAGAAATCAATGCAGCTGTAGAATATTGGATTGAACGTATTGGCCTCGGTAAAGTTGCAAACCGGTCAGCAACCCGCTTGTCTGGTGGGGAGCGGCAAAAATTAGCGATCGCGCGGGCTTTGATCCGTAATCCCGAAGTTTTATTTTTGGACGAACCATGTTCCAATCTAGATGGTCAATCGACCCGCGAAATTGAAACGCTTTTGCTCGAAACTGCAACAGCTGGGACACGTGTTATAATGGCCACCCATGATATGGGGCAGGCGCGCCGCCTTGCCGCTGATGTCATTTTTATGAAATCAGGGCGTATCGCTGAAACAGGTTTGGCACCCGATGTGTTTGATGCCCCCCAAACACCTGACCTTCAGGCGTTCCTCAAAGGAGATATCCTCGAATGATACGCTCTCTCGTTTTTGCAGGGTCCCTATGTTCTGCCAGTTGTGCACAGTCGGATATCTTGAAACTTGCAGTAACGACGTCGTTTGAAAACTCTGGGTTGGCTGATGTCCTGCTTCCTGAGATCGAAGCGGACCTTGGAATAGACCTACAGTTGCTGGTCGTCGGCACGGGCCAAGCATTGAGGCTGGGCGAAGCGGGGGATGTTGACGCGATCTTAGTCCATTCACGTGCCCCTGAAGAGGCATTTGTTGCGGATGGGTTCGGCACGCACCGCCGCGAAATCATGTACAATGATTTTGTGCTGATTGGCCCTAAATCGGATAAGGTACAGATCGCGGCAACGAGCGGCGCGGCCAAAAGCCTGCAAAGAATAGCGGATGCTCAGGCTACATATGTCAGCCGCGGTGATGACAGTGGAACGCACAAAGCGGAATTGAAGATATGGCAGATCGCTGAACTAGAGCCAGCTACATTTGGCACATGGTACAACGCGGTTGGGGCAGGGATGGGCGCTGCGTTAAATACCGCGTCTGCCCTTAATGCCTACATAATCTCGGATCGGGCGAGCTGGCTGAATTTCAAGAACAAGGGGGATTTGGCGCTGCTGTTTTCAGGCGACCCAGTGCTGTTCAACCAATACGCCTACTTACCGGTCAATCCAGAAAAGCACCCGACTGTGCAGTATGAGATGGCGCTGAAACTTGAAGAATGGTTGGTCAGCGAAAAGTCGGCTGCGTTGATCAATACCTATCAGATCAATGGCGAAACGCTGTTTGTCTTCAACGGACAACAATAGAGAGAGGTGGTGCAGAGCGAACCAAAGCCCACTCTGCTAGATGTACTAAGCCGCTTGCGTGCTTGAGATGCGTGGGACCAGTGCTTTGACCAGATCCCGCATGTTCAACTCGCCGATTGGTTCGCCGTCGCTCATTACGCGGTAGGTCAATGCGGTATCGCCCTCTGACAGTGCAATCAGAGATTCAAGATTGTCATCGGCCTCAACGTCACCAGCAAATTTTTTGCTCTTCAACGGGTTCGTAATGGAACGAATACGCAGAACGCGAGCGCGGTTAATATCGCTTACAAAGTCCTCGATGTAGGGATCTGCTGGGTTCAGCAGAATGCCTTGTGGCTCGCCCTGTTGAACAACAGCACCGTCTTTGAGGATCACAAGATGGTCCGCCAATTTCAACGCTTCGTCCAAGTCGTGCGTAATGAAGATGATCGTTTTCTTCAGCTCAAGCTGTAGCTCAAGCAACAAGTCTTGCATGTCTGTGCGGATCAAAGGATCGAGGGCAGAAAATGCTTCGTCCATCAACATGATGTCAGTGTTTGCGGTTAGCGCACGGGCGATGCCCACACGTTGCTGCATTCCGCCTGACAGTTGTGATGGATAGTGGTCTTCATAACCACCCAACCCAACACGCTCTAGCCATTTGCGGGCCTCAGTGTCTTGGGTTTCTTTGTCCATTCCACGTACGTCCAATGACATGGCTGCATTCTGCTGAACTGTACGGTGTGGCAGAAGCGCGAACTTCTGGAACACCATCGACATCTTCTCTTGGCGTAAAGTGCGAAGATCGGCTTGGGACAGTTGTGTAACGTCTTCACCATCTACAACGATCTCACCAGCAGTGGGCTCAATCAGACGGTTAAGGTGACGAATGAGGGTAGATTTCCCCGAACCAGAAAGGCCCATCACAACAGTGATTTCACCAGCTTGCATATCCACGTCGATCGACTGAAGGCCCAAAACGTGCTTGTGCTTTTCGAGCAATTCCTCTTTGCTCATGCCATTTTGAACATGTGGCAAAACTGATTTGTCGTCAGCGCCAAAGATCTTGAAAAGGCCGCGCAGTTTAATTTTTGGTGTATTCTTTAGCATGTGCGCGCCCCTTACGATGTTTTGCTTTTGGCACGGTCAATCCGTGACAAAGCAGCTTTTGATGTGCGGTCCAACATAACAGCAAGCAGAACGATACAGATACCTGCCATAAGACCGACACCCAACTCCAAGTTACGAATGCCGCGTAGAACAAGAACGCCCAGACCGGGTGCTGTAACCATGGATGCGATCACAACCATCGCCAAACTCATCATGATGGTTTGGTTCAAACCTGCCATGATATTCGGTAGCGCCAGTGGCAGTTCGACTTTTGATAATTTCTGACGGGCATTCATCCCGAAGGCATTGCCTGCTTCGATCACATCTTGGTCGACAAGGCGGATGCCTAGGTCGGTCAAACGGATGATTGGCACAATGGCGTAAAGCGTAATCGCGATTCCATAGAGTCGTGATTCACCGATTGGGAACAAGAAGATCAGAGGGATCAAATAAACGAAGGTTGGCAAGGTTTGGAGCAGGTCCAAAACAGGAATGACCATGCGTTGAAGCCTATTTGATTTCGACATCGCGATACCGATTGGGATACCGAATATGGCTGATATAACCGTACAGACTAAGATAACAGCGAGGGTCTCCATCGCTGGCTCAAAGTGATCAACGAACGCAAAGAAGCTTAGGCAAAAAGCGTTGAATAACATCACTGAAACGGAACGTGTCGCATACCATGTGACAAGCAAAAGCATCGCCATGATCAGGAACCAAGGGGTTTGGGTGAACAGGTACAATGTACCGTCCAGCATCCATGAAAGTGGCTGCGTAATAGGATCAAGAATAGTGCGCAAAGCAGGGCGGATGGCTAAAAAGCCTTCTTCCAAACCTTTTACAATATCGCGGGTCTGTGTGATTTGACCACAAGCTTTGTTCAACGCGTCCAATGACGGGAACGGAATTGCATAGAACGGTTCTTCGACCGCATTGCCTGTCTCGGCGAGTAAGTCAGCCATAGACATTGGCGCTTCGGACGTACCTGCATCGCACCAGTCACGCAGTCCAAGCGCATTAAAAAACCAATCGTAGGTCGCCATTTGCGTCCCCCAAAAAAAGAAAGGCCCGCAGCCATGTTTCAGGCTGCGGGCTCGTATTATTGTTTATTTAAGTAGGGCAGCCAATTTGCCTTTGGCTTCGTCGTTCAACCATGATCCCCAAACGTCCTTGTTTGAGCTTAGGAAGTAAACGGCGGCTTCGTCGTAAGACGCGTTGTTATCCAGACGCCAAGCGAGAACTTCCCCCATTTGAGAGTTTGTGAAGCTAACGTTTCTCATCAACTCAGCAACTGCCGGTTCCCGATCAACGAATGCTTGTGATGCTGCGGTTACAACTTTAGCTGCTGGGTATGCTGAAAACGATGGGTTTGCACAGTCAACAGATCCGTTGCACGTGTGTGCTTCAGCATTATATTCACCGACAGTCACCGCAACCATTGGGTATTTACCTAAGACTGCCGTAGGTGCCCAGTAGTAGCCCAGCCATGGCGCTTTATCTGCATATGCAGCGGCAATGGATGATTGAAGAGTTTCACCAGAGCCATGCTGGAAGCGCTCTAGACCACCTTCTTCTGCTTTCAAAGCAATCAAGTTATTATTATTAATAATGTCGCAAGCCCAGCCAGACGGGCAATCATTGAATCTACCACCAACTGCAGCTGGGTTAGCCATGATGCCCTCCCATGTTGTCAGTTCTGGGTTCGTTTCTGCCAAGTAAGCTGGTATCCACCACGCTTCGACGCCACCATCAGAAAGAACACTGGTTAGTTCAACTAGTTTGCCTTCGGCCAATAGTGGCTCATATGATGGTGTTGAATTAGCCCAAACTTCTGTCAATAAATCGGGCTCTCCAGTCTCAGCTAGTGATACCAATGCTGGAACTGTTGATGACGGCACAACTTGCACCTCACAACCGTAACCTTGTTCCATTAGGAACTTCGAAACGGCAGTCACAACAGCAGATGAGGCCCAGTCCATTTCAGTGATGGATACTTTGCCGCAATCAGCTAGTGCAGATGTGCCGAACATGCCAGCGGATACAACGGCAACAGAGCCGAGTAGATTGAGTTTCATAGTAGTCTCCCATTAATATTTTTTAGCGGCGCACCTTCGAGGGTGTGCTTTATAGGCCGCATCATAGGCAAATTATTGCGTGAAATTATAGCAAAAATTTTATTTTTTTGGGTCACTCAGTTTGTGGTGACGCTTTACCCCGAAGAAGTGTCGGTTATGATCTGAAATTTCGAAAGTTGCAACAGTGATCGATGAAAATTTGTAAAATTATAACTTAAAAGCCGCAAGGTTTATCTAGGAAAACGAGAACTGATGAATGTTTCATCGGGTGTCGCAATCAGCTTATTGGTTCAAAAAAACAGATTCTTGAAGTGAATTTTGACGTCGGTATTACGTCGGTATCCTGTCGGTGTTGCGTAAGTGACCTATCGGTTAATCCTGCCACGAAACGCAAACGGCCCGACGGTTCTGTTGAACCACCGGGCCGTAAGATAACTAAATCAATTTAGCTTAGAGGCTCGCGTCAAGCGCTGCCAAAATCGCATCACCCATTTCAGTGGTAGATACTGGTGTGCCGTCTTCTGGACCCATCAAGTCTGCAGTGCGAACACCGTCGGCTAAAACCTTTTCAACCGCTGCTTCAAGGCGTGTTGCCTCGTCGCCTTGGTCAAAGGAATAGCGAAGCGCCATTGCAAAGCTGAGGGTGCAAGCGATCGGGTTTGCTTTGCCTTGGCCAGTGATGTCTGGGGCTGAACCGTGCACTGGTTCGTACAATGCTTTTGGACGACCGTTGTCACCAGGTGCGCCAAGGGATGCTGATGGCAACATGCCAAGTGAGCCTGTCAGCATTGCAGCGCAATCAGATAGAATGTCGCCAAACAAGTTGTCGGTCAAAATGACGTCGAACTGTTTAGGGGCGCGCACCAACTGCATCGCGCCGTTGTCGGCGTACATGTGGGATAGCTCAACATCTGGATAATCTTCGTCGTGCACTTTTTGCACAACTTCGCGCCATAGGATGCCACTTTCCATAACGTTGGCTTTCTCCATGGAACATACTTTGTTGCCACGGCGGCGGGCCAGTTCGAATGCGGAACGCGCAACGCGGTCAATTTCAGACTCTGTGTATCGCTGTGTGTTGATGCCAACGCGCTCGTTGCCCTCGTTGAAAATCCCACGTGGCTCACCGAAGTAAACGCCAGAGGTCAATTCACGTACGATCATGATGTCCAGACCAGCAACCAATTCTTTCTTCAAAGAAGAGAAGTCAGCCAATGCGTCAAAGCACTGCGCCGGACGTAGGTTTGAAAACAGGTCCATCTCTTTGCGAAGGCGCAACAAGCCGCGCTCTGGTTTCACAGAGAAATCAAGTTCGTCATATTTCGGGCCGCCAACGGCGCCCAAAAGAACCGCGTCTGCTTCAAGGGCTTTGGCCATTGTATTGTCATGAAGAGGAGTGCCGTGGGCGTCATATGCGCAACCACCAACAAGATCTTCAGAGACATCAAAGTTCAAATCGCGCTTATCGCCGTACCATGTGATGATGCGTTTAACTTGGTCCATAACTTCTGGACCGATGCCGTCACCGGCGAGAATAAGTAGCGAAGGGTTAGACATTTGCATGGCTCCGATGAAATTAGGTTCGAACGGGGCCTAGCCTGAGCAGAGGGTCGGGTCAAGTTTTGGTGAAGCTCGCATGCAGTGGCACCTGTTAGGTTGCTCATCAGGCGCGGTGCAAATAAACATGGGGCACCGCAAATATCAGAGGATATTTAAGCTGATGGAAACGCCCCCTTTATTGCCACGTGTTGAACAGACCATTTTTGATGGGCAACCTGCGTGGATCAAACGGCCTGAGGAAACGCGTTCAAGTCGCTTTGTGATTCTTCACAAGATTTTGCAGCATATTATGCCAAAGGTCTTACATCCTACGGGTGCTTTGGGTGGTATGGGTGCAATCCGCCAAGAGGCAAAGCGGTTAGAGATTTTTGGCGCAGCGTCCTTGCCCGTTCCGAAGGTGTTGGCGTTGACAGCGGGCAGTGTTGTTTTGTCAGACACGGGTAAACAGTTGCGCGGTGTGTTGTCGGGAATGACGGATGTGCAGCTAAAATTTTTGATCCTAGAACGCGCCATACGTGGATTGGTTGCGGTTCATGCCGCGGGTCTTTCGCATGGCCGTCCGTTTCTAAAGGACATGACTGTAGACGCGGATGACACTCTTCATTTCCTTGATTTGGAAGAAGATCCAACAGCACGGATGTCGCTAGAAGATGCTCAAGCGCGTGATGTTTGGTTGCTATTGTCGTCTTGCACGGAGTTTTGCGAAGAGCCGTTTAAAGACCTCAACCACCTGTTAAACATATACATTTCTGAATATAGGAGTAGTATTTTGGTTAATCTGTCTGCGCTGGGCAAGGCGCTACGCCCATATCGTCGGATCATATCTATGCTGCGCGTCAAGGATGTGAGCAAAGATGTGACAGGTGCCTATTGGTCCGTTCGGGTTCTTGAAGATTTATAAGCTACCTTTTTCAGTGACCTATTCCCCAAACGAAAAAAGCCACCCTCGAAAGGATGGCCTTTTTAAACTCTAGCTTGAAAAAGCTAGGTCAATCTAACGATTAACCTTGGCGTGCTTTGAAGCGTGGGTTTGTTTTGTTGATCACGTAAACGCGGCCTTTACGACGTACGATACGGCAGTCGCGGTGGCGGCTCTTAAGCGAGCGAAGTGAGTTGCGTACCTTCATTGGAACGAACCTTTCTAAGTCTTGGCGCGAACCGCGCCGGTTAAATCAAGTGCCCAACAAAGTTAGGCGGTTAGGCGGGTGTCTGACATAAGCCGGACAATCAAACAAGTGGTGGGCGATACAAGGATCGAACTTGTGACCCCTTCAATGTCAATGAAGTGCTCTACCGCTGAGCTAATCGCCCACTCTACCGCTTTGAACTTGAACACCCCTAATAGAAAGGGGCGCGAAAATCCGCGCCGGTAGGGGGCGTATAAAAGGAGTCGTTGCAGGGATCAAGGGCTTTTGGCTTATGTCATTCATACTATATGGTAAAAGCATCAAAGGACCCGATATGCCTAAGTTTGCTTACGAAGTATTGCACCCTGAAAAGCACACATCTTGTGTTGTTTTTGCCTCGCCCCACAGTGGGCGGGACTATCCGTGGTCCTTTTTGCATAAGACAGTTTTGGACGAACATTTCATCAGAAGCTCTGAAGATGCCTTTGTAGACAGGCTTTTTGACTGTGCGCCGCAATTTGGGGCCAGCTTTTTGAAGGCAGGTGCGCCGCGTGCTTTCGTTGATTTGAATCGCAGTGCTGATGAATTGGACCCTGCGTTGATTGAAGGCGTGCGCCGCGTTGGTCAGAATCCACGCATTGCGTCAGGTTTAGGGGTGATTCCCCGTGTTGTCGCGGGCGGTCGTGCGATTTATCGTGGAAAAATCAGCGAAGCAGAGGCGCAACGCCGGATCACGCTGTACTGGCGTCCCTATCATGAGATGTTGCAAAAGCTGTTGGACAGCGCGCATCAGCGATTTTCTCAGTCAGTTTTGATTGATTGCCATTCGATGCCTCATGAAGCGATGGACGGTGTTGCCAAAGGTGGCATGCGGCGTCCTGATGTTGTGTTGGGGGATCGCTTTGGGTCTTCTGCAACGGCTGAAGTGGTTGATCGCCTTGAGACAGCATTTGTTGCGGCGGGGTTTGTCGTGACGCGCAATACGCCGTTTGCGGGTGCCTACATTACCCAAGCTTACGGTCGCCCGAATAAAGGACAGCATGCTGTTCAGGTCGAAATCGATCGCTCTCTATATATGAACGAACAGTTGATCCGCCCGAATAGTGATTTTGAGCAGGTGCAAGCCGCGCTTCGTGGTGTAATTAAAAAGGCGGCTGCGATTGGTCAGGGGCGTGTGCCCTTGGCTGCGGAATAAGACCTCGCGGTTTTGGGCGGTTGCGGATAAAGCGATGCCATGGACACAGATTTCGAGATATTTTTAGCGACGGCCCCCGGGCTTGAAAGCGTATTGGCTGAAGAAGCCCTGCAGCATGGCTTTGCCAATCCCGTGGCATCCAACGGTGGTGTCACGATTACAGGCGGTTGGCCTGAGGTCTGGCGCGCCAATTTGGTAATGCGCGGTGCGAACCGTGTGTTGGCCCGTATCGGATCGTTCCGTGTAATGCATTTGGCCCAGCTAGACAAACGTGCCCGCAAGTTTCCTTGGGGTGAGATATTAAGCCCCAACATTCCTGTGCGTGTTGACGTGGTGTGCCGTAAATCCAAAATTTATCATGCCGGTGCCGCGACGCAGCGGATCGAAACGGCGATTAAGGAAGAGCTGGGCGCGGTTGTCTCGAAAGAGGCTGAGCTTAAGATCATGGTTCGGATCGAGGACGACCTGTGTACGATCAGTGTCGATACTTCGGGCGAGCTGCTGCACAAGCGCGGCCATAAGGTTGCAGTCAACAAAGCCCCGATGCGCGAAACCTTGGCCGCGATGTTCTTACGCCAATGTAGTTACGACGGGTCCGAACCTGTGGTCGATATCATGTGTGGGTCTGGCACGTTTGTGTTGGAAGCCGCCGAGGTCGCCAAAGGACTGGCCCCCGGTCGTACACGCAACTTCGGGTTTGAGCAGTTCAACAGCTTTGATCCTGTGGCGTGGGCCGCTTTGAAAGATGCGCAAACGTCACGCGAGACTGATTTACAGTTTTATGGATCGGACCGTGATGCAGGTGCGGTGCGCATGAGTACAGCAAACGCTGAGCGTGGCGGTGTTGATGACATCACAACCTTCAACACACATCCGTTGCAAGACGCTGTGGCACCAGAAGGCCCAAAGGGTTTGGTTATGATCAACCCGCCCTATGGTGCACGGATCGGCAATAAAAAGATTTTGTATTCGGTCTACGCAGGTCTGGGCACGGTTCTAAAAGAACGGTTCCGTGGCTGGCGCGTTGGGATGGTGACAAGTGAACCTTCTTTGGCCAAAACCACTGGGCTTAAATTCCTTGATCCGCTGCCATCAGTTTCTAACGGTGGTCTGCGGATCAATCTTTACCGCACCGGCAAGCTTTAACGCAAAGACCTACCTTTTTTGATCGCATTAGGGCCAAAGCGTTCGCGGATCTTATCGGTCGCGCGTTCTGCTGCGCTTCGTTTTCCTGCATCCGGGTCTAATAGATCGGGTGCAAGTTCGGAACCGTTAGCATCCATCAAATGGGATAGACCACAACCGATCAATCGGTAGGGGCCTTGGTCACCCACCTGATCAAACAGGTTCTTGGCGGTTCGGTAGACTACATCCGCCATCTGGGTTGAGCCGTGCAATGCCACCCGCCGTGTCAGACTGGTGTGATCGGCGCGTTTTAATTTCAGCGTGACAACACGCCCTGCCAATGATTTTGCCTTGGCCCGATCCGAGACTTGTTCTGCCAGTCGCCAGATATGTCCGTCCAAAATCTCAGGGTCTGAGGTGTCGACGTTAAAGGTGGTTTCCTTTGAAATCGATTTGACGGGTTCATGGGCAGAAATGCGACGTTTGTCTTGGCCCCTTGCGAGGTGCCAAAGCCGATCGCCCATGGAGCCATAGCGCGTAACCAAATCGCTTCGTTCCCAACGCAGCAAATCGGCAAAGGTGCGGATGCCGGCCTTTTCAAGGGAAGCTTGCATGACCTTACCGACACCCCAAATCATTTTGACAGGTTTGTCGCGCAAGAAGTCATCGGTCTCTGCCTTGCCAATAATAGAGAAACCGCGTGGTTTGTTCAGGTCAGAGGCAACTTTGGCGAGGAACTTGTTGTGGCTAAGACCAATAGAACCGCTAAGGCCCAATTCATCACGCATCCGCTTGATCAATCGCGCGAGCATTACCGCGGGTGGTGCGCCGTGCAGACGGGCGGTGCCGCCAAGGTCCATGAATGCTTCATCCAAAGATAGAGGTTCGATGGCTGGGGTCATTTCCTCCATCATCAGGCGGATCGCACGTGATGCCTCAACGTAGGCTTCCATCCTTGGTTTGATGATCACCGCATCTGGACACAGTTTAAGCGCCTGAAACATTGGCATCGCAGATTTCACACCCCGAATGCGGGCCACATAGCAGGCAGTGGAAACTACGCCGCGATGGCCACCACCAATGATAACGGGTTTGTCGGTCAGGCTGGGATCATCGCGTTTTTCGACAGAGGCGTAGAATGCATCACAGTCCATATGCGCGACGGTCAGAGTGTTCAGTTCAGCGTGCGAAACGATGCGCGGACTGACGCAAGACGGGCAACGCCGTCCGCTTTCAAATTCAGTCATACAATCGCGACAAAGGGCAGGCATTTGAAATCTTATCTGATAGGGTCGATGCTAGTTTAAGGCGTGGATAGGTTAATGAACATGGCGATTGAGCTTAAAGGGTTCCACGGTGCCAAATTAGCGTTGTTTGTTGGCAATAAGCTGGCTGTGATCCTGCGTGATAACAAACCTAGCATTCCGTCATCCAATCATTGAGATATGCCAGGGGGTGGACGTGAAGGCTGCGAGACACCTTTGGACTGTGTGCTGTGCGAAATCTATGAAGAGCTGAATATTCACGTTGATCCTGCTGCGGTGGTGTGGGGTAAACAATTTCCTTATCCGGATGGGGACAGGTGGTTTTTCGTGGCTTGTGTCGATGAGGCCGTCGCAAATACGATTACATTGGGGGATGAAGGCCAAATGTGGGGCCTGAAATCACTCCAAGAATACGCAATTTTGCCTAACAATTTTGCCCGGTTTTAAGAACGATTGTTGATGTACCTATCTGGTATTAATAGTGATTTTTCTGAAAGGCCCCCGCTCGATGAGCGAGTGGAGTTGACGAACTTAAGGAAGGCCAGGTTCGTCGGGGAGTATCACCTACCCCCCTTCACACTACTTTAGCGCGAAATTACCTAGTAAGTAATACCTGACCTATCAACACAATGTGGTTTGCTGTGATCATTCCTACAATGAATGGTTAGGTTTTAGGTAGACTTGCAATGATATCTTTGGCTGCTTGCGCTGGGCTGGTCGCCGTCCAAATTGGGCGGCCAACAACAATATGATCTGCCCCATCGTTGATTGCGTCATATGGTGTCGCGACCCGTTTCTGGTCACCAAGAGCAGCACCTGCTGGGCGTACGCCCGGTGTTACGATCAAGCGACCTTCGGCTTCGGGAAGGGCGCGGATCAATGCCGCTTCTTGTGGGGATGCGATGACGCCATCAGCGCCTGCTTCAAATGCTTTGGCGGCGCGGGTGATAACCAAGTCTTTGATGTCACCGGGTTGCAGAAGGCAGTTGTCTAGGTCTGCGCGGTCGAGTGACGTCAAGATTGTGACGCCAAAGATTTTCAGATTGCTGCCTGCCGCGCCTTGTTTGGCAGCATTCACCACATGGGGATCGCCGTGTACGGTGAGGAAGTCGAGATCAAATTGGGCCAGTCCGCGCACAGCGGATTCAACGGTCGCGGCGATGTCGAACAGCTTCATATCAAGGAAGACGCGTTTGTCGTGTTCTTGGATCAGTTCGTTTGCCAGCGCTAGACCACCAGTGGTCAGCATGCCTAAACCGATTTTGTAGAAGTTAACCGCATCACCGATCTGTTGGGTCATTTCCAAAGCTGCGTGTGCGTTTGGCACGTCTAGCGCCACGATCAATCTATCGTCTGTCATCTTCAATCCCCATATTTTGGTGCTTAAGCTGAAAAGGTCCGTAAACGATCCGTGGCTTCAAGTCCATTCGGGGTACTGAATAAGGGGATAGAAAAACACTCTGCCTGACATCGACATCCGAACAATAATGGATGTCATTGTCAGCAGAGATTGGGGAGAGTTTCTAGGCTGCGAGCTGGCGCAGCATTTCGAATGCATCCACCACTTTGCGTGGCTGCGTGCGTCCTGCGAGCACCATGGGAGAGGGAAAGCTAAGTGGGTGCGCCGACGACAGACCTGCGTTTCCGTTGAAACGGCGCAAGGCTTGGATGGTTAGACCCTTCGCGGCATCTTTAAAGGTCATGTCTATTGGAGCATTAATTGCGCATGCGAAGCTGCGTGAGGTTGTTTCTGCATATACCGTTGTCAAGGCTTCAAAGCGTTGGTTTGCGGCATTGTAGATTACGCTATTCAATTCCACTGCTTGGTTTTGCATCTGAGTCACCTGTAATTGTTTACATAATATGGTGATACTGTTGTGGGGACGATTTCCGTCGTTTTTAGGGGGAATGGGAGTTCGACCCAATCACATGTCTGTGACGCCTAAATCAATTAAAAGATCTTGGCAGACGTAAATTTTGTTTTCGCCACTGCGAATTTCGAACATTTGGCGTTGCTGGCGCAATGCGTCTTTGAACCATTCGCTTCTATGGTGCTCTTCATCAGCACTGATGGGTAAGATGCTACGACAATGCAAAGTGACGGCCCCTGTATCCGTAGATAAAAGGCAAAGGGCAGTTCGGCCTGTGATCCGAGGAAATTTTACACTTGAGATATGCTAAGGTTGCTTCCGTAAGTCGTTATCGTTGCTAGATACTCGGTTTAATTTTCATCAAAATAAGGGTAAATTGATTTGATTTGCTGCAGTAATTTATTTTCAGTTACCCTTGATGCTGTAATTCTTGTGCCCAAATAACACCCGAGGCCTGATACGTTATATGCTGCCGAGCGGGTACAACAAAAGCAGGCGCTTTGAAAAGGAGATACTCTATGGACCTTAGTAAGTTCACGGAACGGTCACGCGGTTTTATTCAAGCGGCCCAAACAATTGCAACGCGCGAAAGCCATCAGCGATTGACCCCAGAACACATTTTAAAAGCACTGATGGATGACGATCAGGGACTGGCAAGCAATTTGATTACTGCTGCGGGTGGCCAGCCTGCAATCGTGGCTCAGGCTGTTGAAACGTTGCTGGGCAAGCAGCCAAAGGTCACAGGCGATGTGGCGCAGATTTATATGGACAGCGCAACGGGCAAGGTTTTGGCCGAGGCCGAAGCGGTTGCAAAAAAAGTGGGCGACAGTTTTGTACCGGTAGAGCGTATGTTGATGGCGCTGTGCATGGTTAAGTCCGGCGCTAAGACTGCATTGATCGATGGTAAGGTGAACGCGCAAGCGTTGAATGGGGCGATCAACGATATTCGCAAGGGTCGAACTGCAGATACTGCAAGTGCAGAAGATGGCTATGAGGCGTTGAAAAAGTACGCCCAAGACCTGACGGCCCGCGCAGAAGAGGGAAAGATCGATCCTATTATTGGGCGTGATGAGGAAATCCGTCGCGCCATGCAGGTGCTTAGCCGTCGTACAAAGAACAACCCAGTTTTGATTGGTGAGCCAGGTGTGGGTAAAACCGCAATTGCCGAGGGTTTGGCCCTGCGCATTGTGAATGGGGATGTACCTGAATCTTTGCGTGGTAAACGCTTGTTGTCTTTGGACATGGGGGCCCTGATTGCCGGTGCTAAATATCGCGGTGATTTTGAGGAACGCCTGAAGGCGGTTCTGACTGAGGTGACCGAAGCCGCTGGCCAAGTGGTCTTGTTCATCGATGAAATGCACACCCTTGTAGGTGCAGGCAAAGGTGACGGCGCAATGGATGCGGCGAACCTGATTAAACCCACCCTTGCCCGTGGTGAATTGCACTGTATTGGCGCGACCACCTTGGATGAGTATCGCAAGTATGTAGAAAAGGACGCTGCCCTTGCCCGTCGTTTCCAGCCTGTTGTGGTGGCTGAACCAACGGTCGAAGATACCGTTTCGATTTTGCGCGGTATTAAAGAGAAGTATGAGTTGCACCACGGTGTCCGTATTTCTGATGGCGCATTGGTTGCTGCGGCGACGCTAAGCCAACGTTATATTACGGATCGTTTTCTGCCGGACAAAGCCATCGATTTGATGGACGAAGCCGCCAGCCGTTTGCGTATGGAGGTCGACAGTAAGCCCGAGGAGTTGGACGCGCTGGATCGTGACATTATGCAAAAGCAGATCGAGGAACAAGCGCTGCATCTTGAAGATGACGCGGCCTCAAAGGATCGCTTGAAGACCTTAGTTAAGGACTTGGCTGAGCTGCAAGAACGCAGTGCTGAAATGACAGCGCAGTGGCAGGCCGAACGTGACAAGCTGGCGGGTGCCCGTGATCTGAAAGAACAGCTGGACCATGCGCGTGCCGAATTGGAAATCGCCAAACGCGAAAGCAATTTGGGCCGCGCGGGTGAGTTGTCTTATGGCGTTATTCCAGAGCTAGAGAGTTTGTTGGTTGAGGCGGAAGGTTCTGAAAGCGAAACGATGGTGGCAGAAGCCGTGCGCGCCGAACAAATCGCCAGCGTCGTGGAACGTTGGACCGGCATTCCGACCTCAAAAATGTTGGAAGGTGACCGTGAAAAACTGTTGCGGATGGAGGATCATTTGCATGGTCGTGTCATCGGACAGTCGTCTGCGGTTCGTGCCTTGTCCAATGCCGTACGTCGTGCCCGCGCTGGGCTGAATGACGAGAACAGACCACTTGGTTCGTTTTTGTTCCTAGGCCCAACTGGTGTGGGCAAGACGGAGCTGACCAAAGCGGTGGCAGAGTTCCTGTTTGATGATGACAGTGCCATGGTGCGCATCGATATGTCTGAGTTCATGGAGAAGCACGCGGTGTCACGTCTGATCGGCGCCCCTCCTGGTTATGTCGGATATGAGGAAGGTGGCGTTTTGACTGAGGCCGTGCGCCGTCGTCCCTATCAGGTTGTCCTGTTTGATGAGGTCGAAAAGGCGCATCCCGATGTGTTCAACATTCTGTTGCAGGTTTTGGACGATGGTATGCTGACTGATGGTCAGGGACGCACTGTTGATTTCAAACAGACGCTTATCATTTTGACCTCAAACCTTGGGACGCAGGCGCTAAGTCTGCTGCCTGATGGTGCTGATGTTGGGGAAGCCAAGCGTGATGTGATGGATGCTGTGCGTGCTCATTTCCGTCCTGAGTTCCTGAACCGTTTGGATGAAACGATCATCTTTGATCGCCTCAACCGCGCAGACATGGACGGGATCGTGACCATTCAAATGGCGCGTTTGTTGAAGCGTTTGGCAGATCGCAAGATCAGTCTTGAGCTGGATGATGGTGCGCTCAAATGGTTGGCGGATGAGGGCTATGATCCCGTGTTTGGCGCACGCCCGTTGAAGCGGGTGATCCAGATGGCGTTGCAGAACCAACTGGCGGAAATGTTGTTGTCGGGTGACATCGCTGATGGATCGGTAATTGAAGTAAGTGCTGGCGTCGACGGATTGATGATTGGCGGCCGCGTTGGCGCGTCTAATCGGCCGAAGCCGGATGAGGCGACGGTGCATTAAACTAAGCGCTGTGCGGAAAAAGAGGGGCCTGGCAGATTGCTTGTCCCCTTTTCTATTTTAGAGCCGCAACTGGGGTCAATGTTTCAGAGCGTTGTTACAGACGTGAACGCTGCTCTCTTGGGCTGGATCCGCAATCGCAACACAAAGAGGCATATTTAATCAAAGGAGTTTGCCGATGGGTTTTGCCATGTCTGTGTTAGAGGTTTTTGCTTTTGTTGGTGTCGTCGGCACCCTGATCTTTGCCAATGTGCTGTTTCCGCCTCTTGATGACCAGTTCGCTCAAACCTAACCGATGACCATTGGCGGTGACACGCACACACCGTTTGTTGCGAAGTCATTCTTTAACATTTCTGGTATGAGCTATGGCGTGATTTCCAAACCGGCAGAGCAGGCCCTGAGCACGGGCGCGAAGGAAGCCGGCATTTGGATGAACACGGGCGAGGGTGGTCTAAGTCCATTCCACCTTGAAGGCGGATGTGACGTTGTATTCTAAATCGGAACAGCGAAGTTTGGTGTACTCGATTCGGACGGCAAGCTAAGCGACGACAAACTGCGCGAAGTTGCAGCGCATGAAACCGTTCGCATGTTTAAATTGAAGCTAGCCCAAGGTGCAAAGCCCGGTAAGGGCGGCATCCTACCCGTTGAAAAGGTGACTGAAGAGATCGCGAAAATTCGTGGGCTTAACGTGGGCCAAGACGGCATTTCCCCGAACCGCCATGCTGAAGTTAATAGCTGGGATAAGCTGCTGGATCTGAGTGGGCACATCCGCAAATTGACTGGGAAACCAGTCGGTATTAAAACGGTGGTTGGTGCAGCAAGCGCCGTGCAGGATCTGTTCGATAATATCGTAAAACGCGGCGTTGAAACGGCCCCTGACTTTATCACCATTGATGGCGGCGAAGGCGGAAAGGGTGCTGCACCCATGCCGCTGATTGATTTGGTGGGTATGTCGGTGCGCAAGGCACTGCCGTTGGTTGCCAACATTCGTGACAAGGCAGGGCTAAGCAGTCGAGTGCGCCTGATCGCGCGTGGTAAGTTGGTCAACCCCGCTGACATCGCATGGGCGCTGGCAGTGGGTACTGATTTCGTCACATCCGCGCGTGGCTTTATGTTCAGCCTTGGGTGCATTCAAGCATTGAAGTGTAACAAAAACACCTGTCCCACGGGAATCACGACGCATGACCCACGTTTCCAAAAAGGATTGGTGGTCAGTGAAAAGTATAAGCGTGTGGCCCGTTATGTGACCGACATTATTCACAAGGTTGAAGTGATCGCCCACTCTGTAGGAGTAAATGAGCCACGTCTGCTGCGTCGTCGTAATGTGCGTCTGATGCAAGACAACGGACGATCGGTTCCGATGAATTAATTGTACCCAAGCGCACATCCACAGACGAAATAGGCATGCGCCAAAGCTTGAGAGACAGGGCAGTCAGCGTATGCGACGCAAAGATTAGCCCTAAGGGCGAAGGTGTTGGCCCATCTTTTTGCGCGTTCTTCAAGAACAAGAACGATGAACCGGAGTTGTTGATGGAAGCAGCAACATGGTGGATCGAGTGTCACCAATTGGATCATTTCGTGAAGGCGACCAAAATTCGTGAGATGATTATCGCAGGACTATGATTGTTACAGTCTCCAAACTCTGCGTGAACAGGCTTGGAATAAGATGAAACACTTCTGACTTTGAGGCATAAGAAACAAAATGCATCAAAGGAGCCGTCCCTATGGCCAATCGTTGGACCAACACACTTAGCCAAACCGATGTCACCCCACAGGTCGCGTTTCTTAATCGCCGCCAATTGATCGCGGGGGCCGCTGCAGGATTTGGATTGGCTGGTGTTGCTGGGGTGTCAAACGCACAAGAGGCGCTAACGCCGAACTCTTGGGAAGACATCACACAGTACAACAACTTCTATGAATTTGGGACGGGAAAAACCGACCCTTCGGAATATGCAGGCGTGCTAACGACAACTCCATGGACCGTTGAAATTGACGGGATGGTTAAGAACCCTGGCAAATACGACATCGACGATATCAAAGCGGCGATGACGATCGAAGAGAGGATTTACCGTTTCCGCTGTGTTGAGGCGTGGTCGATGGTTGTTCCGTGGAACGGATTTGAGTTGGCAGATTTGTT
>CAJJAR010000010.1 GCA_905182105.1 uncultured Paracoccaceae bacterium
GCCTGAATGGCCGAAACGCGCACATGTTCCGCAACCTCTTGTGTCATTTGGAAAGTTGTGCCGTCATTCATCTCAATGCTGGCAGTTACAAAGTCACCATCAATGGATGGAAAAAAGTTGAATTTGACGTAACCAAAAGACAACAAACCAACCGTCATAATCATCATCGCAACGGAGAACGCGATAGGAATCAGAATGGCAAAGCCCTTGGTTGTGAAACGCAATACGGCATCAAGTGGCACGCGGATGAACCATTGCAACACGGCATCAACAGCACCGCGGATCAGGTTCAAAAAGCGAAACACTAAGTTGGGTTTGTTAATTTGCGACACATCAAGCCTTGACAGGTTGCGCGGTAAAACCAGCAAGGCCTGTAGCAATGACAGGCTTAGAACCACGATCACCACAACTGGAATATCCGTCAGGAATTTGCCCAAGGTGCCGGGCAGTTGGGTCAACGGCCAAAAAGCAACGATGGTTGTCAGTGCAGAAAAGATAACCGGGATAGCGATGCGCTGCGTGCCTTTAACAGCAGCCTGCATTGGAGAAAGCCCATCTTCGCCGTTTTTATAAATATTTTCACTGACAACAATCGCGTTATCCACCACGATCCCAATCGCAAGGATAAAGCCAAAGAGAGAGATCATATTGATCGACATCCCTAGACTACCCATGATGATAAAAGTCCCTGCAAAAGAAACGCCAATCCCCATTGCGGACCAAAACGCGAGCCGGATATCGAGGAACAATGCAAGACACAGAACAACGAGCGCCAGACCGATTGCCGCGTTGTTCACCAACAGATCGATACGGTCCTGCAGGTCTTTGGAGTCATCCTGCCAAACTGTCGCGTTGATCCCGTCCTCTAGCGAAGGGCGATAAGTCGCCGCCAAATAGGCGCGGGCATCTTCAACGATGGCCAACACCTGTTCATCGCCAACGCGAAAAACGTTTACAGATACTGAGCGGTCACCGTTGAAGTTGGCGGCCAGATCGGCGTCCTCAAAACCATCGACGACTTTTGCAATATCACGCAAGTAAACGCGGCCACCTTTGTCATCAGTACGCACAATGATGTTTTCGAAATCACTCTGAGTATAGTTGCGCCCTGTCGTACGGATTGGGATTGCCACTGTATCAGTGTTGATAGAGCCACCCGGTAACTCGAGCGAGTTTTGTCCGATTACATTCGCGACCTCGGCCATAGAAATACCGTAGGCGCGCAGATTGTCTCGGTCCACCTCGATTGAGATCTCGTATGCTCGGATGTTGCCAACTTCAACGAATGAGATGCTGCCAAGGGCGACCAACTCGTCCTTTAGCCGCTCAGCCTCTTCTTTAAGCACCTGTTCGGATGCATCGCCGTGGATTGCAATTTCAAGCACGCGCGAGCTGTTGCTGGCTTGAATAACAACTGGATCATTCGCTTCTTCAGGCAAGACCGTGATCCGGTCGATTTCTGTTTTGATCTCGTCCAGTTTTTCTTTGATATCTTCACCGCGCAAGAACGACACGGTGACACCGCCACGCCCTTCGCTGATGGAAGCGGTAATGCTGTCGATCCCATCAATGCCAGAAAGCTGATCCTCAATAGGACGAACAATGCTGTCTTGAATTTCAAGCGGCGATGACCCCGGATAACTGACTGAAACGCTAACTGTATCCAATGTGAACTCTGGAAACGTCTTTTGCGGCATCTGAAAGGCAGCCAGCATACCAACGACCACGATGAAAACCATTGTCAGATTGGCTGCAACTGGATGTTCAGCCATCCACTTGATGACACCATTCATAGTTTGTCATCCGTCACATCAGCAGCTACATCGCGCAATTTCATTCCTTCTTGCGGGGTCGAAAGTGCAGTGGTGATCAAACGCGCACCCTGAGGGATGAACGCTGAAGTTACGTATGACGTTTCGTTGTCTACATGAACCAATATGGCAGGTACGATCTTCAAATTGCCCCCCTCGCCCTCTGAGGGAGTTAGTAACCACAGCTCTTTCCCACCGCGCAATGCGGTCGATGGAACCGCGTAGGTCGCGTCTGGCTGCGGCCCTTCGATAACAACATTAGCGAATGAGTTGATCAATGCGGGCGGGGCACCGGAGGCCAAAATACTGGTCCCAGTGGCACGAGCACCCGTAATATCAATTAATTCCACTGTTACAGTTAAGGTTCGGGTACGTTGATCCAATGTTGGTGCGACCCGCGTAACCTTTGCGTCCCAGTCGAAAATCTGACCTGCAAAACGTACTGAGACAGTTGCTTGAGGTGAGGCACCCTCGAACAATCCGGGGATGAGGGCAGCATCAGCTTCGCGCACAGGCACATCAATTTCCATGCGGTCTTCGGTGAAAATTTCAGCAATCGCCTGACCACCGTTTACAACTGAGCCAATATCCAAGTTTTTTGATAACACCGCACCATCGAAAGGGGCCGTTACGATTTTACGCCCAAGGCTCACCTCAGCCACGTTTTGTGCAGCTATCAAACTGTTCAAGCTGGCAGACAATTCTTGTTGCGTGCTGCGCACTTGATCAAGGGATGCCTGGCTGGCCGATCCACTGCTGCGCAACTTTTCTGTACGTTCTAGCAAGATTTGGTTGAGGTCTAGACGTGCACGTGTGCCGTCAATGTTGGCTTGGGTTTGTGTGAGCGTTGCACGTTCTGCGCTGTCATCTAACCGGACCAAGACTTCGCCCTGCTTAAACGCACCGCGGTCTGTAATCGCAGCGTGCAATTCAATCACTTGACCACCAACTTGGCTGGCTAAATTTGCTAATCGATGCGGTTGCATGAACCCTTCACCACGAATGGGTAGCGGTGAAGCAATGAGGAATATCTCGGCAGTCTCTACTAAGGTTGTGGGGCGTTCAACCACGGTTAGTTCAACAACTTCGCGATTCTCACCAAGGTAACGAAATCCGGTGATCCCGCCAAAAATTACAGCAACTGCAACTGCAATCCAAAATAATTCACGCAGGCCAACGCCCAAGTACCCAATAATCTTCTTCATTACGTCCCTCAAAAAACTGACTGCGCCCCGCCAATTCGAACAAGCATATGAAATCAAATGCCCAACGGGTATAAGTGGCCCTTAACAGACTATTACGAGTGACAACACTGTCTGGATCATTGGAGAAAGAATGACCGCGAATAAATCCAGTAAACTGACGTTATTCGCGACATTATTGTTATCGTGGTACGGGCGGGGGGACTTGAACCCCCACGGCACAAAGGCCCACAGATTTTAAGTCTGCTATGTCTACCATTCCATCACGCCCGCACAGACACGATACCCTTTCTGTAGTCAAAGCTTGCGCCAGCCTCAACCCTAGATATCTTCACCTTTGGGTCCAAGTGGGGCCCCTTTTGCAATCAATGCGCGTTCTGACAGCCATGGGTTGTTCTTTAACGCCTCTAACATCTGTGTTCGGGCCTCTTTTAAGCGGCCCATTTGCATCAGTGTCAGTGCACGACCAGACTGTGCCGCCACATGATTTGGCAACAGCGCCAACGCGGCGTCTAAATCAAGCAGTGCACCCGCGTATTCCCCCCGCAAGAATTGAACATAGGCGCGCTGGTTGAAACCTTCTGCATATTTTGGGCAGTATTCGACAAGTTTATCAAAATCACTATACGCCCCAACGAAATCAAAGCCATCTCGCCGCGCAAGACCGCGATCCAGAACTTCTTGGGCTTGGACGTTGGGTGCGCGCAACCACACCTTCCACATCCCACTGGTCACATCATTTGCATCCGCAGCCGATGGCGCATCCTGCGCCGAAGCAATCAGAGCGTCCAACTCAGTGGAGTAATCCTGAGGGTCAGGGCAGACTTCAGCCCACGCGGGGCCAGACACGAGGGCAAGGACTAACAAAATACGCATATGTTAGATTTGGCGCATATTCCTTACAGGTCAAGAAACTTCTTGGTGTATGGTTTTACGGGGCTTCAGCCAGCACGGTCTCTTTGACCGCTTCCATCGCGACATATGTCGAGGTTGATGCAATGTGGGGTAGGATCGAAATTGTCTCTCCCAAGAAGGCGCGATAACTAGCCATATTCGATGTGCGCACCTTTAAAAGGTAATCAAAATTACCAGCAATCATATGGGCTTGTTCAATTTCAGGTATCTTCACAACGGCTGCATTAAACGCGCGCAAGGCAGCATCACGTGTATCGTTCAGCTTAACCTCAACGAAGGCAACATGGTCCAACCCCAAACGGATCGGATTAAGCATTGCACGATAACCCAAAATCACACCTGAACTTTCCAGCCTGCGTAAACGAGCCTGTGTCGGCGATTTGGATAGCCCAATGCGACTGGCCAATTCAGTCAGACTGATCCGACCATCCTTCGCAAGAACTTCAAGAATTGCTGTATCGAAACGATCCAATTCGGAGTGATTAAAAATCACGAAAAATATCCAATTTTCACAACAAAAAACTCCACTAAGGTCACACTTAAGTCCAAACGACTTCTATTTGTAGAATAAAGTGTGCGAAACATAAAGGGAAATCCATGTCATACAACATGCTGCAGACAATTGACGAACACACTTACGGCGATCATGGTCCTGTGGTTAAGCACTTAGTTGAGCTGGCCAACCTTTCTAAACAAGATCGCTTAGAGATTATTGCGAAAGCCGCAACTCTTGTTGGTCGAATCAGAAATGACGCGGCACCCGGCTTGATGGAAGTGTTCCTTGCCGAATACGGCCTTTCCACTGACGAAGGCGTTGCCTTGATGTGTTTGGCAGAGGCGCTTTTACGCGTTCCAGATGCGGATACGATCGATGCATTGATTGAAGACAAAATTGCGCCATCTGACTGGGGCAAACATCTGGGCAAATCGGCTTCCTCGCTTGTGAACGCCTCGACTTGGGCCTTAATGCTGACGGGCCGTGTTTTGGACGACAACGCGCCGGCCACGGCGGGCCACCTCCAATCCGTACTGAAGCGTTTGGGCGAACCTGTTATTCGTGCCGCCGTTTCACGCGCGATGAAAGAAATGGGTCGTCAGTTCGTTTTAGGCGAAGACATCATTGCCGCCATGAAACGCGCCGCCAAGATGGAAGAAAAAGGGTTCACCTACTCCTACGACATGCTGGGCGAAGCCGCGCGCACTGAAGCTGACGCAAAACGCTATCACCTTAGCTATTCGCGCGCGATCTCAGCTATTGCCACCGCATGTGTCACTGATGACGTTCAAAGCAACCCAGGTATTTCTGTTAAACTATCAGCTCTCTATTCGCGCTATGAGCTAGCTAAACGTGAAGACGTGCTTCGCAATCTAACGCCACGCCTGCGCTCGTTGGCATTACTCGCGAAATCCGCAGATATGGGTCTGAATGTCGACGCTGAAGAAGTAGACCGCCTAGGTCTGTCCCTCGAAGTAATTGAACAAGTCATTTCAGAACCCACTCTTGCTGGCTGGGATGGGTTTGGCGTTGTTGTCCAAGCTTACGGCCCACGCGCCGAAACCGCGATCCAAGCATTGTATGACATGGCGATCAAATATGACCGCAAGTTCATGGTGCGCTTGGTCAAAGGTGCCTACTGGGACACCGAAATCAAACAAGCCCAAGTTCTGGGCATGAAGCATTTTCCTGTCTTTACTCAGAAGGCACAGACCGATGTTAGCTATATCGCAAATGCACGTAAACTTTTGGACATGACGGATCGCATCTATCCGCAATTCGCTACCCACAATGCCCATACAGTGGCAGCCATCCTGCATATGGCGACTGACCCAAAGACGTACGAATTTCAACGTCTGCACGGCATGGGCGAAGCTATGCATAAGATGGTCATGCAAGACAACGAAACGCGCTGCCGTATTTATGCTCCAGTTGGAGCGCACCGTGATCTGCTTGCCTATTTGGTTCGCCGTTTGTTGGAAAATGGAGCCAACTCTAGCTTTGTGAACCAAATCGTGGACGAAGACGTGGCACCAGAAGTTGTGGCTGCTGATCCGTTTGATACCGTCAGCGAAATAGGTCACAATATCACAGTTGGCAGCGACCTATACCAACCTGAGCGGGTCAATTCCCTTGGTTTCGATCTGGCCCACGCTCCAACTTTGGCGCAAATTGATATCGCGCGCATGCCTTTCGAAACATCCAAATGGACAGCGCAGCCGCTGTTAAACGGCAAGGCAAACCCGGCAGACAGTGTCGATGTGACCAACCCTGCCAACCCAGATGATATTGTTGGGACTGCAGAGTTTGCATCCCTCAAGGATGTCAAAACAGCCATTTCAATGGCTAAACAATGGGATGCACCCGTGGCCGAACGCGCAGCTGTGTTGAACAAAGCCGCTGATCTCTACGAAGCCAATTTTGGCGAATTGTTTGCGCTGCTGACCCGTGAAGCAGGTAAAACCTTGCTAGATTGCGTTGCAGAATTGCGTGAATCTGTGGATTTTCTGCGCTACTATGCAGCCCAAGCGACCGACGATGCACCTGCAGGGACAGCGCTTTGCATCTCTCCGTGGAACTTTCCTCTCGCGATCTACTCCGGACAAATGGCAGCGGCTCTCGCTTCGGGCAACGCGGTCCTTGCCAAACCTGCTGAACAAACCAGCCTTATGGCGCACCGCGCAGCCCAGTTTTTGCACGAAGCAGGCGTCCCCAAACATGCCCTGCAGTTGCTGCCAGGCGGCGGCGACATCGGCGGGGCGCTGACTGAAAACCCGAACCTAAACATCGTTGCGTTTACAGGATCAACCAGCACGGCCAAACGCATACGCCACAGCCTTGCGAAAAACGCACCAGCTACGCCATTCATTGCCGAAACAGGTGGCCTCAACGCTATGATTGTGGACAGCACGGCACTTCCGGAACAAGCAGTGGCTGCCATCGTTGAAAGCGCGTTTCAATCAGCAGGACAACGCTGTTCCGCTCTGCGCTGCCTTTATGTTCAAGAGGACATTGCGCCATCGTTCATCAAAATGCTGACAGGTGCCATGGATACTCTGGACGTTGGACAACCGTGGGACGTTTCAACTGATGTGGGGCCAGTCATCGACGAACCAGCACGCGCAAAAATTGCCGCTCACATTGAGGCCCACAAGGCGAATATCATTCACCAACTTCCCACTCCTCAAGCGGGCACATTTATAGCGCCAACCCTGATCAGAGTGTCTGGAATTGTAGACATGAAAAAGGAAATTTTTGGCCCAATTCTACACTTGGTGACCTTCAAGTCCCAAGAACTGGATCAAATCATCAATGACATCAATGACACCGGATACGGCCTAACATTCGGCCTTCACACTCGTATCGACGATCGCGTTCAACACGTGTCTGATCGAATCATTGCAGGCAACGTCTACATCAATCGCAACCAAATCGGTGCCATTGTTGGAAGTCAGCCTTTCGGTGGAACTGGCCTATCAGGTACCGGCCCCAAAGCGGGTGGCCCCGATTACCTATTACGCTTCCGTGCAGTTAAACCTGCCGGCGAAGCTGGGGAATGGGCCACCACACAAATTGAACTTCCTGCAATCACGAATAAGCCACAAATCGTCTGTGAGCACACGTTGCCTGGCCCAACCGGCGAATCTAATCGTCTTACCAGCACGACACGCGCGCCCATCTTGTGCATGGGCCCAGGCGCGAATGCTGCGATGGCTCAGGCCGAGGCTATCAACAAACTCGGCGGGCATGCCATCCAAGCCATAGGGAATATCGAACCCTCATTGCTGGCAGATGGCCCATCTTACGGTGGCATACTCTGGTGGGGCGATGCAAAAACGGCCACAGCCATCGATACAGCATTGGCCAAACGCACTGGCGCAATCTTGCCGTTGATCACAGGGCAGCCCGATGTTGGACATGCACTAGAAGAACGCCACATCTGTATCGACACGACGGCATCTGGCGGCAACGCCGCATTGCTCGGCGAAGCAAGCTAACACCTTGACGACATCCCGCCAAAGTCTCAGTTTGGCGGGATGTTACCTATTCGCGATCATAACCCATCAGGACGTTTTCCCTTTGTCACCTACGCGCTCATGGCTGCGAATATTGGGATATTCCTTTGCTATGCTGGGGCCTTTTCCGACATTCCAAAAATCAATCATATTTACCTAACTTGGGGGATGATCCCTCAGCGGATCAGCGCAGGCGAAGGGTATTATACTTTGTTTTCGTCAATGTTCTTACATGGTGGCTGGATGCACCTTGCTGGAAACATGCTGTTTCTCTGGATCTTTGGCGACAACATAGAAGACGAAATGGGCCACTTACCCTACCTTGGGTTCTACATATTCACAGGTATTGCGGCAGGCCTCATCCATTACATCTCAGCACCTTACTCCGGCGTGCCGACTGTAGGCGCATCTGGGGCAATCGCGGGCCTCATGGGTGGCTACCTCCTGCTCTATCCCAAAGCCAAAGTCGACATCCTGTTGATCCTCATCATCTTCTTCCGTATCTTCCCAATCCCAGCTTGGATTGTTCTGATGTTCTGGTTTGCTATGCAATTCGTTGGGGGGATTGGATCAAATCCGGGAACAGGGGGGGTAGCCTACTGGGCACACGCAGGAGGCTTCATCGCAGGCCTCATCTGCGCCATTCCAACCTGGATCAAATGCGGTGGTACTAAATTTTGGCGCAACAACGGCTACCACCCACCCCATCCAGAAACAGTCTATACAAACAGCCGCATCCCTCGGGTCAAACGCTAACCACAGCTTATAACCAGCTTCATCTTACAAACTAAACTCTGGGAGAGACGCGCATAGCGCGGTGGGGGCAGAGTCCCAAATAAAAAGGCCCCGCCAAAAGCGAGACCTTTAAAAATCTCAATATCAACTATTGCTGGCGCACAATTTTCGCCAACTGCTCAAACAATGGCTCGTTAGCGCAGATGATTTCGCCGTCTTCCACAATGTTACCATTGGGGTTCAACGGTTCAACCAAACCACCCGCTTCACGAACGATCAACGAACCAGCTGCGATATCCCATGATTGCAAGCGACGCTCCCAGTAACCGTCATAGCGACCAGCGGCGACATATGCCAAATCAAGCGATGCAGCACCCCAACGGCGAACACCAGCAACGACTGGCATCAAGCGGGCCAATTCACGTAATGTCAGCGGTAGGTCAGAGCGGCCAGCAAATGGGAGTCCTGTTGAGAAGACAGATTCGATCAACTTATGACGGCCAGACACGCGCATGCGTGTGTCATTCATCCAAGCGCCTGCACCTTTTTCAGCAACGAACATCTCTTCTTTTGCTGGGTCAAATACAACGCCTGCAACGATTTGGCCTTTGTGCTCTAACGCAATAGAAACGGCCCAGTGCGGAAGGCCGTGCAAAAAGTTCGTGGTGCCGTCAAGTGGGTCAACAATCCAACGACGTGTAGGATCGGCCCCTCCTTCTCCACCGCCTTCTTCGGCTAACCAGCCGTAAGTTGGGCGCGCGCCCATCAATTCGTCTTTGATCACCTTTTCAGCAGCGATATCCGCCTTGGAAACAAAGTCACCTGCACCCTTTGATGAAACCTGTAGGTTTTCAACTTCGCGGAAGTCTTTGACCAAGGAACGGCCAGCCTTACGGGCGGCTTTAATCATGATATTGAGGTTCGCGCTGCCGATCATGGCGGGTACTCCAGTGAGGATTAAGCCCGCGCTATACGCCCTACATTGGCACTTGCCAAGAGGGAAGCGCGGTGAACCCCACCTGAAATAGCGCCCTGTGGAAGCTCTTTAGATCAGCAGCATTACTGGGATAGAAAAATTCAGCTTTTAATCTGCCTTTACATTGCAGGCTTCGTCACGTCGTATCGCCGCCATGAGTGCATCATTTCCCCTTATTCTCTTCGTTTTAGTCGGGTTGTTTTCGCCCGGGCCAAACGTCGTGATGTTAACGGCCTCTGGCGCGCGGTTTGGCTTTCGCGCGACACTGCCACATCTGCTGGGTGTCCCGATTGGAACAGGTCTGTTGGGTGCGATCAGTGGGCTAGGTTTGGGGACTATTCTACTCACCGCACCAACCTTGAAGTTCACATTTCAAATCATCGCTGCACTATGGATTTTATGGCTGGCCTTTCGTACGGCCCAAGCAGGACGTGCAGCTAAGTCGGAAGACCGTGGGCGTCCGTTTCGATTTCACGAAGCGATTCTATTTCAAGCGGTCAATCCAAAGGTTTGGGCCATAGCACTCGCCGCGTCCGCAGGCTTTGGCATGGGCCTTTCTACACCGCTTGAAGCATTCAGATTGTTCATTGTATTCAGCACCATCAATTTGGCCGTTTGCCTGTTTTGGACCAGCATTGGGCATATGCTATCGTCGACCCTCAACGATCCAAAGGTTTGGCGCATTTTCATGACAACAATGGCCGCTCTCATGGCGGCCACAGTGGTTATGATATTCGCCTAAGCATCCTGCAGTTTGCGCGCCTCAATTCGGGCTAGCTCAATCAATCGCTGCATATAAGGCTTATCGCGTTCTTCGCTGCGGATCGCGGCATAGAGGCGACGGGTTAGTCCATTCTTGGTTAAAGGTCGCGTCACATAATCAGAGCTGTATTTAACCTCGCGCACGACCCAATCTGGCAGCACCGAAACACCCCGATTGGAAGCGACCAATAGCAAAATCACTGCCGTGAGCTCTGCTTGACGCACAGCTGCAGGTTCAACCTTGGCTGGGATCAAAAGTTGGCTAAAAACATCAAGTCGAGACCGTTCAACGGGGTAAGTTATGAGCGTCTCCCCCCGAAAGTCCGAAGCCTCAATATATTCTTTTTGGGCAAGAGGGTGATCTTTGGACGCAACAAAAACCGGTGCATAATCAAATAGTTCAATAAACTCGACTCCCGCAATTTCTTCAGGGTCCGACGATACAACCAGATCCACTTCTTCTTTCATCAAAGCGGGCAACGCGTCAAAAGCGAGGCCAGGCCGAATATCGACATCCACGTCCGCCCAGTCCCGACGGAAGTGTTCCAAAACTGGAAATAACCATTCAAAACACGCATGACACTCAATCGCGATGTGCATGCGGCCAGAATGACCATTACGCAAACCGGTGAACTCAGCCACTGTTGCTTCGATTTGTGGCAAAACCTGTTCTGCCAATCGCAGCAGACGTGTCCCAGCAGCCGATAGTTTCAGCGGTTTTGAGCGGCGCACGAACAGTTCAACCCCTGCCTGATCCTCAAGTCCCTTCACCTGATGGCTCAGCGCACTTTGTGTTGTATTCAGCAGATCAGCGGCCTTTGCCAGTCCACCCGCTTCATGGATTGCTTTGATCGTGCGGAGGTGGCGAAACTCTATATGCATACGAAACTCATAATTATCTTGAATGTTATGAATTTGTTTCATGTTTTGATTTCTGCGACAAGGGCAAAAAAGGAGAGACCAATGCCTGTGCCATCCGTTTCGTTTGAAGTGTTCCCCCCGAAATCCATCGATGCTTCCTTCCGGCTATGGGACACAGCACAGGTTCTCGCTCCCCTTGGCCCACGCTTCTTTTCCGTGACTTATGGTGCTGGCGGTTCTGATCAAAATCTAACACATGATGCGGCTGAAACGCTGCACCGCACATCTGGCCACCGTGTTGCGGCCCACCTCACATGCGTGGGCGCGACCAAAGGCGACGTTATGGAAACAGCCAACAAATTTGCGGATGCAGGCATTACAGATATCGTGGCATTGCGCGGAGATCCGTCCAAAGGCGACACCGAATTCAGGCCGCATGCTGATGGCTTCGAAGACAGCTGTGCCTTGATCACGGCCCTTGCAAAGACGGACCGTTTCAATATCCGCGTTGGCGCGTACCCTGATGTTCACCCAGACGCCGCATCCTCCAAGCAAAACATTGATTGGCTGAAGGCCAAGATCGACACAGGTGCCTGTGAGGCATTGACCCAATTCTTCTTTGAGGCTGATGGCTTCCTTCGTTTCCGCGATGCTTGTGCGGATGCTGGGATCACAGCTCCAATTACGCCCGGGATCTTACCCATCACAAACTGGAACAGCGCCCGCAAGTTTGCCCAAAAATGCGGTGCATACATTCCTGACGAGCTGGCCCAGACCTTTGACAAAGCCACGCGTGATGGCCGGTTGGATCTTTTGTCAGTCGCTCAATGCACAGAGTTGTGTGATGATCTACTAAATGAGGGTGTTAGCGACTTGCACTTTTATACACTCAACCGTCCCGACCTAACGCGCGATGTGTGCCATGCTTTGGGGGTCACACGGTCCCACAGCATTCGCAACGTGGCGTAACACTTGCTGTGATCTTAGCGGGTTTTTAGCGTTAAGGTAGCGAAACGCCCGATGGAGGCACCAATGGTTACACCTGCGCAAACCACTGCTGATCTGCTTAAATTAGATGAAATTTTGGCCATGTCTGGCCTGGAATTCATGCAAGGTATTTTGGACGGCGCACACCCTGGACCACCCATTGGTGACACAATGGGGTATTCGTTGTTTGAAGTATCGGACGGCCGCGTGGTATTTCGCGGCGTTCCAGAATTCAACGTGACCAACCCAATGGGCACGGTTCACGGTGGTTGGTATGGAACATTGCTAGATAGCTCTATGGCCTGCGCCGTCATGACACGCGTGCCGCGCGGCTCTGTCTACACCACTCTAGAATACAAAATTAACATCACCCGTCCTATCCCATTGGGCATGGCGATTGATTGTATCGGCACAGTTGATCATGCAGGACGCTCAACTGGCGTGGCCTCTGGTGAAATTCGGGGTGTTGAAGATGGTAAACTATATGCCACCGGTTCAACGACATGCATCATCATGTCGATCAACAAACCCTAACCGCATAATTTTGAAAGCCATTTGTACCAAAGCGCGGGTTCTTCGGCTGGGGCCTGTGCGACACTTGGATGAATCGTCTCAGACAGATCAGCACCGATAATGCGAGACTTGCGATTGATAAAGACACGGCCATAACCCGTCCAAGTGCCACGCGCAGGGGCTTTGGGGTCCTGAAAAAAACGATCCTGCCAACCTGCTGGCAAATCCAGCCCATGCTTCTCAGCCTTCTCCAATATCCAAACCAGTGGAATATTTGAGAGTGGGCGCACCTGCGGCATGCCACCAAGCTCACCACCAACGTCCCCATGGGCACCACGAAACCACATCTGTTCCATATGGCCATTCCAACTGTCGTTCGTTGCCCACAAAACGGGGCTGTACACCACACGTGTCTCATCATAGGCCAACGCATGATATCCATTTTGAACTGATGGTCCTAAAACGTGACTGTGAAACGCATGTTTGGCGACACTTAAGCGCCATAGCACCGGCGCGTTCAAACCCAATGATTTTACGGTATCCCAGACACCAATCATTCTAATCTTCACTTCAGAGTGACAGTACGCCTTACTGAACCGCTTGGCTGAACCACTTTGCGGAGCGTGGCGATAGTGTCGATAGGCATCACGAATTCGGCGTTGGGTCGCTTGATCGCTGTGCAACAACCCTACCATGTCAATCACACCTGCCAATGAACGGACTGCATAGGCACCACGCGAGAAACCAAGCAAGATAACCTTGTCGCCAGTACGATAGCGCGATGCAAGATAGCCATAAGCGCGGCAAATTTGGTGGTTGATACCACGCCCCATCAACACATCGCCTGGACGACGCCAATTGGACCACTGCAATCCGTGTTCATAAAAAACTGAAATATCACCATCCAGTTCGGCCAGCATTTTATAGCTAAGACCTGCATTGGTCTCATGCCCTTCTGCCAACGTGGACATGGTGCCGTCAATGATAATAACATGGGTCGTTGATCCACGTTTGCGTGGCAAAACCTCTGGTGTGGCCCGTCCAAAACGCGCCATCAGCCACCGCGTGATACGTTTATTTAGTGACGGCAGGCGCATCTCGCAGCAGTTTCCAAACTTTATGCGGGGTGAAAGGCATATCTGCCTGTCGGACCCCGTGATCCCACAGCGCATCTTGAACAGCGTTTGCTACCGCGGCCAAAGCACCAACAGTCCCAGCCTCGCCACACCCTTTCATGCCCATGACGTTGGCCGTTGAAGGGACAGGAACCGAAGTGAAACTAATTTGCGGCACATCATCTGCGCGAGGCATGGCATAATCCATAAAGGTCGCGGTGAGCAACTGCCCGTCTTCATCATAAACAACATGTTCTGTCAGAGCCTGCCCGATACCTTGAACGACACCACCGTGAACTTGACCTTCGGCCAGCACAGGATTGATCAGGTTCCCAAAATCATCGACCACGAAATAACGATCAGTGGTAACAACACCCGTGTCAGGATCAATCACAACTTCGCAAACATGTGCGCCATTTGGAAAGCTGCGCGCCTCTAGTTTCACGTGCTCTTCGTGCTCAAGAAGATCACTGCGCCCAGCTACGCGAGCCATATCTGCGACCTCAAGCATAGTTGGCGTCAGGTTTGATCCCTCAGCGCGGAAGCGTTCATCGTCAAAACTGATTTCAGCCGCATCAACACCCATTTCATCGGACAAGAATGCTGTGAACTTTTCCGTCATCGTCGCAACGGTAACCAACGTGGCATTGTTCTGTACAGTGACGGAACGCGATCCGCCCGTGCCGCCACCCTTTTTGATCAAGTCGCTGTCGCCTTGGATGACGTAAATCAAATCCGCAGGGATGCCTGTTTGGTCGCTTAAAAACTGTGCATAGACCGTTTCGTGCCCCTGCCCGCCTGATTGCGTGCCAACTAGAATATGAACTGTCTCATCGTCGTTGAACACAACCTTGGTTGTTTCATCCGGCGCACCCAAAATGCTTTCGATATAATAGCAAATACCATAGCCGCGCAGCAGCCCATTAGCCTCATCGGCAGTACGACGCGCGGCAAAACAATCAGCATCAGCAACCTCAGCGGCGCGGGTTAGCAATAGGTCAAAGTTACCCACATCATAGGTCTCACCAGTGGCCGCCAGATATGGAAACTGATTGGGTTTGATAAAGTTGCGGCGGCGCAATTCCCATGGATCAATACTCAGTTCACGTGCCGCACGGTCCATGACACGTTCTAGCACATAGATCGCCTCAGGACGCCCAGCACCGCGATATGCATCAACCTGTGTGGTGTTGGTAAAGTAACCATTCACACTTAGATACGTGTCCTGCACATCATAAACGCCCATTAAAACACGACTAAACAATTGTGTTTGGATCGGTTGCGCAAACTGCGAATTATAAGCACCAAGATTAATATTGGAATGCACACGATACGCGATTATCTTGTGATTTTCGTCAAATGCCAATTCTGCCAAAGACGTCAAATCGCGCCCTGCATTGTCAGACAGCATCGCTTCTGTACGCTCAGACATCCAACGCACTGGACGCCCCAAAATACGCGCAGCTTGGGCAACGCTGAATGGTTCGGGATAACCCATACCTTTCATCCCAAAACCGCCCCCCGTATCAGGATTGGTCACGTGAACATCATCAGGTTCCAGACCAAATGCTGCAGTCATCTGGGTCTTGTTCACCCAAACACCCTGACCGTTGATTGCAACGTGAAGGCGGTCATCTTCCCAATATGAATAACAGCCGCGTGGCTCCATTGAGTTGACGATAATGCGGTTATCGCCAACATCTAGGCTGACGACATGTGCCGCTTTCTCAAACGCTGCATTGGTTGCTACCTCGTCACCCATACCCCAGTCAAACGCGACGTTGTCGGGTGCTGTTTCATGCAGGGTTTCACCGCCCGCTTTAAGGTCCATCTTTGCAGGCAGTTCGTCATAATCCAGCACAATCAATTCAGCTGCATCACGCGCTTGGACCAACGTATCTGCAATCACAGCAACAATCGGCTCACCAACAAAACGCAAGCGATCTTTGGCCAGCATCGTGCGGCTGGTCGCAGCGCCTTGGCTTCCATCACGGTTCTTTATAAGAACCGCAGCCATTTCTAGGTTCATGCCTGCTGCTTCAAGGTCAGCACAGGTTAGCACCGCGTGAACACCTTCGGCTTCGCGCGCATTATCTACATTAAGTTTGGCAATAACGGCATGCGCTACTGGAGAGCGGAAAAAGAATGCGTTCAATGCATCGGCAGGCGCGATGTCATCCACATAGCGGCCCTTCCCGACCAGAAAGCGCACATCTTCGACCCGTTTAACCGGTTGGCTTTTTCCGAACTTTTCCATGCGTCTGCTCCCAAGCAAATGAACTTTCAAAAATGGACACTAGCGACGTGCGCTGACATGTCTAGCACCAACCCCCAATTCTCAGGTGTGACGTTTAGTATCTTCAGTGCACATGGGATTTTAGGCAATCTTGCGACCCGCATCCTCGACAAGAAAATGGCTTGCACTGGTACGCCAGGGCAGCCAAAGTACGGCCAACAAAAGGATCAAGCGCATGAATAAAACGGTAAATTTCACCCAGATGAAAGATGGCACTGCCGAAGAATATGCGTTTCTTACTAAAAATGAGACTGAGCACGCCAAAGGCACGGCTGACAAACTTCTTCAGGCACTTGTGAATTTGGACGAGGGGTTATCAGGTTACAAGATCACACGCCTTGGTCACTCAATACAATCTGCCACCCGGGCATGGCGCGATGGGGCGGATATTGATTGGGTTGTTTGCGCGTTACTACACGACATCGGCGACATCTATGCCCCCTATAATCACGACGAATACGCAGCCGCCATATTGCGCCCCTTTGTACGCGAACAATGCAGCTGGTGCGTCCAAGCGCATGGGGATTTTCAGATGGTTTACTATGGACACCACGTTGGCGGGAACCCGAACAAGAGAGACCAATTCACAGGTCACATCTATTTCGATGATTGTGCGTTGTTTTGCGAACGCTGGGATCAATCAAGCTTTGACCCTGACTACGACACTTTATCGATCGACTTTTTCGCGCCAATGGTGCGCGAGGTCTTTGCGCGCCAGGCCTATGACCCAGACGTTATTCGCACGGGTGAACGCGCGCCTCTAATGACAGAGGCCCGCGCTTAAATCGTTTAAAAGAACGCTTGAATACCCGTTTGGGCACGGCCCAAGATCAAGGCATGCACATCATGTGTACCCTCATAGGTGTTCACGGTCTCTAGGTTCATCATGTGACGCATCACTTGGAATTCGCCGCTGATGCCATTGCCACCGTGCATGTCGCGCGACATGCGCGCGATATCGAGTGCCTTACCACAGTTGTTGCGCTTAATGATCGAGATCATTTCAGGGGCAGCATTCGCTTCGTCCATAAGGCGGCCAACCTGCAATGCGCCCTGAAGGCCCAGTGAAATCTCGGTTTGCATGTCTGCCAATTTCTTCTGGAACAATTGCGTACCAGCCAGCGGCTTGTTAAACTGCTTCCTGTCCAACCCGTACTGACGTGCCGCATGCCAGCAGAATTCTGCAGCGCCCATCGCGCCCCACGCTATACCGTAACGTGCACGATTTAAACAGCCAAACGGGCCTTTAAGACCCTGCACATTCGGCAACAAAGCATCTTCGCCAACCTCAACGCCTTCCATCACAATTTCCCCTGTAATGGATGCACGTAACGAAAGTTTATTACCGATTTTAGGCGCAGACAGCCCCTTCATTCCTTTTTCCAGAACAAAACCACGGATCTTGCCACCATGTTCCTCTGACTTTGCCCAAACCACGAATACATCCGCGATTGGCGCGTTTGAGATCCACATTTTGGAGCCGCTGATGACGTAACCACTGTCGGTTTTCTTGGCCACTGTTTTCATGCCTGCAGGGTCACTGCCCGCGTCAGGTTCGGTCAAGCCAAAGCAACCGACCCATTCGCCCGACGCCAGTTTAGGCAAATACTTGCGGCGTTGCTCTTCTGAACCGTAGGCATAGATCGGATAGATCACGAGACTGGATTGCACGGACATCATGGAGCGATAACCACTATCGATCCGCTCCACCTCACGGGCAACAAGCCCGTAGCTGACGTAGGACCCACCTAGGCCGCCATATTCTTCTGGCAGAGTTACGCCCAGCAGACCCATCTCGCCCATCTCTGAAAAAATGCTTCTGTCTGTTACTTCATTGGCGAAGGCATCGATTACGCGGGGTGCCAGTTTTTCTGATGCATAAGCTGCGGCTGATGCTTGAATCATCCGCTCATCTTCGCTGAGCTGACCGCTTAGGCGGAATGCATCAGCCCAATCAAACGATCCAAGATCTGGCTTATCCTTGGCTTTAAGACCCTTTTGTTCTGCACTCATTTGACGCGCCTTTCGCAATATTTATGATTTAACCTCTATATTGCAAATAATTCACCAAAGTTCTAATGCTTGTTGATCCTACAATACATGAGGAAAACGCATAGATGCTTGTGCCCCGCCGTTTCCTACCCTCAACATCGTCCTTGTTGGCATTCGAGGCCATAGCGCGCCTTGGCACAGCCACGGCGGCTGCATCGGAATTGTCATTAACCCAAAGCGCCGTGAGCCGGCAACTAAAGACGTTAGAGGATCAATTGGGCGTTCAACTGATGCAACGCGAGGGTCGAGTGCTCCGACTGACACCAGCAGGTCAGGCCTTTGCCTTAAAGGCGCATAGCATATTGGGGCAACTGGCCTCTGCCTCGATTGAAGCCCGTGCAAATCCCAATGGGGGAACTTTAAATTTGGCGATCCTCCCAGCCTTTGGAATGCATTGGCTGGCACCCCGCCTGTCGGATTTTGCCAAAGAACATCCAGAGGTTACTATAAATTTATCCACTCGCCTTGCACCGTTTGATTTCCGCGCCAACCGCTTTGACGCCGCGATCCATTTTGGGCGAGAGGATTGGCCAAACGCGCAACATATGAAGCTGATGTCTGAAACAGTGATTCCTGTTTGCGCACCAGGTTTATTAGAACAACCCGTTGGTGATCCGTGTGCGATCTTGGAACACCCATTGCTCCATCTTGAGACGCGGCCAAAAGGGTGGGCAAGATGGCTAAGTACCCATGGAATAAACGAAAATATCCCATCTGGAATGATGTTTGACCAATTTTCCACCATGGCCCAAGCAGCCCTGCATGGCATGGGAATCGCTTTGCTTCCCACCTTTGTCGCAGAGCCCTATCTGAACAGTGGTCAACTGTGCCGCGCATCGACACATACAAGCGATAGCATCGGCACATATTATTTGGTTTGGCCTACCGATCGGGCCAACATTGCGCCCTTGAACGCCTTTAAAGCATGGTTAAAAATCCTAGTTGAATAGAGTCTCAATATCAGGCCATATCTATTCCCAATTGTTTATCTATGCCTCGCCTAATGTTTACGGGTGGGGCCTATAAAACAGGAGCTTACTAATGCTGCGCAAAGCTACATTGATAGCCGGCTTGGCTACACTATTAATTTCAACACCTGTTCAGGCAGCCGAGCACAAAATTACAGTTCTTCCAGATACATATTTCCCAGAGACAACTTACGTGTCAGCTGGTGATACCATTATTTTGTAAATGATACTGATGGCGTTTTTACAGTGACCATAAGCGATGACACTTGGGCAACTGAAGAATTTGACGTTGACCAAACTGAAGCAATGGTCGTTCTTGCTGACATGGCAAAAAAACTTCTTTCAAGAGGGTCTTGCTGACGAAGATGGCAACACGACCATCCAAGGTTTCACCAACTTTGGCGCAGCGCCTCTTGATCAAGCGTCTTCAACTGCGGCTGAAGAAGAAGAGGCCCTGAACTAAGGCGTGAGTTAACATCACGACTAACCCTATGAAATTATATTATTTTTCTGGGACTGCCCGCATAAGCGTGGCAGCCCCTTTGCCTTTTCGCCCAACTACAATGCAATTTCATCGGGCTCTAAGATCACGGGCATCGGATGGTGAATGCCTGAAATAGCTTTATTCGCACCTGTCGTGACAACCGCGCAGGTTTTGACCAGTGTCTCATCACCATCCAAGCCCTGCCAAATGTATGCGAAAGCAAGGGGCGCACCGTCACTGCGGGAGATGTATCAAGGGTCGCGCTCACCGTCCTCGGACTTGGTCCATTCATAAAATCCGGTCGCGACCACTACACAACGACGCTCACGACAAACCTCTCTAAACGCTGACTTTTTTGAAATTGTTTCGGTCCAAGCGTTGATCAAAAATGGGCCATTATTTGGCTTTTTGTACCAACTGGGAATAAAGCCCCAACGCATGGATTACAGTCGCCACTTCCCATCATCAGCCGTAATCGAGTGGACAGCATTCGTCGGGCAAACGTTCTAATTTGGGACCTCGGGGAGATCATTATCAGGCTTGGCCGCAAACAATTGCGCCATGGCATCATGTGGCATAGTGTTGGCAATTCGGCCGCACATATGGTCCCTACTCCACCCAAGAAAAAGCCCAGCGCACGGTCAGATTAACGGTGCGTTCGCGGCTTGTTTAGCACGCCAATGTACAATTGAGCATTTAAAATGTGCAGTTTCATTTGCTGATACTGCCCCAAAAAATTGGAATTTAAACGAACTGCACAGTTTACGGCCTTATCTGTAAAGTGCCACGCTGTTTTGCATGGCAATCATTTGTTAACCTGTTTTCCGTGTTATTCATTTGGGTAGGCCAATTAAACTTTTCTTAACCTATGCGGTTTCCATCTGGTGAGTGGGTGCAACAGCCGCCTATGCTGGTTGCCAAACTGAACGTGGCGAAAGCTATAAATATCGCTGCGACAAAGGGCACCAAATGAACAATGTCATTCTACACTGCGTCTTCTGCAGTTTCCACAAGGACGTCATTGCTGAGCAGCGCACCGAGGTGTTCGCAGGGTTAGAGACCTTTAGCCAAACAATTGATGGCGTCCTTGGGCTTGATTTTGGTGTGAACCGCGATATTGAAAAAATCCTCCGATTTTTCTGGTTGCTTTGCTATCCGGTTTGCCAACCAGCACGCATTAGAGGCATATGCGGTTCATCCAACGCATCAAAAATTGGGTGCCCAGCTTTGTACACTGTGCTAAGGTGCCGGTGATGGCATCGTTGTTTATGATATTAAAAAATCCCAATAGCTGGAACTTTCGATCTGTTTGACACAAAAAAGGCGCACATTGCTGCACGCCTTTTCTTTTGTCGTTAAGGGAACCCCTTATTTCACTTTGATACGACCGTCAGTGTAGGGCGTGAATGGCCCTTGAGCGGCCAAGTATTCCGCCATTACGTCAGCCAAATCTGGTCCGTAATCATAGGCGTTTGCCGCTGATTTGAACATTTTGTAGCCATCACCACCGTTGCGAACGTAGTTGTTAGACACAATACCATAGATTTTGCCCAAATCGATAGCAGCACCACCCACCATGACATCGCTAATGCGCGCGCCCACTTCGGCAGCTGAGTCTACAGTGAAGGAGATGCCTGCAACCTGTGCAAAACGACCCGCGCCCTCTTCCAATTCACTCACACCGTTTTCAAGTGCAGCAACGATTGTTGCACCATCAACTTCGAATGTGGACAGTGTGTTCTGGAATGGAAGAACTGTTAGCACTTCGCCCATTGTCACCGGACCCGCATCGATGCTGGCGCGAATACCGCCACCGTTTTGGATTGCGATTTCAACGCCTTGGTCTTTTACGCGATCAAGCATCGCATCTGCGATCAATGATCCCATTGGGCACTCGACTGCACGGCAAACCGAACGATCACCTTCAATTGCTGCAGCGGTTTCAGCCACAACTTTGGTACGGATTTCTTCAAGCGGTTTTGCAGCTTCTGCAATCCGTGCAACAGTTGCTTCGTCTTCCGTCACGGACGCATCCATAACCAATGGCTCACCAACGGCTTCAGTGATTTCGCCAGCGTCGTTAAATGTGACGTTCAGCTCGCCCAAGAATTTACCGTAGGCATAGGCCTGAACTATGGCTGTTTCACCAACCATTGTCGGATATGCACCCGCCGCACGTTCGTTTGTGTTGGACAATAGCGTGTTAGAGTGACCGCCAACGATTACATCAACGCCTGTTGTTTCTGCTGCAACGCGTTGATCCACACCGTAACCAGAGTGGGACAAGACGATGATCTTGTTCACGCCCATAGCTGTAAGCGCATCAACTTCACCTTGGACCGCAGCCACTGGATCAGAGAACGTGATGTTGTCGCCCGGGGATGCCAGATCGTCAGTGTCATCAGGTGTTAGACCGATCAGGCCCAGCTTTTCACCGCCACGTTCGATCACTGTAGATTTGGCCAATTTGCCAGCCAAAAGTGGTTCGTTGGACACATCAGCGTTGGACATTAACACAGGGAAGTTCACCGCAGACATGAAGCCTGCCAACACTTCTGGGCCATCGTCGAATTCGTGGTTGCCCACGGTCATCGCGTCATAGCCAACCTTGTTCATCATCTCAGCCGCCAATGCGCCTTTATAATATGTATAGAATAATGTGCCTTGGAATTGGTCACCGCCGTCTACGAGGATCGAATTATTAGAACGGGCTTTTGCATCCGCAATAGCCGTGACCAAACGGGCTGAACCGCCAAAGCATTTGCCCTCTGCGTTGTCTTCAGAACCGCACCCGCTGTCGTATTTGCTGATTGGTTCAAATCGTGCATGGAAATCGTTTGTGTGTAGAATGGTCAAGGAATAATCGGCCGATGCCGCGCCTGCTGTCAAAGCAAGTGCAGCCACTGTTTGTGTTAAACGTATCATCTGGACGTCCCCCATTGGTTGAATATTTCATCACTTTGGCCTTGGTCTGTTCAAGAGTCAAAGCCGCAACTGAATCATTTCGCCCCACATCCATCACACGCAAATATAACGTTACGGTAACGCTGGTGACTTGACGCCTGTTTACCCAAAGGGCATCAGGCGCATATGTTGATATTCAAAATATTCCGCTCCGACGAATGGGCACACCTGCGCGCCAATGGCGAAACGCAGGGGGCGCCGATCGATATTGCAGATGGTTATGTCCATTTTTCGACCGCCGAGCAGGCGCAAGAAACGGCTGATAAGCATTTTGCAGGTGTCGAAGACCTGTTCCTGCTGGGCGTTGAAACTGATCCGCTAGGCGATGACCTAAAGTGGGAAGTGTCGCGTGGGGATGCATTGTTTCCGCACCTATACCGCAACTTGAAACTCGCCGATGTGGCATGGGCACAGCCTTTGCCACTAGTCGATGAACGCCACGCATTCCCAGCGGGTTTGCTGTAAACACGTCTACCGATCCGCATTAGATGAAACGACAAAGGGCCACATTCGGATGAAACAGGTAATGGAACAGCTGGGGCTTAAGGCCTTGCTTAAGATCGATCCCGAATTGGCGCATGGTTTGGCGATCAAAGCCCTAAAGATGGGTCTGGCCCCAACACCCGGTCCGGTCACCTCCAGCCGCCTTGCCACCAACGTTGCAGGTTTGGACATGCCCAACCCCGTTGGTTTGGCAGCAGGTTTTGACAAAAACGCCGAAGTTGTCGCCCCTTTGTCCAACGCAGGCTTTGGCTTTATCGAAGTGGGCGCGGCAACCCCGATCGCGCAGCCAGGCAATCCAAAACCACGGCTATTTCGTCTGAGTGAAGATTGCGCTTCGATCAATCGCTTTGGTTTTAACAACCACGGCTGCGAGGCAATCGCTGCACGCCTCAGCAAACGCGGCACTGGCATTCCTGTTGGTCTGAACCTTGGCGCAAATAAAACTAGTTCCAATCGTGCCGAAGACTTTGCCACTGTATTGAAACAGGCAGGTCCTTATGTGGACTTCGCAACTGTGAATGTGTCCTCACCCAACACCGAAAAACTGCGCGACTTGCAGGGGCCAATGGCCTTGGCCGCGTTGCTTGATGGTGTGATGCAGGTACGCGGCGACACGCCAGTGTTCCTGAAAATCGCACCTGATTTGACCGATCAAGACCTTGCCGAAATTGCCAAGGTGGCCACGGACGCCCGCGTTGCGGCTATTATCACAACCAACACCACCCTTGATCGTGCGGGCCTTCAAAGCCAGCACCGCGATGAAATGGGCGGCTTATCCGGCGCACCGTTGTTTGAGAAATCAACGCGCATTCTTGCGAAACTAAGCGAGCTGACAACCATCCCATTGATCGGCGTTGGTGGCATCAGCACTGGCGAACAAGCCTATGCTAAAATTCGTGCCGGTGCCTCTGCGGTGCAGCTGTACACTGCGTTGGTTTATGGCGGTCTGACCCTTGCAGCCAAAATTGCCCACGAGTTGGATGCGCTGTTGGAACGCGATGAGTTCAAGAACGTTCAGGACGCTGTGGGAACCGATAAGGCGAGTTGGCTTTAAGCCTGCTTATGGTTCTTGGCTGCGGTCTCAAGTGCGGGATATCGCAGACTTAATGTGATGCCCCGCGCAAGGAACGACACAAGCAACGCCGCCCACAATCCGTGATTCCCCCAAAGGGGCGAAAACAGCAAAACGGCGATCCAGTAAACGATAAAACTGACGATCATCATGTTGCGCATATCGCGCGATTGGGTTGCACCAATGAAAATTCCGTCCATCATCCATGCGACACAGCCGATCAACGGGGCGACAACCATCCAAGGCAGATAGATGCGCGCCTCTGCCTGAACCTCTGGTGATTTGGCCATAAGGTCAATCAGCCATGGGCCAAAGATTGCGAATGCCAAGGCGGTGGTGACACACACAACAGCCCCCCAAAAACCTGTCATCAACGCAGAACGGCGCAGAAGTGATGCATCACCGCGCCCCATGGCCCGTGCGATCAGCGTTTCAGCAGCAAAGGCAAAACCGTCCATCGCGTAGGCCGTGATGTACATGAACTGCACCAGCACTTCGTTAGACGCCAGCGTGACATCCCCAAATCGCGTTCCGAGGAACACAAAGGACGAAAAGATCACCATCAACAGCGCGGAACGGATCAAGATATCAGTGTTGAGCAGTGCCATACGGATCAGTTTCGCCCGATCAAATACCTGCACCCATTTGCGCCAATCAGGATGTTTGAACGCATTACGGCATAGATAAAGCGCCAGCCCAGCGCCAATCAGTTCCGCAATCACAGTACCAATAGCCACGCCCTGCACGCCCATATCCAGCCAAAGCACGAATAAGACGCTGAGTAGCATGTTGACGCTGTTCATCACCAGTTGGACCCAGAACACGCCTGATGTGCGCTCCATCGCGACCAGCCAACCCGTTAGTGCATAAATGCTAATGGCCGCAGGTGCAGTCCAGATGCGGATTGAAAGGTAGCTGTAAGCAAGCGTTTCGACATCTGCGGAAGCATGCGACATGCTGAGGGCCGGCATGAAAATAAGCGGTTGTAGCAAGATCAGGGCAAACCCAGCAGCCAATGCGATCAAAAGCGCGCGGGTTAGGATAATCGAGACCTCAGCGTGATCTTCTGCGCCTGCGGCTTGTCCAACCAGACCCACAGTGCCCATACGCAGAAAGCCGAAAATCCAGAACACCGTAGTCAGAATGATTGCACCAAGGCCGACAGCCCCAATCGGTGCCGCTTCTCCCATTTGCCCAACAACGCCAAGGTCCACAGCCCCAAGGATTGGAACCGTGGCGTTTGACAGCACCAAAGGCACCGCCAGTTTGAGGATACGTTTGTGGGTAATCTCTTTTGGTGGCGATGTAGGCGTGACTGCCTTCACGGTTTATCAGAACGTGGTTTCGGCATCAGGAAATGTCCCGTCGCTTGGGCGAACAGTTTCTCACGATTGTCCTGCCAGCCCTCAACATGCACAGAGGCATAGCGCCGTCCCGATCTGGTAATCCGTGCGCGGGCATAGGCATCGCGCGGCAGGCCAGAGCGCAGATAATCCACAGTAAAGTCGATGGTCTTTGGCATGCGGAACGCTGTGCTATCACCCTCCAACTCACCACTTTCAAGATCATCCCAAAGTGTCACCCAGCTGAGAGAGATCACGGATGTGATTTCTAAAAATGCAGAGGTCACACCACCGTGGATCGCAGGCAGCAGAGGATTGCCAATCAATTTATCCGCATACGGCAGAACGGCCGTCAGTTCATCGCCACGTCGATCGAAGGTGACACCAAGGTATTGGATATAGGGTACGCGCCCAACCAATTTGCTCAATGCCTCATCGCGGCGTTGTTTTATCACTTGTACAGGTTCAGGTGGCTTTCTCATCTGCCCTGCCCTTCGATTGTAAAGGTGCCTGTCGCCATTGCAACTGGATTGTCTGTGTCCTCATCAACCGCCGTTGCCCGCACAAAGGCGACGTTACGGGTGATGTGGTAACATGTGGCGGTGGTGGACAGCGCCTGACCCGGCGTCGCAGAACGCATATAGTCAATACGCAGATCAATGGTGGCTGTGGCCCCAGGATTGGATGGATGGCTCATCACTGCTGCACCGCAACAGCTGTCCATTAACGCAGATACCGCGCCCCCATGAACAACGCCCGTTTCCGGGTCACCAATCAAGCGTTCGTCATAAGGCATCATGATTGTCGCCACACCGTTTTCGATTTCGGTCAAAACCATACCCAGATCACGCGAATGCGGGATCGCTTCCATAAACTGTCGGGCTATATTCACTTTGTATGACATAAGCGTGCGCCTTTCGTTGTTTGCAGCCTTTTGACCAGTACCATGCGAAAAGGGCAAGAGCACCCGTTGCGCTTCTATTGCGGCCCGCCTAACCTGCACCCCAAGGGGAGTACTATGACAGACGATCGGTTATCTTTTAAGGAAATGTGTGCCGCGTTCGATGTAACACCGCGTACGCTAAGGTATTACGAATACATTGAATTGCTGCAACCTGATCGCGAAGGCCGTTCGCGGTTTTACGGTGCCCGCGAACGCGCGCGGATGAAGTTGATCATGCGTGGTCGTAAGTTTGGCTTTCAACTCGAAGACATCCGCCAATGGCTGCTGATCTACGAAAACGAGGGTACAAAGGCGCAAATGGAAGCGTGGATCGACATGGCTGATGGTCAACTAAAAGAGCTGGCAGTGCAACGCGTCCATCTGGAAGAAGCTATCACTGAACTGCAAGCTTTACGCGAAAACGTTGCCACGGAATTGACCAAGTCCTAAGAATTTTGCTGATCTTATTTTAAGATAGGGCAGCCCCATTTTCGCACTATCGATTCTTTTGAAACGGCCTGTCCTGCGCCGAAAGCAGACATTTTTATCTTAGCTTTTGAGATGAATTGTACAAATTTGTGAAAATCGCCTGCAAAATAATGCAATTCCCCCAATCCCTATTTTTTCTAGATTCTCAATCACTTGACGTAAAGAAACGCTACGTAAGGCATATAGTTGACGTAGCGTACAGCTTACGTAAGCTAAATCCCCATTATATCAAACCATAATAAGACCCAATTGACACTCGTAACATTGATTTTGCGAGCGGAGATAAAGCCAATGAACGAAAATACAAAAACCATCAGAGAGATGTGCGACGCACACAACGTGACCGCACGCACTTTGCGCTTCTATGAAGCCAAGGAATTGCTGTTTCCTATTCGTGAAGGGCAAAAGCGCCTCTTTACCAAACGTGATGGCGCACGCCTCAAGCTGATCTTGCTGGGCAAACGCTTTGGCTTCAGCCTTGAGGAAATTCGCCAGCTTCTGGATCTGTATCACGTTGATGATGACCGCAAAACGCAACTGGCCCGCGCCTATGCCGTAGCCAATGACCGTCTGGCCGATATGGAACGCCAGCGCGACACGTTGAACGAAGCCATCGAAGACCTAAAACATCAAATGCGCTGGGGCGAAAAGATGATCGCCTCGACCAAGAAAACCTCTGGAATGACCCACTAAAACCGGATCGTCCTGCACCCAATTTGTGACCAAACGGAGAACACTATGCCTCGCTACACAGCCCCAACAAAAGACATGCAGTTCGTTTTGCACGATCTATTGAAAGTCTCAGAAAGCACCATTCCAGGCTATGATGAGTTGGAAGCAGATTTCACATCTGCAGTGCTGGAAGAAGCAAGCAAACTGACGTCTGAAGTATTGGCCCCTCTGAACGTGACTGGCGATAAAGAAGGTTGTCGTTTGGAAAATGGCGTTGTTTACACACCAGCCGGCTTCAAAGACGCATTTGCCAAAGTCAAAGAAGGCGGTTGGACTGGCTTGGATATGCCTGAACAATACGGCGGGCAAAACATGCCAGTAGTTTTGGGATCAGCCGTGGGCGAATTGTTCTCTGGCTCCAACATGGCTTTTACGATGTATCAGGGCCTCACCCACGGTGCAGCCTCCGCGATTTTGGCCCACGGAACTGAAGCACAAAAAGACAAATGGTTGCCGAACATGGTCTCGTGCGAATGGACAGGCACGATGAACCTGACAGAGCCACATTGCGGCACTGATTTGGGCCTAATGCGCACCAAAGCAGAACCACAAGCGGATGGCAGCTATAAGATTACAGGCCAGAAGATCTTTATCTCTTCCGGTGAGCACGACATGGCGGACAACATCGTTCACTTGGTCCTGGCAAAAATCACCGATGGTCCTGAAGGCATCAAAGGTGTGTCTTTGTTCATCGTTCCAAAGGTTATGGTCAATCACGATGGTTCTCTGGGCGAGCGCAACGGGGCAGCCGTTGGTAGCATCGAAGATAAAATGGGCATCCACGGCAACTCTACTTGCGTCATGAACTATGACAACGCGACAGGGTATTTGTTGGGCGATGAGCACAAAGGCATGCGCGCCATGTTCACCATGATGAATGAGGCGCGTTTGGGTGTCGGCATGCAAGGCCTGTCTCAAGCAGAAGCTGCTTATCAAAACGCACTAGATTACGCTAACGATCGTCTGCAAGGGCGCGCTGTCACTGGCGTTCAAAACCCAGATGGTCCAGCTGATCCACTGATCGTTCACCCAGATATTCGCCGTTCCTTGATGGAACAAAAGTCATTCGTTGAAGGCGCACGTGCCTTCATCCTTTGGGGTGCCACAATGATTGATGCCGCCCACCGCGCGGATGACAAAGACGCCGATGGCTTGGTGTCCTTGTTGACCCCCGTGATCAAAGGCTTCTTGACGGACGTCGGTTACGACATGACCGTTAAGGCACAACAGATCTATGGTGGCCACGGCTATATCGAGGAATGGGGCATGTCCCAATTTACCCGCGATGCCCGTATTGCTATGATCTATGAGGGGGCCAATGGTGTTCAGGCGCTAGACCTTGTCGGGCGTAAATTGGCGCAAGACGGCGGCAAGCACGTGATGGCATTCTTTGAAATGGTGAAGACCTTTATCAAAGACAATGCAGGCCAAGATGAAGCATACGATAAAGACTTTATCGAACCACTCAAAGCAGCGTCCAAGGATTTGCAGGCCGCGGGCATGTATTTCATGCAAAACGGCATGAGCAATCCAAACCATGCATTGGCTGGTTCTAATGACTTTATGCATATGTTTGGGCACGTCTGCCTTGGCCTGATGTGGGCACGTATGGGCAAGGTTTCCAGCGATACCTTAGCTGCGGGCACGGATGACGCAAAATTCTATGGAACCAAACTTGCGACGGGTCGTTTCTATATGGCGCGCCAGTTGCCTGCGACGGCATTGCACCTGACACGTATTCAATCGGGAAGTGATACGGTGATGGCGCTGGATGCGGCAAACTTCTAAGGTGCTAGCGGTGGGCGAATGTCCCACCCCAAAGACACTGCAGGAAAAACACCCATGCCCAAACGCTTTCGCCTTACACGCCGCTTCCCTGTCGCAATGACGGAAGACGGTTATCGCAGGTTAAAACGGTTTTCACCGGATGCGGGTTTGGATGGAGGCGAAGCACTTTCGTTCCTGTTTGAGAATTTTGTCAGTGTCGTGAACGAAGAAAACCTGACTGCGCGTTTGCGCCTGTTCAACGCAGAGCTCGATGTACGCAAGAAATAAACGAATCTGGGGAGGATGTTGTGATGAGTGAGACGGCCAAAGGATGGATGACAGACGAACACCAGATGATCGCGGATATGACGGCCCAATTCATCACAAATGAATGGGCCCCCAAGTTTGCCAACTGGCGCAAACAAGGGCAGATGGATCGGTCCACTTGGGCTGAAGCCGGCGAACTTGGACTACTCTGCCCCTCCATCCCCGAAGAGTTTGGTGGCGCTGGCGGCGATTTCGGGCATGAGGCTGCAATCCTGATCGAAGGCAGCCGTGCGAACTTGGCCAGCTGGGGACACGGCATCCACTCTGGGATCGTGGCCCACTACATCCTGAACTGCGGCACGGACGAGCAAAAGGCACGTTGGCTGCCCAAAATGGTGACCGGTGAATTGGTTGGCGCGCTAGCAATGACAGAACCTTCAACCGGATCCGACGTTCAAGCGATCAAAACGCGGGCCATTCGAGAAGGCAATTCTTACCGCCTCTCTGGGCAAAAGACATTCATCACCAACGGACAGCACGCCAATTTAATTATTGTGGCCGCCAAAACGGACCCATCACTGAGATCAAAAGGCGTGTCCTTGGTGGTTTTAGAAACAGACGGCGCAACCGGATTTGCACGCGGGCGTAACCTTGAGAAAATCGGAATGCACGCGGCTGATACATCAGAACTGTTCTTTGACAACGTCGAGATCGCACCCGAAAATATCTTGGGCGGGGAAGAGGGAAAAGGGTTCTATCAACTGATGAACCAACTGCCCCAGGAACGGTTAATCATCGCCTGCTCTGCCATTGGCGCAATGGAGGGCGCGGTTGAACGCACCATCGCATATTGCCGCGAACGCGAAGCCTTTGGCGGACCAATTATGCAATTCCAAAACACACGGTTCAAATTGGCTGAATGCAAAACCAAAACAATGGTCAGCCGCGCATTCTTTGATGAATGCATGGCAGAACATTTGCGCGGCGAACTCACACCAGACAAAGCGGCAATGTGCAAATACTGGACGACAGACACGCAAGCATGGGTACTGGATGAATGCCTGCAATTGCATGGTGGCTATGGTTTCATGCAGGAATACGCCATTGGTGAGATGTGGACCGACGCACGGGTGCAACGCATCTATGGCGGAACAAACGAAATTATGAAGGAGTTAATCGCAAGGGAGCTGTAAAACTCAACCGGCATTGCGGGCTTAAAATTCGGATGCCTCCGGCGAGAGTTTCCTGGTAAGATGAAGACAAGGGACCACCCTGCTGTTCGATCCAATTTGGGATTGATCCGACGAGCCAAACAGCAGGGCTTCACTTTACACGCGGCTCAGCTCTTCAGCCTACCGTGCATAACTTGGATCGCAAATTAACCTTAAGACTAAGTGAACGCCCCCGTTCATCTTACGAAATAAACTCTACGGGGGTCTGGGGGTGTGAAACCCCCAGCTTCCTTATCAAAAAACACCTTGGGAGGGTATGGACCATGACGTTGAAATTGCATTGCTTTGGCGAAAGCGGAAATTCTTACAAAGCAGCACTGGCTTTGGAACTTTCCGGCCTTGAGTGGGAACCTGTCTTCGTTGACTTTTTTGGTGGCGCGTCCCGAACCCCTGAATTCAAATCCGTCAATACGATGGCTGAAGCGCCAGTTTTGGTCGACACAGCCGCTGATTACACCGTGACCCAATCCGGAGCGATCCAAGATTATGTGAGCCACCTAAGCGGCAAATTTGCAGGCACCTCGCCTGAGGAACGCCGCGAGGTTTTACGTTGGGTTCTTTTCGACAATCACAAGCTCAGTTCAATGGCGGGCATGACCCGTTTTTTGATGAACTTCTTGCCCGAAACGAAGCGCCCTACGGAAGTGATTGCGTTTAACCAAGGTCGTCTTCAAGGCGCATATGCAACCCTCAGCACCCACCTTGAGGGCCGTGATTGGATCGTTGGCGACGCCCTTACCAATGCTGATCTAAGCTGTTGTGGCTATCTCTATTACTCAGAGCCTTTTGGCTTTGTCCGCGCTGATTGGCCCCACATCGATGCATGGTTAACCCGCATCTCTGAAACCCCAGGCTGGAAGCACCCCTATGATTTGATGCCGGGAAACCCATCAGACCGCGCGTAACCTCACAAAAGGGCGCAGCGGCAGCTCTTGAACTGCCCTGCCCCACGTAACCACATTGTGGCAAAGACCACTGCCAAAAGGATCAAAGAATGACCGAAGCCTATATCTATGACGCCCTGCGCACCCCGCGTGGTAAAGGTCGTAAGGACGGCAGCCTCCATGAGGTCACCGCCCTTCGCCTATCCGCTGTCACATTGAACGCCCTCAAAGAGCGCAACAATTTAGGCGGCCATGCGGTTGAGGATGTGATTTGGGGCAACGTGACCCAAGTTATGGAACAAGGCGGCTGTTTGGCCCGTTCTGCCATTTTGGCTTCTGATTTGGATCAATCCATCCCGGGTCTTGCGATCAACCGTTTCTGCGCATCTGGCATGGAGGCTGTTAACCTTGGTGCCAACCAAATCAAAGGCGGCGCAGGCAGTGCTTATATTGCCGGTGGTGTTGAGATGATGGGCCGCGTCCCTATGGGGTCTGACGGTGCTGCGATTGCCGCTGATCCTTCTGTTGCGATGGACACCTATTTCGTCCCCCAAGGCATCAGCGCCGATATCATCGCCACCGAATATGGTTTCACCCGCGACGATGCAGATGCATTGGCTGTTGAATCCCAACGCCGCGCCAAAATTGCATGGCATGAGGGCCGTTTTGCCAACTCAGTTATCAACGTGCGTGACATCAACGGCATCTCGATCCTTGATCACGATGAATACATGCGCCCCCAAACCGACATGCAGTCCCTTGGTGCCTTGAACCCAGCGTTTCAGGCAATGGGTGAGGTCATGCCTGGCTTTGATAAGATCGCGTTGATGAAGTACCCACACTTGGAAAAAATCAACCACATCCACCATGCCGGTAACTCATCTGGCATCGTTGATGGTGCTGCTGCCGTTCTAATCGGCAACAAAGAATTCGGTGAAAAGCATGGCCTAAAGCCACGTGCCCGCATCCGTGCCACCACAAAAATTGGTACTGATCCGACCATCATGTTGACGGGTCCGGTCCCTGCCACCCAAAAGATTTTGGCCGACAACGGTATGACCATCTCAGACATTGATCTGTTTGAAGTGAACGAGGCCTTCGCCTCTGTCGTCATGTTGTTCATGGAGAAATTCAAAGTCGATCATTCAGTTGTCAACGTAAACGGCGGTTCAATCGCTATGGGTCACCCGCTGGGTGCAACAGGTGCGATAATCATTGGCACGTTGCTGGATGAACTAGAGCGTCAAAACAAAGAAGTGGGTCTTGCGACCCTTTGCATTGCATCCGGCATGGGTGCCGCAACAATAATTGAGCGTGTATAATGACCAATAAATCACATCCTTTCCATGCTGTCGCAGCTGTTGCTGCGTCTGAGGGCATGGACAATCTTAAGCTCAAGGTCGCCAACGACGGCACCTATGTCCGTTTGGTTCAACAAACCCCGCCATTGTTTTTCAAATTCAAACCTGACCCAAGCGACAGCTTGGACGGCACCGATTTAAATGACTTTAAGCGCATCTTGCTTAGCGAAGACGATTGCAGCAACGGGCCAAACGAGACCTTGGCCCTTGTCAAAATGTTGTTGAAAAAGTTTGAAAATTACGGGTCCGACACCCCGACCAAAAAACCCAATCTGGGGAGATACAGATGAACGACTTCACACTCACCAAAGATGCTGAGGGCATTGCCACGATCATTTGGGATGTTGCTGACAAGACAATGAACGTGATGTCTTTTGAGGGCCTTGAACAGCTTGATGCCCAGATCGATGACGCATTGGCGGATGATGCAGTCAAAGGCATCGTTATCACATCTGGCAAAGACAGCTTTGCAGGTGGCATGGATTTGAACCTATTGGCCAAAATGCGCGCTGATGCAGGGGATGATCCGGCCAAGGGATTGTTTGAGGGCACAATGCGTATGCATCACTTGCTGCGCAAGATTGAGCGCGCAGGCATGGACCCAAAGACCAACAAAGGCGGCAAGCCAATTGCAACGGCCCTTCCGGGCACGGCTGCAGGTATTGGTTTAGAATTACCCCTTTCGACCCACCGCATTTTCTGCGCCAACAACCCAAAGGCCAAGATTGGCCTGCCAGAAATTCTGGTTGGCATCTTTCCGGGTGCTGGCGGGACAACCCGTTTGGTGCGCAAACTTGGTTTGATGGGTGCGTCTTCATTGTTGCTTGAGGGTCGCATGAACTCACCTGAGAAAGCGCTGAAAGCTGGCGTGATTGATGAGGTTGTTGAGGATCCGATTGCTGCAGCCCGTGCATGGGTTCTCTCTGTAAAGGACGCTGATCTGTTAAAACCTTGGGACGCTAAGGGCTATAAATTGCCAGGCGGGGCCCCATATCACCCTGCTGGTTTCATGAACTTTGTCGGTGCCAACGCATTGGTGGGCGGTAAGACAAAAGGTGCCTTCCCTGCAGCCAAGGCTATGTTGTCTGCGATTTATGAAGGTGCGCTGGTTCCATTCGACACTGCCCTTAAGATTGAGGCACGTTGGTTCACCAATATCCTGATGAACCCATCCTCATCCGCGATGATCCGCTCCTTGTTCCTGAACAAAGAAGCCCTTGAAAAAGGCGCTGTGCGTCCAAAAGATGTCCCTGACCAACGCGTCAAGAAATTGGGTGTTTTGGGCGCTGGTATGATGGGTGCTGGTATTGCACTTGTGTCTGCCCAAGCAGGCATCGAAGTGGTTTTGATCGATCGTGATCAAGAAGCCGCTGACAAAGGCAAAGCCTATTCTGCTACCTACATGGACAAAGGCATTGCCCGTAAAAAGGCGACGCTTGAGAAGAAAGAAGCGCTGCTTAGCCTGATCACGGCGACCCCTGATGTTGAAATGCTGAAGGGTTGTGATTTGATCATTGAGGCTGTGTATGAAGACCCTGCAGTTAAGGCAGAGATCACCAAACGCGTTGAAGCCGTAATCCCAGTGGATTGCATTTTCGCCTCAAACACCTCGACCCTACCAATCTCTGAGCTGGCAAAGGCGTCTTCGCGCCCTGAACAGTTTATCGGTATCCACTTCTTCTCACCCGTTGAAAAGATGTTGTTGGTTGAGATCATCAAAGGTGATCAAACGGATGATGTGGCTGTTGCCAAATCCCTCGACTACGTGCGCCAAATTCGCAAAACCCCAATCGTTGTGAACGATGCGCGGTTCTTCTATGCCAACCGTTGCATTATCCCTTACGGCAATGAAGCAGCGCGCATGGTCACCGAAGGTGTTGCACCACAGTTGATTGATAACGCCGCACAACAACTTGGTTTCCCAGTGGGACCAATCCAGTTGGGTGACGAAACCTCGATCGATCTGGGTGTGCGCATCATGAAGGCGACTAAGGCCGCCATGGGCAATGCCTATCCTGCATCTGACGCCGACGATCTGATCGTCTGGATGGAAGGTTTGGGTCGTTTGGGTCGCAAAGCCAACGCAGGCTATTTCGATTATGACGAAAAGGGCAAGCGCACAGGCTATTGGAAAGGTGTTCACGACAAATATCCATTGGCCGCCGAGCAACCAGCCCTACAGGAAGTTCAAGATCGTTTGATGTTCTCACAGGTTCTAGAAGCAGTGCGTGCATTGGAAGAAGGTGTGTTGGAAGACATCCGCGAAGGAGATGTTGGAGCGATCCTTGGTTGGGGTTTTGCCCCTGCCACTGGTGGCCCATTCAGCTATTTGGACATTATTGGGACGCCATACGCGGCAGAACGCTGTGACCAATTGCAGGCAGAGTATGGCGACCGTTTTGAATGCCCTGCCCTTCTGCGCGAGATGGCTGGTAAAAACCAAACCTTTTATCGCCGCTTTGGTTCCAAGGACGAAGCCGCAGCATAAGACTGTTAAAGCCCCTGTTCATTCGGGGGCTTTTTCGTTCCTAGTGCCGCAATCGTCGCGCTGCATTTCTCAAAAATGCGATCTCTTGAGCATTTTCTGACAGCTCTATCGCACTTTTAAAGCTCACCTTAGCCTCTGTAATCCTGCCAGCCCGTGCCAGCAGATTCCCATCGCCACGTGGTAGAGTTGATAGGTTTGGATTTTGGCGGTCGTTGTGACTTCTTCCATGATCGCCAATGCCGCGTCTGGCGTTTGTGCATAAGACACCGCGAAAGCAAGATTGACCTGCACAACGAGTGTGGGCTGGATGGTAAACAACAATTCGTACAGCGCCACTATTTCCACCTAATTTGTTTGATCCCACGCGAGGCTTTTTGCATGAACGGCACTGATCGCAGCCTGAATTTGGTAGGGCCCAATGCCCTGTTTTGGCAGCGCCTCTTTCAATATCGCGACACCCTCTTAAATTATCTGGCGGTTCCAACGTTTGCGGCTTTGATCCTCTAACGCGATCATTTCCCCGGCAGGCCCAACACGTGCATTTCGCCATGAACCGTGCAGCAACATCCGCCAAAATCGAGTGTTTCCACAGCCGTCCCGCCGTCTTCACATCCCGCAACCGCTTGCGCCGTTTCACCTCTTTGGGCGTATCGCCCAATATGATGTCATCCTTCATCGCACGTGCCTCAAGCGTCAGCGCCATCGAGGTGCCAGCGGTTTTAAGGGCATGTACGAAGATGTATTTGTGGCCAAGACTGATAATCATGAGAGTGCTATTCTCTCACAATTCACATTCGTTGAGCAGTTTTTACCGATGATTTGACAGCATCGGATTAATGACTCACTCTTTGGAACGCACCGCGATGATCCCACCTGCGACCATGATCAGGGCAATCCCCGCCATCATCATCGGTGTGATGGATTGCTCCATCAACAACCACGCAAAGAACGGTCCGAAGATCATAATGGAATATTCCAATACGGACACTTGGCTGGCTTCGCCCCACTGATAGGCACGAATTAATAAGAAAACGCCTGCCACCGAAATAATGGCCTGCATCGCAATATATGGAACTACGGTTTCAATCGGCCAAACCAAACCACGCAGAAGGAACCCATCTGAACCGTCTGGCACAACAGGTGCCCATATTGTCACGCCGACCAATGCCAATGTTCCGATGATTAATTGAACGATCATAATGCCTGCAAGCATCGAAATTGTGCTTTCCTCTGAACATAAAATGCGGGTCGCCATCGATCCAGTTGCATAAATCAATCCGCCTGCCACAGGCATCATCATGATCCAGCCCGGTGCACCGTCTTGGACACCAAGGACTAAAAGGATTCCGCTAAAGCCGATAGCCACCGCAATCACGCGCCATTTTCCAATCGTCTGCTTCAGGACAAACGCACTGATTAACAGTACAAATATCGGTGACGTAAACAATCCCGCCAAGGATTGCGCGATGGGCATAAAGGCCAGTGACCCAAAGTACAGCATCAGGCCCGTCGCTGTCAGCAGACTGCGCACAGCAACCGCCCAGAACCGTTTCGGGCGCATCGTCCCCAAACCCATTATCGACATAAAGCAGATCAGCGGAATCGCCATTGAAGCGCGCACGACGAGGAACTGCCAGATGCTGATTTCTTCGGCCACGGTGGCGACAAAGTTATCAACGAACCCCAAAAGGACCATCGCACCGATCATACTAAGGGCCGCCGCCATTGGCCGCGTCTGTATTTCTGATGGGCTTGGAATAGCGTTCATATAAGAAGACTTTGCTTTTCAGTTCATTGTACTTGCAATATCCTGTTTTCCACATGATTCAAGCGTTGTGAACACGCGAAGAGGAGAGCGCATATGGGCTGGATGAACGACGAAACAGGTTTGGGCAAATGCCCCGCCAACTATGTACCACTTACACCGCTGTCGCATTTGCGTCGCGCCGCCCATGTTTTCGCTGCCCGCACCGCTGTGATCTATGGCGATCATCGTGTGACATATGCCCAGTATTATGAACGCTGCACCCGCCTTGCCGCTGGTTTGGCTAACATGGGTGTAACCTCTGGCGATGTCGTTGCCACCTTGATCCCCAACCTTCCCGCACAGGCAGAGGCCCATTTTGGTGTACCCGCGTGTGGTGCAGTATTGAACACTATCAACACGCGCCTAGACGTCGATACCGTTGCCTATGTTTTTGAACATGGTGAGGCCAAGGTGGTCTTAGCCGACACACAGTTCGTAGAATTGGCCGAAGCCGCCATTGCGCACCTTACAGGCCCAAAGCCTGTCATCGTTGAAGTACCCGACGCGACCAACGGCTGGCCTGCATCTGGGCGTCACAAGACATACGAGGATATGCTAGCCACTGCGGATCCAACATTTGAATGGATCATGCCAGAGGATGAATGGGAAAGCCTTGCGCTGAACTATACCTCAGGCACCACTGGTCGCCCCAAAGGCGTCGTTTACCATCACCGCGGCGCCTATCAGATGACAATGGGTACTGTGATTTCATGGCGCATGGTTCTGCACCCTGTGTTTATGGCGATTGTGCCGCTGTTTCACTGTAACGGCTGGAACCACACTTGGATGATGCCCCTCATTGGCGGTACGTTGGTTTGCTGTCGCGATATCACTGCAGGCGCAATTTATAATGCCATCGCAGATGAAGGTGTGACCCACTTTGGCGGTGCGCCAATTGTGTTGAACATGATCGTCAACTCACCTGACAACGAACGCCGCGCATTCGATCATAACGTTGAAGTGTTCACCGCTGGAGCCCCACCAGCGCCTGCCACTTTGGGCAAGATCGAGGCGCTTGGGTTTAACGTGACCCAAGTGTACGGCCTGACCGAAAGCTATGGCCACGTAACGGAATGCGTGTGGCGTGCTGAGGACTGGGGTGACTTGGATCAAGCGGCCAAGGCAGCGATCAAAGCCCGTCAAGGCGTTGCGATGCCAATGATGGAGCACATCACCGTCATGGACGATCAAATGGTCCAAGTGCCAATGGACAGCGCGACCCAAGGCGAAATTGTCATGCGCGGCAATTCCATTATGAAAGGGTACCTGAAAAACCCTGAAGCAACGGCAAAAGCTTTTACAGGTGGGTACTTCCACTCCGAGGATTTGGCCATCCAGCACCCTGACGGCTATATCCAGATTGCGGATCGCGCCAAAGACATCATCATTTCAGGCGGTGAAAACATCAGTTCTGTTGAAGTCGAAGGTGTCCTGATGGGGCACCCAGACGTATCACTGGCTGCAGTTGTGGCCAAACCAGATGAGAAATGGGGCGAAGTGCCTTGTGCCTTTATTGAGTTGAAAGAGGGATGCACAGGCGACGAGGCCAAAATGATCAGCTTTGCCCGCCAGACCTTGGCCAGCTTCAAAGCACCAAAGAAGGTGGTGTTCCAAGAGCTGCCAAAAACCTCAACCGGTAAAATCCAGAAATTTGAACTGCGCACAGCAGCAAAGGATTTCTGATCCCATGATCACTGGCTAGTTGATTTGATTTCCCAAATTCGCGCCTCTGGGTTAACTTATTATAAATAACAGGCAGAGCAGCCCAATAAACCTATGACCGCACTTGCTAAATATGATCGATTAGAAGCTACAGGCCTGTGGCGTCCCTTCCCGCAAGAACAGCGGCGCGAGGTGATTGTGTCTATTGGGGATGCCACTCTGGTCATCAGCGATATGAATGATCAGGCGATTGCGCATTGGTCCTTGGCAGCTGTGGATCGTTATGGATCATCCACATCACCCGCTGTATTTCACCCCGATGGTGATCCCAGTGAAACGCTTGAGCTGATGAATTCAGAAGCCGAAATGATCGATGCCATAGAGATATTGCGCAAAGCAGTGTCCAAAACGCGACCCAAGCCTGGTCGGTTGCGCTGGATGGGTGCAACAGTTTCCGTTGGAGCCGTCGCTGCCGCGTTGATATTTTGGCTACCCGGTGCTTTGCAAAAACACACAATAAGCGTCGTTCCAGATGTGACCCGCATAAAGATTGGTGATGCTCTGCTGACCCGTATTGAACGGATCGCTGGCAAACCGTGCCAAGCACGCCCTGCGGCCCCTGCCCTAAAAACTCTGGCTCTACGTACCAAGACAAAGGAACTGATCGTGCTGCGCTCTGGCCTTACCGACAGCCTGTACTTGCCCGGAGGCAAAGTGCTGGTGAACAAGGTGTTGGTCGAAGACTATGATGAACCAGATGTTATTGCTGGCTTCATCCTAGCCGAACAACTGCGCGGGCAAACAAGTGACGCACTGGATGAGATGTTAAGCCATGTTGGGATACGGGCAACCTTTACATTGCTGACAACAGGCAACCTTCCGTCTCAAGCGCTTGATGATTATGCAGAAACTGTAATCAGCTCACCTCGCCCACAAGCGGATGAAACTGCGCTATTGGCAGCCTTTAAAGACGCCAATATTCGCAGCACGCCTTATGCAAAAGCCATTGATGTAACCGGCGAAAGCACCGTTGGCTTGATCGAAGGCGATCCTGTTTCAGGCACCCTCAGCCAGCCATTGCTGCGCGACAGTGATTGGCTGCGCCTTCAGGCGATCTGCGGCAACTAACGAAAAAAGGGGCACCTTCAAGTCCGCCCTTTGCCAATTCTTAGCCTGGCTTTTGAGTCTTAATGCAGTGCAGCGTAAACATATGAGCGCAGTTTAGACAAAATACCGTTGATTATTGAACCAAATGGGCCTGCAATAATCATACGATAAGTTCCTCCGTCGAGGGTGTATTTCCCGATACAAACAGGCAGATCAAGTATGTGCAGCGTCCTTATCAAGCTTGCCAAACTGTAGTAATCAAGCGCCCAAGTAAGCACGCTCTAGGATCGACGCATCCGATTTGAGTTGCGCCAGATTGCCTGCAAATTTCACCTCACCCTGCGACAACGCATAACAGCGGTCCGCCACATCTAGCGCCAACTGCGTAAACTGCTCAATCAGCAGAATGCCAATGCCCTTTGCGCGCAAATCGCGGATCACGCCAATCAGACGGTCGATGATCACTGGAGCAAGGCCCAACGACATCTCGCCAATCAACAAAAACTGTGGGCGCAAAACAAGCGCCTGCGCAATTGCAACCATCTGCTGTTGTCCGCCGGACAGCGATCCTGCCTCTTGATGCTACAACGCGCGCAGTTCGGGGAAAATATTAAAGGCATTTGCAACTTCCGCGTCCCGATCTGCGGTAGAAAGTGAAGGATCGGCGGCCTGCAGATTGTCAATCACGCTAAGGCCACCCAACACCTGATGCCCCTCGGGAACTGCGGCTATGCCTGCTGCACGAACGGCATGGATACCTGACCCATTCACGAATGTTTTATCCACCGCCACAGCACCAGAGGCGAGCGGAATTACACTAGCACTGCCCAAAAATAATTCCGATTTTTCCGCCCCGTTTGGGCCTAAAAGCGCGACGATCTCGCCTGTGGATAATTCAAGCAACACGTCATTGATGACGGTAGCGATAGCTCTGGTTATTTTCATCTGAGCCCCCACCAGATTTGGTGGAGACGTTGTTTGAGAACACAGATTTTATAGAGAACCCCTTAAAATAAATGGAGTGTTACTGGATCTCAGAGAAATTCTACTTTGTTCCAAACATCCGGTCACCCGCATCGCCCAATCCCGGGATGATATAGCCGATCTCATTCAGTTTTTCATCCACAGATGCGGTCACAATGCACACATCAGGATGCGCTTCTTTCATGCGTGCGACGCCTTCGGGGGCCGCCAAAAGGCAAAGGAATAGAATGTTGGTGGCACCTGCTTCTTTCAACAGATCAATCGCCGCAACTGAACTATTGCCAGTGGCCAACATCGGGTCGACGGCGATGACCAACCGCTGGTCTAGCGCATCAGGAACTTTGAAATAATACTGAACCGGCTGAAGCGTTTCCTCGTCGCGGTACAGCCCTACGAACCCAACACGCGCGGATGGGATCAAATCAAGCACACCATCAAGAAGGCCATTGCCCGCCCGCAAAATCGAAATCAATGCTAGTTTTTTACCAGCCAGTGTTGGCGCATCCATTGGCTGCATAGGGGTTTCGATACGTTCGGTTGTCATAGGCAACTCACGGGTCACCTCATAAGCTAAAAGCTGTGCAATTTCGCGCAAAAGCTGGCGGAATAGCACCTTAGGTGTGCCCTTATCGCGCATGATAGACAATTTGTGCTGGACCAACGGGTGATCAACGACAGTCAAATGCTCAGACATGGAGAACTCCTTTGTGTTTAGGTATTATTGCCAAGGTGCGCAGACAGACGCAACCTAAGACGGGGTTGTTTATGCACTGATACCCAAATGTGCAAAAACTATCGCTGCGACATCAACGAAACCGATATGCCCCAGCTCTTTGGCTTTGCCGCCTGCAATAACAACAGGAACCCGCTCGCGGGTGTGATCAGTGCCAATCCAAGTCGGATCATTACCGTGATCTGCAGTAAACACCATGATATCATCAGGGCCAAGGCGTGCCATCATACTACCAATTTTACGGTCGAACCACTCAAGATGACGGGCATAGCCCGAGACATCGCGGCGATGACCATACTGACTGTCAAATTCCACAAAATTCGCAAAGGTCAAACTGCCCTCAACCGCGTCACTCACCAGATCATCCAGATGCTGCATCAGCTGGGCATCGGTGCCTTTGCGCACCTCGTCAAAACCCTGCATCGAAAAGATGTCACCAATTTTGCCAATCGCGTAAACATAACGGCCTGCGTCTTGGACCCAGTTGCTTAGGACAGTTGCGGGTGGTGTGATTGCGTAATCGCGTCTATGCGGTGTGCGCTCAAAATTACCAGGCTCGCCCATAAACGGACGGGCAATAACGCGGCCCAGTTTCATTGCGTGCAACTTGGGTGCAAGCCGTTCACACAGGTCCAACAACCGCTCCAACCCAAAGGTTTCTTCATGCGCTGCGATCTGCAGGACGCTGTCGGCAGAGGTGTAGCAGATGGGCTGACCCATTTGCATATGGGCAGCGCCAAATTCGTCGATAACGCCCGTGCCTGACGCGTGACTGTTGCTTAAGATGCCATCAACATTGGCGATTTCACATATCGCTTTGGTCACCTCATCAGGGAACGCTGGCGTCTCGTCTGGAAAATAGTGCCAATCCCAAGGAACAGGTAATCCTGCCAATTCCCAATGACCTGAAGGCGTATCCTTGCCTCTGGACACCTCTTCGGCCGCGCCCCAAGTGCCGGTCGCTGGTGCACCATCAAAGGAACGCCCATTCGCCAACGCCTCAGCGTGGAACATGCCCAGCGCGGCAAGGTTTGGAATATTTAGGGGGCCACTGCGCCCCTCTTCAGCCAATCCATCGGCGCAGGCCTGTGCGATGTGGCCAAAGGTGTTTGATCCCGTATCAGGCAAATCACCGTTGAAATATTGATCGGCGTCCGGTGCCCCGCCAATACCGACAGAATCCAGAACGACCAAGAAGGCACGCCCTTTTGCCGACTGGTCGCTCACAGCCATCACCCAATTCTTTCGTGAATTAGGTTTGGTAGCGTTGGTTTTGTGCTGCCAAAGGTGATGGCCGCGCGCAATGCGCGTTCTGCTGCATCAGCCTGATCTGGGCGCCCTGCGTGCACAACGGCCAAAGGATAACCTTTGCTAACTTTAGTGCCCAAACAAACAACGTCTGAGTAGCCCACAGCCGGATTGATCCGATCCGTTTCAACAAAGCGACCGCCGCCCATTGCAACAACAGCCAACCCCAATGCTTCACCATCAATAGAAGTGATATAGCCTGATTGCTCGGCCGAAACTTCGCGGATCACAGTTGCTTCGGGCAAGAAACGCGCCCAGTTTTCTGCAAATTTCACAGGACCGCCCATGCCAGCGATCATTTGGGCCAAACGTTCTGCCGCACGACCATCACGAATAGCGTTCACAATCATTTCAGCGCCGAATTGCACATCATCTGCCAGTTTCGCATTGGCCAACAATACGCCACCTAAAGCCGCACAAATATCTACCAACGGTCCCTTAGGACTAACCGTCAAAACGCGCATGACTTCGGCCACTTCCAACGCATTGCCCATCGCAGGTGCCAAAGGTTGGCTCATATCGCTAATAACCGCGGTTGTACGACAACCTGCGGCATTCGCAGTTATTGTCAGTGCCTCTGCCAAACCACGCGCCTTATCGATATCTTTCATAAAAGCACCGCTGCCAGTTTTGACGTCTAGAACCAAGCCATCCAAACCACCTGCCAACTTTTTGGACAGGATCGAGGCTGTGATCAGGTCCATGCTTTCCACTGTAGAGGTCACGTCGCGGACTGCGTACAAACGTTTGTCCGCAGGCGCGATCGAAGCACTTGCGCCCACAATGGCACAGCCCGCTTTAGTCACAACGTCGCGGAATTTGCGTTCGCTCAATTGCGTGCTGACACCGGGGATGGATTCCAATTTATCCAACGTCCCGCCAGTGTGACCTAAACCACGCCCAGAAATCATCGGCACAAACGCACCACACGCAGCCAAGGCAGGGGCCAACAACAAGCTAACGCAATCACCAACGCCGCCTGTTGAGTGCTTGTCTAAAATTGGACCATCCAATTTCCATGACATAACAGATCCGCTGTCGCGCATGGCGATGGTCAACGCAACACGTCCCACATCACCCAAGCCATTCAAGCAAACCGCCATCGCAAACGCACCCGCTTGTGCGTCACTTACAGTATGATCAGCCAAACCTTGGGCAAACCATGCCAATTCTTGGCGGTTTGGCGTTTGGCGCTGTCTCAGTTTTCCGATAACACCACGTGCTGTAATCTCGTTCATTGCGGTTACTCTTTCAAAAAAGCGGCATCAAAGGCACCGGGCAAAAGCGCGTCCATGCGGATCACCTGTTCTTCCCCTGTTATAGTGGCCATTGTTATCTCAACATCACCCTTGGCAAATTCAGCCAGCTTTTGACGGCATCCACCACAAGGCGGTACAGGTTTATCTGCACCCGCAACAACATAAGCCGCCTCTAGTTCAGTTTCACCCGCAGCAATCATCGCCGCGATTGCACCAGCTTCGGCACATGTGCCTTCAGGATAAGCCGCGTTTTCAACATTACACCCAGAGTAAACAGCCCCAGAAGGGGTACGAATAGCCGCCCCCACTTTAAACTGTGAATAAGGAGCATAGGCGTTTTCACGCACTGCAATGGCCGCGTCTTTTAGTAACATTTCATTTCCCAACAATTGTATCGAACGCAGCAGGTAAGGACACTTCGAGCAGTTCCAAATCGGCCGAAGGGTTTGCATACCGCGTCTTCATGTCCGGCGGAATAACAAATGCGTCTCCCGCCTCAAGGGTATGAGGATCACGTCCTTCCCCCTCAAGTGTCATTGTTCCCTCCATTACGAAGGTGAACAAGATATCGGTGGTGTGTTTAGTCCAGTCTTGGACACCCTCGCCCACACGGACCACATGGACGCCAGCAACGTCCCTTGTATGCTCAGCAATGGTTGTATCGCGGCTTTGCAGACCTGGAACACGAAACGGCTTCCATGTCGCCTCATCAGCTTTGTGATGCACAAAACGCTGTCCGTTGAATTCACACGTTGGATTGGCAGGGCCGTTAGGCAACTGCATATCATGATCGATCGTTGTGACATGCTCAGCAGGAACGCCAATTTCGATCACTTCGATATTGTCAGAAGCATATAAAACGCGGTGACGGATTTGCGGCGGCTGAATGACACAATTGCCAGCATAAAGGCGGAATGGTTCACCCTGATTTTCATAAACCAAATCAACCCAGCCACGATAACAGAATATTAATTGAAACCCAACCGTATGGTAATGGACCATGTCCGGCACAGGACCACCATCAGGAATGCGAATATGACTGGCTATAATAGAACCACCCAAACGATCAGGGATCAGGTCACGATAATGCATACCCGCACGCCCAATCACCCAAGGGGCCTGATCCGCCAAACGGCGCACCACGAAAGAGTGAATTGTCTCCGGCATAACAAAGGGTTCGTGCAACGCTTCAATCGCGACCTGCGTCCCACCGGGAGACGTCAACGCGCACTCGCCATCGGCAAAACCCTCAACATCTTCCGTGCGGATCAGTAATTGTCCCGCGCCAGCATCAAGGCCCGCATCAAGGCGCACAGACAAACCATGGCCCGAAAACACAGCAACAGCAGGGTCATCGGCTGGATAAATCATATCCATCCGCATCCCCAACACTTTGTTGAAAAACTCAATATCGCCACGCAAATCATGCGTTGGCAAACAAACCTCTGCGCGTATCTCTGTCATGGGATGCAGCCTGATACGGGGCAGCCCAATTGGCAACCCATCAAGCGGTGTTCTTTACAATTAGCAACACAATGCTAGCATTCATAAAAATAATAGTTTAATATTAAACTAAATATGAAAATGCCGGAGGCTCTCATGTCCGATACCCCAAATCTACGCCAAGCCGCCCTTGATTATCACGAGTTTCCGCGCCCCGGAAAACTGGAAATCCGTGCGACAAAACCTTTGGCGAACGGACGTGATCTGGCGCGGGCCTATTCACCGGGTGTGGCTGAGGCCTGTTTGGAAATTCAAGCGAACCCAGCGGATGCAGCTCGATATACATCACGTGCCAATTTGGTTGCAGTTGTTACCAATGGGACAGCGGTTTTGGGATTGGGTAACATCGGTGCGCTTGCGTCCAAACCCGTGATGGAAGGCAAGGCGGTTCTGTTCAAGAAATTCGCGGCCATCGACTGCTTTGACATCGAAGTGAACGAAACCGACCCTGAAAAGCTAGCGGATATCGTTTGCGCTCTTGAGCCAACATTTGGCGCAATTAACCTTGAAGACATCAAAGCGCCAGAGTGCTTTATCGTTGAAAAAATCTGCCGTGAGCGGATGAACATTCCCGTCTTCCACGACGACCAGCACGGTACCGCGATTGTTGTTGGTGCAGCCGTCAAGAACGCACTCTATGTTACAGACAAGAAATTCGAAGACATTAAGATTGTTTCAACAGGTGGCGGCGCAGCCGGCATTGCCTGCCTCAATATGCTGATAAAAATGGGCGTGAAACGCGAAAACATCTGGCTGTGTGATATTCACGGTTTGGTCTATGAAGGCCGCAAAATCGATATGAACCCTGCCAAGGCCGCGTTCGCACAACCCAGCGAATGCCGTACTTTGGATGATGTGATCGCAGGGGCTGATATGTTCCTTGGGCTGTCTGGCCCAGGTGTTCTGAAGCAAGATCACGTACGTCAAATGACCAAACAACCGATCGTGTTTGCACTGGCCAACCCAACGCCCGAAATTCTGCCTGACCTTGTGCGCGAAGTTGCCCCTGATGCAATTATCGCAACCGGGCGCAGTGATTTTCCAAACCAGGTAAACAACGTGCTGTGTTTCCCCTTCATCTTCCGCGGTGCGCTGGATGTGGGTGCGACACAAATCAACGACGAAATGCAGCTGGCTTGTATTGATGGCATCGCCGAACTGGCCCGCGCCACAACATCAGCCGAAGCCGCCGCCGCCTATCAAGGCGAGCAGATGACATTTGGTGCAGATTACTTGATCCCAAAACCATTCGATCCACGCCTTGTCGGTATCGTCAGCTCAGCAGTGGCCAAGGCTGCAATGGAAACGGGTGTTGCGACACGCCCAATTGAGGATTTGGAAGCCTACAAAACCAAACTCGACGGTTCCGTGTTCAAATCCGCATTGGTCATGCGTCCTGTGTTCGAGGCAGCACGCGCCACGCCACGCCGCATCGTATTTGCAGAGGGCGAAGATGAACGTGTGTTACGTGCCGCCCAAGCGATGATTGAAGAGACAACCGAACGCCCAATCCTGATTGGTCGCCCAGAGGTGATCGAAACCCGCATCAAACGCGCCGGCCTGAACATTGTACTTGGTGAAAACGCTGATCTGGTAAATCCGCAAAACGATCCAAGGTACCGCGAATATTGGGGCTCTTATCACGAATTGATGGCCCGGCGCGGCATTACTCCTGATCTGGCACGTGCAATCATGCGCACTAACTCCACCGCAATTGGTACGGTCATGGTTCACCGCGAAGAAGCAGACAGCCTGATTTGCGGCACCTTCGGCGAATTCCGTTGGCACATGAAATACGTGACACAGGTTTTGGGGCGTGGTGCCCTACACCCGGTTGGTGCTTTGTCCATGATGATCCTTGAGGATGGTCCACTGTTCATCGGTGACACTCATGTTCACACAGAACCAACGCCACAACAGCTCGCTGAAATCACAATTGGGGCTGCACGCCACGTGCGCCGCTTCGGGATTGAGCCAAAAATCGCACTTTGTGCGCAATCACAGTTTGGCAATCAGCCAGGTGGTACAGGAGAACGCGTGCGCGCTGCGTTGGATATCCTAGACGCCTCATCACACGACTTTGCCTATGAAGGTGAAATGAACATCGACGCGGCCCTTGATCCAGAACTGCGCGCGCGCATTCTGCCCCAAGGCCGCTTGGATGGTGCCGCAAACGTCTTGATCTTTGCCCACGCAGACGCAGCATCTGGTGTGCGCAACATCCTGAAGATGAAAGGTGGCGGTCTAGAGGTTGGACCAATCTTGATGGGTATGGGCAACCGTGCACACATCGTATCGCCGTCCATCACGGCGCGTGGACTTTTGAACATGGCTGCGATTGCAGGCACGCCTGTCGCACAATACGGCTAAAAATTTGGGAGGGATCATTTGGTCTCTCCCAAACACTCACTCTCTATTTGCAAATTCACGCAATCAACTTTGCAAACTCACCATCAATATTCAGCTTTGCCACCAGACACCGCAAATTTGCAAAGTTTCACGCCCAACTGGGCCGAAATTTCACGGCTGACAGCAAGGCAACGGCAAGGCACAAACTTAGTTTCTTGCCCATTGCGCCCTGACCTCCTAACCATTGCGTACGTTCTTGGAGGAGAAAACGATGGGCTATCACGCAGAATACGACGCATGGAAATCAGATCCCGAAAGCTATTGGCTGAACGCATCCCAAGCAATCGACTGGGATGTTGCCCCGACACGCGCCCTCTTTGAACGCGGCAACAACCTTTACGAATGGTTTTCTGAGGCTCGTGTAAACACTTGTTACAACGCCGTTGACCGTCACGTTGAAAATGGCCGCGGCGATCAGGTTGCCATTATTCACGACAGCCCCATCACCAATTCCCAATCCAAAATCACATACGCCGAACTGCAGACCCACGTTGCCTCACTGGCTGGTGCGCTGGCGGCAAAAGGTGTCGGTAAAGGCGATCGCGTCATTATCTATATGCCAATGGTCGCAGAGGCCCTTGAGGCAATGCTGGCCTGTGCGCGCCTTGGCGCAGTTCACTCGGTTGTGTTTGGTGGGTTTGCTGCCAACGAATTGGCCGTACGCATCAACGACTGCACACCCAAAGCTATCATTGCCGCCTCTTGTGGTTTGGAACCAAACCGCGTGGTCGAATACAAACCGCTGCTGGACGGCGCGATTGAACTGGCTGATCACAAACCTGATTTTACCGTCATCTTGCAGCGTGAACAGAAGGTTTGCGAGCTAGGTGCAAACGATGTCGATTGGCACGATTTCCAAAAAGACACACAGCCAGCCGATTGTGTAATGGTTGAGGGCAGCCACCCTGCCTATATTCTATACACATCCGGCACGACGGGCGCACCAAAGGGCGTTGTGCGTCCAACTGCGGGCCACTTGGTTGCGCTGAACTGGACCATGAAGAACATCTACAACGTCGATCCGGGCGATGTGTTTTGGGCGGCCTCCGATGTGGGCTGGGTCGTTGGCCACAGCTATATATGTTACGCACCACTGATCCACGGCAACACCACGGTCGTGTTTGAAGGCAAACCAATCGGCACCCCAGATGCGGGTACCTTCTGGCGTGTCATTTCAGAACACAACGTGCGCAGCTTTTTCACCGCCCCAACAGCCATTCGCGCTGTTAAACGCGAAGACCCTAAAGGTGAGTTCGCCAAGAAATATGACCTAAGCTGCTTGCGTGCTTTGTATTTGGCAGGTGAACGTGCGGACCCTGATACAATCGAGTGGGCACAAGATATCCTACAAAAGCCCGTGTATGATCACTGGTGGCAGACGGAAACGGGTTACACCATCGCGGGCAACCCTGCAGGGCTTGAGGCGCTTCCGGTTAAAATCGGTTCCCCTACAGTCCCGATGCCGGGTTATGACGTGCAAATCTTGGGCGATGACGGCCATCCACTTAAACCAAACATCCTTGGTGCGATTGCAATCAAACTGCCTCTACCCCCCGGAACATTGCCAACGCTTTGGAACGCAGAAGAGCGTTTCCAAAAAAGCTATCTAACCGCATTCCCTGGTTTTTATGAAACAGGCGACGCAGGTATGATTGATGAAGATGGTTATCTATACATCATGGCGCGCACCGATGACGTGATCAACGTTGCAGGCCACCGCCTGTCCACGGGCGGTATGGAAGAAGTCTTAGCAGCGCATCCAGATGTTGCAGAATGTGCCGTGATTGGTGTGACCGATCAACTGAAAGGCCAACTGCCGGTCGGGTTTGTTTGCCTGACAACTGGTGTTGACCGTGACCACAGTGAAATCACTGCAGAATGCGTGAAGTTGGTGCGCGAACGTATCGGCCCAGTCGCCGCGTTTAAGCTTGCAGTTGTTGTGGATCGCTTGCCGAAAACACGGTCTGGCAAAATCTTGCGCGGCACGATGGTAAAAATTGCCGATAGCGAGAGTTTCAAGATGCCAGCAACAATCGACGATCCGGTCATTCTGGACGAGATCAAAGTTGCATTGCAGACAATCGGCTACGCCAAATAAGCCTGCATATTTTTGCAAAGCATAGTGAATGGATGTTGATTCTTGGTTCAGGCCTTGGCTCGGTGTCCATTTTTGTTAGCAGGTTCAGGTGAACTGTTCTGAGATTAGCCGTTCTTCTAAACCATGCCCCGGGTCAAACAGGATACTGTGAACGACCGACGGCTCGGACTGGATTACCACTGAGGTCACGTTGTCAAAGGACCGTGAATCCGCTTCGGCCATAACGGGGCGCTTGTCCGGCTCAAGCACATCAAAACGCACACGCGCAATTTTGGGCAACAAAGCACCACGCCAACGGCGCGGACGAAAGGCGGCCACAGCGGTTAGGGCCAACACATCGGACCCGATCGGCAACACAGGGCCGTGCGCGGAATAGTTATAAGCGGTCGATCCAGCAGGTGTTGCCACCAATGCACCGTCACAAACCAATGTCTCCATCCGCAGCTTATCATCCACCGTGATGCGCAGTTTGGCGGCTTGCGCCCCAGCGCGCAACAATGAGACCTCGTTGATCGCCAACGCTTCGTGAATGGTTCCATCCACACCCGTCGCGGTCATGGACAGTGGGTTAATGTCCGCTTGCTCTGCCACTTCAAGGCGTTCAACCAGACCATCCTCATTGTATTCGTTCATCAAAAAACCAATGGTCCCTCGGTTCATGCCGTAAACGGGCACCCCCAGATGTTGGCAGCCGTGCAGCGTTTGCAGCATGAAACCATCCCCACCCAAGGCTACGATAATATCGGATTCTTCCAGCGCAACGTTGGTGTACCGCGTAGTCAGTGCGGCATAGGCGGCTTGGGCCACTGGTGTGTTTGAGGCCGCAAAACCAATCTTCAATGCGTTCTTGGTGGTCATGGGTGTGTTTCCTATCGCGGTCATCTTGTGCCGAAACAATCATATTATTCCCACCTTCACCAGCTTTGCCGCACATTCTTTATAATGCGACGTTTTACAACCTTTTCCATAGGGCCGGTTTCCGATACGAAACCTAAGAATCTTGACCATTCCCTTTGGAGCATACCCATGACTGTATCTGACCAAAACACTGCGTTCTTCACACAATCTCTCGCGGACAGCGATCCTGAGCTGTTCGGCTCAATCACATCCGAGCTGGGTCGTCAGCGCCATGAGATCGAATTGATCGCGTCTGAAAATATCGTGTCAGCGGCTGTGATGGAAGCCCAAGGGTCTGTCATGACCAACAAATACGCTGAAGGCTATCCGGGCCGCCGCTATTATGGCGGTTGCCAATACGTTGACGTGGCAGAGAACCTAGCCATCTCACGCGCCTGCGAATTGTTCGGCTGTGATTTCGCAAACGTACAACCAAACTCTGGCTCCCAAGCGAACCAAGGTGTGTTTCAAGCATTGCTTAAGCCGGGCGATACCATCCTTGGCATGTCATTGGACGCGGGTGGTCACCTGACACACGGTGCGAAACCAAACCAATCCGGTAAATGGTTCAACGCAATCCAGTACGGTGTGAAACGCGAAGACAACCTATTGGACTACGATGAGGTTGAAGCCCTTGCGAAAGAGCACAAACCACAAATGATCATCGCAGGTGGTTCCGCTATCCCACGCCAGATCAATTTCAAACGCATGCGCGAAATCGCGGACATGGTTGGCGCGTATCTTCACGTCGACATGGCCCACTTTGCTGGCCTTGTTGCTGCGGGCGAACACCCTTCTCCGTTCCCACATGCACACGTGGCAACGACGACAACACACAAAACTCTACGTGGCCCACGCGGCGGTATGATCCTGACGAACGACGAAGCATTGGCGAAGAAATTCAACTCTGCCATCTTCCCCGGTATCCAAGGTGGACCGCTGATGCACGTGATCGCAGCCAAGGCTGTGGCATTCGGCGAAGCGCTGCGCCCAGAGTTCAAAGACTACATTAAACAGGTTATCGCGAACGCCCAAGCGCTGGCAGATCAACTGCACAAAGGTGGCTTGGACACAGTGACCCACGGTACAGACACGCACCTGTTGCTGGTCGACCTGCGTCCAAAAGGCGTTAAGGGCAACGCGACTGAAAAAGCATTGGGCCGCGCGTTCATTACCTGCAATAAAAACGGTGTGCCGTTTGATGATGAAAAACCAATGGTCACATCTGGTATCCGCCTTGGTTCACCAGCGGGCACGACACGCGGATTTGGCGAATCTGAGTTCCGCCAAATTGGTGACTGGATCAACGAAGTTGTTGATGGCTTGGCCGCAAACGGCGAAGACGGCAACAGCGTGGTTGAAGCCAAGGTACGCGGTGAAGTCAAAGCCATGTGCGCCAAGTTCCCGATGTACCCAAACCTATAAGGTTTTAGGAAATAGTGATTTTAAAAGGCGGGCTTTTGGGTCCGCCTTTTTTGTTCGCAACTTCCGAATGAAAAACGTTGGGCCCGCAATCATTTGGCCAAACTCGCACCTTAGGTAGAATAAGCGCAATAGGCATGCCCTTGCTTTCGTTTAACTAACCACAAAAGGATACGAGCTGATAGTATATGGAATGGGTGGTGGGAATAGAAATTATGATCCCTCATTAAAGGCGCTACCATCTAATTCGTTTGTTGGTATCGACGGCGAATTAAGTGACATAGAAGTTGCCGATTTAACGCCTGATGAGGGCGGACCTATTATGAGGTCTTCCCGGCATGTTGGGCGTGCTGTTAAGCCCGATAATGTGCCAACCAAACTAAGACGGACTGGCCCGCCAGTTTCACGGGCCAAGCTGTTGGATTTAAATGCTTAGACGGGTTCTTTGGATTTAGTGTGCCAAACCTTCAAAGATATCGCCGAAGAGTTTGAACCCGATGTGCATCAATTTTTCCCAATGACGTATTACAACAGCAAGGGCACAGAGCTGATCGGTGAGGGCTATTTGATGGTCATCTGTCAGTGCATTTAAACGATGCATGACACTTTATGTGTTCCGCCCTTAGACGAACGTGGGCGTTATCTGACACCTTTAATTAGGGAAAAGTATTAAACACGCAACAAACTGTTGGATAAAAGAGTTTTTTCCTCAGAGAAAATTGGATCACATCACATGTGGCGTGATCTGAAATCTCCTAGAGGATGCATGTTTTCTAACGCGTTGGGCGAGCAATTGATTGCCACCAATCTAAGTGGGCTTGCCTAAAGGACTATACGATGAAGCTTGAAAATAGCTTCATTGAGCTTAGGGCGGGGTTCACCCCGCCGATGGCTTGGCGGGATAAATCCCGCCCTACGGGGTGGTACTTCGGGCATTGCCGAAGACCACTTTGCCCTCCTCAAACGCACCAATCCCCCCTTAACTGAAATTTTCCTGACCTCCCTCATTGACTCCGTCTATTTCACTCCCTACCTATCCTTCGTTAGCACTCGAACCTGTTGAGTGACAACGGCCCCCTTAGAGGGGTAAGATATAGAATTTAAGCTTTAAGGAGCTATTACAAATGGCATTAACACCGCTTCACGACCGTGTGCTGGTTCGCCGCACTGAAGGCGAAGAAAAAACTGCTGGTGGATTGTACATCCCAGAAAGCGCAAAAGAAAAACCAAGCGAAGGCGAAGTTGTATCTACAGGCCCAGGCGCCCGTAAAGACAACGGCGAATTAGTCGCTATGGACGTTAAAGCAGGCGACAAAGTCCTGTTTGGCAAATGGAACGGTACAGAAATCACTGTCGACGGCGAAGACCTGTTGATGATGAAAGAATCCGACATCATGGGTATCCTTTCCTAAGCAATAGCTTTCGAAAACCGGTGCGGGATCATCCCCAACCTACCCTAATTTATCAAATACTCTTAAGGAGATTATCACATGGCTGGTAAGGACGTAAAGTTCGGTACAGACGCTCGTAACCGTATGCTCACAGGCGTGAACATTCTAGCGGACGCTGTCAAAGTAACATTGGGCCCAAAGGGTCGTAACGTTGTCTTGGACAAATCTTTCGGCGCACCGCGCATCACCAAAGATGGTGTATCCGTGGCGAAAGAAATCGAACTAGAAGACAAGTTCGAAAACATGGGCGCACAAATGGTTAAGGAAGTTGCTTCCCGTACCAATGACGAAGCTGGCGACGGCACAACAACCGCAACAATTTTGGCGCAAGCAATCGTAAAAGAGGGCATGAAGTCTGTAGCGGCTGGCATGAACCCAATGGATCTTAAGCGCGGCATCGACTTGGCAACTAAGACAGTTGTTGAAGCGATCAAAGCAGCGTCACGTGAAGTTAAAGACACAGACGAAGTTGCACAAGTCGGCACCATATCTGCAAACGGCGAAGCAGAAATTGGTCGTCAGATCGCAGACGCGATGCAAAAAGTTGGCAACGAAGGTGTTATCACTGTTGAAGAGAACAAAGGTCTTGAAACTGAGACTGATGTTGTTGAAGGCATGCAATTCGACCGCGGCTACCTTTCACCTTACTTTGTCACAAACGCTGACAAAATGACGGTTGAATTGGAAGACTGCATGATCTTGTTGCACGAGAAGAAGCTTTCTTCTTTGCAGTCATTGGTTCCATTGCTTGAGCAAATCATCCAATCGCAAAAGCCACTTATGATCATCTCAGAAGATGTTGAAGGCGAAGCATTGGCAACTTTGGTTGTGAACAAATTGCGCGGCGGCTTGAAAATCGCAGCTGTTAAAGCACCTGGTTTCGGCGATCGTCGCAAAGCCATGTTGCAAGACATCGCGATCCTAACTGGCGGTCAAGTGATCTCCGAAGAGTTGGGCATGAAGCTAGAATCCGCTACGATGGACATGCTGGGCACTGCCAAGCGCGTCAGCATCACCAAAGATGAAACAACAATCATCGATGGCAACGGCGACAAAGCTGAAATCGAAGCGCGCGTGACACAAATCCGTCAGCAAATCGAAGAAACAGATTCAGATTACGATCGTGAAAAACTGCAAGAGCGCGTAGCCAAATTGGCTGGTGGTGTTGCTGTTATCCGCGTTGGTGGCATGACTGAAACTGAAGTTAAAGAACGCAAAGACCGCGTTGACGATGCATTGAACGCGACACGTGCCGCTGTTCAAGAAGGTATCGTTGTTGGTGGTGGTGTTGCTCTGCTTCAAGCTGCTAAGAAATTGGCTGGCCTTACTGGTGAAAACAACGACCAAGACGTTGGTATTTCTATCGTTCGTAAAGCAATCGAAGCGCCTTTGCGTCAGATCGCTGAGAACGCTGGTGTTGACGGAGCTGTTGTTGCGGGCAAAATACGTGAGAGCGACGACCTGACATTCGGCTTTAACGCACAAACTGAAGAATATGGTGACATGTTCGCGTTTGGTGTTATCGATCCGGCCAAAGTTGTTCGTACAGCACTTCAAGACGCAGCATCTGTTGCATCCTTGTTGATCACAACCGAAGCTATGGTTGCAGACAAGCCATCCAAAGATGGCGGCGCACCAGGCGGCATGCCTGACATGGGCGGCATGGGCGGCATGATGTAAGAACAACTTTTCCTTCGGGAAAATTGTTCTGGTGGTGGCAGAGTATTGGCAAAGCCAATGCGCGAGAACCACTCAGTCGTTATTATGAGAAAAGGGCTGCCTACGGGTGGCCCTTTTTGATTTGGTAAAGATCAAGTCGGTACTTCAGATGCTTGCTTAGACGCCTAAGTGACTACCTTCAGTCGCTGCAGCCGGCTCAAAGTTTGACTGGAAATTATCGTTTTGCTTTATTACCCCTCAATGTATGAAGCCCGACGAGATATCTTCCAGCCTGCTTGAAAATGACAGCTTCAGAGTATTGGCTGGCTGCATCGAAGTGCGCAATTCAAATGGCCGTACTATCCTTCGTGCCGGGGCTGCGAGAGTTCTTCCGAAACGGGCACAAGTCGAGGACATTGAACTGGACGGCGGAATTATTCCCAACAAGCATTGGCTTCAATTAGCATTGACGAAGCTTGCACTCTCCAAGGGCGACACTTGCTTTTGTGCCATGTATCCACATTCTGAATTCTATGATCCTGAAAAAGAGCAAGACTCACACAACGTTTCAACCGAGCTAAAAGAAAGAAACCTTAAGACTTGGAGCACCGAACACATCAGTCATTGCAAAAGCTGCGGTCAGTGTCTTGAAGTGCACGGAGAAGGTGGGTGGCACGTTCCTTGGTGGAAATGGTCCGAATTAGACGTTCCATAATTCGCGTCGATCGTCCCAAAAGTTTTGAAGCGAAAGGTTCGTTAAGTCCGCCAAGCCACTCTTCGAAAGAAAATCAATTAATTATTGCCCACCTCCCTACGTTAAGACCATACTAAAGCCCACCCTCACCGCCAAACAGAAAGCCCTCATCATGACTTCCAAGACCCGCATCATCGTTTCCAGCGACCACGCTGACATTCCAATGCGCCAAACTATTGCGGCCCATATCGAAGCGAAGGGCTATGAAGTTGTTGATATCGGCCCCACCCTAAATGAAAGCACACATTACCCAAAGCACGGCGAAGCCGCTGCATTGAGTGTGGCCTCTGGTGATTGCCAATTGGGCGTAATACTATGCGGTACGGGTCAAGGCATCATGATGGCTGCCAACAAGGTCAAAGGTATCCGGTGTGGTGTATGCTCTGACACGTTTTCCGCCCGCATGATCCGCGAACATAACGATGCCAACATGTTGTCACTCGGCGCACGGGTCATCGGCATGGGCCTCGCCCTTGAGATCGTGGATGCGTTCCTAGACGCCGAATTTGAAGGTGGCCGCCACGGCACGCGCGTCGATATGATCACAGCGATCGAAGGCTAATGTTAGAGTTCCCTGATCACGCGCGCGAAATGCGCAGAGGCGAAGAGGACGCGGTTGATGCCCTGCTTCGCGCGGCGTTTGAAACGGGTGCTGAGGCAAATTTGCTTCATAATTTACGCAAATCCGGTCAAATCGCAGGCGAAACAGTCCTACCAATGGGGGACCGTGTCGTGGGCTACTATGCCCTGTCCAGAATGGTCGCTCCAAAAAAGTGGTTGTGCCTTGCGCCTGTTGCGGTTGCCCCCGATGTTCAGGGACGCCGCTATGGCACACGGATGATGGGGATGCTGACCGAATGGGCGCGCCTAAGCAAATCCACCGTGATAGTTTTGGGCGGTGTGTCGTTTTACGAACGCGCTGGGTTTTCTTTGGCACGTGGGGCGAATTTGACCTCTCCTTATCCAATCAGCCACACGATGCTGGCGGGTGAGGGGACCAATGCGCCAAGTGAAACACTGGTCTATCCCCAACCGTTTTCCAAACTAGACTAGACCGGCGTTACCCGCCCAAAACCTGCCCACTGTTGGTGACGGCTTCTGCCCCTTTCGGCCGAAGTCCGTAAACGCCCTTTTCAACCTTTTCAAACCAGCCATAGTGATCATCGCGCATCATGGTCGTTGCACGTTCAACCCCAGTTTCGCGCGCTACATCCGCGCCTTTGCTGGCCCCTACCTCAAACAAATACATCGCAATCTTTAGCGCATCTTGACGATAGGCCGTGACCAGCCCCACACGCGTTTGGCCCCCATCATTGGGATCACCCACACGGCGGGCAAATTCTGATAACATCTTCACTTCGCGTTTCTTGGATTTGCGCGGTGCATAGGGTCCGGGATCACAATGCACCAGCACCAATGCGTCCTTAAGGCGCACAGTGATCAACCCCAGCCCCAAACGGCGGCACAGCTTCGTCATGTTCTTAAGGGATTTGGCAAAGGGTTTGCCCTTGCCCGTGGCCACAGCCATGTAAACCTCGTCCGAAACAGCAAGGCGCGCGATACACTGATGCACCAAGGCCAGCGAAAACCCCAGTTTCAGTTCAACAATCAGTGGCGGTTCCCCCCCGCGTAAAGCCACCACATCGGCCACGCCCACTTCGGATTTCACAACATATCCCTGCCCTTCAAGAAAGGATTTAACGGGGCCGTACAAATCAGTTTCGCGTGGTGTGTTCATGGGTAAAACTTATCAGCAATTGCGCTAAGAACCCAAGCGTCTAAACTAAACTTATGACACGTGATGAATTCAACGCCTTTTGCGGCAGCCTGCCCCAGTCCACCCATGTGATCCAGTGGGGCAATTCTGATGTGTGGAAAGTTGGCGGCAAACTATACGCCCTGAGCGGTTGGCACGAAAACGATGCCGCATTTACGTTCAAGGTTTCAGACATGGCGTTTCAAATTTTACCCGACATGGATGGGTTGCGCCCCGCCCAATACCTTGCATCGCGTGGGCTGAAATGGATCCAATATTACGCCGAACCTGGGTTGTCTGATGCAGAGCTGCGCAATCACATTACCTATTCATGCGACATGGTTGTCGCCAAACTGACAAAGGAGAACTGGGCCTTGGATGGTCCCAGCGCATAGCGCATGTGACGTCATAGCAAGGCTCAGATGGTGACAAGTGGATAGGTGCCGCCTATAAGCCAAAAAAAATTCGCACATATATTCAGGAATGTCCCCATGACAACGCTCGTTTTCGGCCACAAATCACCAGACACAGACAGCACAGGCAGCCCGATTATCTGGGCATGGTACCTGAACGAGATCAAAGGCGTTGCTGCAAAGCCAGTATTGTTGGGCGAACCAAACACCGAGGCTTTGTTTATGCTGAAGCGCTGGAACTTGGACAAGCCACAAATCGTATCTGACGTTGCGGCTGACACGCCTGTCGTCATCGTTGACACCAACAACCCTGCTGAATTGCCTGCTGGCATCAATGATTGCGACATTACAGCGATCATCGATCACCACAAGTTGGTGGGCGGTCTTGAGACCAAAGGCCCAATCGACATCCGCATCGAACCATTGGCCTGCACAGCCACAATCATGTGGAAGATGATCGGTAAAGACATGGCGCAAATGCCAATAGACGTAAAAGGCGCGATGTTGTCATGCATCTTGTCCGACACGTTGGAATTCCGTTCCCCGACCACAACGCAAGAAGACAAAGCGATTGCGCATGATTTGGCCAAAGACCTTGGCATAGACGTCTCTGCATACGCCTCTGAAATGTTTGAAGCCAAATCTGACATCTCTGCCTTCTCAGACGCAGAATTGCTGCGCATGGACAGCAAAGAATTCAAAGTCGACGGCAAACAGTTCCGTGTGTCCGTGTTGGAAACAACTGCACCAAAATTGGTTCTGGACCGCAAAGACAGCCTAATGGCCTCTATGGTTGATGTTGCCGCCGAAGACGGTGCCGATGAGGTTCTGTTGTTCGTGGTCGACATCCTGAACGAAGAAGCCACATTGATGGTGCCAAATGGCATGGTCAAAACCGTTGCTGAAAAAAGCTTTGGCGCAATAGTTACGGGCGACACAGTTGTATTGCCTGGCATCATGAGCCGCAAAAAGCAGATCATCCCGAACCTTAAGGTCTAAGGACAGGGCACTGCCTTGGGCCACGCGCCCAACACATAAAATCAATACAGGGCTGCCAATCTTTGGGCGGCCCTTTGCGTTTAAGCCTTTGCCCTTCTGGTTCAGGTCGCTAAACACCAAATAACACATTTATACCGGAGCGATTACATGTCCCAGATCATCACAAACCTTAGCGAAATTTCTGCCCGCTATGAAGCCTTGTTCGTTGATCTATGGGGCTGTGTTCACAACGGTGTGACTGCCTTGCCCGATGCCGTAAAAACGTTGCAGGACTATCGCAAGCAAGGTGGCAAAGTCATTCTTGTCACCAACTCCCCGCGCCCACGCGCAGGTGTTTTGTTGCAACTCAAGACATTTGGCGTGCCAGATGATGTTTGGGACGAAATCGCCACCTCAGGCGACAGCGCCCGTTCGGCCATGTACCGCGGTGCGGTCGGGGACAAGGTTTGGTTCATTGGCCAAACTCATGACCAAGCATTCTTTGACCCAATTGACGTTCTTGAAGACCCAATGGAAATCACCCAAGTGCCGCTAGAGCACGCGACTGGTATCGTCTGCATGGGGCCAGCAGATCCCATGGCAGACCCAGAAACCATGCGTCCACAATTCTTGATGGCCAAACAAATGGGTCTCAAACTGCTGTGCGCCAACCCTGACATCGTTGTGGATCGCGGCGATGTACGGGAATGGTGCGCTGGTGCTTTGGCCCAACTTTATACAGAAATGGGTGGTGAAAGCCTGTATTTCGGCAAACCACATCCACCCATCTATGACCTTGCCCGCCGCCGCTTGTTTGGGTTGGGCGTCGATGTGCCAGACTCCGCAATTCTCGCGATTGGCGACGGCGTTATCACCGACATCAAAGGGGCCATGGGCGAAGATATCGATTCCCTATTCATCTCAGGTGGCCTAGCTGCTGCAGAAACCAAAACAGTGACACAACCTGATCCCAAGTTGCTGGCCGCCTATTTGAAAGCAGAGCAATCAAACCCAACCTTCACAATTGGACACCTGCGTTAAGCTGTTTTTCCACTTGTCATCGCACGCCGCTCGCGCAATAAAGTTACAATGCAAGCCATACGGGGTTGTGATAATTACTTAGGTGGCATTCATGCAAGATATCATTCGCGGCACCATCTTTATTGAAGACATCGAACTGGGTATGACACGCAGCTTGCAGAAGGTCATCACAGATAGCGACATCGAGATGTTCGCCAAAGTCAGCACAGACCATAATCCCGTCCATATCGATGAAGAATACGCCCAAAACACCATGTTCAAGGGTCGTATCGCCCACGGGATGCTAAGCGCTGGTTTGATTTCTGCGGTCATTGGGGAACAATTGCCGGGTCACGGCACAATCTATATGGCCCAAAACCTCAAGTTTCTGGCCCCTATTCGGCCCGGCGACACCGTTCATGCGCAAGTCACCGTGACAGATATCCAGCCCGAAAAAAGCCGGGTAAAGTTGGATTGTATTTGCACTGTGGATGGCAAAAACGTCATCATTGGCGATGCAACCGTTATGGCCCCGTCGCGCACACCCGCATGATTTAACTTACATTGCCTTAGGGTTCTTGCGTCACCTCGCCCACCTCGCTAGGCAATGTTTATGCGTATTATTCGAGACTACCAATTCATAGAACCCAAAGATCGCGGCGCGACCGTTGCGATTGGGAATTTCGACGGTGTTCACATCGGGCATCAATCCGTGATAGATTTGGCACGCACCGCAAACCCTGAAGCGCCGTTGGGGGTCATGACCTTTGAACCCCATCCCCGCGCCTACTTTGCACCCGAAGCCCCCCATTTCCGCCTGATGAGCCGCGAGGCCCGTTCCAGCCGTTTGGAAAAACTGGGCGTGGATCGACTGTATGAGTTGAACTTTAACACTGCCATGGCCTCCCTCACACCGCGCGAATTTGCACAAAACGTGATTGCCGATGGCCTTGGCCTTGCGCATGTCGTTGTGGGTGCTGATTTCTGTTTTGGCAAAGACCGCGCTGGCACCACGCATGATTTGATCGCCTTTGGAAAAGAGATGGGATTTGGCGTGACGATTGCACCACTTTTGGCCGCGAACACAGACACAGTTTCCTCCACCGCGATCCGCAAAGCGCTTGCGGATGGGCACCCCGAAATCGCGGCCGAAATGTTGGGCCACTGGCACCGCATTGAAGGGCCAGTGATTGGCGGCGAACAGCGTGGGCGCGAATTGGGCTATCCAACAGCCAATATGTCCGTTGATGGGTTACACCTGCCAGCCCTTGGTGTGTACGCTGTAATCTTTGACGTTCTTGATGGCCCACAGGCTGGCACATATCACGGCGCGGCCTCTCTTGGGGTGCGCCCGATGTTTGGGGAAAACAAACCCAATATCGAAACCTTCGTGTTCGATTTCTCTGGTGATCTGTATGACGCCCAGGCTTCTGTTGCGCTGGTCGAGTACCTGCGCGGAGAAGAGAACTTCGACAGCCTTGAGGCCTTGATCACGCAAATGGATGCCGACTGTGCCCAAGCGCGTGAAATTCTGGAGGCCCTATGACCAAACTTGCCACCAAGTTCTGGGAACGCAAGCCGCTTACCAAAATGAACTCCGATGAATGGGAAGCACTGTGTGACGGCTGTGGCAAATGCTGCCTCAACAAATTGGAAGATGAAGACAGCGGTGAAGTGGCCCTAACCAACATCGCCTGTCGCCTATTGGATGACGCGACCTGTCGCTGCGTACACTACGAAAATCGCCACCAATTCGTGCCCGATTGCATTGTTTTAAAACCTGCGAATCTGGACACTCACGCCTATTGGATGCCCACAACCTGCGCCTATCGGTTGTTGTGGGAAGGTAAATCTTTGCCGAAATGGCATCCTTTGGTGACGGGAAATCCCGAATCCGTACATGAAGCTGGCATCAGCATCAAAGGGCAAACCCTATCCGAATTTGATATCCCAGAAGAAGATTGGGAAGATCACATTATCGAGGAACCACAATAATGTTTTTTGCATCCGACAACGCAGGCCCTGCCCTTCCAGATGTGATGCAAGCCCTCACTGACGCCAACACCGGCTACCAAATGCCCTACGGCAACGACACTGTCATGGACGAGGTCCGCCAGACCCTGCGTGATCTGTTTGAAGCCCCAGAGGCCACGATATATCTGGTCACCACGGGAACGGCTGCAAACTCACTGGCCTTGGCCAGCTACACACAGCCTTGGGACACCATCTTTTGCTCATCTGTCGCCCACATCCATAAAGATGAATGCAACGCACCCGAATTTTATGCAGGCGGTGCCAAACTCACATTGGTTCCCGGCACCGATCGCATGACACCCGATGCCTTGCGCGCCACTATCACAAACGAACAAAACCGCGGCGTTCACGGACCACAACGCGGGCCCGTGTCGATCACGCAAGTGACCGAACAAGGCGGCGTTTATAGCGTTGAAGAAATCCAAGCGCTCAGCGCAGTGGCCAAAGAATTCGATCTGCCTGTTCACCTAGACGGCGCACGTTTTGCCAATGCTCTTGTTGCACTGGGCTGTACGCCTGCTGAAATGACGTGGAAATCTGGTGTTGATATGGTCAGTTTTGGCGGCACTAAAAACGGCTGCATGGGTGTCGAAGCCGTAATCTTTTTTGAGCCCTCGAAAGCATGGGAATTTGAACTGCGCCGCAAACGCGGAGCGCATCTATTGTCCAAACATCGCTACCTATCGGCGCAAATGTCAGGGTATCTCAAAAATGACGCTTGGCTAAAGGCCGCAACCAAAGCCAACGCAAACTGCACCCATCTGCTCAGCGGTCTTAAAGCGAATGGCGCAAATATTCTGCACTCTGTTGATGCAAACATCATCTTCGCCACACTGCCACGCGCCGTGCACCAAAAGCTATTGGGCAGTGGCGCGGTTTACTACGTGATGGGTGGTGATGTGGACGCAGGTTATCCAGAGGAGCAATTGATGGCGCGGTTTGTGTGTGATTGGTCCCTCAGCACACAACAGATCGACCAGTTTATCTCACTCTTCTAAACCGCCTAAAAACGCCTGGATGATGACGGCCACCTGTTCGGGGTGCGTCAGCGGTGCCATGTGGCCTGCACCTTCAATGGTGGTGCTGGTGGCATCAGGTAAACGCCGCGCAATCGCGTCGTTGATATAACCAGCCGCAGCGTTGGACTTACCACCTTTAATCAACAACGCAGGCATTGTTGCACGCGCAAACATATCGTTCTTCAACAATCCCGCGCTATCCTCTTCCAAGAACGGCGCACTGCCAACGACAAAATGAATTCGGTCCGTCATATAGCTGCGCGCACGCGGTGAAAAATCAGCCCACTTGGTCCCATCACCCCAAGCACGGTTAAAACAACGCGCAGCTGTTTCGCGATCCCCTGAATCCCATGCAGCATTGAATTCTTCGTTCACACCAAGAGCAGCAAACATTTCATCAGGGTGGTCCGCAATCGCGGGTGCAAAATAGACTGGTTCAATCATAGTCACGCTGCGCACCATCTCTGGATGTTCCATCGCCAATCGCATGGCGACCGTCGCGCCAAAAGAATGGCCTATCAAATCCATCGGTTCTGTCAGCAACGCGCGGCCCATATCGGTGGCCACATCGTGCAAGTCGCCTGTGCCATCCCAATCGCTAGATCTGCCATGACTTGGCAAATCATATAGGGTCGCGGTTATTCGATCTGCCAAAGCGCCTATTAGCCCAGTCAGCGATCCCATGTGCGCAAGCGAACAGTGGATGGCAAGGGCCTGACGCGGCCCCTGCCCAAAACTACGTGTATGTGTGTGCACGACTGGGATTAGGCCTTGGACGCCAAATGCGCATCAAGGTCTGCAATGCGGTCTTGGCCCCAGAACCGTGTACCATCATCCGTGATGTAGAACGGCGCGCCGAAGACACCGGCTGCGACAGCTTCTTCCAGATTGCGGCCATAGGTTTCTGCACCTTCCAAAAGACCACTATCTGCCAAAGACGAATCAAAACCAGCTTCTTCTAAGCATGCCTTGATCACCGAGTCTTCCGCGATGTCTTTCTCTTCAACCCAAACGGCGCGCAACAACGCGTGAACCGCTTTGCCCATATCGCCGCCACCAGCGTTTTGCGCTGCGATCAATGCATAGGATGATGGGGCCATATTGGTTGGCCAATGCGCTGGCTTTAGATTGAAATCCATGCCCAAAGACGCAGATTGGCGCAACAGGTCGATGCCGCGATATTCCATACGGCTGATGTGGCGATCTTTTGGCGCAGTGCCACCAGTACGGCCAAACAGGCTCATGATATCAAGAGGTTTGTATGTGATTGTTGCGCCGTGTTTTGCTGCAACTTCTTCCATACGAGTGCCAGCAAGGTAAGCATATGGGGAAAGGGTCGAAAAGTAATAATCGATATGAGCCATTATGTTTCTCCAATAGGTCGGGCTGTGCTTTGCCAATAAGTATAGGCGTGATAAGCGGATGCCACCATCGCGAATCTGTCAAATTTACATGCGGCGTATCCGCCGCATCTCTGGGGACCTACAATATGCCAACTACCGTCCAACCAAAACTTATCACAGGCAACGCAAACAAACCTTTGGCCTCTTCCATCGCCGAACGTATGTCCTTGCACAGTGGCATAGATGTGGGACTTGTTGATGCCCGCGTCGAACGATTTAATGATGGCGAGATTTTTGTAGAAGTGTTCGAAAACGTACGTGGCGAGGATATGTTTATCATCCAGCCAACGTCCAACCCTACCAATGACAACCTGATGGAACTGTTGATCATGTGTGATGCGCTGCGTCGCTCATCTGCTGCACGTATCACAGCTGTTATCCCATACTTTGGCTATGCACGTCAGGACCGCCGCACAAAGGCGCGCACACCCATCACTGCCAAGATGGTTGCCAACATGATGGTTGGTGCCGGTATCGAACGGGTTCTAACAATGGACCTTCACGCCGCACAGATCCAAGGGTTCTTTGATATCCCAGTGGATAACCTTTACGCCTCTCCTGTTTTTTCTTTGGACATTAAAGACCAATTCAAAGACCGCATGGATGAGCTAATGGTTGTTTCCCCTGACGTTGGCGGCGTTGCACGTGCACGCGAACTGGCCAAACGCATCAACTCCCCTCTATCCATCGTGGACAAGCGTCGCGAAAAACCGGGCGAGATTGCAGAGATGACAGTGATTGGGAACGTAGAAGGCAAAGTTTGCCTAATCGTGGACGACATCTGCGATACTGCAGGCACCCTATGCAAAGCAGCTGAAGTACTGCTTGAGAACGGCGCTAAGGAAGTACACAGCTACATCAGCCACGGCGTCATGTCAGGCCCAGCGGTAGAGCGTGTGACCAATTCGGTTATGAAATCTTTGGTCATCACCGACACGATCCAGCCAACGCAAGCTATCCTTGGTGCAAGCAACATCCGTGTTGTACCAACAGCACCTGTGTTTGCCCAAGCGATCATAAACATCTGGACAGGCACATCCGTATCGTCGTTGTTTGAGGCTGAAAGCCTTGGACCAATCTACGACGGCATGTACCCAGCGGAATAACAAAAGGGCGCTGAAAATCTCCCTTTTTTACAATAAATCGGGCGGGTTCATCCCCGCCCTTTTTTTATAGGATCTGGGACCCTACATCACGTCGCAATCGTCTTCGTCACTCAGCTCACCAATAGCCATCCAGCCAATGCGGGCACGGGCGACGCGTGTGCCACCCCACGTGCGGAACACCAGATCAAAACCATCTTCAGTCATAGCTTCAGCTGCAATGTCGGCACGGATAACGGTGGATGCGTCCATGTACAAAGGCTGATCGACGTTTAAACGTTTGGTGCGGTGCGGAAAGGTTCTGTGAACTTGACCCGGCAGCGACGTTCGCGTTGACCGCGACCTGTCCACATCTCACAGTCATTTTCAAAGCTGGAAAAGAGAACTGTGCTCCCTTGATCAATGCCAATCAGCCGGCTTCTTAAACGCTTCAAATGCACTTCACTTCAAATTTGATTCATCACTAACACTTAATAGGGGAGATTACGCACCCCAAAAAAACAAAAAAGGCCCCGATAAACGGGGCCTCTTGTTACTCTTAAGATAGTCGGGTCAAATTACTTTGAACCGATACCCATATCATCGCCCATTGCGACCATGTCTGCCAACAACTTGGCAGCATCATCAACTGGGCCCGGCTCGTTTTCAAAGAACTCTTTGGCATTGTTCAGCGCAGCGCGCGCTTCAGCAACCATTTCGCTCATGTCTTCGGCCGTCATATCGCCTTTTGCCACTGCACGTTCAGCCAAAACTGAAACGCCTGCAGCACTGATCTCAGCAAAGCCACCCGTCACAACATATTCTGTTGTAGCGTCCGGTGCCTCAACACGCAGCACGCCAGGGCGCAACGTGGTGATTGTTGGAGCATGATTGGCCATAACCGTCATGTCGCCATCTGCGCCGGGGATTTGCACTGATGTCGCTGGCCCAGAGGCCAGAGACTTTTCAGGTGAAACCAGATCAAATTGCATAGTATCTGCCATTGTTCAGGCTCCTTAGGCTGCGTCTGCTGCCATTTTCTCGGCTTTTGCAATCACGTCTTCGATGCCGCCAACCATGTAGAAGGCGCCCTCTGGTAGGTGATCGTATTCGCCAGCTACAACAGCTTTGAACGACTTGATTGTGTCTTCCAAAGGCACCTGTTTGCCGTCTGCGCCAGTAAATACTTTTGCAACATCAAATGGTTGGCTTAGGAAACGTTCAATCTTACGCGCACGAGCAACTGACAATTTGTCTTCTTCTGACAATTCGTCCATGCCCAAAATCGCGATGATGTCTTGCAAAGACTTATAACGCTGCAAAACTTGCTGAACGTCTGTTGCAACTTTGTAGTGCTCGTCACCAATGATCAACGGATCTAACAAACGTGATGTTGAACCAAGTGGGTCAACCGCGGGGTAGATACCTTTTTCTGAAATGGAGCGATCCAAAACAGTTGTCGCATCAAGGTGAGCAAACGATGTCGCTGGTGCAGGGTCGGTAAGGTCATCCGCAGGAACATACACAGCTTGAACTGATGTAATGGAACCGTTCTTTGTAGAAGCGATACGCTCTTGCATCATGCCCATGTCGGTTGCCAATGTTGGCTGGTAGCCAACCGCGGATGGAATACGACCCAAAAGCGCAGAAACCTCAGAACCAGCTTGAGTAAAGCGGAAGATGTTATCAACGAAGAACAGAACGTCGGAACCCGTGTCATCGCGGAACTGCTCTGCCAAAGACAAACCAGTCAAAGCAATACGCATACGCGCACCGGGAGGTTCGTTCATCTGACCGTATACCAGAGCAATCTTAGACTCAGGCAAGTTGTCAGGAACGATAACATTAGATTCGATCATCTCGTGGTAAAGGTCATTCCCTTCACGCGTACGCTCACCAACACCCGCGAACACGGACACACCGGAGTGTACTTTCGCAATGTTGTTGATCAATTCCATGATCAAAACGGTTTTGCCAACACCAGCACCACCGAACAAACCAATTTTACCACCTTTAGTGTAAGGGGCCAAAAGGTCGATTACTTTGATGCCTGTTGTCAAAATCTCAGTAGCTGTGGACTGTTGATCAAACGCTGGCGCTTCGCCGTGGATTGAACGTGTTTCAGTCGCGAGAACTGGACCCTGTTCATCAACTGGATCACCAGTAACGTTCAAGATACGGCCCAATGTACCTGGACCAACTGGAACCTGAATTGGTTTACCAGTGTCGGTAACTGCGGTGCCACGAACCAAACCTTCGGTCGCGTCCATCGCAATTGCGCGAACTGTATTTTCGCCAAGGTGCTGTGCTACTTCTAGCGTCAGCGACTTGCCATTGTTGTCAGTCACAATAGCGTTCAGAATTGCAGGAAGGTTGTCCTGAAACTGAACGTCGACGACCGCGCCGATGACTTGAGTAATTTTTCCGACTGCATTTGCCATGTCGTATTTCTCCGGTTCTCTCTAGAGTGCTTCCGCACCCGAAATAATTTCAATCAGCTCGTTGGTGATCACGGCCTGACGCGAACGATTGTATTGGATCGTCAACTTGTCGACCATTTCACCCGCGTTGCGTGTAGCATTGTCCATTGCAGACATGCGCGCGCCCTGTTCGGACGCACCGTTTTCCAACAGCGCACTAAAGATCGCGGTTGCAATGCTACGCGGCAGCAAGTCGGCCAAGATGGCTTCCTCAGATGGCTCGTAATCATACAACGTTGTATCAGCTGCATCCTCATCCACCTCGAACATCGCGGGGATAACTTGCTGTGCTGTTGGGATCTGCGTCACAACATTCACGAATTTCGCATAGAACAGCGTCGCTACGTCGAATTCACCGGCATCAAAGCTGGCCAATACGGTTTTAGCGATGCCTTGCGCATCCGTGTAGCCAACGCGCTTCACTTCAGTCAGGTCAACGTGGCCAATATAAAAGTCACCATATTCGCGCTTCATTTGGTCACGACCCTTTTTGCCAACGGTCAAGATCTTAACAGTCTTGCCCGCAGCCTTTAGTGCTGCCGCATGTGCTTTGGCCTTTTTGACGATGTTCGAGTTGAACCCGCCGCAAAGACCACGTTCTGACGTCATGACAACCATCAACTGCACCTGATCGCTGCCAGTACCTGACAACAATTTCGGCGCAGAGCCGCTGCCACCTACGGATGCGGCCAAGCCACCCATCACCGCGTTAAAACGCGTTGTATAGGGGCGAGACTGCTCCGCAGCTTCCTGCGCGCGGCGAAGCTTCGCCGCGGCAACCATTTGCATGGCCTTTGTGATCTTACGAGTGTTCTTAACACTTGCGATCCTGTTTTTGAGTTCCTTAAGGTTGGCCATCTGGCTTTATCCCCTTAAGCGAAATCTGCGACGAATGCGTCAAGTGCGGCTTTGATCTTGTCTTCAAGCTCGCCCTTCACCTTACGGTCGTTGTCGGTGATGTCAGCCAACAAGTCAGCGTTGTTGTTGCGCAGGTGCGCCAACATTGCTGTCTCAAAACGACCAACTTCTTTCACGTCAACGGCGTCAAGGTAACCATTCGTACCCGCAAAGATGACGCAGACGATTTCCGCGTTTGTCAGTGGGGAGTATTGTGCTTGCTTCATCAACTCAGTCAAACGCGCACCACGGTTCAACATTTGTTGTGTTGCAGCGTCCAGATCGGAACCGAACTGCGCAAATGCAGCCATTTCACGATACTGAGCCAAAGAAAGTTTCACAGGACCAGCAACCGAAGACATAGCTTTGGTTTGAGCAGATGAACCAACACGAGACACAGATAGACCTGTGTTAACAGCAGGACGAATACCTTGGTAGAACAATTCTGTTTCCAAGAAGATCTGACCGTCAGTGATCGAAATCACGTTTGTCGGAATAAACGCAGAAACGTCGCCACCCTGAGTTTCAATGATCGGCAAAGCTGTCAATGAACCGTTGCCGGATGCATCGCCCAATTTCGCAGAACGTTCAAGCAATCTGGAGTGAAGATAGAAAACGTCACCAGGATACGCTTCGCGTCCTGGAGGACGACGAAGTAGCAAGGACATTTGACGGTAAGACACAGCTTGCTTTGACAAATCATCATAGATGATCAAAGCGTGGCGACCGTTATCGCGGAAGTGCTCAGCCATTGTAGTCGCAGCATATGGTGCCAAGAACTGCATAGGTGCAGGATCGGACGCCGTTGCAGCAACAACGATGGAATATTCCATCGCGCCAGCTTCTTCGAGCTTCTTAACCAACTGCGCAACAGTAGAACGCTTTTGGCCAATCGCAACGTATACACAGTACAATTTCTTGTACTCGTCGTCCCCAGCAGCTTCGTTGTATGATTTTTGGTTCAGGATCGCATCTAGAGCCACAGCTGTTTTACCAGTTTGGCGGTCACCAATGATCAATTCGCGTTGGCCACGGCCAATTGGGATCATCGCGTCAACAGACTTCAGACCAGTCGCCATCGGTTCGTGAACCGATTTGCGTGGAATGATGCCCGGTGCTTTAACTTCAGCCAAACCGCGTTTCGCAGTCTTGATCGGACCTTTGCCGTCGATTGGGTTACCCAAACCGTCAACAACGCGACCCAAAAGTTCGTCACCGATTGGTACGTCCACGATTGAGTTGGTGCGCTTAACAACGTCACCCTCTTTGATGTCTTGGTCGGACCCGAAGATAACAACACCAACGTTGTCAGATTCAAGGTTCAAGGCCATGCCTTGGATTCCACCAGGGAATTCAACCATTTCACCGGCTTGAACACTGTCCAAACCATATACACGCGCGATACCGTCACCGACGGACAGGACACGGCCAACTTCGGCTACTTCTGCTTCTTGACCAAAGTTTTCGATCTGGTCTTTCAGGATCGCAGAAATTTCTGCAGCTTGGATACCCATTTATCCGACCTCTTTCATTACGTTCTGGAGGGAATTGAGCTTCGAGCGGATCGACGTATCGATCATTTTCGAACCCACTTTAACGACAAGACCGCCGATGAGAGACTCATCCACGGTCGCATTGATGGTTACAGTCTTACCAAGTTTTGCTTTTAGCGTTTTGGCAAGTTTGTCTGATTGTGCCTTCGTCAGCGCCGAAGCACTGGTGACGTCCGCTGTAACTTCACCGTTGTCTTCAGCAATAGCTTCGCGCAGGGCGACAACCAACTGAGGCAATACAAACAAACGACGCTTTGAAGCCATCAAGGCCAGCGTGTTGCTCATAATTGGTGAAAGTTCCATCTTCTTTGCGAGGCCAGCAATTGCTGCACCCTGTTCTTCGCGCGAATAGATAGGAGAATGGATCAGCGCATTAAAGTCGCTGCTGTTTGACATCGCATCGGACAAAACGCCCAAATCTGTTTCAATGGCTTTGACCTTCTTGCCGTCTTTGGCAAGGTCGTACACGGCCGTTGCATAACGGCCCGCAATACTTGTGGCAATCGAAGCTGGTTCTGACACTTCCACCCTTTCGATGTCATGGCCCTACGTTTCCACCAGATGGTTTGGCGTAAGGGGTTGGATCGCTTCAATACATACTGAAGCGATGAAATCAGAGCGTACGTAACAGAGGTAATCGCGCCTCGCAACATATCTGTGACATCATGCTCTGATAGGCTTATTGAATAGATTCAACGTATTACGCGAGGTGCGACCCTTTGTGGCAGTATTTTGTTAGGATTTTTGTAATTATTTTATCAAATTTGACAACGAATCTCCAAAAGTTGTTCAATTTTTTCGCCATATGATTGCAAGAGTCACCTCAACAGTAACAAAATCAAGCCTTCGGAACATCCAAACGACGCTACATTTGACTCCCACTATGCACGCTCCTAGGCCCAAAATATATCTGCCAACGTTTTTATCACATATTTTTAAAGAGTACCCGGAGAGTATCCCGTGATTTATCTTGCACTTTTATCCCTGTTAGGGACTGGCCTCGCAGCGTTGGCTGTAGACACCTTTATGGACAGCGACGACCAAAGTACGAACCCCAAAGATGAGCTCATTGTGAAAGGGACCAACCAACCTAACATACTGGAAGCCACGCGAGGCCAAACTGCAAATGGCTACGCCGGTGATGACCGAATTGAGGTGACAGGCGCAAATGCCAGCGTGAATGGAGGCGCTGGTGACGACAGCATTATTTCCTCTGGATATTTGGATGTTATTTTGGGCGGAGGCCGTGACGGCGACTATATCGACTATGTGCCCTTGGTAATAAAGGTTTAGATCAAGGATCTGTTCAGGGTGGCCCAGGGAATAAAACGATTAATGCACGCGGCAAAGGCGGCGCTACGCTCGATGGCGGGCCAGGAAATGACTAGATCAACGCGCAGGGTGCATTTATTAGCGTTTCGGGCGGCGATGGCGATGGCGATGACACTATAATCGGCAACAATAGTGAAGATGATCGCGGTTCATATATTTATGGCAATGCCGGCGATGTTCTCATTGTTTTGAAAGACACTCCAGCCCACCAACGCGGATCCCTCGCTGACGGGGGCGCTGGAAACGACACTATATCTACACTGACATATCTGGGTGGAAATGAGACTGATGACATATTAACTGGTTGCGAGGGCGCGGACCGGTTTGAATTGGGTTTTGGGTTTGACTTCCACATTGACAATTATGACGAAACGGAAGAACCTGAAATAGTGACGATAATCACAGACTTTGTGCCGGTAGAAGACGTTTTGTCCTGCCGATCACTATGTTTGAGTATGCGGACGGCATCAACGACAGCCAGTTTCCAATCTCCTTTGAGATCGCTCAGTCCCCGGATGACGCACATACAGATGTCATCTTTTCAGCAGAGGTTCCTGCAACGTCTTCTGAAACATCTAGCACAACAATCAGCGCGAAAATCAGACACTCAGGAACAATTAGCCTGAACCCAAGTGGTGTCGTTTTGGTCGACCTTTAACCTAACTTAATTAGCAAAGTTAAGAAAAACCTATTTGTGAGTTTAGACCAGCGCGCCAAGGAGTTCTCTGGATTTGTGATGCTTAACATCTAAAGCTCAACGCATTGGTTCGGTAAGGCTCGATGCTGATCTGAGACATGTTATTCGTACCCCTATTACCTTGCGCCATTTATTCAGGTGTATTTGACTTCATCTCTTTTTGATCGATCAGGAGATTTGTTCAGTGTTGTGTATTATCCTTTTATCCCTTTTGGGGCCTTGCCACAGTCGCGAGTGATGCCCTGAATGATGAAAACAGTGAGCCCTCCTTGCCCGAGGATGACAACATCGTTGAGGGCACAAATAATCCCGACATCTAAGAGGCGGCCCAAAACCAAACCGTCAACGGCTACGCTGGCTATAACACGATTGAAGCGACAGGCGGCAACGCAGTCATCAATGGCAATTCCGGCAGCGACAGCCTGTCTTCAGGCTACGAACTAAATGTAACGTTGAATGGAAATGGTGGCAGTGACCAGATTATTTTGCAAGCAAACGGAACTGATGACCAAGCGGCCGCATTTGGTGGCTTTGGGAATGACACAATCAATGCTTTCGGCCAAGGTGGCACAGTGGATGGTGGCGAGGCCAAAGACCGTTTCGAATTGCTTTTCGGAGGTTTGGAATTTGTTAGCGACTCTCCTGATCAAGGTGTCGTGACCACGATCACCGACTTTGTCCCTGGCGAAGATGTGCTTGTTCTGCCACTCGAGATCGACACCGCTGGTAGTGGCGGCGATACACCTATCACTTTCGAAATCGTTCAAGCTGATGACGACAGTTATACTGATACCATTTTTTCAGCTGTATACCCTGCAGCGACATCAACAGAAACTGCAATCACATCGACAGCAACAATACGTTTGTTGTGCACCACCAATTTGACGATTGCTGATGCTACTCAAGCCAATCTTGAACACTCGCGATTCGACGACTTTTAGTAAAAACCTCGAATTTGGACGGCGACAATTAACCCTTTTTCGAGTGATTGGGTTGTTAAATCGTCAAACTGTACAAAACCATCCTCAATTTGCACAGTCTTACGCAAAACCTATGGTTTCGGGCAAAATAGCCTTCACCAAACTGCGCAGTTTGGTGGTGTATCTATATAGTTTACACTTGTTTTGGACCATTCTCTGACTTCATAGGAACAGCATTTCTCAGGTTAATACACCGCCCTCAGGTCGGTTCGACCGCCGGCGTGCCCAACCCTTCAAGCACGTTAATAGCACGTCTTTGGCGCGCAACTGTACCCTTTGGCGGATAGACTTGTTTGGTCGCTTCAACCATCACCACACCACCGGCAACCATAGCTGGCATATACCCCCCAATCCGCTCAAACATGGGTGCCGATTTCATCCAAATTCGCTTACCTGACGGCAACTGATACAACGCCCCCACATGCCGTTCTGGCACGAACTGGTGCCGCCGCAACTCAGCCTCTAACTGCCCCACAGAATAAGGCCGCCCATAGCCAAAAGGCGTACCATCGCGCCGTGCCCAAACCCCTGCCCGATTGGGTACGATGAACAGCACTTTGCCCCCCGGCCCCAAGACACGCCAGCATTCTTCGAGCAGGTCAAAAGAATGGTGAGATGTTTCAAGACCATGTAAAACAACCAATTTATCGATATGTCCAGTTTCGATCGGCCACCGTGTTTCCTCGGTCAACACCGACACATTAGGTTCATTGGCGGGCCACGACATCACGCCTTGGGGTCCCGGCATAAGCGCTATAACCCGTCGCGCATCCTCAAGATATGGACGCAATAGAGGCGCGGCAAAACCATAACCGACAACGGTTTGCCCCTTTGCCTCGGGCCAGATGTTCAACATCTGTGTGCGCAACGATTTCTGCGCCGCACGCCCGAGCGTACTGCGGTAATAGAAGTTCCTCAAATCTTGTACATCAAGGTGCATTGCAGACACTTCCCCAATAGGTCAAATTAGGATAAAATCACCTTGCAGTGTAACAACCATCAGGTAAATGGCCATGCCCCTTGAGATCGTCACAATCCCATGCCTTCAAGACAACTATGCGTATCTGATCCATGATGCTGCAAGTAGCCAAACTGCCCTTGTCGATGTACCGGAAGCATCACCTATCTTGGCCGAATTAAATCAACGTGGTTGGGTACTTAGCGAAGTTTGGATCACGCACCACCACCCAGATCACGTCGATGGGCTGCCAGAAGTTCTGGCGCAGTATCCGGTAAAAGTTGTGGGGTCCAAAGGCGACGCGCACCGCCTTCCTCAGCTAGATGTGGCTGTGGCCGACGCTGACAATTTCAGCTTTGGTGGCGAAGCGGTAGAAGTATTGGACATGTCTGGTCATACCATCGACCACATTGCATTCTATCTGCCAGCATCTGATGCGTTTTTCACGGCTGACAGCTTAATGGTGATGGGCTGCGGACGCCTGTTTGAAGGCACACCTGCACAGATGTATGCGAGCCTACAAAAAACTGCCGAAATGCCCCCCCAAACGCACATTTATTCAGGCCACGAATACACCGCCAGCAACGCCTCTTTTGCTACGACGGTTGATCCTGCGAATTCGGCACTTATATTGCGTATAAAGGACATTGAAGACAAACGCGCAAACGGACTGCCGACCATCCCTTCAACTTTGGAATTAGAGCGTGAAACCAACCCATTCTTGCGTGCAGACAACCCCGAAATCCAAGAGCACCTAAACCTTACCGGCGCATCCCCCATTGATGTCTTCACTGAAATTCGCGCTCGTAAAGATAGGTTTTGACGAAAACTTGATAGCAGGTTGATCAATTATATTGGCTTTTCAGGCCCTTTTGTAAAAGAAAGCACTTGAAGCTGGCCACCGATCAACCAAACTCTAACTGTATAATGCCACGGATGGTTCAGCCGCGAGATTGCTCGCATCCCTAAACCGCCCCGATCGACAGGAGCACAACGTGCCTTCATTTTCGACCACACTAGAAAAAGCCATCCACGCAGCACTTGCGCTGGCAAATGATCGTCATCACGAGTTCGCAACCCTCGAGCATTTATTGCTCACGTTGCTGGATGAGCCAGATGCGAAAAAAGTGATGCAGGCGTGTTCTGTTGACGCTGACGAACTGCGCGGTGCGCTTGTTAAATTCGTCGACGAAGAGTTGGCAAATCTAATCACAGATATTGATGGTTCTGAAGCTGTGCCAACAGCTGCTTTCCAACGTGTTATCCAACGCGCGGCGATCCATGTTCAGTCATCGGGCCGAACAGAGGTCACAGGTGCCAATGTCATCGTTGCCATCTTTGCAGAACGTGAATCAAACGCGGCCTTCTTCCTGCAAGAACAGGATATGACGCGCTATGATGCGGTAAACTTTATCGCTCACGGTGTGGCCAAAGACCCCGAGTATGGTGAAGAACGTCACGTTTCAGGAACCCCTGACGGTCTGGACAATGATCTAGGCGTCACGGACGGCGAGAAGAAAGAAAGCGCACTCGAGAAATACTGCGTAGACTTGAACGTGAAATCACGTGAGGGCGACATTGATCCATTGATCGGGCGCGACAATGAAGTTGAACGCTGTATTCAGGTGCTTTGCCGTCGTCGTAAAAACAACCCGCTTTTGGTTGGTGATCCCGGCGTTGGCAAAACAGCGATTGCAGAGGGCCTTGCCCGTAAGATCGTTGCAGGAGAAACACCTGAAGTGCTGTCTGAAACCACCATCTTCTCACTTGATATGGGCGCATTGCTTGCAGGTACCCGTTACCGCGGAGACTTTGAAGAACGTTTAAAGGCAGTTGTGACTGAGCTAGAGGCACATGACGATGCAGTCTTATTCATCGATGAAATCCACACTGTTATTGGCGCTGGCGCTACATCGGGCGGGGCAATGGACGCCTCCAACTTGTTAAAGCCTGCTCTTGCCGGTGGGAAGTTGCGCACGATGGGTTCAACGACTTATCAAGAGTTCCGCCAGCACTTTGAGAAGGATCGCGCCTTAAGCCGTCGTTTCCAAAAGATCGATGTGAATGAGCCATCCGTTGAGGATGCCGTAAAAATTCTGCGTGGTATCAAATCGTATTTTGAGGACCATCACTCGGTCAAGTACACGGCCGATGCTATCAAATCCTCTGTTGAATTGGCTGCCCGTTATATCAACGACCGTAAATTACCAGACAGTGCAATTGACGTGATCGACGAGGCAGGTGCTGCACAGCATTTGATCCCCGCCGCAAAGCGCCGCAAGACGATTGGTATCAAAGAGGTCGAAGCCGTTGTGGCCAAGATCGCGCGCATACCGCCAAAGAGCGTTTCCAAAGACGATGCCGTTGTATTGCGCGATCTAGAGACATCGTTGAAACGCGTTGTCTTTGGTCAGGACAAAGCGATCGAGGCACTGTCCAGCGCCATCAAACTTGCCCGTGCAGGTCTGCGTGAGCCAGAAAAGCCGATCGGTAACTACCTGTTCGCTGGCCCTACAGGTGTTGGTAAAACTGAAGTCGCCAAACAGCTTGCTGATACACTTGGGGTTGAACTCCTGCGTTTTGACATGTCCGAGTATATGGAAAAGCACGCCGTTTCACGTCTGATTGGTGCCCCTCCCGGCTATGTCGGCTTTGACCAAGGGGGCATGCTGACGGATGGCATTGATCAGCACCCTCATTGTGTCCTGTTGCTAGATGAAATGGAAAAAGCACACCCGGATGTTTACAACATTCTACTTCAGGTTATGGATCACGGCAAACTGACCGATCACAATGGCCGAACCGTTGATTTCCGCAATGTGGTCTTAATCATGACGTCGAATGCCGGTGCTGCAGAGCAAGCGAAAGAGGCCATAGGCTTTGGTCGCGACAGCCGCGTTGGCGAAGACACCGCGGCGATTGAACGGACATTTACACCTGAATTCCGCAACCGTCTAGATGCAGTCATCAGCTTCTCTCGTCTTCCGAAAGAGGTCATCAATCAGGTCGTTGAGAAGTTTGTTCTGCAACTTGAAGCACAGCTGATGGATCGCAATGTGACTATTGAGCTGACCAAAGCAGCCGCTGCTTGGTTGGGCGATCGTGGCTATGATAAGAAAATGGGTGCGCGGCCACTGGGACGCGTCATTCAAGAGCACATCAAAAAGCCACTGGCTGAGGAACTGTTGTTTGGTAAATTGACCAAAGGTGGCGTTGTCAAAGTTGGCGTTAAGGGTCGGAAGTTAGACATCAAGATCGAAGGTTTGGCCAAACCACGCATTTCTGGTGACAAGCCACCTTTGCTCACCGCAGAATAATCCGCGCATGCCTCACAGCCGTCGCAGCCCTTTATGCCGCGACTACGACTGTTGGGGCACAAGAGTTGGTCCTATCGTCCTCCAATGATTGTTCACTGGGGGACCATTGCTACATCCAGCAATATGTTGATCACACAGATGGTGAAGGTGTATCCGACTTTTGCTGCTCAACCCTCAGCTATGACGACCATTAAGGCACCTATTTTGCGCTCCGCACATTAGAACAAATGCGTGCTGGGGTAGACGTGGTAGCGTCAACGAAATGAACCATGATGGGAACTCGCAATAGCGTTGATGACGTCCTTTACACCGCCAAGAATGCTACCAATTTTAAGGGTAAAGAATGTGGAAATGGCTTGGTTATTCGCCACGAATATGGCTGGGAAACCCAATACTGCCATATGAAAAAAGGATCGGTGCAGGTCAAAACCGGTGAGATTTTTGAGGCTGGTAGGGTTCTAGGTCAAATTGGCCTCAGTGGCCACACCCAATTTCCCCATGTTCATCTTTCGGTTCGCAAAGATGGTAAAATGGTTGATCCGTTCGATCCTGATGGCAACATCACATGCGGCGAACCTGACGAAGACGCCCTTTGGAACGAACCACTGCCCTACCGCGCAGATGCCGTTCTATATGCTGCGTTTGCAGATCATGTTGCCGCATTTGGAGATGTGAAATCAGGACGTGACGCCGCACAAAACCTACCCGTTGGCGCGCCCGCAATCGTTATTTTTGGATTTGGTTTTGGTGCTAAGAAGGGCGACAAGATGCGCCTTATCTTGGAAGGGCCGACTGGTATCATGCTAGACAAAACGGTCCTAATCAAAAAAAACAAGGCGCAGCTGTTCCGCGCAATTGGAAAACGTCTGGCCAAAGACAGCTGGCCAACGGAGATATATTTTGGATCAATCTCTTTGGTGCGTGATGGCTATGTCATCAGCACGGAAAAGACCAAAATTGCGGTCGAATAGCCGCGTTATTTCTCAGTGAATTTCAACTCAATCCGGCGATTTTGTGCACGCGCTTCCGGGGTGTCAGCACGGTTGATAGGTTGATACTGACCAAAGCCATTTGCAGCCAATCGGCTAGGCGGTATGGCCAAGAAGTTTGCCATGTATTTTACAACTGACAATGCACGCGCTTGACTAAGTTCCCAGTTGTCCGAAAACTCGCCTAACCCAGACAAGGGAACATTGTCGGTGTGTCCATCTACGCGGATGACCCAATCGATTTCAGGCGGAATTTCATCTGCGATTCCACGTAAAATTGCAGCGATTTTCGCAATCTCACCTTCACCCAATGGCGAAAGTTGCGCGCCTCCAGGTGGGAACAGGACCTCCGACGAGAATACAAATCTGTCCCCTTCGATCCGCACGCCTTCTTGGGTTCCCAACAAATCGCGCAGACGTCCAAAAAATTCGGAACGATATTGTGCCAAGTCTTTTGTTTCGGCTTCAAGCCGCTTGCGCTCTTGCTCCTCAAGCACACGACGGCGGCGTTCTTCGGCGACTGCACGTGCAAGCGCTGTGTTTAGATCAGACCCAAGTGATTGCAATTGAACCTGCGCTTCTTCATCGCGTCGCTCCGCTAGGTTGAGAAGGCCGCTTAGTTCCTTAAGCTGCGTGCGCAAGGCCGCTACTTGCTGGTTCAGCAACTCAGTTTGGCGTTGGGCCGCAGCGCTGGTCGCACGTTCCCGAGATAAAGTGCTTTCAGCATTTTCGAGCAAAAGTGCCTGCTGTTCTGTGGCAGACAGTAGATCACGCGACGTTTGCTCAGACTGCAATTTGGCAGCCAGCGCGGCCGTGAGCTGCTTGCGCACCTCATCCTCATTTATGGCAGCAACAGTCAGTGACTGTTCCACCGCTAATTTCGCTGCCAAAGTAGCTGTTAGGCGCGCCTGAACTTCAGCCGCCGTTTCATCATCCAAAAAATTTTGCGCCTGCAGATCCGCAATTTGTTGAATAGCAATCGATAATTGAACTTGAAGCTCTGCTGCACTTTGATCTGTTAAGTTAAGTTGCGTCCGCAAATTATCTGCATCGTTTTGTGCTGCAAGCAGTTCAGCCTGCAGGCTTTGGCTTTGCGATGTGCCATCTTCAACTTGAGAAAGCAAAGCGACCAACTGGCTGTTTAGATCACCTTGGACTGAACGCGCAGCAGCCAGCAGCGTCAGTGTTTCCTCAGCTTCACGGCGCTTGGCTTCAAGCGACAGTGTCATTGCCGTCAATTCAGCGCCCGCATTTTCAAGACGGTTCCGCAATGCTTCTGCCGCAGCTGCCTCAACTAACTTAGCGGCTTCTTCTTCGCTCAGCGCCTCAGCAGTCGTTGCGAGTTGTTGTTCAAGTACAATTACACGATCTTCAGTTTGCGCACCTTGCGTCTGAAGGTCCGCGATCAGTGCCTCTAGCGCCTCACGTCTACTTGCCGCCAATCTTGCCACTTCGCTTTGGGCGTCAATTTCGGTGCGACTTGTTGCTAACGCAAGGTTCAACGCCTCTTGTTCCGAAATCAAACTTGTCTGTTCAGTTTCAAGGAGCGTTTGTTCTGTTTCGAGCGCCGCAATCGTGCCTAGTGCGTCTTCACGTTGCGCCAAAAGGCCCGCAACCTGCGCCTCAAATGCAGTTATCTGAATTCCAGCTTCTGCCAATCGTTGGACTTGAGTGTCGCGCTCGGCCGTTAGCGTCGCGATAACATTCGCCTGGAATTTGGCTTGATTGCGTGCTTCGTTCAGCGTTGCGCTAAGCGCATTTACGCGCGCGCCAAGTTGATTGCCACGCTGTTCCTCCAAACCCAACGCTTGCGCCAGTGCCGCAACATTGCCAGCAAGTTCGTTTAACTCGACCTCTTGGCCCGAAATTGTCTCACGCAGAACAAATTGAACAGCCATAAAGATGGTTAAAACGAACATCAGGACCAACAAAAGACCTGTCATTGCATCCACAAAACCCGGCCAAATCGACGCCTGGAACCGTGCGCCCGTGCGTCGTGATAAGGCCATTACTCAGCCTCATCTTGTGTTCTAGATCTTGACAATCTGCGTGCTTGGCCACGCGGCTGCGAAAGCGCTTGAGCCAGTGCAGAAATATCAGTGCGCAGCTCTGCCATGCTTTCCTGACGGCCGGCTGAGATTTCTTCAAGAATGCGCAGCATTTGCACATCGATAGACCGCAAACGCATCCGACTTTCCGCGTCGATCCCCCCTTCGCCACCACCTTGGCTTTCAAAGTGAGCGATAAGGCGTTCTTGACCAGCGGCAACACGTTCAAGGGCTGAATTTTCAGCATCCCCATGTTGCATTTGATATGTCATGCGTTCGATCGAATCGCTTAGTTGCCCAAGGCGTTCATCCACCATTGAGCGGCTGACGTCAGACTGCACAAACATCTGCTGCATTGTTTCCATCTGCTCTGACATGTGATCCAGAACACTGGTCATCGCTGCTTGTTCAGAGGATGCATCTTCACCAGACGAGAAACCAACACGTGTGATCGAGCTAAGCCATTCTTCAAGCTCACGATAAAAACGGTTCTGCCCATGGCCTGCAAACAGTTCCAAGATGCCGACAACCAAAGACCCTGCGAGACCCAACAATGATGAGGCAAAGGCAACGCCCATGCCACTCAGTTGTGATTCCAGCCCTGTCATTAGGCGACCAAACACGGCGACGCTGGCCTCGCCATCTTTTGGGGCTAGGCTGCGTATTGTGTCGACCAATGCTGGTACTGTCGTTGCCAAACCATAAAAGGTTCCAAGCAGCCCCAAAAAGATCAGCGTGTTGACGATATAGCGCGTAATTTCGCGGGCTTCATCAATCCGCGTTGCAACGGAATCCAAGATGGAGCGCGTTGAAGATGTATTGATCTGCATCCGCGCACCACGTGTGCGCAATAGTGATGCCAAAGGCGCAAGTAACTGCGGTGCTTTTGAATTCACTTCAGAAGTATCAGAGGCAAACCGCTTAAGCCAAATGACGGATCCAATCAGTTGGAACACTTGCCAAAAACAGGCAACAACACCAATCAAAAACACCAAAAAGATAAAGATGTTGAGCTGCGGGTTGGCTTCGAACACAGGCAACACCTGTGGTAGCGCAACAAATGCGCCAAATGTGGTCAAGCCAATCACCGTCAACATCAGTACGATCTGGCGTACTGGTTGCGTGAAATGTGGCTGTGCCTCGCTGTCTGCCTGCGCCATGCGCCATGCTCCGGGCTTTGTGTCTGCTCTAGCCTACAACCTAGACAAAATTCACCTGAAGAGCCAAGGAATTATGCAACCAACTCGCGGACCCGTGCTGTAAGCCACTCTAAATCAGGATCACGCAGGTCAATATCGCGTAAATGATTGGCTGTGTTGTACAAATATTCCCAATTTGGCCCACGTCCGCCGACCGCATTGGCTATAATTTCCGCTTGCTCTTCCAGTGGCAAATCACTGCAATATTGTTCATGGCTTTCATCAATGACATAAGTCACGGCTTCAACGCTACGCCCATTAGAAAAGTTTAGCGGTAGGGTTTTCTCTATGTACGCAGAGGATACCAATTCACGCTCACGCAAATACTGAAGTGTTTCGCCTTCTTTCCCCGCAGCAACTGCAAAGGCAACACCTGCACATTGCGCGCCTTGACGTTCATCGAGCGCTAAAACCAAACCGGGAACTTCGATCGTCCCACGATGGTGAATTGAACGCATGCAGAATGAACGCGCGTAGTTTGGCAAGGTTGCCACCACCTGCTCCACGATTTCGAAACCGGGGTTCCACAAAAGGCTTCCGTATCCAAACACCCACATCGTCATTCGCAACACCACTCTGGTTCTTTTAACTGACCTTGGATAAACCCGATTTCGAACCAAAGAGAAAGGGTCTGTTATGCGCCGGCTGTTGTGGATCGTCCTACTTGTGACTGTTTTGTGGTGTGCGTGGTGGGCTATCTTTGGATTTAGTTTGCAAGCTGCCCTTGATACTTGGTTCGAGGATCGACGTGATGTCGGCTGGCAGGCAGATTATGTTTCCCTTGATTTGCGCGGATTTCCCGTGCGTGTAGACGCAGACATAACTGATATCGTGTTGGCTGACCCCCATGCTGGCGTAGTGGTAAACTTGCCTGCGTTAAAGATTGGTGCACCAGCTTACTGGCCTGGCGACCTTACCCTTGTGCTTCCAACTGCTGCTATTTCCTTTATCACATCAGAAAACTGGTCGACTTTAGAGATTGCGCAAGGCGCTGCTGATCTTAAGCTGCACCCCGGTGCCGCGCTAGAACTTGAGCAGATATCAGCGTTAACTGGCCCTTGGTCACTGAATACGAACGATCAGACAGCGTTAAGTGCAGACAACTTGCGCCTGACGATGAACCAGAATGAAACAGTTTCTGAACGGTACAAAATTTCCGTTGAAGCCGCAAAACTAAAACCTGGTGACGCGCCACGTGCGGCCCTTCGCTTGTCTGAAGATTGGCCCCTTACCTTTGACACCTTCACACTTGATGCAGACATCATCTTCGACAAACCGTGGGATTTAAGTTCAATTGAAACCACAAGGCCACAACCGCGACAAATCAAACTGAAGCTGGCGGAAGCAGCATGGGCAGATCTGCGCCTTTTTTTTGTGGCCGACCTAGAAATCGATGCAACGGGCAGTCCGACTGGCACAATCAATATTCAGGCGGAAAACTGGCAAGTCATGTTAGATTTGGCTGAACGCTCTGGCGCTCTAAGCAATAGTTTACGCCAGCAAGCGGAAAGCGTCCTTAACACCCTCGCCCGTTTCTCTGGAGACCCAAGCGCATTGGACGTTCAATTAAACTTGCGCGGCGGGTTGATGCTGGTCGGGTTCATTCCAATTGGCCCTGCCCCAAAAATCATTTTGCGTTAACGACAATATGGTCCACTTCGATAGCGGGCTATGTCAAAATGAAAGTGGTCCTGATTATAGCGGTCAGCATTGGGACCTAAGACAGTCCCAAATGGTCCACAGGCAGTTTTATGTGCACGGCACATGGTTTTGCTATCCACGTGTTGTGCCACCCCTTGAGGAAGCCGATTGTACGGCCATCATTCCAAACTAACCACGAGATATCAATGGCGCGGCCCTTACCGTGCTCTGAAACTTTGGTACCCACCTTATTGTTACGGGTCCGACAAAAATAATGCGCAGTAACTTTCAGGCCAGACAATCCGCCACCCTTGCTGCCAACAGCTGGTTTGGCACCCTTGTTAATCCATTTTTTCAACGCTTTAGCTGTTTCACAGTCCATCACAGATTGCTGGCACAAAGATACACCTGCAACGCTAGGCACGCGCACTGCATTTCCAACGCCACACCCATCCAGTTTACCTGGAACTCGCCAGACAACTTCGCCCTGAATGTCGGGATCACCGTAAACTGCACCCTTGAGACGTTTGCGCTTACGGGCCATCACCTCTGTCACAACACCACTTGGCCACAAATTTAGGCGCAGCGATAGACTTGTGCCAGCCGACGCAGCCGCAACCAGATGCAACTGGGCCTCAAGTGGGTGTTCAGCCAACGGTTCAACATTGCGGGCACCTGTCCCAGCACGCCCAACAGGACGCAATGATAAACCCTGGCCCGCTCACGCCACATCTGCCATCAAGATAGTTGCAATAAACGCAAGACGGATCATTCGCCGTCCTTTGCACCACGGCCAAAGTTTGGTGCAGCAGTGTCTTGCCCCGCCTCAATAATGCCACGTCGAATAGCACGCGTACGGGTGAAATAATCAAACAAGTGATCGCCGTCACCTGTCCGAATAGCACGTTGTAACGCAAACAGCTCTTCGGTGAAGCGCCCAAGAATTTCCAAGGTCGCTTCTTTGTTGCTTAAAAACACATCACGCCACATCGTTGGGTCGCTTGCCGCAATCCGTGTGAAGTCACGAAAGCCAGCAGCTGAGTACTTGATAACCTCGCCATCAGTCACGCGGCCCAAATCATCCGCAACACCGACCATAGTGTAGGCAATTAGATGGGGCGCGTGGCTGGTGACAGCCAGGACAAGATCGTGGTGTTCAGCGTCCATTTCCTCAACATTTGAACCCATACCTTCCCAAAGCGTACGCAGCTGTGCGACGGCATCGGCTGATGTGTTTTCCGCTGGAACCAATAGGCACCAACGGTTGTCAAACAGTTCTGCAAATCCAGCTTCGGGGCCTGAGTGTTCGGTACCAGCAAGCGGATGCGCAGGGATGAAATGCACGTTGTCAGGCAGATGTGGTCCAACAGATTGGATAACATCCTGCTTTACTGAACCAACATCAGAAACAGTGGTCCCTGCTTTCAATGACCCTGCGATTTCTGCGGCAACGGTGCCCATCACGCCCACGGGTACGCATAACACAACCAAATCAGCGTCTTTTACAGCTTCTTTGACATCATCATATACGTGGTCGCACAGCCCAATCTTACGGGCCGTGTCACGCGTTTCCGCACTGCGTGCAAAACCGACAACTTCACCTGCTAACCCAGAACGTTTCATTGCCCAAAACATGGAGGATGCAATCAGCCCAAGGCCAATCAAAGCGACGCGATCATATACTTTGGTCATTTTTTGCCTGCTTTAAAACTTTGAATGGCCCCAAGAACAAGGCGACATGCGCTTTCGTCACCAACTGTGATACGAAGTGCGTTGGGCAGCTTGTACCCTGCAACACGGCGAACAACCAAACCTTGGGATTGCAGATATGTATCGCAGTTCTCTGCCTCAGCTTGATTGGCGAAACGTGCCAAAATAAAGTTGGCTTGGCTCACATCCGATGGGACGCCGATCTCGGACAACCCATTAGCCAACCACGTGCGCCACTTTTCATTCTCATGACGGCAATAGTTTGTGTAATCCAAGTCACGCACTGCGGCCTCTGCTGCGTCCAATGCTGATTGGCTAAGGTTAAACGGGCCGCGGATACGATTCAAAACATTGACCAATGCAACAGGGCCATATCCCCAACCAACACGCAGGCTGCCCAATCCATACAGTTTGGAAAATGTGCGCGTCATAAAGACATTTTCGCGCTGATCGACCAAAGCGGCACCACCGTCATACCCCTCAACGAATTCCGCGTATGCGCCATCAAGGACAAGGATCACTTGTGGCGGCAAAGCATCAGCCAGACGGACAATCTCGGCCTCGCCGATCATTGTGCCAGTTGGGTTGTTGGGGTTGGCAATAAACACCAGCTTGGTTTTTGGAGTACAGGCTTCCAGAATGGCATCCACGTTAGCCACACGTTCGCTTTCACGCACCTCAACAGGGGTTGCGCCCGCAGACAAAGCAGAAATGCGATACATTGCAAAACCATGTTCGGTGTGGATCACCTCATCACCAGGCCCCACAAAGGCCTGACACAAAAACGCGATGATTTCATCGGAGCCCGCGCCACAGACAATGCGATCTGCATCAAGTGATAAAACCTCACCAATCGCGCTGCGTAAACCAATCTGATCAGAGGATGGGTAACGGTGCAGATTGTTGCCCGCCCGCTGATATGCCTCGATTGCCCTTGGACTTGGGCCTAATGGATTTTCATTCGAGCTAAGTTTGATGACATTATCCACGCCCTCAATATGGGCTGCACCGCTTTGGTACAGCTCAATATCCATAATGCCTGGTTGCACCTTGATAGATCTCATTTCATCAGCCCTCATTTGTCAGGACAGACATATAGTTCTAAACACAACAATAAAAGCTAGATTTCTGACGCACCCAAATTTCCGTTGGATCGTGTCACAAACGAAAAAGGCCGCCCAAATTGGACGGCCTTAATACTATTTGAATTTCGGCAAAGATTAGTTCTTCGCGTAGAATTCAACAACCAAGTTTGGCTCCATAACAACTGGGTATGGAACATCACCCAATGTTGGTGTCCGCACAAATATTGCCGTCATTTTGGAGTGGTCAACGTCCATGTAATCAGGAACGTCGCGCTCAGCCAATTGTGTGGCTTCTAGCAAGACGGCCAATTGCTTGGAACGGTCACGTACTTCAATCACGTCGCCCTCTTTAACGCGGTATGATGGGATGTTTACTTTTTTACCGTTCACTTTGACGTGGCCGTGGTTCACAAACTGACGCGCAGCAAATACAGTTGCTACGAATTTAGCACGGTACACAACAGCGTCCAAGCGGCGCTCTAGTAGGCCGATCAAGTTTTCACCTGTATCGCCACCAACACGAACCGCTTCGCCATAGATGCGGCGGAATTGTTTCTCTGTAAGATCACCGTAGTAACCTTTTAGCTTTTGCTTTGCGCGAAGCTGGATACCGAAGTCGGACAATTTGCCCTTACGACGTTGACCGTGCTGGCCTGGGCCATATTCACGACGGTTTACTGGGGATTTGGCGCGGCCCCAGATGTTTTCGCCCATGCGACGGTCAATTTTATGTTTGGCAGACGTACGTTTAGTCACGACTGATCTCCTTCTAAGGGTGCCGTTTCTGGCTATGAAGGGCGTTGTCCTTTGGGCGAACCCCGACAGGCATCCCCTTGCAGGGGCCACCAACACCAATGAAGTCGCGCTTATACGGGGCGCAGACACAGAGTCAACGGCGTTTTAACGGATTAATTTGGCAACGTCTGCATGGCGTGGACAGGTAATGATGTGATCGTTAACCATCCCCACCGCTTCCATGAATGCATAGACGATTGTTGGCCCGCAAAAACGGAAGCCTTCCTTTTTTAAATCCTTCGAAATTTGAGTCGACAATTCGGTAAAGGGAGGAACATCTGCTTGAGTTTCCCAATGATTTTGGAGAGGTGCCCCACCGACATAATTCCACAAAAACGTATTAAATCCTTCACGCTGCTCTATCTTTTGCCAGACCCGCGCATTGCCAATGGTAGCTTCAATCTTGCCACGATGACGAATAATTCCAGCATCTTGCAACAGCCGAGTAATTTCGTCTTCGCCCCATGTTGCAATGATGTTTGGGTCAAACCCCGCAAACGCTGTACGAAAATTCTCACGCTTTTTCAATATCGTGAGCCAACTCAGGCCAGCCTGAAATCCATCAAGCACAAGCTTCTCCCACAGGGCGGGACTGTCGTATTCGGGAACACCCCAATCCGTATCATGATAATCAACGTAAATTTGTTCGAGCCCAACCCAGCCACATCGTTCCATTTTATATAACTTTCTAATTTAAGTGTCCGTCAATTAGCACAAAAAGCGCCACATAAGCCGTTATTAGATTGTGTCACTTCGTGATAAAAACGGTTTGCAAAGAGGTGGCACACAATGAATCAGCGAAACACACAAATGCAAGATGCTGGCGGCATAAAGCAGAGCCCACTTAACCTCGCTATTGCCAAACGTGACGGCCAGACCCTCGAGATGGTGGCCGCTGCCATCAAGCACAAACAAACACTTCTCGATTACCAACCGGTCATGATGTCGAGCGACCCTCGCCAAGTTGGATTTTATGAGGGTTTAATCCGTGTGATCGACGCGACTGGACGTATTATACCAGCCAGGGATTTCATCCACGTTATCGAAGACACTAAATTGGGGCGGCGAATTGACTCACTCTCACTCAACATGGGGATGCAGTGCCTGTTCAACAGGCCCAACTTGCGACTCTCTATCAACATGTCTGCGCGCAGTATTGGATTTGGCCCATGGAAGCGAAATTTTTACCACTGGCTAGAGCGCGATGAAACTATCGCAGAACGCTTAATTCTCGAAATCACAGAAAGTTCAGCAATGGGCGAGCCACAAAAAGTCGTAAAGTTCATGGGTGAGCTTCAACTTTTAGGCGTCAGTTTTGCGCTGGATGATTTTTGGATCAGGTCACACTGCATTATGTTACTTCAAAGGCATCATGTTTGACGTTCTTAAAATTGATGGGCAGTTCATCAAATCCATCGATAGCGACCCAGAAAATCAAGCTTTGGTACGTGCCATGATCGATATCGCTAAACATTTTGACATGCTTACCGTGGCCGAATTTGTTGAAACACGGGCAGAGGCCAAACACTAGTCGCACTGGGTGCCGATTGCCTGCAGGGCTTTTATTTCAGTACCCCGTCAGTCCGCCCAAAGTAGTCTGAAAACAAGCCAGACCACGCTGCGTCATAACGACATCTCGTTCTGCAGCCAGTTGTCGCACCCAAATAAATGATATTAGTATTCTTTTTGTAAAGCGTTGGTCCACTTTTAGATCAACGGAACTACCTAGCACTTAGACAAATTAGAGGATCAATTTTCATGACCAACATCGTCATTGCGTCCGCGGCGCGCACAGCAGTGGGCAGCTTCGGCGGCGCATTCGCCAACACACCAGCCCATGATTTGGGTACATCCGTATTGGAAGCAATCGTCGAACGGGCCGGAATTGAAAAAACCGAAGTCTCTGAAACTATCCTCGGCCAAGTCTTAACCGCAGCACAGGGCCAAAACCCAGCGCGCCAAGCGCACATCAACGCAGGCCTTCCCCAAGAAGCATCAGCTTGGTCAATCAACCAGGTTTGTGGTTCGGGCCTTCGCGCGGTTGCACTGGCCGCCCAGCACATCCAACTAGGTGACGCAGAAATCATTGCAGCCGGTGGTCAAGAAAACATGACCCTTAGCCCCCATGCCGCGCATCTACGTGCAGGCCATAAAATGGGCGACATGAAATACATCGATACGATGATCCGCGATGGACTGTGGGATGCCTTTAACGGATATCACATGGGCCAAACTGCGGAAAATGTTGCTGAGAAATGGAAAATCACTCGTGACATGCAAGACGAATTTGCAGTTGCATCCCAGAACAAAGCAGAAGCTGCACAACTTGCTGGACGGTTTGCCGATGAGATCGCAGCCTTCACAGTGAAGACCCGCAAAGGCGATATTATTGTCGACGCTGACGAATACATTCGTCATGGCGCAACTATGGCTGCAATGCAAAGATTGCGCCCAGCCTTCGCAAAAGAAGGATCTGTGACGGCAGCAAACGCCTCTGGCCTGAACGACGGTGCAGCTGCCGCCCTATTGATGACGGCAGATGATGCCCAAAAGCGTGGTATTGAGCCACTTGCACGGATTGCGTCCTATGCAACCGCAGGTCTGGACCCGGCAATCATGGGCGTCGGCCCCATTCACGCAAGTCGCAAGGCATTGGAAAAGGCCGGCTGGAAAGCAGAAGATTTAGACCTTGTTGAAGCAAATGAAGCGTTCGCGGCCCAGGCCTGTGCCGTAAACAAGGAAATGGGTTGGAACCCAGATGTCGTCAACGTCAACGGTGGTGCAATCGCGATTGGACATCCAATTGGGGCATCTGGCGCACGAATCTTGAACACCTTATTGTTTGAGATGAAGCGCCGTGGGGCGAAAAAAGGGCTCGCTACACTTTGTATTGGCGGTGGAATGGGCGTTGCGATGTGTTTCGAACGACCATAAGAAATTTTAAGCTTAAGGAAAAGGTGGGGGATGTCCCACCTTTTTTAACAGTGCCTTAATAGCAGTATAAATTCATTACGTAATTATATTGCTTATTTGTTTTGTATTTTGTAATTAGATTACGAGGCGGATTTAGGAGATTTCACAATGTCACGTATTGCCCTAGTTACAGGCGGCTCCCGAGGGATAGGCGCTGCAATTTCAATTGCTCTAAAAAATGCTGGTTATACTGTAGCAGCAACATACGCAGGCAACGACGGCGCTGCTGCGAAATTCACAAAAGAAACTGGAATCAGAAGCTATAAGTGGAATGTAGCCGATTACGATGAAAGCGCTGCAGGTTCTGCACAAGTCGAAGCAGACCTAGGTCCGATTGATGTCGTCGTCGCAAACGCAGGCATCACCCGCGATGCTCCATTTCATAAAATGACACCCCAACAATGGCATGAGGTTGTCGACACGAACCTAAATGGCGTTTTCAACACCGTTCATCCGCTGTGGAATGGGATGCGTGAACGTAAATTCGGCCGTGTAATCGTTATTAGCTCCATTAACGGTCAGAAGGGCCAGTTTGCTCAAGTTAATTACGCAGCGACCAAAGCAGGTGATTTAGGGATTGTTAAGTCATTGGCACAGGAAGGCGCGCGCGCAGGCATAACCGCAAATGCAATCTGCCCCGGTTACATAGCAACCGATATGGTAAAGGCAGTGCCAGAGAAAGTGCGTGACAGTATCGTCGCACAAATCCCAACTGGACGGTTGGGAGAGCCCGAAGAAATTGCGCGATGCGTTGCATTTCTAGCATCCGACGATGCCAGCTTTATCAATGGTTCTACGATTACAGCCAACGGAGGCCAATTCTTCGTCTAATCCACTCTTTAAATAAAATAAGGCCGATCCGTTAGTACAGATCGGCCTTTTCTTATCCCTTAAGAACGTAGCGAACCTTCAGCGGAAATATTTTTTACCAAACAACCAATTCCATGCGGCTTCTACAGCCAGCGCACGGCTTGCATGTGCCGCTTTGATTTCTTGTTGAACATCAGCGTGTGAAGATATTTCAAACATTTTCATAATCCTTTGCATCAATTTTTTAACCTGGGACCTGTATGCACCTTGAAAAAATTCACTAAAAACGAAACTTTTAAACCCATCAGTTAAGCTGGTTTAAACTGAAGGATGACCGAACGCCTCCCACCACTCACCACATTGCGTGCATTTGATGCCGCTGCACGCCACATGTCATTTGCTAAGGCTGCAGATGAATTGCATGTCACACCTGCAGCTCTCAGTTAGCAAATCAAAGCTTTAGAGGAGCACCTGGGCAACCCACTGTTCCGCCGTCTGAATCGTGCTGTCGAACTGACCGAAGCAAGAAAAGTACTGGCACCTGGAGTTAAAGATGGGTTCCAAACTTTAGCAGCGGCATGGAGATCAACAGACCGCCAACAAGACAACAAAACACTGAATGTGACAGCGGACGGCCAAGTGGCTGGCCCCGCGTTTATATGAGTTTGCGCAAGCTCACCCAGAAATTGAGCTGCGGTTTTCGGCATCCCTTCGAATGATGGATTTTAGTCGTAACGGCATCAACGTGGCTGTTCGCTTTGGAAACAGCCGCGACACTGGTCTATTTTCCATGCCTTTGGCCTAGGAATGGGTGGCTCTAGTCATGACACCAAAACTGGCGAAACAGTTTCCCACTCCTGAAAGCCTGACAAAGGCACCCCTGATTATTGACCATGGTATTGATTTCTTAGACCCACCTGCTGGCTGGACAGAATGGTTTGCAGCGATGAACGTCAATGGTGGCCAAATTCACAACGTGCAATTTTCACAAGGCGATCACGCCGTTGATGCTGCACTTGCAGGTGCGGGCGTTGTGTTCGGCAGACGTGCGTTTGTTGTGAACGAAATCGCCGAAGGCCGATTGATTATGCCCTTTAAGACCACACTAGGCACCGGAGCACGATTCAGATTCCTGTGTACTAAAGGGGTCGAGAATCAGCCAAAGATCAAAGCATTCCGTGAATGGATGATCGCTGAGATAAGAAAAACTGCAGATCTAACTGCAGGCCTGAAAATCATCCCAACTGGAAATCACAATTAAAGAGATGGCGCAGTCACTCATACAACTGCGCCATACACAGATTAGGTTGATAATCGCGAAATTTGCTCTTTCAGTCGAAGCTTTTGCTTCTTCATACTAGCCACTTCGATGTCATCACTTGCAGGCGCGCGCTGCGCCAATTCTACCGCGTGACTAAGAGTGGTGTGCTTTCTTTTCAGTTCTTCCAGATGCGAGTTTAAGCTCATTCAATCCTCCCTGCTGATAAAGTGCGTGATTTTATTGAACCATGAAAAATTCATTCTGTCACGCCGCGGAAACAGTCTGAGCATAATGGCGCTTAACAGCCGGTTAAAACTTCAGCGCTGCGCCATCTCGCAAAACCGCTTTGATTTCAGGTAGGTAGCTATCGCCATCACGCTCATGGCGATCACCGAGATGCAGAATGCACGGCGAAAGTAATTCAAATGAAGCGCGTCCGTCCTTTTTTGCCCGTAAAATTACTAACTCAGCCTTGCGCCCAACTCGTGGCGCAAGTGGGAGAACCTGTACGCTCCCCAATACTTTTGGAAGGGCTGACAAAAGATCGATCAGTCGCTCAGCACGGTGAATTACGTGAACGTGCCCCCTTGGCTTCAATCTTTTCGCCGCGGCCTTCATCCAAGCAGACAATGGAGTGTCTTCACCCAACGCTCCTTCCCTCCCAGTGTTGCGTGCCACCACACTGGCAGCGCGGTCATAATAGGGTGGGTTGGCAAGTACGTGGTGAAACTGCTTTTGACGAATTTCATCCGGAAGGTTTTCCAAGTCAGCACAGACCGTTTCAAGGCCATTTTTTCGTGCCAGTACGGCGTATTCCAGTTGACGCTCAACTCCAGTCAATTTTAGGCTTGGAATTCTGGCCCCAAGACATAATGCCGCAGCACCAACACCACATCCTAAATCTAAAACGGCCTCACCTTCCTTGGCATTCACTGTCGCCGCTAGAAACACAGGATCAACGCCAGCTCTGTATCCATTTTTTGGCTGTAATAACCGAAGCTTACCACCTAAAAAGGCATCATGCGTCAGATCATCAAAACTGGTCATACGCCGAGGGGAATATCATTGTCGGACATAACTTTGACAGCCATATCATGATCGTCAGGACGAACCATCAATCGACGCGGGAATATCCCAATGCCACCTTCCAACACGCTCATATTTACGTCCATTTGAAAGCAAGCTATATCCTCACCAGACAGAAGGGCCGTGGCAAAGGCAATAATCGTTGGATCGGTGCTGCGTAATAATTCCTTCATGTATCACTATGTAATGACATGCAGCCTCACAGTCGAGGGGCCGCGCGGGGAAATCAGATGGCCAACTCGAACGCACAGCAAAAACCGCACGACCAGATGGCAGCCTATTTGGCTGATGATTTGGTCGATGTTAATGCTTTGATACGCGCCCGCATGGCATCAGAATACGCCCCACGGATTCCAGAAGTGACTGCGCATTTGGTTGAGGCAGGCGGCAAACGTTTGCGCCCGATGTTGACATTGGCAGCCGCACGGATGTGTGGGTATGAGGGCCCATTCCACATCCACTTGGCCGCTACCGTAGAATTCATTCACACAGCAACCTTGCTGCATGACGATGTGGTTGATGAAAGCGCACAGCGTCGTGGTCGTCCAACTGCAAACCTTTTGTGGGACAATCAGTCCTCAGTTTTGGTTGGTGACTACCTATTTTCACGCTCGTTCCAATTGATGGTCGAAACGGGGTCAATGCGTGTCCTAGACATCCTCGCCAACGCTTCAGCGACGATTGCTGAAGGCGAGGTGCTACAACTCACAGCAGCCCGCGACATCGCAACGACAGAAGCCACTTACTTACAAATTATCCGTGGGAAAACGGCAGCATTGTTTTCAGCAGCTACCGAAGTTGGCGGCGTGATTGCTGGGGCTGATGAAACGTTGGTGAAAGCACTCTTCGACTATGGTGACGCTTTGGGCATCGCGTTCCAAACCGTTGATGACCTCCTTGATTATCAAGGCCAGTCTGCCTCAACGGGCAAAAACATCGGTGACGACTTTCGTGAACGCAAACTGACATTACCAGTTATCAAGGCAATCACAAAAGCTGATCCCAAAGAACATGCGTTCTGGAAGCGGACAATCGAAAAAGGCCAGCAAGAAGAGGGCGACCTTGAAACTGCAATTGCATTGTTGAACAAACATGGTGCTTTGGCTGACACGCGCGATGAGGCAATTGCTTGGGCAGCGAAAAGCACGGCTGCAATCTCGTCATTGCCTGAGCACCCAGTTAAACAGATGCTGATCGATCTCGCAGACTATGTTGTGGAACGGACCAACTAAGCCGTAAAGACTTTGGCATCAGCCACCCACCAATGTGGATGGGCTTTTTGAATACGCTGCGCTGCTTCACCTGCGTCTTTGGCACTTGGGTAGAGACCAAAACAAGTTGCTCCTGACCCTGACATGCGGGTAACGGCCGAATCCGACAAAGCTGCCAACGCGTCATCAATAACGGGCTGGATCGCAACAGCGGGCGCTTGCAGATCATTGCGCTGGCCATCCAACCACGCACAGAACTCTTTAAAATCCTTCCAATTCGGCATCACGGCCACCATCTTTGGGTTTATTTTGGTTTTCAGCGCTGAAAATACCATCGGCGTTGGAACATCCACGCGCGGATTCACTAAAACAATCCACATATCTGGCAAGTATGGCACGTTCGTTAAAACGTCGCCTATCCCTTGCATACGCTGCGGGGAGCTAGAAACGCATACAGGAACATCAGCACCCAAGGATGCTACATCCCTATCGATTGAATTGCCAAGTTGCATTGCAACACGCAGCATAGCCGCGGCATCCGCCGATCCACCGCCAATGCCAGCAGCGTTCGGCAATTGCTTTTCCAAATCAATGTCAGCGGTAAAACCACATGCAGCGGCAGCTTTCCAAACAAGGTTACTACTATCTGTCGGAACGCCCTCAGAATATATTCCACTCACCCTAAGCGACATTTTCTTTGCGGGTGTCACGATTAACCTGTCGCCAACATCCGCAAAGACAACGAGAGAATCCAACCGATGATACCCATCACTGCGCTGGCCGGTCACGTGCAGCGTTAGATTAATCTTCGCGGGTGCGAAGGCTTCAATCATAGATTGCAACCTTCAGCGGCTCTGCACCTTCTTCAAGCAGTACAGCATCCAATCCAACTTCCAATTTACGACGCATACGATCTGGGTCAGCTTCGCCATCAACCTCAGTTAGATCTACAAACGACAAGGCGCGGTTCCACTGAAACTCTGCTTCGCGTTTGCGGCCCACAGCCCAATACACATCACCTAGATGATCGTTCACGACAGGATCAACGGCCATTAATTCAACGGCCCGTTCCATATGTGCGACGGCTTCACCGTAGCGACCCAAACGGTATAAAATCCAACCAAGTGAATCCACGATAAACCCGCTGTCTGGGCGTGCCGCCACAGCGCGTTCTATCATATCAAGAGCCTCAGCCAAATTGATCTGCTTCTCGACCATCGAGTAGCCAAGATAGTTTAGAACTTGAGGATGTTCAGGGTTCAACTCCAAGGCAGCACGAAAATCGGCTTCAGCCTTTTCCCAGTTATCTAAGCGTTCATGCGCAATTGCGCGAGCGTAGAGGACGAACCAGCGGCCACGTGAACCTTCAGGGATCAATTCAAGCGCCCGATCGTATGAAGACACAGCCTTTGTAAATCTATCTTGGCTGCGCAACGCATCGCCAAGCGTGGAATGAACAATGGCCATCTTTGGGAAACGGTGTGCAAGTTGCCTCAGAACTTCGATTGCTGCGTCAGGCTTCCCTAAACTGCGCAAAGCTGCGGCGCGCCCTAACTCGGATGCATGTGATGCAGTGTCGGCGCTTGGAACCTTTTTATAAACTTCAATGGCCAAACCAAATTGCCCAAGTTCTTCCAATAGCTTTGCGTTAAGTAACAGTGCATCGATGTGATCAGGACGCAATGCATAGGCAAGGCGGCCATATAACAAAGTATAATCAGCATCAGCTTCGCCGCGTAATGCCCCCCCAAGGGAATAAAAAACCTCGGCGATACCATCGCTTGCCGATGTTGCATGCGTGAACGGCACCTTTTTTCCACTTTCTAACGCGGCCAAAAGTCCATCTAATTCAGGGTCTGTTGCATCGCCGAAGGCAAGGCGCAGCGACTGGACTGCATCAGCGTTACGATCAAGTTGTGATAACACTTCGGCACGCGCCATTGCCCCACGGCGTGTAGCAGATGCGCCATCTGCATTGCTGCTAGAGAATAGACTATTAGCACCTTCAAAGTCACCAACAACCGCGAATGCCATTGCCTTGTGGTAGGTAGCAAAACTGGACATCCCTGGTTTTTCAGCAACAACGTCAAACTCTTCAAAAGCAGCCGCAGCTTTGCCCTGCCCTAATTTGGCCCATGCTGAAACCAACGTATCGACCAAGGGCCCAATGCCTCCATTGTCGCCCGTGCGGGCAATAACTCCATCAAAGTCTTCACGCATGACCAAATCAGCGATCAAAACCATACTTGCTGTTTGGCTACGCAATTCCAGCTGTTCAATTGCTTTTGCAATCGGAACAGCCTGTTTAATCTTCCCCAGCGCCAAAAGCGATGAAACAGCACCCTCCATCAGTTCTGGATTGGCACGGTCACGTGCGAGCGATTTGACAAAATAGGTTGATGCATTTTTGAAATCGTTCTGCGACGCTGCCTGACGCCCAGCCAGATAGGCCCCGGAAACACTTTGCGCTAAAGCCTGAGGTGCGCCTACGCTGACAGAAAAAGTTATCGCCACAGCAGTAGACATCAAAAATCGGATCACAGCGTCGCCTCATGTTTGGTTGAGCCCAAAGCTAGCACGTCAGCAAAAAGGTGCAATGGCTGGGGACCCTTACAGGTCACATTCGGCACACAGACGCGTGATCTAAAATGCAAAAAGGCGGACTTTAGCCCGCCTTTCCGCTTCTTCAGTTATTTAATCGCCTACATGTTTGGATAGTTCGGCCCATCACCGCCTTGCGGCGTCGTCCAGTTGATGTTCTGGCTTGGGTCTTTGATATCGCATGTTTTACAATGCACGCAGTTTTGGAAGTTAATAACAAACTTGGTGTCTTTGCCCACCTCCTCAACAAACTCATAAACGCCTGCTGGGCAGTAACGGGCCGACGGGCCTGCGTATTTCTCAAGGTTCACGCCGACAGGAACACTTGGATCCATCAAATGCAGGTGAGCAGGTTGGGACTCTTCATGGTTGGTGAATGAATATGCAACGTTAGTAAGGCGATCAAAGGACAATTTGCCGTCCGGCTTTGGATAATTAATCGGTTTATGTTTGCTTGCTTCTTCCGTGCTGTGAGCATCATTTTTGCCGTGCTTGAGCGTACCCAGAAGCGAGAACCCCAGGGTGTTGCACCACATGTCAAAACCACCAACGACCAGGGACGTCACCAAACCAAATTTTGACCAAAGAGGCTTTACGTTACGCACTTTTTTAAGGTCTTTGCCAATCGCACCCTCACGAACGTCAACCTCATAGGCTGTCAATTCATCGCCAGAGCGATCCGCTTTGATTGCAGCCGTTGCTGCCTCAGCCGCTGCCATACCGGACAACATCGCATTATGATTGCCCTTGATGCGCGGCACGTTGACCATACCCACAGAACAGCCCAACAAAGCCACGCCCGGTGCAACCATCTTAGGCATGGATTGATATCCACCTTCAGAAATCGCGCGCGCACCGTAAGCTACGCGTTTGCCGCCTTCCAACAGATCCTTCATCATAGGATGATGTTTGAAACGCTGGAACTCCATGTAAGGGAACATGTGCGGGTTTTTGTAGTTCAGGTGGACAACAAAACCGACGTAGACTTGGTTGTTCTCAAGGTGATAAACGAACGAACCACCACCCGCGTTAGAGTTTAGCGGCCAACCCATTGTGTGGGTGACTGTGCCCTCTTTGTGCTTGGCTGGATCAATCTCCCAGATCTCTTTCATGCCAAGGCCAAACTTTTGTGGCTCGTGTCCGTCAGACAAGTGATATTTCGCAATAACTTCTTTGGACAATGATCCGCGTACTCCCTCGGAAAGGAACACGTATTTGCCGTGCAATTCCATGCCGACTTCGGTGGTTTCACCTATAGATCCGTCAGCTTCTAGACCGAAAACACCAGCGACGACGCCTTTTACTTCACCGTTGTCACCGTAAACCAATTCGGAACACGCCATACCAGGAAAAATTTCAACACCCAGCTCTTCAGCTTGTTCTGCCATCCAACGGCACACATTGCCCATAGATACAATATAGTTATGATGGTTGTTCATCAGTGGTGGCATCGGCGCATTTGGGATGCGAAACTGGCCTGCCTCGCCAAGCATGTAAAAGTTGTCTTCTTTCACGGGCGTGTTCAAAGGCGCGCCTTTGGCTTTCCAGTCTGGGATCAATGCATCCAGTCCACATGGGTCCAGTACAGCACCGGATAGGATATGCGCTCCAACTTCAGAGCCTTTTTCCAACACCACAACGTTGCAATCTGCATCCAGCTGTTTCAAGCGAATGGCAGCCGATAAACCAGCTGGTCCAGCGCCAACGATGACAACGTCATATTCCATTGTTTCGCGTTCAATTTGAGCCATTCTGTGGGTCCTTTTTCTTCGGTGTCGAATTCAACGGTTCGACTGAAATATTCTTTCACATTTTGCTACCCCAGCAGGCAGATCAATGCAATCTCGACACAACGTAAATCAAATACGGTTTCGTTGTATGCCTTAGAACCGTCCAACCACTGTCTCAGCACGTCAAATTTCACTTTCCATTAGCTAACCTACGGTTCTTGCCCGCAATCAGGGCTGTTACAAACGGGCGCACGCGATGCAACACAATTGCTAAGAACAGCTCAACATGTTTAGAACACTTGCATTTACATGCCCCTTTAGGTCATTTGGAACCTAACCTTTAACAGCGGCCCGTTTGGGCCGCTTTTCACAGTTGGACGAATGTTATGGAAAAGATCCCAATGACCCGCAAAGGGCACACTGATTTAGAAGTAGAGCTAAAACACCTGAAAACGGTCGAACGCCCTACCATCATCAGAGCTATTGCAGATGCACGTGAACACGGCGATTTGTCCGAGAACGCGGAGTATCACTCAGCTAAAGAAAAACAGTCTTTCATTGAAGGACGTGTGAAAGAGCTAGAGGGAGTTATTTCATTAGCAGATGTCATCGATCCTGCAAAGATGTCAGGTACGATCAAATTTGGCGCAAAAGTTACTTTGGTAGACGAAGACACTAACGAGGAAAAAACCTATCAGATCGTTGGCGAATATGAGGCCAGCATTGAAAAAGGTCTTCTTAACATCAAATCTCCGATTGCTCGCGCCCTCATTGGCAAAGACGAAGGAGACAGTGTTGAAGTGCGCACGCCCGGTGGCGTGAAATCGTACGAAGTTCTGTCCATCGTTTTCGCCTGATAGGATTGAAAAATGTTCAATCAGACCTCAAAATCTCACCCTACGCCCTTGGGTATTTACGACCGCCCCGTCCACAGCAGAATTAGTGGGATAGAGACCATCGCGATCGTTCTAAGTTTGATTTGGTTAATTGGAGCTGCAATTTTTTTCATAACTTTGCCAGATGATTCGAACCCGGCTGTTGATGGTGGCGGATTGCGTGGTCTGATGACAATGTTGGCTATTTTCATGCCTGTGGCAATGATATGGGTTGCAGCCACAGCTGCACGTGCCAGCCGCGTTATGCGCGAAGAAAGCCACCGTTTACAGGCTGCAATTGATGCCATTCGTCAAGCCTACATTGCCCAATCTCGAGATCGTGACCTGTCTCGTGAGCCATCAGTTAGTCGCAAGCTTGATGAAATCGCCGCCGCTGCTCGCAAAACCGAAACAACGTTGACAACGTTCACTAAGCGCCACGAAAATGTTAACGAACCAAATCGCGCCGCAGCCCGCATTGAGACTGAGGTTGATGACCAACCTGTTCTCGCGTTGGGCACAACGGCAGAAGACATCAACCCACCATTGGCAACAGAAGACTTTATCAGGGCAATGAACTTTCCCGAAACTGCAGAAGATGAAGTTGGCTTTGCCGCATTGCGCCGTGCCCTTAAAGATCGTGAAGCAAGTCAACTGATCCAAGCAGCCCAAGATGTTTTGACTCTTCTAAGCCAAGACGGCATTTATATGGATGACCTTCGCCCTGATCGTGCACGCCCAGAAATCTGGCGCCAGTTCGCAGGTGGTACACGTGGTCGCCCTGTTGCTGCTCTTGGTGGCGTTAGGGATCGTTCTTCATTGGTTCTGACATCAGGCCGTATGAAACAAGACCCAATTTTCCGCGATGCCGCACACCACTTCTTGCGCCGTTTTGATAAGGTATTTGCTGAATTTGAACCGCGTGCCAATGACAACGAAATCTCTGCGCTTTCAGACACACGCACGGCACGCGCATTTATGCTGCTAGGCCGGGTCGCAGGTACGTTTGACTAAATCAACTGGTAAATCTTTGGAGTAAAAAGGCCCCTGCACAACTACCAACGTGCGAGGGCCCTTCGCTATTTAGGAAGGCATGTTTGGGAAGTAATCTTCGCAATCACCTTCGCGGTACACATCCGCGGTACAGCAGTGCAAACCGCCACCAAAAGCATAGGCGTCGCGCAATTCGACTTCTATCACATTCATGCCCAGCTTATCCATTTGTTCAGCCTGATAGACCTCAGACTTTTCGACGCAAACAGTCTTAGGGTCTAAGACCAAGACGTTCATAGACAGCCACGTTGATGAGTAGCAAAGCGCTGGTGGTGCGTTGTGCGCAGGCTGTGCTGCATCCACAATTTCCCAACCGTTGTCATTATACATCTTACGCTGCTCTTCTGGCAGGCGGCGCTGCGGGTTGTTTAGGATTAAACCAGGGCGCAAAGGCGTAAAGGTCGCATCGATGTGGATTGGATACGGGTCACCAGGGAAGTTCACAGTATGAACGCGGTGATCCGGGAAGTGACGTCGCAACCACTCAATCCCTTTAAGGTTCGTAGTGAACCCATGCTGCACGACCAAATCACGGCCAAAACGCAGAACGTCAGCGGCATCAAACAATGGTTCTTCTTCCGTAGTCACAAAGAACTTTTCTTCAGCCCATTTCAGACGCTGCGTGTCACCAATTTTATCGCTTAGATAATCTGGGTGATAATCTTCGTTTGTCAGGCGCGGCTTTGGAGCTGCTTCATGACGGAATTTGGGATCGTCTTCAAAATACTGCTTCAGCAATGGACGATAATTTAGGTACTCGAACCAACGACAGCGATAAGACATTGTCGCTTCCAGCATTTCAGAACCCACAGTCAGTAACACATCACGCGGTGGCATGCAGCCAAATTGACTTTCCGTGTGAAAGTCAGGTGTCGTTACACCTTGGGAGTGATCGATACTGTTTGGGCGATCAACGCGCACGCCACGTTTGGTCAACATGCCAGCAAAGTTATCGAGTAATTCATTCGCGCGGTCGATGGTTTCCTGTGGACGGCGTCCCCATTGGCCACGCATGTCACTGTCCTCGGGAACCTTCGCGTCTAACGCTGGTTCTTCCGGTGGGATGTGGCAATCGTCAGCGCGACCTACGATCACGTGGTGTAATGGATCCCATTCGTTCCAGCTGTTAACGACGGTTTTTTTGGCGGGGTTTTGCGATGTATCTGTCATCCAAACTTCGTAGACAGACAACTGCGATCAAGCAAGACTGCAAACGACCCTCTGACGCTTTAAAAGCGACCTATATTATAGGCCGAAGCTTCCAAAAGGAACGTAACGCACAAGGTCGCCCTTGTTGATTTGCTGCGCATCCTCAGCCAACTCAACAAGGCCATCCGCCCAACTTAGTCCACTAATACGACCTGAGCCCTCAGATCCAAACACTTCGACCTGTCCATCGCACATTCGCGCCCGCAAATATTCGCGCCGCCCAGCCTTTTTCGATTTGGTGAACTTTGCCGGCACGTCATAGCCAACAGGGGCCACCCATCCCGCGCCAGCCAATTGGTCCATTGCTGGACTTGCGAATACCAAAGTACACACCATTGCTGCCACAGGGTTACCAGGCAGACCAAATACAGGCGTATTGTTCCAAAGACCCAAGGCCAAAGGACGCCCTGGTTTAATCGCGATTCGCCACATCTGCATTGCGCCAGCCTCTGTCAGCAACAACGAAACATGATCCTCATCCCCGGCTGATGCACCCCCACTGGTGATAACAACGTCAGCATTGCGGGTCGCATCGTCCAAAACGCGGCTTAAGGCGGCACGATCGTCGGCGCAGCGTCCCATGTCCACAGGCACGTGGCCCATGGCCGTAATCATAGATAACAGCATCGGACGGTTCGCATCATAAATCTGATCTTGTTTAGCTGATTGACCCGCTTCAACCAGTTCATCACCGGTTGAAATAACCGCCACGCGCAAAGGCACACGTACAACAACGTGATCTGCCCCAGTCGCGGCTAATATCGCCATATCTGCGACAGTCACGCGACGACCCGCCTTTAGGATGACATCTCCCTTATGGACATCTTCACCGGCGCGGCGGGTATTAGCACCCGCTTTAATTGGGCCGTTGAAGGCGATCTGCCCCTCGGCAACCGTCACATCTTCTTGAAGAACCACAGTGTCCACGCCAGTTGGCAATGCCGCACCCGTTAGAATACGAACGGCATGCCCTTCAGGAACAACGCTGGTCAATCGCGGGCCCGCAGCAGCGCGTTCATCTAATAAGAGCAAGACATGTGGGCCCTCTGGGCGACCTTCAGCAAACCCATATCCATCCACAGCAGTGTTAGGCAAAGGTGGGTTAGCACGCGGCGCAACCACGTCATCTGCCAAGACCCGCCCCATTGCCCGAGATACAGGAATAATTTCGCGCCCCATTACAGGCGTCAAGCGTTCACGTAGCAGCGCCAATGCTTCATCAACAGGTGTCCAATGTATGCCAGCAGGCAATGCAAAACAATCGTTACGCAGTGGTGAGGGCGTGATTGTACCGCTCATTTGATTAGCCCAACTTCACTCAGGATAAAGTCGGCAACCGCGACAGTGTCGTCCAAGTCGAACACAGGACGATCAAGTGGCATCGGTGTGTCAGATGCTACAGCGCGAATGGTTAGATCATCCGTCGCGATCAAAGGGTTGTTCGTTTCAGCCCGAAACGCTTCGATCTTTGAATGCGCGTCGCGTTTATACCCCTCGATCAGAACCAAATCGACAGGTGCCAATTTTTCCAACAACTCACTCAGTGTCGGTTCATCATCGCCACGCATCTCATGCATTAATGCAAACCGGTTGCGCGAGGCTAATAAAACTTCACGGGCACCGGCGATGCGGTGGCGATAGCTGTCCTTGCCCTCGTGATCCACATCAAAGGTATGGTGGGCATGTTTCACAGTTGAAACGCTGAAACCGCGTCCAGAGATTTCTGTAACCAGCCGTTCCATCAATCCTGTTTTACCCGCATTCTTCCAACCGACCACGCCATAAACTCTCATAACATCGCCTCTGCCTGAGCCAAATCTTCGGGTGTGTTTACGTTAAAGAAGGGATCTACCTGATCAACAGGGAACATAGCCAACCGCCCATCATGACTATCAGTCCATTGCACAACTTTACGCACACCACCTAATAGGGCCGCACGCAAATCTTCACGCAATGCGACGGGCCAAAGTCCAAAGGTGGGATGGCATGAGGTGCCGCGTTTAGGATCAGGTGTCGCTGCTACAACCAAAGGATGCACCATCCCTTCACCCTCACGGTGTAGCCGTGCAGCCAAATCAGACGGGAAAAACGGCGTGTCTGCCGCTGCGGTCACAATGCTAGTTGCACCTTGCTCTG
>CAJJAR010000011.1 GCA_905182105.1 uncultured Paracoccaceae bacterium
TGAGCAGGCCGTTGATGACATCAAAACATTTGCCAACACTGCAAGCTTTCTAGCCAACAAGCTTGATACGCGGTTAAAGGGTGGCGAGGTTAAAGCTAAGAAGCAGCCTAAGTCACGTATGGGCAAGGCCATCTCAACAGTGCCCACACCAACAGCACCAAGTTCGCCGACTGAGCCGTCTTCTGCACATACATCCGGAATGCCAACGGCGACGAGTATTGCAACGTCACAGGCTGACTTCGAGAGGCTTAAACCACAAGGATCACAGCCACCCGTTGGGGCAAATTAATCGTACTGGTGTCTGTTGCCGTCTGTGCTGCGGTTTATGGGGCCGACCTGTCATGGTCCGCTAAGTGTGGCAGCTAACGCGGGTTGGTGGATTACACAGGGTTTTGGCGTGCAACTGCACGGTATGCGGTTTAACGAACACGTTTGATTTTGAGGTTATACTTTATGTCGACAGGCATAGTTTAGATGGAATTAGTCAAGTTCGGAACTTTGAATTCCTGTAGATACGCCACCTAAACCTATTAAGCGGCTGATTTTATTTTAATTTAATATTAAGTGAAATATCTACCCACAACGCTACCCAGAACAAAACATCAGATCAAAATAGAGTTAATCAGGGGTTACTGTGCCTGATCGCTACAGTTGAGTTACAGGACGCAGGACCTGGGACCCCGGATCTAGGGCCCCGCGCCTTTAGTGTTGGGGGTGCAAATTTGTTGGGGATTAGTTTTGTTCGGATGCCTATGTCATCTCTATTCAAGCACCAATTTCAAACTAAACCGTTATGCTGCTCTGGCTGAGTGGCATCAATTATTGAGCGCATAGATTTTGATTGCCCCATAAATCTGATGCTTGAAATTAATAATCTGGCAGCACCAACTCTTTGCTTCGATATAGCTTAAACCAAGCTTCATAGCATGCCCAAACTATTTGAACTTCGACATTTCCAGCAACTCAGAGCCTACAATCATGCCTTTAGACGCCGCTTGAAACTCCTGTATGTGCGCCGTTTTCGTATGGGCCTGCCAATGCGCGCGCGTTTGCCACGTCTCGTAGAAAAGATAGACGCTGGGATCTGCCTTGGAGCGATGAAGATCATATAGGATGCACCCGGTTTCCTTGCGCGTTTCCTCAATGAGCTTTCGAAATAATGGGGCCAGTCCAGTTGCGCAGACGGGGTCAATAGCGAGCTTGGCGACGATAGTGAGTTCTGTCATTTTCATTCCTCCAAGGGGTTACAGAATAAAAAAAGCAGGACCGCATTGGCCCTGCTTTAGAAGAGTACAACCAAGTAAGCAGCTTACTGCATTACCATACCGCCGTCGATCATCACCAACTGCCCGGTCATGTAGTCGGACTCAGAACTTGCGAGAAAACTTGCGGTGCCAACGACGTCCTCAGGGTAGGAGTAGCGCTTCATTAAGATCATGTTTTCAGCCAATGAATCCATGGACTGGCCTTCTTTCTCGAACTTACCAATCTCCACCAAGTCTTTGTCGAGCTGTTCCCATAGCTCTGTTCGCACAACACCGGGCCCGTATCCATTAACAGTGATGTTATGCTCGACCAAGGCCTTCGCGCCGCCTGTGATCAAAGCAAGAGTTGCATGTTTGGAGCAGCAATAAGGGATGACATCATCAAATGTTGTGCGTGATACGATAGAGCCCACATTGATCAGCTTGTAAGGACCTGCTTCGGGACCTTGTTTGATCATTTGACGTGCAGCTTCTTGCATACCTAGCAGCTGACCTTTGGCGTTCACGTTCATGATAGTGTCCCAGTTCTCCTCGTCGATATCCATGAAGAATTTAGGCTTATTGATACCAGCATTTAGCAAAGCGACGTTCAGCGATCCAAAGGCTTCGGAAGTTGCCTCAACCGCTGCTGCATTGTCGGCGCGGCTTGTGACATCCAGTTTCACGGCAATCGCTTTGCCAGAATTATTGCCACCATTTATGCGTGCGGCGTTAATGCGACCTGCAACGGCTTTGACACCTTCAACATTAACATCACCCAAACACACGTTGGCACCTTGCGCCGCATAGTGTTCGCCGATCGCGGCTCCCATGCCCTGCGCTGCACCTGTAATAAGAATATTTTTTCCTGTCAGACGGTTCGGGTCCATGTGATCCTCCAAATTTTTAAACATCGTTCGGAAAGAGTTACAATTCGGCTGAGTCAATTAAATCGACAAGATGTCCAATTTGAATCAAAGCTGTCCAGGTTGGACAAAATCAGCGTTATAAACGATGATATATTTTGCAAGTTTGGGGCTCGGCGTTGTGTTAAGCCGATTCATCCGAGGGAGGATAACAATGAATAAGTTTGCGAAAGTGTGTCGTTCAATTGCAGTAGGAGCCGTTGCACTGACTGTTTCATCAACATCAATTTGGGCCGAAGGTTCTATCGTATCGTTCAACGGCCCTGCAGGTGAGGCTTACATTGGTAAGTTCATCAAAGGCATTAAGTCTACAGCAGAGCTGAAAGGCTTTGACATCAAAGTATTTGAAAATCAATTCAACCAAGCTGAACAGGATCAGCAAGTTCAGCAAGTTTTGGCCGCAGGTCAGTTGCCTGACGTGTTCATCTGGTGGCCATCTGACGCGGTTGCGGGCCTTGGCTCACTGCGCGCATTGGCGAAAACGGGTATTCCTGTTTTGAAGATTAATCAGCTTCCGAACGAGCAGGATAAAAAATACATCTTTGGTTATGCGGGCCCTGACGACCGTCTGCGTGCACGCAACGCGGGTTACATGATGCGTGAAGCAGCGGCGGCGAAGAAAGCTGCAGGCGGCTCAGGTTTCAACGTTCTGGCACTGTCCTATCCACACAGCTACGGCGGCTATGAACTGTCCATCAACGCCTTCAAAGAAGCGATTGCAGGCTCAGATTTGAAGATCATTGGCGACGTTGATGAAGGTTTCGGTCAAGCGAACGGCTACAAAGGTGCCGCAAAAATGATCGCAGCGCTTCAAGGACAAAGCATCGATTTTGTTTATGGAATGGATGATGCAATCTTGACTGGTGGCATCAAGGCTCTTGAAGAAGCGGGCATGGTCATGGGCAAAGACGTGATCGCCGTAGGCACGGTTTGCAACGGCGACAAGCAGTTGATCGAAGAAGGTAAACAGTTCGGTACAACATTGCAGTCCCCACTGCACGAAGGCCAACTGGCGATCAAACTGGTGGAAGAGTATTTAGCGACAGGTAAGTTGACGAACTACATCAACTTTACACCAAACCCTTCTGTGACAAAAGAAACCATCGAAACCACAGCGCTTCGTGGCTTTGACGGCAAGCTTTACTCCATCGAAGAGCTTTGCTCTGGCGCTTGGTAAGTTAAACTCGGACCACTGATAGGCTCGATGTATCAAAAGGCCAGAAGCAGCAACTGTTGCTTCTGGCCAATTTTTTCCAGCTTCTCGCTCTAGGAAATCTAAATGCAGCCGCTTCTTAAGTTGACCAATATTACGCGTTCATACGGTGCCATTCAGGCGCTGCGGGGCGCAAATTTCGAAATCATGCCGGGCGAAGTCATTGGCTTGGTGGGCGAAAACGGTGCCGGCAAATCGACTATGGTGAAGATCATCAGCGGCTTTGATAGCGGCTTCAAAGGTGAATATGTTCTGAACGGTGAGGCGCTTCATTTCAGCAGCCCTATTCAGGCAGAGCGCGCAGGCATCGCGGTCGCTCAACAAGAATTAAGTCTTATCAAAACGATGAGCGTGGCCGAGAATATATTTCTCGCTGGTGATAAGGTTCCGACGTTCGCAACGATGCGAAGCCTTGGGCGTATGGCAAAGCCTTTCTTGGAAGAGGTGGGCTTGGGGCACATTGATCCCAGAATCGCGACGGAACGACTGTCCGTTGGTGAACAACATCTGATCGAGGTCGCCAGACTGCTCGCTCATGATCCGCAACTTCTGATCTTGGATGAACCGACCGCAGCGCTTGGTGAATCCGATTCAATTCGTATTCTTGATATGGTGAACCGCCTTTCTGCGCGCGGGAAATCCATCGTTTACGTCAGCCACCGCATGGACGAAATTTTCAAGATCTCGAATCGCATTATTGTTTTGCGCGACGGCGAAAGCCAAGAACCGCGCCAAGCCGCTGATCTGGATGTGAATTCGCTGGTTGAACTGATGCTTGGACGTGAATTGAATAATATGTTCCCAGTCCGCACGCCCATTACGAAAACGGGCGAGCCCATGATGAAAGTTGAAAATCTATGGCCAGATCGGTTTTTGGAGCGGATTTCGTTTGATATCTATCCCGGTGAAATCCTAGGCCTTGCGGGTCAATTGGGCAGTGGAACGGGGGATATCCTCTCCGCCATTGCAGGCATGACAAAAACCCGCGATGGTAATCTCGTTTTCAAGGGCCACAATTTTCTGCCCAAAACCCCTAAAGAAGCGATTGATGCCGGCATTGCCTATTGTTCCGAAGATCGCAAACACGACGGACTTTTCCTTGGGCGGCCCATTTCGGACAATCTGTCCTCTACCGCACTTGGCAAGTTATCCACTTGGGGCATCCGTTCTGATGCGAAAGAAAAAGCGATGGTGTCTGAAAACGCGGTCAAGTTCACCGTTGATTCAAGCCGGCTGGCTCAAGAGGCAGGTGTTTTAAGCGGTGGCAATCAACAAAAGGTGGCGCTTGCCAAATGGCTTGCTATTGAGCCTGACATTATCCTTGTGAATGAACCAACACGCGGTGTTGATGTTGGCGCGCGCGCGGAGATCTATCAAAAACTCCGTGAACTCGCCGATGGAGGTGCCGCAATTGTGGTGGCCTCTACCGACATTCAAGAAATCACCAACCTGCCGGATCGTGTCATTACCGTCTATCGCGGCATCCAGATAGGCGAAATCGCATTGGAAGACATGACAGCGGCAACAATACTAAAAGAAATCACTGATCCGTTTGACGAAACTGGATTGCTAGAAGGGGAATTGGCATGAGCCATGTACTCACCCAAGAAAAACCAAACATAGTTCAACGCCTTGTGCGCGATCATTCGCCTTTGGTGATTGTTTTGGTGCTGGTTTTTATGGCTATCTGTATTATTGGAGCGGCAACGGCCCCCAATTTTCTGACGATCTTTAACTTTAAAACAATCATTCGCGACGCTGCAATTGTGGGCATAATGGCGATTGGTCTGACGTTCGTGACACTATCAGGAAACTTCTTTTTGCTTTCCATGAAAGAGACCGCGGCGCTGTCAATTATCGCATTCGCGACTTGCATGGCAGCGGGGTACGGCTTTCCCATATCCTTCCTCGTTACGATGGGGATCGCAACGGCAGCGGGGGCAATTCAAGGGTTGTTGATCGGCCTTGGCGGTAATCCAATAGTTGTGACTTTGGGTGCGGCAGGTCTGTTCTTTGGCATCGGCAGCTGGTGGAGCGATAATCTTGTTGTCTCCTTCCGCCGTCCGCACGGCGCTGAATGGTTGGGAACGGGGTCTACATTTGGCTTGCCCAATATCACCATTGCTTTTGTAATCATCGCCATCGTTGCAGAGTTTGTGCTGCGTAAAACAAGTTTTGGGCGTCAGGTTTACTTGATCGGCGCAAACCGCGCGGCAGGCAGAGCGACGGGGCATGAGAATTTTGCGATGGCGATCAAGGTTTGCATCATTGCATCCATCTGTTCGGCCTTCGTTGCAGTCGCGTTTTCTGCGCAGGTTTCTAGCGCTCATGTCAACTATTTTTCGTCTTCATTCGGATCGTCGGGTGACATGACAATAATGGTGATCGCGACCGTTATGGTTGGTGGCAATTCGATCATGGGGGGATATGGTTCAACCTTGCGATCCAGCCTTGGTGCGATTTTTATTTCAACGATCGACAATATGATGGTGCTTCACGGCTTTAACAGTGGGCCACGTGTGCTGGCTGTTGGTCTGATGATCGTCTTTAGCATTATGGTATTTGCTCTTGTTCGGCGCGGCAGCCGAGCTGAAGAATAGGAATTGACAATGATTATGAAACTGAAAAACTGGGTAGTCGCTAATCCTGACTTGGCCTTTGCAATCTTGCTAAGTGTCTGTGTTTATGGATATTTTGCAGCAACAAACGAATTGTTTGCTACACAGCGCACGGTCTACGCGATCATGGAGCGGTTCGCTGTTTTGGGACTTGTTGGCTTAGCCCTGACGCTTTGCATTATTGCAGGTGAAATTGATCTATCGATCGGATCAAACGCCGCTCTAGCGGCGGTTATTACCGTGCGGTTTACCGACAGTCTCGGCGCACCGACCGCCCTTTTGATCGCTCTTATAGTTTCAACGTCGGTCGGCGCAATCCAAGGTTATTTCATCGCCTACCTACGGATTCGCGCGATTGTTTTAACCGTTGGAACTTTGATGCTTTTGCGCGGTGTGGCCTTATTCGCCGCCGAAGAAAAAACCGTTATGTTAACCGATTTCCGCGTCCCTGATTTCATTTCCACCAAGATGCTGGGCTATTTTTCACCTGCCAGTTTGCTTGTCATTTTCATGTTCATCGTCGTGGGGTTATTTATGAGCTACACACGTTATGGCCGTGAGATTTATGCCATTGGTGGAGCGCGTAAAGAAGCGGTTGCAGCGGGTGTCAGCCTCAAGCGCCCCATGATTATCGTTTTCGCAATTTCAGGCCTGTGCGCTGGATTAGGTGGCGCAATCATTGGGTTGCGTTCTGGCACGGCTCAAGCGCTAGGCCTGCAATATGTTTTACTGGCGGGAACCGTCGCAGCGTTCATCGGCGGCGTTAGCATCTTAGGTGGCAAAGGTGGTGTGATCGGCGCGGCAATTGGGACGCTGACGGTTAATTTCCTTAACACAGGTCTCGTGTTTAACGTTACTCCCGCATTTATGGTCCAGCTTTATCTTGGAATTTTGCTCATAGTTGTGATCATGTTCCAGACCGGATCGCGTGTGTTTGATGAGAACCAAAGACGACGACAAGTACTCGCGGATACGGACAGGTTAGCGTTAGAATTACAAGGTCGGCGAAATCGATTGCGATCAGGGTAGTACATAATATCCAATTTGGATATTTTTGCTGGCCAAGTAAAATGACAACTAGCTAAGGTGACGTTCTAAATTGGATTGGAAAGTCATGCCGTTAAGCCTCTCCCACAAAAAGCGCCCTGAAGGCCCATATGAAACCGCCGATAGAGGGCGGAGTTTTGGGGCGTCCAATGAAGAAATGTCGCGATTTCTTGATTTCGTGGAACAGCTAGATCAGGAAACGCAACGCGCGCTCAGCATAAAGCTTGGCTATGATGAAACCCTGCTTTTTGTGACACTTCTGCGAAACCATTTGGATGGGAAGTTGACGACAAGTTCGTCTTTGGCACAAAGTTCTGGCCTGACCTACGGCACCGCAATCCGCGCGATTGGCGACATCGAACAACGGGGCCTCTTGTTTAGGCGAGCGCGCAGTTCAACAGGCAAAAGCTACTCATTGCATCCGTCCGAAAAATTGATCCAAGAATGGCAGGAATACGCGCGGCGCATTCATTCATTGATCGGTTCTACGATTGGATTGTCATCTGTGGCGCAAAGCGCGAATTATTTTTATGGTGCGTCTTATGGGCGGGGCAATGTGCTTAATCCGCCAAGCGTTTTGGCGGCGAAACTCCCGCTTGAGAAAGAGTTGAAAATCCTCGTCCATGCCGATCCGACATTCATGGCAATGCATGTTTTGAAAAAGCAGTTTGAGTCAATTTTTGGTGTCCCGATCCAAAGCCGCGCGCTTTCCATTGATCGCCTGCGCGAGGAAATCATCGAAAATGCTAAAGTAGAGTTGTCTTCGTATGACTTGATCGCCTGTGATCTGCCCTGGTTTGGCGAGATGGCTGAACAGGGGAGGTTCCTACCTGTCGATGATCTGATCAATCAAACCCAATTCGATACCTCTGATTTTCACCCCGAAGCGATGGCCAGCGCGCGCTACAAAGGGCAGCAATATGGCATCCCGGTTCAAACAACTCCGGATCTTTTGGTGTGTCGTCGCGATCTTTTGAACGAGTTTGGACTGGATGCACCGCGCACCGTTGAAAATACGCTTGAGGTCGCGAAAACCTTTCACAATCGTGCGCGTAATATGTCAGGAATTGCATGGAATGCAGCGCGCGGAACACCATTAGGACATTCGTTTTTGTTCAACATGGCGGCCTTCGGGCAACCTGCACTCAACCTGCGAAAGACCGAGAACGGCTTTGATGGCGAGAATGTGGAGGGCGAAAACTATCGGCCTATGTTCGTTACAGAAGCGGCATATGAAACTGCCGAATATCTGCGTGAATTGATGAGTTACTCGCCAAGCAATATTCTGAGTATGTCATGGTATGAGCGCGCCCGTGCTTACACTGAAGGCGAAGTCGGTATGGCCTATTGCGCGACTTTGCTCGCTCCGATGTTTGAACTGAACCAATCTTCGCCTGCGCACCAGGTCACAGAATACTTGCCCTACCCGACGGGGCGCAATGCCAAGTCGATCGCACCCCTTGGTGGCTACGCTTTGGCGATTCCATCCAACGTTGCGCAGGATAGGATTCGTCCAATTTGGACAGCTTTGTCGTCGCTTTCATCTGCTCAGGCTATAAAACTGTACATAGAGAATGGGAGCCTTGTTTCGCCGCGATTTAGCGTCAGCATGGACCCCGAAGTGAGCAAGATTTCACCTGCCATATCTAAGGTGGATGAAATGGCGCGTTTCGGAGTTTTGCAGATGTGGCCGCGGCCACCAGTCCCCGAAATCTCGGACATAATCGCCATCGTCGGCGACGAAATGCACGACATGCTTTTGGGTGCGAAATCGATCGACGTGGCTCTGCAAAGTTCACAGAACCGTGCTGATGCTTTGATGCGTTCGCGCGGTCACTATTAGCTCTCATGGGTGGTGGCTGGTGCATCCAGCGACGGGTCACCCATTTTAAAACTATAAAACAAACGGGGTCATGAGCCCTGAAGGAGACACCAATGTCAGAACGTCCGGGCAATGCCCTCATGCCAAACCTACTTACCCCGATGGATCTGGAGCCCAATTGGGAGTGGCGTGACAAGTTGCCAGCTCATGGTCACATGTCCGTTGATTTTGAGAACAGGGTGAACCACGACCGACTGCGGCGGTATCGTTTGGCGCGGACTCGTCAGTCCCTTCAAAACTCGAACGCGGGCACGCTGCTGTTGTTCGATGTGAACAACATCCGCTACGTGTCGGCCACCAAGATCGGTGAATGGGAACGCGACAAGATGTGCCGCTTCTGTCTGCTGACAGGTGACGACAGCCCTTATGTCTGGGATTTCGGGTCCGCGGCAGAGCACCACAAACGTCATTCCGACTGGCTGGAGCCCAGCCACTGCCTTGCCGGCGTTGTCGGCATGCGTGGCACCATCCCGCCGGAATTCGGATTGATGCAGAAATATGCCAAGCAAATCGCGGGATTGATCCGTGATGCCGGAATGGCTGATATGCCCGTTGGTGTGGATTATGCTGAAACGGCTATGTTCCACGCGCTGCAACAAGAAGGCCTGAACGTGGTCGATGGCCAACAGATCATGTTGGCCGCGCGCGAGATCAAAAATACGGATGAAATCCAGCTTTTGACCCAGGCAGCTGCAATGGTCGATGGCGTCTACCACATGATCTACGAAGAGCTGAAACCGGGTATCCGCGAGAATGACATTGTCGCGCTTTCCAACAAGATGCTCTACGAGATGGGCAGTGACGACGTTGAGGCGATCAACGCCATTTCCGGCGAGCGCTGCAACCCGCATCCGCATAACTTCACCGACCGTCTGATCCGGCCGGGCGATCAGGCGTTCTTCGATATTCTGCAGTCCTATCAAGGCTATCGGACCTGCTATTACCGGACGTTCAACGTCGGCCGCGCAACTCCTTCGCAAACCGACGCCTATACCAAAGCACGCGAATGGATTGATGCGTCCATCGCGATGATCAAACCGGGCGTGTCCACCGATAAGGTGGCCGCAGTTTGGCCAACAGCCCAAGAACTTGGCTTCGCGAACGAAGATCAAGCCTTTGGCCTTCAATTCGGTCACGGGCTGGGCCTGGCATTGCACGAACGGCCAATTATCAGTCGCGCCGTCAGCATGGATCATCCGATGGAGATCAAGACTGGAATGGTCTTTGCGCTGGAAACCTACTGCCCTGCAACCGACGGCTATTCCGCGGCGCGGATCGAGGAAGAAGTCGTCGTGACGGAAACAGGGTGCGAGGTCATCAGCCTCTTCCCTGCGGAAACACTGCCGATCGCGAACCGGTACTGACCGGCGACAAAGCTTCACCTTGCGTTTTCTCCCTGCGCAAGGCGGAGACAAGCGCTTCATCGCCCAAGAGGACATCATGGTCAAAACAAAGACAAATACCGAAGATTACCTGCGCATGTACCGCCAGATGATGCGCATCCGTTCCTTCGAGGATAACGCCAACCAGCTTTACCTCTCTGCCAAAATGCCTGGGTTGACCCATATGTATTCCGGCGAGGAAGCCGTTGCAGTGGGCATCTGCGAAGCGCTTAAAGTGACGGACAAAATCACTTCAACACACCGTGGCCACGGCCACTGTGTCGCCAAGGGTGCAAATTTCAAAGAAATGTTCTGCGAGCTTTTGGGCAAAGAACAGGGCTATTGCCGTGGCAAGGGTGGGTCGATGCATATTGCGGATCAATCCAACGGCAACCTCGGGGCCAATGCGATTGTTGGCGGCTCAATGGGGATCGCCACGGGTTCTGCCTTTACGGCAAAATTGTTGGGCAAGGACGATGTAACCGTTTGTTTCTTTGGAGACGGGGCCACGGCCCAAGGCCTGATGTACGAAGTTATGAATATGGCTGCGCTCTGGAACCTGCCTGTTATCTACGCCTGCGAAAACAACGGCTATTCCGAATACACCAAAACCGAAGAGATCGCTGCTGGCTCAATCACCGCGCGCGCCGAAGCCTTTGGCATTGAGGCGCATCAAATAGACGGTCAAGACGTTTTGGCCGTTAACGAATTGACGCAAAAACTTGTTGCACGCGCGCGCAAGGGCGAAGGCCCGTTCTTTATGGAACTGATGACTTATCGTTATCACGGCCACCACGTCGGCGACATCAACCGCGAATACTACCGCTCCAAGGAAGAAGAAAAGGAGTGGAAGGAAAATCGCGATCCTATCATAAAATTCCGCAGCTGGCTCGTCGAACAGGGCATCGCATCCGAAGACGAGATCGAAGCGATGAATGCCGAGATCAAGAAGGATGCTGAAGAGGCCGTCGCCTATGCCGAAGCCGCGCCTTACCCCGACCAATCTGAGGTCGATATGCACGTCTTCACCGACGTCAAACACGCGCTGGCCTAAGGAGAACGACATGCGAGAAATTACTCTGTCCCAAGCGGTCAACGAAGCATTGGCCGAAGAAATGCGCCGCGATGAAACCGTGTTTATCATCGGCGAGGATGTCGCCGAGGCCGGAACGCCTTTCAAAATTCTGAGCGGTCTTGTCGAAGAGTTCGGCACCGATCGCGTTGTTGACACACCCATTTCTGAACCCGGATTCATGGGCCTTGCTGTTGGTGCGGCAATGACGGGCACACGACCAGTCGTGGATCTGATGTTCGGCGATTTCATCTATCTGATCATGGATCAGCTCTGCAATCAGGCCGCCAAGACGCACTACATGTCAGGCGGCAAGATGAGTGCGCCTTTGGTGCTGCGCACCAATATGGGCGCAACCCGACGCTCTGCCGCGCAGCACTCCCAATCATTGCACGCATTGGTCGCACATATCCCGGGCCTCAAGGTGGCGATGCCGTCGTCCGCTTATGAAGCCAAAGGCCTGATGAAAACAGCGATCCGCGACAACAACCCGGTCGTGATCTTCGAAGACAAGCTGATGTATAACGACAAGGCACCCGTCCCAGATGAGGAATTCCTGATTCCCTTCGGAGAGGCCAACGTCAAACGCGCGGGCAGCGATATCACCCTCATCGGCACGTCCTCGATGGTGCAGGTTTGTGAAGCTGCGGCCGAGATCCTTGCGAAGGAAGGGATTGAGGCCGAAGTGATCGACCCACGCACGATTGTGCCGTTGGACGAAGAGACGCTCATTGCGTCAGCCAAGAAAACCAGCCGTGTGATCGTCGTGGACGAGGGGCATCAAAGCTATGGCATCACGGGTGAAATTGCTGGCCGGATCAATGAAAAGGCCTTCTATCATCTGGATGCACCGGTGCTGCGCATGGGGGCGATGGATGTGCCGGTACCTTTCTCGCCTGCGCTGGAAGATATCACCGTTCCGACACCCGAAGGGGTTGCAGAGAACGCCCGCAAGCTGATGTCGGGGGAGATGATCCATGCCGCATGAGGTCATCATGCCGGCCCTTGGCATGACGCAAGACACCGGAAAGATCGTCAGTTGGCTCAAGTCGACTGGTGATCCCGTTAAGGCGGGTGACGCGCTTTTTGAGGTGGAAACCGATAAGGCGGTAATGGAGGTTGAATCCCCCGCCGCTGGTTATCTGACAGATGTGCAGGCCGAGGCCGGCGCAGACGTGCCCGTCGGTCAAGTCATCGCTCTTGTCTCCGAGACGGCCGAAAGTAGCGACACTGTTGAGAAGGCCACTGCCGATACGGGTGGCGGTGATGAGACACTATTGCCCAAAGGCAAAGCGGTTATCATGCCAGCACTTGGCATGGCGCAGGATACTGGTGTTATTGTTGCTTGGCACAAGGGGCTTGGTGATCAGGTTGCCGCGGGCGATATTCTGTTCGAAGTGGAAACCGACAAAGCAACCATGGAGGTTGAGGCAGGAGTCGATGGTTTCGTGGCAGCGTTGCTTGCCGAAGTATCTGAAGAGGCACCGGTTGGCGATACGATTGCTATTATCTCTGCTGAGGCGCCTACCCATCCCGTGCAGCGTAGCATTTCAGACGGTGGCGCTCCAAAACCGGCTGCTACGCCAGACTCGGCACCAAAAGCTGAGGCGAAAAAAGTGCCCAAACCTGCGCCAGCACCCAAGCCGGGCGGCAAAGCTCCAGCGGTCAACTCACCCATCAAGCCTTCCGGTGGTAGCATCCTCGCCTCTCCCAAAGCGCGGCGATTGGCGCTGGAACAAGGGCTTGATCTGAATCGCCTTGTAAAGGCCGGACATCCTCAGCCCTTCCATGTCGCGGATCTCGAGGTGCTCAAGGCAATGCCGGTGCAGGCCGTGGAGGCCGCTGTATCACATTCTCGCCGCCTCACGGCGAATTTGCTCACGGATGGGTTCGCCGAATTTGCAGAGTGGGCCGCAGAAAACGCAAACCTCAATGACGCAAGCGCCCTGCTGGCAGGGCTCGTTGCCGCAAGCCTTGGTCATGACAAAGCAACCATCGCGGTCGAAAGTTTCGGGCAAAGCCGTGTATATAATGTGCCTGTCGGTGCATTCAGCAACATCACCAAGACTGAGGAAGACACCGCGCCAGACCTCATCTTACGCGACCTGCGCATGAGCCGTGTCAGCACTGTCAGACTCGGCGCGGAAAACGCGCCTGTTCTCACGTTGACAACTGCAAAGGGTGGGGTTTGCATCACGCTCGAATGTGCGGGCCATCACCTTTCCGCAAGCAAGTCCGTCAGCCTTCTATCAGAATTCGCAAGTCGCATGGAGCAACCGCTCCGCCACCTGCTCTAAGTCTTGGAGACATCAATGGAATATACCGACCTATACATCAACGGCACGTGGTCAAAGGGAACCTCAGGCGAGCGTTTCGATGTCATCAACCCCGCAACCGAAGAGGTTCTCGCCTCAGTGGCCTCTGCTGACATTGCCGATGCAGACGCAGCACTGGATGCCGCTGAAGCGGCGATGAAGGACTGGGCCGCCCGCACTCCGCGCCAACGTTCTGAAGTATTGCGTAAGGCCTGGGAGCTTATGACCGCACGGCTTGATGAATTCGCCCATCTCATCACACTTGAAAACGGTAAGGCTCGCGCCGATGCCCTTGGAGAGGCAACCTATGCCGCCGAATTTTTTCGCTGGTTCGCCGAAGAGGCTGTGCGGGCCGACGGGATGATTACCCATGCCCCTGCGTCGGGCGCGCGCATCGTGGTGCAGCACAAACCTGCAGGGCTTGCAGTGCTGGTGACACCTTGGAACTACCCCGCTGCGATGGGCACCCGTAAGATCGCCCCGGCCTTGGCGGCTGGGTGTGGTGTAATCATCAAACCCGCCTCCGAAACGCCGCTTACAATGCTGGCCTTGATGCCGTTGTTGGAAGAGGCTGGCGTGCCTGCTGGGCTTGTTAATGTCCTGCCGTCGCGGCGCACGGGCGCATTGGTTGATCATATCATGCATGATCCGCGCGTTCGTGTCGTCAGTTTTACTGGCTCAACAGGTGTTGGTCGAAAGCTCCTGAAAGGCGCAGCCGATCAAGTGTTGAAACCAGCGATGGAACTAGGCGGCAACGCCCCTGTCGTCGTCTTTGAGGATGCGAATATGGATACTGCCATTGAAGGCACGATGCTGGCGAAGATGCGCAACCTTGGCGAAGCTTGTACGGCAGCCAACCGCATCTATGTGCACGAAAGCATCGCAGAAGAGTTCACTCGCCGCCTGAGCGCCGAAATGTCCGCGCTCAAAGTGGGTGACGGAACAGACCCAAGCGTCGATGTCGGTCCGCTGGTCAATGCAGATACGCGGGACAAGGTGGCAGAATTCGTGGCTGACGCTGTCGCCAAGGGCGCCAAGGTCGAATGTGGCGGCGCTGTGCCAAACGGCAAGGGCTTTTACTATCCGCCCACAGTTCTCTCGAACGTCTCCGAGGATGCCGAATGCGTGCGCGACGAGATTTTTGGCCCTGTCGCAGCAATCCAGACCTTCACCGACCAAGAGGACGTCATCGCGCGGGCAAATGACACCGAATACGGCCTTGTCGCCTATGTCTTTTCAGAAGATTTTAAACGCGCTCTTCAGGTTTGTGAACGCCTTGAATATGGCATGGTTGGTCTAAACCGTGGCCTTGTGTCGGACCCCGCGGCACCGTTTGGTGGCGTAAAGCAATCCGGTCTGGGCCGCGAAGGTGGACATGAAGGCATGCTTGAATTCATGGAAACTCAATACATTTCGGCCAGTTGGTAAGGGGGCGGGTATGAGCGACATCATTGTACCACCTTCGGTTCGGGCCCTTGCGCGCCAGAAAGGCATCGACTTGGAAAAACTCGCCAAGGATCTAGGTCGCACATCCATAGCACGTGAAGATTTGGACGGCGGAAAACCCGCCGCCAGGCCTCCCAGTGACACTTCCTATTGGGATGTGGATCACAGCCAATTCGGACCCGTGACCGAAGAGCCGATGAGCCGCTTTGCGCAGGTCGCCGCCGCCAACCTCGGGGCAGCCAATGCCCGCATCCCACAGGTCACACACCATGACCGCGCCGATGTCTCAGCCATCGAGGCGCTGCGCCGCGAACTGAAGCCCGAGGCGCAAGCCCGCGGGGTCAAGCTGACCGCGCTTGCGTTTCAGGCCAAGGCATTGGCGCGTGCGTTGCGAGAATTTCCACGGTTTAATTCTTCGCTGTCTCCCGATGGCAAAACGCTGACATTGAAGGATTACGTGCACATCGGCATCGCCGTGGACACGGCGCACGGCCTGATGGTTCCAGCCGTCCGAAACGTGGACCGCAAGGGCCTGTGGCAGATCGCGGCGGAAATCTTTGACCTCGCGTCCCGCGCGCAAAACCGCAAGGTCGGTCCGGATGAAATGGGTGGCGCATCGATGACAATCACCAATCTAGGCGGTATAGGCGGCATAGGGTTCACACCAATCGTCAACCCACCCGAAGTCGCCATTCTCGGGCTCACGCGCACCGAAACTGTCACGGTCTGGGACGGAGACATGCCGCGTCCCGTGCCGATGGTCCCACTGGATCTGAGCTATGATCACCGCGTCATCAACGGCGCAGATGCGGCACGCTTCGTGAGTTACCTTGCGGCGCTGATCGCCGATCCGCGCCGGATTATGGTCTGAGGAGGTACACATGTCTGACAACCACGCTGACCTTATCGTCCTGGGCGCTGGTCCAGGCGGCTATGCCTGCGCTTTTCGCGCCGCCGATCTGGGGCGCAACGTCGTTATGGTCGATCCACGCGCCACGCTTGGCGGCGTCTGCCTGAATGTTGGCTGCATTCCGTCCAAAGCCCTGTTGCACGCCGCCGAAGTGATCCGCGAGGCCCGTCACGGAGATGACTGGGGTATTTCAACCGGCAAAGTATCCGTCGATCTGGAGAAGCTGCGCGCCAAAAAAGAGAGCATTGTCGCGCAATTGACCACTGGCCTTGTCGGCCTTGCCAAGCGACGAAAAGTGCAAACCATTCGTGGCACAGCACAATTCACCGGCGACAAGAGCGTTGAAATAGACGGCACCACATGGACCTTCGATCAAGCCGTGATCGCCGTCGGCTCTGCGCCCGTGCGCTTGCCCGGCTGGCCAGAGGACGATCGCATCTGGGACTCTACCGATGCGCTTGAACTGCGGGAGGTGCCTCCGAAACTTTCGATCGTGGGTGGTGGGATCATCGGGCTGGAAATGGCCACGGTCTATGCCGCGCTTGGCAGTAAGGTCACCGTAATTGAGTTCATGGACCAGATTGCCCCGGGCGCGGACGGAGATGCTGTGGCGATCCTACATGCCGCGCTTGAGGCCGAGGGCGTCACGATCCACACCAACACCAAAGTCAACAATGTGAAAGCCACCAAGGCAACTTTAACGCTCAGCTGTGAAGGCGCGTTCGAAGGGACCATCAAGGCGGATGTGGCAATCCAGGCAGTTGGTCGCCGCTCGAATGGCAGCCTCGTCGCCCCAAAGGCCGCAGGTATCGAGATGGATGATCGCGGCATTATCCATGTGGATGCTGCCTGCCGCACCAATGTCGCGAATATTTTTGCAATTGGCGACGTCACCGGTAACCCGATGCTGGCACACCGGGCCACTCATCAAGGCCATGTGGCCGCCGAAGTCGCTTTAGGTCATTCTGCCGCGCTGGACACCTCTCTTATCCCGTCGGTCGCCTACACTGCGCCTGAGCTGGCTTGGGCCGGCCTGACACAGGCGCAGGCAAAGGATCAGGGCATTGCGTACAAGGTCGCGAGCTTCCCCTGGGTCGCAAGCGGACGAAATCTGGCGTCGGGCGGTGGCGATGGGCTGACCAAACTGGTCTATTGCCCAGATAGCCATCGCCTGCTGGGTGCGACTATTGTGGGCCGCAACGCGGGTGAGCTCCTGGCAGAATCCGTGCTGGCAATGGAAATGGGCGCAACGCTTGAAGACGTGTCCTTGTCAGTGCATGCGCACCCAACACTTTCAGAAACCGTGGGCTTTGCGGCAGAGCGAGCCCTCGGCACGCTAACCGACCTGTGACCTTGCTTGGCCGCTCTATCGACTTCATCGGATATTCCAGCAACCTCGATTGCGCCGCTAATGTTACATTGAGCTGGTCCAGATTGACGGTTCGAATCATCCTTGGTTCGAGGGTCGGACCGATCCTTACATCCCGAACGGCACTGTCAGATTAAACATACTTGAAGCAGGCAGGGCTGCTTTGTAGCATCTTTGGATGACAAAACAGTCTCCTTTTTACTACTTTAAAACCAGTCCTGACATCATCTGACTTGGAGTAATGATGTACGTTCGATTTCCACTTTCTCTTCGTAATGTAGAGGACCTTCTTCATGAACGGGGTGTAGATGTAAGCCATGAAACGGTCCGGTTTTGGAGGAACCGTTTCGGGGGCTTTGTCACATTAATCTAGCTTAAAACGAGCGATGCATATTCATAGTCTATTATGGTTATGTTAAACGAATATAAGATATAGTTCTTCGAACGTCGTTAGCTCGAATGCCATGTTTAAGGCGTTGTCAGACAAACTTGACGTCCCATTGGTTGGTACCTAACTTTTATGAATGATAACACAAAACCCATTC
>CAJJAR010000012.1 GCA_905182105.1 uncultured Paracoccaceae bacterium
TGCGAGCAATCCCAGCTCCACAGCCTCAGCTGCGTCAAATATGCGCGATGACATGAAAACACGTCGCGCCCTGCCCTCTCCCATACGTGAAATCACGTAAGGGCCTATCGTAGCGGGAATAATGCCAAGGCGCGTTTCTGTAAGCCCCATTTTCAAACCATCGATTCCAATGGCAACATCACAGACCGCGGCCATGCCAACACCACCTCCAAACGCATTGCCCTGCAGCGCACCAATCATTGGCTTGGGCATCGTGTTTAACGCTTGCAGCATAAAGGCCAATTTTGATGCCTCTTTGACGCGGGTTTCAGGGTCTGCTTGCATCTGTTCCCGCATCCATTCCAAATCACCACCCGCACAGAATGATTTGCCCGTCCCCGTCAGAACCACAACACGTACATTGTCATCAGCCCCCAGATCAGCCGCGGCTTGTGTCAGTTCAGCTAACATTACAGCGGACAATGCGTTGTGCTTGGTTTCGCGGTTCAACGTCAATGTGGCGACACCACGCATGTCCACATCAATTTTCAGGGTCTCAAACAAGTATTTGCTCCAGATAAGGTATTTATATATCTCGTATCGAACGAGCCATTTCGGCTGCTTGTTCAACAATGGCCAGATCAAGGCCCGTCTCATAACCCAATCGCTGCAAATGCGCGGCCACCTCTTCTGTCGCGACATTACCCGCAGCACCGGGCGCATAAGGGCAGCCACCCAATCCAGCGACTGAGGCGTCAAACACACGGACGCCCAGCGCAAGGGATGCATCTATGTTATCCATCGCCCGCGCATTGGTGTCGTGATAATGCCCCGCCAAACGCGCAACGGGGACAACATCACGCACAGCAATCAGCATCTTCGCAATTGTATCGGGGGTACCAACGCCAATCGTGTCACCTAACGAAACCTCATAGCACCCCATGCTGAACAGACGCTCAGCAACACGCGCAACCACACTTGGGTCGACTTCGCCTTCAAATGGGCACGCAGCAACACAGGACACATACCCACGCACTGGCATATCAATAGTACGCGCCGCCTTAATCACAGCCTCAAACTGATCCAAAGACTCGTCAATGCTCACGTTAATGTTAGCTTTGGAAAACGCCTCTGAGGCAGAACCAAACACAGCGACCTCATCAGCATTCGCTGCCTTAGCATCGTTAAACCCGCGCATATTGGGGGTAAGAGCTGCATAGCGCACGCCATCAGCGCGACTTATCCGCCCCAATACATCAGCACTGCCTGCCATTTGCGGAACCCATTTCGGACTTACAAAGCTTGCACATTCGATACGCCTGTACCCTGCGCGACTGAGACAATTAATCAATGCGATCTTTTGACCGACAGAAACCTCAATCTTCTCATTTTGGAGCCCGTCACGCGGCCCCATCTCAAAAATATCGACATGACCTAAGTTAGTTCCAAGAGATTGGTCAGACATGGATAACTCCTATATTTGCCAGGGGGCAAAGAATTCCTGTGTGTAGAGACGCTCATCACCTTTTGGCAGGCTGGCTTGAAATGCAGGGCGTTGGGATATGTGTTCATACCACACAGATGTGAGTGGATGGGCATCTAATTTTGCAAAATGTAGCGCCATATAGACGGCTTGGCCTACAGAGATGTCAGCGGCACTAAAGCCAGAGAACAACAAATACTGTCCATTCCCCCCCAGTTCCGCCAAACGCCCTTCAATAGCATCATAGCATTTTGCCAATCTGGCAGCTTCCAATTTCATCACAATCGGGCTGCGCATGGCATCATCATAAAGGGCGACATGCTGTTGGGTCAAAGCGGCGGAATGCTGACTGATGGTTTCTGAAAAATGAACCCAAATCAACCAATCCGCGCGTTCAAAGTGTCCAGCAGGCCTGCCCAGCGCATTCGGGCTATAGGTTTCACATAAAACTTCGGTAATCGCGCCTGTCTCAAAGATCGAACGCCCGTCTATTTCTAGCGCAGGAACACGACCTGCAGGTGAACGGGCCAAATAATTAGGATCACGCAGGTTCTTACCAAAGGGATGGGTGACCACATCGAATTCGACACCCAACTCACGTAACAACCAAAGCGACCGCATAGAGCGTGATTGCGGACAGTGGTGCAATGTTATGCCATTCATGTATTAACCTCCTCCAAACGGATAAGCGCGGCACCAGCTTCTACCTGATCCCCTTCACTCACCAGAACCTCAGCAATTACCCCATCACGGGCAGCCAATAGCGCATGTTCCATTTTCATAGCCTCTAACACAGCCAAGCGATCCCCTGCCGTTACAGACTGCCCTGTTTTAGCAGTCACAGCCTTCACCAATCCGGGCATCGGGGCATCAACAATATTACCATCCCCCGTAGCACTGGCATCACGTTGCAAGGGATCAACAATATCAAAGACAATGCCATATGCGTCAAACACAGTGACACAGGCCTCTGTCATCGCAACTGCGGGTGCTGACATACCATCTAGCAGCCATCGTCCCCCTACCCGCTGGGCCACAACAACAGCGTCACCCACATGCCATGTCTGCGCATCAGCACTGTTTACCTCTACAGCAAGAGTTACCTCTTCCCCCTCATGGGACAACGCAACAGATTGGCGCAGCGGGGCCCACAGGTTAAACCCTGCCCCCGCATTGGGCATATCAAGATCCATGGCCGCGATACCCGCACGCGCCCAGTGGGATGGCGTCACAACAGCGACAGCCGTCAACGCATCAATGTCACGGGCAATCAGACCAGTATCCACATCCCCAGCAACGAAACCTTTGTGCTCTGCCAATGCTCCCAGAAAGCCAAGGTTGGTTACTGTCCCCGCCACTTGCGTACCCTTTAGAGCAGCAGACAACTTAGCCAGCGCAACATCGCGTGTTGGCCCATGTACAATCACCTTAGCAATCATTGGATCATAGAACGGGCTAATCGTATCGCCCCCGCGCACACCACTGTCCGCGCGCACACCATCGGGAAAACGCAAACGGGTCAACGTACCCGTGGCTGGTAGAAACCCCTTGGGAACATCTTCGGCATATAGGCGCGCTTCAAAGGCATGGCCGCTGATTGTCAGCTCGCCTTGAGATTTGGGCAAAGGCTCTCCCGCTGCCACGCGCAGTTGCCATTCCACAAGGTCTACACCTGTAATGGCCTCCGTCACGGGGTGTTCCACTTGCAGGCGTGTGTTCATCTCCATAAAAAAGAACCCATCGGCTTTTAATCCGTCAGAGCCATCTACGATAAATTCAACCGTCCCCGCGCCCTTATAACCGATTGCCTCTGCCGCAAGAACGGCAGCTTGCCCCATAGCATCACGCATCTCTTTGGTCATATCGGGGGCGGGTGCTTCTTCGATCACCTTCTGATGACGGCGTTGCAGGGAACAATCACGCTCAAACAAATGAATCGCCTGCGTGCCATCCCCAAACACCTGCACCTCAATATGGCGTGGTTTGGTCACGAATTTCTCAACCAAAACATCAGAATTACCAAACGCGGCTGCAGCCTCAGAGCGGGCAGACGCCAACGCCTCATCAAAGGAACCCGCCTCCTCAACCAGACGCATTCCCTTACCGCCACCACCAGCAACAGCCTTAATCAAAACAGGATAACCCATCTTACCAGCCTCAGCCGCCAACAGCGCATCGTCCTGATCGGCGCCGTGATAACCCGGCACAACCGGCACACCTGCTTTGATCATCAAAGCTTTCGCGGCATCCTTTAATCCCATAGCGCGGATCGCATCCGCTGAGGGACCAATAAACACCAAGCCAGCGGCCTCGACCTGATCTACAAACACAGGGTTCTCTGACAAAAAACCATACCCCGGATGGATCGCCTGTGCGCCCGTATCCAACGCCGCTTGAATAATCACTTCACCGCGCAAATAACTGTCCGCTGGGGCATTGCCACCAACATGAACCGCCATATCCGCCATCTGAACGTGCTTGGCACCTGCATCCACATCAGAATGGACAGCAACACAAGTCACCCCCATAGATTGGGCCGCCTCGATAACGCGACAGGCAATCTCTCCGCGGTTGGCTATCAGGATCTTGTCAAACATCAGCTGCCCTCGATCCCGCGCACAGGAAACGCCTCAACCAAAGCAGTCGCTTGTTTTGCCATTTCCTCAACTTCGGCGCGCGAAACGATGGCAGCGGCATCATAGATGTCCTCGTCATCATCCGCATTGGGGGTCAATTCCACATCCAATGTAAACACATCAGGTCCATCCCCACGGGCAATGCGCACATCAACTTGCGGCTCAAGGCTCACTAAATAAGCCTGACGACCCTGCCCCACGAGCAGATCATTGATCTCGTCCATGAAATCAAAAATGTCCGTGGTCATAAGACAGGGCGATTGAAACGCTACATCTCCCTCATCCGTGGGACACTTCACATCCAAAACCAACCAGTTGGCCTCATAAAAGTCCTCTGACACATCGTCAGCATAGCTTTTCACACTCAGGATCAAAGGCCCCATTTGAAAATCTGTCATTGTCCAAAGTCCTCTACAATTTCAAAACGCTCAAACATCATATCGACATCTGGCACAAAACGACCCGCTCGGGTCAAATACGCTTCATAGCCCAAGCGCCAATGGGCCAAATCACGAAACTCGCCTTGTTGTGCTACACGCGCCTCATCCATCTCGTCAAAGGCGATCCACTCAACAGCTAGTGTACGCGTTGCAAGGGCCGCGCGCCCAGCCCAATCCAGCGCAATGTCCACACGACCCACAACTGGTAATTCCTCTGTTCCATCCACATAGACGGCCCACGCATCACATGTGCCCGTCTTCACACCGGACCGCATCAAGGCCAATATTTCAGCATTCAGCGCAGCGCTGTCACCAACAGGATAGGCAAACGCCCCTCCACACTTCGCAAACGCTGCCGCCAAAGTCACCATGTTCAGCCCCCGCTCATCTTACCAAATAAACTCCGGGGGAGGCGCGCAGCGCCGAGGGCGGAGCCCTCAAACGCCCCATCACATCCGGAACACGCCAAACCGTGTCTCCTCTATCTCTGCATTTAACGACGCCGACAGGCTTAACGCCAATACATCACGGGTTTTGCGCGGATCAATCACCCCGTCATCCCACAAACGCGCTGACGCGTACAAAGGATGCGACTGTTCCTCGAACATATCAATTGTTGGCTGTTTGAACGCGGCTTCGTCCTCAGCCGACCATTCACCACCCTTACGCTCAATCCCGTCACGCTTCACTGTCGCCAAAACGCCCGCCGCCTGCGCCCCACCCATCACGCCAATACGTGAATTCGGCCAACTCCACATAAAACGTGGCGAATAGGCCCGCCCCGACATGCCGTAGTTACCAGCGCCGAATGAGCCGCCAACAACCATTGTAATCTTGGGAACAGAGGTCGTCGCGACAGCCGTCACCATCTTGGCTCCGTGGCGCGCAATGCCTTCGTTCTCGTACTTTCGACCCACCATAAAACCTGTGATATTTTGCAAGAACACCAGCGGGATCTTCCGTTGTGAACACAACTCAACGAAATGCGCACCCTTCTGCGCCGCCTCCGAGAACAGCACACCATTGTTGGCAATAATCCCGATCGGGCATCCCTTAAGATGGGCAAAGCCAGTTACCAAAGTCTCGCCAAAGCGCGGTTTGAATTCATCAAAGCGCGAACCATCCACCACACGCATGATCACTTCACGAATGTCATATGGCTGGCGGGTATCGGCAGGCACAATCCCCAGCAACTCCGCAGGATCATAAATCGGTTCATCATAGGCAGCGCGCATTGAAGACCGTACGGCGGAGTTCATCCCGCCGCCATCCCAATTCAACGATGCAACAGCACGGCGCGCCAAAGACAGCGCATGCGTGTCATCCTCTGCCAAATAATCAGCAACGCCTGACAGGCGCGTATGCACCTCACCGCCGCCCAAATCCTCAGCAGACACGATCTCGCCCGTCGCAGCCTTCACAAGCGGCGGACCAGCCAGGAAAATCGTGCCCTGCTCTTTCACAATGATCGTCACATCAGACATCGCTGGCACATAAGCGCCCCCAGCGGTGCACGATCCCATAACAACCGCAATCTGCGGAATGCCTTTGGCACTCATCTGCGCCTGATTGTAAAAAATCCGGCCAAAGTGGTCACGATCGGGAAACACCTCGTCCTGATTGGGCAGGTTCGCGCCCCCACTGTCGACCAGATAGATGCAAGGTAGGCGGTTTTGCTCCGCAATCTCCTGCGCGCGCAAATGCTTTTTCACAGTCATCGGGTAATACGTGCCACCCTTCACCGTTGCATCATTGCAAATGACCATGACCTCATGGCTCTGCACCTGCCCGATACCGGCAATCACCCCCGCACAAGGGGCGGCACCGTCATACAGTCCATGCGCTGCAGTCGCGCCCACTTCCAGAAACGGAGACCCCGCATCCAGCAAATTCGCCACTCGTTCCCGAGGAAGCATTTTTCCGCGAGAAATATGACGATCCCTGGAGCGTTCACCACCACCAATTGCAGCGGCTTGAGCAGCTTCAGAGATTTGCGCCAATGCAGCTTCATGGGCAATTAGATTGGCCTTAAACGCTTCTGAGGACGTCAGTATCTGAGAATTTAGTTTCATAAGGTATGACCAACTTTGTAAACACGGGTTGAAAGAGGATGGAGGACAAGACCAACAACAAGGCCAAACATTACTGGGCCCGCCCAACCGTCTAGACTGTTGGCCCAACCTGTTGGCTCAATTAAATGCATAAGAAACAAAGCCAGCATTTGATTCATCGGGTAATAAAATAACGCGTAAATTAGTAGAACTGCGTTTTGTGCAAAGCCTTGCCCAGCATTGACCCAAAGTTTGGCCGCGCAATGACTACAGTCGACAAACCTGGTATCCTTGCCAACTTTCACCTGTGTTTTTATCACCGGACCTGAGCGCTGCAAGGTATCGCAGTTTGGGCATCTATGACCTGCCAATCTGCTTTGAACCATCATCATTTGGAACTCTCCGCCACAGCCATAGCCTTCAATTTCTTACGAATAACCTTACCCGTCACGGTCATCGGCAAAGCTTCCAAAAACCCAATTTCTCTTGGATACGAATAACTTGCCAACCGACCCTTAACATAAGTCTGCAACCCATCCGCATCTTCAACCGCCCCCTCACGCAACACAACATAAGCTTTCACAATCTCCGTGCGCAGCGCATCGGGCTTGCCCACAACCCCAACCGTCACCACATCGGGATGGGTCAACAAACAGTCCTCGATCTCCGCAGGACCAATACGATATCCTGCAGAGGTGATCACATCATCCTCACGCCCAACAAAGCGCAGGTAGTCACCCTCCCAAACGCCACGGTCCCCCGTCAGCATCCAATCACCAATGAATTTCTCTGCCGTCGCCTCAGGTCGATTCCAATATTCCAACATCATCGACGGCGATCCACGGCGCACTGCGATATCGCCTTCCTCAGACGTCACCTGCCCCTGCCCATCCACAACCTGCACATCATGCCCCGCAACGGGCTTACCAATACAGCCAGCCTTAACGGGGAAATCAACACCGCAAGAGGACACCGTCATATTACATTCGGTCTGTCCGTAAAATTCGTTGATCTGAACTCCGAGGGCCTCACGCCCCCATGCCAACATCTCAGCGCCTAAAGGCTCCCCACCAGACGCGACAGAACGCAATCCAGCAATCGCGACATCAGACGCGCGCAACATGCGCAGCGCCGTTGGTGGAAAAAACACGTTGCGCACAGCACCTGCAGAAATGATCGTTTCACAGCCTTCAGCGTCAAACTTCTCCATCCGCGCCGCAACCACAGGAACGCCCAAGGCCAAACCCGGCATTAAAACATCAAACAATCCGCCAATCCACGCCCAATCTGCAGGGGTCCACAGGCAATCGCCCGATTGGCCTAAATGGTCATGGCTAAGGGAAACACCCACCAAATGACCGCCCAACACTCCATGCCCATGCAACGCCCCCTTAGGGCTGCCCGTGGTGCCACTGGTGTAAATCAGAACACCAGCTGTATCCGTTTCAACCGCCGTCATCTCAACCACACCACCAGCTAATCCAGCGGTATCTGCCATCCATGGTTCGGCCAAATCGCCCAACAATCCAGCGCCCTCATCATCCGTCAGAACGATCTGAATAACCGCATCACCAACACGCGATTGCAAGGCATCATACTTGAATAATTTGAACAAAGGCACTGAAATTGCACCAATTTTCCAGATCGCGATATGGGCTGCAGCGCACCATGGGCTTTGACTAAGTAACACGCCAACACGGTCACCCACCTGCACACGCGCCATCAAGGCACGTGCCAAACCATCGGCCATTTCAGCCAATGCGCTATAGGTAATGTCGTGTCGCACTTGCCCAGTCAGATCAACAATCGCCAATTGCCCGGCCGGATGAGCCAAACACTGCGCCGCCATATTCTGATCAGGGCTGGGCATGGGTTACGCCATCGCTCCCATCATCTCGCGCCCAATCAACATGCGACGAATTTCTGAGGTACCTGCCCCAATTTCCATCAATTTAGCATCGCGGAAGATACGGCTAACCGGATTGTCGGATAGATAGCCTGCACCACCCATCGCCTGAACAGCCTGATGCGCCTGTTTCATCGCCTCTTCAGAAGCATACAAACAACACGCTGCCGCATCTTGACGCGTCACATCACCACGATCACAGGCCTTAGCGACCTCATACACATAGGCACGGGCAGAATTCATCGCCGTATACATATCCGCCATCTTGCCCTGCATCAGTTGAAACGAACCAATCGGCTGACCAAACTGTTTACGCTCCGCCATGTAGGGCATGATCTCGTCCAAACAGGCGGCCATGATGCCGGTGCCAATGCCAGCCAAAACCACACGTTCGTAATCCAAACCAGACATCAAAACCGCAACGCCGCGCCCTTCTTCGCCTAGGACGTTCTCAAACGGAACTTCAACCTCATCAAAGATAAGTTCGGCCGTGTTTGAGCCGCGCATGCCCAATTTATCGAAATGTGGGGATGTACTGAAACCAACCATCGACTTTTCGATGATAAAGGCCGTCATACCTTTGGACCCAGCATCAGGGTCCGTCTTGGCATAGACCACCAGCGTTTCAGCATCTGGACCATTTGTGATCCAATATTTGTTGCCACTCAAACGGTAATGATCATTACGCTTTTCTGCCCGCAACTTCATCGAAACCACATCTGAACCTGCACCCGCTTCTGACATCGCAAGCGCGCCCACATGTTCTCCAGAAATCAAACCGGGCAGATATTTTGCCTTCTGCTCAGGCGTGCCATTCAGCTTGATCTGGTTCACACACAGGTTCGAATGCGCCCCGTAAGACAAAGATACAGAGGCAGAAGCCCGCGCGATCTCTTCAACCGCAACAGTATGCGCCAGATAAGACATGCCAGAACCGCCAAATTCCTCGCCCACAGTGATACCCAACAGGCCTAATTCGCCCATTTCAGTCCATAACTCTGGAGGAAACGCGTTAGAGCGGTCAATTTCAGCCGCCATCGGCTTTACCCGTTCCTGCGCCCACCGGTGAACCATTTCGCGCAGGGCATTCACATCCTCACCCAAATCAAATTTCATCGTGGCATTGAACATGGAAACATCCCCTCAAATTGCAGCAGCAAAGTTTATTGAACACTTGTTCATTACTTAAGCGCAATCAAAGAGAGCGGTCAATAGCGCACAACATTAGGGCACCTGCCTTAACCGATGCCCCATATGCACAATAATGTATGGAGTGCGCCGCAAGGCGCTCCTTTGGGTCAGCTTTGCGCCTGATACACCGCTGACACCTCAGCCCGAATAATCCGCGCAATCAGTTTGCAGTCCTCAATGGAAAAGGTCAGCGGAACGCGCATATCCACAACACCGCGCAAAATACGATCAGAAGCCGGCATTTGGACAGGGTTTGCAAATTTCCAACTGTCGTAACGGCTGGTGAATGCCACAGGTTCAGCGGCACCAAACCATTTCAACTCAACACCACGTCTCAAACAACGCGCCACCACTTCAACCACTGCATCCTCAGACCAATCCAGCAACAGGAATTGAATTGAGGAACCAACAATGATTTCTTGGGGCGCACGTTCAACAACACTCAGCCCAGGAATGTCACGGAACCCCACCTCAAGAGCATAGTAGCGATCATTCCAACGCTGGCACTGCGTTGCCAAGTCCACAATCTGTGGACGCAAAATTGCAGCCCGTAAATTATCCATGCGCCCTGAAATATTGGGCATTTCGTATTTGATGTCTGCAAAAACCTCGACATCAGGGGCCGCCAGATGCCTTTCAAACAGCATATAAGACCCCGACATCATAATTGATTTTGCGGCCAATTCAGGATCATCGGTAACCAAAAAGCCGCCCTCGCCTGAATTTATGTGCTTATAGGTCTGACAAGAATAACAGCCAATCGCGCCAGCACGCCCTGATGGCACCCCGTTCCACGAGGCCCCCATCGTATGCGCGCAGTCTTCAACCACCTTCACCCCAGCCGTATCACACATCGCCATCAAACGATCCATGTCACAGATATGCCCACGCATGTGGCTTAAGAGCAGAACATTGGCTTGATCCAGCTTGACCCCAAGATCATCCAGATCAATTGTCAGCCCCTCAGTCACGCCCACAAAAACGGGTTGGGCCCCAACAGCCGCAATCGCGCCCGGCACAGGGGCCAGGGTAAAGGCGTTCGATAACACCTTATCGCCGTACCCAACGCCCAACGCGCGCAAAGCGGTCGCCATTGCATAACCACCAGACGCAACAGCAAGGCAATATTTTGCCCCGACATATTGCGCATACTCCTGCTCCAGCAGGGCCGTTTCAGACAATTCGCCCGCTGTTGTATTGTAGCGATGCAAACGACCGTGGCGCAAAACGGCCAATGCCGCCTCAATACCAGCTTCGGGGATGGATTCTTGTTGGGTAAAACTACCAGTGAAATTCTCTGTCATAGGGGCGTTGTGCGGACTCGTGTGCTGCGCGTCAAGACGCGCAGCACAGATTTACAAACCCCAAAACAACTCCTTTACGCCAACAAATTGGTCACAATGTCTGGCAGGTCTTTGTAATGGTCCAACAATGCCTCGGGTTCCAATGCTGCCATATCGCCACCCGCAGGGCCAAAGGTGACCAAGACACAAGGCACGCCAGCGTTGCGCGCAGTATTGCGGTCCGTATCCGTATCCCCAATCAGACAGGTCAACGTAGGATCACCACCGGCACGGCGCACCGCCTCAAACAAATGTTCGGGGTTTGGCTTGCGCACAGAAAGCGTATCCGCGCCCACCATCGATGCAAACGCATCGCGCACACCAAGGCGGCGTAACAGCTCCTCTGCCAACCCTTCGGGCTTGTTCGTGGCAATGCCAACGCCATAGCCTAGCGTTTTCAGGGACTCAACGGCATCCATCGCGCCGTCATACATAACAGTGCGGCTATCGATGTCTTTGGCATAGGCTTCTAACAGCACGGGGTAGTAGTGATCCAAAACATCCGCGTCATTGGCACGTTCCAAACGCTGCAGCCCCAGCGACAACATCGCCCGTCCCCCGCGCAGCGCCGTGCCTGCATCAGTCAGAGGGTCCAACATATTGCCAACGCCCATGTCACGAAAACAAACATTGGCGGCCTCAATCAAATCACCGCTGGTGTCGGCCAATGTGCCGTCCAAATCAAAAATTACTGTCTTCATAGCCTGTGCCCCTTTGATGGTTTCGGCGGTCAACCGCTTGCGAGTGTTGCAACCCGCAATCTCAATTGATGCCCAAATACCTTGTGCCATTCGTACAAATGGATAAAACGGGCGCGAATAGAACAAAAGAGATTTCGCATGAGTGTTGCTTTAATTATTCTGGGTGCCGGCAAAGGCACACGGATGAATTCTGATTTACCAAAAGTACTTCACCCCATCGCGGGTGCGCCGATGCTAATACATGCTATGCGTGCAGGCGCAACACTTGATCCGGCACACACCGTTATTGTTGCTGGCCACGGTGCAGATGTCGTGACCAAAGCGGCCCAAGCTTATGACCCAGAAGCACAGGTCGTCTTGCAACCTGAACAGCTTGGCACCGGCCACGCAGTGTCCCAAGCCGCCGACGCATTAGCAGATTTTGAGGGCAAGGTGATCGTCTTATACGGTGACACGCCGTTCGTGAAACCAGAAACGTTGCAGGCTATGTTGGATGCAAAAGCGGACGTTGTTGTCCTTGGCTTTGAACCACAAGACGCTGGCCGATATGGCCGCCTATTGACCAATGGCTCATCCCTTGAGCGCATCGTTGAATTTAAAGATTCATCACCTGAAGAACGGAAAATAAACCTCTGTAATAGCGGCGTTATTTGTTGCAATGGCCCAATGCTATTTGATTTACTAAGCCAAGTTAAAAACGACAACGCATCTGGTGAATACTACCTCACAGACGTGATTGGTCTTGCCCGCAATGCAGGCCATTCAGCAACCGTTGTGACCTGCTCAGAGGGTGAAACCCTCGGCGTCAATTCACGCGCAGAACTTGCATCCGCTGATGCAATGTACCAGGCAGCTGCCCGGCTTACACTGATGGAAGACGGTGTAACACTCGTTGCACCCAACACAGTGTACCTATCGCTGGACACCATCATCGGACGGGACACGATCATCGAACCCAATGTGGTCTTTGGCCCTGACGTAACAGTCGAGTCCGGCACAACCATCCGCGCATTTTCACACCTCGAGGGCTGCCATGTTTCACGCGGCAGTGTCGTGGGCCCTTATGCACGCTTACGCCCCGGTGCTGAATTGTCCGAAAATGTGCGCATCGGCAACTTTGTCGAAGTTAAAAACACGACGATCGCTGAAGGGGCTAAGGTCAATCACCTGTCCTACATCGGTGATGCCTCAATCGGTGAACGCAGCAATATCGGCGCAGGCACAATCACCTGCAACTATGATGGCGTGCTGAAGCACCGCACTGAAATTGGGGCCGATGTCTTTATCGGGTCCAACACTATGCTGGTTGCACCCGTCACCGTTGGCAATCGCGCGATGACAGGCAGCGGGTCAGTGATCACCTCAGACGTCGAGTCCGAGGCGCTGGCCATCGGTCGTGCACGCCAAGTGTCAAAACCGGGCATGGCACAGAAATTGTTCGATATGTTACAGGTCAAGAAAGCCAAGATGAAAGGGGGCAACTAAAATGTGTGGCATTGTAGGGATCCTTGGGACTAATGAAGTTGCACCAATCCTCGTTGAAGCGCTCAAACGCTTAGAATATCGCGGCTATGACAGCGCAGGTATCGCGACGATAAACGACGGCATCTTGGACCGCCGTCGCGCTATCGGTAAACTGGTGAACCTTGGGGATCGATTGGTCCATGAACCGCTCGCAGGCAAGTCTGGCATTGGCCACACCCGCTGGGCGACACACGGCGCACCAAATGAGAACAACGCTCATCCGCACAAGTCGGGCAAAGTGGCAGTTGTGCACAATGGTATTATCGAAAACTTCCGTGAATTGCGCGCAGAGCTTGCAACACACGGCCTAGAGTTCACGACTGATACGGATACTGAAACCGTCGCCATGTTGACAGATTACTTTGTCTCTCAGGGTGCAACACCGATAGAAGCCGTAAACCAAACACTTGCAAAACTTGACGGTGCCTTCGCCCTCGCCTTTTTATTTGACGGCGAACAGGACCTTATGATCGCAGCGCGCAAGGGTTCCCCCCTCGCAATCGGTCACGGCGACGGCGAAATGTACATTGGGTCAGACGCTATCGCACTTTCGCCAATGACCAACCGCGTCACCTACCTTGAGGAAGGTGATTGCGCTGTCCTGACCCGCAAAAGCCTAGCAATTCGTGACCAAAATGGTGAGTTGGCAAATCGTGCTGTCAAAACCATCGAAATTGACAGCTCACGCGTCGATAAGGCCGGCTACAAGCACTTTATGGCTAAGGAAATTGCCGAACAGCCAACTGTTCTTGGCAACACCTTGTCCCACTACATAAGCCAAGAGGGCGAAATCAATCTTCCAGACCCAGGTATCGACTTTACCAAGATCGAACGCCTGACAATGGTTGCCTGTGGAACAGCCTACTACGCCTGCATGACGGCCAAATACTGGTTTGAACAGATCGCACGCATCCCCGTCGAAATCGATGTGGCATCAGAATTCCGCTACCGCGAGCCTCCAATCACCAAAGGCACCGTTGCCCTATTCGTCAGCCAATCTGGCGAGACAGCAGACACCCTTGCCGCGCTGCGCTACTGCGAAGGTAAAGCGGACAAAATCCTGTCGGTGGTCAACGTCCCCGAAAGTTCAATCGCCCGTGAGAGCGATTTGGCCCTGCCCATTTTTGCAGGTGTCGAAGTTGGTGTCGCATCGACCAAAGCCTTCACTTGCCAATTGACGGTACTGCTGTCGCTGGCCCTCAAGGCGGCATCTGATCGCGGTAAAATCACGCCAGAACAGCTCGCAGATCACGTCGCTTCAATGCGCAATGTACCGGCACTGGTCAACGCAGCTATCGACCAAGACGCGCAAATGCAAAGCGCTGCACGCAAGATTTCTGAGGCACGCGACGTTCTATTCCTGGGTCGTGGCATTATGTATCCATTGGCTCATGAAGGCGCACTAAAACTAAAAGAAATCAGTTACATACACGCCGAAGCTTATGCATCTGGAGAACTAAAGCACGGACCAATCGCACTAGTAGACAAGCATGTTCCAGTCGTTGTGATGGCCCCGCGCGATCCTTTGTTCGACAAGAGTGTATCGAACATGCAAGAGGTTATGGCCCGCAAAGGTAAGGTCGTTTTAATCTCTGATGCCCAAGGGCTCGAGGAAGCTGGTGAAGGTGCATGGGTAACTGTTGAAATGCCAACTATACCAGACGTTGTTGCCCCAATCGTTTACGCCGTCCCCGCACAATTGTTGGCCTACCACACCGCCGTTGCCAAAGGCACAGACGTGGATCAACCACGCAATCTGGCCAAATCCGTAACGGTAGAGTAAAGGGCGTTTAGCTCACTCGGCCTGCCATGAACGTGGCGGGCCAGATACATCACGTTGGATGGCTTACCAACGCATATACTGGATACATCCGACATGAACCTCGAGGACGCACTTGCGCAACTCAACGAATACCAAGACGCCGCAAAAGCTGAAAGCTCTGCGGCCTACCATAAGGCACCCCGCCCCTACCTTGGTGTTGCCAACCCGATCATCAATGATCTGACCAAAGAGTGGCGCACACAGATGGACGTGGAACAGCGCGTCGATCTGGCTGATGCCCTTTGGGAAACTGATATTTTTGAAGCACGCATCGCTGCAGCCAAGTTGCTAACCCAAGCGCGCATTAAAGAAGATGACGACGTCTGGGGCCTGGTCGCATCATGGGTGGATGAGTTTGATAGCCTTGCGATTGCAGATTACGCCTGTATGGCCGGTCAAAAACGCGTTGTGGCGGACCCATCCCGTATCGATTACGTTGAGGCATGGGTTACGTCCGAACATATGTGGACGCGCCGGGCGGCCCTAATGATCACCTTGCCTTGGACCAAACAGAACCACCCCAAAGAACAAGACATGGCAATCCGCCAACGTGTCTTGGGTTGGACTGCAACGCTTGTTCCAGACCGTGCATGGTTTGTTCAAAAGGCGATCGCAGGTTGGTTGCTAGAGCTGTCCAAACACGATCCAGAAACCGTGCGTAAGTTTCTAGAAGAACATGGCGCTACGATGAAACCATTCGCCGCCAAAGAAGCTGCAAAGCTGCTTAAGTAACAAATCAAACCAGTCGCCCATGCGCGGCGGCTGGTTTACCCCGTCACCTTTACTGAGACCAGATCAGTCAGCGGTGCACCCAACGCCTGAAACGCTTGCAAAGACATACGGCTACCCGCCGTTGCCTCGCCAACAATCGGGATCAACAATACTCTTGCTGTTTTGCCATTATAGGCCACGCTACCAGTTTGCTGGGCTTTGACCAAAGGTGTCTTAAGCCACAGACCAGTTTCCGCAGGGGTCCCAAGTGACGCAACTGTGACCCCAAGCGATCCACTTTGCCCAGCAACAGGTTCAGCGACCGTCGGCGCACCCTCTGGACGCACGATTGGGCGCAACTCACTGGTTGCAACGCCTAACGGGGCGTCAATCACAGCGTCAGGAATAGCATTCCCCGCACCAGTTCCACCGAGGTTAAGGTTTGCACATCCGACCAAACTGGCCCCAATAACGGTCATCGCTAAAATTTGTTTCATATCCCTATCGTAGCTTGCACGCGCATCGGCTTCAATCGCCCTTTCCCTCTTGCCCTGCCATAGGCGCATCCCTAACTATATACCCATGAATGCACCTCTTATTGACCCCTTCGCACGCGCCATCAATTACCTGCGCGTTTCCGTGACGGATCGCTGCGATTTTCGCTGCGTCTACTGCATGTCTGAAAACATGACGTTCCTGCCCAAAAAGGAACTGCTGACGTTAGAAGAATTGGACCGCATGTGTTCAACCTTTATCGGTCTGGGTGTTGAAAAACTGCGCATTACGGGCGGTGAACCTTTGGTGCGCAAAGGGATCATGACCTTCTTTGACGGTATGACCCGCCACCTTGAATCTGGAACGCTCAAAGAACTGACGCTGACCACCAATGGCAGCCAGCTTGAGAAATACGCAGACGATCTGTTCGCCGCAGGTGTGCGCCGCGTGAACATCTCACTCGATACACTGGACGAGAAAAAATTCGCTGACATCACTCGTTGGGGCCGCCTGCCCCAAGTGCTGCGCGGCGTCGATGCAGCGCTGAAGGCTGGGCTAAAGGTCAAGATCAACGCGGTGGCCTTAAAAGGCTTTAACGAACCCGAACTGCAACATATCACTCAGTGGTGTGCAGAACTGGGCATGGACCTGACGTGGATCGAAGTTATGCCAATGGGCGACATCGGGAACGAGGATCGCTTAAGCCAATATTGGTCCCTCAAGGATGTTCAGGCCAAATACAGCGAACATTACACCGTGACAGAACTGGCCGAACGCACGGGCGGCCCTGCGCGTTACGTGCGACTAGAAGAAACAGGGCAAAAGATCGGGTTCATTACACCACTTAGCCACAACTTCTGCGAAAGCTGCAACCGCGTGCGCCTGACCTGTACCGGCGAAATCTATCTGTGCTTGGGCCAAGAAGACATGGCAGACCTGCGCGCCCCGTTGCGCGCCCATCCAGATGACAATGGGCCACTAGAGGACGCCATCCGCGCCTCAATCGCGATGAAGCCGAAAGGGCATGATTTCGATTATTCACGCCAACAACTCGACGGGCAAATGCCACGACACATGAACCATACTGGCGGGT
>CAJJAR010000013.1 GCA_905182105.1 uncultured Paracoccaceae bacterium
GAGCCCAAAGTAACCACTACTGCACATTGTAATTGCAAAAGCGTAAAAGACGTCTATCAGCTTCGTCTCAACAAGAACTACCTGATTTCATTTGTCAGTTTGCCATCTCGAAACGACCCAATGCGTCATTCAACTTCACGGATTTAGCCACCTGTTCGAGGATTAATTGGCAACTGCGGTGATATTCCGACAGCTTGTTCAAATCGCTTGGCCACACGTAAAAGAGAGGCCTCTCCTCTGGGTTTTCCCATGATCTGCACGCCAACGGGCAACCCCTCAGTCGTAAATCCGCACGGAACGCTTATGGTGGGGCAAGCGGTCATCGTCAGGGCGAAGGTAATAGAAAACCAATCGATGTAGGTTTCGCATGGCTTACCATCAATTTCGGTTACGTATCGTTGCTCAACCGGAAACGGGGCAATGGATGCAGCAGGACAGATAAGAAAGTCATGGGTCTCGAAGAATGTGATAACCTTTTTGTAAAGTTCGATACGTACGCGTTCTGCTTCGAATATTTGAGATGGTGTAATGTTCAATCCGCGCTCAATATTTCCAATTATCTCTGGCGCAATCTGGTCGCGGTGTTGTGCTAATATGGGCTCCATCAAAGTTGCAAACAGGGCTGCTCGAAGTGTTTGAAAGGCCTCAAGAACGCCTGTAAAATCGGGAACGTCATCCGTTACATCAGCACCGAGATCACCAAACACCGAAGTCGCCCCTCGACAGACTTGCGCGATTTCTTTCTCCATTGAGACAATCGAAAGGTCAGGGCTGAATGCGACGCGTTTTGGCATGCCAGTTTCTTGCAATGCCTCAACGAAAGACGACCCCGCATGATCAAAAGATAAAGGATCATCAATCTGTTGACCAACACCCGCGTCTAACATCAATGCTAAGTCATCAACATTTCGGGCCATGGGGCCTTCGACCCAAAGCGTATCCATAGACGGCAACCGTGTACCCCGAGGCACGCGCCCTGGTCCGGGGCGTAAGCCGACAATCCCATTGAATGCCGCAGGTGTACGCAAACTACCGCCCAGATCATTACCTGTTGCAAGCCATACCGATCCACTGGCAAGTGCCGCTGCTGAACCGCCTGATGATCCGCCCGCACTTTTTCGCATATCCCAGGGGTTGCGCGTCAAGCCATTAACTGGGTTGAAGGTGTGGCCGCCCGCCCATTCTGGGACATTGGATTTAGCGACAGCAATTGCGCCGTTACATTCCAACTGCCTTACCGTGGCATCAGATTTTTTCACCACATTGTCGGCAAAGATAGGCGATCCGTAAGTCGTAAGCGCTCCGCCTAGGTCGTTGTAGTCTTTAACTGCAATTGGCAGGCCACATAAGGATTTTGGGTTTTCCGCATGTTCTCTAACGTCGAATGCCCTTGCCTGTGAGCGTGCTTGTTCAAAACAGTGTATGGGCAATGCGTTAACTTCGGTATCAATAGTTTCAATTCTCTGAATGGATGCTTCGACCAGATCAAGTGGAGACACCTCCTTAGAACGGAGACGCTTGACTGCTTCGGTTGCAGTCATCTGAATGAAATCGTTGATCGCATCGCTCATCATGAATTCCTGACTTAGTTGGTTCAACTCGGATTTAGTTCTTTCCCAAAAGATGCCGCCAAAGATCAGATTAGTACAGAACTATCGAAATTTGCCACTTTCGTATGGCAGCTAAGTCCGCATAGCTGACATAGAGGTTGCTCTCTGAATGTTTAAAACGATCTAAACCGCCTGCAACTTCGCCAAGGCGCTGCGTTGTCGAGTCGCGTCTGCCAATGTTTAGCCGTCGAGGTCGGCGAAAAAGGCCTTTTGCGCCTGAGCCTCCCTCTCGCCATCCCGATTAACCTCATATAAACACTCCCTATGTCAGATATAAAAACACTCTTTGTCACCCGTCTTTACCGCGCTCAATTGTCCGAAATGGGCAAGGCTGTGGATCGCAACGAACTTGAAAACTCTTGCTGGTCCATCGCCAATGACGATGAAGCAGGCCAAGAATGGTGTGAGGAGAATGGCTTTCCTGGCTATACCAGTTACGCCTCTCTGACAGACCTTGGCTGGCGCTTTCCGATCTTTGCCGATTTGATCAAGGTATTGGACAAGCACGTGGCTGCTTTTGTCAAAGATCTGGATTTTGATCTGGATGATAAGAAGATCACGTTGGATTCATTGTGGATCAACATTCTGCCCCAAGGTGGCGTGCATACCTCCCATATTCATCCGCACAGTGTGATCAGCGGCACGACTTATGTGAACATGCCCACGGAAACGAGCGCGATCAAGTTTGAAGATCCCCGTTCCGCCATGATGATGGCCGCGCCTGTGCGTAAAAAAGACGCCCGCGACGAGATGCGCAGCTTCTTTTACGTGGCCCCTGATGTGGGGGATGTGTTGTTATGGGAAAGCTGGCTGCGTCACGAGGTGCCTGTGAATATGGCCGAAGACGAGCGGATCAGCATTAGCTTTAACTATGGTTGGGGTTAAGAGCTGACCGCTTAGTATTTAATGGTTTTGCCATTTTCTGATTTATCGCTGCTAAATCCCATGGATTCATAATAGGCCAACCCTTTGGGGTTAGTGTCCCCGATAGTTGCATCTATTTTCTGTAGCTTTGTGTTGACCGCATCGTTGATCAATCGATAAACGATGCCCTAGCCAAGGTCATGTGCAAACCTGCCGTTTCGATTGCCAGATTGTTGTCGCCGTATCTTCGTTCTAGACATGTTTGCCATCACGTGCATACCGTCCCTCAACGTTAGTTTCAGGTAGAAAACCCACATGTCAGGCGAAACAAATTTGGATGAGTTGATCCGCTCATTGTCCGCAGTTCTGGTTGAGGGTCTATATGTCTTTACCACCGTAAAAGCCCCTCAAGACCTGATGGGAATTGTGCCGCGCATGAGTTTTGGCGAGGCTGAGGGGACCACCTATATTTTGCTAAAGTCAGAGGCAGAGCAGTTGGGGGTGGCGTATGAATTTCCATGCCGGATGATTACGCTGAATATTCATTCGTCCCTAGAGGCCGTTGGGTTTATGGCCCGCATCGCGACGGAGTTGGCCAAGCATGACATGGGCGTGAATCCAGTGTCGGGCTTTTTCCACGATCATCTGTTTGTCCCGGATGGGCGCGAGCAGGATGCGATGAATGTGTTGATGGAGATGTCAAAGCGCTAAACTGCGTCTTTGAATGTAGAAAAGGCCCGCAACTTGCGGGCCTTTAATCGTTTATACCAAGCGTGAGTTTTCTTTCGCGGCCCGTACAAAGTCCTTGAACAAGGGGTGTGGGGCGAAGGGTTTGGATTTGAGCTCTGGGTGAAACTGCACGCCAATGAACCATGGGTGGTCTGGCCATTCGATGATTTCTGGCAGAGATCCGTCTGGCGACATGCCTGAGAACACCATACCCGCATCTTCAAGCTGTTTGCGGTATTTGACGTCAACCTCGTAGCGGTGACGGTGGCGTTCATCGATAGATGTGGTGCCGTAGATTTTAGCGACCTTGCTGCCCTCAACAAGCGTTGCGTCATAGGCGCCAAGGCGCATGGTGCCGCCTTTGTCGTCGCCGACTTTGCGGCTGACTTTTGCGTTGCCCTGAACCCATTCTTTGAGGTGGTAAACCACTGGTTCAAAGCGTTTGTTGCCTGCTTCGTGGTCGAATTCTTCAGAACCGGCTGAAGTGATCCCTGCCACGTTGCGCGCTGCCTCGATCACGGCCATTTGCATGCCCAGACAGATGCCGAAATATGGGACGTTGCGTTCACGGGCAAATTGCGCCGCTTTGATTTTACCTTCAGTGCCGCGCTCACCAAATCCACCGGGAACAAGGATCGCATGGAACCCCTCTAAGTGTGGTGCGACGTCTTCGGATTTGTCAAAGACTTCGGCGTCGACCCATTTCACGTTGACCTTAACGCGATTGGCCATGCCGCCATGTGTCAGCGCCTCTTTGAAGGACTTATAGGCGTCTTCAAGTTGGGTGTATTTACCAACGATTGCGATTGTCACTTCACCCTCTGGCTGGTTCACGCGTTGAGACACATCGCGCCAAACCGTCAGGTCAGGTTTTGGGGCAGGCGAGATATCAAAGGCATCCAGCACAGCCTGATCCAGCCCTTGAGCGTGATAGGCAAGTGGCGCGTCATAGATGGTATCAAGGTCATAGGCGGCCACAACCGCTTCTTTGCGCACGTTACAGAACAGCGCAATTTTCTCGCGTTCCTTTTCAGGAATTGGGTGTTCAGAACGGCAGACCAAAATGTCAGGTGCGATCCCGATGGATTGCAATTCCTTAACGGAGTGCTGAGTTGGTTTGGTTTTCAATTCACCAGAGGCTGCAAGGTATGGCAGCAATGTCAGGTGCATAAAGATGGATTGCCCGCGTGGAAGGTCGTGGTTGAATTGGCGGATCGCTTCAAAGAACGGCAGTCCTTCGATATCGCCCACAGTCCCGCCGATTTCGCACAACATGAAGTCAACTTCGTCATTGCCTACGTGCAAGAATTCTTTGATTTCGTTGGTGACGTGCGGCACAACTTGGATCGTTTTACCCAAATAATCACCGCGGCGCTCTTTTTCCAAAACTGTGGAATAGATGCGGCCAGAGCTGACAGAGTCCGTGTTGCGCGCAGGAACACCAGTGAAGCGTTCGTAGTGGCCCAGATCAAGGTCAGTTTCTGCCCCATCGTCGGTCACAAACACTTCGCCGTGCTCAAACGGGGACATTGTTCCCGGATCGACGTTTAAGTATGGATCAAGTTTGCGAAGACGCACGGAAAAGCCGCGGGCTTGAAGCAGCGCACCGAGGGCAGCAGAGGCAAGGCCTTTGCCAAGTGAAGACACAACACCGCCAGTGATGAAAATATAGCGCGCCATTTAAGAATTCTCCCGTCGTATTATTGGGGTGTGATAGGCCACCAGAAACGCCTGTGAAATTCACAGTACCACGGGATTTAAGCCTAACAGGATTCGGGTGGATAAGGCAAGGGACCCGCAACATGATGTTGCGGGAAAATCCGTCACCTCAAGGTATAGATATTAGTCAGCAGATGGGACCAATGGAGCGTTTTCGCCTTCAGCTGGTGGCAGCAGGCTGCCGTCGCCTGTCGGCAAAGCGGCTGGCGTGCTGTTCTCAGTTGGCGCGGCACCACCTACGCGGTCCAAAACAGACGCGCCAGATGATTTTTGTGCTGCGATGATTGTCAATGAGATCGAAGTGATGATAAAACCAATGGCCAAAATCCATGTGACTTTGCCAAGTGCAGTCGCTGCAGAGCGTCCACCTTGTGCGCCGCCACTGCCGCCACCCATACCAAGGCCACCGCCTTCAGAACGTTGCATCAACACTATGGCGATAAGGCCAAGTGCGAGAATTAGGTGGATAATAAGAACAACGTTTTCCATAGGTACCTGCAATGGTGTGATCAATTTGAGTGGTATCTAGGCAAGTTTAGGGGGCGGGGCAAGTGTAGCTGGAGCGCTAAATGTGAAATGACCGTATTTGTGACGCTAATGCGCTGGACAGAACGCAATTCGCCTTCCATGATCCCGAAATGCCTCATGACCACGCTGATCACGATCACCCGCACACATTGTTGCCCTCAGACCCCGCTTTGCGGGTGAAGGCGCTTGAAACCATCCTAACGCAGAAAGGGTTGATTGACCCTGCGGCCTTGGATGAAATTATTGAAACCTACGAGACTAAGATTGGGCCGCGCAACGGAGCCCATGTGGTTGCGAAGGCTTGGACCGACCCTGCTTTTAAGACTGCATTGCTGAAGGATGCCACCGCTGTAGTGTCTGAGATGGGGTATTACGGTCGCCAAGGTGAACATATGATTGTGGTTGAGAACACGGACGAGGTGCACAACATCGTCGTGTGCACATTGTGCAGCTGTTATCCGTGGCCTTTGCTGGGCATTCCGCCCACGTGGTACAAATCAGATGCCTACCGCGCCCGCGCTGTGCGTGAGCCGCGCAAAGTTTTGGCCGAATTTGGCGTGACCTTGCCCAGTGATATGGCTGTACGCGTTTGGGATTCCACGGCTGAGACTCGTTATCTGGTCTTGCCCCAACGTCCCAAGGGCACAGATGGAATGGCCGAGGCCGCATTGATGGACCTGATCAGTCGCGACAGTATGATTGGCACAGGATTGGTGAGCGCGCCATGAGCCGCGTTCACGATATGGGGGGCCGCTTTGGCGATGGTGCCATTGTGCCTGAGGCTGAAGATGATCCCGTTTTCCACGCAGACTGGCATGGGCGCGCATTGGCTGTGACCTTGGCCGCGGGTGCTTTGGGCAAATGGAATATCGACATCAGCCGTCATGGCCGCGAATGCCTGCCACCAGTCGATTATGCATCCATGTCTTATTACGAGAAATGGATGGCTGGATTGGCAGGGCTGTTGGTGGATGCCAAGGTGCTAACCCGCGAAGAGTTGGCACAGGGCCGTGCTATCGGATCAAGTGATCTAACTGCCAAGCGGATGGATGCGGATAAGGTTGCTGCGGTTCTGGCCTCTGGTGGTCCTGCGGATCGTCCCAGCGATGTACCAGTTGGCTATAGCGTTGGTGACATGGTCCGCACCCGCAAAATTAATGGCAATCGCCATGTGAATGGTGGCCATACGCGCCTGCCGTCTTATGCTGTTGGCGCATTAGGCCGTATTGTAATGATCCAAGGCACACATATTTTGCCTGACAGCAGTGCGCACCGTTTGGGTGATGCGGCTGAACCGCTGTATGCTGTTGCCTTTGCTGCGTCTGAATTGTGGGCAGACCCCGAACATCCCAAAGACGAGGTCGTCTTGGACCTGTGGCAAAGCTATCTAAGTGCCGCCACATGAGCGCCCCTGAACCCGTATTCGAGTCCCCGTGGCACGCGCAGTTGTTTGCCTTGACGGTTCACCTAAATGAGGCAGGACGTTTTGCATGGCCTGATTGGGCGGATCGCTTTAGCGCGACCCTGAAACGTCATGGCGTGGATAAAGACCTTAATGGTGGCGACGATTACTTTAACGCATGGCTTGAGACGTTAGAGGCGTATTTGTCTGAGATAGGGGCCGCGTTGCCACAAGATGTCGCACAGATGCGTAATGCGTGGGAGCAGGCGTATCTTTCTACGCCCCACGGTGAACCTGTTTCACTTGGCTGACGCGCCTAGCTGTCGACATCACCCATGTCGGCCTGACCTGACAGTGCGCGTCGCACGTGGCTCCAACTAAGGCCGACACCCAAGACGAGGGAGAGGGCCAATAAGCCCAGCCACACGTTCATGCCTGTGTTATCGAGACTAAACGCGAAAATCATAGAGCACCCATAGCAATGCCCTAACAGGGGCGAGTACCAGCAACATGCCAAAGCCGCCGATTGAGCGTAGCGTGGCCCGCAAATAGATGATTTTGCCGATCAGAAGGAGCAAACCGGCCAGAACCAACAGTGAAACGGGGCGTTCGCCCTGTGTCATCACCTATTTCACATAATTAAATGATGTCGGATTATAAGTCGCTGCAAGCAGTGCAAAAACCGTAAGCCAACGTAAAACAAACCAATTTCAACACATTCCTCAAATCGCTTTATGACGAAATGAACATCATGGATTGAAGAGAAACACAAGAATCAGGTTTCACCCAAGCCAACTGCCGTCTATATGGTCGCGGGTTTGCATGAAAAAAGGACCGCATCATGGCCAATGTAGTAGTTGTCGGAGCTCAATGGGGCGACGAAGGAAAAGGCAAGATCGTCGATTGGCTTTCTGAACGCGCTGATGTCATTGCGCGTTTTCAGGGTGGTCATAATGCCGGGCATACCTTGGTCATTGATGGGAAGGTTTACAAACTGCACGCGCTGCCATCTGGTGTGGTGCGTGGCGGTAAGTTGTCTGTTATTGGCAACGGGGTTGTTTTGGACCCATGGCACCTGATGAAAGAAATTGCGACGGTCGAAGCACAGGGCGTTGTGATTAACCCAGAAAACTTGATGATTGCGGAAAACACGCCGCTGATCCTTCCGATCCACGGTGAACTGGATCGCGTGCGTGAAGAAGCCGCATCAAAAGGCACCAAGATTGGTACGACAGGTCGCGGCATTGGCCCAGCCTATGAAGACAAAGTGGGCCGCCGTGCGATCCGCGTTGCCGATTTGGCAGATGCAGCGACATTGGAAGCGCGTGTTGATCGTGCATTGCAGCACCACAACCCACTGCGCAAAGGCCTTGGGGTCGAAGAAATCGACCGCGACGCGTTGTTGGCGCAGCTGCAAGAAATTGCACCAAAGGTTTTGCCTTATGCTGCACCCGTTTGGAAAGTTTTGGCTGAAAAGCGCAAAGCCGGTAAACGGATTTTGTTTGAAGGTGCGCAGGGCGCATTGCTGGATATCGATTTTGGGACCTACCCGTTTGTCACCAGCTCTAATGTGATTGCAGGGCAGGCGGCCACGGGTGTTGGCCTTGGCCCGACAGCGATTGATTACGTGCTGGGCATTGTGAAAGCCTATACAACCCGTGTGGGTGAAGGGCCTTTCCCAACTGAGTTAGAAGACGCTGATGGTCAACGCCTTGGCGAACGCGGTCATGAATTTGGCACCACAACGGGGCGTAAACGTCGTTGTGGTTGGTTTGATGCAGCATTGTTGCGCCAGACATGTGCGACCTCAGGCATTACTGGGATCTGTTTGACAAAGCTGGACGTTTTGGACGGCTTTGAGACGCTGAAAATTTGTGTAGGGTATGATTTGGACGGTGAACGTCTGGATTATTTGCCAACTGCGGCGGATGCACAGGCGCGTTGCAAACCTATCTATGAAGAAATGGATGGGTGGTCTGAAAGCACTGAAGGCGCACGCTCTTGGGCGCAGCTTCCAGCGCAGGCGATCAAATATGTTCGGCGTGTCGAAGAGCTGATCGAATGCCCAGTTGCGTTGGTATCCACATCACCAGAGCGCGAAGATACCATCCTTGTCACTGACCCGTTTGCTGACTGATGGCCCTTAGCTATAAAGCACGTCGTCGCTGGTCTTTGGTGGTTCTTTTGCTAGGACTACCAGCCTACGTCATCATGGCTGTATGGCTGATGTCGTTCTTTGAAGAACGCCCAAGCACTTTGGTTGAGGTCTTGATTTATTTTGGTCTTGGCGTGTTGTGGGCCTTCCCATTGAAGGCGATATTCAAGGGCGTGGGGCAGGCTGATCCAGATCAGCGCGACTGAAATCCACGGCCTAAGGCCTGCCATCCGATTATTCCCAAGATCAAAGCGCCGGCACTCGCTGTGAAAAACGGCAGGTTCAGCGCATTGCTGCGCCCGATGATCGGTTCGCCGTAGCGCACGATCAGGCCTGATAGGATCAGGCCCATGGGCATCATTCCCCATGCGAGCAGGCGGTAAAGGCTGTTGACCCGTCCCAACATCGCGTCTGGAATTGTGCGTTGGCGGTAGGAGACGGAGACCGAGTTCCATGTCAGCCCTGCGAATTGGGACAGGCCGATTGCGCAGGCCAGCGTGATCCAATTCGGCGCAAGTGCCATGACCAAATAAATGGGGGCTGATACTACAAGGCTGATTTGCACAGTAAGCTTGGGGCCTAGGCGGTTTACAATCCGCTCTGCCACAAAGCCTGCGCAGACACCGCTAAGCCTTCCAAGGTGTAGGAAAACGTCCCATAGGATACTGTTAAAGTTTTGTGGTTAATCATCATTGGTTACGTCCTCTGCGCTTTTGCAGCTTGTTGTTTAGCGTGGTAACTAGTGCGAAAGCGGCCTGATTCTGTGCCTATTATGGTATCATTTCATGGTGAGAATGAGGTGGAATTCCAATAAATGCGTGTATTTGCATCTAAATGACGTCAGTTTTTCAAAGCAATAACCCAATTACTATTGTAGGCGGTGGCGACGTCGGTTCTGAGGACTTAAATCTTGCCCTCAGTATCGCACCAACCTGTATAGCAGCAGATGGTGGTTCAATTGTGGCCCTGGCTGCGGGAATTCAATTAGAGGCCGTGATCGGCGATTTTGATTCATTAAATTCCTCCGTCTTGGCGCAGGTTCCTGTTGAGCGGCAGTACCATATTGCTGAACAGAATAGCACTGACTTTGATAAATGCCTGCGTAATGTAGAAACGCCAGTTGTCGTTGGCGTGGGGTTCTTGGGCGGGCGTGTGGATCACCAGATGGCTGCGTTGCATACCCTAGTTGTGCGTGCGGATCGCCCTTGTGTTTTGTTGGGCCCGCATGAAGTTGTGTTTCATTGCCCTGCCAAGATCGAATTACCGACCAAAGTTGGGGATATTGTATCACTATTTCCCATGGCTGAGGTGACAGGTACCTCCGTTGGCTTGGAATGGCCGATTGATGGGCTGGCTTTGGCACCGGGCGAACAGGTTGGAACGTCCAACTGTGCGACTGGTTTCGTTCAGCTGAAGATGTCAGTGCGGGGCATGTTGTGCATTTTGCCCCGCCGGATGCTCGCGGATGTTACGTGGGCTCTGGCGACAATGCCTGATCACGTGAAATGGCCCGCTCGCGTAAAATGATATAGACGCCTGCGGTCACTGTGATTGCGATGCCAACGGCAGCCATTCCATTTGGTAAATCCTGAAAGACCCAAAAGCCGATGACAGTTGCAATTGGGATTTCCAAATATTGCATAGGGGCCAAGGTTGCTGAGGGCGCATACCGCAAGGACCATGTCATCAACAGATGTGCCATCGTGCCAAGGGCACCAATCGCCCATAACATGGTCCACTCAAATGCTGAGGGTGCCATCAGGGTCAACGCATCAATGCCAGAGCTTGTGGTGATCGCCAGAAGGGGCACGATAATGCAAACCGCCATGACACCACTGACAGCCTGGAGTCCAATCGGATTGGTTTCTTTGGCGATTTTGCGGGTGATTAACATGAAGAATGAGAAGTTTAGTGCGACAACCAATGGAAGCAGGGCTGGCCAACCAACTTCGGCAAAACTGGGCTGTACGACCAGAAGGGTACCGACAAAGCCAACGCTGCAGGCGATTAGACGACGGGCACCTACTTCTTCGTCTAGCACGTATTTACCAAGCAGTAGCATAATGAACGGCATGACAAAGGCGATTGCGACGGCATCGGCCAGTGGAAGGTATTGTAGGGCGGTATACATCGCACCAATGCCGAAGATATGAAGGACCGTTCTAAGGAAGGCGAGTTGAAGAACCCGACCGCTCATGCGCCACGCCAGCTTGGTGGCCCAGACCATCGGGATTAGGATGATCGCTTGCACTGCGAAGCGTATGACGAGCAATTGGCCGAGTGGAACTGTCTCACCTAGGATCTTGGCAACAGCGTCACCCATTGGGGCAAGAACGCAAAAGCCAAGCATAAGCAGGATTCCGAGGAGGGGTTTATCTTGTTTCATATCATCATGTTAGGCGACGTATCTTTTAAAAGCAACGTACAGGTTGCGCATGAATTGTCTTTGTTTAGGGCTTGATTGCTGCTATCTGGCGTCACAAGTTATTGGAGGTGTCGCTACTTTGACGCTCGCGTGCCAATATATACAGGCCAGAGGATATTATGATCGCAACGCCCAGCAGGGTTGTGGGTGTTGGCACATCACCGAAAATTGCGATCCCGAATATCGTCGCAGTCACAATTTCTAAATATTGTAACGGGGCGAGGGTGCTTGCAGGCGCTTTGGACATTGCGAACCCGATCAACAGATGTGCGAGGGTCGCCATGACCCCGACACCGATCATCATCTGAACGGCAAAGGCGCTGGGCCACGCAGGATCGAGGCCTGCAATGTTTGAGCCATCCGCGAACCACAGGACGGGGGCGGACAGCACCACGGCTGCAATGGCTGTGTATGATTGCATCGCGAGTGGATGCATCTTTTGCGCCATTTGCCGTGTGAGTATCATGTAGACCGCAAAGCACGCGGCAGTCCCTAGCGGCAACAATGCGACAGCGCCTGTGTTGGCAAAGCTGGGGCGGATTACAAACAGTGCGCCGATGAAGCCGATGAGGCAGGCGATGATCCTGCGCGGTCCTACGGTTTCTTTCAGTATCACAGCCCCAAGAAGGGTTAGGATGAAGGGCTCAACAAAGAACACGGCGATTGCGTCTGCGATGGGCATAGAACGCAAGGCGGTAAAGAATAGGGCTGTCGCAACCATGATCAGGGTGGCGCGCAGCAGATGTAACACCACCTCTTGTCTGTTGGGGAGGTGCAGTACGGCAAGGTAGGCGGCGATTGGCAGCAGAAGGCTGGATTGCATGATGAACCGCGCGGCCGTCACTTGGGCCACAGGGATTTCATGCGGCACCAGTTTGGCGAAGACGTCGATACCGGGCGCGATCATTGCACCGGATGCCATCAGTAATACGCCTGTGAGGGTTGCGTTTGTGGGTTTCATCAGCAGTTGGGCACGTTGACGGCCAAGCCGCCAAGAGAAGTTTCTTTGTATTTGGCAGACATGTCCTCGCCCGTTTGGCGCATGGTTTCGATGCAGGCATCCAGGGGCACAAGATGCGTGCCATCACCACGTAGCGCAAGTGAGGCGGCAGAGACCGCTTTGATCGCGCCAAGTCCGTTGCGTTCGATACAAGGGACCTGCACCAAACCTTTGACGGGATCGCAGGTCATACCAAGGTGATGTTCAAGCGCGATTTCAGCGGCGTTTTCGACCTGTTCGGCTGATCCGCCCATTACAGCGCATAGGGCTGCAGCGGACATGGCTGCAGCAGACCCCACTTCGGCCTGACACCCCGCTTCGGCCCCAGAGATAGAGGCGTTGTATTTCACAAGACCCCCAATTGCGGCAGCAGTCAGCAGGAAATCTTCGATATGGGATTTTGATGCACCTGGTACGTGGTCGAGGTAATAGCGCAGAGTGGCTGGCAACACGCCTGCAGCCCCGTTTGTTGGGGCGGTGACAACTTGACCACCAGCTGCGTTTTCCTCGTTTACGGCCATCGCGTAGACGCTCATCCAGTCATTGATGGTGTGGGGCGCTTGTTGGTTCATGCCCCGTTCGGCCAACAATGCGTCATGAATGCCTTTTGCGCGGCGTTTTACGTTTAGGCCACCAGGTAGGATGCCATCGGTTTCAAGGCCGCGGTTAATACAGTCATTCATTACTTGCCACAAACGCGCTGAACCTTTCTTAAGGTTGGCCGCACCGCCACGGGCTTCTTCATTGCTGCGCTTCATCGCGGCGATAGTTTTGCCAGAGGCGTTGGACATCTTCAGCATTTCAGTGGCGGATTTGAATGGAAAGGGGACAGGGGTTCCTTCATCGGTAGCTTTGCCAGCGGCCAATTCCTGTTCCGTCATGACGAAACCGCCACCTATTGAATAGAACACTTGGCTAAGGGTCACATCGCCTTGTTTGTCGGTTGCCATCAAAACCATACCATTGGCGTGGCCATCTAGCTGTGTGTCATAATCAAAGATCAGATCAGTCTTTGGGTTGAAGTTCAGCGTTGGTAGGTCTGCAGGGCTGAGTGTGTTCGTCTCGCGCATGGTCGTGAGAATCGCATCAGCCTTGTCATTGTCGTAGGTGTCGGGCAGAAACCCAGCAAGGCCAAGGATTGTGGCGCGGTCCGTTGCGTGGCCTACGCCAGTAAAAGCCAATGATCCATGTAAGGACGCCTTAACACCCGCAAATTCAAACGGGGAGGCGCGCATCATGTCAAGGAAACGGGCAGCGGCCACCATCGGTCCCATTGTATGGGAAGAGGAAGGCCCAATGCCAACCTTGAACATCTCGAAAACGGATAGGAACATTAGATTGGGCTTCCTTCAGGAGGGTTTGGTGATGCGGGGTTTGTGAACGGGGTTGCGTTCATGCCCTCTGCTTGGCTCAATAAATGGACGGGTGCGAGTGTTTCCAAGCGCAGACACATGTCGTGGAGGGCTGGGTAGTTGGCTAAGCTGTGCCAACTGCGGTCATAATCGCGTGGGTAGATGGCGGGCCAACGCAGAGTGGCCGCGATGTAAAAATCCAAAGCGCTGGGCGTTTGCCCGCCGCACAATGTGTGCCCTTGTGCCACAAGGCTATCGAGTTGGGTGTGATATCGAACCAATGCATTCGCCGCGGTTGCGCGCAAATTACTTTGGTGAATGGGGTCCGCGCCAATGAATTGATCAGGATAAAACAAAATGCGCAGGGCGGAGTGCACCGTATTGGATAAGAAGAACAACCATTTCAGGAAATCCGCACGCTTAACGCTGTCTGGGGCAGGGCCCAAGCCGTCGTGGCGATCGGCCAGCCAAAGCAGAATAGCACCTGTTTCAAAGATGGGTTCCTGATCAGTTTCCAATGTTGGGATCAAACCATTGGGGTTCAGGGCGATGTAGGCTTCAGAACGTTGGGCCGCTTGGCTACGGTCCACGAGGGCGCAGCGATAGGGCGCACCGACTTGTTCCAGCGCAAGGCGGATCACAAGAGACGCGTTATCAGGGGCGTAGTGCAGGACATAGCTCATTCCTCAATGAATAGGGCAGATGGTCCTATAGGTCTTTCCGAAAACGACATTTTAAAGTGAAGAGCGGACGTGACCCATTTTTACAATGTATTAGTGGGGGATTAAGTGGGTGCTTTCTTCTCGCACCTTAGCCAGCATTTTTATATAAGGTGCGCAGTAACTGGGGAGCCGCAGCTATGGCTGGAGAATTGTCACCAATCGACAAGGCAAAATTTGTTGCTGCCAAGCGGGCTGCGCAATACGTCGAGGACGGCATGCGCGTTGGATTGGGCAGCGGATCAACTGCTGCATGGTTGGTGCGTTGTTTGGGTGAACGCGTACGCAATGATGGCCTGCGGATTAAAGGTGTTCCTACATCGACCCACATTGCTGAATTGGCACGCGAAGTTGGACTTGATATTATTTCCTTGGATGAAGCCAAATGGTTAGACATCACGATTGATGGTGCAGATGAGTTTGACGGCGACCTAAATCTGATCAAAGGTGGTGGTGGTTCATTACTACAAGAGAAGATCGTGGCGACGGCATCTGATCAAATGATTGTTATCGCGGACATCGGCAAAGAGGTTGAATCCTTGGGTAATTTTCCATTACCAATCGAGGTTATTCCATTTGGGTGGCAGACCACTCAAGCGCTGGTCGAAGAAACCCTTATTTCTATGGATTTTTTGGGCCGTCAGTCGACGCTGCGCATGAATGGCTATCGCCCGTTTATCACGGATGAGGGGAACCATATTCTGGACCTTCATTTGAACCGCATTGGGAACCCACGTCAGTTGGCGATGGTTATAAATCAAATGCCGGGTGTGGTTGAAAACGGACTGTTTATTGATATCTGTGATGCAGTTGTGATTGGCTTCGGCGATGGCCGTGTCGAGATACGTGATATCAATGCGGGGACGGCCGAAACGGACCGTCTTGATTTCGTCGAAACAGACAACCTGTTTAGCGATCTTTAATAATAAGGACTAAGCCCATGGCGTTTGACTACGATCTTTTTGTTATTGGTGGCGGCTCTGGCGGCGTACGTGCGGCCCGTGTTGCGGCTGGTGAACATGGTGCGAAAGTCGCATTGGCCGAAGAAGATCGTTACGGTGGCACCTGCGTTATTCGCGGCTGTGTCCCAAAAAAGCTGATGGTATTTGCATCAGGATATAGCGGTGTTGAGGCGGAAGCTGGTGCATATGGTTGGGATATCACTTTGGGTGATTTCAATTGGGACCGCTTTAAAGGTTCAATGCACGCTGAATTGGATCGCCTTGAAGCCATCTATCGCCGCTTGCTTGCTAACTCTGGCGTTGAGACATTCGATGCACGCGCAACTGTCAAAGACTCGCACACCGTTGTCTTGTCCACAGGTGAGGAAAAGACAGCTAAGCATATCTTGGTCGCTGTAGGTGGTTGCCCAACACGTCCCAACATTCCGAATGCGGATGTAGGTATCGTGTCTGATGATTTGTTTGATCTGCCAGAACTGCCAAAAACGATGCTGATTATCGGCGGCGGTTACATCGCGTCTGAATTTGCAGGCGTCATGAATGGTTTGGGCGTTTCGGTGACGCAATATTATCGTGGTGAGCAAATTTTGCGTGGCTTTGACAATGAGGCGCGTACATTGATTGCGGACCAAATGGTTGAAAAAGGCATCGATCTACAACTGGGCACGAACATCGCTGAGATGGAAAAACGTGACGGCCGGGTTTGGGTTAAGTCGACCACTGGCGTCGAAACCATTTTCGATCAGGTTTTGTTCGCAACGGGCCGTAAACCAAACACGCATGGTTTGGGTATTGAAGAAGCTGGCGGCGTGCTGGGCCGTGGTGGCGAAATCGTTGTGGATGAGTATAGCCAAACTGGTGTTCCATCTATCTATGCGATTGGCGATGTGACCAACCGTGTGAACCTGACACCTGTTGCGATCCGTGAAGGCATGGCCTTTGTTCAGACTGTGTTCAACGCCAACCCAACACCTGTCGATCACGATTTGATCCCATCCGCGATCTTTACGCAGCCTGAAATGGGTACCGTTGGTTTGTCTGAAGAAGCAGCGGCTGAGATTGAACCGATTGAAGTTTATGCAACCACATTTAAGCCAATGCAATCCTCATTCGCGGGCAAATCTGATCGCGTCATGATGAAACTAATCGTGTCCCAAGCAACGCGTGTTGTTTTGGGCTGCCATATCGTTGCGCCGAATGCAGGCGAGATGATCCAAATGGCAGGTATTGCGGTCAAAATGGGTGCTACAAAAGAAGATTTCGACCGGACGGTTGCGGTTCACCCCACAATGTCCGAAGAAATAGTAACAATGAAAACACCGACACGTAAAACATAGAGACACATGGCTTGATTTTTTGACCTGAAAGCACATGTATAGAACAAGATCATAGTTTCTAAATTTAAGGAATGACGCGAAAATGGCTGGCAATACAGGCGGCCCCTGGGGGGGCGGCGGCAATTCGGGCGGTAACAACGGCGGCAGCAATGGCGGCGGAAACCGTGGGGACAATGGCAATAACGGTGGCGGGCGCAAGCCAGGCAACGATGGACCACAAATCCCAGAGATTGATGAGCTGGTCAAAAAAGGCCAAGAGCAACTGCGCGTCCTAATGGGCGGCCGTGGTGGCACTGGCGGTGGCAACGGCGCTGACAATGGTGGCGGTGGCGGTCCTGCATTGACACGCAACACAGTTGGTCTTGGCCTTTTGGCAGCTGCAGTATTGTGGGGAATGACCAGCTTTTACACTGTTCGTCCAGAGCAGCAGTCGATCGAATTATTCCTTGGTGAATTCTCAGGCATCGGTACTGAAGGTCTGAACTTTGCCCCTTGGCCACTGGTAAAAGCCGAAGTGTTTGATGTCACAACCAACCGCACAGAGACAATTGGTGTTGCGCGGACGTCTGGCAATGACGGCTTGATGCTGACAACGGACGAAAACATCGTAGACATCGATTTCGAAGTTGTTTGGAACGTCAAAAACGCACGTGATTTCAAATTCTCGCTACGCTCTCCGGAATCTTCAGTGATTGCGATTTCTGAGGCTGCGATGCGTGAAGTTATAGCTGAATCAGAATTGGCTCCGATTTTGAACCGTGACCGTGCCAGCGTTGAAGTCGACGTGCGCGAATTGATTCAACTTACTTTGGACAACCGCCAAACAGGTATCAACATTCTGCGTGTGAACGTTAAGAAGGTCGATCCACCAAGCCAAACAGTGCGTATGGTTGATAGCAACGGCAACGTAACAACCGTTTCTGTTGTGGATGCATTCCGTGATGTTCAGGCAGCTGAACAAGAGCGCGACCGCCTAGAGCGTCAAGCGGATGCATATGCAAACCAGAAAACTGCGGAAGCCCGTGGTGAATCTGCACAGTTGCTTGAAGCTGCTGAGGGCTATCGCGCCCGTGTGGTCAATGACGCTGTTGGTGAAGCCAGCCGTTTCTTGGCCGTCTTGAACGAATATCAAGCGGCCCCAGAAGTAACCCGCAAACGCCTTTATCTTGAGACGATGGAAAAGGTCTTGGGCAATGTGGACAAGATCATTCTTGAAAACAACACTGACGGTGGGCAGGGTGTCGTTCCCTACCTTCCTCTGAACGAATTGCGTAAAAATGGAGGGTCAAACTAATGCGTAACTCTAGCTATTTGATTCCTGTCGTTGTTATTGCAATCGCAGGTATCCTTTCATCGATCTTTATTGTGGACGAGCGCGAAAAAGTGCTGGTTCTGCGTTTTGGTCAAATCAAACAAGAGATTACTGAACCTGGTTTGGGCTTTAAAATTCCATTTCTGGACGAAGTTGCACGTTATGAAGACCGTATCCTGACTATGGAAACGGAATTGATCGAGGTCACACCGGCCGATGATCGTCGTCTAGAAGTCGATGCGTTTGTTTTGTACCGTATCACTGACGTTAAACAGTTCCGCCAAGCGCTTGGTGGAGGTGGTGAACGTGAAGCTGAAGTACAGCTGCGCGGTATTTTGGACTCGCAAATCCGTGCTGTTTTGGGTTCTGAGGGTGTGACGTCTAACACGATCCTATCCCCAGAGCGTGCGGCATTGATGGTTCAAATTCGTGATCAGTCTGACTCGCGTGCTAAGGCCCTGGGTCTGTCGATTGTGGATGTGCGTCTTCGTCAAACCAACCTTCCAGAGCAAAACTTTGCTGCGACCTTGCAGCGAATGATTGCAGAACGTGAACGTGAGGCAACGGATGAACGTGCGCGTGGTCGTGAGGCTGCGCAACGTGTTCAAGCGCTTGCTGATCGTACGTATGAGGAAATCTTATCTGAAGCGCGCCGTGATGCACGTATCGCTGAAGGGGAGGCCGATGCGGCACGTAACAAAATATTTGCGGAAGCATATGGTCAGGATCAAGAGTTCTTTGAATTTTATCGTTCTTTGACCGCCTATGAGACTGCGATCACCAGCGAAAACACTTCGATGGTTATGTCGCCTGACAGTGAATTCTTTAACTATTTCAAGAGTGATCAAGGCGCTGCGTCAAAGTGATTGCGTTGATCTTATTGGCCATTGGTTTGGTCATGATAGTAGAGGGGCTGGCATATGTGCTGGCCCCTTCTCTCATTGAGCAGGTCCTTGAGATCCTGCGCAGCTTGCCCGAAGCCTCCCGCCGCCAAATGGGCGGATTGGTCTTGGTGTTTGGTTTGCTACTGGTGTGGGGCGCATTTCAAATGGGCGTGAGCCTGTAAATACGGCCAAACAGGGTCAAATGTTTCAATACATCTCCCGTTGCTTCACTGTTTCTTGAGAATTCCTTGAAAGTACCGCGTCTGCGCACCATGTCTTAAGTTGTACCCTGCATACCCTAGATGCAGGCTGCATTTGACGCGTATTGATGCGCAAAATGGCCCGAAGTGGCCCGTACTTACAGGAGACGATAAATGCAGCCCAAAGCGGTAGCCTTGTCGAAAGAAATGAAACCTCTCATTCAAATGCGTGGCCTATGGCTGGGCCTGTTGACGACTGCGCTGGTACTTGCGCAAGTAATGATGGCCAACGCCCGTCCCGAAAGCTTGGCCCCGCTGGCCGAACAGATCAGTCCTTCCGTTGTGAACATCACAACTTCAACTGTTGTTGAGCGCCCAACAGGCCCACAAGGCATCGTGCCTGAAGGGTCTCCTTTGGAAGATCTGTTTAACAACCGCCCCAAAGGTGAGGGCAGCCCACGCTCGCGCCGGTCTTCTGCTCTGGGTTCAGGTTTTGTCATCTCTGAAGATGGATATGTTGTAACCAACAATCACGTCATTGAAGGCGCGGATGAAATCCTGATCGAGTTCTTTTCTGGTGAAGAATTGCCTGCGAAAGTTATTGGCACAGACCCAAAAACTGACATTGCATTGCTGAAAGTCGAAACAGATCAACCACTGCCGTTTGTTCCGTTTGGCAACAGCGATGTGTCGCGTGTTGGCGACTGGGTCATCGCGATGGGCAATCCGCTGGGCCAAGGCTTTTCGGTTTCGGCCGGTATCGTTTCAGCGCGTAACCGTGCCCTTAGCGGTACATATGACGACTACATCCAAACGGATGCAGCTATCAATCGCGGCAACTCTGGCGGCCCATTGTTCAACATGGACGGCGAAGTGATTGGCGTAAACACAGCGATCTTGTCACCAAATGGTGGTTCTATCGGCATCGGGTTTTCTATGGCGTCCAACGTTGTAACCCGCGTTGTTGATCAATTGCGTGAGTTTGGTGAAACCCGCCGTGGTTGGTTGGGTGTGCGCATCCAAGACCTGACTGATGACCTGGCCGAAGGTTTCGGATTGGACAGCACAAAAGGTGCGTTAGTGAATTCTGTTCAAGAGGGTCCTGCCAAAGAAGGCGGCATGCTGGATGGCGACATCATTGTTAGCTTTGATGGCAAGCCAGTCGCTGACACACGTGGCCTTGTGCGCACGGTTGCCAACAGCCCGGTCGGTGAATCTGTTCGCGTGATTGTTTTACGTGAAGGTAAATCGATCACTTTGAAGGTTACATTGGGTCGTCGCGAGGACGCAGAGAAAGCAGTTCAAACCTCTGCTGTGGAACCTGAAGAAGCACCAGCGCCTGTGACTAAAGATGTTTTGGGTCTGACGCTTAGCGTCCTGACAGATGAGTTGCGTGAGCAGTTGAGCCTTGATGCAGACCAAGATGGTTTGGTGGTCACAGATGTCGATAATACGGCTGAAGCCTATGAAAAAGGCCTGCGCGCAGGTGATGTGATCACCGAAGCTGGTCAGAAAAAGATAACCAGCATCGAGGACCTAGATACACGTTTGGCAGAGGTCAAAGACGCAGGACGCAAGTCACTGTTGTTGCTGGTACGCCGTGCAGGTGATCCGCGTTTTGTCGCGCTAAGTCTTGCTGATTAATCTGATCTAAACGATTGCGAAAAGGCACCCTTCGGGGTGCCTTTTTTGTTAGGTCAATCCACGGTGCGGGGGACAGCGACCAACCCCAATACCCGCGCAGATGCGACGGTTAGATTTCCACTTTCAAAGCCGCCTTGCTGGAACTTGCGAATGGCGCGGCGGGTCTTGTCGTCCATCAAACCAGTCATCTTACTCCGGTATGTTCTGCGGATGCTGAGCGCGCGTTGCAGGTTGGCGACAAAATCATTTGTCATTAAGTTTGGACAAACGGTTTCATACCATGTTTCTGCGCGTTGCTGGACGATCTCTTGCAAGTCCTCTTTTTTGTAGACGGCGGGCTGCTGAATGCGTCCATCTGTGCTGACCTGTGCGGGTTGCAACAGTACTTCGCAACGGACCGTTTCGATGATCGCAGGTGAAATCGTTTTACCCCAGCAGGTGTCGGCTGCCGAACCATCTGGCGCGAACCCAATGATTTGAAGCGAACGTGGGGAGGACGTGCCAATATTTGGCATGTCACAACCGACCAATGTACAAAGTGCCACTGCTATTAGTGGTAAGTTTCGTTTGGTCATAGTTTCTGCCTGTGCGCTTTTTTTTACCCTGACAATGGGTTTTTGTGATGCTGCCTAGTGCTTAAAACTTTTGACCCTGATTTGTGCCTAAAACGCGCTCATCAAGCGATCCACGAAAAAGGGGCTGGTCTTGGGCAAAGGCGCTGGGTAGACAGTTTCAAACGTTTTGAAGGAGACCGAAATGGCCAAAATCACTTACATCGAACACAGTGGCAAAGAACACGTTGTTGAAGTCGCCAACGGCATGACAGTTATGGAAGGTGCACGCGACAACAATATCCCAGGTATCGAAGCCGATTGTGGCGGCGCATGTGCCTGTTCCACCTGCCACGTTTATGTGGATGCAGCATGGGTTGAGAAGGTTCCTGCAAAGGACGACATGGAAACGGACATGTTGGATTTTGCATATGAGCCGGATGAGAAACTGTCACGCCTGACATGCCAAATGAAAGTCACAGCTGACCTTGATGGCTTGATCGTCAAGATGCCAGAAAAGCAAATCTAATGTTGAACGGGGTGCGGCGTCTGTCGTTCTGCGCGTTGCTGCGCCCCATTCGCTCCGCGCTGCTGGCCGCGTGTTTGTCGCCACTGGCCCACGAGGCTGTTGCGTAAACGATCACCAGTGCAGCCTATACTGATCCAACAACGCGTTATGCGCATGGCATCCTTGGGGATGCGATTGAGCATGGGGCGCTTGTGATCAAGCTCAGTAACGCCAAGACGGTTACAATCACGCTACCCCAGTCAGATGTTTTTGAAGACGCCGCGCCGCGCCTATTGGATGTGGATGCGGATGGATCACCTGAAGTCGTTGTTGTGCAAAGCAACGCGCGACTTGGTACAAAACTGGCCATCTACGACGAAACTGGGTTGATTGAGCTAGCCTATATTGACCGCCCATATCTTGCCAAAACTTTGATGATTTGGTGGTTTGAAGGTGGCAAATTACGCTTTGTCAGTGAGTTGGCTGGTTACACGAACCATCGCATTGGTGAACGCGATATCGCGGGCGGTATTCGCACCTGTAGCGGGATGCCTGAAATGATTGTTGAGCGGGCGGATTGGTCTGAGATGGCCGCGATCACCTTTGACGCGAAAGATTTCGTGGTAAAGACTATTGTTGGAATTACATCCTGACCTGCCTTTGCCACAGCCATGACCTGTAACGATTAAGGCGTCGGTCTTAGCCTAGCGCACGCCAACCGATGTCACGGCGGCAAAAGCCATCGGCCCAATTGATCTTATCAACCATTGCATAGGCACGCTGTTGAGCTTCGGCCAAGCTGTCACCACGTGCCGTCACGTTCAAAACGCGCCCACCGTTTGCAACGATCATTCCGTCACGTTCGGCGGTGCCTGCGTGGAACACCATATTCATGCTGTCGCTTTGCAATGCGTCCAAGCCACCGATGACGGTGCCTTTTTCGTAGGCATCTGGATAACCTTTGGCAGCCAGCACGACTGTAACCGCATGATCATCAGCCCAGTTTGGTTTGACGTCATTCAAGCGACCCTCTGAAGCTGCAATCAATAGGTCCAGAACCTGTGCGCCCAAGCGCATCATTAGCACCTGACATTCAGGGTCACCAAAGCGAACGTTGTATTCCACCAAACGCGATTGGCCGTTTTCGATCATCAGGCCCGCATAAAGGATTCCTTGATAAGGCGTGCCGCGACGCACCATCTCAGCCATTGTGGGGCGGATGATTTCATCAATGGCTTTTTGTGCAATCGCATCTGTAAGAACTGGGGCAGGGGAATAGGCACCCATGCCGCCTGTGTTCGGTCCTGTGTCGCCGTCACCAACCCGTTTGTGGTCTTGGGCGGTGCCAATCGGCAGAACGTTTTCACCGTCACAAAGGATGAAGTAGGAGGCTTCTTCGCCTGTCATGAATTCCTCAATCACAACTTCAGCGCCGGCTTCGCCGAATGAGCCATCAAACATGTCATCAATTGCAGCTACGGCCTGGTCCACAGTTTCAGCAATAATCACGCCTTTGCCTGCAGCCAATCCGTCAGCTTTGACCACGATTGGCGCGCCTTGGGTTTGAACATAGGCTTTGGCGGCCTCAGCATCGGTAAAGTGACCGTAGGCTGCTGTTGGTGCGGATGCAGCGTCACAGATGGCTTTGGTGAAGGCCTTGGATGCTTCCAACTCGGCGGCTGCTTTGGAGGGTCCAAAGACCAAGATGCCAGCGTCGCGCAATTGATTGGCAACGCCTGCGGCTAAAGGGGCTTCTGGTCCGATGACCACAAAATCGATGGCTTGTTCTTGAATGAACTCAAGAACGGCGGTGCCGCTCATCACGTCGAAATCTACACATTCAGCCATTTTGGCGATTCCTGCGTTACCAGGTGCCACGATCAAACGATCACATTTAGGGTTTTGTTTGATAGCCCATGCTAGGGAATGTTCGCGTCCACCGCCGCCGAGGATAAGAATATTCATGATGATGCTCCTGATGTGCTTGGCCTTAGAGTTGGGGCGTTCTAAGCTGTGCGGGACTAGAGGTAAAGAAGACAGATGATGGACCTATTGGACGACCCTGTTGAAGGTGTGAATTCTCCTGAATTCAGCGTGACCGAACTTTCGGGCGCGATCAAACGCGTGATTGAGGGTGAATTCAGCCATGTACGGATCAAAGGTGAAGTGGGGCGCGTGTCGCGTCCGCGTTCTGGGCACATTTATCTAGACCTAAAAGACGACAAATCCGTTATCAATGGTGTGATCTGGAAAGGTGTCGCAGGGCGTTTACAAACCCAACCTGAGGAAGGGATGGAGGTTGTTGCGACGGGTCGTGTGACTACTTTTGGTGGTCAATCCAAATACCAGATTGTAATTGAGGATATTAAGCCTGCGGGTATGGGCGCGTTGATGGCGCTGCTGGAAAAGCGCAAAACGATGCTAAGTGCCGAAGGTCTGTTTGAGGAATCGCGCAAACGTGCCTTGCCCTATCTGCCTGACGTGATTGGTGTTGTGACGTCGCCGTCAGGTGCGGTTATCCGTGATATTTTACACCGTCTGCGCGATCGGTTTCCGCGCAAGGTACTGATTTGGCCTGTTGCTGTGCAGGGTGCCAAATGTGCGCCTGAAGTGGTGCGTGCGATTGAGGGGTTCAATGCTTTGCAGATTGGCGGCGCAATGCCACGACCTGATTTGCTGATCGTGGCGCGTGGCGGTGGATCTGTTGAAGACCTTTGGGGGTTCAACGAGGAAAGTGTGGCCCGCGCTGCTGCGGCCTCAAACATTCCGCTGATTTCTGCGGTGGGGCATGAAACTGATACAACGTTGATCGATTTTGTATCGGACAAACGTGCGCCAACCCCAACCGCGGCAGCTGAGCTGGCTGTGCCTGTACGAATTGAATTGATGGCGTGGTTGGACCGGCAGAGCGCGCGTATGACCACCTCGCTCAGCGGTGGATTACAGCGTCGTTCCCAAAGATTGCTTGACCTGTCACGGGCACTGCCGCGTTTGGAAACGCTGTTAGATGGTCCGCGCCAACGTTTGGACACCACCGGTGCCCGTCTTGGCCCCGCTTTGATGAGTGGTGTGCAGCGGCGCAAGGTGCGGCTGTCTGAGGCGGCAGGCGGACTGCGTCCAGTTGCAATGCAGCGAATGATTGGAAATGAGCGCCGACGTTTGGATGCGTTGTCGGCGCGCATGGGGCCTGCATTGGCGCGTTGCGTGTCAATCGATCAGCGCCGCCAAGCCGTTGCTGCAATGGCCCAGCGGGTGGCGGATGCAGGGCAGCAACGTGTGAACGCGGCCCGCAACAAGATTGAGTCGATGGATCGCTTGCGCCTGACACTGGGCTATGAGGCGACATTGTCGCGTGGTTACGCTGTGGTGCGCAGTGATGGCGATGTTGTCACAACGAAGAGGGCAGCTGACAAAGCGCAGGAGTTGGAAATCCAATTTGCGGATGGTCGAAGCGTCGTGGGGGGCAAGGCGGCACCAACCCGCAAGACTGCGCCAAAACCAACGGATCAAGGATCACTGTTTTAATCAGCGGTCTCAGCCAACGTGGAACAATGTATCGAACAAGCGTGGGTCAACGCTGGCGTTTGCGAATGTATCCCCTTGGGTCAGGATTGATACCGCGTCATGGCTGTGCAAGCTTTCTTGATGGCTGGCAACAACGCGGAAATCGCTGATACGTTTGTCCGCAAGCAATTGTTCACAAAACAGCCGTGCAGCATCTTCGACAAAGATTGGGTTGGCAGCGTTCAATTCTGCAAAGGCTTGTTCGTCTTCGCGTTTCACCATCACTTGCGTTTCGGTTGGCACCGCGCGTCGGCATGCCCCTATCAGGTCCTCGAACCACATTGTTTTGGTGCCGGGTGTCATCATCGCTGAAATGCGTGCAACTGAACGCTGGGAATGTGGTGTCGCCAATTGTCCGCGTGTTTCGCGGGCGTGTTCGGCCAGCTCAAGAGAACAAGGGCAGGTGGAGGAGTAGACATAATCCAGATGCATGATCTTTTGGCGCACGCCATCTTTTTCAACCAGCTCAAGCGCGATGTCATAGTATTGGTAGCCAGACAAACCAGAGCGCAGGCTTTGAATCTTCATCGGATAGCTAAAGCGCATTTGGATACGCGCATCAAAGCTTTCTAGATCGGTTTTGTAATCCTTAAGGGCCGCTTCGATCACTTTGAAACTGAACGCTTCTTCGGAGTATTTGTAAAACGAGCGCATAATGCGGGACATGTTTATGCCCTTTTTATCCGCCTCAAGGCTGACAGACCCCGTAACAGAGGTCTGCAAGATAATTGGGTCGCCATTGCGCGTTTGATAATGGATTGGCAGGCGAAAGTTTGAGATGCCGACGTGCTGGATTTGCTGCTTTGCTCCTTTGATCAGGCTGGATGGTCCATTCTGCAAATCAGGAAGGGTCGCCTTATAGGCCGCATCAACTTTGAAATCTGCGGGGTATTCGCGGTTAAGTTCGGGTGTATTGCTGCGGTTGGGCAGGTCGATCAGGCCAGCGATAGACGGATCAAGGGCGTCAATTTCAGATTGGGCCGCCACGGATGCCCATTGGCGCAGCACATCAAGGGCTGCTTTGGCATCGTCGTGTTCGGGTATTGATTGTGACTTGGGCGAATGAATATTCATTAAGTAGCCCCCCCCTTTTTTACTGCTATACTGAACACATATGGTGCTGTGGGTCTGTTTGCCAATCGACAAACGCAAAATTGCCTATTTGAGCCAGTGCAGGAGAGTTTTTGGGCCCTCCCGCGTCGGTTTTGCGACTTGGACTGTCGCGCTTACTGCGCAGCCTCAATAGCCTGCAATATATCAGCAATCAGATCGTCTGTGTCCTCAATCCCGATTGAGATTCGGACAAGGCCATCGGTTATTCCTAACAGGACTTTTTGATCCTGTGGCAAGCGCTGGTGTGTTGTTGTAGCTGGGTGCGTCAGGATTGTTTTTGCGTCACCTAGGTTGTTGGAGATGATCGCAATCTTGGCCGCGTTCAGGAACTTGAATGAAGCTTTGCGCCCGCCTTTGAGTTCAATGGCCAGCATGGTGCCGCCTTTGCCCATCTGCTCTGCAACCAACGCAGATTGTGGGTGATCAGTTAGGCCGGGATAAATAACGCGCTCCAAGGCGGCATGCCCTTGAAGACGTGTTGCCAACGCATGCGCAGTTGTTGTTTGTGCACGAACGCGCAGGTCCATTGTTTCAAGGCCTTTGAGGTGCAGCCAAGCGGTGAAGGGCGACATAGAGCCGCCTGTGTGTTTCATGAAAGGTTCAAGCGTGCCACGGATGTAGTCGCGGCTGCCTAGGACGATGCCGCCCAATGCGCGGCCTTGGCCGTCGATGTGTTTCGTCGTGGAATACACAATAACATCGGCACCTTGGGCAAAAGCGTTTGAATAAACAGGGGTTGCGAAGACATTGTCAACAACAACCAACGCGCCATTGGCGTGGGCAATCTCTGACACTGATTTGATGTCGATCACTTCGAGAGTTGGGTTGGACATGGATTCAAAAAACACGACATCCGTTTCAGATGTTATGGCCTGTTTCCATTCATCCAGATTGGTGCCGTCCACAAAGGTCACGTCGACGCCATAGCGTGTTAGGATGTTTTCGAGCACATAAAGACACGACCCAAATAGTGCGCGTGAGGACACAACTTTGTCGCCCACCTTGAGCATAGACATCAGCGCACCAGAAACCGCAGCCATTCCAGATGCAGTGGCAAAGCTGTCTTCGACACCTTCAAGGGCGGCAACGCGGTCTTCGAACATTTTGACTGTTGGATTGCCGTAACGTGCGTAGATAAATTCGTCTGGACCGGCTTCTTCAAAGCGCGCAGCGGCGTCTTCGGCGGTGTCGTAGACAAACCCTTGGGTTAAGAAGATTGCCTCTGACACTTCGCCGTATTGGCTGCGGCGTGTGCCGGCATGTACGGCTTTGGTCCGTGGATTCCATTCATCAGTCATAGTCTTCTCCATTGGCCTGAAAATGGGTTGGCCACAAAAAAACCCCCGAACGCATGGTCAAGCGAAGGGAGGCTTCATCCTGACCTTTTAGCGGTACTTGTTTAACGTGGCCCGCAATCAGGTAACAAATCGCCACGGAGTCGATCTACGCCCCAGCGGGGCGAAGGTCAAGTTTAGCAGGGGGACTATCACAGCATTGTTAGCTTTTGTCGCTGCTGTCTTCATCGGTGCTATGTGTCTGGAGCAACTTGCTTTGGGTCATGAAGAACCCGAACATTGCCAGCGTCAGGCCGAAAGTTTTGAAGTAGACCCACGTTTCTGTGCTGGATGTACGCCAGATCAATTCGTTCAAGATGGCTAGGCCAAAGAAGAAGATCATCAAGCGTTTTGTCAGTATCATCCAACCAGCGTCTTGGAGGGGCATCATGCCCTCCATAACGTACTGCAGGTATGAGCTGCCGCGCAGCAGCCCAAAGCCTAATGTGCAGCCGAAGAGGAGGTAGATCATCGTTGGTTTCATCTTGATAAAACGATCATCATTCAGCCAAACAGTCATGCCACCAAATAACACAACCATCACAAGCGTGGCGATTTGCATTCTAGATAGTTTCCCTGTCAGGAACCAAAGCAGGCCAGTCGTAGCAATCAGCAAGATAACGAAGCCAGCGGTCACAAGGATGAAACCGTCGTATTCTATGCCTGAGATTGTGTAGACGTTGTCCTTCATGCGCATGTAGGCGACGAAAAATAAAACAATGGGGCCCATTTCAAGCAATAGCTTAACGAATGGATTGATTTCTTTTCCAGATGTTTCTGTGCTCATGTCTGCTCCTGTTGCGGTATTAACCGCCCATTTCTACGATAACGGCACCTAACGCGATCAGCGCCATCAGTGCAATGCGGCGTGGTCCAACTGTTTCTTTTAGCACTAGCCAGCCGATCAATGCGGCAAAGATGGTGGATGTCTCGCGCAGGATGGCCGCCTCACCAACTTTGTCCAAGCGTGTGGCCATCATGATTGACCCAAAGCTAAGGAATGCGATGAGTCCGCCCGCAAATCCACGCAACATCAGCGGGGGAAGGGCAGGAGGGTTTTCCATTTTGAGCCAACGGCGGATGGCGATTGGCGGCATTGTGATCCCGTCTATCATGAAAAACCATGCCAAAAATGTGAAGGGATTGGCCGTCGCGCGGATGCCGTAAGCGTCATAGGTGGTGTAAAGTGCCACGAACAACCCTGTCAGAACCGCAAGCCCAAGTGCGGCGTGCAGGGTGTCACGCTCTGCACTAAGGTATTTCAGGTTGTAGATTGCGAGTCCGAAAATACCCGCCATCAATGTGGCAACACCCAACCATTGTATAAGTGTGAAGCTTTCGGAAAAGACAAAATATGCGCCGATGACTGCGAACAATGGGCCTGTGCCACGCACAACGGGGTAAACCACTGTGTAAGCCCCTTTGGTGTAGGCCCAAGCCTGCAACAGTTTGTAGATGACATGGATAACCCAAACGATAGCAAAGATCGGCCACATGTGGGGTTCGGGCCAAGGCACCACAAACAAGGCAAAGGGTGCGGCCATGATGCCATAGCTGAAATCGATAGCGCCACGTGTGAGCCACGGGTCGTGCCGTCCTTTTTGAAGTGCGCCAAAAACGGCGTGCAGGAATGCAGCAAGGATCGCGAGGTAAAGAGCAACTTGATGGCCCGTTTGCGTGCCCTCAATGCTGATCAACCATTCGGTCATTCGATGTGCGCACCTGTGAGGGCAGCAGCGAATTCTTCTGGATCGAATGGGGAAAGGTCATCGATTTGCTCGCCCACGCCAATCGCATGAATGGGCAGGCCGAACTTATCAGCGAGTGAGACAAGCACACCGCCTTTGGCTGTGCCATCCAGTTTGGTCATGACCAAGCCAGAAACATCTGACACTTCTTGGAATACCTTAACTTGGTTCACAGCGTTTTGTCCTGTTGTTGCATCCAGAACCAACAACGTGTTGTGTGGTGCTGTTTCGTCCTTCTTGCGAATAACACGCACGATTTTTTCCAGCTCTTCCATCAGGTCGCCGCGGTTTTGAAGGCGCCCTGCGGTATCGATCAACAATAGGTCTGCGCCGTCTTCATGCGCTTTGGTCATCGCATCAAACGCAAGACTGGCAGGATCTGAGCCTTCGGGCGCGGTTAAAACAGGAACACCTGCGCGTTCGCCCCACACCTGTAATTGTTCGACTGCGGCGGCGCGAAATGTATCACCAGCAGCGATAACTACGTTTTTACCAGCGGCACGAAATTGGCTGGCCAATTTGCCGATCGTTGTGGTTTTACCTGATCCGTTCACGCCAACGACCAAAACCACCTGTGGCGTCTTTGGGTAGATCGGCAATGGGCGGGCGACGGGTTCCATAATACGGGTGATTTCAGCGGCAAGAAGCGATTTGATCTCGTCCACTGACAGCTTTTTGCCCATGCGTCCTTCGGCCATGTTGGCCGTGACTCGCAGGGCCGTATCGACGCCCATGTCTGTAGAAATCAGTAACTCTTCCAGTTGTTCCAACATCTCGTCGTCCAACACACGGCGGACAAATTCTTTGGTTTCGTTTTGGCCAAACATGCGGCCCAGTATGCCTGATTTTTTGGCAGCGGGTGCCAGTTCTGCTGGTGCAACAGGTGGCGTTTTAACGACGGGTTCTGGTGCAGGTTCTTCGATCTGAGGTTCGGGAACAACTTCAACAGTGGGTTCAGCTAAGACCACTATCTCAGGCTCAGGCTCAGCAAAGGCTTGGGGAGGGGCAGGCGCTTCGACAACAACAGTTTCTTCAGCGATGTTATCTTGAACGATAGCCTCTAGCCCCTCATCTATCTTTGCAGATGATTTAAATAAACGGTCTTTGAGTTTACTGAAAAACGCCATTTTACTTCCGATACTTGTTTCACATCACCTAATACGGCGAGAGCGCTATGAAAAGAGATCAGATGAAACGAACTCTGTATGCAAGCGTTATTGCAGGGTTTTGTGCGATGATCCCTGGTGTTTTACTGGCCAATGCCCCGGGAACCATGAGCAGCCTGGCACAATCTGGGCAGGTTGATTGTATTCGCCCCGACCATTTTGTTTTTGATTTGTGCCAGCAAATCGAGAATGTCAGTCGCAATAACGGCATTGATCCAGGTTTTTTCGCGCGTTTACTGTGGCAAGAAAGCTGATTTGATCCAAACGCACTGAGCCACCCAGGGGCACAAGGGATTGCGCAATTCATGCTCCAAACAGCTAAATTACGCGACCTCCCTGACAGCTATAATCCAGCCCAAGCGATTGAGCGATCTGCCAACTATCTAGGCGAGTTGCAGCGTACTTATGGCAATGCTGGTTTAGCGGCGGTTGCCTATAATGGGGGCGAAGGGCGCGCGAATGGATTTACGAAAGAGGGTAAAAGGCTGGCCAGTGAGACAGTGAAATATGTCCCGATCATTTCGGGTTAAGTGCTGAACGTTGGTGTGATGCCCCCCCCCCCGAAAGTGCAGGATTTTCGCCTAGATGAGGACACGCCGTTTTTGCAAAACTGTCTGAAACTAGCCAGAGTTCGCAGACTGACCAAATTGTCGCCACTGGGCCCCAAGCACAAAGCGTGGGGCGTGCAGCTGGCATTTTGGCGTACAAAATCTGAGACAAAGGCGGAGGTTGCACGATTGCGCAGTAGTTGCCGTGCGTTGGTAAAATCAGAAAAGACGCACTATTTGTCGATCAAATCGCGGGTGCAGGGCAAACCAGCCTACTTTACAGCGCGCATTGGACAAAATACAAAGGACCTTGCAACCACCCCATGCCGCAAAATCGGCAGCAGAGGATGTTCTTGCAAGGTTTATAAGAACAAGGTCGATTAGATCTCGTCTGCGAAGTGCTGCATCGTCAGCTTGATCGGGTTTGGCGCTGCCTGACCAAGACCGCAGATAGATGCATCTGTCATTGCCGTGCACAGTTCGGTCAACAGCGATTGATCCCATGTTTCGGATTGCATCAGCAGCACCGCTTTTCCACATCCAACGCGGCAGGGTGTGCATTGCCCACAGCTTTCGTCCTCAAAGAAACGCAGCATGTTCAGGGCCGCATCACGGGCGCGATCCTTTTGGGACAAGACAACAACGGCAGCAGAACCAATGAAGGTGCCGTGTGGTTGTAATGTATCAAAATCAAGCGGGATGTCGTTCATCGACGCAGGCAACAGGCCGGATGACGGGCCGCCCGGTTGATAGGCTTTGAATTCATGCCCATCCGCCATGCCACCAGCCGCGGCAATGATGTCAGTGATGGTTGAGCCTGCGGGCAACAAGTAAACGCCGCCCTTTGCCACACGACCAGAAACGGAGTAGCTGCGCAAACCTTTGCGGCCATTCAGTTCTGTTGTGTTCAGGCACTCTGGACCTTCGCGGCAAATCTTCGCGATCCAGTAAAGTGTTTCGACGTTGTGCACTAAGGTGGGCTGGCCGAAAATACCAACTTGCGCCACGAACGGTGGGCGGTGGCGTGGCATACCACGTTTGCCCTCAATGCTTTCGATCATCGCGGATTCTTCACCGCAGATATAGGCACCAGCACCACGACGCACTTCGATATAACCCACGTCAACTATGCCTGTGTCTTCGAGAGCTTTAATTTCGCGCGCCAAAATTTCCAAGACAGCGGGGTATTCATCACGCATGTAGATATAGGCGCGATCTGCCTCAACGGCCCATGCTGCGATCAACATGCCCTCTAAGAACAGATGCGGTGTGCGCTCTAAGTAGTAGCGGTCTTTAAACGTACCTGGTTCGCCTTCATCCCCGTTCACGGCGATATAACGTGGTCCTGCGTTGCCACGTACAAAGCCCCATTTGGTGCCTGAAGGGAAACCTGCACCGCCAAGGCCACGCAAACCGCTTTCCTTGATCTTGGCTTGAAGGTCTTCCCAATGGCCGTTTGCACGCAGGTCTTTGAGGGCGGCGTAACCACCGTCAATCGCGTATTTGGCGTGGGTTTCGTATGTTGGGATATGGGCGTGGGTGTCATCAGCTGCGATGGCCGCTTCAACCTTTTTGAACGTCGCGTTGTCGATGTGGTTGTGGCCGATTTCCAAAACAGGTGCGGTGTCACAACGGCCCATACAAGGAGCGCGCAAAACGCGGACCTCTTCGGGGTTTAAACCGTCCTCTAGGGCGGATTTCAGTGCTTGTGCACCAGCAAGTTCACATGACAGTGAATCACAGACACGGATTGTAAGGGCAGGCGGTGGTGTGTCGGCTTCTTTGACCACATCAAAGTGGGCGTAAAAGGTGGCGACTTCGTAGACTTCGGCCATAGACATGCGCATTTCTTCGGCCAGCGCACGAAGGTGCGCTGCACTGAGGTGGCCATAGGTATCTTGGATCTTGTGCAGGTGTTCGATCAACAAATCCGCACGGCGTGGTTCTGTGCCAAGCAATGCTTTGACTTCGTTCCATGCCTGATCGGTCAATTGACGGCCTTTGGTGTGGTGACGCCCTTTGCCTTTGCCAGATTTCCAAACGCCATCACCGTGTTTTTTCAGTGTATCAGTGGCCATGTGCTGTCTCCGCAGTCAAAGTCGATCAATAATTGAAGGTTTGGTAGCAGGATTTGGTCGGATGATTACCCTCAAAAACGACAGTTCAGGGTGGGTTTCAGATCACTTGGCCTTGGGTTCAGCACGAATAGGAGGCAAGGTTTCCTAAAGTGAACGGCTGGTGGGCGTGAAAGCATTGCTTATTGTTGAAAACGGGGGGTTATAAAGTTGGTGCCTAATTAAGAGAGCTCAGAACATGCGCCCGATGATGACCTTTGCATTTGCAAGCCTTTTGCCAGCATTTTTGTTGGTTCTTGCGAGTGGGTTTGGCGGCATTTTTCCATTTGCCAGTGTCCTGAGCATTACCGTCGTGGTTTTCATTTTGGATCGCATTTCAAATGTCGAACCCGTCGAAGTTTCCGCCGATAGTGGACATGATTTGTCTTTGCTGATTGGCGTTGTTCATTTCGTTGTTTTGCCAATGAGTATTTGTGGGATCGCGCAAGCAGGCCACTTGTCGACCTTGGACTGGCTTCTTATCTTTATCTGCGCGGGGCTGTGGTTAGGCCAAGTCTCAAACTCGAACGCACATGAGTTGTTTCATAGATCTTCAAGCGGGCCACGCCAGTTGGGTGTTGCAATTTATTGCTCGCTCTTGTTTGGACACTATGCAAGTGCCCACCCCAAAGTGCATTATGTTTACGTTGCAACGGATCGTGATCCAAATTCTGCGCAATCTGGCGAGGGTTTCTATCGCTTTTTAATACGGGCATGGTTGGGCGGGTTTCATGAGGGACTGGTGGCCAAAACACTGCACTTGGGGGGCAAAGCAAGTACTGTCACGTTGGTCTCATCCCTATGTTGGATACACAGCAGGTGGGGTTTTGACAGTTTCTGCCTCTTTGGTCATCGGCGGGTTTACAGGCCTAGGCAAGCTGTTGGCCCTTGCAGCCGATGCGCAGATCCAGTTGTTTCTGTCCGATGACTTCCAGCACTATGGCCTTCGTCGTGAGATGCTGGAAGGTGGCCGACCCGAACTTATTGGCCCATGTCACTCTTGGAACGCGCCGCATTGGTATTCCAGCGCGATGATGCTGAATGCGCCACGCCATTCTGATCATCACACACGACCAAGCCGAAGCTTTCCATCATTGGGATTGGATGAAAACACAATGTCAATGCTGCCCCAACCTTTGTCTGTGATGGCTTGTTTAGCCCTGGTGCCAATTATCTGGCGCAGGGTTATGGATCGCTGTGTGGCAAAGTGGATGGCCCTGGAGATGATACGTTTTTACAAACTGATATTACGGATTTTGCTAACGGGTTTTGTTTTGATTGGCGGAGGCGCAAATGCTGAAACGATGACTGCATCGGAGTTTGACGCCTATACCAAAGGTAAAACGCTTTTCTTTGGTCAAACAGGAAAACCATATGGGGCAGAACGGTATCTGGAAAACCGTCGGGTTCAGTGGTCATTCTTGGATGGTATCTGCAAAGATGGCTACTGGTATGAAGAGGCCGGCGAGATTTGCTTTATTTATGAAGGTAAAAATACACCTCAATGTTGGACATTTGAAGAAGGCCCCAGCGGTTTGATTGCGCGTTTTAGTGGTGATCCTCAGAAAGTTGACCTGTATGAAGTGCAAAATTCGGATCAGGAAATGATCTGTTTAGGGCCTCAAGTAGAGGTTTAAGTGGCGCACGTTGTTTGATCCACACGCAGCCGCTCACTAAGTGAGCAGCGGCTATGCGCATTCAGCATTGGTAACTCAGAGCGGTGCATTTTAGTTGGACCACACGGGACGGGCCCGTCATTCGAAGATTTCGAAAAGGTTTCAAAATGTTAGTACAATCTACAAACGCGCAAATCTATTTTGGTGGCTTTACAGCAGTAATTTCATCTTTTTTTGTAAAGATAATCGAAAATAGCGTGATGGCACGTTCTGCTGAAGTGCGTAGCGAACAAATCGCAGCTTTGAACGCAAAATCAGATGCTGAACTCGCAGCTATGCGGCTTAACCGCAGCGACATCGCTCTTCATGTGTTCCGCGATCGTTTGTACATCTAAGACAGTGCAAATCTATCACTCGCGGTATTGACAGTGGATGCGGGTCGGGCCAACGCTGCGGCTATGTTTGACCTACGACCAGTTGGATACGTGATAGGCCTTTTGGTCACTATGCTTGGCTTTGCCATGCTGCTTCCTTTGGTTGTGGATTTGGGCGAAGGAATGGGCCACTGGCCCGCCTTTGCCGAAAGCGCGATGATCACCATTTTAGTTGGTGGTATCTTGTCGCTCAGCTGCGCGAATGCGGTGCGCCAAGGGCTGACAATTCAGCAAACCTTTATTCTCACAACTGGCGTTTGGTTGATGCTGCCTATTTTTGGGGCGCTTCCATTTGTATTTGGTGCCACCGAAGCACGCTATGTAGACGCATTTTTCGAGGCGATGTCAGGGCTTACGACCACAGGTTCAACCGTGTTCTATGGTTTGGAAACATTGCCTAAGGGCTTGTTGTTGTGGCGGGGTATCCTCCAATGGCTAGGTGGCATTGGTATCATTGTTGTGGCCATGGTGTTCTTGCCAGAGTTGCGCGTTGGTGGAATGCAAATTTTCCGATCCGAAGGTTTTGATACCTTGGGGAAAATTCTTCCTCGTGCCACGGAAATTGCGAGCCGAATTTCTGTAATCTATGTTGGCCTAACAGCAATCTGTGCAATCTTTTACATGGGGTTCGGTATGAACCCCTTTGACGGAACTGTTCACGCGCTAACCACTGTTTCTACGGGTGGGTTTTCGACTTACGACGCTTCATTCGGGGCTTTCTCTGGCCCGATGGAGTATGTTGCAACGGTCTTTATGATCCTCGCTGCGCTTCCTTTTGTACGCTACGTACAATTGCTGAATGGCAGTGCGTTGCCCTTATGGCGTGATCCACAGATCCGCGCGTTCCTCGTGGTTATAGCGTTTGCAGCTGGGGTTGTCGCGATAACACTGATGACAATTTTTCCGCACAACCCAGAGCAAGCTGTTCGCGAAGCGTTGTTTAATATCACCTCAATCATCTCGGGTACAGGCTACGCTAGTGTGGATTACATGGGTTGGGGATCTTTCGTGATCTCGATCTTCTTTTTTGTGGGATTGATTGGTGGCTGCGCGGGATCGACTGCCTGTTCGGTCAAGATATTCCGCTACCAATTGCTATTCGCATCGATCCGCGCACAACTGCTAAAAACACGTAGCCCGCATGGTATCTTCACACCGCGCTATGCAGGGCGACCTGTTGGTGATGATGTATTAAGTTCGGTAATCTCCTTCTTTACATTTTTCGTGGTGACGCTGGGTGTTTTAGCGGTCGCATTGGGCATGACTGGTTTGGATTTTGTTACTTCGGTCTCTGGGGCCGCGTCCGCACTCGCAAACATCGGCCCAGGCCTTGGTGATCAGATCGGACCCGCGGGTAATTTCTCGGGCCTGAATGACACCGCCAAATGGTTGCTTGCGGCCGGAATGCTGATTGGTCGGCTAGAGTTGATGGTCGTTTACGCTCTGCTTACCGTTCATTTTTGGAAGGCCTAGATGTCCAAACTATCAAACACGCTGTCCCGTCCTCTAGGGGTGCAAATTTCTCACATGTTGAAGGATCGCGGAGTTGATGTAATCTTTGGGATACCCGGCGTACACAATCAAGAAATGTACCGAGGCATTGAAGAGGCTGGGATTACCCATGTTTTAGCACGTCATGAACAGGGCGCTGGTTTTATGGCCGACGGCTATGCCCGTGCCTCGGGCAAACCCGGAGTGGCCTATGTGATTACTGGCCCGGGTCTGTGCAATATCATGACGCCAATGGGGCAAGCCTATTCAGACTCTGTTTCAATGCTGGTAATTTCATCGTGTTTGGATGAAGTGTCTGTTCGGAAGGGCCAACTTCACCAAATGAAAGATCAACGGGCTGCGGCTGAGACCGTTTGTGATTGGTCTAATGAGGCTGGATCAGCCGATGCTGCATACACCTTGATCGATCGCGCCTTTGCAGAATTCCAAAATGCGCGTCCACGCCCTAAACACATACAGGTACCCATTGCCCTACTAGAAGGGCAGGCTGCCCCCCTCGCTCGTAATTTGAGTTTGCCAAGCAATCAAAACGTCGATGGAGATGTCATTCACGACGTCTTTACTCGGTTGCTCTACGCACAGTACCCACTGATTATTCTAGGCGGTGGCGTTGCAAATGGTGAATGCGAGGGTGTTGCAAAAGCGATGCGCACCATCGGTGCCGCCAGTATGGTTAGTACTGCAGGTCGTGGATTGGTCGATCCTGTTGACCCATTCACATTTGGTGCCTGTTTAGCGCGCCCTAGCAGTGCCGAGGTCGCAGCGAAGGCTGATTTGGTTGTCGCGGTTGGTTGTGAACTTGCAGAGGTTGATCTTTGGCGCAGCGAACTTGGACACGCAGCACCTTTGATCCGTGTGGACTTGGACGCGAGTGTGGGTACAGCAGACCCCAAAACATCGATGTTTGTGCAATCAGACGGTGCAAGTTTTATTCTGGCTTTGGCAGATCAGTTTGACGAACCTCTGAATACAGAATGGAAAGCTGACAATGTTATGATGTGGCGCGCGCGTTGGCGCTCCGAAGTAATTTCGGAACGGCCAAACATTGCTCCGGTCATTGAGGTGCTCAAGGCTGCAGTACCAGACGACACGATGATCTATTCAGATATGACACAATTGGCCTACGCTGCAGTTGAGTTGTGGGACATGGCCTTGCCAAAGCACTGGCATCATCCTTCTGGGTTTGGAACCCTTGGCTATGCCACGCCAGCTGCGATTGGTGGGGCCATTGCGCGTCCAAGCAAGCCGACTATGGCCATCATTGGTGACTACGGGTTTCATTACACCATGGCTGAGCTAGGTGTCGCAGTTGAATTGGGGCTAAGCATACCCATCGTTCTGTGGGACAACGCGAAATTGGGTGAGATAGAAGACAGCATGACTGCGGCCCAGATCGCGCCTAATGCTGTTATCGCGCACAATCCTGACTTTTGTAAACTTGCAGAAGCGTTTGGCGCAAATACATCTGCGCCAGAAAATTTGATTGAGTTGGACAAGGCGGTTCAATCAGCGTTCAATGCCGATGGACCAACCCTAATTTACGTAACACCCAAAATCTTGGCCTGAATTATCTTCATCTTAACAGACAAACTCGGGGGTTTGGGGCAAAGCCCCAAGGTGTTATCTCCAGCAGCTGACCAGAACAGTCATGCTGCGCGCAGCTACAGAAATGTCTTCTGCAGCCATCTGTTCTGTTGAATTGGCTGTTTGGCTCGATTTTCCAGCATCACTCAATGCTGCCTGAACAGTTTCACGATCTAGCGAAAAGGCAACGTCAGCAGGCAATTGTGGGCCAGTCGATAGTGCTGGAAGCAACATGCCCAACACACCACCAGTTGGATCCAAAATTGGACCGCCGGCATCGCCAGCCAGAGCGGTTAGCGCCATACGGTTCAGGTATTCCTCGCCGCGCAAACCGCGCAGATCAGACAACGTTTCGTCGGTGACTGAATGAGAGTCCAATACACCTTCATAGCTGTAACCCGCCACTGCTATTTCAGTGTTTAACCGCGGTGTTTGCGCGCTGAATGCTGCAACGTTTAAAGGAGATAGCGCCTCATTTGGTGTCAAAACCGCTACGCCGTTGTTTGATGTTGAAACCAAGGTGGCCTCATATAAATCGTCAATGGTAATGCGGGCGCAGCTGTCGACAGCGTCTGTTGTTGTGACAACAGTGCCGCGGCTATCGATATAAAACCCTGAACGGGAAACCGCAGGCTTGCTAACTTCAAGGCCAAAAACTAAATCGATGGCTTGATCCTCATCAGACCCTGCTGTTGGGTCCAAAACTGCAGCTGACCGGACCAAACTTTTGTCCATTTCACCAATCAAACGACGGCGACGTTCTTCGTCACCAGCAGGCCACATCCAGGTGAAACCTTTGATTTAACCGTTGGCCAGGCTAATGGGAGTTTCGCTCACCATGGTGGCGTTTTCACCTATTAAGACAAAGCTGTTATTTTTACGCTCACGCGGGCCGTCCAGTGGAACTGCTTCTAGTGTCTGCATGGTGTCGTAGAGACTATAGAGTGTGTTTTGATCACCCGGCTGGCTGACAAGTAAAACGCGCGCGCCGGTGTCATCCACAGACTTATACTGAGCAAAAGGTGACTCATATTTCTCAAATGCAACTTCGAGCGTTGGAAGCTTAATTTCGATAACTGCAGCGTCATCGCGAACAACCTCGAGGCCCAGGCCATCAAAGATTGAGTTATATTTTTTCAAAATTTCAGCACGTTGTGTGGTCGTTAAAATGCCAGCAGTATCATAGCTATTTGCTTCTTGCCATGCAGCCATCGAATTACGTGTGCCACGACCGAACGACCCATCAATTGCTGCGTTGTAAAAACCAGCCCACTGTAACAGACGTTGCAATTTTTTCTTTTCTTCCCGGCTCAGTGCACCTTTGCTACGCTGAGCTTCGGCAGGTGTTTCGCCAGCGGGTTCAACGAGCTCAACCTCAACAAGGGATGTTGGCTCCGCTGTTGGTGTTTCGTCAGCATCTACTATTTGTGTCTCAGCTTCGATCGGAGCAGGGGCTACCTCAAGGTCTAGGATATTTGCTCCAACCGGCCAAAATTGTTGACGCAGGCTTGAGGATTCTGCGATGACTGCGACGCGTGGGATTAGTCCGTCGCGGTGATAAGGCAGTAACGCCGTCTCAGCATCCGCACGTGTGTAAGGACCTAATGCAATACCATGCCAACCGCCGCCTAGAGCGAAGCCATTAACATCTTCTAGAATTTCAGCATAGCCACGCGCAGCTTCTGTGCCGGCACGCAAACTAGATTGAGCTTCAATTTAAATCCATACGACTTCATGGGCTGATTGTGCTGCCTCTGGCATTGCCCAAGCCCACAGTACCAAAGTTAGAGAAAGGAGATTACGCACAATTTTGTGAATCAATGTGCTGGATACCTTGCAATCATTTAGTTTCGGTTAAATAAGCAGGAATTCGCTGCAATTGCCATAAGCTAAGTGACATAAAAAGAATGCTTTGGGTGCAATTGACCACAGTTGTTGAGAAGCTTAGGTAAGACGCGGCTTATAATGCCGATTGCAACGGCGAATTGAACCGCATTTCGATACAGTCAGGACATGTCCATGAACAGCACAACACCGCGATCCTTTCAGGAAATCATCCTGCGTCTTCAAGGGTATTGGGCCTCTAAGGGCTGTGCCATTTTACAGCCATACGACATGGAAGTTGGGGCCGGGACATTCCACCCAGCGACGACACTACGCAGCTTGGGGTCAAACCCTTGGGCCGCCGCTTATGTGCAGCCCTCACGCCGCCCAACAGATGGGCGCTATGGTGAAAATCCGAACCGCCTGCAGCATTATTATCAATACCAAGTGCTGATCAAACCCAGCCCACCCAATTTGCAAGAATTGTATCTCGGATCCCTTGCTGCCATCGGCGTCGACATGGACCTTCATGATATTCGTTTTGTAGAGGACGATTGGGAAAGCCCAACTCTTGGCGCGTGGGGCCTTGGATGGGAAATCTGGTGTGATGGCATGGAAGTTTCACAGTTCACTTATTTCCAACAAGTCGGCGGCCATGACTGCACGCCTGTGTCTGGCGAGTTGACATACGGTCTTGAACGCCTCGCGATGTACATTCTGGAGTGTGACCACGTGATGGACATGCCCTTCAATGACCCTGATGCACCAATTCCCATGAAATACAGTGACATCTTTAAGCAAACCGAAGAAGAATATGCCCGGTGGAACTTTGATGTGGCTAACACCGAAGTGTTGTTACGTCATTTTGAGGAGGCTGAGGTTGAATGTCAGGCCATCCTTTCACAAGCATTTGACGATCCAAAAACTGGTAAGCGTATCATCATGGCACACCCTGCCTATGACCAATGCATCAAAGCTAGCCACATCTTCAACTTGTTGGATGCGCGCGGCGTAATCTCTGTCACTGAGCGTCAGGCATACATTGGTCGTGTCCGTTCGCTTTCTAAAAAATGCGCAGATGCATTTGTCCAAACCCGCGCTGGCGGCTTTATCGAGGCGGTGGAATAATGGGAAAGTTTTTAGCAGTGTTGTTACTTGGAAGTGCCGTGATTGCAGGGGCATCTATGTATTATCTGCAGGTTTATGGCCTGTACGACGAAGTCCAAACAAGAGATGTTCAACTTGTTTCGGTTGTGGATGATCTGCCGGAAACGATCAGCTTTGATAACTTCCAAGCCATCGATTCACAAAGTTCACCAATACGCTATCGCGCATGTTTCACAACAGACCTTAGCATACCATTGTTAAGCGAAACGTATGTTGGTTTGGAAAAGGCGTCCCCGCGCAACGCTCCAAAATGGTTCGACTGCTTTGATGCAGCCGCAATCGGTGCAGAGTTGGCGGCAGGAACAGCTGTTCCTTTTCTTGGCCAGAAAAACGTCCACTTCGGCGTTGACCGCATCGTTGCCATCACGGACGACGGACGTGGCTATATATGGCACGATCTCAATGACTGCGGCGACAAAGCCTATGATGGCACTATCGTTGGCGAAGAATGCCCAGGACGGGAAGCAACAGAATGACTGATCTATTAATCGAACTTTTCTCCGAAGAAATTCCGGCCCGTATGCAGACACGTGCGGCCAATGATCTAAAGAAACTTGTTACTGATGGTATGGTGGAGGCTGGCTTAACCTATGCCTCAGTCGCCGCGTTTAGCACGCCGCGCCGCCTAACGCTGACCGTTGAAGGTATGCTTGATGCGTCGGCAACAATTGTCGAAGAACGCAAAGGCCCAAGGGCCGATGCCCCTGAAAAAGCAATCGAAGGTTTCTTGCGCGGTGCAGGTTTGACCCGCGGCGATCTTGAGGAACGTGAAACGCCCAAGGGGAACATCTTTTTCGCCAAGATTACTAAAGAGGGACGCCCCGCCGCAGATATCGTGGCTGAGGTTTTAGAGCGTACAATCCGCAATTTCCCATGGCCGAAATCCATGCGTTGGGGAAAAGGGACGTTGAAATGGGTGCGCCCGCTGCACTCTATTCTATGCATCACCAGCTCTGAAGAAGGCGCAACTGTTGTGCCGCTTCAGGTCGATGGGATCATCTCTGGGAATACGACCCATGGCCACCGTTTCTTGTCTCCAGATAGTATCACTGTGAACAACTTTGATGACTACACTAGCAAACTGAAATCGGCACATGTGGTGCTTGATGCTCATGAACGGGCAGACGCAATTTGGAACGACGCGACCAATCAGGCTTTTGCAACTGGTTTTGAGGTTGTTGAAGACGCGGGTCTTTTGGCTGAGGTGGCAGGCCTTGTTGAATGGCCTGTTGTCTTGATGGGTGAGATTGGTGAGGATTTCTTGGGGCTACCAGCCGAAGTGCTGCAGACCTCGATGCGCGAGCATCAAAAGTTCTTCTCAGTACGTAACGCCAAAACGGGCCGTATTGAGCGCTTCATTACCGTGGCAAATTGCACAACAGCTGACAACGGTGCTACGATCCTTGCGGGCAACCAAAAGGTATTGTCGGCTCGTTTGGCGGATGCAAAGTTCTTCTGGGAAAACGACCTGCGCGTTGCAAAGTCAGATATGAGCGTTTGGTTGAAGTCGCTTGAAAACGTTACATTCCATAACAAGCTTGGCACCCAAGCAGAGTTGGTGAACCGCATGGCGACGTTGGCGCGTGAGTTGGCTCTGGCGGTTGGGGCAGACCCTGATATGGCCGAAAAAGCTGCGCGTTTGGCCAAAGCAGACCTAAGCTCTGAAATGGTCTATGAGTTTCCAGAACTTCAAGGGCTTATGGGGCGCTATTATATCGAAGCTTCAGGTCAAGACGTGCAAATTGCAGCCGCTGCTGAGGAACACTATGCACCACTTGGACCCTCTGATGACGTACCAACAGCTCCAGTTTCGATAACAGTAGCGCTCGCTGAAAAACTTGAAAAACTCAATGGATTTTGGTCCATCGATGAAAAGCCAACGGGTTCAAAAGACCCCTTCGCACTACGCCGTGCGGCACTTGGTATAATTCGAATTGTGATAGAAAACGATTTAGCACTGTCTTTGAATGCAGTGTTGTCAACAGAGCATGCAGATAGCATTCTTTCGTTCTTCCACGATCGCCTTAAAGTATACCTAAAAGATCAAGGCATTCGCCACGACATCATTGATGCCTGCATTGCAATGGACGGCAATGACGACATTAATCTTTTGGTGAAACGTGCACGGGCCTTATCTGAAACGCTGAAAACAGATGACGGTGAAAACCTGATCCAAGGGTTCAAACGTGCCAACAATATTTTGTTTCAAGCGGAAGCTGCGGACGGGGTTGAATACTCTTACGGTGCCGATGTGAAATTCGTAGAAACAGATGAGGAGCGTACACTATTTGGTGCCCTTGATACGTCTGAGGCAACAATCAAACTTGCAATGGAGGCCCAAGACTTCGCATCTGCTATGTCTGCAATGGCAATGCTTCGCACGCCTATAGACACCTTCTTTGAGGCAGTACAGATTAACTCTGATAACCCGACGGTGCGCCGCAATCGCCTTAACCTTCTCAGTCGTATCCGTACGGTTTGCTCTTCGGTGGCGGATCTAACCAAAATCGAAGGCTGATTCCACTTCGTCTTACCAAATAAACTCCCGTGAACCGGCCCGTAGGGACGTGGGGGCTGGCCCCCTTGTTTTCTGCTCCCCGGTATACGCTAAATCCTTGATCGCCTGGGATTTAAGTCTATGCTGACATGGAAACCGGTAGGTGCTGCAATGCAGAATAATCCCGATACAACACTTGTTACGCAAACAGCTATAATGGCGGCGTCCACGCATGGCGGCCGTGCAAAATGCTTACAGCGTTTGATCCGTCTTGACCTGCCAGTGCCCAAAACGGTGGCGCTTAGTTTTTCGGCGGTCTCCAAAATTGCCAATGGTGAATTGCCAGATATTGAAGCCGTGCTTTCACAGTTCCCGAAAGATGCACTTTTGTGCGTGCGCCCGTCCTCAGAGGATGCGGATTGGGGTGGCCCCAGCGCTGTGCTCAATATCGGAATGAACGATTCTTCCTATGTAGACTTGTGCGCTCAACTAGGGACAGAGGGCGCAACTGCGATTTACACTCGGTTTGTTCAGTCCTACGCAATTAACGTTGCACGTCTTGATCCAGATATGTTTGACGATGTTGTCGCATCAGGTCCCGAAGGATTGTCAGAGACATTGCGTGCGTATGAAGCTGAAACAGATGAGAAATTCCCCTCCGACGTCGGTACACAACTTGCCGCTGTGCTGCGATCGATGGCACGTGCGTGGGATGGAACCTCTGCGCGCCTGCTTCGCCAAGGCAAAGGTGCACCTGCAGGTGCCGGTCTTGGTCTCGTGGTTCAACAAATGGCTTTTGGGGTAGGCAAGCATCAAAGCGGCTCTGGAATGTTCCAACTGGTCAATAGCGATACTGGCCAGCCGCAAATTACGGGTCGCTATCTGGTCCAAAGCCAAGGGCTAGAAGCGCTGTTCCAAGATGCCGAAGCAATGTACCTCACGCGTGACCCACGCGGCCCATCCTTTGAGGAACTGGAACCAGAGCTGTTTGAAACGCTCAAAGCCCATGCCGCCTTGAGCCGTGTGCGCCTGCGTGAAGAGATGCAACTGGAGTTCACAGTTGATAACGGCAAGCTCAATATTTTGGACGGGATCCGTGTTGCCAGATCATCACGCGCGGCTGTTCGTATCGCGGTCAGTTTAGCCAACGATAAGATCATCCCTCGTCAAGAAGCCTTGATGCGTGTTGAGCCGCTTTCGCTTAACGAATTGCTGCATCGCCAAGTTGATAGCGATGCGCTGCGTGATGTCGTAGGTCACGGCATTGCGGCCAGCCCGGGTGCCGCTACAGGCAAGCTTGTTTTCACTGCTGCCGATGCTCAAGCGCACGCTGCACGTGAAGAAGATTGTATTCTTGTGCGTCGTGAAACGTCACCCGAAGATATTCGTGGAATGCACGCCGCTCGTGCTGTTTTGACAGAGCGGGGCGGGGTTACCAGTCATGCAGCCGTAATCGGGCGCGGAATTGGTTTGCCTTGCGTCGTTGGCGTGTCGAACATTCGGTTCGTGCCAAACAAGAAACAGCTTATTTTGGCAGATGGCCGCATTCTTGAAGAAGGCGAGGTCGTAACAGTTGATGGCACGTCAGGGCAGGTTTTGTTGGGCGCTGTTGCGATGCAAGAAGCCGCGCTTGATGATGCATTCCAGACCTTGATGGAGTGGGCAGATGAAGAACGCGACATTGGTATTCGTGCCAACGCGGATACGCCTGCTGATGCCCAAACCGCTCGTAATTTTAATGCACAAGGTATTGGGTTGTGCCGCACGGAACATATGTTTTTTGAGGCAAGTCGTCTGACAGTGATGCGAGAGATGATCTTTGCAGAAACATCAAAGGACCGTCGCGCGGTGCTTGAGCGCCTTTTGCCGATGCAACGTGAAGACTTTACCGAACTGTTCCGCATTATGCAGGGACAACCAGTTTCGATCCGTCTGTTCGATCCACCATTACATGAATTCCTTCCAGCAGACCGAAATGGGCAGCGTGAATTGGCTGAAGCCCTTGATCTACCATTGTCCGATGTTACGCGTCGTATTGAGGCGATGCGTGAATATAACCCTATGCTTGGTTTGCGCGGTGTTCGATTGGGTGTGACGGTTCCAGAAATTTACGAAATGCAGGCGCGTGCGATTTTCGAAGCGACGATCGTGGCTAGTCGTGATGGCGCATCGATTGTGCCCGAAATCATGATTCCGCTCGTCAGTGCAAAGCGCGAAGTTGAGTTGGTCAAAACCCGCGTTGATGGAATTGCTGCCGCTGTTCGTGTCGAACAGGATGCAGATTTCGATTATCGGTTGGGTGTAATGGTTGAAACTCCTCGGGCCGCTTTGCGCGCCGGAGATATTGCGCAGCACTGTGCCTTCCTTAGTTTTGGAACTAATGACCTTACCCAGATGACATATGGTCTTAGCCGTGATGACGCAGGTCGATTTATGTCAGACTACGTTCAGCAAGAGGTGTTTGCCGAAGATCCGTTTCACACACTTGATATAGACGGAGTGGGCGAGTTGCTTAAATTGGGTGCAGAGCGTGGTCGAAAGACCCAACCGAACATGACTTTGTCGATTTGCGGCGAACATGGTGGGAACCCCGAATCAATCGCTTTTTGCCGAGAGGCCGGGTTTGACTACGTTTCGTGTTCCCCCTTCCGTGTTCCGGTCGCTCGATTGGCCGCGGCGCAGTTGGCGATCAAAGACAAGACAGGGTAGGGGTAAGAATAGGTGTCCGCTACATCCTGTTATCGGCCTGATATTCACTATTGGTTAATTGGATACCTCTAAGTTGCTGACGTAAGGTTAACTGGACGAACTGCACTAAACACACTAGTTGGCTGCCATCGGAGTAACTTTGGAGCGCCGAATGCGGGCCGCAATATTCTTTTTAATTTTATTGGCTGTGTTTGCGCCAATAACAGCGACGGCAAATGAGAAGCAGGCAAATGCGCTGCATAAAACTGAAGTGCGTGGAATTTCGTCGCTTGCCCCTGCACGCCTAGAAGATATGATTACTGCCTCAGTTGCTGCGAGTGGTGTTGAGTTTTCCACCTCTTGGTTGGACAAGCAGGCGGTTGCCAAAGGTGACGCGAATTGGAGGTGTCTTTCAGAGGCGCTTTATTTTGAGGCGCGCGGTGAAACCGTCAAAGGTCAATTTGCTGTTGCTGAGGTTATTATGAACCGTGTCGCGCATTCGCGCTTCCCCAGCTCACTGTGTGGCGTGATCAACCAAGGTACTGGAAAAAAATTCCAATGCCAGTTCAGTTATACATGTGATGGTAAGGCCGAAAATGTATCTGAACCGCGTTCTTACGCACGTGTTTCAAAAGTTGCGCGCGCTGTAATCGATGGCCGTGTGCCCAAGCTGACCAATGACGCAACGCATTATCATACAACGGCGGTTAGTCCGAGTTGGTCACGCGTTTACACCAAAACAGCGCGTATCGGCGTACACATCTTTTACCGACATAACGTATGGTCTACCTCTAACTGATCACTCCGGACAAGCCAGGACGCTTTTGCACCCTAGCCTGACGTAAAGTGCACTGGTATAAGCTAGGGTGAGCCTTAAAGGGGTTCTACCCACCAGCCTGACCAAAAGGGTCTGACCTTATGATTTCTGAAGTGCATCTTGCCTTTGCCCATCCGTCTGAGCGTTCTGACGCCACGACAACATCCATTTCATTGGATAGAATTTCCCTTCGTGATCATATCGTTGATGTCGAGATTGGTGCCTTTCAGGCCGAGCGCGGCGTCACGCAACGCATCAGCTTCAACATCGTTGTTGAGGTGTTGCCTTTGACGGGGCCAATTGATGACGATGTCGATCGTATTCTCAGCTATGATAAAGTCATTGAAGCAATCGCTTTCGAATTGGCCGATGAACGTCTCAATCTATTAGAAACATTGGCTGAAAATGTTGCAGATCGCATTCTTTTAGAACCTCAAGCGATGCGCACGTTTGTACGTATCGAAAAATTGGATCGTGGTGCTGGTGCGCTTGGTGTTGAGATTGTTCGCGCGCGCGGTGACGTGACCGTCGAGCAGATTGAGCCAGAAGATGCTTTGCGTCCACAGTTGGTTTTCCTGTCCGATGAGGCCATTTCCTCGCCACATTTCAAGGCTTGGGTTGATCAATTGCAAGCCAATGATCAACCGTTGATTTTGTGTGTTGGCTTTGCAGAAACGGATCGCCCACAAACGGGTCACGCAATGACGCAACGCCGTGTCGATTTGCTAGCGATTGAACAAAACGCATGGGTTGTTGCTTCGCGTGATGAACGCTGCGTTGTTGTCGAAACACGCACGGAGCTAGAATGGGCGATGCGCAATAATCAAATTTGCGTTTGGGCTCCGTCCAAACTTGTCCTTGGTGCTGTTGATGGTCCTTGTGCGCGATTGAACGATCCACTTGAGTTAGCAGCATGGTTTGCTTCGACGTTTGACGCTCAAGAGATGATCGTGATTGGAGCAGACCTGCCTGCGAATATCCAAGTACGCTCACGGACTGTGGGTCCTGATCAAGCCGTGCTTTAAAACTATGAAACGCTATATCCGCCCACTTGTTCAGATCGGTCCAGCACGCCCACAGGATGCACATACGCTCGCCAGTGGCTGGTGCTGGTTCACACATGTTGAGGTCCTTTCGCGCACGGATAAAACAATCGTGCTATCTGCTTCAAATCTTGAGAAAGAGGAACTTGAAGCCCTTACAGCTGTCCGTACTCCAATAGCAGACCTTTCTTTCGATGCTCCACGTTTGATGGGCATTCTGAATGTGACGCCTGACAGTTTCTCAGATGGTGGCCGACACCAGACGCCTTATGATGCAGTCACAGAAGCTATAAAAATGGTCGCGACGGGTGCTGACCTAATTGATATCGGCGGCGAGTCTACACGACCGGGTGCAGTAACCGTTACACCTGACGATGAAATAGTGAGGACAGTGCCAGCTATCAAAGCGATACGAGACGCAGGCGTTGTTACACCAATTTCAATTGATACCCGCAAGGCGAGCGTAGCGCATGCAGCGATCGCTGCTGGGGCTGATATCGTGAACGATGTTTCTGGATTCACTTATGATCCAGCCCTTGCAGTATCGTGCTCTAAGACGGGGACGCCAGTTTGTGTGATGCATGCTCAGGGCGACCCTGCCACAATGCAAGACGAACCAACCTACAAAAATGTTTTGCTTGATGTATATGACTTTTTAAAAACACAGATCGACTGCTTGAGTTCACTGGGAATTCCACGTCACTTGATAATCGCTGACCCAGGTGTTGGATTTGGAAAAAATCAAACGCACAATCTTAAACTGTTAAATCGTATCAGCCTGTTTCACAGTCTTGGTGTTCCAATTTTGCTGGGCGCATCCCGTAAAAAATTTATAGGTATCATTGGAAATGAACCGATTGCGGATCGTCGTTCAGCTGGTTCTGTTGGCGTTGCCCTTGCTGCTATTGCGCAAGGTGTGCAATTAATACGTGCGCATGATATCGCTGACCATAAGCAGGCTATTGCGTTATGGCAGGCCAGCGTGACGCAAGATTTGAACTAAATTGAGTAAGAATTAAATAATGACTAAGCTATTTGGAACCGACGGTGTGCGTGGCACAGCGAATATGTACCCTATGACTGCCGAAATGGCATTGCGTATTGGCGCGGCTGTTGGGCGTTATTTTGAACGTGAGGCTAAAGGTGTACACCGCGTTGTTATTGGCAAAGATACACGCCTCTCTGGATATATGTTTGAAAGCGCTTTGACTGCTGGTTTGACCAGTACAGGTATGAATGTGCTTTTGCTTGGGCCAGTTCCGACACCTGCTGTTGGATTTCTAACACGCTCAATGCGTGCCGATCTTGGTGTGATGATTTCAGCGAGCCACAATCCTGCGATCGACAATGGTATTAAATTCTTTGGTCCAGACGGCTTCAAACTGTCGAATGCTGCAGAAACTGAGATCGAAGCGTTGGTGGCCAGTGGTGTTGAGTTTATCGAGCCTGAGCAGATCGGTCGCGCTAAACGCGTTGACGATGGCCGCTTCCGGTATATCGAACGTCTCAAGTCCTCTTTCCCACGACAGACCCGTCTTGATGGTTTGAAAATAGTTGTGGATTGCGCGAATGGTGCCGCACACAGGATCGCGCCAGAGGCATTGTGGGAACTAGGCGCTACCGTCATTCCTGTCGGTAACAATCCTAATGGTACAAATATCAACGAAGGTTGTGGATCGACGCACCCGCAGATGGCCGCAGAAACGGTTGTTGCCCACGGTGCTGATCTGGGTGTTTGCCTTGATGGGGATGCCGATCGCGTAATCCTTGTTGATGAGAATGGTAAAGTTGGTGACGGTGACCAGTTTATGGCCCTCTTGGCGTCTCGTTGGGCCATAGAGGAGCGCCTAAAGGGAAATGCGCTGGTTGCAACCGTTATGTCCAACCTAGGGCTTGAGCGTTATCTCCAGGGGCAGGGCATTGGTTTTGAGCGCACTGCTGTTGGTGACCGCCACGTTGTTGAACGTATGCGCAGTGGTGGCTTTAATCTTGGCGGTGAGCAATCAGGCCATATCGTTATGACGGACCATGCCACAACTGGTGATGGCCTTATGGCTGGGTTGCAATTTATGGCTGAGATGATCCGCAGTGGGAAGCCCGCAAGTGAATTGCTCAACTCATTTGAAGCGGTTCCTCAATTGCTAAAGAACGTACGTTATAGCGCAGATCAAACGCCGCTGGATGATCCCAAAGTTATTGCAGCTATAGCGCAATCTGAATTGGACTTAGTCGGCAATGGCCGTTTGCTAATTCGTAAGTCTGGTACTGAGCCTTTGGTTCGTGTGATGGCAGAGTCCGAGGACGAGGGCATTTTGAACCAAGCAGTCGACAGCATCGTTGCTGCTGTTGAAGATGCAGTTTCGTAATAGGAGCCGACTGGAATTGAATTAGCGTAAGCTGTTTATCTTCTAAACAGCTTACGAAACGCACCGTATTGCGACAATCCAACGCCTGCCAAAATCAACACCATTGCCATGATCAATGATGTGGGTAGTGGTTCGCCCAAAAGCAAGGCACCTAACACGACGGACCAAACAGGCACTTGGTAGTTTGTGATAGACATGAAGACTGGCCCTGCAGAGCGGATAACCAGTGTACGCAAGAAGTTTGCAGCAGCCGTTGGAATTAAGCCCAAAAGCGCAATCACGATCATTGTCTTAGTGGATGGCATAGGCGGAAAGCCTTCCACAATCAGTGCAATTGGAATGACGATCGCGGCAGACATGATTAGCAGCACGGTAGACAATCCGATGGTGTCAATCGCAGGCAAACGGCGCATCATTATGGAGTTGACCCCATAACACATGGCTGCAATCAAACAGGCAAGCCGTCCTGCGGTTTCCAAAGATGCGCCCGTACTTTCAAACGCTTTCGCACCCATCAGAATAACAACTCCACAAAATCCGATCGAAAAACCAAGTGATTTTCGCCATGTAAGGCGTTCACCTGGTACGAAAAAATGTGCTAATGGGAGGACCATTAACGCGATTGCAGCCATCGAAACACCAGCAAAGCCGCCCGTGACGTATTGCTGACCCCATGCCAATAACATGAAGGGAATTGCAGAGCTTAGAGCCCCCATAATCCACATGACCAACTTGGTTTTTTGTGTCGGCGGTTCTGCGAATAACGCCCCTCCGCGCGCTTGCCAAATTGCGTACATAAGTATCGAAGCAAATGCGATGCGGCCAGCTGCAAGCCAAAAGGGAGTGATACCCTCTAGTGCGATTTCTGTAACAATGAAAGTGCCACCCCACGTGAAACCCAAAAGTACCACCATCATCCAGCTTCTTGCTGTGATTTCAGAGGTTTGTATCATGCTTTTAAATTTCCTGACGAAGAGGCCGCGACGGCTAGGACTTTCTGAGTTGCTAACATCGGCGAGGACAAGGTGGGTACCCCTAGATCACCTAGGGTATTGGTGACGACACGCATAGAGGTTTGTGCCAAAACGATGCGATCGGGTGTGCCTTTATTAACAATGGACTGGCGAATTGTCTTGCTTATTTCGCTTGAGATAGTTGTCATATGTCCGGCTTCGAAATGTGGCCAAGCTGTGTCACATAGCATTAGTTCTATGGATATTGATGATCCAATTTTCTTTGCGGAGTTTTCCAGCAATGCCAAGGTGGCGTCACGTGTGCTTTCAAGGCAAATAGTGACCATAATTTTTGTGCCTGTTTCTATTGCGTCTTCCATCATTGGACAGTCAATTCGGGCAGTGTTAGGGTGGGTTTGCGCAAAGCTATCGACCAGTGGGCCAAGGGTTGAGCAGGTGCAAAGCACTGCATCGGCGGTACTCAACTGTTCAAGTATTTCTGAGGTTTGGGTTGTGATGCTCAACAAGCCATCAGTTTGTGCACTCGCAAGCAGTTCAGGGGCGACGTGATGGGTTTGTACGTTTTTGGGGTGCTATCTCATCGACCAGCGCTTCGAAGGTTTCAATGTGAACCTGAGCGGTGTGGAGGAATGCAATTTTTATTTCGGGGTACCACGTTTTCTAAGCTGTCGGCTAAGGTAGATAGCTCATGGCAGACAATGAATATAATAAAGTCTTTTTTTGACAAGTCCAAAGGATGTGGGGTCGGATTATTCTGACCCCACAAAAGTTTCTAGTTCTTTGTTTTATCGACCATTTTGCCTGCGGAAATCCAAGGCATCATAGCGCGCAATTTGCCACCAACTTGTTCGATTTGGTGCTCATCGTTTGAACGACGTGACGCTTTGATTGTTGGCTGACCAACAGCATTTTCAAGCATGAAGTCACGAACGAACTTGCCGTTTTGAATGTCGTCCAAAACACCTTTCATACGTGCTTTTGTCTCGTCATATGGCAAGATGCGCGGGCCAGAAACGTATTGACCGTACTCAGCTGTGTTAGAGATTGAGTAGTCCATGTTGGCGATGCCGCCTTCATAGATAAGGTCAACGATCAACTTAGTTTCGTGCAGACACTCAAAGTAAGCCATTTCTGGTTCGTAACCAGCTTCAACCAAAGTCTCAAAGCCCATGCGGATCAATTCAACGATACCGCCACATAGTACTGCTTGCTCACCGAATAGGTCAGTTTCGCATTCTTCGCGGAAGTTCGTTTCGATGATTCCTGAGCGGCCGCCACCGATTGCTGAGCAATATGACAAACCGATTTCTAGCGCTTTGCCAGATGCATCGTTGTCTACAGCAACAAGGCAAGGCACGCCGCCGCCTTTTGAGTATTCGCCACGTACAGTGTGACCAGGGCCTTTTGGCGCCATCATAATCACGTCAATGCCAGCTTTTGGCTCGATCAAGCCGAAGTGTACGTTCAGGCCGTGTGCGAATGCGATTGCAGCGCCTTCACGGATATTGTCATGAACGTATTTTATGTATGTTTCAGCCTGAAGTTCGTCGGGCATTGTGAACATGATCAAGTCAGCCCAAGCCGCAGCTTCTGCGATACCCATTGTTTTTAGGCCTTCGCCCTCAGCTTTTGCGATAGAGGCAGAACCTTCGCGCAAAGCAACAACTACGTTTTTCGCGCCAGAGTCGCGCAAGTTCAACGCGTGTGCGTGACCTTGTGAACCGTAGCCCAAAATGGCGACTTTCATTTCTTTGATCAGGTTAACATCGCAATCGCGATCATAATATACACGCATGTTTTCTCTCCTAAGTGTGAAATCTGTGGCGAACATAGCGAACAATTGAGCTAATTTCAGCGTTGCAATTGTGCATTTTTTCCATCAAAATAATATTTATAATTCTCTATTTGGCAGAAATTGATGAAAATCATTCTTGACGATCTTGATCGAAGCATTCTTCGGCAATGGCAGACAGATCCTACGCTGTCACCTACGGAGCTTGCTGAACGCTGTGGTTTGACATTGGCCAAAGTCACGCGTCGTCAGGCGCGGTTGCAAGAGGCCGGGGTAGTCAAAGGTATTGAGGCTGTGATTGATTGGGCCGCGCTGGGGTATGCATTTGAAGTTTCATTGCGTGTGACTTTAGACAAAACGATTGATCGCGCCTTTGATGAGTTCATTGAGGCGGCGCGCGCTGTCCCTGAAGTGATTGAAATTCAGACATTCCTTGGCCGTGTTGACGTCCGCCTTTCAGTAATTGCACGGGATATGGCGCATTATCAACATATCTATAGGTCCAGTATCTTAACGTTGCCGCACATTGCAGACATCGAGGGATTGATGCGGGTAGCCGAGATTAAGTCTAATGAAAGCCTGCCGTTATGATTGAATTTGATGACTTCGATCGTGCCTTGTTGCGTGAATTGCAACGTGATGCTAATCAAAGCGCAGGTGCATTAGGGCGTGAGATTGGGATGTCCCAACCTGCCACGTGGCGCCGTATTCGGCGATTGCAGGAGGCTGGCGCAATCAAAGGGCGGCGTTTACATCTGGATGCTGAGGCGCTGGGGTTCGGCGTGACAGTGTTCTTGGGCGTTAAGTTGGCGACCAAAGGGCGAGTGAGTCTGGACGATTTCGAGAGAGCGGTAAGTGCGATCCCTGAAATCCAAAAAGTCGAACACGTGTTGGGCTTCTACGATTATCGCCTGCGGGTTGTTGCACGGGACTTGTCTGACTTCGAAAGAGTTTTGCGTCGACGTATCATGACCTTACCAGGTGCAGGTGAGGTGGAGGCCAATGTGTTGCTTAGTGAGGAACGTCGGCCCGGACCACTTTGAAGTCATCCGCGCCGAGATAAACTTTTCGTTGATTACGTGTTAAGTTGGAAGTTGCCCTTGGCGCGCATAGCTACGGTGCATAGGATCAAAGTATGAAGTTGCTTTTCCTTACAATGCTAACAATGTTCGCCTTCGCGTCCAATTCAGTCCTAAACCGTATGGCGCTTGATGGTGGGCACATTGATCCTTCAAGCTTTGCTGCTGTTCGGATTGTTGCGGGTGTGATTGCTTTGGTTGTAATTCTAGCAGTCCGTCACGAAAAGTTACCGCTATGGGAAAAGCCGCGCATATTGGGTGCTTTGTCCCTGGCGGCCTATATTATCGGTTTTTCGTTGGCTTACGCCAGTTTAGATGCAGGTTTAGGGGCGCTGATATTGTTTGGCGTCGTGCAAGTGACCTTGTTCATCTATGGAGCGATCCGTGGCACTGCGCCAACAAAACGTGAGCTCGTAGGAGCCAGCATTGCCTTTCTTGGCCTATTGATTGCGCTTTGGCCGAGCGACGATAGTGCAGCAACTTTGGATGGTACCTTTCTAATGGTTGTCGCGGGCCTTGGTTGGGCTGCCTATACATTGGCAGGGCGAGGGGCACAAAACCCACTGGCGTCAACGGCTGCAAATTTCGTGTTGGCTATGCCGCTGCTCTTGCTTTTATTGATAGGTCAAACACTGAGCGTGAGTGTTATAGGTATCGCTTTAGCCATTTTGGCGGGGGCAATTACGTCCGGAATGGGCTATGCCTTGTGGTATTCAATTCTTCCACAAATGGATCCCAGTACAGCGGCTGTTGTCCAGCTGAGTGTGCCCATCATCGCCATCGTTGCAGGCGCTGTTTTGTTAGGTGAAGTTATCAGCTTCCCAGTGATTATCGCTGCGGGATTTGTTGTGGTTGGTATTGGGCTAGCGGTTACGAAACAATCAGTTCAAGTGGATCGTAAATAAGTTTACAATTGGGATCAAAAGCCACACGTCCTAAACTGGACGGTTTGTGCATCGTTTTGGCCAATTCAGCCTCAGTCACCCAAACATGTCTGTTCACGACATTCTCTAGGTCTTTCCAGTCGTCCGCGATGTTTGTTTTTCCATTGAGTGTGCACTGAAAGAATACCTCGACTTGATGGTAGTCTTTTTCTGGCATGTGAAATTCGTTCACAAGGGCTGGTGCGCCAACTATTATGTCTAACCCAGTTTCTTCAAAAACCTCGCGTTTTAAGTTTTCTGGTAAGCTGGTTCCAATATTCACACCACCACCAGGTGTACACATCAGCGGGCTTTTTTGCCCAGCCCATGCGTTGACCAAGAGCAATCTATCTTTGTGAATGATGATCGCGCGAACGGCGACACGCGGCTGCTTTTCTGACATTTCTTAGGTTCCAGTGCGAATGAATGACGCACCACCATTCCATGTGAAGGTATGAAGGTCTATCTGCATCATTATGCAACAAGTATTTGCCATTTTAATAGCATTGAACTGCGCCGGACCTGCGGCAGCCAATTGCGTCGTATTAATCCATGGGTTGGCGCGCACGGAATCCTCTTTTGCGCTGATGGAGACGGCTCTTGAAGCCGTCGGATATTCAGTGGTGCGCCCTGGTTATCCTTCAACCAAAGCAACTATTTCTGACTTGGCAGACGCCACCATTCCTGCGGCCGTTGCATCCTGTCCTGAAGGTCAAATTAACTTTGTGACTCACTCAATGGGAGGGATTTTGGTACGTGATTGGCTGAACCGAAATCGCCCCAAAAACCTTGGCCGTGTTGTTATGTTGGCTCCACCTAACAAGGGCAGCGAAATTGTTGATGCGTTTTCAGGTCTGTTTATCTTCGATCAAATCAATGGACCTGCTGGGCTACAGTTAGGCACAGGCAATGAAAGCCTGCCGCTGTCCTTACCCGCAGTCGACTATCCTGTTGGTGTAATTGCGGGTGATCAATCGCTTAACGTTTATTTTTCTAGGCTTTTGCCCGGTGCCGATGACGGCAAAGTTGCTGTGAGTTCAACTGTTGTTGCTGGCATGAAAGATCATATCATTCTGCCTGTGACTCACACATTTATGATGAACAACCCAAGGGTTATTACTGAGACGATCCTGTTCCTAGAAACGAGTGCTTTTGATCCGTCCATTAGTTGGGCAGATGCATTGCTTGAGCGTTTGGGTTGCGAAGGATTTGACTGCCTAAAGGGCAATCCGAACGTAGAACGCTGAGGGCTGCTGCTTGCGGCGCACTAACCTAAAAACGTTACTCATTATTTGATGCGATTAAAATGACCCATCTTGCGATCGGTTTTCACCTCTGCTTTGCCATATAGATGCAGCGCTGTATTTGGCTCAGCAGCAAGCGTAGGTACGCGGTCCATGTCGCGACCAATTAGATTTTCCATTACAACGTCAGAGTGACGTTTCCCATCGCCCAAGGTCCAACCTGCAATGGCGCGAATATGCTGTTCAAACTGATCAACTGCACAGCCATTTTGTGTCCAGTGGCCCGAATTATGTACGCGCGGTGCGATTTCGTTCACGATCAATCCGTTTTGGGTGACGAACAATTCGACACCTAAAACGCCAACGTAATCCAGTGCATTCAAAATGTTTGCAGCGATTAGGATAGCATCTGTTCGCATGCTTGGAGATAGACGGGCAGGGATTGTTGTCGTATGCAAAATACCATTGCGGTGTATGTTTTCGCCGGGATCATAGCATGCCACTTCGCCTGTAACACTACGTGCCGCAATGACTGATACTTCGTGCGTAAAGCTAACAAAGCCCTCTAACACTGCTCCGTTGCCGACCATGTCTTTGAACGCACTAGAAGCGTCGTCAGCCTTCATAATCCGCGCCTGGCCTTTCCCGTCATAGCCAAACCGGCGCGTTTTTAGGATGGAGGGGGTACCAATGCTGTCCATTGCAGTTGCTAATGCTGAGTCATCGGGAATGTCAGCGAAAGGTGCGACGCTTAACCCAAGGCTTTGCAAGAAGTTCTTTTCGGTTAAGCGATCTTGCGAGATGCGCAAGGCTTCGCGACCTGGACGAATTGGGCGCAAAATTTCAAGTAAGTCGAGAGCGGAAGTCGGGACATTTTCGAACTCATAGGTGATTACATCGACATCAGCGGCAAAGGCATGCAAAGCATCAGCATCCTCATATGCAGCAGTCGTGACGCGATCAGCAACTTCACCAGCAGGCGGGTTAGCCCCAGGTTCAAAGATATGGGTTTTGAATCCTAAGCGGCTTGCTGCGACACTTAGCATGCGGCCCAGTTGGCCACCGCCCAAAATTCCGATCGTTGAGCCGGTTGTCAGTGTATCAGTCATCAGTGGGTACATCCGGAATTGAGGCGGACAAGTCATTGCGCCATGTGTCTAAACGGGTGGCCAGCTCGGGGTCCTGAAGGGCCAGAATACCAGCGGCCATTAACGCGGCATTGGTTGCACCCGCGCCGCCAATTGCCATAGTCGCAACGGGAAACCCACGTGGCATTTGTAGTATTGAATACAGGGAATCTACACCCGAGAGAGCCTTGGTTTGAACAGGTACACCAACAACAGGCACACGGGTTTTGGAGGCCATCATGCCTGGAAGATGCGCTGCACCGCCAGCACCAGCAATAATAACCTGCAATCCACGATCAACAGCGGTCTTGCCATACTCCCACAACCGATCAGGCGTGCGGTGAGCTGAAACGATCTTGGCCTCATAGGGGACGCCCAGTTGATCAAGAATATCAGCGGCTTCACGCATAGTTGGCCAATCTGATTGACTGCCCATGATAATGCCGACTTTGATTAGTGCAGTAGTTGAGTGCTGTGTCATGTTGATAAGCCTCTGTTTGGCGAAGCGGGGATTATAGCGGGATGGACGTTCGAGGCAACGCTGAGAGGCACAGCTAGCAAAAATTAAGCGATAATATCTGGAGTTAGCCGATCTTCGATTACCGTAATCCGGTCTTTAAGCCATAGTTTTTGCTTTTTGAGGCGCCGTAGGGTCAATTGATCGCTAGTCCCGGCCTCAATCAATTTGCTGATCGCTTCATCCAATGCGCGATGGTCCGTACGAAACACTTCCAATTCAACGCGTAACACGTCGTCGGTTTTCATGGATATGTCTGATTGATCGTTCATTGCGCTGATTCTAACTCGTATTTGAAGGTTTCAACATAAGGTGTTGAAAAGGCTACGCATAGGTATTTCATCAAAGGTCTTGTCGGACGGTTAATTCCTTCCCATATTAATACAAGAAGGTTGCCAAGATTTGGGGCCTAAATTGACTGTCGCTTAATTAGAAGGACGTGTCGCATGACCAAAATGACCCTTGCTTCGTACCCTCATATGTTGGGTTTCGAACAACTTGAACGATTGCTGGAACGCACTGCCAAAACTGGCAATGAAGGCTATCCACCATTCAATATCGAACAAAGCTCTGATCATTCTTATCGTATTACATTGGCCGTGGCTGGTTTTGCCGAAGATGAATTGGCAATCACCGTTGAGGATCGCCAGCTGGTAATTCGCGGACGAAACACAGATGACGTTGAGGGACGCGTGTTCCTGCATCGCGGAATCGCATCACGCCAATTTCAACGCTCATTTGTATTGGCTGAAGGTGTTGATGTGGGCGAAGCCGTTATGGAAAATGGACTGCTGCATATCGATTTGACACAGGCCAAAGCTGAAACAGTGGTCCAGACGATCAACATTAAGAAAGGATAAGTCATGCATTCAGAATATAACTTCGACGAAGAGCTGTCAGTTGATACTGACCGGATGGTTTATGTGAAGTCAGTGTTGGTGAGCGATTTACCAAGTGAAGTTCAGAAGCAAGTTGACGGCGTTAAGGAATTATTCGCAGTTCACGATGCCGATGGTAAGCAATTGGCGTTGGTTGGTAATCGTCACCTTGCCTTCGCGCTTGCCCGCCAGCATGATTATAGTCCCCAACCGTTGCACTAAACGAGATGATGTGCTGGCTTGTATGTTTGGTTTGGCTTTTTGCAACGCCTACATATGGCCAGAATGCGTCTCTTATTTTCACGGATGAAGACTCCAAGGTGCTGAAAACAGAAATGTTGGCGAAAGCGGACAAAGATGTTTACGTATTTTTTGCTAAGAACTTTGGGCAAAGTATCGAAAATCCAATTGTGCTGATTGGCACTAGTGATCCAAGTTTGTTAAATGAGAATCTTTCCAAAGCCTTAAAGGAGATGGGGCGGAGGCAACAATCGTCGCCCGTTGATGTCGGTAAGTTGTGTTATGAGAAACCGATTGGTGCCGCTGCTAATCGTTCTTATACTGTTATGTGCTGGCTGAAACCCAGGGCGTATGATCGCAGATGGTTGTCTTCAATTGCGCAACGGCTGCCTCCAATCTTAGCCCATGAGTTCACTCATCAATTACAATACTATTTGGCAAATGATGATCCGCCCCAGCGGATAAACGGCACCAAAGAATTATTGCTTGGCCCAAGTTGGATGGTCGAGGGAACCGCCGAAGTGTTCGAGCAGATTTACAGCATTCAACTTCTAGGGCAGGACGCGGCCGATACTGCTGATCAAACGTTGTTTGACATGCAGAGACGTGCACGCCGTAGTCGATTGACGCTAGCGCAGTTAGACGAAACGGGAAGTACAAAAGGACGTGGCGGCTATGGCACAGCGCGGTTTGCAGCATATGTATTGGCGCAGCGTGAAGGGCCTGGAGCGTTGCTGGAGTACTTCGCAGTCTTGGGGCAAACTAAGGATCGCGATATTGCGTTTAGCCGGGCATTTGGCATCACCTTCGATAAGTTTGAAATTGACTTTGAGCTAATCCGTCGTGATTTCGCCGCAGCGAAGAAATATGTAAAAGGACAATAAGCATGATGAACACTTTGAAATCGTTTGAGTTCGACTGGGTCGATGCATTCACCAACAAGCCATTTGGAGGCAACGGGTGTGCAGTGGTTCATGGCGGTGCAGGGTTAAGTATGGATACTTGCCTAAGTTACGTACGTGAAACATCATTGGTTGAATGCACGTTTACCGGGCCGTCTGACGTTGCGGACATAAAAGTGCGGTACTTTCTTGCCAGCCGTGAGATTCCGTTTGCTGGCCACCCCACAATCGCAACAGTTGCCGCTATGCGTAGTCGTGGTTTGATTGGTGAAGGACCTTTGGTGTTGGAAACTTTGGCCGGGTTGGTTTCCATCATTGTTGAGGGGGCCAATATACAGATGACCCAGATTGCACCAGAGTTTGGACCCAAAGTTCCTGCTGATATAGTTGCAGCAGTGGGTGGGTTAACAGCCGATGATATCGTTGGCGAGCCGCAAGTTGTGTCTACTGGATTGCCGTTTTGCATAACTGTTCTAAAGTCCGCTGATGCATTGAAGCGTGCATCGCTGAATTTGGATGCATTAGGGTGTTATAATACCCATCTTGGGCAGACAACGAATGATGGTATGACGCCATTTTGGGTTGTTCAGGAAGGGGCTACGCCTTTAGGGGATACGTTCTCGCGCTTGTTGTTAGCTCCACCAAGCCCGCTAGAGGATCCTTTCACAGGGTCGGCGACGGGTGCGATGGCTGCCTATTTGTGGGCAAACGGTATGATCTCTGAACCAGCGTTTGTTGCAGAACAAGGTCATGGGATGGGCCGTGCAGGGCATGCGCAGATTAAGGTATTAGGTCACCGCGATGCGATCACAGGTGTTGACGTCTCAGGTGAAGGTTTCGTGTTAATGTCTGGAACCATCAATCTACCTTGCTATTGAAAAAAGTGCAGAGATGACTCTGCCCATTCTCTAGCTATCTGGGTGGGTACAGCTTATTCTGCAGCGATCAGGCCCATGCTTTCAAGTTTCAACAGAACTTGGTGTGCACATGTGTCCACATCTACGTTCAATGTCTCAACACGGAGCTCTGGGTTTTCTGGAACGTCGTATGGATCAGAGATGCCTGTAAACTCTTTGATCTTGCCTTCACGCGCCAGCTTATAAAGGCCTTTGCGGTCGCGCTTTTCACATTCCTCAATTGATGTAGCAACGTGGATCTCAAGGAATGCACCAAAGGCTTCAACGTCTTCGCGTACAGTGCGACGGGTCGTTGCGTATGGTGCGATTGGCGCACAGATTGCGATGCCGCCATTTTTAGTGATCTCTGAAGCAACATAACCGATACGGCGAATGTTCAAATCGCGGTGCTCTTTAGAAAAGCCCAGTTCGGATGATAGTTTTTTACGAACAATATCACCGTCTAAAAGCGTAACAGGGCGGCCACCCATTTCCATCAACTTAACCATCAAGGCGTTCGCGATGGTGGATTTGCCTGAGCCAGAGAAGCCAGTGAAAAACACCGTGAACCCTTGCTTGGAGCGTGGCGGTTTGGTGCGGCGTAGCTCTTTAACCACCTCTGGGAATGAGAACCATTCTGGGATTTCAAGGCCCTCAGACAGGCGACGGCGCAATTCCGTACCTGAAATATTCAATATAGTGACGTTATCTTTATCTTCGATCTCATCAATGGCTTCGTACTGTGCGCGTTCAGCAACCCAAACCATGTGTTTGAAGTCGACCATTTCGATGCCCATTTCTTCTTGATGCTCACGGAACATATCCTGCGCATCATAGGCACCGTAGAAATATTTGCCCTGAGAGTTTGAACCGGGACCTGCATGATCGCGACCAACGATGAAGTGGGTACAACCGTGGTTCTTGCGGATCAAACCATGCCAAACCGCCTCGCGTGGGCCTGCCATGCGCATTGCAAGGTTTAGTAAAGACATCGAAGTTGTCGCTTGTGGATACTTGTCCAACACGGCTTCGTAGCAGCGTACACGTGTAAAGTGATCAACGTCACCTGGTTTGGTCAGCCCAACAACAGGGTGAATCAAAAGGTTTGCTTGTGCCTCACGTGCGGCGCGGAATGTCAGTTCTTGGTGTGCACGGTGCAATGGGTTGCGGGTTTGGAACGCCACAACTTTGCGCCAGCCCATTTTCCGGAAATAGGCACGCAACTCGTTCGGTGTGTCGCGCTTTGCACGGAAATCATAGTGGACGGGTTGCTGGATGCCTGTAACAGGGCCTCCCAAGTAAATCTTTCCTGCTTGGTTGTGCAGATAGTTCACAGCGGGGTGCGCATCGTCGTCCGTACCATATACCTTTTCGGCTTCCTTGGCTTTGTTTGGCTCCCAACGGTCAGTGATCGTCATCGTGCCCAGAATAACACCTTCTTGATCGCGCAAAGCAATGTCTTGGCCGATCACGATGGATGCTGCAAAATCTTCAGAAACGTCGAGCGTGATTGGCATTGGCCAAAGTTCGCCCGTTGTCAGACGCATGCCGTCCACGACACCGTTGTAGTCATCCTCGGACAAAAATCCTTTAAGCGGGTTGAACCCGCCGTTCATCAATAGCTCAAGATCGCAAATCTGGCGCGGTGAAAGATCGTGACTGGTTAGTTCACCAGCTTCCACTTTTAGCGTTTGCGCAGATTCATAAGATACATAAAGCTCTGGGATAGGAGCTAGGTTACTCAACATGGTCATAATAAACGTCTCGTTTTTGCCTGTGCCAAATCGTTTGGCTTCTCAGGCACGGGGGTAGGCTCTGAATGTAGCAAAAGTCTAGCAATGGGAGCATAAAATCCATAAAAATGTGGATCTCCACCGAAAAACCGCTCTTTTACACGCAATATAGCTGATCTGGAGGCCCGTTGGCCTATTTTCTATATCCTTAGTCCGACAAACGAATAAGGGAAAAGCTGGTTGGCCTTTCCCTTATTCCGTCGATTTTGGAGTGAGGCCTTATTCGTTTTCAGCAATCCATCGTTCAGCCTCAAGTGCCGCCATGCAGCCCATTCCAGCTGATGTCACAGCTTGACGGTATTTGTGATCTGTAAGATCGCCAGCCGCAAAAACACCGGGAATTGATGTTTCTGTGCTGTCTGGTTTTGTCACAACGTAGCCACCCATATGGGTTTCCAAAACGTCTTTGACCAATTCATTTGCAGGCGCATGACCGATGGCAACAAACACGCCCTTGCATGGGATGTCTTTGATTTCTCCAGTTTCAACGTGTTTCACCTTGATACCTTCAACGCCCAAAGGAGCATCGGTGCCGTAGACTTCGTCAAGTTGATGGAACCACAATGGTTCGATCTTCGGATTCTTCTTAAGGCGATCGATAAGGATCTTCTCCGCTCGCAGTTCGTCACGACGGTGGACCAGCGTTACTTTGGATGCAAAATTGGTCAAAAATAGTGCTTCTTCAACGGCTGTGTTACCCCCGCCTATGACAACGATTTCTTGGCTGCGATAGAAAAAGCCATCGCAAGTGGCACACGCAGAAACGCCGAAGCCTTTGAATTTGTCCTCAGATGGCAACCCTAGCCATTTGGCACGTGCTCCAGTTGCCAGAATAATAGCATCTGCAACATATTCTGTACCGCTATCTGATTGTGCAACAAAAGGGCGCTTGCTGAAATCGACAGATGTTATCAGATCTCCAATTATTTCGCAGCCCATTGCTTTTGCGTGGTCCTGCATGCGCACCATAAGATCCGGACCTTGGACTTCTGAATCTCCAGGCCAGTTTTCAACTTCTGTTGTTGTTGTTAGTTGACCACCTGGCTCCATGCCTTGGACCAATATGGGTTCCAACATTGCACGGCTCGCATACACGCCTGCTGTGTAGCCTGCTGGGCCAGATCCGATGATAAGAACTTTGGTTTTACGCGTTTCGCCCATTTGGACCCCCGATATTCAATTTGTTTGTGCAACTAATAACGATGCTTAGAGACATGAGGAACCCCTTACGGCTTTGTTAACAAACGCGGCATCCGAACGTGAAGAATGCAATATTGTTGCGCTGAATTGAAATAATATTGCGCGCAAGGTGGGGTCTGTTATAATAAGACGAAATTTAATGAGGTTACCAAACAATGGCAAGCACGCGGCTCGATCCAATTGATCGTATGATTTTATCAGAATTACAGGCTGATGGCCGCATGACAAATGTTGAGCTTGCTAAACGAGTAGGAATTTCTGCACCGCCATGTTTGCGCCGTGTGCGTACACTTGAGGAAAATGGCTACATAAAAGGTTATCATGCTGAGGTGAATGCTAAAGAACTGGGATTTGAAGTCCAAGTTTTTGCGAACGTTGGCCTAGCGTCTCAAGCCGAAAGCGACCTCAGCGCGTTCGAAGCAAAGTGCAAATCTTGGCCGCTTGTGCGTGAATGCCATATGTTGAATGGCGAAGTTGATTTCATTCTGAAATGTGTTGCGCCTGATCTTTCGAGCTTTCAAACGTTTCTAACCGGTGAATTGCTGACAACACCAAACGTCGCAAGCGTAAAAACATCGCTCGTTATTCGTGGTGAAAAGGATGAGCCAGGCGTGCCGTTCGAAGTTCTAGAAGCACGCCTTCTAAAAGACGCTTAATACGCGACGATCGCTTTCCGTTCTGGTGCGCGAGGGTGCGCTAACGGTCCAAAATTGCTTGTGTTAGCAATATGCGGGAACATTGATAAGAATAGATCGCGCATTTCGTAGCTTACATCTTTCGTGGCTATTGAGCCAGGATGATAGGTTTCCATCTCCATGCCGCCAACAGTGATTGCAGCGTGGCGCGTCAGGCAGATGTGGAACATCTGTACGGGGGGAAAATCTCGATGACATTCACGCCATCAAAAAATTCGCTGGCATGGGTGAACATTTGCGTGCCGCCCTGGTTGCCGCGCAAATGGTGTGGCGTTTGTAACAGTCGGGCCGATGGGCCAATCGTCAGAAACGATGATGGACGGGAAACACCGAACGTGTTGGCCATAATCTGGTCCAAAGGCATGCGCCGGTCTGGTGCGGCTGGGACAAAGGTGCTTGAACCAATCCACAATATTTTTGCTGCTTCACCAGACGAGATGTGCAAGTTGTCACCAGGTAAAAGATCTTCAATTGCCACATAACCCTGTGCTGTCGACATCAATGATCCACGCGCGAATGCTGAAAATGTGGAATCAAATAATGGCATTGCAGGCTCTTTAAATTGGGCAACGTGCTTTTTTAATCTTCGCGCAATGCTGCGACTTCGAAATTCCGTGTCATCGATGTAATAGCACGCGTGGTTTGCGTATGTTCAAGCATATGCTGGGGTAAAAACGTTTGTTGGCTTTGGTGGCCAATAGAAATGTTAATGCGACAATCCTCAAGTTGGAATCGCATCCGAAGCTGGCCCCACCAACAATACCGGACGCACATAATTTATGTGGTTCGATAGAACTACAATCCCGCTTAAAGGGTAGAATTGTCAAAAGTTTAGGACACTAGAGAGCACCTTCCTAATAATGGCCAAATTTGTCGAGGATTGCCTCCAAATCCTGAAATAATTCAGCCATATTTGGGCCAACAACAGAAAACCCGCCTCGCGAATCGCGCGATGGGCTAACCAACACTTAAATAATGCACTCATTACATTTTAACGCGTCTAGGCGTCTTAAGCTGCTTTCTGAACAGGAATTTCGTTGTCTTTGCGTTTGGCAATAAATGCTGCGCGTCTTGCTCCACGGGCCAATGGCATTGCCACGTCCTCTTTGGCTGCAGTTTCGCAAATTGATTTAATAAAGCGTGTGTTCGTTTTCATGTTGTTCTCCAGCTCGATTTCGTTTGGATCATTTTCAAACCGTTTTTGAGATCAATATGGCGAGTGAATGGGGTTTGAATTTGGCAGTGAACATAAAATCTGAAGAATTTTACTGTTTTCTGAACAGAGAATATGGCGATTTTGCCTCAAAGTGATAAAGCCCTGTATATAGGGCGAAATTAGCATGACCATAGGTTGTTGGATTGTAGCAGCTGTTCAATTTGGGCAAGTTTACGGCCCTGGTTGCCTGATTTGAATCCCAATTAAAGACTGATTGCAGCGATCAGCCGCCCATAGTCGGCTTCTTTTTGGTGAACACTACGACGATAAGAGTAGAAACGTTCGGGATCGCTGTAAGTACAGTGGCGGGTCCACTCTGCAGTGGCGATACCCGTTTCTCGCAAACTCTTTAGTCCGAAGGCGGGCAGGTCAAATTGTAACCTGTCTCCGTTGCCTTGAGAAAAAAAGTTTGCGTTGTCAGGGTCTTCTTCTATGAAGTTATCCATGAAATCTGGCCCAACCTCATAAGCGCGTTGGCTGATGCATGGACCAATCGCAGCGCAGATATTTTTGCGTTTCGCACCAAGTGCGATCATCGCTTCGACTGTTTGGGTTAAGACGCCGTCTAATGCGCCTTTCCAACCCGCGTGTGCTGCACCAATGACCCCAACTTGGGTATCGGCAAACAGAACAGGTTGGCAATCGGCGGAAAGTACCGAAAGTGCGATGCCTTTGGTTGCTGTCACAAGGGCGTCCGCTTTTGAACGATCTGTATTCGCAGTATGAACAGTAACAACGTCTGCAGAATGAATTTGATGGACACCCATTAGATGATCATGTGGGACTTGCATGGCATCAGCCACACGGCCACGGTTGATTATGACTGCTTCAGATTGATCCGAGCTGCCAGCGCCACAGTTTAAACCCTGAAAAATTCCTGAGGATGCGCCGCCTTTACGGGTGAAGAAACCGTGTCGTGTTGCAGCTAATGCGTCAGCGGTAAGAATCTCTAGCGTCATTTTTCTAATCCTGCAGGTGGGCTGCCCGCTTCGGGATACAGGCCGATAACTTTGAACAGGTTTCCCATTTCATCTGGGTGGGTCAAGCGGCGATGTGCTGCAATATGCGCGTTAAGAACGTCACTATCCATGTTTTGGGCAAGGGCTTGTGCACGTTGTGTGATGCCTAATCGTTCAAGGAATACGCCTTGAGGGGTTACGCGTGAGTAAGGGCAGGGCGCGGCGTTTGCGATCGCCTCAAAGTCAACATGGGCTGTGATGTCGCATTGGCCAGCTTGCACAAGCGGCGAAACGTGTTCGTGGTCCTTGATGGCTTGCAGTGTGTCGCCCAAGCTGCGCCAGTCGCCATAGTCAATGAATAGGGCGGCACCACCGTGCTGTTTGATACGCAAACCTACGGTGTTCACGAAGGGTGATGCGACGGCGCAATCCTCGACAATATCACCGTCGTTTGTGTCCTCTAGGCGATGCACCAACGCAGGTTGTGGCGTATTTGGGCCTAAACCGAAGGCGAGTGCTTTATCGTCTAAACCCACCTGACGTTCGCGCCATCCTGCGCCATCGCGAACAAATTGACGGATTGGCAAGGCGTCAAAGAATTCGTTGGCAACCGCGAATATTGGCATTGAAGGAATCTGATCAGCGGCCTCAATCCAAATGGGCGTATAGCCTTGCAGGGTTTCACCTTGAAGGGCTCTCAGTTTGGCAGAAGCCTCTAACAATGTGATCTGTGCCGCCCGGTGAAAGCCGTTGACCCCTTTGGTGACGCGTAAGATGTCAGCCATCAACGTTCCGCGTCCAGGCCCGAACTCAACCAGGGCAAAGGATGCGGGTGATCCTTGGTCAATCCACGCTTGGGCCAATGACAGTCCAATCAACTCCCCAAACATTTGAGAGACTTCCGGCGCTGTTACAAAATCACCAGATGCACCAAACGGATTTTTGGTTGTGTAATAGCCAAAATCTGGATGAAGCAGACAATCTGCCATGAAGTCGGAGATACGCATTGGCCCGTTGGCAGTAATCTGGGCTACTAATAGATCGTGTAGGTTCATGCTGTTATCATGCGCCGTGCTTGACGGATCAGATAAAGCCCAAGTGCAATCATTGGAACGGACAGCAATTGACCCATCGTTAGGCCATACCCACCCATTTCTAGCGCTAGTCCAAGTGGGTTGCCCGCAGATACAAACTGCGCGTCGGGTTGACGTGCAAATTCAACAGCAAAGCGTGCAATGCCGTAGCCTAGGAAAAATGTGCCTGCGATCAGACCCGGAGTTTTGTAGGCGTCGCGACGCCATGCCAACCACAACAAGAGACCTCCAAGGATTAATCCCTCAAGTAGCGCTTCATACAATTGCGAAGGGTGGCGTGCGCATACACCAATAACATCTGGGCAGAACTGTGCGGCTTGTGTTGGGAAGGCGACACCCCAAGGCAGGTCAGTTGGTCGGCCCCATAACTCTGCATTGATAAAGTTTGCTAGGCGGCCCAACAATAATCCGGGCGGAACACCAAGCGCCATGATATCCGCAGCACTTAGTTTCGGAATTTTATATCGGGTGGTAAAGATCAAGCCAGCGGTGATCACACCGAGAAGACCACCATGGAATGCCATGCCGCCTTGCCAAACATACAAAATCTCACTGGGGTTCTGTAGATAATAGCTGGGTTGATAGAACAGGACATATCCCAATCGACCACCAAAAATGACTCCTAAGATGACCCATGTCAGCAAATCTTCGATCTGCGTCGGTGTCATAACAGGCTGATTTTTGATCCAAAGGCGCGAAGTTTTGACGGTCATAACAACCATCCGCCAGCCAATGAGAATACCAGCGATGTAAGCGAGCGCGTACCAACGCAAGGCCAATTCAAAGCCGAATACGGATATCGAAAAAACCTCTGGTGAAATGTTTGGGAAGGGGAGTAATGCGTTCATGTGCGTCTGAATGCCTCTGTGGGTTAGGGTAAGTCAACCTTGCACTAAGGTGTGCGCGTCCCCATATAGAGGTCAAGCACTAAGGAGAGACAGTGATGCAAGCTCGTGGTAAAATTTTTGATGACATTTCCCATTTGATGACAAATGCTATGGGTGTTGCCCAAGGTGCCAAAGATGAAGCTGAAACAGCGATGAAATCCTTGATGGATCGCTGGCTGGCGGATCGTGATTTTGTGACCCGTGAAGAATTCGATGCGGTCCGTGCAATGGCCCAAAAAGCTCGTGAAGAGAACGAGGCGCTAAAGGCGCGCCTAAATTCGCTAGAAGCCAAATAACCGAGCAAGATTAGGTAACGATTCTGTACTGAGACGTTGCCTGCAATGCAGTTGACCGCCCCTTTCTACTGGAAGGGGCGTTTTGCATTTTTGGGTTGAACTCACATGGGCTATATTTCGTGGGGCTTACGGAGTTCTCCACAACTTATTGAAGTTATCCCCAGATAAAGGGTTGCCAGAATGGTCGCTCAACATCACCATATCTAGTAGGAAGTGTGTGCTCTGCACCAGTTTCTTGCGCAAAGAGCTAGTGATTGGGATATTAATTCGCCCCAGCACCAGCCAATACTAGGTGATACGATGGCCCTTTCGGAACATATCTTTGAAGACGATATTCACCCGATTGATTTGGTCGAGCATATTGCTGAGCATCATAAATGGGATTTTGAGCGCATAGCCGACGATCACATTGCGATGGCTGTTGTCGGTCAATGGCGTACTTACTCGATTACCTTAGCGTGGTCCGCCTATGATGAAACGCTGCGCATGGTGTGTACCTTTGAAATGGAACCACCGACTGAAAAATTGCCAAAGCTGTATGAACTGCTCAATCTTGTGAATGACGAATGCTGGACAGGATCTTTCACATACTGGGAAAAAGAAAAGCTGACGGTGTATCGCTATGGCTTGGTTCTCGCGGGTGGGCAGGACGTTGGTCCTGATCAGGTCGACACAATGATTAGTGCCGCGGTCATGAGCGCAGAGCGGTATTACCCTGCATTCCAATTGCTGGCTTGGGGGGATCGAACTCCTAAAGAGGCGCTTCAAGTTGCCATTGCAGAGGCCTTTGGCCGCGCGTAACACTTTGCCCTGAAACAATTTCTGGAAGGGGTCTCCATGAAGAATAGTCGTATCGCGCAACAAGGACTGGTGTTGTTGGGCTGTGGTAAGATGGGATCTGCTATGCTGGCTGGCTGGCTGGATCAAGGATTGCCTGCCACTTCCGTCCACGTTTTAGATCCGTTTCCTTCTGATTGGCTGAAAAGCACGGATGTGGCGCTGAATAGCGATTTACCGGACGCGCCAGCCATTGTTCTTGTCGCGGTTAAACCGCAGATGATGGCTGAAGCGTTGCCTCGATTGCAGGAAATGGGCGGCGGTGAAACTGTGTTTGTCAGCGTTGCTGCTGGTACCACCATTGGATATTTCGAAAGCGTCCTAGGGCGTGAAACCCCAGTTGTGCGGGCTATGCCAAATACGCCTGCGGCAATCGGGAAGGGGATCACTGCTGTCATCGGTAACGCAGCAGTATCAAATGAGGGTGTGGATGAAGCCGTACAGCTGCTTCAGGCCGTGGGGCAGGTGGTAAGATTAGAGAATGAAGGCCAGATTGATGCCGTTACGGGTGTCAGTGGGTCCGGCCCCGCTTACGTTTTTCATATGATTGAAACATTGGCCGCTGCAGGGGAGGCCCAAGGCCTGCCAGCCGCGATGGCAATGCAACTTGCGAAAGCGACCATTGCGGGGGCTGGCGCACTTGCTGAGGAGGCCGTTGAGAGCCCATCCCAGCTGCGTGTAAATGTGACCAGTCCAAACGGCACCACCCAAGCTGGGCTTGAAGTGCTAATGGACTTGGAAACAGGGCTGCCGTCATTAATCAACAAAACGGTCGCCGCTGCGACAGATCGTTCAAAGGAGCTGGCAAATGGCTGATCCAATCACATTTGATGATTTCATGAAGGTCGATATTCGCGTTGGTAAGGTTCTTCGGGCTGAGGACTATCCAGAGGCACGCAAGCCAGCGATCAAGATGTGGATTGATTTTGGGTCTGAAATTGGGGAACGCAAAACCTCTGCTCAGGTAACTGCCCATTACACACCTGAAACGCTCGTCGGTAAGCAGGTGATGGGTGTAATCAATTTTCCACCACGCCAGATCGGCAAATTCATGTCGGAGGTTCTGGTTTTAGGCTTGGCTGATGAAGCTGGAGAAATTGTTTTGTTGTCTCCCGATCAGGATGTCCCACTTGGGGAGCGAATGGTTTGAAAAAGGTTCTTATCACTCGACCATTGCCAGACGTTGTTGTAGCCGAGGCACACAAATATTTTGACGTGACAGCACGCGGTGAAACATCGCCGCTTTCTATGTCAGAGATGCAAACCGCGCTGGGCGCGTTTCATGGTATCATGCCCACGCTTGGTGACATGTTTCAGCCCGCGGTTTTTGACAATTTGAGCGAATCCAAATGTACGATCCTTGCGAACTTTGGCGTGGGCTATAATCACATTGATGTGGATGCTGCGATGCAGCACGGTGTAACCGTAAGCAACACGCCCGGTGCTGTGACCGACGCGACTGCAGATATTGCCATGACCTTGATGCTGATGTCCGCGCGTCGCACGGGAGAGGGCGAACGACTGGTCCGTTTGGGTAATTGGGAGGGCTGGCACCCCACACAGATGCTAGGGCTTCACCTTAGTGGCAAGACAGTTGGTATCGTAGGAATGGGGCGTATCGGCCAGGCAATAGCCCACCGATGCCACTATGGATTTGGCATGAAGGTTGGCTATGTCAGCCGTTCGCATAAAACATTGCCATTTGAGGCCGCGGCTTTTGGTTCCTTGATCGAACTTGCTAGTGCTGTGGATGTTTTGGTTCTTGCTGTTCCTGGTGGGGCTGAGACTCATCATCTGGTCAATGCCGATGTGTTGAATGCAATGCAGCCACATTCCCATCTGGTGAATATTTCGCGCGGCAATGTCGTGGACGAAGCGGCATTGATTGCAGCGCTTCAGAGCGATCAAATCGGTGGCGCAGGTTTGGATGTATACGAATTTGAACCGACAGTGCCACAAGCGCTGCGCGACCTCGAAAACGTAGTGCTATTGCCACATTTAGGGACGGCAGCACTGGAGGTGCGTGCGGATATGGGGCTGATGGCGGTTGCCAATCTTAAGGCACACCTTGTCGACGGAATTTCAGCGCCCAATAAAGTCTAAGCTTTGTCGCCAACAGCGATACGCCAATGACGGCGGCAAAGTGAAACATAGGTTTCGTTGCCGCCGATTTGCACTTGTTCACCACCGGTTAGAACATTCTTGTTCTCGTCTTGGCGCACAACCATTGTTGCACGTTTTCCACAGTGGCAGATGGTTCTGATTTCACGCATTTCATCAGCTAAAGCGAGCAAAGTGGCGGAGCCAGGGAACAGTTCACCTCTGAAATCAACACGAAGGCCGTAGCACATCACCGGAACATGCAAATCATCGACAGCACGCGCCAATTGCCAAACCTGATCCTTCGATAAAAATTGTGCTTCATCGATAAAAACACAGGCCAGATCGACCGCTTTGGTTTGCGCCTCAATCTTTAGAAATAGATCGTCGTTTTCGCCAAAGGTATCAGCAGCCGTCCCGATCCCGATTCTTGATGCAATTTTCCCCTCACCAGCACGATTGTCGAACTGTGCAGTAAGTAAATATGGCTTCATACCGCGTTCACGGTAGTTGTGCGCAGCCTGAAGCAATACCGTCGATTTGCCGGCATTCATTGTTGAATAGTGAAAGTATAACTTAGCCATAGGCACTATTACGCTGAGCGGAAATTGAGGACAAGCGGGGTGGAGCCAAAAGCCACCAACCGTACCAAGTTATCATTGTAGTTTTGTGCCAACTGAAAAATACATCTTGCGGGGCAAAGCCCGAGGGATGGTGCAAAATAGAACTCGTAAAGTTGGCAGTAAAACAATGAAAATAACGACTGGGTTGAACAAAAGGCCCAACGATTAGATAAGAAAAACTCCATCCTTGAAACAGATGCGGCAACATCGGTTACTCGTTAATTCCCAATAAATTGGGATAGGCGTAAATTGACGTTTTATTTTCATCAAAAATATGGGAAAAAAATACTAGGTTCCCCATAGTAATTTTGTGGGGGCAATGGGGAAGATGGGGATACGATTATGGTCGGACATAGCAGTTACCTTAAAAAGCATACAGAGACACTTGTTAAGGACGTCGGGATTGAGCCAGCATGCGAACTTACAGGCAAATCTAAAGCCACATTAGGACGTTATTACTCGGATCATTCTGAGCATAGCGACCTGCTTTATGCCGATTGATGCCGTTATCAATTTGGAAAAAGCTGCCGGTTATCCGCACGTTACAAGTGCCCTTGCAGAGCTTCAAGGCACCACCTTGTCACATGACGAGCGCCGATCAAATTCGCCAAAAACAGGTGATGTGAATTATGATATTATTGCTTTAAGTCAAAGGTTTGCGATGCTTATGTCCAAATATCAGCAATCCATAGAAGATGGTATCATTACGGTGAATGAAGCAAAGCGTTTGTTAAAAGAAACGTCATTGTTACAACAGGTCTTGATCGATATGAAACTGCATCTCGAAGACGAAAATGGCTAATCCTGATTTGCCTGCGTTAGACGAAACGCTGCTGCCAAGCATCGACAGTGAAGCGCTACGGGCGCCCGGCGACGACGGGCATCCGCCACGCATTTTGTTACTGTACGGATCGCTGCGCGGTGCAAGTTATTCACGCAAGGCCGTCGAAGAATCAGCACGTGTTTTGAAGCTTTTGGGCTGCGAGACGCGAATCTATAACCCAACGGGTTTACCGTTGGTTGATGACGAGAACGTCGATCATCCCAAAGTCGTTGAATTACGCGAACTTGCGATTTGGTCGGAGGGGATGGTTTGGTCCAGTCCTGAACGTCATGGTGCAATGACGGGTGTTATGAAAACCCAGATTGATTGGATCCCACTTTCGGGGCAGGGTGGTATTCGTCCGACGCAGGGCAAAACTCTAGCAATCATGCAGGTCTGTGGAGGATCGCAATCGTTCAATGCCGTCAACCAGATGCGCATTTTAGGGCGTTGGATGCGGATGGTGACAATTCCTAATCAATCAAGTATTCCAAAGGCTTGGCTTGAGTTTGACGGTAAGGAGCGCTTGCCTGAAGGGCCGTTTTATTCCCGCATTGTTGATGTGATGGAAGAACTAACCAAATTCACGTGGATGGTGCGTGGGCGATCTGACTATTTGGTCGATCGCTATTCAGAACGTGTTGAAACGGCTGAAGAAACCAACAAACGCGTTTCCAAAAAGTAGATCGTTTAGCCGCGACGCTGAACGATCACTGATCCCACGGAATACCCTGCACCGAACGAACAGATTAGACCATAGTCCCCATCATCTAAGTCATTGGAATACTCTGAGAATGCGATGATTGATCCGGCTGAGGATGTGTTTGCATAGTCTTGCAGGATGTTGGGTTGTTCATCGTCTTCAGGGGTGCGTCCCAGCACCTTTTTACCGATAAAATCGTTCATGGATTTATTGGCTTGGTGAAGCCAAAGACGTTTTAAATCAGTTGCTTGAATACCTTCATCGCCCATGTGTGATCCGATGTGAGCACTGACCAATGGCAACACTTCTTTGAACACTTTGCGCCCGTTTTGCATGAACTGCATGTCGCGGCGATCGGATGTGCCGCCTGGGCGGGAACGGCGCAAAAAGCCGTTGTTGTTTCGGATGTTGTTTGAGAAATTAGTAGCGCAACGCGTTGATTTTATTTCAAAATATGGGCCGCTCGCGTTTTCTGAACGCTCAACAAGTGTGGCAGTTGCAACATCACCAAAAATGAAGTGGCAATCGCGATCACGCCATTCTAGGTGAGCCGAACAAATTTCAGGATTAACAACTAAGGCACTGGAAATACTGCCACTTTTGATCATATCAGCGGCCAATTGCAGGCCAAAAGTTGCGGATGAGCAGGCAACATTCATGTCAAAAGCAAAGCCTTTGATGCCAAGCAGCTCTTGAATCTCGATAGCAACGGCTGGATAGGCGCGTTCTAGGTTCGAGGCAGCGCAGATTACGGCGTCTACATCAGCTGGAGTCTTACCTGCTGCCTTAAGCGCCTTTAGGGCAGCGTCCAACGCCATTTCGGCCATCAAGGATGGTTCATCATCTTCGCGTTGACGCATCAAAGGGTGCATCACGTCAGGGTTTAAAATTCCATCCTTATCAATAACATAACGACTATGAATGCCAGATGCTTTGACTATGAATTCTTCAGATGAATGGGACTGCGGTGCGACGTCACCCGATTCAATTTGATCTGCGTATTCGAGGTTGAATTTGTCCGCATATGCGTTGAACGACTTCACCAACTCGGCGTTGCTGATTGTGTTTTCAGGGGTGAAAACCCCAGTGCCGGTGATTGCTGGTGTGTACATATTTTGACCTCTCATAGTTGACTGAGTTGGCCAAAAAATGACGTCAAGGTCAACATAGGACGCTAGGTTAACCTAGGGGAATAGTTGTGCTGTGGTGATTAAAGGGCGGCAAAATACACAGTTCACCCCTTGAACTGTACATTTAGGGTACACGAAAAATCGAAGCTTTTTCTGGATTTGGATCAAACTGCACAGTTTTCACCTCAATCTGTACAGTCTGATCATTTTTGTAAATCACAGGCCCAAATTTGGTTAACGCGTGCTCAAACGAACGGTACGAAGGGCACACCACAGGCGGTGAGGGACGCGAAAATAAGCAGAGTAATACATATGCGCATTTGGGATTAACCTTTTGATGGGATTTAGGCGGTGACGTACGATGTGTCAGACTACCCTGAAACCAGTCAAAGTGTAGTAGGCGGGTTTTGGCATAAAAAGCCGCAGTGACTGAATGTCAGCGCGGCTTTGAAAATTTGATCGTCGGCCATTTAGCCCTGCAGGGATTTTACAACTAGATCGCCCTCAGCTTGCGCCTTGATCGCGAGTGCAGCCGCGTGGCTGCCTGCTGCGGTCGTGTAGTATGGGATTTTATCATAGAGTGCGATTGAGCGGATTGATTTGGAATCTTCAACCGCTTGTGCGCCTTCCGTTGTGTTCATTACGAGGTGAATCTTCTCGTCCTTCATCAAGTCAGTGATGTCTGGACGGCCCTCATAGACCTTGTTGGCTGGGCCACATGGAATGTTATTTTCAACAAGCCATTTTGCCGTGCCTTTGGTGCCAACGAATGTGAAGCCAAGTTCGGAAAGAACAGTTGCGGCCTCTAACATGTCTACTGTTTTGTCCGCGTCCTTAATTGAGATGAACACGCAACCTTCGGGTGGCAGGATTACACCAGCGCCCATTTGTGCCTTCAAGAATGCACGTGGGAAGTCGCGATCCCAACCCATAACTTCACCAGTTGAGCGCATTTCTGGCCCAAGGATTGTGTCCACACCTGGGAAGCGGGCAAAGGGCAATACAGCCTCTTTGACCGAGAACCATGGCATATCTGGATCTGCCAATGTCATTGGATCGCCCAGTGGAATGGTTTCGCTGTAATCCGCGTTTTCGCGATATGGTGCGCGAAGCGGGAAGTTGGACAATGGTTCGCCCGCCATAACCCGCGCGGCGATAGACGCGATGGCGCTGTCTGTTGCTTTGGCAACGAAAGGCACTGTGCGTGAGGCGCGTGGGTTCACTTCGATCAGGAAGATTTCGTCTTTGCCTTGTTCGTTGGCTTTGACTGCGAACTGAATATTCATCAAGCCAACAACGTTTAGACCGTGTGCAAGTGCTTTGGTCTGTACTTTGATTTCGTCGATGATCTCTTTGCTCAGGGAATAGGGCGGCAAGGAACATGCACTGTCCCCAGAGTGAACACCTGCTTCTTCGATGTGCTGCATGATGCCTGCCACGTGCACGTCTTTGCCGTCGCTGATCGCATCAACATCAAGTTCGACTGCGCCAGATAGGTAATGATCTAGCAGAACGGGGCTGTCACCGGACACAACAACCGCCTCAGAGATGTAGCGTTCAAGCTGTGCTTGATCGCGTACGATTTCCATCGCGCGGCCACCCAAAACGTAGGATGGGCGGATTACCAATGGGAAACCGATGTCACCAGCAATCGCAAGGGCTTCTTCGTCAGAGTGGGCCAAGCCGTTGTGTGGCTGTTTTAGGCCAAGGTTTTGGACCAACTCTTGAAAACGCTCACGGTCTTCGGCCAAGTCGATAGCGTCTGGTGTGGTGCCAAGGATTGGGATGCCTTCATCCTCAAGCGCCTGTGCGATTTTCAATGGTGTTTGGCCGCCGAACTGAACGATCACTCCGTGCAGCGTGCCGTTTTCTTGTTCTTTGGACAGGATTTCCATCACGTGCTCAAATGTCACTGGTTCGAAATACAGGCGATCAGATGTGTCGTAATCCGTTGAAACTGTTTCAGGGTTACAGTTTATCATGATGGTTTCATAACCCGCGTCTGTCAGCGCAAAGCAGGCGTGGCAGCAGCAGTAGTCAAATTCGATACCTTGGCCGATGCGGTTTGGACCACCACCCAAGATAACCACTTTGTTACGGTCAGATGGACGTGCCTCGCATTCCACTTCGCCCATCATTGGGGCCTCGTATGTGGAATACATATACGGCGTTTGCGCTTCGAACTCAGCAGCACATGTGTCGATGCGTTTGAAGCTGGCCTTAACGCCAAGGTTGTGGCGTGCGCGACGTACGTTGTCTTCCGTGCGGCCCGTCAGGTTGCCAAGGCGCGCGTCGGTAAAGCCCATCATCTTGAGGTGGCGCAAGCCTTCCTCAGTGAGTGGTAGGCCGTTCTTGCGCACGTCTTCTTCGGTTTCAACGATCTCGCGGATACGAGCGAGGAACCATGGATCAAACATTGTGACGCCGTAGATTTCATCGTCAGTTAGGCCATGCCGCATGGCTTGGGCGATGGTGCGCATACGATCTGGAGTGGTCATGCTGATCGCTTTGACCACAGCCGCTTTGTCAGGCGCACCTGGAATTTCTACTTCGTCAAAACCGGTTAGGCCAGATTCCATGGATGCGAGGGCCTTTTGCAAGCTCTCGTGGATCGTGCGGCCAATCGCCATGGTTTCACCAACCGACTTCATCGCCGTTGTCAGATATGGTTCTGAGCCTGGGAATTTTTCGAACGCGAATTTTGGGATCTTGGTGACGACGTAATCAATTGTTGGCTCAAAGGACGCTGGTGTTACGCCAGTGATGTCATTGTCCAACTCGTCCAGCGTAAATCCCACAGCCAATTTCGCTGCAATCTTAGCAATCGGGAAACCTGTTGCCTTGGATGCCAGCGCGGAAGAACGTGACACACGTGGGTTCATCTCAATCACAACCATGCGGCCGTCCGCCGGGTTCACGGCCCATTGTACGTTTGAACCGCCCGTTTCCACGCCAATTTCGCGCAGAACCGCGATGGAGTGGTTACGCATGATTTGGTATTCTTTGTCGGTCAATGTCAGCGCTGGGGCCACAGTGATGGAATCACCTGTGTGCACGCCCATTGGATCGATGTTTTCGATGGCACAGACGATGATGGCGTTGTCAGCAGTGTCGCGGACCACTTCCATCTCGAACTCTTTCCAGCCAATCAGGGACTCGTCCACAAGGATCTGACCCACAGGGGAAGCGTCCATGCCAGTGCGGCAGAAGTGTTCGTAATCTTCGCGGTTGTAGGCGATGCCGCCGCCTGTGCCGCCCATGGTAAATGCAGGGCGAATGATGGCTGGTAGGCCGACGTAATCCAGTGAATCAACGGCCAATGCAACGCCAGCGGCAATGTCTTTTTTACCGTCTTCACCTTTGGGGGCCGTGACGATTGTAGCCTTCGGGTTTTCGATGCCAAGACGGTCCATGGCTTCGCGGAACAACTGGCGGTCTTCTGCCATTTCAATGGCTTCACGTTTCGCGCCGATCATTTCGACGTTGTATTTTTTCAAAATTCCCATTTCCTCAAGCGCAAGCGAGGTGTTTAGACCAGTCTGTCCGCCCATCGTAGGCAGCAACGCGTCGGGGCGTTCTTTTTCGATGATTTTGGCAACGACTTCTGGGGTGATCGGCTCGATGTAGGTCGCATCGGCAAGGCCAGGGTCGGTCATGATTGTTGCTGGGTTCGAGTTCACAAGGATGATGCGATAACCCTCTTCGCGAAGGGCTTTACAAGCCTGTGCGCCAGAGTAGTCAAATTCGCAGGCTTGCCCAATTACAATAGGCCCTGCACCAATGATCATGATCGACTTGATATCAGTTCTCTTTGGCATGGCGGCAGCCCCTTATATGTTCGGTTGGTTACGGCTTACCCGATGCGCCGCAAATTGTCGTGGGTTATAGGCTTGGGGACAGCAGGTGCAAGGGTTGATGCACTTTTTGAGATACATTTGACGGTGTTTTTTGGCCGTTTTTGTTGCACGATGCTCGACTGTCCTTGGACCATCAGCCACTTCACTGGTTTATGCCGGAAATTAGCCCTATTTTGAGACCGCATCAAGGTATGTACGCACTACTGATTCAAAGGCACGCGGGCGCTCAGAATGCAGCCAATGACCGGCTTCCGGAATTTTCGCAAAGCGAGCATTTGGGAACAGCGGCTTGATAATTGGGCGGTGTTCACGGGTCACATAATCAGATTCTGCGCCTGACAAGAACAGGGTGGGGCCGTCATATGAGCCAGCGAGCGTGGGGAAAGACAGAATTTTGTCCATGTCAGCAGCCAGCGCATCAAAGTTCAGTTTCCAAACTTTGTCTGATATATCAATGGATTGGGTGAAGAACGATTGCAATTCTGCACTCACGCCTTGTGCCTCTAGCTGTTCACTTGCTTCGGCTCGGCGGGTGACGGTGTTTAGATCGACGGCGCGCATGGCTTCAATGAAATGTATCTGGGAATGGGTATAGGATACGGGCGCGATATCTGCGCTGATCAAGCTTCGCACCAATTCAGGACGCGTCAGGGCCAAGGCCATGGATGCTTTGCCGCCCATTGAGTGACCAAGCACATCAACAGGTGCACCGATGTGTTCAATGACTTCGGCCAGATCGTTGGCCATATCTGGATAGCTGTGCGTATCAAAACGCGGGCTGTCGCCGTGGTTGCGCATATCCACCACAACAACGCGGCGTGTATCGCTGAGCCGTTTGGCGATCACGCCCCAATTTCTGGCAGACCCATAAAGACCATGGGCTATTAGAAGCGTGGGACCAGTCCCAAATTCATTGTAATTCAACATGATTGCAATTTAGCTGCTTTGATCTGGGGGCGCTAGGGCATTGATGCCGGCGGATCGTCGTCCTATTAAGGCCTTTATGGATTATCAGGCAGATATCACCGCCAAAGCGGAAGAGGTGCGCCTTGCCTTGCGGGCAAAGCTGAATGCGCGTGGTCGCAACCTGACCAAAGCGGTGGCGCATGCTGGTAGATTATTGCCCAAAAGACTGGCCAAACAGGCGGCTGTTATCGTTAAGGCGCATGGTTTGGGTGGCAATCCAAAGCTGATGCGCCGGATTGATATGGGCGCGATCAACACGGCCCATTCCGATATTATGACGTTCTTAGATGCGATTGATGTTCAGGAACGCCGCAAAACCCGCGTGTTGAATTGGTTTGGTGGAATGGTGTTCAACCTGATTGTGATCGTGACTTGCTTTATCGTTTGGTTGACGTGGTCAGGTCACCTTTAACCTTGTTTGCCAGCCACACCTAAACCCATCTGCATCAAAGTCTTGCGCACTGGACCCAGATTATACAGGGCATTCAATCCCATAGCGCGTGCATCGCGCAGCGCGGGGCTGGACGCTTGGCTCGCGCGGTTGAGCAGATCAATGCCGCGCACGCGCAGTTTGATATCGCCCATGCGGGCCTTTTCATAGGCCATCAACATCTCTGCATCGCCCAATCCTTCGGGTCGTGCGGTCGCGAACTCTAGCAAGGCACCCATGTCACGCAGGCTCATGTTCAGCCCTTGGGCCCCGATTGGTGGCACAACATGCGCCGCTTCTGCGATCAGGGCGATACGCTGACCGCTAAGGGCGGATGCGGTTTGGCTGATGATGGGCCAGATGCTGCGCTTTGAGGCCAATGTTAGGGGGCCGAAATGGTGGCAGGACCGCACAGACATTTCTTCTTCAAATGCTGCGGTATCAAGGTCCATGCGGGCCTGTGATTTGGCCCCGTCATCCATCCATACCACGGCAGAGCATGGCAACCCGTTGAAGTCGGGCAGGGGCACCAAGGTGAATGGGCCACCTGTGCGGTGGATTTCGGTGGAAACGTTTTCGTGCGGAATCGGGTGCGTCACAGCGAATGCCAGTGCCTTTTGCCCATAGCGTTTGGTTGTAACTTCAATTCCTGCAGCTTGGCGCATGGGGGAGTTGCGCCCGTCTGCTGCGATCACCAGTTTTGTTTGCACTTTGGTGCCATCGCTTAGCGTGACTTTGGCCATTTGGCTGCGGGTGAACAGGCTGGTGGTTCCTGTGCCCGGGCGGAAATCAACGTTTAGCAGCGCATCAAGGCGGGCCAGTATCTCACGGCGCAGCACATAGTTGGGAAAGTTCCAACCGAACGGCAAATCAGAAATGTCTGCGGCGTTGAAATCCTTAACGATCCGCGCCTCTGGCTTTTCACCGCCTGCATCCACGATCCGCATGATCTGCAAGGGGGCGGCGTGGGGGGCAAGGTGATCCCAAATGCCCGCAGCCATCAGCATATCGCGCGCTGGCTGCATCATCGCGGTGGAACGCATGTCAGCGCCCGTCGCCGCACGGTCTGTAATGGGGGGCGTTGGGTCAACACAAATGACGCTAAAGCCTGCGGTGCCAAAGGCCGCTGCCGCACTAAGGCCCGCGATACCGCCGCCAGAAATTAGGATGTCACAGGTTTGCATGCTCATGGGTGCGCCTTTCGTTGAGGCTTATGTAGGGCGTGGGGCGCGGTTTGGCCAAGCGGCATGTTGTCTACCTGCTGATTTGACGCAGGAAGTCAGTCAGATCATCGGTGTGAAAGTCGACGTAATCGGCATGATCAGGTTCGGGTGCTACGTGAACCGTGCGCAGGCCCATATCGCGTGGCACTTCGAGGTTGCGGGCCTCGTCCTCAAACATCGCGGCTGTTTGTTGGGGCAGTCCATCTAGTCCAAAAACGATGTCGAATGCCGCACGCTGGGGTTTGGGCAAATAATTGGCGTGTTCGATGCCGTATACTTCGTCAAAGATACCGTCCAACCCGCGCGCCTTAAGCACCTGTTCTGCATAGGGTTTGGTGCCGTTTGTGTAGACGATGCTGCGCCCCGGTAGGTTCTTGATCAATGCGGCCAAGTTAGGGGCCGGCTGCAGGACATCAAAGGTAATGTCGTGCACGTCGATCAGGAATTGTTCGGGCTGAATGCCGTGTTCTTTCATCAAGCCTGACAGGGTCGTGCCGTGCACCTCCCAATAATGTTTGCGCAGGTGGTTTGCCTCGTCCAGATCCACGCCTAATGCCTTGACCATAAAGGTGCGCATTTTCTCTTCGATTTGATCGAACAGGCGTGCGGCGGGGGGGTACAATGTGTTGTCGAGGTCAAAGACCCAATCGGTCACATGTGCAAAGGCGGATGCTGGATCAGATGTGTTCATAAGCCAGAAGTATCAGGCATTTGTCTGGGTGCAAGCACTGTGCGTGGATAGGCTTGCGCATGGGGCTGTGCACGCTAAACTGAGCCAACCTTAAAGTACGGAATTTGCACCATGAAATCGCCCAACACAGACGCCTATTCAATGATCTTAGAGGCTATTGATGTTGGTAAATATCGCCCCGGTGATCGATTGGTGGAAAGCGAATTGGCAGAGCGGTTTGGAGTTTCGAGAACCCCAATTCGTGAGGCATTACAACGGCTTGAAACGCAGTCATTGTTGTCACGTGATGGGCGCAGCTTGATTGTTGCCTCGCTTGGGCACAACCAAATGTCAGAATTATACGTGGTGCGCAGTGAGTTGGAGGGGCTGGCCGCCAGTTTGGCCGCACGTCACGCCACGGACGAAGAGGTGCGTATCCTGCGCGAGATGGTTGAGGACGACAACGCATTGATGAACGATCCTACTGCCCTGGCTCGTGCGAACCGTCGTTTCCATAAGCAAATTCACCTTGCCTCGCACAACCGTTATTTGGTGCAGCAATTGGATTTGGTCCACCGCACAATGGCGTTGATGACCGATACGTCGTTGTCGGCTGAAGGGCGGGGAGAGATTGCGCAGGCCGAACACGCCGCGATCGTGACGGCGATTGAGGCGCATGATGGTGAGACGGCGGGCAGAGTTTTGCGCGACCATATTTCGGTGGCCTTCATGACGCGGCTAAAGCAGGATGCGGCGCGGCGCCAAGAAGAGGGGTAAACTAATTGCTCTTGGACACCCCATGTTCGGTTTTGTCCCAGTAAAACGGGGTTACAATCATCTCGTATAGTGCTTTGTATGAGGCGAGTGTGCCCAGTGTGAAATAAAGCGGCATTGTCAGCACCCATTTCATCAAGTGACGCCTGTTTGGGGCGCAAACAGCCGTCATGCTCATGGCGATGGTTAAGATTTCAGCAATGAAAAACAATAGGATAAGGGCAAGGATAGCTGTCTCGTCTAGGACGTTTTGAATGGGGTGCGTGTAGCCAAATATTGTGATCCAGAAGGACCAAAGCACTGGCGCAAATGCGAATTGTGAGAAGGTGGCGAGGAAGATCATTTGCAACCCCATGATGCGTTTGAAACCTAAATCGCGCATCAATCTCTTTGGGTCTCTCATGTGGACACAATAGGTAATTATAAATCCCTTAAGCCAGCGGGAGCGTTGGCGCACCCAACGCCACGGCCGGCAATTTTCCTCTTCATATGTCACGGTTGGGGTCAATTCGGTAACATAGCTGTGGCGGGCAAGGCGAACGCCTAAATCTGCATCTTTGGTCACGTTGTGAGCATCCCACCGCCCCAGTTGTTCAAGCGCGTTTCGTTTGAAGAACAGGGTTGTCCCACCGAGTGGAATAACGAACCCTAGTTTGGCAATTCCAGGAAGAACGACGCGCCACCATGTTGCGTATTCGATTGTAAAACAACGTGAAATCCAGTTCTCACTTGGATTGTAAAAATCTAGGACGCCCTGCAGGCAGACCACATTGTCGGGTGATTGGTCAAAACGTGTCACTACCTTTTCAATTTGGTCAGGTTTGTGTACATCCTCTGCGTCCCAAACCCCGACAATGGAACCACGACAGAAATCCAGTGCGTAGTTCAAAGCACGTAGTTTGGTGGTTAACCCCTTTGCAACCGGGACTTCGATCACTCTGATCCAGTCAGGCAATTGCGTGCGTGAAATCGTGGCGCGGGTGATGGTGTCTGAGGCTTCAAGGACCAGCACAATTTCTAGTAACGATTTGGAATAAGTTAGCTTTTCCAACCGCTTGATAAGCGCCCCTGCGATTTCTTGTTCGTGCAACAATGGAACCATGACGGATACTTGAGGTAATCGGAACCCGCGTGTTTGTGAGGGCGGTGCAGGCGGCGTGTGTGCGATCTGCGCGATGAACCCTACGCCTTTTATCCCGATTGTGAGTGTTAAGGTTGCTGCGGCCCAAAGCATCACAATACTGAGCGCCCAATAGGGGAAAAGCAACATAATACAGAGCAGAACCATGCCGCTAACCAGGATCTTTTTTGATCGCAACAGATTGCTCTCTACCCAATTGTGGCAGCTTTCAATGCGAGCACTTGGGTAATAGCCTTTTGCGCCAATTGTTCCCCGTACAGTCGTGTGATTTGCCGCTGAATTTGTTGTGGATCAGCGACCACTGGCAGCAGGGTTAGGAGGGCGTTTCCCATCGCGACGCGCAACTGTTCAAATTCAAGGGGGCTGCTGGTTGCGATAAGTAATGTATTGGCGATACGTAACCATGGGACCACTTTATATTGGAGGCAAACGGTGGCTGGCAGCGGTTTCGCAAAATTGATGCGGGGAGGGCCGTGTTCTAAATCAACGAGTTGTGCGTTGGCTTGAGTAGCCAGCGTTTGGAGCAGCGTGTGCGGTGTGATCAACCCCTCAGCCACCAATATCTCGCCCAGTTGGGCATCCATCTTGGATTGCAGTTCGATGGCATGCACCAAATCGGGCGTGGTGATGTGGCCATCCTCAATCAACTGACGGCCCAGCAAGCGCGCAGATCCAGTGGCACCAATGCTTTGTGGATCATGCAGGACTAATCTTTGATTGCTCACAGGACACCTTTTGATGGGCGCACATCGTCAATCCGCACGCCACATCAGTTTTGAACGCCCCAAGTTAATGGAGCGTTAAAAGAAGTCTTGTGAGTGTCAGTTGGGCGTTAAGCCTGCTGTTCAGCCATGGCCGCAGCAAAGCGTTCAAACAGATAAAAGCTATCTTGTGGCCCTGGGCTGGCTTCTGGGTGATGCTGAACGGAATAGACAGGACGGCCATCAAGGCGGATACCACAGTTTGATCCATCAAAGAGGGATGTGTGTGTTTCGACCACGCCAGCTGGTAGGGTTTGTGCATCGACTGCAAAGCCGTGATTCATCGAGGTGATCTCAACCTTGCCTGTGTCGTGATCTTTGACAGGGTGGTTGGCACCGTGGTGACCGTGGTTCATTTTGATGGTCTGCGCGCCAAGGGCGAGGGCCAGCATTTGGTGACCCAAGCAGATACCGAAGACTGGAATGTCAGCTTCGAGAACGCCTTTGATCATTGGCACGGAGTATTCGCCGGTTGCAGCAGGATCGCCCGGGCCGTTTGACAAGAACACGCCATCCGGTTTGTGCGCGAGTACGTCTTCAGCCGTAGCAGTTGCTGGCAGTACAGTAACGTCACAACCAACAGAGGCCAAGCAGCGTAGGATATTGCGTTTTGCGCCAAAGTCGACTGCGACCACTTTGAATTTTGGGTCTTCAAGACGTGTGTAGCCAGCAGGCCATGCCCACCGCATTTCGTCCCAGCGGTAAGATTGTGCGCAAGTAACTTTCTTGGCAAGGTCCATGCCCTCTAGCCCAGCAAAGCCACGCGCAGCTGCAACCAATGCTTCAATATCAAAGTTGCCATCTGGATCATGTGCCAGGGCAACATGCGGTGCGCCTGCTTGACGGATCGCGCGGGTCAGGCGGCGTGTGTCGACGCCACCAATTGCAATGCGACCACGTGTGGCCAACCATTCGCCCAATGGGCCAGCGCTGCGCCAGTTAGACGGTGTTGTTGGGTTCCACTTGACCACCATGCCCTCAGCAACCGGATCAGCGGTTTCGTCATCTTCCGTGTTTACGCCGGTATTACCGATGTGAGGGAACGTGAATGTGACGACCTGACCTGCATATGAGGGGTCTGTCATGATTTCTTGGTAGCCGGTCATGGACGTGTTGAAGCAAAGCTCAGCCACGGTTTGGCCTGTCGCGCCAAAACCAGAGCCGTAGAACAACGTTCCATCCGCCAGAGCTAAACAAGCGGTGGGGCGGGTGGGTGCAAGCGCTGTCATGGGCAGACCTATATGTTGGAGTGTGGCAAACTTGGCGGAAACTAATGCGAGGGGGCTGTAGGGTCAAGGGTGAATGCATTTGTTTTGTCGTTTGAAAACAGTGACTTGAAATTGAACTGTTCGGTTGCAAGGTTTGTATGGTTTGGGTAGAGTCGCCATCTTAATACTAGCTCATGGGGATGAGAGTCAAAAATGGACTTACGAACGCAAATTCAAGCTGCTTTGAAGCAGGCTATGAAAGACAAGGCCGTAAACCGTCTATCGACGTTGCGCCTGATCCATGCGGCGATCAAGGATAAAGACATCGATGCCCGTGCAGCTGGAGAAGACGAGGGCGTTGGTGAGGCTGAAGTCCTTATGATTCTTGGCAAAATGTCCAAGCAGCGCCATGAAAGCGCACGTGCTTATGAAGAAGGCAATCGTTTGGATTTGGCCGAGCGTGAGCGCGAAGAGATCCTAGTGATCGAAGAATTCTTACCACGTCAGTTGAATAAGGCGGAAAGTGCGGCGGCTGTTGATGCCGCTGTTGCCGAAGTGGGTGCGACAAGCATTCGCGATATGGGTAAGGTTATGGGTATTCTTAAGGGCAAATATATGGGGCAGATGGACTTTGGTTCAGTCGGCCCGATCGTTAAGGACCGTTTGTGTTCATGATGAGGGGTTGAGGCGCTGCCTCAAACTCCGAAGTTTATTTAGTAAGATGAAGAAGGTGGGCTTTGGCCCGCCTTTTTTAATGTGGGGCCCGTTTTAAAGCGCGTTGAAGATCATCGAATAGCGTGATCCGTTCTTCTTCTGAGAGGAAGGCCCCGATTTCCACCTCGCGCCCCATACCTTTTAGCGTTATGTAGTTTGGTACGGGTCCGCTGGTCTCGTGTTTGGTAACTTGGGTCCAGTAGCGGTTGCAATCCCATGTGATGGCACCGCCTTTGGCTGGGGTGTGGATCAGTTTAACGCGGTCTTCTTTGAGTGTCAGAACCTCAAGGATCTGACGTTGTTTGTGGTTTTGCTGTAGTGCGAAATACATCCCCCAGACGGCCAGCAATAAGAAGGGCAGCAAGGCCCACAGCAGGGGCGTGCCGAGCAAGGCCAAGGCAGGGATCAAGATAAGCGTGAAGGTTGCGAGGATGAAGGCGGCCATGCCTTTGGGTGGCAGGCTTTCATGCGGTTTGAGATGCATGACCTGTGTTGGGTCGTTTGGTTGACTGGTCCAAGTGTAAGGCATGTGGGCTTTGCATCTGGTTGAAGTTTCTCAAGCCTAGTGCGGGTGTGGTCAAAAAAGGATGTGACAAAGTATAGCAAGCTGGGCGTGCTTTGACGCTGGGTACACAGTGTTGCAGGCCCAGCTGTTGGGTTTAAGCATATGAGATGACTTCGATCTCGATCCCGTTTTCATCTTCAAAGTAGAAGCGACGACCAGGTTCATAGTCTTGATGGCTGTTGGGGACATAGCCGCGCGCAATGACCTTTTGTTTAACAGCGTCCAAATCATCCACAACAATGCCTAAGTGGTTGAGGGCAGCGCAACTGTAGTATCTCGCGCCAGCAGGCGTTGGGGTTTCTGGGGGTGTATACAGTGCGAGGTAGCTTGTCTTACTGCCCACGTGCAGTGAATAGCCCTCATGAATGGACGCTCCTTCCCACCGGATTTCCCGTCCAAACAGATCGCATAGCATTTCGGCGGTCGCATGTGTGTCTTTTACAGTGACGTTTAGGTGTTCTAACTCAGCCATGATTTTTCCTTTGATATGTGTACACTCTCTATGTTTTAATTCCTCAAGTTAACTTGAGATCAAGAGTTTTTTTTGATGCCAACGTCACAGGGACTTAGCATCGGGGCCGTGGCCGTGCGTACAGGTTTAGCTGTTTCAGCTATCCGGTTTTATGGAACGCATGGGCTGGTTACCCCGATAAAAAACGCGTCGGGCCATCGCCGCTATGACCGGTCCGACATCCGTAAACTTAGTTTTGTTATGATCGCACAAGAGCTGGGCGTATCGTTGAAAGAGTTGGGTGTGCTTATGCAGACCTTGCCCCAAGGGCGCCCACCGTCAAAAGGCGATTGGACACGTATGGCCACCAAGTTTCGCAAAGACCTAGATGCCCGTAAAGCAAAGGCTGAGCGGCTGCGTGACAAGTTGGATGAGTGTATTGGGTGTGGGTGTTTGTCGCTGAGCAAATGCGCGCTGTATAACCCGCAGGATCGCGTGCGTGTGGATGGTACTGGGCCGCGTTATTTGGTTGAGGCGGGCGTTTAGATTTGATTGGGGACCGTGCGGTATAGCGTTGCCCATTCCTCACTTAGTTCATCAGCCATTTTGGCTAAGGGTGCCTTAGTTCCAATCGTGCTTGATGTGTGAAGTCCGAGCGCCTCTAGCACTGTGTTCAAGGTTGCTACGGAATCTTTTGCTAGTTCCTCGTAAGATAGGCGCAAAGGTTTGATGCTTTCTGTTGTAAACTAGTGCTCCCACCTTTGGTCATCCTCCTCAAACTCTGAAATATGTTGTCTGATCGCTTCTCTATCAAAGTAGGGGAGCTGTGGTGGTGCCAAACGTTCGAATTCAGTCCCGTTTGCGGCTGTATGCCAAAGCCCCGTTTGCATGGCTTTAACGCATGAAATGGCCTGTTCCAGTTTGTTTTTGCGCGACAGAAAAATGAACGCAGTTTCCCCGAAGGTTGCGTTTAGTCGGTCCACATCGCAGTGTTGTTCCGGATGCAAAAATTTGAGTTGATCCAGAAAATAATTAATACTGCCGCCTTGTAGTCGCAGGCCAAATACACCGGTTTCTGCGATGCCAACTTTGCGCACCTTTTCAAAAATTGCCTGTAAGGTTCCTGACCGGTTGGGAAAGTTATTAGCTGCAATATCGTGAACTTCCATCCAACTGGTGAGGGAGGGTTTATGGAAATAGGAATTGGGCACGCCTGCGACATTGGTGTTGGCCAAGAGCTGACACAGAAGGGTGCTGCCGCTGCGTGGGCTGGTGCAGATGATGTAGGATTTATAACCCATCTGTGGATACTGTGCCTGTTCTCGTTCGATGACCACAACGCTAGGTCGTTCAGAAATTTCCGTCAACCACACACTCCCGAACAGAAAAAAGGCCCCAACCGCCGTTGGAGCCTTTTGATTCTTAAATCAATATAGCCAATTAGTGGCTGTGTTGTTTGTCCCAGTCTTCTTGCTTTGGAAGAATTTCGAACGTGTGCTCTGGGGGTGGGCTTGGCAAAGTCCATTCCAGGGTGTCCGCGTATTCGTTCCATGGGTTCGCTTCAGTTGCCTTAGCACCGCGTAGCAATGTGTAAGCAATGATCCCGAAGAAGAAGATAAAGGATGCAAAACTTAGGAACGCGCCCCATGAGGACCATTCGTTCCAGTATGCAAACTGCTCAGGATAGTCGATGTAACGACGTGGCATACCCTGACGACCCAAGAAGTGCTGTGGGAAGAAGGTAAGGTTTGCGCCGATGAACATCATCCAAAAGTGTAGTTTACCAGCCCATTCAGGGTACATGCGACCTGTCATCTTCGGCAGGTAGAAGTAGACCCCTGCAAAGATTGTAAAGACCGCACCCAAACTCATCACGTAGTGGAAGTGTGCCACAACGTAGTATGTATCGTGGTAGTAACGGTCCACAGCTGCTTGGGACAGAACGATACCTGTAACGCCACCGACGGTGAACAAGAACAAGAAGCCAAAAGCCCATAGCATTGGTGTTTTGAACTCAATCGAGCCGCCCCACATGGTCGCAATCCATGAGAACACTTTGACCCCTGTTGGGACCGCAATGACCATCGTTGCGAGCATGAAGTAGGCTTGTTGGTTCAGTGACATACCAACCGTGTACATGTGGTGTGCCCATACGACGAAGCCTAGAACACCAATCGCGATGATCGCCCATACCATTGGCAGGTAACCGAAGATCGGCTTGCGTGCGAATGTTGCTATTACGTGAGAGATGATACCAAAGCCTGGAAGGATGATGATGTACACTTCAGGGTGACCAAAGAACCACAGGATGTGTTGGTACAAGACCGGATCGCCACCGCCTGCTGGATCAAAGAATGTGAAGCCAAAGTTACGGTCCATCAGCAACATGGTGATCGCGCCAGCCAAAACAGGCAAGGACAACAAGATTAACCAAGAGGTCACAAAGATTGACCATGAGAACAACGGAACCTTGAACAATGTCATGCCAGGGGCACGCATGTTTAGGAATGTTGTGATCATGTTGATCGCACCAAGAATAGATGAGGCGCCAGAAACGTGGACCGCAAAGATTGCGAGGTCCATAGACATGCCGCCTTCACGTACTGACAACGGCGGGTACAAAACCCAACCCACACCAGAACCAAGCTGACCGTTTCCACCAGGTGAGATAACAGAGCAGATCGCCAATGTTGTACCAGCAACATACATCCAGAAGGACAAGTTGTTCATACGTGGGAATGCCATGTCAGGCGCGCCGATTTGCAATGGCATAAAGTAGTTACCAAAGCCGCCGAATAGCGCAGGAATAACCACGAAGAACATCATCAAGATGCCGTGGCCAGTGATCAAAACGTTCCACAGGTGTCCGTTTGGAGTACAAAGTGAGGAGGAGTCTGCGACGAAACGCGCGCCTTCCATACACATGTACTGGACGCCTGGGTCCATAAGCTCCAACCGCATGTAAACGGTGAATGCTACGGATACAAAGCCAACGAGGGCTGAGACGATCAGATATAGAATACCGATGTCTTTGTGGTTTGTGGACATGAACCAGCGGGTAAAGAACCCACGGTTATCTTCGTGGTCGTGCCCGTGGATGGCTGCGTCTGCCATAGGGTTGCCTCCTGACATTATAAAGAATTCACAACAAGTTGTTCGTTGCGAAGGATTCCTCGCGGTTCTAATGGAGCAAACCTTTATGAGCAATGACTGAGATGACCAAACATGCGCGAAATATTGTCGCGATTGTTCGCAAGGGTCACGGTTTGGCGGAGGCTCCAAAATCAACTGCCCGCATCGCTTGAACCCACCGATTTCATTGCTGTTGGAGAAAAGGCCGCGTGAAGCACGGGCTTGCGTGGAAATTTCTGGGGAATCTGAACTTCGCTATCGAGTGGTTTGCGACTAAGCCGCAGCTAAAAAAACTTTGTTTGGGACTTGTTTCGCTGCAACTTTGTCGATGCAGTCGAGCAAACGATGCATAAGAGAGCGTGCTTCATGTCCGCGCAAAACGGGACGAATTGTGTCTTTATGAATGGCTTTGCTCATGTCGAAACCATCCAAAGTTTCCCAAATTTTACCCGTTTCAAGGACGCGTTCAGGCATGTCGCCCGATAATAAGCTTTCTGCTCACATTTCTTCAACCATCATCAGCTCGTGGGCCGGGAGCAAAATGTGATAATATGTCACGTCAAAATTTGCGGGTTGTTGGTGAACCCATGCGTAGCTGAGTGCAGTTTTGGCTGCGACTAGAACCTCTGAAGATCCAAACAGCAATTCCGCTTGGCTGTCAGTCACCATCAGGCGGTGCGCAGGCGAAAGATGTAGATCGCGTGTGTTGCTGAATGTTCCTGCGGGAATGACGATAGGGCGGAAATCAATGTTCAGGCGCTGTTCGGCTGGCGAATAGCTTTGCTGGCTGATTGCTTGAATTTGAACAAAACCGGAATCGCGGGTCACAACATGATCGCTCGGGCGCAGATCTTCGATCCGTTTCTCGCCTTCGCGGGTTGCGATAATTGTGCCGGCTGTAAAGCATGGAATGCTTTGATTTGCGGGCATGCGTTTCTTCTGCTGCCAGCCGCCTATAGGCATCATGCCAGGAAAATTCGACGCAAAGCGTCAAAGCCAACCTTTGAAACATATTCCTGAGTATCGCGGTTTGCCAAAATCAACGCGTCGAAAGACGTGTCTTTGGTGCAGGTTAATTGGTCCAACCGGATTGCACTGCGTGCTGGCAAGTTTTCGTTCTGATCAAAGCTGTGTAATTGGTCCGATGTGGTGGACCAAATTTTGTTACCCTTTAGTGGCACAGGATTGTTGGTTGCGTTGCGCAAAGACGTGGCACCCGAAGAACTGTTGCTCTTTTGGCCAAATCCAATCGCTGGAGTTCCGCATTTTCTGTTGTCTAAAAATAGACCATCCAATTTATCGTACATCTGATTACCCTTAAAGGTCCGTTGAGACAGACATCATCGGAAAACAAGGCGATAAAGCGGCGGTGTTTTGAAGATACTGTGTCAAACGTTGCTGAAAGGGCTATCAGGCATCGGTAAATTAATTATCTACGTTAGTTGAAGACGGTACTTAGACTTTTCTTAAGGGCAACATCCACGTCATCCATTGTCACGGGCAAGCCCAAATCGACCAGTGATGTAACACCGTGTTGGGTGATTCCGCAGGGGACGATCCCGTCAAAATGACTAAGATTCGGTTCCACATTGATGGAGATACCATGAAAACTAATCCACTTGCGTAGACGAATTCCAATGGCCGCAATCTTGTCCTCTGCGATGTTGCCTGAGGGCGTCAGTGGTTTGTCAGGACGCTCTACCCAGACGCCAACACGTCCCTCGCGGATGGCACCGTCTATATTGAATTCTTTCAAGGCTCCGATCACCCATGCCTCGAGCTGTTGCACGAACAGGCGCACATCATGACCACGTTTGCCCACATCCACCAGTGTGTAGGCCACCCGCTGTCCTGGACCGTGATATGTATACTGCCCACCGCGTTTTGTATCGAAAACGGGAAAGCGATCAGGATCAGTCAAATCCTCTGATTTGGCAGATGTGCCTGCGGTATAAAGGGCAGGGTGCTCAACCAGCCAGATGCATTCATCGGCGACACCTTTGTGAATATCGGCAACGCGTGCCTCCATCCACGCCTCAGCCTCGCGAAAATCGGTCAGGCCTGTACTGGTGATCCACTCAACCATTACGCAGTTGCCGCGTCAGAAGCTGCGCGTTGCAAAATGTCCGAATAGGCGGCGACGCCCTGTGCCCCAGTTACCAGGTATTTTCCGCCAAAGATCATCGATGGCACGCTGGAGATACCGCGTGCTTGCCAAAACTGTTGTTTTTCACGTGTGATCGCGCCCAGTTCACCGCTTTCAATGATATGCTTGGCTTTGCCTGCATCCAGTCCAACTGAGAATGCTATATCTACCAAAACATTCGCTTGGGACAAATCGCGTTGATCGGTGAAATGTGCCTCAAACAATGCTATCTTCAACGCGTGTTGTTTTCCCTCTGTCAATGCAAATTCCAGCAATTGGTGGGTGATAAAAGTGTTCCACATGCGGCTCTCTGGGGTCCAGTTGAATGCAAAACCCAGGTTTTCGCCCAGTGGTTTCATTTGTACACGCGACTGTTCGGACTGTTCGGGTGTGCTGCCATATTTTTGCTGGATGTGCTCGGATGTGTTCTGTCCTGTCACGGGCATGTCAGAGTTTAGCTCAAACGGTTCCCAACGGATGTGGGCGTCGATGCCCGTGTCGATCATAGCTTGTTCAAGCTGGCGATACCCAATTACGCACCACGGACACATGACATCGGACACAATTGTTACAACGACTGTGGTCTTAGATTGTTCTGTGGTCATTTTTCTTTGGGTATCCATATGAGGGTCCCCTTAAGATCGTTGCGGCCAGCGCAGTTTGCAACCCAGCTTTTTAGTTTATCTGTGAGGGGCATTGCGGAAAGAATGCGACCTAAAGGGAATTGTAGAATATTTGGGGTTCACATCCCTGCTTCGAGGGGCTAGATCACCGCTACTAACCTCAAAGTGCGGCTGTGGCGGAATGGTAGACGCGCAGCGTTGAGGTCGCTGTGGGGTAACACCCGTGGAAGTTCGAGTCTTCTCAGCCGCACCACTCATAATAGATAACTTATTAAAATTCCTTGGATTAAATTATCGAGGAAGATCATCATGTCACACATTCAGTACACAATTTATCGTTCAGGCACCTATTACTACAACCGCCGTGTGCCTAAACATGCAGTTGAAGCCTATGGTCAGTTCATTAGGCAGGCACTGTCTAGAGATACATTTGAAGCTGAGGCGTTAGCGAAACGTCTGGGTTATGTATTGGAAGGTGCTTGGAGTGCTACGACAGTTATACAGCCAGTTAATATGTCAACTATTATTAATAGCTTTAAACCAAGGCAGTCTACCTTGTCTGAGATTGCTGATGAATACCTGGTATTGAAACAGATAGATCAAACGCCTCCTCGTGTAGCTTTGGCCACCTTCATATCCTTAGCTGGTGATAGAGATGTCAGCGAGTATTCCCGTGAAGATGCCAAGCTGTTTGTTCATCACTTACAAATGAAAGGGAATAAGACAGCTACTATCAGGCGTAGGGTCAACAGCGTCTCAGCAATACTCAATTATGCATACTCTGAATTGGATTTAGACAAACGGAATCCCTTCACCAGACTGTTTATCCAAAATGAAGGAGGTGACGTATTCAAGCGCGGCACCTTCAGCGACGAACAATTGAAGTATGGTTATGATAAAGCACTTTCATCTGGCAGTACTGTCAAGCTCCTCATGCCTCTTATTGGTGAAACAGGCTGTAGGTTGGCTGAGATCGTTGGTTTTCGAGTTTGTGACATTGAGCTGGAGAATGCTCTCATTCAAATTAGACCGAACACTGCCAGAAGACTGAAGACGAAGAATTCTGTTTGCACCCCCCCACTTTTGGGTTGCGCCGGAAGGGCTATCGAACAAGCACAAAGACAATCGGATGGTGAGTGGTTTTTTCCACGTTACATCAGGGATGGCCTGTGTAGGGCAGACAATGCGTCTGCTGCTCTCAACAAGTGGTCAAAGAAAGACTTCGATGGTTTGACCGGCCATAGCTTGCGTCACACCATGAGAGATCGACTTCGGGCTGTTGAATATCCAATGGATATGATCGATGAGATCGGTGGTTGAAAGTCCGTAACTAGTATCGGCAATAGCTATGGTCGAGGATTCACAATGGAACAGCGTCACCTATATCTCGAAAATATAATGATCACTTGACTGAGTGTTGTGTCTGATAAAAGCGCCTATGGTTCATCATAGTAATAGTTTCTGGAGTGCCAGAATCACTGGCTGCCCAACTGTTAGGACGTGAGGTTAAAACGATCTCCTATGACCTTTATAGCTCAGACAGTACGTTCCCACATCTGAGGGATACTATAAGCCATGCAAATTATCACTAACCACCCCCTCAAACAATATCCGTTGGATACTTCAGACATCTTAATTGAAACTAAAGCTAACCAGATAGAATGAAGGCTGCTGAATCTATGGGACTAGCAGTACATAAAGTCACCAAGGACAGAATATTACAAATCTTAGATGGTAGGCAGCATCAGCTCAAATATCCCTCAGTCGGCTAGCTCACATCCAACCTCAGCGTTTCGCGATTGAGTATCGGTTGTGCAATCATTTGGCCAAATCATTACAACAAGAACTGCTAGTATTAAACCAGCTAAAGCTGAATAACTCACTGTCAGAAGGTTAGACATAGAAATAGCCATTCATTTGCCGCAATTTTCACAGGCCACCAGAAATAACAAAACTGTCTCAAACGGTGCCCTGTGAATATTTAGAAGAGGACTATTCACACAATTTGCTGAGTATTTAGCCGTCGCGCTCAGCTTTTTTGCGGGCGAGCTTGCGCTGACGATTTACGGCTTCTTTTGCTTGACGAGTCTTTTTCTCAGAAGGCTTTTCGAAAGCCTCTTTGAGCCTCATTTCACGAAAGACACCTTCGCGTTGGAGTTTTTTCTTAAGTGCCCTTAGGGCTTGGTCGACGTTATTATCACGAACACTGACTTGCATTTAATTTCTGCCATATTTGAATTATCAATATGACGGTAGATGCCATTATATTTTGACCAAATCAAATGAAATAAGTACAAAATGAGCCAATTCTATTCTTTCCTGTAAATTCTGGGGGTTTCCTTGGCTCATAGAAGCCCAGAAAACAACCTGAAGTTATGTCACCCACGAGCCAGAAGCCATGAGTGAGTCTGTGTGCTTCTCTTAGGCTGTGCTCAAACAGCGATAGTAGGATGACTTGACACTTAAAGAGTTCATAAGGGGCAACTTCAAAAGCCATACCTACTTAACAGGCTGTCACGCGCTAGCAGAAACTTCGTTTAAGGACGCAGCCTTTTTATGACTCTAAGGATGCGATAAACTAAACATACTTGAGAATTAGACCTCAAATCTTAAAAAGAGTTATCATTTAATAATTATTAACCGAAGCTATTCATTTTTTGGGAGATAGCCTAAGTTCAAGAAATCTGAGATCATTAAAACAATGATTTCGTTTTAAAAATCTAGAAATATCCAGCTAAATAAAGCAGTCTAAAATTAATATGAAGCATTACTTAAAAAATAGATTTTTTACGCTCGCTGCATTCTTGACAGTAATTTCAGTTCAACCCGCTACGGCGCTAGAAATTGAAAGTGACTTTGACTACCTCAGATCACCGAAAACATCGATCGAAGGACTACACCGCCTTTTTGTTGGAGTACCCGTTGGTAAGAACCTTAGTTTTGGCCAATCATTATACTCTGGTGCGTCAGGCGATGGTGGTGGTGCATTCTTTTGGGGCTTTGAGGCTGTAAAGCGCTTTCCTCTTTCATCCGAGTGGAACCTAGCATTGTCGGGCTTCTTGGGAGGCGGCGGCGGTGCCAGCCAAGTTGTCGGTGACGGAACTATGCTTCGCTTCGGTGCAATGGGAGAATATGCATTAACATCTAATTGGAGCGCACGTGCAGGATTGTCTCACGTTTCTATAAGTGGTGCACCAATCGATGACTGGGCGACATCATTCGGATTGCGTTATCAGGTTTCGCCTAGAGCCAAATCTGGCGGCACTGGCGGATTAAAACCAACCAGAGCAAGTTTTCGAACTTCAAAACTTCAATTTCCTGGCACATTGTCACGATCAAGAACTGCACAAACACAATTGCAACTTGTGGGAGCCGAAGCGAGCTTTGCTCTTGCTAACGGCTATGAGACCTTTTTGGGAGGAGATGGTGCAGTATCAGGTGGTGATGGCTATATGCAAGTCATTGGCGGCCTAAGGAAGCGTTGGCCATTGGGCCCTATCTCACTTTTTGGACAATCCTCTATCGGTTTTGGTGGAGGTGGTGATGTGGATACAGGTGGTGGCTTAATTGCAGGCGCATCAGTTGGAATGGCATTTCCAATAGGTGAGCTTTTTGATCTTGATTTAACTTATGGCACTTTGAGCGCTGTAAGTTCTAATGTTTCAGGGAACGTCACACGACTTAGCTTGTCTCGTGTTTTTGGAAGAGACACCAAGAGAGCCCACAGTATGGAGCAACAGCAATGGCAAGTTGGGCTTGGCTTATCAATACAGCCACCTAACGCCTCTTACATGAAATCCCGGAGCAATGACGGCATTCAACCTTTGATGCAGGAAAGTTCAATCGACTACTTCATTAATAAAAAGACGTATCTTACAGGAAACGCTCAAACAACGATATCAGGAGGCGTTGCAGGCTATGCAGTGGGACTTTTAGGCCTCGGTCATGAATTCGATTTGGGAGAAACATGGCGAATGTCTTTGGAGACACACATTGGTGCAGCTGGTGGTGGCGGCGTAGACGTTGGTCGGGGCCTTTTAGGTGGTGCAAGAGTAGAGATAGATTATATCTTGAGCTCTAATAACGCAGTTTCGCTGGGGTTGGGGGTTCTAAAATCCTTCAATGGAGGTTTGGATACACCCATTGCTCAACTCGGGTTCAAACACCGCTTCAAAACTCGATGAGGCAGAGCTCTGGTGTGTAACAAACTTTTAAAGGGTTCGTAACGGTCAACTTCAAAAGCCATACCTACTTAACAGGCTGTCACGAGCTAGAAGAAACTTCGTTTAAGGATGCAGCCTTTTTATGACACTAAAGATGCGACAAACTAAACTCACTAGAGGATTGGACCTAAAATCTTAAAGAGAATTATCATCTAATAATTATTAAACGAAGTTATTCATTCTTTGGGTGACCGCTTAAGTTTAAGAAAGTTTAGATTATTAAACATTGAAGTTGATAATTGCATTGGCTAAACTTTTTTGTCGCCTAACGTCAGTTATTTGAGTATCACCAAACGTATACTAAATGGATAATGATCTTGGTCGCATCATTTCCTTTTGTTCGTATTCTTTAGGTTCATTCTTCTTGATAGCTTCTTTTACCAAAACATGTCATTATAGCTATATAAACAGGGTGTTTCAAGCGCCCCTTGAGACGGAATTCGGCTTCATAACCATTAAATCATTGCATAGGACAATCTGAAAGCCAGTCTTCAACAAGCGCCATCATCTCTTCTGAAGCCATATATAATTCTATTGTTTTGTTGCTATCAGCGTTTCGGAGATCAGTTCGATAGAGCCATTGTACAAGTTCAGACTACCTCCATAGATTTTCCTGCTCCTTGCTCATCTCCAAGTACTGCTTGACGGCTGGATTGAGATTGATGTCGTAGAAGTGAATGGCATGCGTGCAATTACGATACTTATTGGTACCCTTCGTACTTTTATGGCACCACATAAACTTCGCTATTCTGGCGTCCTTTGCAAATCTTGTGACCTTCCCAGATACTTCAAAATAAAGGTCCTTCCGGCAGGTCACCATTATATTGCAAGCTGGAACCCCTTTCAAAAGCCTCGATCTGAGGTTCTTGAGCTTGTTCACTATTCTGGATTTCATCTTCGGGGTAAGATTGCCTTGCCGCTTATATCCAAAGCCTGTTTTCGAACACAGATCTAGAAATACCATTTTAAGCCTACTTTTCGCTACCGCCCTAGCCTGCAGGTCTTTTTCTTCATCTCTCTGTATCTGATATGGAATGTCATGCTTTCTTAGATAAGCAGATTTAGTACCAACTCAAAGCTCAGCTTTATCACTCACCTACAACGCTTCATGATTTAAAAATACCTAATTTCTGGCAGAGCCCATACATATAATCGGGGGGCACCCCTGTGGCCCATGCAGGTAGTCTCCATCTCTCATTACACAGCACATTAGGATCTCAAAGATATCTGTTGAACGGTCCTTAGCAAGCCTCTCAGCAAGCTGTGGCTTCTCGTTAAAAGGTTGGTGCAAATATGCTTCTAAGCATTGGCCTTAGGGACGGACACTTATGCGAGACCAGGCTATTGCAACGATATGCACAGTCCAGAACACGATGTGCCTACAATTCTTCCTGAAGCAATTTCAACGTTAAAAGTGTTTATTCTTATGGTTCCACCACCATAAGGACTGGTGATCGCATAACTTAAAAACCTTATTCCACCTGCTTCAGCAGTTCTGTCTGGGACACCCAACTGAGAGAACAAATTACGTTCATCACTGTCGATCCAGCCATCTAAAACCTCTTTTTGAGGGCTACATGCCACTAGCAAGGAAAATGCCAATAAAGTTACCGTTAGCTTAATATGCACCAAATCGCTCCTAATGTCCTATTTTTTTTCACTTTATTATGCTCTATGAAGTTCGAATTCTAGCTTTGTTATCCTTTTAATAAGCAAAGCCTATTAACTATATTCAACACAGTCTTCGATCATCATTTTCCGCCACGTGCAGAAGGTACAATCATAGTGGTTAATTACCAACCAATTACCCGTTTAGCATAAAAGGATTGCGCTGAATTAAATGAAACATGTACCATTCGATACGCTGTAACGAAGGATAAAATGATGAACAAAACATGCTCTGCAGTTATCACCGTAGTGGCATTAACCCTTGGCTTACTCCCCAAACATTCTGTTGCTGATGAATACGGTAAGTTTGAGGTAATTGGTGTTGAAGACGGTGATATGCTTAAATTACGTGCGGGGCCTGGTATAGGTTACAAAGTAATCATCGGCCTTCCAAACGGAACAGCACTGAAGGTCTACAGCTGTCAGCAAACCGGTGGTACGGCCTGGTGCAGCGTTTCATTGCAAAAAGCACGTAGCCTCAAGGGGCATGTATCAAGGGCATACTTGCAGAGGAAGTGACCTGTTCAATTAGATTTATGAGCTGACTGCATGGGGCTACTGCAATAAGTCCCTTAAGCCCAAGAGTGAAATACGCTCTAAAGTGAAATATCTAATTTCTGGCAGAGGCCATACATATAATCGGGTGGCACCCCTGTGGCCCCTGTAGGGCGACGCTGCCATTCGCATGATCTTATTTGAATCAGGCCAGTGAAGTAGCGCTAATCGTGGCACACATTGGCACACATCTGACAATTGACAGGTATAAATGACTGTGTGAACAATAAGGCGGAATTGTAATAAGTCTCTTATTATGTTGGTAGACGCGCAGCGTTGAGGTCGCTGTGGGGTAACACCCGTGGAAGTTCGAGTCTTCTCAGCCGCACTAACTTTTCAGGACTAAAGCGGCCTCCTGATGAATAACCCACTGATACCACTTCCATAACTAACCTTATCCTATTTTTGGGATGGAGAGAGTGATGACCGAATTACGGACCAAATGCGTTCCTTTTACGTTCAAACGTCATGTGTAATACTACTTTTAATGACTTGCTCCCGCTGGCCATATTCAGCATTATTCCTATCTTCGCATACTGCCAAGGCGAGAGCTTTGGTAGCAGCGGCTAAACTGGACTAATACTGGTCAAATTTTTGGATGACTGATCCTGACCTATTGGGCGTAATCTGTTATGGTTGGGATTTAAGTCCTATTCCCTGAATAATCGGCATGATGCGTCTATGGCTCCTAGGGCCAATATCATGTGCATGAGGCCTTGGAGGCAGATCTTGTTCAGAAGGGTGCTAATAAGGGCAAGACCTTTCATATAGTGCTTATAGCCCCGATAAGGACTGCACCGTCGCATTGCAAAACTCAGCTAATATTTAGTTTAGGCTGTTTTTCAAAATCGGTGCATGATTTTCATAAATCAAGGCGCGAAGTTGGTGTCTCCGCGCTATGTTGTTTCCAACCCGATACACGAAATATGAACGGACCGGACATGATTCACCTCGACCTTGCGCTGCGTGGCGGTCCCATAACACTGCTACTTTTGTTGGCTGCGTTGCTTTGGCGTGTCTATTGGGTTGGAAGGGCGTTTATCGGTTACGGCGCTGGCAGTATCCAAGTCCAAGTTCTTAATTACTACGGCGGCACTGCCGCTCGAAGTGCACCCGAGTTTGGAGACAAACCTCATACTCTTATCCAGTTTCACGCCAGCAGCAGTGACATCGCTGATCGTGACTATATTCCTTGATGCTCCCGGACAGCGCTGGCCTTGGGTAGCTGCATCATTGGCCACCTCAGCCGCTCTTTACTCCCACTTGGCGTTCCCAAGTTCGTTCCCATTATGCTTACCCATGGCCGTGGTTCTTTATGGGGCACTTTTCATTCTTTCGCTCTGGTCCACGCGTGACGATCTGGTGGAGTGCCGTTGACGCGCGCGACCCGGGTTCGCGGCCGCAATTGCTGGGCTCGCTTTATTTTTGACATTGGGTCAGGCGGCCGGTGTCCTACATGAAGGCACTGTATTATTGGCACTCTAACAAGCGATCGGTATCCTTGTTGTCGCGCTCGCTTTTGCCGTGTGGCTGCTGCGCCCAGATGTGAACCGCTGGCCGAGTGCAATATCGCCTGAAACCTGCGTCCATTTGCCAATACAAGATGGTTTTTTGGACACGGCTCTCATTGCGCGTATTCATGCGGTGATGAATACGCAAATTTGGTGCTAAGAAGGACTAACCATCGGTGCGCTCGCTGGAAAACTTGCAGTGCCCGAGCACCGACTGTGGCGGGCGATCAATCAAGGTCTAGGCTATCGCAACTTTTCAAGCTTCATAAATCGAGCACGGATTGAAGCAGCCTGTAAGGCTTTGACCGATCCCGCTCAGATGAGCGTGACTGTGCTGGAAATTCCATATGATGTTGGCTTTGCTTGTATTGGGCCGTTCAATCGTGCTTTCCGTACTGAAATCGGACATAACCTGACTGAATACCGACGCAAGACGCAGTCCAGTTCGTTTACCGATTATGAAAAATCATCGCCAATGACTATAGACCTGCACTAATTTTCAACATCGACGCGTAGGGTGGCGTTTGTCTTCATAGAAGTTGTGCATCAATTCCCAAAATGGAGAAGCCCGATGCGCCACCTTTTACTCACTGTATTAATAGTTTTTGGTAACCTTACCCATGTCGCCGCTCAAACAATGCTCATAATGGCGCCGTTCACTTATCCTGAATTCGGAACCTTTTGTGGCTTCTTAAAACTTTGCCCCAAAGTTGTTGAGCCCAGTGATGACACCTAAGAGCAGGATCAGGATCGGATCGGTGATGTAACTGCTTCTATTCTGTAGGGTATGTCTTCTGACGTCTTAGCGGCACCAACTCTTGATATATTAGATCCACAACATCGTTTTTTTGAGGCGTATGTGTTGGTAGGCTGGTAGTGTATCGAGTGTGACTCTGTATGAAAACGGCCTTTTGGGCTGGATCATATGCAGATCCCTAGCTTAGATGTCACCGAACTGCCGATTTATCTGATCAGGAAATAAATGCCATGACCGTTAAATTCCCGACAAAATGGACCTGAGCAGACTATGAATATTGGTCTTCAGCTTAGGGGATACTTGATCCTGCGCCGCGTCCTTCAGCCGGTCATGCGTCGTGTTTTAGCGGGGCGTATTTGCAAGGCCAAAGAAAACGCTGCGCGGGCCGGGGAACGTTTGGGCATCGCGACACAGGTTCGTCCCACAGGGCGCGTGGTATGGATGCATGCTGTTGGGTTGGGAGAGGTCCTTGCGCTGCGCCCTTTAATTGTTGGAATGCAGCAAGTGGCCCCCGATCTGAATTTTGTCATTACGTCTACGGCTCGTTCGTCGGCGGATGTGTTGGGCCAAAACCTGCCGGCGAATACGGTCCATCAATTCCTGCCTTTGGATGGGCCTACATATATGGCCAAGTTTCTGGATCATTGGCAGCCCTGCCTTTCTATCTGGTCGGAGCAGGACATTTGGCCCGGTGCCATTCATGACTGTGCAGCGCGTGACATTCCGCTGGCTTATGTGAATGGTCGCATGGACAACAAGAGTACTGCGAAACGTGCGCGACTTGCCGGACTATATAAAAAGGTTTTTGGATTATTTGACTTGATTACGGTTCAAGATGAGCAAACTGCCGAAAACCTTTCTTCCTTAGGTGGGCGTGATGTTCGTGTGACGGGATCGCTTAAACCTGCGGCGGAACCGCTTTCAGTGGATGTGGGTATGCTTGCAACGCTTCAAGTTGCGCTTGAAGGTCGTAAGATATGGGTCGCGGCATCGACGCATTGCGAAGACGAAGCCGTTTTGATTGATGCGCAGCGAGAGCTGGTGAAGCGCGACCCGTCTTGGTTGCTTATCCTAGCGCCACGCGCGCCTGCGCGTGGGGATGAAATCGAGGGTGCGCTGGTTCAAGCGGGCCTAACCTGCACAAGGCGCAGTAAGGGTGGGCAACCAGATCCTTCACACTCCGTTTGGATCGTGGACAGTTTTGGTGAGTTGGGCCTGTGGTATCGATTGGCAGCTGCTGCTTTTGTGGGTGGTTCTTATGGGAGTCTCGGTGGGCACAACCCTTGGGAGGCTATCTGCCTGAACCTCCTGGTCTGTCATGGTCCAAATGTTGCTAATTTTGCCAAGGACTATGAGGTCTTGGATTATTCAGGTGCATCACAACCTTTGCCCGATGACGCGTCAAGCGTGCCTGCACTGGTGGATTTCGTGGTGCAGTCGCAGACCACACAAGCGAATGTTGGGGCATTGGTTGAAGATGCAAAAGCGGCGTTGAAACCATTGGTCAAAGACCTGATTGTAATGATAAGGGCTGGCGCATGATACGCATGGTCTTCCTTATTGTTTACCGCTTGGCTTGGGTGCTCTTTTTACCTTTGCTTTTGATTTACCTGTTCAAACGTGGGCGGCGTGATGCGCTGTATTCTCAAAACCTGCTAGAGCGGTTTGCGATCTATAATCGACCGATGCCGCAAGGCGCGATTTGGGTTCACGGTGTGAGCCTTGGTGAAACGCGGTCTGCATTGGCGCTGATAGGCTTGATCCTCGATCGCGGTGACAATGTGATTATTACCAACTTTACCCCTGCGGGACGGCGTGAAGCACAGCGCCATTTCGCAGCAGAAATTGAAAGTGGCCAACTGGCGGTTATTTGGGTTCCGCTTGATATGATGTGGACCTATCGTCGCTTTTTCCGCGCTTGTCAGCCCAAAATTGGCCTGCCCCTGGAGGTTGAGGTTTGGCCTGCGATGATTTCTGAAGCCAAACGGGCGGGGTGTCCCTTGTACATGTGTAATGGGCAATACGGGACCAAGCCTTTAAAACGAGACAGTCGTGGGTTGCGCATTCGCCAGCGTGTGATGCGCGGCCTATCAGGCGTGTTTGTGAAATCGAAACTGCAAGCCAGCCGATTTGTCGAGGTGGGTGTTCAAAACGTGCATGTCACAGGTGAGTTGCGGTTTGATCAACCTATCCCGCAACATCAGCTCGACGCGGCCATACAATTGCGCACCGATCAGATGGGCGAGTGGGACAACATCATTGCGATTGCTAGCGGAATTGAGGGTGAAGAAGACCTATTTGTTAAGCTGATCAAAGATGTACGTGAGCGTGCGTTGAAAGATGGCACGCGGGCACCGCTGTTCGTTTATGTTCCTCGTGCGCCCGAACGCTTTGGTGATGTGGCTGACAAGCTAAGGCAGGCAGGTTTGAACACTGTCCTGCGCAGTGACTATTTGACCAAGGACCTCGCTGCGAAGGGCATTGGTTTAGATGGCTCCAGCGCGGTACTATTGGGCGACAGTTTGGGCGAGATATATTTCTACCTTAACCTTGCAGATCGCGTGATCGTTGGGGGCGGGTATTGCGAAGTTGGTGCGCATAATATCATCGAACCGCTGTCTTTGCGCAAACCAGTTCTGGTCGGTCCATATGTTTGGACAATCGAATACCCGTTTGTGGAAGCCCAAGCGGCTGGTATTGTTCAGATCGTTGAGGAAGGTCCTGCGCTGGCTCAAAAGGTTGTTGAGCCGATTGAAGATTTTGGATCGCAGATCGATCTGTTTCTCGAGGAGCATTCAGGTGCTAGTCAGCGCACATTGGATGCGATTGATACTGTTTTGGCTGTGCGCACCAAATAACGTTAGCCCAACGCCGTTAGCCACAACCATATTGTTATGGCCGATGATCCGGTGGCGATAAGTACGCTAGATGCTGCGACCCGTTTGGCGCGCCCATACATGTTAGCAAAGATATAGGCGTTGATCCCGGGGGCCATGGCAGCGGTCAAAACACCTGACTTAAAGAAATCAGGTGGTACTGACAGAGACGTGCCAAGGGTCCAGACGATTGTTGGGTGCAGACCTAGCCCGATCATGCAGACCATAAGAATGGCCAGCTTGTCGCCCTCTGGTTTGTATTGGATCAATATTCCACCAAGGGAAAACAAGGCTACAGGCAACGCTGCGCGAACCACGAGGCTGATGGCGTCATTGGCAAATGTCGGCAAGGACAGGCCACTGAGGTTAACCACAAATCCCAAAGCGATTGCGATAACTAGTGCGTTGCGAAACATTGCTTTGCCAACAGCGCGGACCATTATGGTTGGGGATTGCCCGCGGTTGCGCGCGATCTCCATCACCGTGATGCCTAAACCGTAGCAAAATGGCGCGTGCATTGCGATGATGACATAGTTGCCGACGAGTGCATCAACGCCATATGCACGTTCGGTTATCGGGAGGCCCAAGAGGACGGAGTTTGAGAAAAGGCAGCAAAACCCGATGGCGATGCAGTCTTCCCAATCTCGTTTTAAAATTAGGCGTGAAGCTATAATACCCGCTGCAAAACAAAGGGCTGCACCCGTGTAAAAACTGATAAGAAGGCGTGGGTCAAACGAGCTTTGTAGGTCGATGTTAGCGATAGCTTGAAACAAAAGACATGGAATTGCAAAGCTTTGCGCAAACTTCATCAGCCCATCGATGCCGGAAATTGGGAATGCAAACTTCCAGACGGCGACATAGCCAAAGCCGATGACAAGGAAGACGGGAAAGATGACGTCTAGGAGCGTTTGCATGTTCAATCGGGCCGATCGCGTAGGGTTGGTTCGGGAGCCTTTGGCGGGAATTTTTTGGGTAAAGTAAGATTAAGCGGCTTTAAAGGTGAGTGTCATGCCGTCATAGGCGGGTTGAATGTGGTTGGGTATTTCTGCTTTGACAGTCTCGTAATCTAGGTCGTTGTGCATGTTGGTGAGCACTGCGGTTTTGCATTGCACTTGTCCGATCCACTCAAGCGTTTGGGCCAGATGTGAGTGCGTTGGGTGGGGGGCTCGGCGTAGGGCATCGACGATCCAGCATTCAAGGTTTTCGAGTTTGGGCCAGACATTATCGGGGATTTTGGCAACGTCTGGTAGGTAGGCGATATCGTTGATACGAAACCCGAGGGCTTGGATAGAACCGTGGTTTACCTCAAACGGTTTGAAGATAATTGGGCCGCCAGCGCCACCAATTGTGACGTCACCGTCAATCGTGTTGATGTCAAGGATTGGTGGATAGGAAGACTTTGGTGGTTGCACAAAGACATAGTCAAAGCGGTATAGGAGCGCGTCGCGTGTGACGGGATCCGCCCATACGGGGAGCCGTTCGCGCATGTTGATCACGATCATACGCAGGTCATCGATCCCGTGGACATGATCGGCGTGACTGTGGGTGTAGATGACGCCGTCAAGGCGACCAACGTTTGCGTCCAGTAGCTGGGTGCGCAAGTCGGGAGAGGTGTCTATCAGTACGGAGGTTGTGCCAATCTGGGATACGCGCTCCACCAAGATCGAACAACGCCGGCGGTTGTTCTTGGGGTTCGTCGGGTCACATGCACCCCAGTGCCCGCCCAAACGAGGCACGCCACCAGAGGAGCCGCATCCAAGGATGGTGATCTTGAGATCATCCATTAAGCATTTGCCTTGTAGTTGGCAGCTTTGGTGAACAGGCGTTCAAAGTTGGATTGGGTTTGGGCCGCGAAATCTGCGTAATCCATGCCGAACACATCTGCCCCAACCCGTGCGGTGTGCGCGGTGTAGGCTGGTTCATTGCGCTTTCCCCGATGAGGGGGGGGCGCAAGGTAGGGTGCATCGGTTTCGACCAATATCCGCTCGACTGGGGCCGCGGTGAAGATGTCGCGAACCTCTTGGCTTTTGGGGAATGTGCTGATGCCCGACATCGATAGGTAGAAGCCAAGGTCTAGGGCTGCGCGCGCCAGTTCAGGGGAAGATGAGAAGCAGTGCATGACGCAAGTGTATGCACCGTTTGCGTGTTCTTCTGCTAAGATGCGCGCCATGTCATCATCTGCACCGCGGGCGTGGATGATAAGGGGCAGGCCTGTTTCGCGTGCAACGGCGATATGAATACGCAGAGACTCTTTTTGAATATCGGCGCTTTCTGCGGTGTAGTGATAATCGAGACCAGTTTCACCGATCCCAACGAATTTGGGATGTTTGGACATTTCGACCAATTCATCAAAAGTGGCCAATGGTTCTGAGGCCGCACTCATTGGGTGCGTGCCCGCTGCAAAAAACACAGGCGCGTAGGTTTCGGCGATGGCGCGCACATCGGGTTCCTGGCGCAGCTTGGTGCAGATCGTAACCATACGTGTGACGCCAGCCGCTTGGGCGTTGGCGATCAATTCAGGCAACTGCCCCTCAAAGTCAGGGAAATCGAGGTGGCAATGGCTGTCGGTGATGTGGGGTATCTGGGTCATATTGGCCTGTTTTATGAAGCGGCAGCGCCTTGGATCTTAAATATTGTATCTAGAACGAGTGCGGCTGGGTCAAGGTTCACGGCACGGCCATGGCGGGCGCGTGCCATGGCTTCGTGCCCAACGTCTGCCCATGCGCGGCCTTGATGAGGCGTGCTGGCAAGTTGGGACATGATGGAAGCCTCATGTGGTGCTACCTCGATCTGAGGTGGCTGTCCTGTTGCACCTGTGCGGGCAAGGCGGGCGAGGGCGATTTCAAGAAGCGTAAACAGCAGATCCAGCTTTTCCTCTGCACCGCGCTGTGCGGCGGCTTCGGCAAGGCGCACGGTGCGGGCACGGTCCATTTTGGGCAGGGAGCCAAGAATGCCGACGATTTCGGTGTATATCTGTAGGCCGCCGAGCAGGGACAAGCGCATTGCTTCGCCGACTGAGCCGCCTGCGAGTTCAGCAAGTGCAGCGGCGTTGGCGTCTGCTTCGACTTCGGCCTGAACCATAGCACTGTTCATTTGTTCACCGTTGAGGGTGCCAAGCCGCAAGGTGCGGCATCGCGAGCGAATGGTGGGTAGAAGACCGGAAGGCTGGTGTGTGATTAGCAAAAGGGTGCACCGCTCCGGTGGTTCCTCTAGCATCTTGAGCAGCGCATTGGCGGCCTGCGTATTCATATCGTCAGCGGCGTCAATGATCACAACGCGCCGTCCACCGTCAGTGGCCGACATCTGAAAGAACCCGGTTAGTTTGCGGATGTCATCCACAACGATTTGATCGCGCATACGCCCCGTCTTTTCATTGGGAGTACGGGTGACTGAAATAAGCCCTGGGTCTGCACCTGCAGAAATGCGACGTGCCACTGGGTGTTCGGGATCAATATGTAGCGAAGTTGGCAAAACAGGTGGGCCGAACATATCGCCGCCGTCTGGATCAGGTGTTGCCAGCAGAAAGCGTGCGATGGACCAAGCAAGGGTTGCTTTGCCCACACCGCGCGGCCCAGTCAGCATCCATGCATGGTGCATTCGGCCTGTGTTAAACCCATCAAGAAACTCAGCCTCGGCAGCCTCTTGCCCAATGAGGGACGGGGTTTCACGCGGGTGCGGTGCGCCAGGTACGCGATCTGGTTCGTTGATTTCTTCAGCCATACGGCAGGTCTAGCACTACATCGAATGAGGGGGAATGCAAAAGGCAGTGTTTGGATGAGAGAAGGAGGCGCTTATTGCGTAGTGAGGTGATCGTCTACCGATTGACACACGTCCACCGAAACCTCATCAATGCTGCGTGCACCGTTAATCACCAGGAAGCGTTCTTTGAATTCTTCGGCCAAAGATAAAAACCCAGTGCGCATTTGCGCCTGCAAATCTGCACCGAAGGTTTCAAACCGTTCTTCCACACCTTGACGGGATAGGGCGCGTGAAAGGCCGGCGTCTGAGTCCATATCGATCAAGATTGTCATGTCTGGCTCACGTCCAATCATCAGCTTGTGCAACTGGTCAACGGTACCGCGTAGATCGCCACGTGATAGGCCCTGATACATGCGGGTGCTGTCTGCGAAACGATCACAGATCACGACCTTGCCTGCATCAATCGCAGGAAGGATCGTGCGTTCCAAATGGTCGCGGCGTGCTGCGGTGAACAAAAGGATTTCAGTTTCTGCGGACCACCTGTCTGGCTCACCCTGTAAAACCAAAGTGCGAATTTCTTCCGCACCTTCGCTGCCCCCCGGTTCGCGGGTTAATATAACGTCGCGACCCTGGGCTTGCAGGTGTTCCGCAAGTTTGCGTGCTTGGGTGGATTTTCCGGAACCGTCGATGCCCTCAAACGTAATAAAGCTGCCTTTAGGGTTCATGACGCGCCCTCTGGCTTTGGTCCTTGGTTTAGGCGGTCAATCAGTTTCATCGCAGCGGTACTGATCCGCGCCATGAAGCCGCCGTCTGCAACGTCAGTTTCGGCAAACAATGGGATGCGTGTTTCTGGTAGGCCTTCAGGGCGTAGCACAAGTTCAGCCAGTTCATCACCTTTAGCGATTGGCGCCTGAATAGGTCCTTTGTAGACAACTTCGGCAGGGATATCATCACCGCCAAGAATAGGAAGCAGCACACTGATGTCTTGGTTCGGGACTAGACCCACATTTGAAACGGCGCCCATCCATACGTCTGCAGTTGCTAGGCGCTCACCCTCTTTGGCTAGGGGGCGTTGTGCAAATTGTCGGAATGCCCAGTTAACAATCGCTTCGGACTCTTGAGCACGTGCGGCAGGGCTGTCGAGACCTGAAAGAACGAAGATAACACGACGTTGGCCCTGTTTGGCAGATCCAACCAAGCCATAGCCAGCTTCTTGCGTGTGGCCAGTTTTTAAACCATCTGCACCGATGCCAAGACGCAGCAAAGGGTTGCGGTTGCGCGAGTTCTCAGGCGCCCGACCGTCAAATTGAAACTCAGTTTCTGAAAACATTGGGTAGAACTCTGGGAAATCGCTAATCAAACGGTTTGCAAGCAACGCTAAATCACGCATGGACATACGATGGCCCGCTTGTGGCCAGCCATTCGAATTTGCGAAAGTTGAGTTGGTCATACCCATTTTTGGGGCAAGCTGTGTCATGAAGCGCGCAAATCCGGATTCTGTGCCATCTGGGCTAAGTGCCTCAGCAATCACCGAACAGGCATCGTTTCCAGACAAGACGATGATGCCACGAATAAGGTCTTCAACGCTCACGCGATCACGCGTATTTAGGAACATCGTCGATCCACCGTAATTCATAGAATGCTGAGAAACAGGCAATTTCTCGTTCAATGAAAGGCGGCCATCTCGAATAGCTTCAAATGCTATTAACAAAGTCATCAGTTTAGACATTGAAGCGGGTGGTAAAGGTGTATCCGCATTTTTTTCCAACAAGACAGTGCCGGTCGTTTGATCAATCACATAGGCCGCAGTCGCGCGTGTTTCGAAAGCATGGGCTTGCGCACCGGCAAAGGCCAGCACAAAGGCAGCTGCAAGGTGGCGAATCTGTCTGATGCCATCACAGCAAGCGAGAATTATCTTTGAAAACGCAACGATGCCGCCATTCCTAGCCAATTTGCTGAAACGTTTAATAATATCTGCGTTGCCCATCGCATGTATTCCTTGCCTGTTCGTGGTGCTGCCCACACCTGATTTTTCGATTATTGGTTTAATTAACAGTCTCCTAGCGAAGATCTTACGGGCACTCTATCCTGTCAAAGCCCGTCTGAAAAGTGTCTGACGTATTGTTAGGCGTAAATCCCCAAGGCGGTCAGGTCTAGAAGGTGTAATTTTCTTCAAGTGTGGGCTTGCAGAATTTTTCTGCTCACACTAGGAAGTGCTTGTCGGAGGAGTGGCAGAGTGGTCGAATGCACCGGTCTTGAAAACCGACGAGGGTGAAAGTCCTCCCAGGGTTCGAATCCCTGTTCCTCCGCCATTTTAATATTTGGCATTAGTAACAGTAACTTAACCATTTATTTGGAAGAGTTTTATTACAACTTTTATTACAACTTTTATTGTCGCTACATGTTTAGCTGATTGTCCAATTAGTCGGCACGAAAACAATAGAGAAGACAGAGAGGGCCGAAGCCCGTCTCTACTTTCTTAATGCTCAGTCTTCGTTGAACAACTTCATCTGTAGTTTTTAGTTCTTGGGTAGACCTTTGGGTACTGCTTTATGTCCTTCAGAGGAGCTACATGTCTTTGTAGACTTACAGC